>CAWKFB010000012.1:0-116126 GCA_963848835.1 Candidatus Aminicenantota bacterium | reverse complement strand
CGACGGGCTGGCCGCGTCTCCCCTCCTTTTCGAAAAGACGGAGTACGCCGCCCGCCGAAGCCGGCTCATGGAGAAGATCCCCGACGGCATCGCCGTCTTCCTGGGCGCCCACGCCCGCCGACGACCGGGAGTTCCGCCAGGGCCATGACTTCGCTTATTTCACCGGGGTCGAAATTCCCGACGCCTATCTCATCGTCGACGGCGTCCGCCGCGAAAGCCTCCTCTTCTTCACGATCGGCGAAAAAGAGGCGGACGGCGAGGGGATTCCCCTGGACCTCGTTCGAGATCCCGAGGGAGGCGACCGGAATCGAGAGGGTCCTTCCGGCGGCGCAATTCGGGCCGACGCTCGCGGGCTTGAGCCAGCGGACCCGGGTCTTCTACACGATGTTCAAGCCCGAGGAGCTCGGCCCGGAGAACTCCAACGAGAAATTCAACGCCCTCCAGAGGTCGATGACCCTGAATCCCTGGGACGGCCGCCTCACGCGGGAGCTCCAGTTCGTCAAGCAACTCCGCGACAAGTTCCCCCAGGTCGATAGTCCGCGACTGTTCCGCGCTGGTCTGGGACCTGCGCAAGATCAAATCGCCGGCCGAACTCGACGTCCTGCGGCGCGCCGGCCGGATCGGCGTCAAGGCCCACAACGCCCTGATCCAGTCGACCCGCCCGGGCGTCTCCGAAAAAGCGCTGGAAGCCGTCTTCGAGTTCGTCTGCCGCCGCGAGGGCGCCGTGGACATGGCCTATATGCCCATCCTGATGTCCGGGAAAAATCATGCTTACGGCCACTACCACAAGTACGACCGGATCGCTGAAGGACGGGGATTTCCTCATCCTGGACGCGGGCCCCGACTTCGCCGACTATCACGTCGACATCTCGACGACGTTCCCGGCTTCGGGCTCGTTCACGCCGCGTCAGAAAGAGCTCTACGAGGTCGGCCCTGGCCGTCCGCGACGTCTGCCAGGCGAATTACCAGCCCGGCGTCACGTTCAAGCAGGTGGGCGCGGCGGTCGAGGCCATGCTCACGGACAAGGGACTGGAGCGAGTTCGCGGAGGATTTCCGCGGGATCGTCCGCTACGGCGGCTACAACCACATGATCGGCCTGGCCACCCACGACGTCACGGGGACGTTCGCCGGGCCGGACGAGGTCCTCGTGCCCGGGTTTCGTCTTCGCTTGCGACATCCAGCTCTTCCGCCTCGAAGAGGAGATCGGCATCCGGATCGAAGACACGATCGCCATCACCGAGACGGGATGCGAGAACCTCTCGCTCGGCGTGCCCCGGACGGTCGCGGAGATCGAAGCCATTGAAAAAGACGCCGGGCATCCTTCAGCTCTATGAGGACTGGAGCGCGAAGTCGAAGCCAGGAGGTGACGATCATGAAAAAACCGTCTGCCGCCGTCCTCCTCTGGCGGTCGCCCTTGCGCTGCCCGTCCTCCGGCCAGAACCGTCGATTGGTCGAAGAAGACGCTCCAGTCCGAGCGCAGCCGGACCTATGACGCGCTCCACTACCTGATCAGGATCAGCGCTCGACCTCGACCAGAAATCGTTCGAGGGCGCGACGACGGTCACCGCTATCTTCGCTCCGCGACGGCCTCGAGACCTGCGTCCTCGACGCCGAGGAATTCACGGTCACGTCGGTCCTCGGCGACGACGGCGAGCCGCTAACCTTCGAACAGACGGCCAAGGAGCTGTCGGTCCAGCTGCCCCGGCCCCTCAAGTTCGGCGAGGAGACTCTCCGTTCACCTGCTTCTACCACGGCCGGGACCCGAAGATCGGGCTGACGTTCATGGCCGAGACCGCCGACAATCCCCAGCTCGTCTTCTCGGATTCCTTCCCCGAGAACGTCCACCACTGGTTCCCCTGCTACGACTACCCGAACGACAAGGTCACCAACGAGATCGTCGCCACCGTCAAGCGCGGGCTCAAGGTGGCCGCGAACGGCCGGCTGGTCAGCGTCATCGAGGACCGGACGGCCGGCACGGTGACCTATCACTGGTCCCAGGACCTGCCGCACTCGACCTATCTCATCTTCCTCGCGGCGGCGCCCTACGTCGTCGTCCGGGACTCCTACAAGACCCTGCCGGTGAACTACTGGGTCTATCCGCGGGACGCCGACGAAGGTCGGGCCGACCTACGGCAAGACCCCGAAGATGATCGAGTTCTTCAACAGGATCTTCGGCTACGACTATCCCTGGCAGAAATACGACCAGGTCTCGGTCCCGTCCGGCGGCGGAGCCGAAAGCACCTCGGCCACGGCCATGACCCACCGGATCATGGTCGACGAGAAGGACGAGCCCGATTTCCCGGCCATCGGCATCGTGTCCCACGAGCTGGCCCACCAGTGGTGGGGCGACCTCATCACGCTCCGTAGCTGGGCCCACACCTGGCTCAACGAGAGCTTCGGGACCTACTCCGACTACCTCTATCACCGCTACGAGAAGGGCGACGACGAGGGCGCGGTCGACCTCCTGGGCAAGCTGAACGCCTATCTGCGCGAGGCCAGGACGCGCTACATCCGGCCGATCGTCTCCGACCGCTACGACGAGCCCGGGGACATGTTCGACTCCCACACGTATCCCAAGGGCGCCCGCGTCCTGCACATGCTCCGCTCCCTCGTCGGCGACGAGCCGTTCTTCAAGACGCTCAGCCATTTCCTCCACCGCTACGCCTTCGACGCGGTCGACACCGCCGATTTCATCCGCTCGGTCAAGACCGTCACCGGACAGAACCTCGACTGGTTCTTCGACCAGTGGCTGTTCAAGCCCGGGCACCCCGTCTTCGAGGTCCGGAGCGAATGGGACGCGGCCGCGAAGGTCGTCCGGCTCGAGGTCGCCCAGGTCCAGGATTTTTCGAAGGGCGTGCCCGTGTTCCGGGTCCCCGTGTCCATCAAGCTCGTCACTCCCGGGAAGACGGACATCCGCAAGATCTGGATCGAGAAAGCGCGAGGAGACGTTCGAACTTCCCGCGTCGAGGAGAAGCCGCTGCTCGTCCGGTTCGACGAGGACAACGTCCTCATCAAGGAGATCTCGTTCCCGAAGGAGCGCGACGAGCTCCTCTTATCAGCTCGGGCACGACGACGTGATCGGCCGGATGGACGCGGCCGCCGCGCTTCTCGCCTTCAAGGACGACCCGCGAACGGCCGCGGCGCTGACCTCGAGCCTTGCGAGACGACCCGTTCTGGGCGGTCCGCAAGAGCGCGCTCGAGGCCCTGGCCCAGCTCGAGGTCAAAGAGCGGCGCGGCGATCTTCAAAAAAGCCTGCCAGGACGCGGATCCCCAGGTCCGGTCCGCGGCCTCGTCGCCCTGGGAAACCTCAAGGACCGTACCTACCTCGAATTCTACAAGGGCTTGTTCTCGAGACGGATCCGAGCTACCGGGTCCAGGCCGAAGCGCTGACGGCGATCGGCAAGACGGGCGATCCGGCCGCGGCCCCCTTCCTCAAGCAGGCCGCGACCGTTCCGTCCTACCGGGACATGGTGCGCCGAGCCGCCGAAACCGCCCTGAAAGACATCGAAAAAAGGTGACCCGGTCGGTCCCGCGACGAAATTGAATTTCAAGGAGATTTCGGTGAACCATCCATCCCGTTCGAACAAGCGCTCTCCTCTGACCCGCCGCGGTTTCCTCGGCGCCGCGTTGGGAGCGGTTCCGGCCGCCGCCCTCTTCGGCCGGGAGGCGGCGGGGCAAGCCCCGACCCAGGCCGCGGCCCCTTCCCGGATCAAGGAATACCGCACCCTCGGGCGGACGGGATTCAAGGTCTCGGATATCGCCTTCGGGGCCGGGCCGCTCAACAACGCCAATGTCCTGATGGCCGCCCTCGACCGCGGCGTCAATTACATCGACACGGCCGAGCACTACGTCAACGGCAACTCGGAGCGGGCCGTCGGCCAGGCCCTCAAGGGGCGGGACCGATCGAAGGTCTTCCTGACGACCAAGCTGAATATGGTCTTCAACAAGCAGAACGACAAGGCGGCCATCCTCGACCGCTTCCGCAAGTGCCTGGAGCGTTTGGGCACCGATTACGCCGACTGCCTGATGATCCACCTCTGTCCTCTGGCCTTGGTCAAATACGAGCCCTACCACGAGGCCGTCCGCGAGCTGAAGGCCGAAGGCCGGGTGCGCTTCAGCGGCCTCTCCAGCCACGGGGCGGATTATTCCTTGAGCGGCCGGATCGACGACCCGGTCGAAACGGTCGTCCTGGCCGCGGCGGAGGACGGGCGCTTCGACGTCGTCCTCTGCACCTACAATTACCTCAAGGGCGAAGAGGGCGACCGCATGCTCAAGGCCTGCGCGGCGAAGGGCATGGGGGTCACCCTGATGAAGATGAATCCCGCCCTGACCAACGCCCAAGAGGCCGAGACGCTCAACCGCCAGCGCGAGCGCTACCGGAAGCTGGGCCAGGACCTGCCCGAGCCGATGGCCAAGCTGGCCAAGATCAGCGCCGCGCGAACGGCGGCAACCGAGGCTTTCCTCAAAAAGCACCGGCTATCGGGGCCGGAGCAGTCGCGCGACGCCGCCTTGCGCTATTGCCTGAGCCGGCCCGAAGTCCACGGCGTCTGTCCGAGCATCAACAGCTTCGAGGAGCTGGACGCTTATGTCGCCATCTCGGGGACGAAGTTCGAAGCCCGCGAGGCCGAGATGCTGGTCGACTGCCGCGAGGTTTTCGGGAATACGACGTGCCGCCTCGGCTGCGGGGAGTGCCAGTCCGCCTGCCCGCGCGGCGTTCCCATCGCGGCGATCATGCGCCACGACTATTACTTTCGGACGGCCAAGCGGGAGAGGGCGGCCATGGAGGACTACGCCGCCTTGGCGGGCGCGAACGCGTCGGATTGCCTCGATTGCCCCGGCCCATGCGAAGCGGCCTGCCCGCACGGCGTGCCGATCCAGGGGAAGCTCCTCCTGGCCCACGCCATGCTGACCCTTCCCTAAGGGCTTCCTCCCCCTGCCTTCGCGGAGCCGGACCGAGGGCCGGTCTTCGCGTCAGATCGAAATCTCTTGACAAACGCCTAAATTGTATTATATTAATAATACGCTTAGAAGGAGCCGGGACATGCTCAGACTCAATGTGGATTTGACCTCCCCGGTGCCCGCCTTTCAACAAGTCGTTCAAGCTATCAAAATAGAAATCTTGTCCGGACGGCTGAAAGACGGCGACCGCCTGCCTCCGATCCGGGAGCTGGCCAAGATCCTTAAACTCAATCCCAATACTGTAGCTAAGGCATACTACACTTTGGAGGAGGAAGCGATGGTCGAAGGGCGGCCCGGGAGCGGGAACTGGGTCAAGACGAGAGGCGCTGGCCTCGACGGTCTCCGCCGCAGCCTGCTCGAAGGTGAAACTAAGGTCTACCTGGAGAAGGCCTTCTCCCTGGGAGCGTCACTCGCGGACATCGCCCTGACCATAGAAAGGATCACCCACCATGAGTGAAGCGGTGCTGAAAACCAAAGATCTGACCGTTCGCTATGGCCGGAGGCCGGCCCTTCGCGGAGTCAGCATCGATTTCGCGCCCAGTGAGGCCGTGGTCATCGCGGGATCGAACGGGGCCGGCAAGAGCACGCTCCTGCGCTGCCTGGCCGGTGTTCTCATTCCCGATGGCGGCTCCGTAACTTCAGGTTCCGGCCTGCCCAGGAACAAAATCGGATTCATCTCCGATCGGCTCAGTCTCTATGAGGATTGGACTCTGCGGCAGGCCTGGCGCTTTCACCGCGCGGAATTCGGAATTTCCGCCGCCGAGCGTCCGCCGATCGAGGGCTTCGCGCTCGACGAGAGCCGCCGCATCAAGACGCTCTCCGTCGGCGAACGGACCCTCTTCCAGCTTTCGCTCCTTCTGGCCCAGCGGCCGGTCGTCCTGCTCATCGACGAGGTCGTTCACGCTCTTGACCCGTTTCTGCGCGAAAAACTTCTGGAATCCCTCATCGCCGCAATGGACGAGCTCAAGACCGCCGTCATCATGGTCAACCACATTCTCTCCGACACAGCCCAGATCCCCGAGCGCATCGTGATCATGGACGAAGGCCGGATCCTCCTCGACGAATCCCGTGAGGACCTTTTGGCGAATGTCAAAAAGGTCCGCGGCGACGCGCCCTTGCCCCCCGGCACGCCCGTGCTCTTCGAGACCGCCTCGGAGTTCCGGCGTGATCGCTTCGTCTACCCGTTCCGCGAGGAATGGCGTCGGGCCGCGTCCGTCGAGTTCGAAGACATCGGATTGGACGAGATCGTCAAAGCCTTCATCGGAGGCGCTTATGTTCAAAGAAGAGCTCAATAACGTTCTCCGGCAGACGGTTTGGTTCCTGGCGGCGATGCTGGCCATTCCGGCCGCTCTTCTCGCCCTGAAAATCATACCTCGCCAGCCTTATCTAACCCTTTTATTATCCGTCCTCCAGCCCGGGCTTTTTTTCTGGGCGCTTTTTCTTGGCGCTTCCATCTTCGGCCGCGAGCGGGGCCAAAAAGCCCTCGAATACGCCCTCTCGCTTCCCTATTCAAGGCGGGGATTGCTCGTGAGGCTGGCGGGGGCGCGCCTTCTCGTCTGGATCACTCTATGGCTCGCCTCGGCCGCGGCCGCGCTTCTTTGGACGAAGCCGCTCTTGCGCCGCGACGTGCTGGGCGCCGACCTGGTCGTCGCGCTCTGGGGCCTGACCGTCTTTTTCGTGGCACTCTCCCTGGCTCCGCTCATCGAGAATTTTATCGCCCTTAATATCACTGCGATCTTCGTCTGGCTCCTGTCCTTTCCCCTTCAAGTCGCTCTTCTCACCACGATGGGTATGATCAAGGGATTGCGTCTCCCGTTCGGGATCCGGACGGCGTATTTTATCTCTTCGTTCAGCCGCGGGCCCGTCATCGGAGGATTCCTGACTCTTTTTGTTCCTGTGTTCGTCCTGACCCTGCCATTCGTCCTCGCCCTGTTCGCGGCCTTTCCCCGATTCGATCTCCGTCCTCCCCTCGCCTACCGGAAAAAGTACTTGACCGCTCTTTTTCTGAGCATGATCGCCTTTGCGGGAATTGGGCTGATGGCGGGATCGACGGCCCTCTCGAATCCCGTCCTCGCGAGCATCATCACGCCGGATCATCGCATCGTGGAATTCAGTCTCTACGGCATTGAAATCCGGGATCAAACAGGGATAACGAAAATGGCCGGGCTAAATTCCGGACGGCCCCAGAATGCGGGCGGAGGCCGGATCGTCTATCGGCAAGCGGATGGCCTCCACGTTCTGAACACGACGGCCGGAAAAGCCCGGCTGATCTACGACGCCCGGGAAGGAAGACCGACCCCCGATCGCTTCTGGGTTTGCGGCGATCAGGTCCTTTTCAGCGATGGCGGGAGGGGCATGTCCCTCTACACGGTCGATCTCGAGTCATCGATGCCGCGCTCGTTCCGACGTATCTCGGTCGCCGCCGAAGGCCTGAAGGCTTTGAATGGAAAGCCTTTTGGAATGGGGACGAAGGATGGCCGGCGGTTTTGGTGGTTTCTTCCCAATCCGATGAGGACCCTCCCTATCCGAGTCTGGGAAGACGGCCGGACGGATAGGATCGTAAATCCGACTCCCCTTCCCTACCGCTCCGCGTCCTACGTCAATGGCCTCGTCATCCTCCAAACGGCCGAAGGGTTGATCGCGTACGGCGAGCGAGAAACGGGATTTACGATCGTCAAGCGTCTCAATGACCGCATCAGGTTCCTAGAACCCTGGGATGAGTCCGTGATGGAGCTTCCGGCCGTGGAGGCCCTCTACGGAACACAAGGGGATCATATCGCGCGATTGGATCTCAAGACCTGGGAGATCAAAGACATCGCCCCTCTGACATCGCGCCGGAGAAGCTGGATTTTCGCTTATTGGCCCGATTTATTCGTCCTTTTCGAAGAGGAACGCGGACGCACAGCGTCGTCCGTTTCTCTCATCAGGAACAACCGATTGGGACGCGCGAGGACCTTTTCTTACGATGTCTCTTTTCCCCCCCAGCGAAACGGAATCATTTCCCGCAGGGGAAAGACATTGCGGGTGGTTGTTTTTCCCGACTTTTCCGAGATCGACATCCGGTAATTCCTCCTCCGTAAGCCGAGATCGCCGCGAACTGGTGCGTTCGCCACCCGACGATCTGTCATGGGGTTTAAGCCGCAATTGACAATCCCTGCCAAGAAAGCGCATATTAAAAAAATTCCGTTTGTCCTTTTATCCTTAGAGAGGAGGCCTGTAAATGAAACGTTTAGGAATCGCGGTTGTTGTGGTTTTTTTCGCGATGACCGCTTTCTTACAAGCCCAAGCCTTGCCCATCCGGCTTGCCGGCGTCTGGAATGTCTATGAGGCGGGGAAAATGTTGGGGACAGGCCAGGTGCTGCAAACCGGCCGTTCTCTGACCTTCATCAATGAACGCGGCAACCGTTCGCAAGGCGCTTTTAAGAACGAGACAACGATCGTGGCGACGGACTGGGGCAACCTGCAGGGAGGGTTGGCCGAGGGAGGCAGACGGATCAACTGGGCCAACAACAGTTGGTGGATCCTAAAGGAATCGTCAACAGAACCCATCCAGCTTGCCGGCGTCTGGAATGTCTATGTGGCGGGGAAAATGTTGGGGACGGGCCAGGTGCTGCAAACCAGCCTTTCTCTGACCTTCATCAATGAACGCGGCAACCGTTCGCAAGGCACTATTAAGAACGAGACAACGGTCGTGGCGACGGACTGGGGCAACCTGCAGGGAGGGTTGGCCGAGGGAGGCAGACGGATCAACTGGGCCAACGGCAGCTATTGGACGAGAGACTCCGCCCAAGATCCTATCCAAAGCCTCACCGGCCCCTGGGTCCACAGCGCAGATCCGAATTTCCATACGGATGACAGCAAGGTGATAGTTATCCAGGATGGAAACCGGGTCACCTTGACCCAGACTTACAAAGTCAGTGGCCGCTGGGTAACGCTCGTCTGCCAGGGGTCGATCTCGGGGCAGGATCTTCGAATGCAATGCAATTGGGCTCCTGGGGGCAACCCGTTCGGTTTTGCCAACACAACCCTAAACCTCAAATTATCCTCTGACGGAAATCACTTGGATGGAACCATTTCTCCGAACACGGGAAGCAGCCAGGAAAGCCACTATAGCCGCGTACCGGGCGGGTCCACTAAGTAACGGTACGGCAACAACAAGTAAAGTCGAAGATATTCCGGCCCTCGCTCGGTCATCCCCTGGTTCGTTTTTTCTTTGACAACAGGTCAGAATCAAGATATCTTCTCGGGACGATGGGCGGGCAAAACGGATCATAAAAAAGACTTCCAGCGAGCCGCACGAGCTCGCCGGATTCCCTTTGAATAGCCCCGAAAAGGGAGAGATTTGAGAAATCGAAACCAATCGAAAGAACCTTGGCTGAAGCCGGAGATGTGTATACTGTTGCGAACCGCCCCGGAGGAACTCGTTTTAGCAAACTGTAAACACGTCACGTCGGGCGGCGGGCCGAACATTACGGCAGGCAAATGCCAATACCCGGACGGAGGCTGTCAAAGCTGCGCGAGCGGACTCGGCAGCTGAAGGATTGTGCGAACAAAGGATAAGAATTTCCTTTTCCGCCCAGAGCCTGGGGCGCGTTCGGAATCGGCTTGAAACCCCATCCTGACTTCGTCAATGAAGCGAATAAACGTTTTTCTGAGGAGGAAGTCGCCGGGGACGTCGCCGAAGCCGTGCGCGCCGTCCGGAAACGAAAAAGACCATGATCCGCGGTATTCTCGATACGAACATCGTGGTCGCCGGTCTGCTCAAACCGGCCGGGGCCCTAAACTTTCCAGTCTCGCGCCCGGACAAGCGAACCTTAGGATCATCGCTTCTCGTACTTCGGCTTGATCGTCACCTTGACCGGGATTCTCTTCGTCACTCCGAATTCGTCCGTCCGCGTAAAAATGAAATCATATGACCCCAGGAAACCCGGCCCGGGCATCCAGAAGAAGATCCCTTTGAGCGGATCGAGCGTCGAGCCGATCGGCAGAGGCCGAAGGCTTTCTCCGGCGATCAGGTATCCCCGATAACTTTGGCCCTTACCCAACTCGACCTCGATTCGCTCAACCTCTCTCATCTCGATCCGGATGGACCCGTACTGATCCGGCTGGAGGATCCCTGGCTCCGCTTTCGGATTAAAGCCTCTCTTGAGCTTCTTCGGCTCGAAATTCACCGGAAGATTCTGAATCGATTCATAAGTTAGGGGAAGGATTCGATCGATCGTCCGCGCGCTGGGATTCGCCTGATCCGCCGGAGAGGCGGCGTCAAGGAGCGGTCCCATTCCTGTTGCCGCTCCCGCGAAGCCAAAGCCCGCGCACGCCGCCAATAACAGAATGGCCCGACACATTTTTTTTGTTTTGCTCATGGGATCCTATTCCTTCAGACCGATTTGACAACAAAATAAATGGAGATTTGCCAAAAAAGACGATCCCGCACCTGTCCATTCTCGTTTAGGTTTTACCCCATTTTGATTCATGAATCACCAAACCCGTCTCCCCGCGTCGTCAAGCTTGAAAACAAATGTCTTATAGACCTCATCACCCATATGAATTGATCCCGCGACAAGATATGTGCCGTCCGACGCTCTGACGATTGTTCGCGGCGTGTAGTCAAAATAATCAAACCAAGAAACATACTCCCAAACCTTGGCCCCTGCGCTGTTCAGTTTGATGACCACGCCCATGGCCTCGGCGTTCCTTCCGGTTATCACCAATCCGCCGTCGGCCGCTGTAATCATCTGAAAGCCGATGTAGTTTTCGATATTCACGGCTTTTATAAATTTTCCACCCGCATCCGTCATGATGATATACATTTGATAGCCGTAGCCCGACCGGAGGAGGACGGCAAAGCCGCCGTCCGACAACTGGACAAGATCGATCGCGCCATCATTGCCGAGATTATCGGATATATAACCGAAATTTTTAAACCACAGGAGATTGCCCAACGCGTCGGTTTTGGCCAAGATGGCGTTTTCAGGCGCACCGTCTTCGTACTTAGTCGTAGAACCGGCGGCCGCGAAACCGCCATCCGATGTCGCGATGACGGCATAAAAACCATCCGAATTTTCCGTCGCAAAATTGTAGTTCTGTCTGAAGCATAGTGTTCCCGACGAATTTATTCCCGTCAAGAGGGCATCGCCATAAGGTATTAACGTGGCGCCGTTGTCCTTAACCGAGGTGTTTCCAGCGAAGACAATGCTTCCGTTGGGCAGTTGAACCTCATCCCTGCTGGTTGTCGCTCTCCAGACGTCAAAATATGAAGCAGGCGATGCCGCGCCTGAAGCATCGAGCGGCATCTTGAAGAGAGCCCCCTGACCAGCATCGATCCAGCCGGAGACCACATACCCCCCTGAAGAAACCTCGAAAATGTGGTCATCCCATACCGTTACTCCCGCAGAGTAATATCTATTCCAGACCTGAGTACCGGCAGCATCGAGTTTTAAGGCATAAACACTTGTCGCGTTATTATCTTGAGTCCCCGCAACCAGAATATGGCCTGACGAACTCTCTATGATACTGTTGATCGATGGATAGCTCCCGGCATTAAAGAGCTTTATGGGCGACACGGCCGTCACCGTGAGGGTCGTGCTTCCCGTGACGCCTCCCATTGCGGCCGTGATCGTGGTCGAACCGATTGCCGCGGAGGCGGCCAGTCCGCCGGCGTTGATGGAAGCGATCCCGGAATTGGAGGAACTCCAGGACGTCGATGCGGTGATGTTTCGCGCACTGCCGTCCGAATAGGATCCCGTCGCCGTGAACTGCTGCATTGTGCCCAGGGTAATGCTCGGATTGGCCGGCGTAACGGCTATCGAAGTGAGGGTGATCGATATCACCGTCAGGGTCGCGCTTCCCGAGAGACCCCCCAGAGCGGCCGTGATGGTGGTGGAACCCGCGCCGATACCGGCGGCCAGTCCCGCCTGGCTGATGGTCGCGACGTTCATATTCGAGGAGCTCCAGGTGACCGATGACGTAACGTCCCCCGTGCTGCCGTCCGCGTAGGTTCCCGTCGCTGCGAACGGCTGCGTGCTCCCCGAGGCGATGCTCGAATTAGCCGTCGTGACGGCGATGGAAACGAGAGTCTGAGACGGCGCCCCGATGATAAAGTACCTCGATCCGATTCCGTCGGCCGCACTTCTGTCGTCCGTCGCCACCCAGGCGATCGTATGCACGCCGTTCGCGTATTTCGTCGTGTCCAGGTAAAACAACCCGACCGGCCCGCCTGCTCCCGGCGCTCCCGTATTGTTCAGCCCGGGAAACGCCCCCGAGACATCGGCCCGGTAGGCGTTGTAGAAATTCGGCGGCGCCGCCAGGCTCCCCACATACACCCCGTCCACGTACGCCAGGATCGTTTCCCCGGTCTTCGGCACCGTCTTCGTCAGCGGAGTCAGCACCCAGCCCCAATTCATAAAGGCGTTCCCAGAGGCTTGTCCCCCCTGCGCCGGCGTGTCGATCGTCCCAAACGGCTTAGTCGCTTGGGCGTTATCGCAGACGATCGTCTTCGTCCCCAGCAGGACCCGGTTGCCCTCTCTGTCAATGGCGTAGGCATAGAGTTTAACCGTCCCGTTTCCCTGGCCCGGCAGCATGTTCGTCAGCATCATATAGCCCCAGCCCGCCCTATAGTTGAGCGGGTGGTTCGGCAAAGCCGCCTCGATATCCGGCCGCGCCCCCTCGACGAAAACGGCGTCCCCGATGGCCCACTGCCCGGGCGTCTCCCCCGCGGAACTGTCGCGCCAGATCTCCACCCTAACGACCTCGATATCGTCCGCGGCCCATCCCGTCACCGGAACGGCCCCCGTCACTCCCGTCGTCCCATCGAGCGGGGTATCGAAAAAGCCGAAAGGCAGGCCGGTCGCGCCTGCGGCATATACGGTCAGGTTCACGGCGATGGTTTGGGGACTGTTCGAGGCGTTCGGATCCGAAACGGTTATGTTCCCGGAGTAGCCTCCCGCCAAAAGCCCCGCCGCGAGGTCTGCCGGATTGACCCTCACGGAAAGCGCCGCCGCTCCCGTCCCCGAGGCCGGCGCGACGCTCAGCCACGTCCGGTTCGACGCCGCAGTCCAAGCAAGCGTTCCGCCGCCCGAATTGTCGAGCATAACCGTCTGGGACTTTGTTACGACGTCGCCCGCGACGGCCCCGAAATCGAGCCTTGTTCTCCCCAGCGCGATCGCCGGCGTCGCGGCGCTGATCGTGAAAACGGCGTTGCTCGCGTCGGAGGGCGTCCCGCCGGCGGCTTCGCTGATCCGGACAAGACAGCTCGCGGACGGAGCGTTAGGCACCGTCCAGGTATAAGTCCCCGTATTTGCGGTGGAGGCAATGATCGTCGTCCAGCTCGCGCCGTTGTTTGTCGAATACTCGATTTTGACGCTGGCGATCGTGCCCGTCGACGACCAAGTGATGACGTGCGTCGAACCCAGCAGCAAATTCTCTCCTCCGTTGGGCGCGGTCACGGCTATCATCAGTGGCACCACGATCGCAAAGAAGGCGTTGCTGGTGTCGAAGATGCCCGCATTGGCCGCGTCGCTGACTTTCACCAGGCAGTTCGCGGATGGAGCGTTGGGCACCGTCCAAGCATAGGTCCCCGTATTGGCCGTGGAGGCGATGATCGTCGTATAGGATGTCCCGCCGTTCGTCGAATAGTCGATCTTGACGCTGGCGATCGTGCCCGTCGACGACCAGGTGATGACGTGCGTCGAACCCAGCAGCAAGTTCTCTCCTCCGTTGGGCGCGGTCACGGCTATCATCAGTGGCGCCACGATCGCAAAGAAGGCGTTGCCGGTGTCAAAGATGCCCGCATTGGCCGCGTCGCTGACTTTCACCAGGCAGTTCGCGGATGGAGCGTTGGGCACCGTCCAAGCATAGGTCCCCGTATTGGCCGTGGAGGCGATGACCGTCGTATAGGATGTCCCGCCGTTCGTCGAATATTCGATCTTGACGTTGGCGATCGTCCCCGTCGTCGTCCAGGTGATACTATGGACCGAGCCTATCAGCCAGCTTTCCCCTCCGTTGGGGGAGGTTGTCGTCAGGACTGCGATGGTCGAATTCGCCGCGATTTTCGCCACAAAAGCGTCGTTGTTTCCACTGGTAAAGGGCCGAATCGGGCTCCCCCAAGTCGCGGCGCCGACCCCCGTGACATGCACGTTGGTGCTCCCGTCCACGGTGATCCCGTAGCCGCTGTCATTCCCGCCGCTGCCCAAGAAAGTATTCCAGAGCAGGGCTCCGTTCGTGTCCAGCAAAGCCGCGAAAGCATCCTCGCCCCCGCTATAAACACTGAGCGGACTTCCCCAAGCGCCGGCGCTTTTCCCCGTGACCGCAAGGGTACCCGCGGAGTTCGCGGCCACGGCATAGACCCAATCCCAAGAGCTTCCCCCCAGGAAAGTATTCCAGAGCAGAGTGCCGTTCCCGCTGAGCTTGGCGACGAAAACGTCCAAGCTTCCGCTATGGGCCCTGACGGGAGTGCCCCAGGCGGAAATGCTATCCCCCGTCAAGGCGAGATTGCCCGCGCCATCGACGGCGACTCCGTAACAGTTATCGGAGCCGCTGCCCCCCAGGAACGTGTTCCAGAGCAGATTGCCGTTTCCATCGAGCTTGGCCGCAAAAGCGTCGTAGTCTCCGTTATGGGCTCGAATCGGACTTCCCCAAGAAGTCATAAAAGTATACCCGGAGACGATAACGTTGTCCGAAGGATCCGTATCTATCCCGAGGCCTTGGGAGTAGTCACCGCCGCCTCCTCCAAGGAAGGTGTGCCAGAGCAGAGTGCCGCTCCCGCTGAGCTTGGCGGCGAAGATGTCCTCGCCTCCCGTATAAGCCCTGACCGGGCCTCCCCAGGAGGCACTGCTTGATCCCCTGACAACGACGTTGCCCGAACCGTCCAGGGCGATCCCTGCGCACCCGTCGTTCCCGTTCCCACCTAGGAAAGTATTCCAGAGCAGGGTGCCGCTCCCGCTGAGCTTGGCCACGAAGGCGTCATCGCCACCGTTTTTCGCCCTGATCGGACTGCCCCAGGAAGAAGCGCTTTTGCCCGTGACATAGACGTTTCCCGAAGTGTCTACTTCTATGCCTCCGTTGTAGTCATCGCTGCTTGCCCCCAGGAAGGTGTGCCAGAGTAAAGTTCCGCTTCCGTCGAACTTGGCCACGAAAACGTCCAGGCTTCCGTTATGGACCGAAAGAGGACTTCCCCAGGCGCCTCGGCTATGCCCGGATACCAGAATGCTGCCCGAAGGGTCCACGGCAATTCCTTGACCTGCGTCGGCGGCGCTCCCGCCTAAAAAAGTGTGCCAGGCATGCGCCGGCGGGCCGAATCCACGCTTCATGGAATCCTGATCGGCCAGGGCGGAGCTCAATCCCAGGAGGCATATGGAAACGGCAACGAAGAGCCACGGGAATTTGTGCATGGTTTCCCCTGTTATCATTAATTCCCTGATCATGTTACGGCCTGATTGTCACGCGAGCATCGGCATATTGTCAGGATTGTGTCTTTATTCAATCATGGAAAAGGTTTTTCGTTAGGCAAAACGCTATCAGGAAGCGCGCCCGCGTCTTGAGCGGCCTGAAAGCCGCGAAAACAATCGCCGCGCCAGTAACAGGGGGCGGCGGCAAGGGCCCCGGGCTTTGTAGTCCTAATTCACGAATCGAATGAGGATGGGCATTATCTAGGGATTCACTTCCGCCGCACTCAGCTTCGTTCTAAAATCGCGGGTAGGTGTCGAAGCCTGCCTCGCTTTCCGCCCAGCCTATTTGGGTTTATTTGACGTTTTTATTCGCCGGCAGGACGTTCTCCATCACCCAAAGCTCGCTCTTGATGTATTTGCACCAAATGTAACGCGTGGCTTACCTTCAGAATTCAATTATTGCCCGAAGGAGCCAAGCGACTCCGGCGAACGCAGGTTGGATTCAGGCCCCGACCTCGCGGTTGAAGGCGGCGATCAGGCGCTCGAAGCCGGCGATCTCGCCGGTGAACATCTCCTCCCAATATTCCGGACTCCACTGGGCGTTGAGCTCCTCGCTCGTCTTTCCCTGCTGCTCCACCCAGGTGAAATATTTGAGGAAGTGGATGGCCTTCCGGTCGCGGTGCCCGAGCTCCTTGAACCAGTCGATCCCCTGCCCCGCGACGACCGCGGCATGGTCCCGGGCGGCGTCGATCTCCCGGTAAGGGCCCCGGTCCCGGCGCATCTCCTCGAGGCGGGAGCGGTAGAGGTCGACGGAATCGGTGAAGATCGTGAGGATGACGTCCTCCCGGCCCAGCTCGAAGAAGCGCGCCGTCTTGACGGCGGCGAGCATGTTGCAGATCCCCGAGATGCCCAGGAGCGAGAGGTCCCGGCACTCGGCTTCCGACATCCCGAGTCCCTGGAGATAGCGCCGCCCGGCCTCCTCGTTAAAGAGACGGAGGAGGCGCAGGCAATCCTCGTCATCGATAGCAGCCACGGCGTCGGTGCCGCGGACGTTGTGGACCCAGGGCACGTGCTTGTCCCCGATGCCCTCGATGCGGTGCCCGCCGAAGCCGTTCATGAAGAGCGTCGGGCACTGCCGCGCTTCGGCAGCGACGACGCGGAGCTGCGGGTGAACGGTCTTGAGAAAATCGCCCGCCGCGATCGTACCGGCCGAGCCGGTCGCCGAGACAAAGGCCGCAAAACGTCCGCGCTCAGTTTTGTGCGCCTCAAAGGCCTCCTCGGCCGCGGGCCCCGTGACCTGATAATGCCAGATCGGATTGCCGAACTCCGAGAACTGGTTGAAGATCATATGCAGGGGATCAGCTTCGAGCTCGGCGCATTTGTCGTAGATCTCTTTGACGTTGGACTCGCAGCCCGGGGTGGCGATGACCTCGGCCCCGATCCCGCGCAGCCATTCGAAGCGCTCGCGGGACATTTCCTCGGGGAGGATGGCCACCGCCTTGCAGCCGAGCAGGGCGCAATCGAAGGCGCCCCCCCGGCAGAAGTTACCGGTCGACGGCCAGACCGCCTTGTGAACCTGGGGATCGAACTCGCCGGAGACGAGCCTCGGCACGAGGCATCCGAAGGCGGCCCCGACCTTATGGGCCCCGGTCGGGAAATGCTTTCCGACCAGCCCGACGATCGCGCGCCTCGATCCCGGTGACCGCGGGCGGCAGCTCGAGCGCGTTGACCGGCCCAAAAAGCCCCGTCCCGATATCGTTCTTCCAGCTGATGCGGAAGAGGTTGAGCGGATGGATGTCGTCCATGCCGATCCCGGGGAGCTTGGCCTTGATCGCCCCCGGAATCTTCTCCGGATCGCGAAGCTCGGCGAACGTCGGGATGACGACGCCCCGTTGGCGGCAGCGCGCCGCGGTCTTGCGGATGACGGTTGCGTTCATTTTATTGATGATCTTCGACATGGTTGGACCTCAGCGGAATCGCGGCGTTCCGGCGCCGGCCAGCCGCCGCAGCGAGGCGAGCGGATCGGGCAGGCGCGTCAGAAGGATCAGGGCGGCGATGACGAACGGCTTCCAGGACGCCTCGCGGTAGGTCTCGAGCCGATAGTGCTCGAAGACCTCGCGGCTTACCTCCCCTTGGGCGCAGGAAACGCCGCTGATATCGGCCGGCAGGCAGTGCATGTATAGCGCCGATCCGCCGGCCGTTCCCTTCATCAGGGACTCGTCGCATTGCCATGAGGCATGCCTGGCGTTCTCGGCCAGGCACTCTTTTTCGAGAGCCTTCAAGCCGGCTTGATCGCCTTGCTTCAGAAGCTCGGTACGCCGCCGCGCCACGTGAAGCGGGGCCCAGGACTTGGGATAGACGATCTCCGCCTCGGCGAACGCTTCGGCCATGTCATGGCCGATGTGGAACGCCCCTCCTGATTCCACGGCTTGCCGGCCGGCCATTTCGACCACCTCGGGCAGAAGGTCATAGCCCTCGGGAAAAGCCAGCGTCACGTCCATGCCGAACCGGGTGAGGAGGCCGATCAGGCCCTGGGGCACCGAGAGGGGTTTGCCGTAGCTCGGCGAATAGGCCCAGGAAACGGCGATCTTCCGGCCGCGCAGCCCGGAGAGACCGTTGAACCGGCTCCCAAGGTGCAGCAGGTCGGCCAGCGTCTGTGTCGGGTGATCGAGGTCGCACTGCAGGTTGATCACCGCGGGGCGCCGGGAGAGGACGCCCTTTTCGAAGGATTCCTGAAGAGCGGCGGCCACCTCGCGCATATAGCGGTTGCCTTGCCCGAGATAGATATCGTCCCGGATGCCGATCACCTCGGCCAGGAACGAGATCATGACCGCGGTCTCGCGCACGGTTTCGCCGTGGGCCAGCTGCGTCCGGGTCTCGTCGAGGTCGGAGACGCTCAGGCCGAGGGCTTCGGCCGCCGAAGCGAAGCTGAAGCGGGTGCGCGTGGACTGGTCGCGAAAGATCGAGACCGCGAGACCCGTTTCGAACACGCGGAGCGACCGGCCGTCCTCGTGCATCTCCTTCAGGAACCGGGCCGTCTCGAGGACGGCACGGATCTCGTCGGTGGTGTGCTCCCAGGTCAACAGGAAATCCCGGTCGACGAGGTCGGCGCGCGATTCCTCCAGCTCTTTCAGCCTTTCGTGCAGGGGCAGGTCCTTCACGGAGCGACTCCTTTTTTTCGGTAAGCGGGCGCTGCGGCCAGGATCGCGTCGATGATCTGCTGGTACCCCGTGCAGCGGCAGAGGTTCGCGGCGATCGCCCGGCGCGCTTCCGCGCGCGTCGGCCGGGGATGCTTCTGCAGGAAGGCATGGGCCGCGAGGACCATACCCGGCGTGCAGTAGCCGCACTGGATCGCGCCGGCGTCGATGAACGCCTGCTGCAGCGGATGGAGACTCCCGTCCGGCGCTGCCATCCCCTCGATCGTCGTCAGCTTGCGTACCGAGAACATCGGAGACGCGGAGCCGGCAGGCGCGGAGGGGCCTGCCGTCGACGAGAACGGTGCACGCCCCGCAAATGCCGATGCCGCAGCCCCGCTTCGTTCCGGTCAGATCGAGGTCCTCGCGCAGGAAGATCAGAAGGTTCTTTCTCTTGTCCCCAGCCTTGACGCGCAAGGGATGGCCGTTGATGACGAGATCGGGAGGGAACGTTTTCATCTCCTCCTCCCGACAGGCAGCTCGAACGAGCGCTTCCCGGTGGCGTGATAGTAAGCGTTGGCGATGGCCGGAGCCATGATCTCGTTGGCCGGCTCGCCGATGCTTTTCGCGCCCGACGGCGAGAGCGGGTCGCGGTTCTCCAGGATGATCGCGGTCATCTCCGGCATGTCGATCGAGCGGGGGATCCGGTAGGTATCGTAGTTGAGGGAGCGGATCCTCCCCCCGTTCATCGCGACTTCCTCGAGCATCCCGTAGCCGGCGCCCATGGCCATGCCGCCGTAGAACTGACCCAGGAGCGCGCTACGATTGACGGCCCGGCCGACGTCGTGAGCCGCCCAGGCGTTCAAGAGCTTGATGCGGCCCGTGCGCCGGTTTACGGTCAGCTCCACGGCCTGGCATCCATAGACCCAGGTGAAATAAGCCCGCCCCTGACCGCACGATTCGTCCCAGTCCACGTGCGGCGCGGGGAAGACGCCGAGCGCGTAGGGATATTTCTGCTCGCGATAAAGCCGCCGGGCGGCTTCGGCGAAGCCGGTCTCGCGACCGTCCGGGGCAATCAAACGGCCCCCGGCGAAATGGACCTCCTCCGGCCGGCAGCCGAGCTCGGCGGCGACCGCTCCGGCCATCTGCAGCCGCACGGCCGCGGCGGCCCGGCTGACCGCCCCACCGCCCATGATGGTCGCCCGCGAGGCGACGGTCGTGCCGCTGTCGGGGATGGAAGAAGTCGAGGAGGGACGGTAAACGATCCGGGACCGGTCGATGCCGAGCTCTTCGGCCAGGATCAGGATCATGGCGCTTTCCGCCCCCTGGCCGTTCTCGTGGATTCCCGTTTCGAGGAGGACCGAGCCGTCGAACTGGACGCTGACCACGGCGGCGCAGAAATCGGTCCCCTCGGCGCCCAGGCTGACGCCCCGATAGCTCATCGCCAGACCGATGCCGTAATCCTCTTCTCCGCCCCTGCCGCGGGACGAGCGCGCAAGCTTCTCCTCATAGCCGCTCTCGGCTAAAATCCTGTCCAGGACCTCGGACATGCTGACCGCATGCCCCTCGAGAACCTGCCCGGTGACGGTCGCGCTTCCCTGGCGGATCATGTTCCGGCGGCGGAATTCGACCCCGGAGAGGCCCGCTTTCTCCGCCGCCATCTCGACGAGCTGTTCGACGGCGAAATTCACCTGCGGCGAGCCGAAACCGCGCATGGCGCCGGTGAAGACGTGGTTCGTGTAGACGCTCGACACTTCCCCGTCGACATGAGGAACGACATAAGGGCCGCAGCATTGCACGGTCGAGCGCCAGGTCACCCAGGGCGAGACCGAGCAGTAGGCCCCGCCGTCGGCGACGATACGGCAGCGCACGGCCCGGATCAGTCCGTCGGCGCCCACGCCCATGCGGTAGCGCAGGCGATAGGGATGCCTCTTGTAGCTCTCGCGCATCGACCATGCGCGGTCGTAAGTCATCTTGACCGGCCGTCCCGTCAGCCACGCGGCCAAAGCCGTCCGCGCGCAGACCAGGGCCGCCGTGTCGTCCTTGCCTCCGAATCCGCCGCCCATCGGCGTGCCCACGACCTCGACGCGGGCAAGGGGCAGGCCGAGGCATTCGGAGACGAAGCGGCGCGTCGAATAGGGATGCTGCATGCTCCCGCGCACCTCGACGACCCCGTCGGAACGCACGTGGCAGAGGGAGGACTCCGGCTCGAGATAGGCATGCTCGACGAACGGCGTGCGGAATTCCTGCTCCAAGACGAAGGCCGATTCGGCGAATCCGCGCTCGATTTCCCCTTTGCGGAGGACGTGGCGGTGGATGAGGTTCGAGCCGTGCTTCTCATGAACCAGGACCGCGCCCGGAGCGAGGGCCGCGTCGGGATCGAGGACCTCGGGCAGCGGCTCGGCCTCGACGCGTACCCGACGGGCCGCGGCGACGGCCTGGGCCCGGGTCTCGGCGACCACCACGGCGATCACATCGCCGTTGGAGCGGATCTTGTCCTCCGCCAACACCGGGATGTCCTTGAGGATCTGGCCGCAGAGGTTGCGGCCCGGGACGTCCCGGGCCGTGATGACGCGCACGACGCCCCGCGATTTAGCGGCGGCGGCCGTGTCGACGGCGATGAGACGGGCGTGGACAAAATCGGTGTAGACCGGCACGGCGTGCAGGAGTCCCGGCATCTTGATGTCGTCGGTGTAGCGAGCCCGGCCCGTCACCTTGGCCGCGGCATCGTTCCGCCAGGCTTTTTCCTTCAGCTCGTCCATAGGCACCTGCCTGAGGCCGTCTCGGGCCCGATCCATGCGCCGTCGGCGATGAGCCGGCGGCCGCGCAGGAAAAGATGGCGCAGCCGCAGGGGGCTGAGGAATCCGGGGTAGGTCTCGGCGCTTCCGGCGCTTGCCGAGACGATGGGCTCCTCATGGCCGGCGATCTCGAACACCGCGACATCCGCGTCGAAGCCGCGCGCCAGAGCGCCCTTCCGGTCCTCGAGGCCGGCGAGGCGGGCGGGATTTTCCGCCAGGCGGAGGCTCATCTCGGCGAACGCCCGCTCGGGGCGATCGCGCTCGAGGGCAAAAGTGAGGCTCGGAAGCGCCCCAATCCCGGCGACGCCCATCGGAGTGAAAAGGACATCCCCACCGCCGCTGTCCTTGTCTTCAAGGCTGAAAGCGCAATGGTCCGTCGCATACGTATAAAAGGCCCCGGCTCGGCCAAGCTCCCGCAGGCGGGAGGCGCGGGCCGCGTCGCGGAGGGGCGGCGTACAGAGCCAGCGATGGCCATTCAGGCAGCTCAGCCAGGAATCGTCGAGAAAAAGGTAATGGGGCGCGGTCTCGCAGGTGAGTTGCGCCCGGCCGGCGGCCGCGCCGACCGCCTCAGCCGCTTCGGGGGTCGAAACGTGGACGATGTGGAACCAGGCTCCCGTCGCCGCGGCGATCTCGGCCGCGCGCTCGACCGCGCGCAGCTCGGCCTCGGCGGGACGCATCCAGACATGGTCCGAAGGGTGCGACGGAAGCGTGTCCGCGGCCTGGGCGCGGGACAGGACGCCCTCGTCCTCGGCATGGACGAGCAGCCGCCCGCCGCCCGGACCGAGGCGTTCCGCGATCTCGGTCAGGCGCGTGTAGGAAGAGAAAAGGCCGCTCTCGCAATAAGTCGTATAGAATTTGAACGTCCGCCAGCCCGCACGCAGGCGATCCTGGATCGCAGTCCAATCGTCGCCCGTGAAGCGGGTGGGCGTTAAATGCCAGATGAAGTCGCAGAACGCGTTACCGACGGCGCGGGTTTGGGCCCTCTCGATCGCGGCCGAAAGCGTTTCGTCCGGCCTCTGGGTGATGAAGCCGCCGAGGGTCGTGATCCCCGCGGCGATCGCGGCGCGGCTCGCGCCGGCCCAGGTGTCGGCCAGGTTGAAGCCGCCGATCGCATCGTCTATGTGGACATGGAGATCGATGAGCCCCGGCAGGATGTGGCAGCCCTTTGCGTCGATGATCTCAGCCCCTTCGCGGAAGTCACTGTGATCGCCGACGGCCGCGATCGAGCCGTCTTCGATCAAAAGATCGCCGCTCGACGCCGCGCCGCCCGAATAAATCGTCCCGCCCCGGATCAGAGTCTTCATTTATGGCTCTTCAGGCTTTTCAATGGGTTCCCCTCTTTGGTCCGCCCGGCTCGTCGGCCAGGGCGTCGAGATCGGGCGGGATCGCTTCGGGGATCCGGACGCGGGCGAGAGGGGCTTCGATATCTTTCAAACCGTGTCCGGTTATGAGGAGAACGATTTGCTCGCCCGGGGAAATCCGGTCCAGAGCTTCGTCGGTGAGCAGCGCCGCCGCCGGCGCCGCCGCGGCCGGCTCGGCGAAGACGCCGGCCTCGCGGGCCAGCATCTCCTGGGCCCGCAGGATCAGCTCGTCGCTGACAGCGAGTGAGAAGCCGCTGCTCTCCCGGACGGCCCGGCGGGCCAGGTCCGGATTGCTCGGGACCGAGACCGAGATCGAGTCAGCGACGGTCGCGGGCGCCGGCGCCGGCCTGAATGTGCCGCCGACGATGTAATCGTGGATCGCCGCCGAAGACTCCGCCTGCACCGCCACAAGGCGCGGCAGCCGGTCCGTGATCCCGGCGGCGCGCAAGTCGTGAAAGGCCTTGTAGATTCCGCTGATGATGACGCCGTCTCCGACCGGAACGATGAGGACATCGGGAACGGACATCCCGTTCTGGGCGAAAATCTCCAGACCGGCGGTTTTTTTCCCTTCGATCGTCAGGGGATGGTAGGCCGTGTTGCGGTTCAAACCTTCGAAACGGCGGGTGTACTCCATGGACAGCCGGAACGCGTCGTCATAGCTGCCGCGCACCGGGATGACGCGCGCCCCACAGATGAGCATCTGGACAAGCTTGGCCCGGGGCGCCGACTCGGGGACGAAGATGACGGCTTTGCGCCCCGCCGCGGCGCAAACGGCGGCCAGGGAGCTCGCGGCATTGCCCGTCGAAGCCGTAACGACGATATTTTCGCCGAGCCGGGCCGCTTCGGCGACGACAAGGAAGGAAGCGCGGTCTTTGAGCGAGCCGCTGGGCAGAAGTCCGTCGTTCTTGATCCAGAGGTTCGACCGGCCCAGCCGTTCGCCCAGCCGGACGGCCGGGACGAAAGGCGTGCCGCCGGCCGGATAAACGGGATAGTATTCGCGCTCCACGGCCGAGAAGAGGTCCCAATCGGGCCGGGAGCGCTCGAAGCGGCGGGCGACGGCGTGGTAGTCGAGATCGACCTCCAGGACGCCGCGGAGCGGCATTCCCGGGCGCATAGTCGCGGCCGCAATCGGGACACAGGTAGCGGACTTCGTCCCGCGCATACGTCTTTCCGCAGCGGCTGCAGCGGTATTGGAATTCGGTCATGTCCGGGCTCAGCCGTCGCTCCGAAATCCGGGCCGCCAGAGCGGCATAGAACGCCGCGGCCGGAGACAGATCGGCGACCGGGCAGAACTCGTCCACGGCGTGCGCTTGCGGCTCGCGGCCCGGGCCGAATCCGAGGCACGGAATGCCGTACGCGGGCATGATGCCGACGCCGTTGGTGCTGAAGGTCCACTTGTCGATTTTCGGCCCCCGGCCGAAGAGTGCGGCATAGGCGGCGGCCGCTTTTCCGAGCCAGGGAGAGCCCTCCTCGAGCGTCCAGGTGGGGAAATATTTATCGTAAGGGACGATCTTTCCTCTGTGTGATGGGGTCCGGTACTCGGGCACGACAATCCCGGCCTCCGGGGATCCGGCCCGGCCCGCGGCTTCGCGCACCTCGGCGATCGCGCTCTCCCTCGTCTCGCCGGCGGTCAGGCGGCGGTCGAGGTGGAGGCGGGCCGAATCGGGGACGGCGCAGAGCGAGGGCGAAGCGGAGGCGATCTCCGTCACGGCGACCGTTCCTTTTCCGAGAAAGGCGTCGTCCGCCAGCCTCTCGTTCAGGGCCTCGATCTCCAGGGCAATCCGGGCGGCTTTGTAAGCCGCGTTGTCCCCGCGCTCGGGCGCGGAGCCGTGGCAGCTTCGGCCCCGGATTTCGACCTCGACCTCCATACGGCCCCGGTGGCCGCGATAGACGGCGAGGCCGGTCGGCTCGGTGAGCACGACGAGCTCGGGCCGGATCCGCTCCTCCTCGACGAGATATTTCCAGGCCATCCCCTCGCAATCCTCTTCCTGGACGCTGCCGACGAAGAGCAGGGTGAGATCGCGTCCCAGGCCGAGCTCGCGGATGATGCGTCCGGCGTGGACCATGCAGGCCAGCCCGGCCTTCTGGTCGGCCGCCCCCCGTCCCCAGACCTTGCCGTCGGAAACGCGCGGCCCGAACGGATCGAAGGACCATTGGGTCCGGTCGCCCGCGTCCACGGTGTCCACATGAGCGTCGAAGGCGATGACGCGCGGCCCGCCGCCGATGCGCCCGATGACGTTTCCCAGCCCGTCGATGCGGGCGTCGTCGAAGCCGAGCCGGCCCATTTCGGCGGCGATGCGCGCGGTGACGGGCCCTTCTTTTCCGGAGAGAGAAGGGATGGCCAACAGGTCGAGAAGGAAAACCACGAGGTCCCCCTCGCCCGCCCGGGCCCGCTCGAGAATCGCCGCATAATCGATCATGGACAAGCCTTCCTCGCTAGAAGCGCTTCCAAAGCTCCGCCGCCAGCTCGCGGCTCCGGGCCGCCACGCGCTCCTCGTCGATCCCGAGCTTCAGGACCTTGTTTTCCATCAGGACGCGTCCGGCGACGATCGTGGTGTCGACCGTCGACTGCGAAACGCCGAAGACGAGATGACCGAGCGCCGAGCCGGCGTCGAGAGGCGTCGGCGGATCGTAGTCGATCAGGATCACATCGGCGGGCGCCCCCTCGCGGATCCGGCCCAGAGGCAGTCCCCAGACGCGCTCGGCGATGGCGGGATTGCCCCCGAACAAGGCGCCGGTCGCTTCCATGAAACCCTGGGCGGGATCACTCCTCCCGTAATGCTGAGCCCAGACCGCGACCCTCAGCTCCTCGAGCATGTTCACGGTCATGGCGTCCGTGCCCAGCCCGACCAGGACCCCGGCGGCTTTCATCGCCGTGATGTCGGCGATGCCCACGGCGTTGTTCAGGTTGGATTGCGGATTGTGGACGACCATGGTGCCCGTCCCGGCGAGCGTTTCGACCTCGCCCTTATCGACATGCACGGCATGGGCGGCGATCGTCTTCGGGCCGAGGATGCCGCGCCTCCGCAGGCGCTCGACGACGCGGAGACCGTACCGGGACAGACAGTCCGCCTGGTCGCTCTCGGCTTCGGCGACATGGATATGGCAGCCCGCGCCGAGCTCCGCGGCCAGGGCCGCCGCGCGATCGAGGGTTTAGTCGGACAGGGTGAAGGACGCGTGCAGGCCGATGAGCCCCCGAAGATGCTCTCCGCCCCGCTCGCGGCAGAAACGGACTCCGTCGGCGTTCTCCGCCAGCCCCTCTTCGGCGGCCCCGCCGCCGTCCCGGTCCGAGATCTCGTAAGCCAGGCCGATGCGCAAGCCGGTTTCCATGCCCGCCCGGGCGATCCGTTCGAGCGATCCGAGGATCGCCCCGGGGCTGGCGTGGTGGTCGATCAGGGTCGTCGTGCCGCGGCGAATGGCGGCCAGCATCATGATCAGGGCGCTGTAGTAGGTATCTTCGAGGGTGAGCTTTCGGTCGAGCCGCCACCACAGGTTGCGCAGCACTTCGTCGAAGTCGTGGGCCGGGGCGGCTTTGCCCAGGCCGCGGACGAGGGTGCTGTAGAAGTGCATGTGGGCGTTGATCAGGCCGGGGAGGACGATCTTTCTCCGGGCGTCAATCAGGCGCGCGCCCTCGGAGGACAGCTCCCGGACGGGCGCGATCCGGGCGATCCGGCCGTTTTCGAGGAGCAGGCCATGCCCCTCGAGCAGCTCGAAATCCTCCCCGCCGGTGAAAATCGGGCCGTTGGCGATGAGCAGAGGATCGACGGCCATTCAGGCCTCCGGCGGCTGGGGCCCCAGACTTTGTCTGGATCCGCTTCCGCCGCACTCGGCCGCGCACAAAATCGCGGACGAGTGCCGCGCCTTCGCTTTTATCAATCAATTATTCCTCCCTCAGGATCTTACGCTCCGCCGCGCTCCGCTCCCGCATCGAGAGCGCCCCCGCGAAGCAGCGCTGGACGCAGAGAGAGCAGCCGATGCAGCGGGCCGGATCGGTCCGGGGATATCCGCGGCCGTCGAGCTCGATCGCCAGATATGGGCAGCGGGCGCAGTTGCCGCAATGGACGCAGAGGCGGCGCTCCACGGCGGAGATCCGCTTCAGCGCCGGGAGATCCGGGAAATCCCGGACCGGCCGCGGCAGGGCCCGGCCGATCAATTCGGCGACGGAGCTCAGGCCCAGCGAATCGAGGAGTCCGCTCAGCCCGGCGTGCAGGTCTTCGACGATCTCGAGGCCGTAATGAAGCGCGAGCGTGCCGAACTGGACCGTTCCGGCCCCGAGAGCCAGGAAATCGGCCGCCTGGCGGTAATTCATCGGCCCGCCGTTTCCCGAGATCGGGCGGCCGAATCCGGCCGCCTTGGCCAGGGTCAGGCAGCTGATGGGCAGGATGCCTTCGCCGGAGAGTCCGATGACGATTCCTTCGTCCCAGTCCGCCTTCTCCCCCGCCCGGAAGGCCAGGCCGGGGAAGGAATTGGCCAGCGTTGCCCCGGCGCGATGTTTCGGATAGCGGTCGAAGACGGCCCGGACGGACTCGAGGATCGGGCCGATGGCCGTCACGGCCCCGGTCAGCTTGAAGAGCTTCGGCGCGTCCGGCCGCGAAGCGCCGGAGAGAACCCAGTCCACGATCCGGGCCGTGAGCTCGGCGTCCTGGGAGACGATATCCCCTCTGGCTCCGTCCCCGCCCTGGGGGCAGGACAGGCTGTATTCGATGGCCATGGCTCCCGCGGCCTCGAGCTTCCGCGTATTGGCTCGCCAGACGGCCGCGTCGGACTCGGCGTTTCCCGTGACCGGCCCGCCTGTCGAGGCGATAGTCAGCCGGTCTGGGAACTCGCGGCGGAGCGTCTCGACCTCGCGGCAGACCCGGTCCAGGGCATGGCCGGATACGTTGTCGCAGTTTCCGTAAGTGCCGCGGCCGAGAACGAACATATATTCGGAGGGAATATGGATCGGGACGCCGTCGAACGCCGTCTTCAGGACGCCGCCGGCCCAGCCGGCTTTGTAGGCCGCCCGCATCTGGTCGAGGCCGTCGGTGGCCGGCGAAGCCGAGAGAAGGAAAGGAGAGAGGATCGGCCGGCCGAAGAAATCGGTTTCGAGCGGCACCGGCCGGAGATTGAGGCCGGGCAGGACGATCCGGCTCTTTCCCGGGGCCTGCTTGCGGCTGCGCTTCGGGCGATCCGGTCGAGAGCGCGTTGAGCGGCGTTTTTTCCGGAAGCGACGGCGGAAACCACCGTGCCCGGCCCTTCGGCCAGATCGCCCGCATAGAAAACACCCGGCACGTCGCGAACCTGGAGCGAGGAGCGGGCGCCGATGGCGACGATGATCTCATCATAGACCCTGGAAAAGGGCGGCTGGGCCCGATCGCGGACGACGCGGCTGGGGCTGAACGAAAGGCCTCGCGGCAGGCGCATCGGCTGGATGCGCGCTGTTTTTCGGCCTCCCGCGGCCCGGATCGACGTCACGGCGGAGCGGCCCGCGATCAGAAGCGCCCGCGGCGAGCAACCCGTCCCGCTCCTCCGCCGTCAGAGGCATCTCCCCCGGGGTTTCGAGGCAGATGAGCTCGACCGAGGCGCCCGCCCGGGCGGCCGTCTCGGCGCAATCGGCGGCGACGGCGCCGCCTCCGATCACCGCAACCCGGCGGCCGGCAAGGCTGCGCCGCTGGGGCAGGGATAAGAAGCGGATCCAATCCTGAGCCAGATCTTCGCCCGGGATTCCCAGGCGATGCGGCCGGTCCAGGCCCGTGGCGACGACGACGGCCGCGAATCCCCGCGCCAGCAGAGAGGCCGGATCGTCCACCGGATCGCCCAGGCGGAACCGGATGCGCCCCAGACGGGAGAGGAAACGGATGTCCGAGCGCAAAACGTCTTTGCCGAAGCGGAAATCCGGGATGAGGTTGACGACACCTCCGGCGCGTGAATCGCGCTCGAAGACCTCGATGGTCCATCCGTTCTGGGCGAGAAGGGAGGCCGCGGCCAGTCCGGCCGGTCCCGCCCCGACGACGGCGGCGCGGAGGCCCGGGTCGGGCGCCGGCGCGAAATCCGGCATGACGCGAAGCTTCCCGGCGCGGCGGATGATCTCCGCCTGAACGGCAGGGATGCGGACCGGCCGGTCGACGTCCGCCTTGGCGCAGGCCCGGACACAGTATTTGTCGGGACAGAGGACGCCGCAGACCCCGCCGAGGGGGTTGGCGGCCATGATCAGAGCCGCCGACCGCCGGATATCGGAAGGGGCGCCGACGCGCGCGGCCATGATGAAATCGGCCGGAGAGACGTCGGCCGGACAGGCCTCCCGGCAGGGCTTTTCCCGGCAGAATGCGCACGTCTCGAGCTCGGCCTGGAACTGGGCTTCGGTCAGGAATTCTCTGCTTTTTCTCATCAGGGGTGAGGCGCCTTTCGCCTCCGGGACAAGCATAGATGCCGTGTCCAATGAAGTCAAGGACGGCGGGGGCCCGGGGCGTTCTCTTGATTTATTACGGCCGGCTATCTACAATGGCCTCCAACCCTCCCCTTGGGAGAGAAAGAACGATGGCCGATCGCAAAGAAGATCTGCTGGCCGCCGCCCGGCAGGCTCGGGACCATGCCTATGCCCCCTACTCGAAATTCCCCGTCGGCGCGGCCGTCCTAGGCTCCGACGGCCGGATCTACAGCGGCTGCAACGTCGAAAACTCATCCTTGGGTCTGACCTGCTGCGCCGAGCGCAACGCCATCTTCGCCATGGTCGCGGCCGGAGTCCGGGAGATCCGGGAAGTCCTGGTCATCGGCGTCACTGAGGAGTTCCTCCCGCCCTGCGGCGCCTGCCGGCAGGTCATGGCCGAGTTCGCCCCGGCCTCGGCCGTCGTCCACATGTGCGACCGCTCGGGCGTCAGCCGGGACGCCACGGTCGGCGAGCTGCGTGCCGTTCGTCTTTCATCTCGAAAAATCCTGAGCGCCATGATCGACCTGGACAGGGACGCGCTGGTCAAGATGATCGACCACACCGAGCTCAGCGCCCATTCCGGGGAAAAGAAGATCGCCAACCTGTGCGACGAAGCGCGCGCGTTCGGCTTCTACACCGTCTGCATCAACGGTTCCTATACCCGCTTCGCCAAGGAGCGGCTCGAGGGGAGCGGCGTCCTGGTCTGCACCGTCGTCGGCTTCCCGCTCGGGGCCGGGACGAGCAAAGCCAAGGCCTATGAAGCGTCCGATGCCGTCCGGAACGGCGCCTCGGAGATCGATATGGTGGTCCATGTCGGCGCTCTCCGCGACAAGAGGCTCGACTTCGTCCGGGAGGACATCCGCGCCGTCGTCGAAGCAAGCCGTCCCGCTTTGGTCAAGGTGATCCTGGAAACCTGCTTCCTGACCGACGAGGAGATCGTCACGGGCTGCAAGCTGTCCGTCGAAGCCGGGGCCGGTTTCGTGAAGACATCGACGGGATTCGGAGCCTTCGGGGCGTTCCCGCCGCACGTCCGTCTCATGCGCCAGACCGTCGGGCCGGACATCGGGGTCAAGGCGGCGGGCGGGATCCGCAATTTCAAGGACGCCTGGCGCTTGATCCAGGCCGGCGCCTCGCGCCTGGGGATGAGCGCGAGCATCTCCGTGGTCGAGGGGCTGTCCCTCTACAAATTCGCCCCGGCCGCCTGGCTCGAGGAGGAGATCCCCTGCCACATCTGCCCCTCGCGCTTCGCCAGCATCGACAAGCAGCCCAAGGCCGTGTATGCCTACTATAAAAAGAAGTGCCTCGCCTGCCCGCACCAGGAAAAATACAACAGGTTCTACGAATAAGGGACCACATGAACGGCTGGATGGGAAAGATCGTTTCGCTCGACCTGGGAACGGGTAAAACCGAGACCGTCGCCGCCGGCGAAACGAACCTGCGCCGCTTCCTCGGCGGCCGCGGACTGGGCGTCAAGCTGTACATGGACGCCTGCCCGGCGCCCATGGACCCGATGGCCCCCGACAATCCCTTGATCTTCATGACCGGGCCGCTGACCGGGACGCTGATGACCTCGGGCCGCTACCAGGTCATCTCGCGCTCGCCCCTGACCGGAACGATCTGCGACTCGAGCTCGGGCGGCAGCTTCGGGGCTGCCCTCAAGGCCGCCGGGATCGACGGGTTGATCGTCCGCGGCCGGGCCGCGGCCCCCGTCTACATCTCCGTTCATGACGGGGAGGTCGAGGTCCGCGATGCCGCCGCGCTCTGGGGTCTCGACACGCAACGGACGCAGAAGGCGATCCAGGCGGAATTGGGTACCAAACCCTCGGTCGCCTGTATCGGTCCGGCCGGAGAGAACCAGGTCCTTTTCGCCTCCATTATGAACGACAAGGACCGGGCCGCTGGCCGGGGCGGGATGGGCGCGGTCATGGGGAGCAAGAACCTGAAGGCAATCGCCGCCTCCGGAAACCGTCCCGTCGCCATCGCCGATCCCGAGGGATACAAGGCCTTGACCACCCGCCTCGACCGCATCATCGACAAGAACCCCGTCACGGGGAAATCGCTCCAGGTCCTGGGCACCTCCGTCCTCGTCAACATCATTAACGCCCACGGCATGTTCCCGACCGAGAACTTCCGTCGCGGCGTGTTCAACGACGCCGAAGGCACGAGCGGGGAGAAGATCGCCGAGACCCTCCTCGAGCGGGCGAGCGCCTGCTTCAAATGCCCGATCGGCTGCGGCCGGACGACCCGGACGAAAGAGAAGCGGGGCGAAGGCCCGGAGTACGAGACGGTTTGGGCCTTCGGAGCGCACCTGGGCGTGAGCGACCTCGTCGCCATCACCGAAGCCAACTACGCCTGCAACGAGCTGGGGCTCGACACCATCACCATGGGAAGCACGCTCGGCTGCGCCATGGAGCTCAGTGAAGTTGGCGCCTGGAAAGAGAGCCTGCGCTGGGGCGAGGCGGCGAAGCTCCTCGGCTGGGTGACGGACACGGCCTACCGCCGCGGGATCGGGGCGGAGCTCGCCCTGGGCTCGAAGCGTCTGGCGGCGAAATACGGCCGGCCCGAGCTGGCCATGCAGGTCAAGGGCCTGGAGATCCCCGCCTACGACCCGCGCGGGGCCCAGGGCATGGCCCTATCGTACGCCACCTCGAACCGGGGCGGCTGCCACATGCGGGCTTACATGATCGCCCCCGAGATCCTCGGCCATCCGGTCTTCCTCGACCGCTTCACGACGGCGGGAAAAGCCGAGCTCGTGGCCCTCTTCCAGGACGTCTCGGCCGTCGTGGATTCGGCCGTCCTCTGCCGCTTCCTCCAGTTCGCCATGGGCATCTCCACCCTGACCGAGATGCTGCGCACGGTCACCGGCCTGGATTGGAGCGACGAGGAGCTGATGACGATCGGCCGCCGCATCTACACCCTGGAGCGCCTGTACAACAACCGGGCCGGCTTCGGGCGGGCCGACGATACCCTGCCGCCGCGCTTCCGCGAAGAGGAGCTCCAAACCGGATCCTCACGCCATCGCCGGGTCGAGCTCGACGGTATGCTCGACGCATTCTACGCGATCCGCGGTTGGGACCGCGGCGGCGTGCCGCTGCCTCGCACCCTGGCGGACCTGGGGCTCTGAGTGGCGGGGAACATCTCGGTCAAGTTTTTCGGGCTGCTGCGCCCGCGCGTCCGGACCGCCGCCCTGGAGATCGCCGCGGACGATCTGACCGTTTGGAACGCCCTCCGCCTGGCCGAAGAAAAAGCCGGGCATGCCTTTCTCGATGAGCTGCTCGATAGCCGCCGCGGACTCCTCGACGGGACCATCATCCTGGTCAACGGAGAGAACATCCGCCTGCGTCAAGGGCTCGAGACACGGGTCCGGGCCGGCGACGAGCTGGCTCTCTTCTCCCCCGCCGGAGGCGGATGACATGGCCCCGGGCGGAATGTACGAGATCATCTCCAGGAAGCGCGACGGCTTGGAGCTCGATCGGGAGGAGATCGATTACGTCGTCTCCGGGAGCGCCCGGGGGACCTCCCGGATTATCAAATCGCGGCCTGGCTGATGGCCGTCTATCTCCGCGGTTTGAGCGGGCGGGAGCTCGCCGACCTCACCGCGAGCATGCTCGCTTCCGGAGATCGCATCCCCCTCGACGCCGTGCCCGGCCCGAAGATCGACAAGCACAGCACCGGAGGCGTCGGCGACAAGATCAGCTTCGTCGTCGCGCCGCTCGTCGCCGCCTGCGGCGTCCGCGTCCCGATGCTCTCCGGCCGCGGCCTGGGTCATACCGGCGGGACCCTCGATAAGCTCGAAGCCATCCCGGGCATGAACGTCTTCCTCTCGCCGGAGAGATTCCGCGAGGTCCTGGCCGCGACCGGGATGGCCATCTGCGGCCAGACCGAAGGGATCGTGCCGGCCGACAAGAAGCTCTACGCCCTGCGCGATGCGACGGCCACGGTCGGGAGCATTCCGCTCATCGCCTCCTCGATCATGAGCAAGAAGCTGGCCCTGGGCACGGACGGCATCGTCCTCGACGTCAAGACCGGAAACGGCGCTTGCATCGAGAACGAGCCGGACTCCTTGCGTCTGTGCCAAGCGATGGTCGAGCTCGGGGAAAAAGCCGGCCGTCCGACGGTGGGCATCATCTCCGATATGAGCCAGCCCCTCGGCCGGGCCGTCGGAAACGGCCTGGAGATCATCGAGTCCATTGAAGCCCTGAAAGGCCGGGGGCCGGCGGACATCATGGAGGTTTCGACGGCGCTCGGCCTCTGCATGCTGCGGGCCGCCGGACGGAACATCTCCTGCGATGAAGGGCGTAATCTCTTCCGCGAAGCGATCGCTTCGGGCCGGGCCCTCGAGGTCTTCCGGCGCTTCATCGCCGCCCAGGGCGGCGATGCGCGCGTCTGCGATGTTTATTCCCTCATGCCCGCGGCGGAGGAGGTGGTCGACCTTGCCTCCCCCGCGTCGGGGTACATCCAAGCGATCGACGCCTTTGCCGTCGGTATGGCGGCCATCGATACCGGCGCGGGCCGGCGGCGGAAAGAGGACCCCGTCGGCTACGGAAGCGGGTTCGTCTTCCGGGCCAAGGTCGGCGACAAGGTCGGGAAGGGCCAGACTCTCGTCACGGTCCACAGCGAACGCCCCGATCAACTGCCGGCGGTCCTCGAGCGCCTGGCGCGGGCCATCCGTATCGGCCCGGACCCGGCCGCGGCGCCGAAGATGATCCTCCACCTTGTGGACAGGGACGGCGTCCACCCCTGGCCGTGCGACGGGACATGAGCGCGAAGTACAAAAGCGTTTTCTTCGACGCCGACGACACCCTTTTCGATTACCCCAAGGCGGAGCGGGCGGCGATGCGGGCCTGCCTAGGCGCATTCGACATCCGGATCGGCCTGCCCGTGTTCGTCGAATCCTACCGCCGTCACAACCTGGCGTTGTGGCAGGCCTTCGAGCGGGGCGAAACCGACCAGGCCGCTTTGCGCGTCGAGCGTTTCCGCCGGGTCGCCGCCGAATTCGCTCTTCCGGACCTGCCCTTGGATCGGATGAGCACCTTCTATCTCGAGGCGCTGTCCCGGCAGCCGCACCTCTATTCGGGAGCCCTGGCGACCATTCGGACGCTGGCCCGGAAATACCCCTTGGCCCTCGTCACCAACGGCATCGCCTCGGTCCAGCGGCGGAGGTTCGGCGCTTCGCCCATCACCCGTTATTTCCGGTCCGTGATCATTTCCGAGGAAGTGGGGATCGCCAAGCCCGATCCTCGGATCTTCGCCCCGGCCCTTCGAGAGGTCGGCGTCGAAGCGGCCGACGTCCTCTTTGTCGGCGACAGCGTCACATCCGATATGGCTGCGGCGCAAAACGCCGGGATGGATTTCTGCTGGTTCAATCCCGGCGGCGCGGCCGTCCCGGCCGGCCATTCTCCGGCCTTCATCATCGCCGACATCCGGGAGCTTCCCTTCCTGCTGTTGTCTTAGACCTGGGGTCGCAAGGCGTATAATGGACCTGAGGAGGGTGGCGATGACGAAAATCACGAAGCCACTCGCGGTCCTGATCCTTCTTTGGGCCGGGCTCTGTGTCCGAACGGCGCTCGGGCAGATGACGGTCAAGACCGTCGGCGGCGTCACGGTCGTCAGGAACGGCAAGAAACCCGATCCGCCCAAGGGCGCGGCGACCAAGCTCGTCCTCGAGGAGATCTATACGGCCGGCGCCGGCGATTCCCCCGAGGAAGCGTTCGCCGAGGCCGTCGCGATCGACGTCCTCAAGAACGGCACGGCCTATGTCCTCGATATGAAGGATAACCGGGTCAAGGTCTTCGATGCCGGGGGGAAATTCCTCCGGGCGTTCGGCAAGAAAGGCCAGGGTCCGGGGGAGATGAACCAGCCCGTCGGCCTCCTCATCACCCCGGAGAGCGAAGATCCTCGTCGAGGACGCCCTCAATCAGCGCCTGACCTTTTTCGACCTTGACGGAAAATTCCTCCGCCACCTCTCCACGGGCACATCCCTGGGACTCGCCGGGATCAAAATGGACGGGAAAGGCCTGATCGTCGCCCATTCCATGGGCGTGGGCGAGGGCGGCAAAATATCCATGGAGGTCAAGACCTACGACCGGGACCTCAACCCGAAGATCAAGCTGGCTGCCATCGAATTCACGGCCTCCTTGCAGGCGAAGATCAACCCCTTTACGGCGATGTCCCTCCTCTACGCCCTGGATGGCCGGGGGCGCATGCTTTTCGGCAGCTCCAAAGGCTACGAGATCAAGGTCCTCTCGCTCGACGGCAAGCTCCTCAAAACGATTGGGCGCGAATACGATCCGGTGGCCATTTCAAATGAGGACAAAGCCGAGATGCTGAAGCTCATTCCGAACGTCGGCGGCTCCGGCATCAACGTCAAAGACATGATCCAATTCCCGGACGCTTATCCCGCCTACGGGGATTTCGTCCTGACCGAGGAGGGGCGCCTCCTGGTTCAGACATACGAAAAGGGCCGGGTAAAAAAAGAATTCTATTGGGACGTCTTCGACGCCGACGGTCGTTACATCGCGAAGGTCCCCATCGTCCATCAGATCCGGCTCTGGCGGGACGGGAAAGCTTATTTTTTCGTCGAGGACGAGGACGGGTACAAAGTCCTCAAGTGCTTCCGGGCCCGCTGGGAAAAATAAATCGGGGAGCGCTACCCGAGCAGGAGCCCGGCCAGGGTGGCCGTCATCAGCGTCGCCAGCGTGCCTCCCAGGACCGCCTTCAGCCCGAGGCCGGCGATGTCCTTACAGCGGTGCGGGGCCATCGGAGAGATCCCCCCGATCTGGATCGCGATCGAGGAGAAGTTAGCAAAGCCGCACAAGGCGTAGGTGGCCATGGTGATGCCCTTGGCGCTGAGGACGCCCTGCTTGATCAGCCCGACCATGTCGACATAGGCCACGAACTCGTTCAGGACGACCTTGGTCCCGAGGAGGCTTCCGAAGTGGAACGCGTCCGCGGAGGGGACGCCGATCCCGATGGCCAGGTAGCGGAGGATCACCCCGAAGACAAGCTGGAGGGAGAGGGGCTGGCCGAACTGGGCCCGGAGCGAGGCGTTGACTTTCAGCAGATCGCCCAGGCCGATGAACAGATAGTTGACCATGGCGATGAGGGCGATGAAGGCCAGGAGCATGGCTCCCACGTTCAGGGCCAGGCCCAGTCCGTCGCCGGCGCCCTTGGCCGCGGCCTCGATGACGTTGGAGGCGTTCTTCTCAACTTTGAGCCTGACGGTGCCTTTCGTCACGGGCGAGCCGGTCTCCGGGAAGAGGATCTTGGAGATGACAAGGGACGCGGGGGCGGCCATGACGCTGGCCGCGAGGAGCTGGACGGCGAAGCGGATCTGGGCTTCGGCAAGCGGGATCTTCTGCACCTCGGCCAGGGCCTGGCCGAGCATCTGAATGTACGCGGCCATGACCCCGCCGGCGATGGTGGCCATGCCCCCGACCATGATGGTCAGGATCTCCGAATTGGTCATGGCCCCGATATAAGGCTTGATCAGGAGCGGCGCTTCGGTCTGGCCGACGAAGATGTTCGCCGTATTGGACAGCGACTCGGCCCCGCTCGTGCCCATGAGCTTGGCCATGAACCAGGCCATGCCCCTGACGATCGCCTGGAGGATCCCGAGGTAGTAGAAGACCGAGGTCAGGGTGGCGACGAAGATGATCGTCGGCAGGACCTGGAAGGCGAAATAGACGCCCAGGCTGTCGGGGCCCGAGTTCACGGCCAGCCGGCCGAAGACGAACTTGGAGCCCTCCGCGGTGAAGTTCAGCAGGCTGACCACGGCCCCGCCTAGCCAGGCCACGAGGGCTTTCGGCCAGCCGAGCGGGGCGAACCACGCCTTAAGCGTGTCACTGTAAAGGATGAAGACGGCAAAGACCAGCTGAAGCCCGACGCCGGTCCCCACAAGCCGCCAGCTGATCCGCCGGCGGTTATTGGAGAAGAGAAAGGCGATGCCCAGGATCAGGATCAGGCCCAGGATCCCTCGCCAGATCGATGTCGCGTTCATCGGTCACCTGCCCTGCGCCCGAACGTAATGCCGCTCGATCTTCTCGTAGTAGTCGATGACCTGGCGGGCATATTCCCTCTTCTTGATGTAGGTCCCGGGGAAGAAGCTGCGCTTGAAGCCGTAGATGATGAAGTTCTTGAGCTCGGACGGGGTGATGCGGAAGGCCCGGACGGCCTTGAGGATCTCGTCGGTGACCGTGGTGCGCGAGACGGTCCGGTTGTCCGTGCAGAACGTCACCGAGAGCTTGGCCTTGCGCATGAGCCGGAAGGAGTGCTGGGAGAGGTCGCCGGATGGCCGGGTTCGTCTGCATGTTCGAGGTCAGGCAGACCTCGATCGTGATCCGCCGGTCGGCGATGTACTGGACGAGGTTCGCGACGTACGCCTTCCGGTCCTTGATCTCCGGGCTCTTGATCATCCGGGCGTCGAAGAGGTGCGTGGCGTGGCCGAGACGGTCGGCGTGGAGGTCGGTGATGGCCTGGAAGATGCTCTCCGGCCCGTAGGCCTCGCCGGCGTGGACGGTCTTCTTCAGGAAGTTCTTGTGGGCCAGGGCGTAGGACGGGGCATGGTCCTCGGCCGGGAACCCGGCCTCGGCCCCGGCGAGGTCGAACCCGACGATGGGCAGCTTGAGCTTCGTCTTGGCCTCCACGGCCGCCCGGACGAGCTCCTGCGAGGCCAGGGAGAAGATGCCCTTGCGCTCGGAATGGGCGTGAACCTGGAGGAGGGCGTCGAAGTACTGGGAGAAGCCGAAGTCGAACATCCGCATGGCGCAGGCGATAATGCCGTATTCGAAGGGCGGCTCGGCCCCGCTCCGCACCTCCGCCCGGCCGTTGAACTCCTCCTTGGCCCGGGCCAGGCCGCAGTTGAGGGCGGCCATAGCCTCGATGCAGGTCAGCCTGGAGTTCTGGTGGAGCTGCGGGGCGAAGCGGACCTCGATGTAGCGCACCCCTTCGGCCTGGTTGTCCTGGGCGAGCTCGTAGCCCGTCCTCTCCAGGGCCGCGGCGGTCTGGAGGACGGCCGTGGTATAGGCGAATCCCTTCAGATAGTCGGTCAGGCAGGAATACTTGCTCTTGAAGACCAGGCGCCGCAATCCGGCCTCGTCATGGGCCGGAAGCGCGACGCCTTGGGCGTCGGCCAGCTCGATCAGGGTCGAGAGGCGGAGCGATCCGTCCAAGTGGAGGTGGAGGTCGGTCTTGGGGATCCGCTCGACGAACTCCCGGGTGATGATCACGGAGCCTCGCTCTCCCCGATGATCCGGGCGATCTCGGGCTTGTGGAGGGCGATCTCCTCCGGGGTGAGCCCCTTCAGCTCATGGGGGAAGACGAGCCAGCTTTCCGTCGCGTGGATGAAATAGTCGGGCCGGCGCGCGGTCCGGTTGTTCCCGGGCTTGAAGAAGACGGTGGCGACGCGGATGTCGCGAGGGGTGTTGAGCCGCGAGAGGCGCTTCAAGGACTCGATGACGGCTTCGATGCTCAGGCCGGTGTCGTAGACGTCGTCGACGATGAGGAGGCAGTGGTCCGCGTCGGCCTTCTCGACGATGTAGTTGAGGCCGTGGACCCGGATGTGCTTCCCCCGCTTCTCGATGCCCTCGTAGGAGGAGGTGCGGATGGCGATGTGGTCGGTGGCGAGGCCGTAGTGCTCGAAGAGCTCCTGGACCGCGATGCCGACGGGCGTGCCGCCGCGCCAGATGCCGACGATGAAATCGGGCTTGAAGCCGCTCTTCAGGACCTTGAGCCCGAGCCGGAAGGAATCATCGAGCAGGTCCTCCGCCCGGATGTACCGCTTCTCAAGCACGGGCGGTCTCCTCGCCGGCCTCAAGCTTCATCCGGGCTCCCCTTACGCAGGCTCTGTCGGATCATGGTCACGACCATGCTCGTGGAGACGGGGTTGTGGCCCTCGGGAATGATGATGTCGGCGTACTTGCGGCTCGGCTCGACGAAGGAGATGTGCATCGGCCGGACCGTCCCGAGGTACTGTCCGATCACGGATTCGAGGCTCCGCTGGCGCTCCTGGAGGTCGCGCTTCAGCCGGCGGATGAAGCGCAGGTCGGCGTCGGTGTCGACGAAGATCTTGACGTCCATCAGGTCGCGGAGGGCCTTTTCGCAGAAGATCAGGATGCCCTCGATGATGATCACCTTGGCCGGCTTCTTGACGATCCCCTTGGCCAGGCGGGTGTGAGTCGAGAAATCGTAGACCGGCATCTCGATCGATCGGCCGGCGATGAGCTCGTGGAGGTGCCGGACCATCAGGCCGGTTTCCAGGGCGTCGGGGTGGTCGAAGTTGATCCGGGCCCGCTCCGCGAGCGGTAAGTGGCTGACATCCTTATAGTAAGCGTCGTGCTGGATGACGACCATCTGGGGATGGTTGATCGAATCCATGATCGCGTCGGCGATGGTCGTCTTGCCCGAGGCCGTCCCCCCGGCGACCCCGATGATCAGCGGCTTCCTCCGCATGGCGGCATGTTAACATAACCCTCCGGAGGAGGCAAAACGGGGAAAAAAATATTTGATTTCGAGGTTGATTTTCGCCCCCCAATTGACTATGATTTCGGCCTATCCCTGATTCAACACGGAGGACCAAACTACATGAAACGCTCGTTTTTCGCTATCTTCCTAGCTCTTCTCATCCTTCCGGGCCTGATGCTGGCCCAAGGCGTGACCAGCGCCGCCTTCTCCGGCTCCGTCCTCGACAACGAGGGCAAGGCGCTCCCCGGCGCCGCGGTCAAAGCCGTCCACCTTCCTACCGGATCGGTCTTCGAAACCGTCGCCCGCGAGGACGGTAAGTTCGACTTGTACGCCGTCCGCGTCGGCGGCCCTTATTCCGTCACCGCTTCGCTGACCGGGTTCGCCTCGGAAACGATGACGGACATCAGCGTCAAGCTGGGCGAGAACCGCAGCCTCAAGTTCAACCTCAGCCAGGAGCGGATCGACGTCGGGGTCACGGTCATCGCCTCCAATCCGGTCATCTCCGAGTCCCGCACCGGCGCCGCCCAGAACGTGTCGACCGGCCTCATCGAAAGCATGCCGTCGATCGGCCGTTCGTTCGACGACTTCGCCCGCCTGGCTCCCCAGGTCGACTCCGCGCGGCGAGCGGCGCCTTCTCGGCCGTCGGCAGAAGCAACAAGTACAACAACATCCAGATCGACGGCGCCGTGAACAACGACCTGTTCGGCCTGTGCGGCAGCGGCACGCCCGGTCTGGCCGCGCCGATCTCGCTCGACGCCGTCCAGGAGTTCCAGCTGGTCATCGCCCCCTACGACGTCCGCCAGGGCGGCTTCACCGGCAGCAGCCTGAACGCCATCACCCGCAGCGGCACCAACTGTTCTCCGGTTCGGCCTATTATTTCGGCCGCAACCAGGATTTCGTGGGCAAGGGACCCGACAGACTACAAATACGGCGACTTTCAGCGAAGCCCAGTACGGCTTCCGCGTCGGCGGCCCGGTCATCAAGGACAAGCTTTTCTTCTTCGTCAGCGGCGAGATCGGCGACCGCAGAACTCGCCGACACCTACGTCATCGACGACAGCGGCGCCTCCAACGACTTCGGCGGCAGCCAGCATCACCAAGGCCGACGCCGACCGCTTCGTCAGCATCCTGAAGAACAAGTACGGCTACGACCCCGGCGGCTACGGCGACCGGCTACAAGGAGCCTGACTTCGGACAACGCCAAGATCTTCGTGCGCCTGGACTACAACATCAGCGACAAGCACCGCCTGACCCTGCGCCACAACTACGTTTCCGGCGCCAGGACAATAACCCGTCCAAGGCCTCCAGCTCGGTTTTCCCCTTCGCTGACGTCTATTACCAGCTGACCAACAAAACCAACTCCACCGTCGCCCAGCTCAACAGCACCCTGGGCAACAACCTGTTCAACGAACTGACCTTGAACTACACGACCATCCGCGACAACCGCGCCATCCGGCGACACCATCTTCCCCCAGGTGAACGTCGCCGTCGCCGGCGGCTACCGCCTCACGGCCGGCACCGAGCAGTACTCGGGCGCCAACGGCCTGAACCAGGACATCCTCGAAATCACCGACAACCTGACCTGGTACAAGGGCAAGCACACCTTCACCATCGGCACCCACAACGAATTCTTCAATTTCGCCAACCTCTACATCCGCAACTACTACGGCTACTGGGAATTCAACAGCCTGACGACTTCGAGAACGGCAAGGCCGTCGCGCTACTACCACGATTTCATCACCGCCGACCCCAAGGAGAAGTGGTGGGCCGAAGTTCGGCGTCATGCAGCTGGGCGGCTACGTCGGCGACAACTGGGCCGTCCTGCCCAACCTCGCCCTGACCCTGGGCCTGCGCCTCGACGTGCCGATCATCAACGACAAGCCGACGGCCAACCCCAAGGTCGAACAGATCTACGGCATCAAGACCGACCAGGCGGCCTCCGGCAACCTGCTGTTCTCGCCCCGCGTCGGCTTCAACTGGGACGTCTTCAACGACAAGAAGACCCAGGTCCGCGGCGGCGTCGGCATCTTCTCCGGCCGCACCCCCTACGTCTGGATCTCCAACCAGTTCTCCAACACCGGCATGGACTTCACCCGGCTTGACATCTGACAATCCCAGCCTTCACCTTCGTCGCCGACCCGCTGAACCAACCCGAGTCGGGCCCGGCCTGGTATCGGGCATCAGCGAAGTCGACATCATCGACAAGAACTTCACCTATCCGCAGGTGCTGCGCACCAACCTGGCCGTCGACCATGAGCTGCCCTTGGGCATCATCGGCACCCTGGAGTTCATCTATTCCAAGAACATCAACGAGATCCTCTACCAGAACCTGAACCTGCGCCACACCGGCGTCGACGGCCATGGGCGGCCGCATCATGTACGCCCGCGACGTGACGTCCAGGCCACCGGCTCGGCCTTCATCACCGACGTCATCTACCTGACCAACACGACCAAGGGCTACCAGTACAGCCTGTCCTTCCAGCTCCAGAAGAACTTCAACAAGAACTCCTGGGCCAACTTCTACCTACACCTACGGCCAGGCCAAGGACGTCAACTCCGGCACCTCCTCGCAGGCCGCCTCCAACTTCGGCTACAACCCGATCCGCTACAACGTCAACGATCCCGAGCTCACCTGGTCCAACTACGACGTCCGCCACCGCATCGGCGCTCGCCTTCTCCTACAGCTTCAACTTCCTCAAGAACGCCCCGACCAGCATCGGCATGTTCTACGGCGGCCGCTCGGGCCGCCCCTACTCCACGACCTACAATTTCTTCGACGCCAACGGCGACGCCGCCACGGGCAACGACCTGGTCTACGTGCCGGCCAGCCAGAGCGAGGTCATCTTGGTCGACTCGACACGGCAGCGGTCCTGGCCGACCAGGCACGGCCTGGAACGAGCTTCAACGACTATCATCGAGCGGCGATCCCGGGCCTGGCCGACAACCGCGGCAAGATCGTTCCGCGCAACGCCAGCCGCACGCCCTGGACGCACGGGCTCGACGTCCGCGTCGCCCAGGACATCCCGATCCCCGGCCTGAACGACCACCGCCTGCAGCTCACCGTCGACATCGTCAACGTGCTCAACCTGATCAACACCGACTGGAGCAAGTCCTGGTACGTCAGCAACCTGAACGACATCCCCTGGGCGCTCCAGGGCTCCAACTTCGGCGTCGACGCGACGACCGGCAAGCAGAAGATCATTTGGACCGCCCGCCCGAACCGCTTCTCTCTCAGCCAGCTCGGATCGCGGTGGCAGATGCAGGTTGGCGTCCGCTACACGTTCAATTAAGGGACGCCCGGCAGAACGGATTTCGAAGGACCCCCGGCCGCAAGGCCAGGGGGTCTTTTTTTCGGCGGCAGGGGCCCCAAGCCTTGCTTGGGGATCAGGTTACGCCGCACTCGTCCGCGCCTAAAAACGCGGACGGGTGTAATGGGGCGTTCAGGCCATCCGGGGGATCACCAGCTTCAGCAAGCGAATGAAGTCGTGCTTGACCCTCTCCCCCGTCTCGATAACCTCGCGGTGGTCGAGCGGCCGCTCCGATAAGCCGGCGGCCAGGTTCGTGATGCAGGAGATACCCGCCACGCGCACTCCCATATGGCGGGCCGCGATGGCCTCGGGCACCGTGGACATCCCCAGCGCGTCCGTGCCCAGGGCGGCGCACATCCGGATCTCGGCCGGGGTTTCATACGACGGCCCGCTCAGGGCCAGGTAAACCCCGCGACGGGCCGGCCGGCCGATCTCCTCGAGAGCCGCAGCGATGATTTCCTGAAAGTCCGGATCGTAGACGGCGCTCATGTCGGGGAAACGGGGCCCCAGCCGGCCATCGTTCGGGCCGCGCAAGGGGTTGACGCCCATCAGGTTGATGTGATCGCGGATGATCATCAGGTCCCCGGGCTGGAGATCCCGGGTCAGGGCGCCGGCGGCGTTGGTCAGCAGGAGGCTCTGAACGCCCAGCTTAGCCAGCACCCGGATCGGGAAGACCACTTCGCTGATGTCGTGGCCCTCATAATAGTGGATCCTCCCCTTCATGACCGCGACGGGAACGGAGCCGATCCGGCCGAGGACCAGCCGGCCGGCGTGGCCGGAGACGCTCGCGGCCTTGAAATGGGGGATGTCCGCGTACGGGACGACGGCGGCGTCCGCGACGGCGTCGGCGAACTCTCCCAGCCCGGAGCCCAGGACCACTCCGACCCGCGGAGTCAGAGGGCACGTCTTTCCGATGGTTTCCGCCGCTTCCGCGATGCGCTCATATAGATCCATGACGCCTCCTCAGCCAAGTGTCCCGTCTCATGAGTTCCTTACGTTTATCTTCCTCGGAGACGGGACACTTCCAGGGGGAGTCAAGCTCCCCCCCTCGGCGCTTCGCTCCGCTCCGCTGACCCCCTGAGGGGGGATCAATCCATCCCCCCTCAAGCTCCCCCGGATGTGATGCGTCTTCTTCATTTGTCAATTAGGCAATTTATTTCCGAGACGCATCACTGAGTAGGATCGGATTTCGGCCACGAAGCTCCGCCCGGGGTACTCGGGCGCCAGGCCGAACGCGTCCAGGACAGACGCGCCGACGTCGGCGAACGTCTCCCGCGTTCCGAGAGGGCGCCCCGCCAAGCCCGGGCCGTACACCAGGAGGGGCACGTACTCCCTTGTGTGGTCCGTTCCCGGAAAGGCGGGATCGCAGCCGTGGTCGGCCGTGACGATCAGAAGGTCGCCGGGCCGAAGCCGGGCGACGAGCGGGCCGAGCTCGCGGTCGAACGCTTCCAGGGCGGCCGCGTAGCCGTCGACGTCGTTGCGATGGCCGTAGAGCATGTCGAAATCGACCAGGTTGGCGAAGACGAGCCCCTCTCCGGCGCCCGCGGCCTCTTCGGCGATGAAGAGCATGCCCTCGGCATTCCCGTGGCTCGGCCGCGAGCGGCTGATCCCCTGACCGGCGAAGATATCGCCGATCTTGCCGATGCCGATGACTGTCGCGCCCGGCCTCGGCGAGCAGGTCCAGCAGCGTCGTCCCCGGTGGCGGCAGGCCGAAGTCTGCGGCGGTTCGCGTGCGGCGTAATGTGCCGGGTACGCCGGCGAACGGCCGGGCGATCACCCGGCCGATCCGCCATGGTCGCCCGTAAGCAGGCTCGCGCGCCGCGCGGCACATCTCGTAGAGCTGCTCCGAGCGGGATGACCTCCTCGTGGGCGGCGATCTGGAAGACGCTGTCGGCGGAGGTGTAGACGATGGGGAAGCCGGTGCGCACGTGCTCGGCGCCCGAGCTCGGCGATGATCTCGGTCCCGGAGGCGGCCTTGTTGCCCAGGATGCCGGAGACGCCGGTCCGCCGCTTGAACTCGGCGATGAGATCCGGAGGGAAACCGGCGGGGAAGAGGGAGAACGGCTTCTCGAGGATGAGGCCCATCATCTCCCAGTGCCCGGCCAGGGTGTCTTTCCCCCGGGCCCGCTCCGCCATCCGGCCCCACGAGGCCAGGGGCGCTTGCGCGGCGGCCACCCCCCGGATGGGAGCGATATTTCCCAAGCCGAGACCGGCCAGGTTGGGAAGGCGCAGCCCGCCTCGCCGTTCGGCGATATGGACCAGGGTGTTGGCGCCCTCGTCCCCGTACGCGGCGGCGTCGGGCAGGCTCCCGGCGCCGACGGAATCCAGGACGATCAGGAAGACGCGGCGGAACTCGGTCCAGGGCATAGCCTCAAACAATTAACACAGGGTCCGCCGCGAGTCAAAAGCGGGAAGGGGGCGCCGCGGTCCTCACTTGATCTCGAGCTTCTTGCCGTAGCACTTCCGGCAGACCGAGATGTACTTGTCGTTCCCCCCGATCTCGATCTGGGGTCCGTCGCCGACCGGGCTGCCGTCCTTGAGCTTGAGCAGCATCGTCGCCTTCTTCGAGCAGTGCCAGCAGACGGCCTTGACCTCCTCGATCTTGTCGGCAAGGAGGAGCAGCGCCTCGCTGCCGCTGAAGAGGCGGTTCCGGTAGTCGTTCTTCAGGCCGTAGACGATCACCGGGATGTCGAGCTCGTCGACGATGCGGGTCAGGGCGATCACCTGCCGGCGGGAGAGGAACTGGCCTTCGTCGACGAGGACGCAGTCCGGGTGCGCCTCCCGGGCCAGGCCGAGCATGTCGGTGCCGTCCTCGATGATGATCGCGTCGCGGCTGAGGCCCATCCGCGAGGTGATCTGGCCGCGGCCGTAGCGGTCGTCGATGGCCGGGGTGAAGAGAAGGACATGCTTGTTCTGCTCCTCATAGTTGTGGGCGATCTTCAGGATCTCGGTGGATTTGCCGGCGTTCATCGTCGAGTATCGGAAATAGAGCTGGGCCATCCGCCGCCTCCTCCGTCCGTCAGTCCCGGGGCGTGCGGGCGACGGGCTCCTGGAAAGCCCGCCTCGCTTCGCGGTAGACGCCGAGGTCGGCGCCGCCCCGGAGAAAAGCGATCAGGTCGTCGGCCGTCGTGGTCTGCAGCGACCGGCCCGGGTCCGCGTGGGCGAAGTCGTAGGAGCTGGCGACATAGCTCGACATGCCGACCTTGTACGTCCGGCCTTCGGGAAGCGGCGAGCCGTCGGGCGAGCGGAGGACGATCTCCCGGACTTCGCGGGCGATGTCCGTGCGGACGACATAGGACATCCCCGAGACCTGGAGGTCGATCTCGTGCCGCTTCTCGAATGAGCTCCGGATCAGGCCGCGGATCTCCTCCGGCGTCATGACGATTGCGACGGTCTGGTTGCCGAAGGGATCCATGGTGTACACGTCCTTAAGAGTGATCTCCCTGGGCAGGCGGGGGACGCGGATGCCGCCGTTGTTCTGGAAGGCGAAGTCCAGGCCGTGGGCCCGGCGCATGGCGTCCGTGATCAAGCAGCCGAGGGCGTCCCGGCCCGTGATCTCGATCGGCGAACGGGCGATGACGCGGAGCAGGGCCGGGTTGCGCTGGAACGAGTCGATCAGGGCCTTAACCCCGGCGTCCTCCCGCCGCTCCTGTCCGAGGTCGATCAGGCTGCCCTTCTTCTCGACGAGCCGGCCGTTCTCGAGCTTGAGGTCGATGCGCCCCAGGAAGCGGTTGTCGCTGCCCGACTGGGCCACCAGGACCCCGTTGACGGTCTCCGCGGGGTCGACCCGGGTGTGGGAGTGTCCGCCGATGATGACGTCGATCTCGGGCATCCGCTCGGCCAGCATCAGGTCGACGTCGTGGCCGAGGTGGGTCAGGGCGATCAGGACCGTGCCGGGCGCCCGAAGGGCCTTCATCTCAAGGGCTTTGGCCAACGGATCGCTGAAGCGCAGACCCTTGACCTTGTCGGGATGGGTGGAGGGGAGGTTATTGCCCGGCTCGATCTGGATCAGCCCGAAGACGGCGAGCCGGGTCCCGTCCTTGGCCGTGAGCACCGTCGAAGGCCGGAGCCCCGGAAGAACGCCCGGCCCCGCGACGATATTGGCCGTGACCGTGGTGAAGCGCGAGATGAGCTTGCGGACAGCCTCCAGGCCGTAGTCGAACTCGTGGTTGCCCAGGCACAGGACGTCGAGGCCCAGCCGGCCGAGCAGCTCGATCATCGGCTCCCCGGGCGGCTCGTACTGGTCGACGACGGGGTTGCCGGTGAAGTTGTCCCCCGCGGAGAAGTAAAAGACGCTGCCGCCCTTTTTCCGCTCGGCGTCGAGGATCGCCGCGACCTTGGCGAAGTTGTCGATTTTGCCGTGAACGTCGTTGGAGTGGAAGATGACGATGCGCGATTCTGCCGGCCAAGCCGGCTTGATCGTCGCAGATGACTCGCCCCGCGAAGCGGGCCTGGTCATCGCAGACGACTCAGCCGGCGGAGCCGGCTTGGTCGTCGCAGACGACTCGGCCGGCGAAGCGGGCCTGGTCGTCGCAGACGACTCGGCCGGCGAAGCGGGCCTGGTCGTCGCAGACGGGGTACCGGAGCCGGTCGGCAGGGTCGCGCAGGCCGCCAAGGCCAGAATGATGAGAAAAGCGGGGGCGAGCCAACGCGGCGCCCGGCCGGCGGACAGGACGGACTTCATGATCTGGACTCCTCGGGGACGCGGGGCTTGACGACCAGGGCTTCTCCCTCGTGGAGCTCGCCGTCGAGGCCGACTTCGTGGCCGTGTCGGTCGCAAACCGCCTTCTCGTTTTTGCGCACCCGCGTCCATTCGGCCCGGGAGAACTTGCGCACGGCGTCCGCGACGCGGGCCCCGGCGAAGATCTCGACCTCCCGGCCGTTCACAGTGATATGCATCTTTTTCTTCCGTTTGCGGCGAACAGGGAAACGATTCTAAGGGTCCGCCGCGGTCTTGTCAAGGAAGGCCGGGACACTCGCCGGCGAGATTAGGGCCGGCGAGTGCGGCGGAAAGGATCCCCGGAAACCGGGCCCCGGCCGCCGCCCGGCGCTCATGTTATAATAGCGCTCCATGAGCCCCGAAAAAGCCGCCGGCCCCTGCGTATGCCTGACCCTTCCCGGATGGCTCGACAACCTCACCGCCGGGGGTAATATCATCTTCCCCGATCCGGAAGAACGGCTGCGCTGGGTCATCGAGCTGTCGCGCTTGAACGTCGAGAATGAAAGCGGCGGGCCCTTCGCCTCCGGGATTTTCGCCTCCCGGACCGGCCGCCTCGTCGCCGCCGGCGTCAACCGGGTCGAGCCGCTGAATCTCGCCCCGGCCCATGCCGAGATCATGACCATCCTCTTCGCCCAGGACCGCCGCCGAAGCTGGGATCTGGGAAGCGATCCCGCGGACCCCCTCGAGCTCGTCTCCTCGTCCCAGCCGTGCCTCATGTGCTTGGGCGCCGTGATGTGGTCGGGAGTGAGCCGCTTGATCTACGGCGCGACGTCGGCCGACGTCGGCGCGATCGCCGGCTTCGATGAGGGGCCGCTGCCCGTGGCCTGGGCCGAGGAAATGCGGATACGCGGGATCGAAGTCCGGGGCGGGCTCCTGCGGGCGGAAGCCGTCGCCATCCTGGAGCTCTACAAGGCGAAAAAGGGCACGGTCTACAACAGCCGCCGAATTCGGTAAAATCTGGGGTCGCGTCTACAAAATTCAATTTTGACGCTTTGGGATCTCCGGCGTCTCAATTTTGAATTTTGTAGACGCGACCCCAATTACGACCCCAATTAAAAATCAGGTGACATTCATCTGAATACACTGATTTTTTACGAATCATATGAAAAATAGGCTTATTCAGATGACTGGCAGCCGATTTAATGGGCGGCGGGACCGGGCTTGGCTTTCCAGATCCGGGTCATGATGAAGGCCCCGATCAGGCTGAAGGGGATGATGCAAGCCACCCAGACCCAGGCATGCGCGGGCGCATGGCCGGCCGCGGCGACGCCGTCCCAGCCGTAGGTCTTCAGCACCCAGCCCAGCCCGAAGCCGGTCAGGCCGCTGCCGACATACTGGACGCCGTCGAGCGCCCCGGCCACGGTGGCCGCCGCCTTGCGGCCGCCGAAGTCCATGGACGCGGTGCCCGAGAGCATTCCATGGACCCCGAAGATGAACATAGCCGTCAGGCCCAGCAGCACGACGGCCCAGAGCTGGCCGAGCCAGGATGCCGCGGCCGAAGCTGAACGCCCAGCAGCGAGAGCATGACCACCTGGACCAGGTAGAAGACGAAGGCCACCGGCGGACGGCGGGACTGGAACAGCGTATCGCTCATCCAGCCGCACAAGCAGCCCCCCGAAGATCCCGCCGAGCATGAAGGCCACCCCGGTCCACCAGAAGAGCACGCTCGGTCTTCGGACAGGTTATAGACCTCGGCCAGGTATTCGGTGAAGTAGAGCATCACGCCCTGGCGCACGAAGCCCGTGCAGAACTCGGCCGCGATGAGGAAGATCATGATCGGGTTCCGGAACACCTTGGTCAAAAGCTCCTTCAGGACGAGCGGCGTGTCTTCGGCGTGATGGGCGCTCGAGCCGTCGCCCGTGTCGAAATCGGCGTGCCCGGCATGGCTGGGGCGGTTGCGGACGAGGAGGAGGTCGACGAGGAACATCGCGAACATGGCCCCGGCCGGGACGAACCAGATGACGTTCCAGTTGGCGAACGTGGCCAGGAGGACCGAGCCGATCGTCGTGGCCAGGAAATAGCCGGACGAGATCATGATCCCGAAGATGCCCCCGAAGATCCCGCGCTCGCGGACGTGGAACCAGGTGCTGTTGACCTTGACCACGGACAGCGCGCCGAAGCTCTGGAAGTACATGTTCAGGCTCCAGAGCCAGCTCATGTTACCAGAGGACGTGGCCCGTCCATTCGTTGAAGAACATCAGGCCCGACGGCGAGGTTGAGCGCGGCGGCCCCCAGCGCGCCGATCAGGATGGCCTTGCGGCCGCCGATCCGGTCGGCGAGCGGGCCGTTGATCATGACGCTCAGTCCGTAGGTCCAGAAGCCGAAGGTGGCGATCAGTCCCATTTGGGCCTTGTCGAGGTGGTAGAGCGCCCCGATGTCGTTCTTGACGACGTTGAAGTTGTATCGGCCCATGTACATGGTCGCATATGTCAGGCCGAGGGGGAACCAGTTCATGAAGCGGCGGCGCCGGAACGGGTGGGAATGATTGAGGGGGTTGCGGGAGAGAAGGCTCACGACCGCACCTCCCGGCGGCCCGCCCAGAGGGACTCCAGGACCTCTTCGAGATGCGCGCCCAGGACGTCGGGTTTGTCGGTCTTCTCCGGCATGTTGTTGAAGACGGCGTACGGGATCCTTGGACCGGAAAGACGGATGAAGCGAGGGTCGCTCCCCCGGAAAGCCTCCCAATCCACTTCCTTGTACAGCCGCTCCAGCTTTTCGTCGGGGAGGCCGTGCTCCAAGATCGAATCCGGCCGCTTGGGATTGAAGCGGCGCCGGTTCTTGCGCAGCGATTCCTCGTAGGGGACGTCGATGTACAGGACGCAGGCCTTGTCCAGGATCTTCTTCGAGAGGTGCCGGAAGGCCGAGGCGTATCCGCCGTGCTCCGTGCCCCGGCTGAACTCGATGACGGTCGTCACGCTCCCTTCGTATTCCGCGTCGCGGAGCTTCTTGTCGTATTCCAGGGAGATGCGCTCGATCAGAAGGTCCCACTGGTAGGGATGGAGGAAATAGCCGCCGGCGTCGGTGTGGAGGCGCGGCCGGCCCATGATCTTTTCCAGGATGGCGTCCTCTTCGAACCACGTCCAGAGCATGGGGAAATCGTCGATCTCCTCGAAGCGGCCGATATGGAAGCGCCGCAAGCGCTCTTCGACCGGGGTTTTCTTGAGGAAATCGATGACTTCGGACTTGCCGGCGGCGGGACGCCCCAGCAGGATGATGATTTCGAAGCGCTCGTTCATGGCGGCCCTCCTCCCGTCCGCGGCGGAAGGGACCCCCGGCCCATCCGCGGCCCGCGGAAACGATACCTTATCATGACTGGACGCGGGCGCGCCAGGCATAGATGTGGATCCCGAGCAAAAACCCGAACATCGGAAAGGCCGGCGACTCGGAGGCCGCCACGACGGGATACAGGAGGCAGAGCGTCAGCCACAATCCGCTCCGGCGGACCTTGTCTTTCAGGACGCTCGCGATGAGGATCCAGAGCGGTCCAAGCAGGAAAACGAGGCCGACCGCGCCCAGCTCATAGACCCCCTGGACGAGCCCTCCCGAGATCCGCCCGCCCCAAGGCCGGCTGACCCCGACGTATTTCCTGAGCCGCGAGGGGATCTCTCCCCGCTCCCGGGACCCGATCCCGAACCCGAGGCCCTTCGTTTCGATCAGGCCGCCGTAAAGGCCCACGGCGAGGTTGCCCAGCCTGTTCGAGGCGCTGAGGTCCTGCCGATAGAGGATGGCCGGATTCATGGCCGCCTTCCGCAGGATGTCCCCGCCCCGGGTGCGATGGAGGCCGGGGAGCAGGACGAAGCAGACGGCCCCGGCGGCGAGCATGACGATGACGGCGGCCGCGTCGAGCCGGTCCCGCGCTTCGCGCTCCCAGACGAGGGAGACGGCCTTGGCCAGCGCCCCGGCGGCGAGAAAAAGGACCCCGATCCCGGCGAACGAAATGACGAGCTGAAAGGCCAGGGAGGCCGCGACCGCGAGATAGACGGCCCGGCCGTATCGCTTCTCCTTCCGGAAGATCTCGTTCAGGATGAACAGGACGAGGAGGACCTTGGCGTAATAGAACGGCTCGGGCGCCAGCGAGGTCGCGCCGCGGCCGAGGTCGCCGAAGGTCGATTTCCGGGGGAGGATGCGGCTCAAGAAATACGGATTGAAGAGGATCTGGACCAGTCCGACGGCGAGCCAGACGCCCACGCCGGCCAGATAGACCCGCGCGTCGAGGTACCGGTAGAGCCGGAAGGCCGCATAGGCGATGACCGGCAGGGCCAGATAGCCAGCGACGGACCGGAGCCCGCCCGGGAGGTCCGACGTCCCGCGGACGAGTCCCACGCCGAAGACGACGCAAGCGAAAGCGGCGATCCCGAAGAGCGGCCAGAGGGCCCGCGGGACGCGGAGCGGAAGGGTGAGCGCCGCGGCGGCGAAGGCGGCGAGGAGGGCCCAGGGCTGGGTATCGAAAGGCGTCCGGAACGGCGAAAGGTAGGGAAAGAGGACGGCGACGAGGAATATCGCGGCCAGGACGCGCAACGCGCGCTCGGAAACGGCGAAGGGCGTCGCGGTCGCCGTCATCGTTCCGGCCATCCCTCCGTCCGGAAAAACGAGCCCGCCGGCGCGGTCCGGACCGCGGCGGCGCCGAATTCTGCGGCGAAGCCTCCCGCATTTCCCGTCACGACGGCCAGGCGGATGCCGCCTCCGGCCAGGTGCTTTTGGACCGCCTCTCTCACGGCTTCGCGGCCGACGCGCGGCAGGACGTACTGGGCTTCGTCCAGGATATCCGAGAAGCCCGCGAGCTTGGAATCCATCCGCCAGGCCAGGTGCTCGTCGAGCGTCCGGGCGTAGAGCCGGACCTCGGCGAGAAGCCGGCTGCGGACCGCCTCGAGGCGCTCTTCCGAGATCCCCTCTTCGCCGAGCTTCCGGATCTTCTCGAGGACGCGGCGTGCGCCGGCCGCCCCGCCGTCGGGTTCCGAAGCGGCCATCCGGACCGTGAGCTGCGGCAGCCGCCGGCAGTGGTTGGGGACCGGGAACGGGCTCCCGCCGGGGACGATGGATTCGGTCGAGGCGTCGAGGACCCGGCCGCCGGCCGCGAGCGCCCCCGATCCCTCCATCCGGCGCTCGAACGGCTTCCCTTCCTCCTCTTCGAGGCTGGCCGCCGCGATCCAGAGCGGGAAATAATCCTTGTCGGCCTTCGTGACCGGAAGGGCCATGCCGAGGCGGACCGAAGAGGAACGCGTCTCTTTCTCGGCGATCCCGACCCCGATCCCCGTGACCGACCCGGCCGGAGGGAGCGCCGGAGGAGGGGTGAAGCCGCGGGGCAGGGCTTTGAAATCGGCCGTCGCCGCGGCCAGGAGCTCCTGGCTGAAATTCCCTCCCAAGCCGAGAATGATGTTCCCCTGGACGAAGTTCTGGCGGTAGAACGTCTTGACATCGTCGAGGGTCAGCTTATTCACGGAGTCGATCCAACCCTGGGCCGGATGGCCGTAGGGATGGCCGGCATAGAGCGAGAGGTCCAAAACTTCGTCGGCTAGACGGTCGTCGGGTCCTTCGGGAAGGGTTTTTTCGAGAAATGCCAGCTGGCGGGCTTTGATCCGGGCGAAATCCTCCTCCCGGAAGCCCGGCTCAAGCAGAGCCTCGCGGAAGACGGAATAATAAGCGTCGAGATCACCGGCCCGCATCGTTCCCCAGAAGACGGAAACGTCCCGGTCGACGGACAGACCGATCCCGGCTCCGATGGGGAAGAGCCGTTGGGCCAAATCGCCGCGGCTCGTCGTCCGGCTTCCGCCGTCGGCGAGCAGGCCCCAGGTGAGGCCGCACAGGCCTTCCCGCCCGGGAGGATCGTTCGCCGACCCGACCGTGACCAGGATCCGGACCGCGGCCAAGGCATAGCCCGGGACCGAGAGAAGCTCGGTCCTCAGGCGCGCGGGATTTCCGCCGCACGAAGCCAGCCCGAACACGGCGCCGAGGGCCAGCCCGAGTGCGGTCGCGCGGCCCGGACGCCGCTTCATCGCCCTCTCCTTTTAGCCGCCGAAACGGGCGACGGGTCCGAACCGAGGTATTTCCGGACCATGGCCCGGACGTCAAGGGGCGTGATCCGGTCATAGAGGGCGAAGAAGCGGTCGATCGAAGCCGGATCGCCGGTCAGACCGAGGTAATGGGCCAGGACCCGGGCCATGCCGCCGGTCGAGGCGAGAGAGACGGCCAGGGCGGCCTTCTTTCCCGAAACGGCGTCGGCGAGGAAGCGCGAGGAGAGGCCTTCGTTCCGGAGGCGCCCGATCTCGGCGAGGAGGGCGCTCTCGACGGCCGGACGATGACCCTCCTCCGTCAATTCGGCCCGGATGACGAGGTCCGCGGGACCGCGGCGGTCTTCGCATTCGACGTCCAGGGCGAAGCACAGCTTTTCGTCATCGACGAGCTTCCGGTGGATCGGCGACGAGGGAGAGAAAGCGGCGGCGAAGAGGTCGAGAGCGGCCTTGTCGATCTCCCGGTCGGAGAAGGCGGGGCCGCGAAAGACAAGGCGCACGCCCCCTGGGACCGGCATCCCGGAAACCGGCGGCCGCGCACCGGAAAACGCGGCCGGCGTCTCCTTCGGCTCGGGGCCGGGCGCGCTCTTCCAGCCGGAATATGCGGCCCTGACCAGGGACAGAAGCTCGCCGGGATGGATGTCCCCGCTGACGAGCAAGATCGTTTCCGGGGGCGTAAAGGCCGCCCCGCCCGGGCCGTCCGCGAGCCTCAGGACGCGGGCGGCTTCGGCGCGGACGACGTCCGGCAGGTTCTCGCGCCCGCAGAAGGAGATGAAATCGCCGAAAAAATCGCCGCCCGAAAGAACACGGCGCGCTTCGGCCCCGATCCGGGAAAAAAGCCGGGCTTCGGCTTCATCCCCCGGATCGGCCGCCCCGCTCTCCCCCGCCCGGAAGATCGTGAAATAGGAGATCTCCTTCGAAGGAATCACCGGAACCGTCACGACCCTCAGTCCGTTGGAAAGGGTTTCGAGCTGGACGTCATAGGGAAAGACCTGCGCGGCCGGAGCGGGCCGCGCAACGGCCAGGATCAGGCCGAGGACGGCCCAGGCTCCCGGGATCGCCCGCGCCCGTTTCATGCCGGGGCTCCCGCCGCCCCGTGCCGGCGCGTCCCGTGCCGGAGCAGACCAAAGCCGATCACAGCGAGATAGGCGGCGTACCCCGCCCCGCAAGCCCAGCCCGGGCCGACGATCCCGATCCTCGGCGTCAGGACGATATTGGCGGCGATGTTGACGGCGGAGCAGGCGGCCATGGCGGAGAAGACGGCGAACGTATCTTCGAGACCGTAGAGAAAATAGACGCCCGGCAGGGCGACCACCTGGGGGAGCTGGCCGACGAAGAGGACGCGCACGGCCTTCTCGGCGCCCGCGTATTTGCCGCCGAAGAAAAACGACACGATGAGCGGCGCGAAGGCGGCGAGGAGGACGAGAACGGCCAGGATGATCCCGACGAGGATCCAGGCGTTCTTCCAGTAGGCCTTCGCCGCGCCGGGGGACCGGACGGCCGCCGCCGCTTTCGGCAGCAGGATGGCGGACGCCGCGCCGATGAAGACCGTCAGGGTCGAGAGGAGGCGCGAGGCGGCGGCATAGATCCCGACGTCGGCCGGGGGGAGGAAGAGCCCGGCGAAGAACATGTCGATCCTCTGGACGACGATGAACAGGAGGCCGGTGGCCAGGATCCAGCGGCCCAGGGCCAGCATCCGGGAGGCGGCGTCGCGGTCGAGCGGCGCGAGCCGGCCGATCCGGCGGAGGAGGATGAGGAAAGCGGCGCCTCCGGCCGCAACGGCCGCGGCGACGAAGACGGCCGCGACGGTCAACGGGGTCACCCGCCCGCGGACGGAGAGCGCGCCGAGGAGGACGAGGACCAGCGCGTAAAAGGAGATATTTCCGAGCGAATACCGGGCGAACTTCTCCCGGACCTGGAAATCGGCGATGATCGAGGTCAGGAAGGCGAGGGCCGCCCCGCCGACGACGGCCAGCGCCGCGACCTCCGGCGGGATCTTGCCCGCCAGGATCCAGCGGCCCAGGGCGAGGCCCGCGAGCGGCGACAGCACGACCAGGAGGACCGCGGCCCGGACCTTGAGGACAAGATTGACCCGGAGGTAGGCCTCGGCGCGCTCGGGCCCGTCGGCCCGGGCGTAGCGGACGTACGAGGAATCGATGAAGGACGGGAGGAGCCAGACGATCGTCAGGATCGTGAAGAAGAGCGAGAAGACCCCGAAATCCTCTAAGGGCATGACCCGCGAGAGGATGACGGAGATGAGGAAGGACAGGATCCCGGCCGCCCCATTCCCCGCGAGGACGAAGGCGTAGTTTCGGATGAGGGCCAGCATCGGTTTCTTCCGGGCGATCTTCAACAAACTATACGATTTCCGGCGACCGGTCAATGACCGGTTTCGTCCGCGGAGGCCCCGGGCTCGCCGCGTTCGATTTTTCCCGGGCGTTCGGATATGATGGCGGCGGAAGTCCGGTTTCCGCCCCGCGAAGATGCCCACATCCGAAGCCACGCTCATCGTCACCGAGGGACGCCCGGTCGGCGCGGAGTTCCTCGGCGCCCTGGAAAGGACGCTCGGGACCCGGACCGAAAACCTCGTCCTCAAGACGTCGCGGACCGTCCTGGCTCCCAAGATCTTCCGCCAGTGCGTCTATTTCCTGACCGCGGCGAGGATCGCCCGGCGGCGGAAGCGGTGGGGCACCCTGATCTTTTTCCAGCAGGCGATCGCCTTCCACTATGCCGGCTGGCCGCGGCTCCGGCGGGATCCCGGGCCGATCGCCGTGACGCCGCTCATCCTCCGGCCGCGCCGGGGGCCCTGGAGGGCCCTGCGCGAGCGCGCCGCGCGATCGTTCGTCGGATCGCCGGCCATCGACGGGTTCATGGTCTTTTCGAGCGCGGAGCGGGAAGCCTACGCCCGGCGCTTCGGTCCCGGCCTCGCCCCCAAGCTCAGCTTCGTTCCCCTCGCGGGAAACGTGTCCCTCTCGCCCGCATCCGAAGCCGGGAGATCCGGCGCCCGGCCCGCGGAAGCGGGCCGCCGCGGCTACCATTTCAGCGGGGGCACGAGCAACCGGGACTATGCGACCCTGTTCCGGGCCTTCGCCGGGCTCGGCGAGGATCTCGTCGTCGCCTGCTCGCCACGGGATATCCAGGGCCTCGTCATCCCCCCGCGGGTCGAAGTGGACCACAACTCCATCGGCGAGAGGTTCCTGGACCTCCTCCGGGGGGCGGATTCGGTCATCATCCCCCTGAACGCGGCGGATTATTCCTCCGGCCAGGTCGTCCTGATCCAAGCCATGCGCTACGGCAAGCCCATCATCGTCACGCGCTCTAATTCCGCCGCGGACTACGTCGACGACCGGAGCGCCTTGTTCGTCCGGCCCGGGCATGCCGACGACGTCGCCGCCTGCGTCCGGCGCCTGGCCGCCGAGCCAGGCCTGGCTCCTTCGCTCGGCCGGGCGGCCCGGGAGGCCTATGAAAAGAACCTGACCGCGGCCGGATTCGCCGAACGGATCGCGGCGATCGTCCGGGACGCCGCGGACCGGCGGGCCCGCCCATCGCCGGGGAAGAAAGACAAATGACCTCGGCCGCATCCATGGGCCGGGACCGGTCCGGAGGATCCTCGGACCTACCTTCCGGGCCATCGGCTTTCCCTTTTTAGGCTTCGAGCGCGTTCGTCGTCCGGATCGGGATCGGGATCGGACCGCTGGCGAGCGGCCTTTTCCCGGCCGCTCAGCGGCCGCGCGGCGCGAGCGCGCCGCGATAGACCTCGAGCGTCCGTTCGGCGACGTCGCGCCACGAGGCGTGCCCTTCCATCCGCTTCCGGGCCTGGGCTCCGATCCGCGCCAGCCGCGGCCGGTCCGCCATCAACGCGGACAGCCGGGCCGTGAGGTCCTCGAACGCATCCGCCCGGAAGAGGATCCCGTCGTCGCCGTCCCGGATGATCTCCCGGTGCGGGGGGATGTCGCTGGCCAGGCAGGCCAGGCCGTAGTTGCGGGTTTCCATCAGGACGATCGGCAGGCCCTCGACCGAGGACGGAAGGACGAAGAGGAGCGCGTTCGTGAGGAGCTCGTCCTTCATCTCGCCGGTCACATTTCCCGTGAAGATGATGTCCTTGGACCCGCCCGCTTCCCGGTGCAGCCCGGCCGCGTAGCGGTCCGTCGCGCTCGCCCCCCCGGCGATGACGAGGCGGACGCCTTTCGCCGCCTCGCTCCCCGCCGCAAACGAGCGGAAGGCCCGGATGAGCCATTCGACGCGCTTCTCGGGCGAGAGCCGGCCCATGAAGAGGACGTAATCGCCTCCGGCAAGGCCGAGCTTCTCCCGGATCAGGCGGGGCGGCAGCGGCGAGGGGATCATCGTGCCTTGAGGGATATGAACGGACCGGGCGCCGTGCCGGGCCGCCAGGTAATCCTGGAGGTCGCGGGAGACGACGATCCGGGCGTGGGGGGCCACGGTCGAAATCCATTCGCCGGCCTTGAGGATCCTCTTGGCCGGTGTCTTCCACTTCTCGGCCGCCCAGTCGAGGCGATGGATGGTCGTGACGACCTTCTTCCCGAACAGCCGCGGGATCGGGGAGAAGAGGCCCGGGCCGATGGCGTGGAAATGGACGATGTCCGTCCTCCCGGCGGCGGTCCGAAGGGCGCAGAGAAAGGAGTGGACCGCGGCGTCGAGGTGCTTCGTCCGGATGGTCGGGACATAGACCCTCCGCACCCCGTCCGGCGCCGCGCTCCTCGGAGGCGAATACCAGCGGCGGGCGAAGACGGTCACCTCGTGTCCGAGGCCGGCGAGCTCCCGGCTCAGCATCTCGACGTGGTGCTCGATGCCGCCGAAGGTGGCGGGGATCCCTTTCTGGCCGATCATCGCGATCTTCACGAGACTCTCCCCGCGGCGCGGCCGTAGGCTCTCATCAACCTATTATAAGCCTCCTCAGGGTCGAATTCCCTCTCCACGAGCCTCCGAGCGGCTTCCCCCATCCGGGCCGCGCCGGCCGGGTCGTCCAGGAGCTTCCGGACGGCCGACCGCAGCCCCGCCTCATCTCCCGGCTCGAAAAGGAGCCCCGTCTCGCCCTCCCGGACGAGCTCGGGAAGGCCGCCGATCCGGGCGGCGATGACGGGCTTACCGGACGCGAACGCTTCGAGGACGGCGTACGGCTGATTCTCATACCACTCCGAGGGACAAACGACGAAGAGGCTGCCCCGGATCTCCTCGAGAAGCGCGGGGAAGGACAACCGGCCGAGGAAGCGGATCGAAGCGGCCCGGGCGCCCGCGGCGATTTCCCTGAGCTCGGCTTCGGCCGGCCCCGTTCCGATGATCCGGACCTCGGCCGGAACGTCCCGGACCCCCCGGAGGAAAAGGGCCGCTCCCTTTTCCCGGGTCAGGCGGCCGGCATAGACGATCCTCCGGCCGGCGGATGAAGAAGCGGGCGGGATCCGATCGGCGAAGAAGACGTTCGGCACGACCTCGACCGGCATGTCAAATCCCATGCTCCGGACCTCTTCGGCGAGGAAACGGCTGGGACTGAGGAACAGGTCGACCTTTCCGTACGAGCGGAGGACCGGGCCGTGGAGATACGCTTCGGCGGCAAGGAGGGCGCTCTTGGTCAGGCTCCCTTTGGCGCATCTCCGGAATAAAGCGTGGGAGTATCGGCCTCCCCGGCAGCGCTCGCAGGGGCGGCCGGCGGAAAACATCGTATAAGCCGGGCAGACGACCTTGTAGTCGTGGAGGGTCATGACGGCCGGGATCGAGCGCTTTCGCAGGACGCCCAGGATCGACGGCGAGAGATGGTGGTAGATGTTGTGGAGGTGGGCGACGTCGGGGCGCTCCCGCTCGATGATCCTCTCGATCTTGCGCCGCGCTTCGTTCGAGTACAGGAAATTCCGGGCCGCCCGGAGGGATCGCCCCGCCGGGCTCGGGCCGTCGAGCTCGAAATAGGACACAAAATCATCTTCGCGCGGGGAAGGCAGGTTTTCGGGATGGCGGGCCGCGAAGGGGATGACCGTGTGCCCGTGCGACTCCAGGAGCTCGGCCAGGTTGAAGAAAGCGGTCTCCGCGCCCGCCCGGCGGTAATAGAATTTGTTGACGAGGAGGATCTTCACCGCGCATCCCCGGCGAATGCGCGGAGCGCGGCGCCGATCTTCTCCCGGACCTCGGCGCCGGCCGCGGCAACGCGGGCCCGGGCTTCGGCGACGACCCCGGCTTCGAGGCTTCTCCCGATGAGCTCCGCAAGCGCTCCCGGATCGATCCGGTCGATGTCCCGGCAAAAAGCCCCGAGCCCGAGGAGCTCCATCGTCCCGGCGCTCTTCGGCTGATAGCCGATCACGACCGGGACGCGGCCGGCGAGCAGGGCGAAGATCGCGGAATGCAGGCGGGTCGCCAGGACCGCGTCGGCGAGGCCGAGGATGCCGATGATCCGGCCCGGAAGCACGGCATCGGGAAGCTCGGCCGTCCGGACCCGCGACGGGTCCGCGTGCGCGGCCAGCGCGTCGGCGAACCGGCGGGAGATGATCCGGTCGTCCTCGAAGGGCCAGGGTCCCCGAACCTGGGGAAGGACGAGCACGGACCCGCTCTTATCCCTGATGAAGCGGCCGGCGGTTTCGACGAGCCCGTCGAAATAGGACACGCGGAGCTTCTCGGCGCCCGCCCCGTGCGATCCCGGAAAATCCCAGGTCCGGAGCGTTACGGCCAGCACGGGATGAGGCAGGCCGGCCGCGGGGTCTTCTTCTCCCGGGCCGCCGCTCTCGAGAGCGAAGGCCATATCCGGGCAGAGGGCGATCTTCGAGGCATTCGGATGGGCTTTCAGGAGCCCGGAAAGGAAATCATATGACGCCTGCTCCCGGGCGAAGATGCGGGCGACGGAGCGGCCCTTGAGGCAGGCGGCAAGAAGGGCCCGCGCCGGGCCGCTGTACGTCGGCCCGAACGATTGGGGAAGGAAGACGATCGGCTTGCCCAGCCGGGCGGCGTAAAGGACGGGCAGGACGTTCTGGAGGAAAACCCGGCCCGGGATCGTCCTCCGGTTCGACCAGAAATATCCGCCCCCGGAGGCCAGGACGAGATCGCTCCCCCGCAGCGCGGCGCGGAGCTCGCTCCGGCTCCGCTTTCCGCGCGGGATCCCCTTGGCCGGGATGAACGGCGGAAGGACGCGCACACCCATCGGCTCGTAGACGGTCTCGTCCAGCCGCGGAGTCCGCGACGTCAGGCTGATCCCGGCGCCCGGAAGAACCTCCCGGAGGATCGCGATCTGGGCGAAGACGATGCCGGCGTCGCCGGAATTGAGGAGGGAATGCGTGTTGAGGACGAGGACGTTCATCCGGACCCATTGTAGTGGAACATAAAAAGGTTGGCAATCCGATCAAGCCGAGGGCCGGGCCAGGATCGTATAGTTGGCGCCGAGCCGACGCAAGCCGGGGATTCGGCCCGCGGCCCGCTGGAAGGCGAGGGACAGGGCGACCGCCGCGCGGCGCTCGCGCCGGGCCTCGGGAAAGAGCGTCGAGGCGAGGTATCCGGCCACGTCCGTTCGCACCACGCGATAACCGGCCTTTTCGAGCAGCCGCTTCATCCCGCCGACGGAGCGGATCTGCTCCCGGCCATAGTCGACCGGGGTTCCGAGCTCGGGGTCCGTGAAATCCCGGTGCGGCGTGTGCCGGATCGAGCCGCGGATGCGGACCGCCCGGAGCCAGGCGACCGGATTGGCCCGGTTCGGATCGGACAAAGCCAGGATCCCGTCCGGAGCGAGCTTTTCCCGGGCCAGAGCCAGGAAGCCTTCCGGAGGGTAGATGTGCGAGACGGCCTCGAGGGCCCAGATCAGGTCGAAGCGCGGCGCGCTCTCGAGGAACCGGAAGATGTTGGCGTTGACGAAGGCGATGCGGACCGGGGCTCCGTCCGGGCCGCGGAACTTCTCCAGGCGGGCGCGGGCGAGATCGTGGCGCTCGCGGACGAGCTCGACGGCCGTCACCTCGGCTCCGAGACCGGCGAAGAGGAGGCTTTCGGTCCCGTAGCCGCTGCCCGCGTCCAGGATCTTCAGCCCCGGGGGCGCGGCCAGGATCGCCTCGACGACGGGGCGCAGGCGGGCGGAATAGCCGGCGAGGCCGAGGGGACGGATCTCGCCGTCGGGCCGGAATTGGGGGGCGAGATACCTTCTGAGCTCGGGCAGGACCGGACCGGCCGGATCGTGGCGGGCGAGCTCACCGCGGACAAGGCCGAAGAAGGACGCGATCGCCTCGGCCGCGGTCTTCCTGAGCTCCGGCGAAGTCCGAGGGATGTTCATGCCTTCCTCCCCGGACGCCTCAGCCAGAAGCCCAGGAGCTTCCAGAGGTCCTTTTCCGCCTCCATCTTGATCATCGTGTTCGGGGGACAGGCCGGGCAGGTTTCCCTGAAGAGGCTCTTGGCCCGGAGAGCGAGGTTGCCGGGATCGAAATAGATCTCCTCCGCGGACCGGTTCCGGGCATTCCCGACGGACGGGCTGTTCTTGCAGTAATAGACTTCGCCGTCCGAGCCGACAATGACGCCGCCGATGGCGTAATGGCAGGCGAGGCGCCGCGGCCGGCCGCCTTCCAGGATGTCCGCGACCTCGGAATAGCGGAGGGCGTGCTGGAGGTATTGTTTCCTGCGTTCGGATAGGTTCCGGAAGAAGCGCGCCGCGCGCAGCCGGGCCGGGCCGCGGGGGAAGATGTCCTCGGCCGCGTCCAGGTTGTCGAAGCGGGCTCGCATCTCGGCCAGGGTGAAATTGACCGGGATGCCTTCCCTCGTCCCCCATGCGACCATCGCCTCCAGGGCGTCCAGGTTCAGGTTGGAGACGACGCAATTGACCGAGAGATAAAAGGGGACCTCGGCCTGGAGGGCGCGGAGGCGGCGGAGCGTCTCCGTGACCTTGGCGAAGGCGCGGGCCGCGCCGGCGATCCGGTCGTAGCCTTCGTCGGGCCGGTGGAGGGAGACGGCGATCGAGAACTTCACCTTGCGCTCGGCGCAGGCGCGGGCGATCCGGCCGGCGGCGGCCTCGACCCGGGCCGGGAGGAAGCCGTTCGTATTCAAGGTCAGGGTGTGGAGCCGCGGAAAGCGGGTCAGGACGAGGGCGGCGATATCGGCGAGATCGGTGCGCAGGGCCGGCTCGCCGCCGTTCAAGTTGACGAACTCGATCTTCGCGAACAGCGGGTCCGCGAGGATGCGGTCGAACTCGGCGAGCCCCAGATCGGTCCGCCGGGCTTCGAGGTTTCCCTTCCAGATGCCGCACGTCCGGCAGCGCATATTGCAGCGGTACGTGACGTAGAGGCACAAGGCGCGGGGAAGGATGGGCCGGGTCCGCCGCGGCGCGATCCAGCGGTACAGGGCATGGTTCTTGAGGATCGCCGCCGGCCGGGGAATCCGCTTCAGGGCGGGGATCATTCCATCCCCCCGATCGCCGGGCCCGCGGCCGGGAGCTTATTCACGATGGCGTCCCGGCATGTTCGGATTCCCGGCCCCCCGGGCCGTCTCAGGCTTCCTCGGAAAGCGAGCCGCCGCCGATGCCGAGCCGCCGCAGGAGGCCAAGAGCGGCCTTGGGAAGGACATAATCCACCGGGAAGCGGAAGAACCGCTTTTTCCAGCGCCAACGGGCGACCGCGGCGAGCGGCCGGGCGAGGAAGGCGGGCCGCAGTCCCGAGAAATCCGTCCGAAAGGACATGTTGCGGTAGTAGCCGAGATGCTTCGCTCTCCGGTCCACGTACGGGGCCAATCCCTGTTTCGCCCCCCAGCCGGTGGCCCAGCCGCGAAGCGTATCCGGAGGCTTGAATCCCCGCTCGATCGCCGTGTCATAGAGCGGCGTTCCGGGCCAGGGGTAAAAAACGCTCGGTCCGTTGACCACGACCCCCCCGCCGCCTTTCCGGAGCTCGTCCATGAGGTCGAGCGTTTCGAGCGACTCAGCCCAGGTCTCGCCGGGGATGCCGACCATGAAATTGTAGAGGCCGTTGATCCCCTGCCGGCGGCAGATTTCCGCCGACAGCCGGATCTCTTCGACCGTGATGTCTTTGGCCATGATCTCGAGGATGCGGGGAACCCCCGACTCCGCCCCGATGCGGAGCTCGACGCACCCGGAGATCTTGAGCTCCCGGATGAACTCCTCCTTCCAGCGGCCGAAATAATCGGCCCGCAGGGAAGAGCTCCAGGGGATGCCGATGCCCCGGACGATCTCCAGGGCCCGCCGCCGGTCGGTGAACAGGTTGTCGTCCTCGAAGACGACGGCTTCGACCCCGTGTTCGCTCTTCAGGCGGGCGATGTCGGAGAGGACGCGGGCCGCGGAATGGGCCCGGAACGAGCGTTTGTTGACGAACTGGTTGTAACAGTACCCGCACCGCCATGGACAGCCTCGGCTCGTGACGTAGGGGGCGATGAGGCCGGGCAGCGCCGAGCCGAAATCGGTGTAGAAAAAGCGTCGCCGATAGAAATAAGATTCGATGGGCAGGTGATGCCAGGCCGGGGAATAGGCATCGAGGTCTTTGATGAAAGCCCGGGCGGGATTGACCCGGATCTTGCCGTCCTTTTTCCAGGCGAGACCGTCGATCCCGGCCAGCGGCCTGGCCTCGGCTTGGCCGGCCAGGTTCCGGACGAGCTCGACGAGGGTCTCCTCCCCTTCCCCGACCACGACATAGTCGATGACCGGCTCGCCGAGGGTCTGTTCGGGAAGCATGGTCGGATGCATCCCTCCCCAGACGATGGGGAGATCCGATCTCTTTTTCAGCCGGCGGGACGCCTCCCAGGCCGGAAGGAGCGAGGGGCCGGACAGAACGGAGAATCCGGCGAGAAGCGGTTTCGCCCCGATGACCTCCCGGACCGTTTCCTCGAGCGCGGCCCGGGTCGCGCTGCGGTGGATGAGCTTGACCGAAAAACCGGCCTTTTCGAGGGCCGAAGCCAGATAGAGGATGCCGAAGGGGGGGGCGATCCGGGTCGGGGTCTTATCGGACTCGAGCTTGACCAGGATGACGTCGGCCCGCTGGGGCTGGTCCGCGGTCATGAGTCTCGGCCCCGGCGGAGCTCAGCTCTCGCTCTCGTCCATGTACTGAACGTAGAGCGCGGTCAGGTCCTCGCCCTCGAGCTCGGCCTTGGTCTTCAGCATCACGAGGCGCCCTTTCTTCATGAACCCGACCCGGTCGGCGATGAGCTTGGCCCGGAAGATGTCGTGGGTGGACATGAAGACCGACTTCCCGAGGTTCCGCATCTTGAGGAGGAGGTTGAGGAACTCCTGGCCGGACTTCGGATCGAGGCCCGAGGTCGGCTCGTCGAGGATGACGTTGGGCGCGTCCTTGAGGATGGCGATGGCCAAGCCCGAGCTTCTGCCGCATCCCCTTGGAATAGGTCCTCGTCCGCATGTTGAAGGCCTCTTTCTGCAGCCCGACGCCTTCGAGGGCCCGGGCGTAGTCGACCTTGGTCAGCTTGCGCTTGCCGGCCAGCTTGCAGAAGTAATCCAGGTTCTGGAAGGCGGTGAAGTTCCCGTAAAGCATGACGTTTTCCGAGACGAAGGAGATGTAGTCCTTGGACTTGCAGCGGCTCCTTGGTCACGTCGATGCCCTCGACGAGGGCGGTCCCCGAGGTCGGTTTGAGGAAGTTGAGGATGAGGTTGATCGTCGTCGTCTTCCCGGCGCCGTTGGCCCCGAACATGCAGAAGATCTCCCCGGGCTCGACCTTGAAGGTCAGGTGGTCGACGGCCAGCAGCCCGTCCTCGTACAGCTTGGTGAGTTCTTGGGTTTCGATCATTGGGGACCTCTCAGCGGACGTCGGCCTTCAGGAAGGAGACGTAAGCTCCGGCGAAAAAGACCAGGACGAGCACGACCATGAGCCCGAAGTCGGGCAGCGTCCGGGCGAAGGACTTCGCCGAGCGACTCGGACTCGAACGTGTGCGCGGGCATGTCGTCCAGGACGACCTTGACCGTCTGGCCCGATCCGGTGAAATCGATGCTCTGCATCATCTTCGAGTTCGCCCACTTCGTCCAGACGGGCTTGTAGCCCCGGATCGAGGCGAGGAACCGCTCGTGCTCGTCGAGTCCCGGTGCGGGCCAGGCTCATCGTCGAGAACATCAGGGCCGAGGCCGGGGAAACCCGGGAGAGGTTGACGGCCAGGTTCTGCTGGGCCCGCTTGCGGAGCTGGTAGTCCCGCTCCAGGGCGGCGTTGTTCTCGTCGATCTTCTTCGTCGACTCCTGCTGGAAATCCTCCAGGTATTTCCGGAAGCGCTCCTGGAAGGCCTTGGGGTCCTCCCCCGGCTTCTGAGCGATTGGCCTTCACCCAGACCATGACCTCTTTCTGGGCGCTCCCCTGGACCTGCTGGAGGAAAGCGTCCTTCTTGGCCGTGATCTCATGGACCGAGGGGATGGGCTTGAGCTGGGCCGCGGTGATGACCGAGAGCTTGGGGATGACCGTGACGAAGATGACCCAGATGAAGAGCAGGATGAGGAAGCTCGTCGAGCTCCGGTTCGTCCGGGCCGAAACGAAGAGGCCCAGGGTGATGAACACGGACAGGTAGAGGAAGTACATCAGGAACATGATGAGGAGCCGTCCCCATGAATCCCCGGTCATGGAGATGTTGGGAAAGACGAGGAGCATGAGCATGCTCAGGACGAGGGGGATGACGAGGGGGATGAGGAGGCTGATGAACCCGCCGATGACCTTGCCCAGGATGAGCCGGTCGCGCGGGACCCGGTTCGACAGGGTCAGCTTCAGGGTGCCCCGCTCCTTCTCGCCGACGATGGCGTCGTAGGTGAAGAGGATGGCGAACAGGCTCAGGACGATCTTGACGATGAAGGTCAGGTCAAGAGCCCCGAAGACCGAGAAGATCGGATTGCTCTCATATTTCGAGTCGACCAGGTTCGGATCGTAAGCGATATTGACCGCCGCGACGCGGCCGACGGCCTCGTCGATGCCGCTGGCGATCGCCCCGAGGACCTGGGGCGTCTTGTTGATCTTCGTCCCCAGGCCGGCCAGGGCCTGGTAGCTCGGCTGGCTCTCCAGGTTCTTCTTGTTGAGGGCCAAAGCCGCCGTGTACTCCTTGGAATCCGACCGGTAGTTCGAGATGCCGGTGAAGACCGAGAGGAGGATGAGCACGGCGCAGAGGAGGAAGGTGAAGACGAACTTGGCGCTCGTGATCGTCTCCAGGATCTCTTTCTTGATGATGTCTTTGAGCATGTTTCCCTCCTCCTAGCGTAAAGTCTATCTATTATCGCCGCTTTCGCCCGTTTTCGCAATGTCGTATCGCCTCCGGGCCCGGAGGATCCGAAGGACGGGGCCGTTCAGCCATCCGGCCGCACTTTGGAAATCACCGAGCGGAATTTTTGAAGCGGATTCTGCTCGATCGCGTCCAGGACGGAGACCATGATCTCCATTTCATCCTTGACGATCTTCCTCACGTTCGCCTCGATCATCGAAGGCCCATCCTTCCGGAAATCCGGCCCCGCCGCCACTTCGACCCTGAGGAGGCTCCGCGTTTCCTGGACGACCCTCCATTTCGCGATTCCCGGCACGAGCAGAAGGGCCCAGTAGAACGGATGGGGCGAGATCCGGCCCCCGGAAGGGAGAATGATGAAGTCGTCGATCCTCCCTTGGATATCCTTCAGGAGAGGCATCCCCCGGCCGCATCGCGGAGCTTCCGGGCTCCAGGCGGCGACATCCTCCTGCCGATAGCGGATCAGGGGCATGGCGAAGGAATGGAGGTTCGTGATCACGACCTCCCCCGGTTTCCCCGCCGGCACGGCCCGGCCGTCCTCGAGGATCTCCAGCGCGACGAGGTCGACATTGACGTGATACCCCCGACATTGAGGACATTCCCAAGCGATGCACCCTCCCTCATCCGATCCATAGATATCGATCACCTTGGATCCGAGCGCCGCCCCGATGCCTTCCCGGTCATGATCATGGAGAAGGCCGGAGGTGTGGAAGATCATCCGCGGCCTGATGCCCGCAGCCCCCCCTTCCCGCACGGCCTCGGCCAGCAGATTCAAGGTCAAGGCATAGCCCATGATGACCTGGGGCCTCCATTTTTCGAACTCCGCGATCCACGCCGCCGGAGCGTCCAGAGAAGAGAGCGTCCTGCGCCTCCAGATCCCCATGACCTCGTACCAGGCCTTCTTCGGATCGGCGTTCCGCCACCCCCGGAAAGCGCCGATCCGGTCCCGGATCCTCATCCCGTGGGCGAGGTAGGTCCGGGCCCAGCCGAGATTGACCCGGGTCAGGTCCTTCCTTCGAAAATAGGTCTTGAAAGGAACGCCCGTCGTTCCGCTCGTCGTCATCACCCGGCACCGACGGAGGTCGATTCCCCGGGCGGTGATGTCCTCTAGCGGGCGGTCGAGAAGCTGGGCCCGCGACGTCGTCGGGATCTTCATCAGGTCCGGGAGGCCTCGGATATCCGCCGGCTTCAGCTTGGCCGAATCGAAGAGCCGCCGATAATAGGGCACGCGATCGTAGGCGTGGGAGATCAGGCGCCGGAGCTTATCCTCCTGGAGGTCTCGCAGCTCCGAGGGGGTCAGCCATTGGTTCCTGAGCAGGCGGCGGAGATAGAGGATCTCGTGCGGGAGCATGGATCAGAGGAGCCGTCCCTTCCGGCACAATACGAGGGCCAGGCTTCCCCTCCCGTCCGTCAGGAACCTGACGATCTCGAAGCCCGTCATCTCGAGATGTCTCCGGAGCGAAGCCGCCGTGGGCTTGTGCGAGGTGAACAGGAGAACCCGCGCGCCCTTCTTCAAACGCAGGCGTCCGGCCGGGCCGACGGCGACGGACCGGTCGAAGACGAAAGCGACCTCCGCCTGCTCTTTTTGCCTGTTGAATCCGATGACGAAATGACCGTCCGATCTCCCGATCCCCAGTCTCTCCAGCCCGAAGAACACGACGTCCTGGGATTCCCGCTTCCGGTAATGCCTCAAGATCCGGCTGGGGTCGCCCGAACGGAGGAGCTCGGCGCTGATGAGGAAGTGATCCGGGAGCGTCATCCCCTGCCGGACATGCCGCAGAACCGCGGATTTGTTCGTGACGTTCCCGCTTCCGAGGAGGAGGATGAGGCCCGGCCGGCGGGACCGCGCTCTGAGGTCCCTGAGGATCGGGCGGATGCTCCGCTCCTCGAAATCGATCCGGAAGAACCGCGGCCTCAGTCCCGGGAAAAGCCTCCGGCCGTTCTTCCGGACGAGATCGAGGATGTCCCCGCTGATGTCCAGGGCGGCATAGGCCGCCGGCCGGGCTCCGGCCGGGGCATGACGGAAGATCAAGCCGGCCTTGACGCCGTTGCCCGGGCCCAGATCGATGAGATCGAACGCGCCCGGGCCGATCGCCTCCAAAATTTCAGGAACGGATCGGACGAGAAGCCGCTCCTCCGCTTTGCCGAGACTGTAATTCTCGTCCCGGCTGTAGCGATCCCAATTGCGGGCGCCGTCCCCGAAATAGAAATACTTCGGGGGGATTTCCTTGTTCCTCCGGAGAGAGGAAAGGATGCCGGGAAGAGGATCGCTCATGGACGGCGGAGGGCGTCGGACAGGGTCTTGCTATTCCAGTCAAAAACGGCCTCGATTCCCGCGGCCTCGAGCTCCCCGACGGCCTTCTCCCGCACCGACTTGTGGACGGGAAACTGCTCGCCGCCCTTCGGACTCTTTTTATACCCGCCGGGGGCCGTACATGAGTCGATGGTGAGAATGACGCCGCCGCCGAATCTCTCGATCAGGCTCAGGTTGGACGCGAAGGATTCCCTCGTCTGGAGCCAGAGGAAGCCGTCGAAGAGAATCCGGTCCAGGGCGATATTCAAGGCATAATCCTCGTCGGACACCTGATAGCTTCGGACCAGCTCCGAATCCCGAAAGGGCCCCTTGATCCGGGGCGTCCCGATGATCGAAAACCCCTTCCCGTTCAAACGCTTGAGATGCCGGTCCAGCCGGTAAAGGACGATCTCTTCCTTCCTCCAGTCATACAACCCTTTGAGAAACGCGCCCGCGACGTGTTCGATCCCCGCCTCGATCGCGCGATCGAACGAGTCGACGCGGAAAGATTGCTGGGTCTTCGGAGTCCGGCCCGAATGGAGCTTCCCGTACTGATCCGGGTCGAAGGTCTCGGCCCAGACAAGGAAGCAGTCGAGCCCGGCCGCCTTGAGCTGCCGCATGCTGGCTGTGTCGACGGGAGGGATGTTGCTCGTCAACATCTTTATTCCATCGGAACCGAATGCGGCTCCCGCGACGTCGAAATATCCGAGCAACTTCTCGATCCCGAACTCCTGGTTCGCAAGGTCGAAGCCCGCCTTGTGGACGAAGAGCTCGGGATCGTGGCTGCTCACGATCTCGATGCTCCGGTACCCGATCTCGAGGAGTCTCTCGAATTCCTCCTTGAATTCGTCGTAGGTCAACCGCTCGCCGGCCTGATGGCCGAAATTGCAGTATTTGCAATGGTTTTCACAAATGCTGTCGATATAAAGAGGAGGGAGCAGCAGGACCTTGTCGTGAAGAGGCCTCCGGTGTTCCCGCGAGAACTCCTGGATCAGCTTCCGATTATCGCGCTCGGGGGCGGAAACGACCAGCCGTGTGATCTCCTCAAGGGAAAGATCCTCGCGGTTGACGCACTTTTCCAAAAGCCGTCCCACCTCGTTTCGATCCGCGCGGGGGACCGTATCCAATCCCTTGACGGATTCGATGAGCCCGGGCAATATTTCGCTGAACATCATGTTCGTTCTCTGATCTCGATCGCCGATAATCAGATAGAATTAACAAATATCCGCCGCCGAGTCAATCGAGCACGGCTTGGGCGGGGGCTTTTTCGGGACGATTCATATGGATCGGTCGGCCTGGAGGTTCCTTCCCGTCCAAGCCGTATCAGACATTGAACGCGGCTGAAGATTTCACTATACTGACCCCATGAGCGAGGATCCCGCCCTCCAGGACAAGCTCGAGGACATCCTGACCCCGAGCACGACGGCCAAATCCTTCCGCATCACGATCGAGTTCGGGTACAAGATGACCCGGGATTACGAAAAGGCCGTCGACCTGGCCAAGCGCAATCCGACCTACCATGTCGAAGGCGAGGGGGAATGGATCCGCCATGCGGCGACGTTCACCAAGGACGACGTCGAGGACCTCTTCACGCTCTTCTCGCTCGTCCACGACTGGGACACGACCGAGGTCCTGGTGAACCACAAGCGGCTCCCCTACGGGCACCAGCTCTGGCTGCCCCTGATGTGGTTCTATAGAATCAAATGACCGGCGGCCCGCCGGGGCCGGCTTCCCGCGACTTTAATTCTTCCAGGGTCGCGGAGAAGTGCCGCAGGTGCTTCGGCTGCTCGACGATCCGCATCCCCTTGACCCGGTCGCGCTTCTTGTACAGCGAGATCAGGGCCTCGGCGACATAATCGAGGTGTGAGGCCGTGTAAACCCGGCGCGGGATGGCCAGGCGCACGAGCTCGAGCTTCGGGTATGTCTCGCGGCCCGTTTTGGGATTCATCTTCCCGAACATGACCCCGCCGATTTCGACCGAGCGGATCCCCGCCTCCCGGTAGAGGGCGATCGAAAGGGCCCAGCCGGGGTATTCGTGCCGCGGGATATGGGGCAGGAAGCGGTCGGCCAGGAGGTAGACCGCGTGGCCTCCGGCCGGCTTGAAGACGGGGATGCCCGCGGCGTCGAGCAGACCGGCGAGATAGGCGACCTGCCCGGTCCTATGCTCGAGATACGCGTCGTCCAGGACCTCCTCGAGCCCGCGGGCCACCGCTTCGAGGTCCCGGCCGGCCAGTCCGCCGTAGGTCGGGAACCCTTCGCCGATGACCAGGATGTTCTTGACCCGGCCGGCCAGGGCGTCGTCATTGAAGGTGATGAACCCGCCGATATTGACCAGGGCGTCCTTCTTCGCGCTCATGGTCGCCCCGTCGGCCAGGGAGAACATCTCCCGAGCGATGGCGAGAAGCGGCTTCCGGGCGCAGCCCGGCTCACGCTTCTTGATGAACCAGGCGTTTTCGGCGAAGCGGCAGGCGTCGAAGAAGAACGGGACGCCGTGGCGCTTGCAGACCGCGCTCACCTCGCGCATGTTGGCCAGCGAGACCGGCTGGCCGCCGCCGCTGTTGTTCGTGATGGTCATCATGACGAGCGGGATCTTCGCCGTCCCTCCCCGGGCCAGGGCCTCGTCGAGCCTGGCGATGTCCATGTTCCCCTTGAACGGGTCCAGGGAGTCCGGGTCGTACGCCCCTTCGTTCACCAGGTTCACGGCCTTGGCTCCGCGGACCTCGATATTGGCCTGGGTCGTGTCGAAGTGGATGTTGCTCAGGACTGATTGTCCTTTTTTGATCGCGGCTTCGAACAGGACGCGCTCGGCCGCCCGGCCCTGGTGGGTGGGGATGACGTGCTTGAACCCGAAGACGTTCCGGACGGCCTTGTCGAAACGGAAGAAGCTCCGCGCCCCGGCGTAGGACTCGTCGCCGACCATCATCGCCCCCCACTGGGCGTCGCTCATGGCCGAGGTGCCGCTGTCCGTGAGGAGGTCGATGAAAACCTTTGCGGAGGGGATGTTGAACGGGTTGAAGCCGGCCTTCCGGAGCACGGCTTCCCGCTCGGCCGGGGTCGTCCGGCCGATCCGCTCGACGACCTTGATCCGGTACGGCTCGACGGGCTTGGGAACATTGCTCATGAATGCGTCTCCTGGCCTTTCGGCCGATTATGCTGACCGATTCAGAATGACGTCCAAGCCTTGAGCACGCGGAGCCGCTCCTCGATCTCGCGCGGCTTGAGGGTGAGAAAGCGGTCGATGCCGAAGTCCTCGATGGTGAAGGAGGCCATGACCGTCCCCTCCGCGGCCGCCCGGCGGATCTCCCGCGGGCCGAACCGGCCGATCTTGTCCAGGTAGCCGAGGAACCCGCCGGCGAAGCTGTCCCCAGCCCCCGTCGGGTCCACGACCCGGGCGTTGGCGTAGGCCATCATGCCGAAGACGAACTCCCGGCCGATGACGAGGACGCCGTGCTCCCCCTTCTTGGCCACGACGTACTTCGGGCCCATCTCGAGGACCCTCCGGACGCCCGTGACGAGGTTCCGCTCGCCCGTGAGCATCCGGATCTCCTCGTCGTTGGCGAAGAAGATGTCGACCTTCCCGAGCACCCGCAGGAACGCCTCCCTCTTGTTGTTGATCCAGAGGGCGATCGTGTCCATGGCCGTGAGCCGGGGCTTCCGGACCTGGTTGAAGATCGTCTCCTGGAGGTCGGGATCGATATTGGCCAGAAGGAGGATGTCCGCGTTCCGGTAGGACGGCGGGATTTCCGGGGCGAAATTCTCGAAGACGTTGAGATCGGTCCGGATCGTATCCCGCTCGTTCGGATCATCGCCGTAGCGGCCCTGCCAATGGAAGGTCTTTCCGCCCGGGACGATCTTCAGCCCCTTGAGGTCGATCTTCCGTTTCTTGAAAAAGGCGATGGTCGCCTCGGGGAAGTCCTCCCCGACCACGGCGACGATGCCCGGCCGGGTGAAGTAGCTCGCGGCCAGGGCGCCGTAGGTGCACGAGCCGCCGATGATCTTTTCCTTCCGCTCGCGGGGCGTCTCGATCGTGTCGAAGGCGACGGAGCCGACGATGACCAGGCTCATGGTGCATCTCCCCTAGCGGATATAGCGCCTGATGATGAGCCCGAGCTTCCGCTTGGTCGCGGCCGGGATGAGGCGCGGGTCGGTCGCGATCGTGCCCCGCAGGGCGTCGGCGCAGCCGTCCGGACAGGCCGGACCGGCGGGAAGGCCGGCGACGGCCTTCTTGATGATCGCCTTGGCGCTGTCGATGCTGCGCCGGAGGTTCTCGAAAATGAGGTCGACGGAGACGGATTCCTCCGACTCGTGCCAGCAATCGTAGTCCGTCGCCAGGTTCATGGTCGCGAAGCAGATCTCGGCCTCGCGGAAGAGCTTGGCCTCGGTCGCCCCGGTCATGCCGATGACGCCGCCGCCCCATTGCCGGTGGAGGGCGGATTCCGCCTTGGTCGAGAAAGCCGGTCCTTCCATGCAGATATACGTCCCTCCGAGATGCGCCCGGAGCCCGAGCGAGACGGCGGTCGTGAACAGGAAGTTCGACAGATCCGAGCAGACCGGCCGGGCCAGGGCGACGTGGGCGACCGCGCCGTTCCCGAAAAAGGTGCTCGGACGGTGGGTCTTGTCGATGAACTGATCGGCGAAGACGATGTCCCGGGGCCGGATCTCCTCCCTGAGGGACCCGACTGCGCTCACCGAGATGACCCTCCCGACGCCGAGCATCTTGAAGCCGTAGACGTTGGCCCGGTAGTTGATCTCGGAGGGAAGATGGCGATGGCCCCGGCCGTGCCGGCTGAGAAAGGCGACGAGCTTTCCCTCCAGGGACCCGACGATGTAGGCGTCGGAGGGATCGCCGAAAGGGGTTTTCAGCTTGATTTCCCTGACGTTCTTGATCCCGTCGATGGCATAAAGTCCCGTCCCGCCCAGGATCCCGACGTCGGCCCGGGGGGGCTTCGGGGATGCTTTTTTCGCGCTTTGCGCCGGTTTCGCAGGCATGCCGAACCTCCTTGTTCGAAGGAATTTTATACCTTATTCCTCTATGCGCGTCTACAGCCTGAATTCGGTACCCGAATACTCAATCACTTAATTCAAGCGTTCCAGGCCGAAGGAAATAAGTGATTGAGTATTCGGGTACCGAATTCGGAAAGTGTAGACGCAATCCCGTTTTTCCGGTATCCTTTTGAGGTTATCGGGACCGAAAAATGGGCATATCCGGAATCGAACAAGCGGCGGAGATCCTCCGCTCGGGCCGAACGCGTCGCCGTCCTGACCGGGGCGGGCATTTCCGCCGAATCCGGCGTCCCGACCTTCCGCGGCCCGGACGGCCTCTGGAGACAGTTCCGGGCCGAGGACTTGGCGACGCCCGAGGCGTTCGCCCGCGACCCCAAGCTCGTTTGGGAATGGTATGACTGGCGGCGGGGCAAGATCGCAGCCGTCGCCCCGAATCCCGGTCACGCCGTCCTGGCCCGCTGGGAGAGCCGCTTCCCGGCCTTCACGCTGATCACCCAGAACGTCGACGGCCTGCACGCCAAGGCCGGATCGAAAAACCTCCTCGAGCTCCACGGCAACATCTGGAAGACGCGCTGTACGGCCGAAGGGACGATCGCCGACCTGATCGATGTCCCGTTGTCGGCCCTCCCTCCGCGCTGCCCATCCTGCGGCGCCCTCCTCCGCCCCCACATCGTCTGGTTCGGCGAATCCCTCGACCCGGTCGCGATCGGCCGGGCGTTCGCCGAGAGCGCGGCCGCGGACGTCATGCTCGTCGTGGGCACGTCCGCCCTCGTCCATCCCGCCGCGTCCGCTCCCCATCACGCCGCGGCAAGCGGGGCGAAGGTCATCGAGGTCAACCCCGAACCGACGCCGCTGACCGGGGAAGCGACGCTTTCCCTACGCGGGAAATCGGGCGAGATCCTGCCCTTGATCGATAAGCTCCTCGAAAGGCCTGAATGAGATGAAATACGTCTATTTCGACGCCAAGTCCGGGTTGAGCGGGGACATGATCCTGGCCGCCCTCCTCGACCTCGGCGTATCGCGGGCCGAGTTCAAGAAGCGGATCGCCGGGCTCGGGCTCCCCGTCCGGATCAAGATCGGAGATGTCGAGAGGTCCTATTTCCGCGCCCTGAAGGTGGACGTGGACGTCCTCGGCAAACCTTCCCCCGCCCGGTACTGGAAAGACATCGCCGCGCTCATCAAGAAATCGCCCTTCCCCGCCGCGGTCAAGGAGCGTTCCCTCGGGATCTTCAGGACCCTCTTCGAGGCCGAGTCCCGGGTCCACGGCTGCGCGTTCGAAAAGACCCACCTTCACGAGGCCGGGGCCGATGACGCCCTCGTCGACGTCGTCGGAACGAGCTGGCTCATCGAAGAGCTCGGCATCGGGGCGGTCACCGCCTCCCCGCTCAACATCGGCGAAGGCTGGGTCAAAACCTCGCACGGCGTCTTGCCCGTCCCCCCTCCGGCCGTCGCCGAGCTCCTCAAGGGCGTTCCGGTCTATTCGGCCCACGTCAAAGAGGAGCTGGTCACGCCGACCGGGGCCGCGATCGTCAAGACCCTTGTCGGGAAATTCCTTCCCTTCCCCGAGCTCGTCTACGAAAAGATCGGCTACGGCGCCGGCAGCCGCGACACGGAGGGCCTGCCGAACATCCTCCGCGCCTTCTTCGGAAAAGCGGAAGCCTTCGCCCCCGGCAAACGGGTCCATCTCATCGAAACCACGATCGACGACTCGACGCCCCAGGTCCTGGCCGACTTCATGGAGCGGGCCTTCGCCCTCGGCGCCCTGGATGTCTTCCTCACCCCGATCGTCATGAAGAAGAACCGCCTGGCCGTCAAATTGACCCTCCTGGCCGAGGCTGATAAAATGGACGGACTGATCACGGCCGTCTTTCGCGAGACGAGCTCGATCGGGGTCCGCTATTTCCCGGTCGAGCGCCGGGCCCTCGAGCGCGAGGTCCGGACCATCCGGCTGCTGGGGGAACCCGTCGCGATCAAGGTTGCGTCGCTCGGCGGGGAGCGCCTCAACGTCCAGCCCGAATTCGCGGATTGCCGGGCCGTCGCCCGGAAGAAGGGCCTCCCGGTCAAGGAGGTCATCCGCCGGGCGGTCGAGGAATATTACAGGAAAAGCTGAAAGACGATGGCAGCGAAAAAACCGAAACCGGAAGAACCGAAATTCGCCCCCCGGCCGATGGACCTGGATAAGATCGAGAAAGGCGTCCGCCTGATCCTCGAGGGCAGCGGCGACGACCCGGACCGCCCGGGGGTCAAGGGCACGCCCCGCCGGGTGGCCCACATGTGGGCCGAGATCCTCGGCGGGACGAACGATAACCCGGAGCGCTACCTCGAAGCCATCCAGCATGAGCGGCATGACGAGATGGTCCTGATCAAGAACATCCCGCTCTATTCGACCTGCGAGCACCATCTCCTGCCCTTCGCCGGGGTCGCCCACGTCGCCTACATCCCCAAGGAGGGCCGGATCGTCGGGCTGAGCAAGATCGCCCGGGTCGTCGAATCCCTGTCGCGGCGGCTCCAGGTCCAGGAACGGCTGACCAAGCAGATCGCCGACCTGATCAACACCCATCTCCAGCCGCTGGGCGTGATGGTCGTCATCGAGGCGGAGCACATGTGCATGTCCATGCGCGGAGCCAAGAAGCCCAAGTCCGTCACGGTGACGTCGGCCGTCCGGGGCTCCTTCCGGACGAACCCGGTCACCCGGTCCGAGGCCATCATGCTCATCCGAGGAGGGATGCTCAGTGGAAAAGAATCCTAAGAAGACCTTTTACATAACGACGCCGATCTATTACGTCAACGACGTTCCCCACATCGGCCACGCCTACACAACGATCATCGCCGACGCCCTGGCCCGCTTCAAGCGGACGGCGGGCTATGACGTCTTCTTCCTGACCGGGACGGACGAGCACGGCCAGAAGGTGGAGAAAGCGGCCGCCGCGCGCGGCCTGACGCCCATCGAGCTCGCCGACAAGGTCGTCGTCCGCTTCCGGGACCTCTGGAAAGAGCTCGAGATCTCGAACGATGATTTCATCCGGACGACCGAGCCGCGCCACGAGAAGGGCGTCCAGAAGCTCTTCGCCCGGCTCGTCGAGAAGGGGGATATCTACAAGGGGCAGTATCAGGGCTGGTACTGCCCGGGCGAGGAGAACTTCCTGACCGAGGACGTCCCGCTTCAGGCCGACGGCTGCAAGACCTGCCCCGACTGCGGCCGCAAGGCCTCGGCCGTGACGGAGGAGACCTACTTCTTCAGGCTGTCAGCCTACCAGCAGCCGCTCCTCGACTATTATCGAGAAGCATCCGGAGTTCGTCCGGCCGCAGAGCCGGATGAACGAGGTCGTGAGCTTCGTCCGGGGCGGCCTCAAGGACCTGAGCATCACCCGGACGACGGTCAAATGGGGCATCCCCGTCCCCGGCGACCCCGCCCACACGGTCTATGTCTGGTTCGACGCCCTGAACAACTACATGACGGCGATCGGCTACGACTGGGATCCCGCCCTGTTCGCGAAGTTCTGGCCGGCCGACATCCACCTGATCGGCAAGGACATCCTCCGCTTCCATGCCGTCTTTTGGCCGGCTTTCCTCCTGGCCGGGGGCTTTCCCCTGCCGGAGTGCGTCTTCGGCCACGGCTGGTGGCTCAAGGACGAAGCCAAGATGTCCAAGTCGAAGGGCAACGTCCTCGACCCGGGCATCCTGATCCGGGCCTTCGGCCCCGATCCCGTCCGCTATTTCCTGCTTCGCGAGATCCCCATCGGCCACGATGGTAATTTCTCCCACGAAGGGTTCATCCACCGGGTCAATTCCGACCTGGCCAACGACCTGGGGAACCTGGTCCACCGGACCATGACCATGATCCAGTCCTACTTCCAGGGCGTCCTCCCCGCGCCGGGCGAGGAGACGGCCGCCGACGCCGCGATCGGCGAGGATTTCGCCCGGCTCAAGGATGCCGTCCGCGGGCATTTCGAAGCCTGCAACATCAACCGCGGCCTCGAGGAGATCTGGGTCTACCTCGGGAAGGTGAACAAGTACCTGGCCGACAATGCCCCGTGGAAGCTGGCCAAGGACCCCGCGCTCCGGCCCCTCCTGGCCCGCGTCCTGCGGCAGGCCGCGGCCGCCATCCGCGGTTTGAGCTTCCTCCTCTATCCCGTCATGCCCGGCTCGGCCGCGAAGATGTGGGATTTCGCGGGCGAGACCGATCCCCTGGCCTCAAGAACCTACGACGATCTCCGGTTCGAGGACCTCGCTCCCGGCCGGAAGATGAAGCCGCCCGTGCCGCTCTTCCCGCGCGTGGACCTCCAGGAGTTCCTCGCCGAGGAGGCACGGCCGGACGCCCCGCCGTCGGCGCAGACCGCTCCGCCGGCGTCCAAAACGGAGGGACCTATGGACATTATCAATTACGAGGAATTCGCCCGGATGGACCTGCGCGTGGCCCACGTCCTCAAGGCCGAGCGCATCGAGGGGGCCAAGAAGCTGCTCAAGCTCCAGATCGACATCGGCACCGAACAGCGCCAGATCGTCGCCGGCGTGGCCGAGACCTACGCCCCCGAGGACCTCGTGGGGAAGAAGTTCATCGTCATCGCCAACCTCAAGCCCGCGGTCATCCGCGGGGTCGAGTCGCAGGGCATGCTCCTCGCCGCCGTCGTGGACGACAAGGCTTCGATCCCCTTCTTCGATCCGCTCGTCCCCGCCGGGGCCAAGGTGAAGTGAGCGGCGGCCTCACCCGCCCGATCCATGGCGGATGATCTCCGTCCGTACCTGCTGCGGACGATCGAGCTCCAGCGCCGCCACCCGGAGCTGGGGCTCCTTCAATACGAGAACGTCCTGACCGCCGGCCGGTATGCGGACCTTTTCAGGATCGTCCTCGGCCGCCTGACCCCGCCGGCCCGGGTCCTGGACTGGGGCTGCGGGAACGGGCATTTCTCGATGTTCCTGATCGAGCATGGATTCACTCCGGACGTATTCTCGCTCGATGATCCTCCCCCGGCGCTCGCGGCCCTGGGACCGGGGCGCTGCGTATTCCAAAGGGGCGAAAAGGGCGAACCGACGGCCCTGCCCTACCCCGACGCCTCGTTCGACGCGGTCGTCTCGGTGGGCGTGCTCGAGCATGTCCGCGAATCCGGGGGGACCGAGGCCGCCAGCCTGGCCGAAATCCGGAGGATCTTGAAGCCGGAAGGGATCTTCATCGGGTATCATCTCCCCAACCGCGGCAGCTGGGTCGAAGGCGTCTCCCGCTTCTTCCCCGCCAAGCATCACCACCGTTGGCGCTACACGCGGGGCACGATCGAACGCCTTTTCGGTCAGGCGGGCTTCGAGATCCTCGAAACGCGCCGCTACGGCTTCCTGCCGCGCTGGCTGATGGGCCGATGCCCGCGCTCCCTGGCCGATCGCCGGATCGTCGCCGCTGCGTTCGAGGCGCTCGACGACGGCCTGGAAACGGTTTTCCCATGGTTGTGCACGAATCTCGTATGCTTGGGCCGGCGGGCGAAGAGCTGAAAAAATAATCCCCGGGAAGCCTACCGCCTCCGGATATCGAAGGCCCTCCAGGAGTCCGCAACGGAGGGAGCGATCCGGTCGAGACGGCCGAGGATCATCTCCCGGATGTCCCTCGAGCGGACGGTGGAACGGCCTGTTTCGAGCTCCATCGGCCCGCGGGCGACTTCGGCGACGATCTGGCGCACCTTCAGGTCCGGAAGATCGGCCTCGCCGGCCGCCCGCTTGATCGAACCCCAGATCTTCAAGACGCTGAAATCCTGAAGGCTTCCGTCCCTTTTAATGACGCGACACATGGGCGACCTCACTCTCCTCCCGTCCGGCGCCCGACTTCCGCGCCGGCCGGGACTGCGAACGGGCCGGAAAATCCAAGAAATGTGCCAAACCTTTTCGCAAGATGCCGGGGGCGGGGGAGGCTCCCGTCCCCGATATTTCCTCGGGAAAGCCGCAAAAAATGGGACAATGTCCCGCCGGTCAGGAAAATCAGGAAGACAAGCGCTGCGGAAAAATCGCCGCGGCAACCCTTTCCCTTGACAGGGAGCCTTTAGGGTCCTATCATCTTACACGAAGAAAGAGCCTTTTCTTTCATGGAATAAATGGCCAAAATCCTGATCGCCGACGATGATCCTCTCGTCCTGGACTCGCTCCGCCAGGTCATAGAAAGGATGAACCACGAGGCCGTGGCCGCGTCGAGCCTCGCTTCCGCCCTCGAAGCCGTTCGAACCCGGGCCTTCGACGTCGCTCTCTGCGACGTCCAGATGCCCGACGGCTCGGGGCTCCAGATCCTGTCCGACCTCCGCAACAGCCCCTCGTCGCCCGAGGTCATCATCATGACGGGATACGGGGATCCGGACGGGGCCGAGCTCGCCATCAAGAAAGGGGCGTGGGATTACCTCGAAAAGCCCCTCTCGGTCAAGGAAGTGACCCTCGTCGTCGAGCGGGCCCTCCTCTACCGGGAGAAGAAGCAGGCCGCGGCCAAGCCGATATCGTTGAAAACGGAAGGGATCATCGGCTCCAATCCCAAGCTGCGGTCCTGCCTGGATACGCTCGCCCAGGCAGCCGGGAGCGACGCCAACGTCCTCGTAAGCGGCGAAACCGGGACGGGCAAGGAGCTGTTCGCCTGGGCCATCCACAAGAACAGCGGCCGGGCCGACCGGAATTTCGTCGTCGTGGATTGCGCCGCCCTGCCGGAAACCCTCGTCGAGAGCACGCTCTTCGGCCACGTCCGGGGAGCCTTCACCGGAGCGGACAAGCCGCGGGACGGCCTGATCAAACAGGCCGACGGCGGAACCCTTTTCCTGGACGAGATCGGCGAGCTCTCTGTCTCCATCCAGAAGGCGTTCCTTCGCGTCCTGCAGGAGCGCCGCTTCCGTCCCGTCGGCGGAGGGCAGGAGCTGTCGAGCGATTTCCGTCTCGTCGCGGCCACGAACCGCCGCCTCGAAGACATGGTCAAAGCGGGCGAGTTCCGTGAGGACCTCCTCTTCCGGGTCCGGACGCTCGTCCTGGAGCTGCCGCCCCTGCGGGAGACGAAAGAAGACATCAAGGATCTGGCCATCCACTACATCGTCAAGTTCTGCGACCAGTACGGAATCCCGATGAAGAGCTTTTCGCCGGACTTCAAGGACGTCCTGATGGCCTACGACTGGCCCGGCAACGTCCGGGAGCTCGTCCAGGCGCTCGAAAAGGCGGTCGTCACGGCCAAGGAAGAGCCGGTGCTCTACCCCAAGCATCTCCCCGAGCACATCCGCATCCATATCGCCCGGAGCTCGATCCAAAGCAGGAAAATAACGGGACCGGAGAGTCCGAACGTCACGGACGCGTCGGGCAGGCTGATGAGCCTCAAGGACTATCGGGAGGAAGGCCTGACCAGGATCGAGAAGGAATACTTGTCCTCCCTGATGAGGTCGGTCGCGGGAGATCTGCCCGAGGCCGGCCGGATTTCCGGGTTGTCCCGGTCCCGCCTGTACGCTCTCCTCAAAAAATACGACATCCCCGCTTCCTAGCCCCGTTACCAGCCGCCCCTGATCTCCCTCGAGCACAGGACCCATCCTGTCCGGCAGGACGGATGGGTTCGGCCCGCCAAAACGGGATTTGGCATATTTCTTGGATCAACCCCGAATGTCCGATGGTTGAATGAGGAACGGCTCTAAATATGAATTTCTTCGTCTACCTGCGAGGCCCCGGAGAAAAGGAGGAAAAGCTCTTGGGGACTGTGGCGCCGTTCATCTCCGAAGGCAGCCTCGAGATCTTTCGGGACCTTTCCGATTTCGCCGACCGGCTCCGCAAGCTCAAGAGCGCTCTTTCCATCGCCCTCATTTGGATCACCGGGCACGAAGAGCTCAAGGAGCTCGGCTCGTGGCGGGATTTCCTGGCCGGCGTACGCACGATCCTCATCCTCCCCGACGACGATCCCGCAACGCTCGCCCTGGCCCACAAAATCTTCCCGGTCTACATCGCCTATTCCGAGGACGACATGTCCGAGGTCGCCGCCGTGGTCCGGCGCCTCGTTCGTCCGGGCGAAGGATCGGGAAAGGCCTCGGACGCCCCCGGCAGGCGGGGTTATGGCATGAATCTTGAATCACTCCGAAAGGAGAAGGCAGAATGATGAAAACCAGCCCAGCCGGTCCCAAGCGCCCCTCGAAATCGTCCCGGGCCGGATATGACGTTCCATTCCATCTCTCCAGGAAAGAGTCGGCTCATGTCGGGGTCAATCCCAAGCGCGGGGGCCACGCGTTCCGGAAGCGGAGGTCGTTCCATGCCGGCTGATTTTCTTCACCGGCTGCCGCCCGCCCCTTCCGCCGTGGGATTATTGCCCGGGCCCCGGGCGATCGTCCTGGGCAAGGAGGAGCCGGCCGACGGCGGCGGAAAGGGCTCCGGGCAGCCCGCAGCGTCCGGGTCTCTCTTCGAGGAATGGATGCGCCATTGGATCGTGGGACGGCCGGATGCGCCGCGGCCGGACGGGACTGCGACAAAGAACGGCTCCAGCGGGGACCGCCCATGATCGTCCACGGAAGCGCCCCCCGGGTTTCGACCCGGATCGGCGCTTTGATCGATATCTTCGGAGGACCGCCGTGGCCGGCCTGATGTCGGCCGTCCATGGCGGTCCCCCCTCCTGGTCCGAATAAAGGGCCGGGTTCGATTTCACGAGCGGGAAGGGGTAACTCGCATTTCAGGGAGGGAGCAATGAGGAAAGTCGACGAATTGGTCGAACGGTGTCCGTTCTGCTGGAGCTCGAGCATCTCCTACGTCTCGTCGCTGGCGGGACGGTGCGCGGACGCCGATGTGAAGATGCTCCGGGAATGCCGGGACTGCGAGAAGTGGTTCCGGGCCGATTCCGGAGATGAGGTGCCGCGGCTCTTCGAGATTTGCGCGACCCCGTTCATGGACCCGGCGCGCTGCGATGAGGATATCCGGACGATCCTGTATTCGGGCGGAGTCGATTTTCCGCGAAGACGGGCCGCCGAGTTCAACCGCCTCTGCACGGATTGCCGGCACTCCCGCTTCCTGTCCGAGGCTCCGGCCAACGTCCTTCATCTTTCCTGATCTCCCCTTCACCCGACCGGGAGAAAGGGAGCCAGGGAAGAGGACGGCACCGCGCCCGCCCGGATGACGCGCGGCGGGATCGAGGTCAAATCCACGATCGTCGAGGCCTGGCCGCCCGGCGCATCGCCTCCGTCCACGATCAGGTCGACCCTTCCCTCGAATTGACGGATGGCTTCCGCGCCCCCCGAGATTTCCGCCTGCCCAGACAGATTCGCGCTCGTGGCCGTCAGCGGACGGCCGAGATGGGCGAGTAGGGCGCGGAGCCAGGCCGAACCCGGGACGCGCATGGCGATCGAACCGCCCGGGCCGAGGACCGCTCCGGGGAAGCCGGGGCGGGCCTTGACGACGAGGGTCAGAGGCCCGGGCCAGAATCCGCCGGCGAGCCGCTCGAACGGATCCGGAAACGTCGCCGCCGATGCTCGGGCCATGGCCAGGTCGGCGACCACGATCGACAGGGGCTTCCCCCGCTCCCTCTCTTTGAGCCGGTAGATCCTCTCCATCCCCGCGGCGGAATCGGCGGACGCGCCCAGGGCATAGAACGTTTCCGTCGGATAGACGATGATCCCGCCGGCGTCGAGAACGGCTCCGATCCGGGCGAAGGCTTCTTGGTCCGGACGGCCGTCACGGGCGTCGAGAATGAACGTCGGCGTGCGCATGGGGGAGCAGGGTATTGTGTCCCCCGGTTCCCGACTTGTCAACCGGACCGGAAAGCCGGTTCCTTTACAAGCCGGCCCGGAGAGGTTACACTGGGCGCCTCCCCCATTGAAGAGATATCGAGGACGGGGCGCTTGAAAGTGGACAATTGACCCATTTTCGTCACACCCGGACGGGAATCTCCCCGAGAAAAGGGGCATTTTTTCCTGGCATGGAATTTGCAATAAGGATGGGGTGTAGGAGAAAGATCATGAGAAAACACATCATCGCGGGCTTGATCATCCTCCTGGCCGCCTCCGGGCTGGGCCTGGCCAACACCCTCAATGTCCGGCTGAGTTACGGCTTCCTCCGGGCCCAGACGACCCCCAACAGCCTGTGGGGCATCGAATTCGACAACATGTCCTACAAGCGGAGCCAATTCCAGGAAGCGACCTTCGGCATCGGCTACGAATATTTCATCACCCCGAACTTCAGCCTCCTCTTCGAGGTCGACCCCTACAGCAAGAGCCGCTCGGGGACCTATAAGGATTACGTCGGCTATTCGCTCGCGGAGGGGGATTTCGCCTTCCCCGCGGACTACCAGGGCGACTTCGTGCCCGGCCACAGCCTCAGCCTGACCATCACCCCGCTCCAGTTTTCGCTCAAGATCGCCCCGTTCGGAAGGCGCGGGAAGCTCATCCCCTACATCGGCGGAGGCGTGTCCATGACCCTCTGGAGCGTCCGGATGCGCGGAGACCTGGTCGATTTCAGCGACGCCTACGTCTATGCGGATCCCGACTTCGGCGACGTTGCGGTCTATCCTATTTACCCGCTCGACGCCTGGGAGGGCGACAATTTCGGCAAGGTCGCCTTCGGATGGCAGGCCTTCGCCGGGTTCATGTTCCCGATCGCGAACCGCCTGACGATCGACCTCGGCTTCAAGTACAACGCGGCGAAGGGCAAGTTCAGCGACGCGTTCCTCGGCTTCGACGACCTCGACCTCAGCGGCTACCACATCATCTTCGGGTTGAACTACTGGTTCTAAGTCCGCTCCTCGGGGAGATCGAGGCGATCGCCCTCACTCCGGTTTCTTGAAGAGAGGCGGCACACCGAGACGGACCGGCGCCTTGTCGCTCTTGTCGAGCCCCACGGGGAAGGTCCCCCACGCCGTCTTCATTCCGACCGTCCCGGAAAGGCGGACCGCTACCGGAGGCTGCAGCAGACCGTCATAGAGCTCGCGGCCGAGCTCGAAAAAATCGAGGAGAAGCGGGACGGCGAACTCCGTTTCCCGCCGGCCTTCGATGGCCATCCCTTCGGCCGCCGTCCCCTCCGCGACCGTCTTGCCGACCATCTCGAGCCGGTACTTGAAGCTCTCCACGGTGACCGGAAAGCCGTTCGGGTTCATGATCGCGGCCTTGAAGACGACGTCGGCGCCTCCGACGGTCAGGCTCCGCGCCTCGATCGGCAGGACGTGGATGTCCAGCCCGCGGAAGATCGGGAAATCCGACGAAACGGAGAGAGGGACGCGCTTCTCCCGGCGCCGCTCGTCCTGGAAGACGAGCTCGCCGACGAGCAGGCAGGCGGCCTGGTCGCGGCCCTGCGCGCCGGGGATCGAGGCGAAGAGGTTGGCGTAGGTGATCCGGAGCGGAAGGACGATCGACGTCCGGCCCTTAGCTTCGACGGGGATAGGCTCGCCGAGGGGCGCGTCCAAGGAGAGGTACTCGGTTTCGTCGACGTAGGCCCGATAGCGATACCGAATGAGGGATTGCGGGACCGAAGTGGCGTTCGAGATGCCGATGTAGAACTTGACCGACAGGCCGTCCGTCGTCAGCTCGGTCATGTGCTTTTCCCGCAACTCGGCCTGGATCTCCGAGGTGAGGGCCTGCCCGCGGGCGGGCGCGTCGAGCCCGAAAAGGGCGGCGACCGAGGCCGTGATCGCGAGAACGAGGGTGGTGCGGTTCATGGAATCATCTAGTTTAGCCGAAGAAGGCCTCTATCTCAAGGTCTGGGCTCCGGGATCGTCCATAAGCTCACAGGAACCTCTGCGGTTCCCCCGGAAGCCGGGCCCCCCTCCCAATGTTCGCTTATGGGCGATCCCTCCGCTCGGAGAATTTTCCGAATCGCCCACAAGCTCACGGTCGGGCCCCCCCGCGCCGATGAATCCTTCACGTTAAAACCAAATCATCATGATATAATGAGTTCTCCGTGGGCTCCCAGAAAACGCTCGACCTAGATTTTCCCGAAAAAGCACTTTTCGTCCGGCTGTTCGGGTCCGACATCTACGCCGTCGGCGGATCGGTCCGGGACGCCCTGCGCGGCCGCCCCCGCCAGGAGGTGGACCTCCTCGTCGCCCGGCACCCGCTCGACGCAATCGTCACCCTCCTCAAGCCCCACGGCAAGGTCGACCTCGTCGGCCGGAGCTTCGGGGTCATCAAGTTCACGGTCCCCGGAGCGACCTACGACATCGCCCTTCCCCGCACGGACCGGGCGGAGGCCCGGACCGTCCGCGGCCACAAAGACATCGTCGTCTCGGCCGACCCGGACCTTCCCGTCGAAAAAGACCTCGAGCGCCGGGATTTCCGCTGCAACAGCATCGCCGCCCGCCTCAGCGACGGCCGGATCCTCGACCCCTTCCGCGGCCGGCGCGACATCGCGGGTGCCGTCCTCCGGGTGACGAACGCGGCCGCCTTCCCAGAGGACCCCCTCCGCGTCCTCCGGGCGGCCCGGTTCGCCGCTTCACTCGGCTATTCCGTCGATCCCGCGATCTACCGCCTGGCCAAGTCGATCGACCTTTCCGGTCTGAGCGTCGAGCGGGTGACCGAGGAGCTCTTCAAGATCCTCCGCTCCGACCGCCCCTCGACGGGTCTCGACGAGCTCTTTAAGCTCGGAGCCCTCCGCCAGCTCTTTCCCGAGCTCTACGCCCTGACGCTCGTCATCCAGGACTCGGTCTTCCATCCCGAGAAGGACGATTTCGGCCATCACACCGTCTGGCACCACACCAAGCTGACCGTCGACCAGGCCCGCCGCCTGTGCGGCCCGGCCGGTCTCGACTCTAACCGGACCATGGCCCTCCTCCTCGCCGCTTTGTATCATGACGTGGGCAAAGCCGAGACGACCCAATGGGAGTTCAAGCGCGGCCGAATGGTCGTCACGAGCCCGGGCCATGACATCGCGGGCGAGAAGGCGGCCCGGCGGGCCTTCGCCCGCTTGAAGATCTTTTCCTGGAACGGATTCCCCCTCCGCCGGACGGCCCTGATCCTCATCCGGACCCACCACCGGGCCTCGGAGCTGTGGATGAACCGCGAGGAGGTCACGCGGAAAGCCTTCAACAAGCTGGCCGCCGAATCCGAGGGGGAAATCGAGCTCGTGGTGGCCCTCGACGCGGCCGACCGGGCCGGACGGCGGGAGCGCCCGGCCGCCCGGCTCGACCGCGAGGCGCGCTGGCTCCTCGAGCGATTCGCGGAGCTCAGGGTCAGCAAGGAAACGATCAAGCCCCTCATCCTGGGCCGGGACCTCCTCGAGATGGGCGTCCCGCCCGGGCCGGGGATGGGCCGGCTCCTGAAAGAAATCTATCAGCGCCAGCTCGACAACGCTTTCGAAACCCGGCCGGAGGGCCTGAAGATCGCCAAACGGCTGGTGGAGGAAACACCATGACACGTGTGCTTGTCGCGGGCGGAGCGGGCTACATCGGGTCGCATACGGTCAAGGAGCTGCGGCGGCAGGGGTTCGAGATCGTCGTCTTCGACGACCTCTCCACGGGGAAGCGGGAGTTCGTCCGGGAGAGCGAGCTCGTCGTCGGCGACCTCGAGGACCGGGAAGACGTCCGGACCGTATTCAAAACCGGCCGGATCGACGCCGTCCTCCACTTCGCCTCCCTCATCCAGGTGGGCGAGTCCTATGTCCATCCCAGGCGCTATTACACCCAGAACCTCAGCTCGAGCCTGAACCTCCTCGACGCCATGCTCGAATCCGGAGTCAAAACGTTCATCTTCTCCTCGAGCGCCGCGGTTTACGGCGTTCCGCGCAAGATCCCCATCCCCGAGGACCATCCCCTCAGTCCCTTCAATCCCTACGGCCAGACCAAGTTCTTCGTCGAGCAGATCCTCCGCGACTACGACCGGGCCTACGGGCTGAAGTTCATCTCCCTGCGCTATTTCAACGCCTCGGGCGCCGATCCGAACGGGGAGCTCGGCGAATGCCACGACCCCGAGACCCATCTCATCCCCAACCTCCTCGCCGCGGCCATGGGGCGGAAGGACCATCTCGAGATCTACGGGACAGACTTCCCCACCCCGGACGGAACGGCCATCCGGGACTACATCCACGTCTCCGACCTGGCCTCGGCCCATGTCCTGGCACTGGGCAAGCTCCTGGCCGAGCCAAAGAGCGATTTCATCAACCTCGGGACGAACCGGGGATACTCCGTCCGCGAGATCATCGCCGCGGCCGAGAAGATCCTCGGCCGGAAGGTCCCGGTGAAGGAAATGTACAGGCGGGAAGGCGACGTTCCCGTCCTCCTCGCCTCCAAGGATAAGGCCGAGAAAGTCCTCGGCTGGAAGATCCAGCTCTCGGCGATCGAGACGATCATCGAAACCGCCCGGAAGTGGCACGAATCGCAATAGCTCCGGGATAGCCCCTCGCTCACGGGAACTCTGCCCAGGGGCCTCGGGTTGACGGCCCGGGCGGCCCGTGCTATATATGGCGTTCGCAATATGAAGCTCGCCCGCATCCTGCAAACCGCGGCCATCATCCTCCTGGCCCTTCTCGCCGGCGGATGCGCCGCGCTCGCCCCCAAGACCGCCGCGGTCCCCCCTCCCGTCGTTTCGGCGCCTCCCTCCCCCGGCCAGAACGGCAATCACGACACTCACCCCGCCGAAGAGATCAAGACCGAAGAGGCCAAGACGATCATCCCGGTCGAAGAGCGCACATCGGCCGCCGGCGACGCCCAGGTCCAGCAAGCCCAGGAGAAGGACGAGGCCACGATCTCGATCGAGGACGCGATGACGTTCTACGAAGAGGCGGTCCAGGCCCAGGCCCGGGGCGACCTCGACACGGCGATAAAGGCCCTGGACGAAGCCTACGGCATCATCCTCAAGCTCAACATCCCCCCCGATTCCCCGATCTTCCAGGAGAAGAACAACCTCCGCATCCTCATCTCGCAGAGGATCATCGAGATCAACGCCATGCGGCGGAATCCGATCACCAACAACCACAAGTCCTTCCCGCTCGTCGAGAACGAGTTCGTGAAGAAGGAGATCGCCTCCTTCCTCGGCCCGGAGCGCAAGGCCTTTATCGAGGGATACAAGCGGTCCGGGCTTTACCGGGCTTACATCGTCGAGGAGCTCCGCAAAGCCGGCCTGCCCGAAGAGCTGTCCTGGCTGCCGCTGATCGAAAGCTGGTTCATGCCCCAGGCCTATTCCGTCGCCCGGGCCCTGGGGATGTGGCAGTTCATCCGCACGACGGGGCTGCGCTACGACCTTGATCAAGACAAGTACATCGACGAACGCCGCGATCCCCACAAATCGACCCAGGCGGCGATCCTCTACCTGACCGACCTCCACGCCCTGTTCGGCGACTGGACGACGGCCCTGGCCGGCTACAACTGCGGCGAGGGCTACGTCCAGCGCTGCATCAACGCCCAGAGCATCAACTATCTCGATAATTTCTGGGATCTCTTCAAGCGGCTCCCTTTCCAGACCGCCCGGTACGTGCCCCGGCTCATCGGCGCGATCATGATCATCCGCGATCCGGCCAAGTACGGCTTGGAGCTCCCCGAGCCTTATCCCGAGCTCAAGTTCGAGACGGTCAAGATCTCCTACCCGACGAAGCTCGCCGCCCTGTCCACCGCCCTGGGGCTCGAGGCGACCGAGCTCGAATACTTGAATCCGGAGCTGAGGCAGAAGTCCACGCCCGAGACGGCCTACGACCTGAAGGTTCCGATCGGATTCTCGGCCAAGGCCCTCCAGGCGATCAACAACGTCCCCAAGTACGTCCCGCCCGAGTTCGCCACCCATTTCGTCCGGAGCGGCGAAACGCTCTCCGTGATCGCCCGGAAGTACGGGACCTCGGTGGCGATGATCCAGCGCCTCAACAACCTCCGCGGGACGATGATCTATCCGGGACAGACGCTCAAGATCCCCGGCCGCGGCTGACACAAGGGTAATCCGGGGCTATTCTCCTTTAGGTCGGGCGGAGGGATTATCCTCCCGGACCTTCTTCCCCGGGAGCCCCGCATCCATCTTGAGCGTTGGGAGATCCCGAAGCCCTGATTTCGAAGCTCTTCGACGCGAGAAGGGCCTCGTCCAGGAAAACGGCCACCGTCCATACCCCGGGAGCCCTATCCGGGGTCAGGGCGATGGCGTCCCAGGCGATATAGGACTCGTAGGATTTCCCTTCCTCCCCGATCCGGATCGCCTCCGGAGCCCGCTCAAGCTTTTGGGACGGCCCGTACCACTTCCAGGACAGGGTGTGCGCGCCGCGGAGGTCGGTGAACCCGATGAAGGCGAATACCTGACCGTCCGCTTCGGCGGAGAAGACGGTTTTGCCGGGCCCGGGCTCGGCCCAATCCTCTTTCTGATCGACCGAGGCGCAGAAGAGGAAGCGCTCCAGGACCGCGGCCGGCTCGTCGAGGGCCGGCGGCTTGAACTTGACGCAGCCGGAAACGATAAGCAGGAGGGCGGCGAACGCCGCGGACGGCCCGATGCGTTTTCCTCTTTTCACGCTTATTGAATCCCAGCCCTATTTCCTCAGCCCGGCCTTGTCGAAGAGGTGGGCGGGGATCACGGCGTCGAACTCGATCGTCTTGATGACGAATTCCGTCCCCTGCCCCTCCTTCAGGACATCCTTGAACACCGCGTGCTCGGGGACCCACCGCCCGCCGGCGCGCAGGACGCTCCGGACCTCGAGCGTCTTGAGGAGCTTGCCGCTCTTGGCGAAGCGCTCCTCCCGCAGGACGAGGAAGCGCTCCTTGTCCACCCAGAGCTTCCGGGCATAGTAAGCGGCCCCTTCGGCCTTCGCCGTGAGGTCGAGGATCCAGCAGGAGCGGTCGAGGACGGCGGCTTCGCCGCTCGTCCGCGCGGCATAGGTCTCGGAGAGCTTCTGATCCTCCATCATGTCCTCGTAGGACAGGTCGGAGCCCATCACCGACTGCCGGAGCATCGAGCCTGAGATGCTGATCGTCCGATCCGTGGAGGGAGAATACGTCCAGAGCTGGTCCCCCAGCTTGAGCATCTTGACGCCCTGCTCCCTCGGCGGGTAAAGGTATTCGGTGAAGGCCTTGTCCGCCCCTTCGACCCAGGATTTCGCCCGGATCGTCCGGCTGTCGCGGCGGCCGTGGACGATCATCTCGCTCTCGATGATCTTGGTGCCCGGAACGGCGTTCCTGTCCACCTGCTCCAGGATCGAGGCCGCCGAAGGCGTTTGACCCAGGGCTGGGAGACAGGCGGCCAGGACGGCGGCCCAGAGGGCGAGAGCGGCGCGCTTCATGTTTCGAGCTCCTTGAAGAGGCTGGCGGTCTGGCGCTTGTAGATGCCCCGGCCGGCGATCGCCGTCCCGATGAACGTCGCGAGCAGCCCGGGGATGAACCCGATGACGTAGCCGAACGGCGTGACCCTGGAGTGGATCCGGGGCGGGATCATGATCGCCGCGTTTCTAAAAAGGGATTCGAGATTGATCCCCTTCGATTGGAGCCGGTACGAAATGGCGAGGCCGAGTGCGGTCCCGATGAGCGTCCCAAGGACGCCGATGATCATGGATTCGCCGAGGAGAGTCCGGTAGACGTGCCCTTTGTTCTCACCGATGGCCAGCCGCACTCCGAACTCGCCGTAGCGGCGGAGGCTTCCGAGGAGTCCGGCATTCCACAGGACGAGCGACATGGGAACGAGAAAGATGGCGATGAGAATGGCCCCGGCCTTGTCCAGGTAGTCGAGGTACCAGCCCAGGCCGCTCTGGTCGGCAAGGGTCAGACAGGGTCGGCTCGAAATCTCCCGGCCGGTCCGCCTGGGCGGCGTTAAAGGCCTTGGCCGCGGCGTCCGCCCGCTTCCGGTCGAACACGCCGCTCTTGAAGAAGCCCACCACCTCGCCGGCCGCGCCCTGCATATCCAGGGCGGCCCGCATCCCCTCCAGGTCGGCCACGGCCCCCATCCGGTCGAGGGCCTGGAAGCCGAAGCGGACCGTGCCGCTGACGACGAAGTTGGTCAGGGTCATCGCCCCCTGCATGGAGGAGCTGATGAGCGTCACCGTGTCGCCCGGACCGATCCCGAGACTGTGGGAGAAATCTTCGCTGATCAGGATCTCGTTCGGACGCGAGGGAAGCGCTCCGCGCTTGAGGCCGCGAGCGAGGTCGAGCCGGGCGAGCTCGCGACTGCCCGGCGTGAGAAGGTCCGCGGCGATCCCGCCCACGGGGCCCTGGGCCCGGGTCTCGCCGTTCGCGTCGGGAACGTCGAGCAGGCCGCCGAAGCGGATGCGGGCGGCCCAGTCGAACCCCGGGACCTCTTTTTTCAGGTCTTCGATCAAGGCATCGACGCCGGTCAGGGCGGCGTCGTTGGGGATGAGGTCGGAGTCGCGGGCGTAGGCCCGGGTCATGACTTTGACATGCCCCGTCTGCTGGTTGGCCGTGTAGCGGGTCATGCCGACCTCGGCGCCTTTCATGTAACAGAACAAGGCGACCGTGAGGAAGACGCCCGTGGCCACGGTGATGACCGGAAAAAGGCTCCTGCCCCGGTCGCGGAGGATCCCTTTCAGGAGGAAACGGATCATTTGAGCTTCCCTTTCAGGGCGTCGGTCGGCTTGAGCCGGGCGATCCTCCGGGCCGGCAGAAAGCTCACGACCGCGGTCGCGAAAAAGACCAGGGCCGCCGTCCCGACCACGAGCCCGACGCTATACACGGGGTAGAGGACGTTGCCGATGGTCAGCCCGAAATTGTCGGCTTGTCCGGTCGGCAGCTTCCAGCCGTTGGCTTTGAAGACGGCCAGAAGCGGAACGCCGTAGACCGCCCCGATAAACACGGCCAGGAGCGACTGCAGGGCGCCTTCCAGGGTGAACAACCCGATCACCCGTCCGCGGGTCATCCCCAGGGCGATCATCGTCCCGATCTCCCGGCGGCGTCGGAAGACGGCCAGGACTTGGGTGTTGAAGACGGCGAGAAGCGCAAGGAACATCAGGATGACGTAGAAGATCGACATCCCAATCGTCTTGGTCTTGATGAACGCGTCGAGGTCTTTTTTGAGGAACCCGAGATCCCGGAAAACCCAACCGGGGACCGCGGCCGGCTGGAATCCCTGCCGAACCACGGCCATTGTTGCCTCCCCGGGCATGGCCGTCATTTTCCGCAGGTCCTCGAGCGGGACCCAGATTTGCCCGGCGTCGATCGTCTGTAGGGTCGTGGTGAACGTTTCGGCCACGACCAGGTCGCGGGCGTCGAACGTCCCCTTCGCGTCGCGCCAGCGCACGGTCACGGCGTCGCCTTTGGTCAGGCCGGCGGCTTTGGCCATCCGGGTCCCGATCAGGGCGGGAACGGTGTCCGGCGGCCCCGAGATCGAGGACGAGGGGAAGGCCGCCAGAACCTTCTGGCCCGGGTCGATCCCCTGGAGCTCTACGGGGAGGACGCGCCCTTCCGGATAAGCGGTCGCCTGGACGATCAGGACCGGGGCGGCGTCGCCCGAGGCCGCGGCCGCTTGGAGAGGCGGAGGCAAAGGCGCATGGGCGTCCTCCAGGCTGAACGGGTCCAGAGGGTCGTAGCCCTCGACCCAGTACTGCCCGCCGCCGATCTGCAGTCGATCATGGCCCGCGACCCTTCCTCGTCGATCCCGCGGAAGAGGCTCTGGCCCCAGATGATGGTGACGAACGCGAGCGAGAGGACGACGGCGTTGAGCCAGGTCTTCGTCCCCGCGCCCAGGATGTTCCGGACGGACAATTTCGGGATGATCATGGCTGCCCCTCCTCTCGTCGCGTCTCGACCCGGCCGTCGACGAGGACGATCTTGCGCCGGAGGTGCTCGATGACCTTCGGGTCGTGGGTGGCGAAGAGGAATGTCGTCCCGAGGTCCCGGTTGAGCTCGTCCATGGTGTCCAGGATCTTGTGCGAGTTCTCGGCGTCGAGGTTGGCCGTCGGCTCGTCGGCCAGGACGAGCTCGGGCTTCTTGACCACGGCCCGGGCGATGGCGACGCGCTGGCTCTGGCCGCCCGAGAGCTGGCCGGGCCGGGAGTGGGCCCGGTCGGCCAGGCCGACCCAGGCCAGGGCGTCCATCACCGCCTTTTTCCGGGCCGCCGCGCTCCATCCCCAGGAGGAGCAGCGGGAACTCGACGTTCTCATACGCCGTGTAGACCGGCAGGAGGTTGAAGGTCTGGAAGATGAATCCGATGTGGAGGTTGCGGAGGCGCGGCGGCGCTTTGTGGCTCAGCGTCTCGACCTCCTCGCCCAGGACCTCGGCGCTGGCCCGAGGTCGGCGTGTCGAGCGAGCCGATGATGTTGAGGAGCGTCGTCTTCCCCGAACCGCTCGGGCCGACGAGGCCGGCGAACTCGCCGGATCCGAACGTCAGGCTGACGTTGTTCAGGGCGGTCAGCGTCGTTCGGCCCATCGGATAATCCTTGACGATGCTGACGAGGTTGATGATCTTCCCGTTCTCCATGTGTATCTCCGCGCGCTTTCGGTCAATGATTGAAGACGGCCATCACCTGGATCCCCTTGCCCCCGAACAAGGAGCTGCCGGAGGAAGACGGATAAATGCCGCTTCTCTCGGGGTTCCAGAAGCCGATCAGAAAAAGCTGCCAGTTGTCGGTCGTGTGCTGCCAGGAGACGAAGCTGTAGGCGTCCCGGCTCGTCCAATCGTAAAAGAAAACGCCCGAAAGATTGTCGAAGAGGCTCGCCGGGTAGGACAGCATCGCGGCCGAGAATTCCGTCCCCGCGCCCTTGCGGAAGGTGCCCGGAGCCGCTCGAACGATCAGGTGCTCGGCCAGGACGCGAAGCCCGTTCCCCACGCCGAAAACGTAATCCGCCCCGAAGTTCGAGTTGGCGGACGTCGGGGGTCGCGAGGAACTGGGACTTCTGGCGGACGAGAGCGCCCTCGAACCAGATGCCCGGCCCGAAGTCCCACTTCCCGTCCAGGGCGAAACGGTCCTCGGGGAAGGTTAAGTCCGCGGCGACGAAGGTCCTGATGCGGTCGCTGAGATCGCCCCGGCGATGATGGTAGGTGAAGGCTAACTCGCCTCTGGGAACCGGAACCTGGGCCCGGCCGCCGAACTCGACCGAGCGCCGGGCGGTCGGGATCGTCTCCCATCCTTTGGTTTCGCCGCCGCCGCCGGCAAGCCCCCAAGCCCAGATATTGGCGTTGCCGGGGAAATAATAGCGGACGAGAAGCCCGGTGACGCCGTCCGTGACTTGGAGCGGGTCGCGGGGGTCGATCCGGTCGAACCACATAAGCGGACGAAGGATGGAAGCCGAGCCGAAATTGATCTTCTGGAGGCCGGCCCGGACTTCGAAGCGGGGGGTGGCGAAGCGGACCCAGCCCCGGTAGAGCTTGATCTCATGGCTCGTGACCGAGAATCTCCCGCGCGGGGCCTCGCCGTTGAGGAAGGCGTTGAGCGAGACCTCGGCGTCCAGGGTCAGGTTCTTTCCCGGGGCGAGGGACGCCGAAAAGGCAGGGATGTAGCGGAATCCGAAGCCGAGGTCCACCGGCTTCAGGCCAGAGACGGCCAGCCAGCCCGAGGCCTGGCCATGGAGGTCGAAGGATTGGGCGGCGGCGAGCGGCCGGAGCGCCGGGAAAAGGGCGCAGGCGAGGAGCAGGACTCTCCATCCTCGGCGGCGCGCTCTCACGGTTTTTCCTCCTGTCTCCGGCCTGCGGTTCGATCTCAAATTATGAGGCCTCGCCGTCGCCGAGTCAACGTCAGGACGGCAACTTGACAGCCCCTCCAAGGCCGCATAATCTGAGGAGCGAAACCACGGAAAGGAAACGTCATGAGGCCGATTTTCAGACTGCAAATCATAATCCTCGCCGCTGTTTTTTCCGCGCCCGTGCTCACCTCCGCCTCGGGCGATGCCGTAAGCGAAGGGATTGACCTCAATTCCCTTCACGCCCTGATCGACAAGCAGGCCGCGGCGGTCATGCCCAAGGTCGTCGCCTGGCGCCGCGATATTCATGAACACCCCGAGCTCGGGAACCGGGAGAAGCGGACGGCCGGGATCGCGGCCGCACATCTCCGCTCCCTCGGCCTCGAGGTCCGGACCGGGCTCGCCCGCACCGGCGTTGTCGGGGTCCTGAAGGGCGGAAAGCCGGGGCCCGTGATCGCCCTGCGGGCCGATATGGACGCCCTCCCGGTCACGGAGGAGACCGGCCTCCCCTTCCGCTCGACCGTCCGCTCGACCTACAACGGCAAGGAAGTCGGGGTCATGCACGCCTGCGGGCATGACATGCACACGGCCATGCTCCTGGGCACGGCCGAGGTGCTGGCCGGGATGAGGGCGGACTTCCCGGGAACGGTGATTTTTCTCTTCCAGCCGGCCGAGGAAGGCGCGCCCGAGGGCGAAGAGGGCGGGGCGAGCCTGCTCATCGCCGACGGGGCCCTCGAAAACCCCAAGGTCGAAGCGGTCTTCGGCCTGCACGTCTTCCCCTACGAATGGGGTTCGCTCAAGGTCCGTCCGGGCGGGATCATGGCCGGAAGCCATACCTTCCGCATCACCGTCCGGGGGCGGCAGACGCATGCCGCCCTTCCCTGGTCCGGGATCGATCCGATCGTCGTCTCGGCCCAGATCATCCTCGGCCTCCAGTCGATCATCAGCCGTCAATCCGAACTGACCCGGGCGCCCGCCGTCGTTTCCGTCGCCATGATCGAAGGCGGGAACCGGACCAACATCATCCCCGACGAGGTCGCGATGGCCGGGACCATCAGGGTCCTGGACGAGAACATGGGCAAGGACATCCTCGACCGGGTCAAGCGGACGGCCGAAAGCATCGCCGCCGCGTCCGGCGCGACGGCGGCCGTCGCGTTCAGCGAAGGAAATCCCATCACGTATAACGATCCGGCCTTGACCAAGAGGATGGAACCGTCGCTCCGGCGCGTCGCCCCCGACCGTTTCGATCCCAACACGGACGCCCTCACGACCGCGGAGGATTTCGCCTATTATCAACGCAAGATCCCGGGCGTCTATTTCTTCCTCGGCGTCACGCCGAAGGGCGCGGACCCGAAGAAGCTCGAGATGAACCACTCCCCGAGATTCAACCCGGACGAAGGCCCGATGGTGGTGGGTGTGCGAGCATTGGCCAGCCTGGCCGTCGATTACCTCTTCGGAGCGGGGAAGTGAATCCTGCGGACAGCCGCCTTTCGGGAGGGCCGAAATTCACCCGGGCGATCGTCCGGCCGCCCGGCCGCAATTTCGCCGGCGGGCTGACGACCTCCGGGCTCGGCCCGCCCGACCTCGACCGGGCCGTGAGCCAGCATCGCGCCTATGTCGAGACCTTGCGCCTCTGCGGCTTCGAAGTCATCCAGCTTCCCGCCGACGAGATGCACCCGGACTCGACGTTCGTCGAAGACACGGCCGTGCTTGCCGGATCCGGGGCGATGATCACCCGGCCCGGGGCCGTTTCCCGGCGCGGGGAGACCGCGGCGATCCTGGCCGCCCTGCGGCTATTCTTCCCCCAACCCGCATCCATCCAAAGCCCCGGGACGCTCGACGGCGGAGACGTCTGCGCCGCCGGCGATACGGTCTTCATCGGCTTGTCCGAGCGGACGAATGAAACCGGAGCGCGGCAGCTTGCCGCCTGGCTCGAAGGGCTGGGCTTCGAGGTCCGGCTTGTCGATATCCGCGGAACGGCCGGCCTCCTTCATCTTAAAAGCGGGCTTGCCTTCCTCGGTGAAGGCCGCTTGGCCGTGGTAACAGCGTTATCCGGACGGCCGGAGCTCTCCGGGTTCGAGGAGGTCCGGGTCCCGGCCGGGGAGGAATATGCCGCTAACTGCCTCCGTATCAACGATTTGTACATAGCCCCCGCCGGCTTCCCCGGCGTCTCGACCGCGCTCCGCGGCCTAGGCCGGGACGTGATCGAGGTTGAGATGAGCGAGTTCCGGAAGATGGACGGTGGTTTAAGCTGTTTATCGCTACGATTTTGATGGCTGCTGTCTAGATTGCCCGGGACGCCTCCTAATCTTTTTATCTGTATCTAACCCCCTGCCCCCTTACGACAAACAAGGGGGATTTGATGGCGTCCCGGGAAAGGTGTGGATGGCGGCTTAAGCTGTCTTTCATTGCGGTTCTGATCGCAAGCTACTGGCTGCAGCCCCGGAGGTCGATCGGCCATTCGCCAACGACCTCATCATCCTTCATGAGAAAGAAACGGTCGAACAGGTTGACCGTCGGGTCGCAGTGGGAAACCACGAGCTCCAGCACCGTCCCGACGGCGGGCGCCCCGGCCTCTTCCGAATAGAAGATCTTCCCGTACTCGTCGCCGAACCAGTCGTAGGTCAAGCCACGGCTGTTGGCTCCGATGACCTGCGGGATGCCTCCGTCCTTGTAAAGTGATTTCGAGCCGGCATCCACCGTGACGATCCCGTTGGTTCGCGCTGACGACCGTCGTGAGCAGCTTCAGGGCCGGATCGAACGCGACGAACCGCGCTGAGTCCTCGGCCGATCCGATAGCGAGATATTCCGCGTCCATGCAGGCATAGGATCCGACCTGGAGCTCCGTGATCTCCGGGACCTCGAGATCGATGTCGAATGTGCCCGTGCCGGAGGTGCTGAAGATTGCGCAGCCGGGCGCTACGGACCGCAGGTCGCGGAACAAGACGGCGGCGTCCCGGAGGCTGGCGTGGGAGGCGGCTTTCCGGTCGTCGAACGAGCGGACCTGTTGGACGTGGCCGGCATAGGCCTGGATGCCCTTGAGCCGCAGGGCGGGGCGCGAGAGGACGTATTCGGCCAGGCCGGGCGCATCGGCCGGTCGCACGCCGGCCCGATGCATGCCGACATCCAGGTCGATGAGGACGCCCATAGACAATCCTCTTTCGCCGAGCGCCCTATCGAGGAGGTCCGCGCCGCGACGGTCGTCGACGACTGTCGTCAGGGAAGGCGAGGCGTCCAGAAGACGAACCAGCCTCGCGATTTTAGCCGGGGTCGCGACGGGGCCGGTGACGTGGATGCCGCTGAGGCCGGCTTTCACCAGCGCCTCGGCCTCGGAGACCTTGGCCGCGCAGGCGCCGACGGCCCCGACCTCGATCTGCCGCCGCGCCAGAGCGGAGCATTTGTGGGTCTTGGCATGGGGCCGGATCGCCTTGCCGGCGCGGGAAACGACGTCCTGCATCTTCCGGAGGTTTCGCTCGAGGATGTCCGTGTCCAGTACCAGGCAGGGAGTATCGAGGTCGATGGAGCTTCCGGATCGTGGTCATCATGCGGATCTCTTTCGCTTCTATCATATCATGATCCGCGGTCCGGCCGCCTTGCCGCCCGCCGGGGAATCCTTATAATAACGGATAAGGGTCGCAAGGATGTCCGGGTTCCGTTGGCGGCGTCGAGGTATCCTTTGGATCCCGCTCTTTATCGTCTCCCTCCCCCTCCTTCAAGCCGGGACGGCGCCGCCCTTCGACGGTCCGGTCCGCTTTGACCGGTACGCGCTCGAACAGGGCCTGTCCCAAAGCTCCGTGACGGCCATCGTCCAGGACGGGGACGGATTCCTCTGGTTCGGGACGCGGGACGGGCTCGACCGCTTCGACGGCTACGAGTTCCGGATCTTCCGCAACGATCCCGAGCGTCCCGAGACGCTCTCGCACGACGCGATCACCGCCCTGTTCAACGACAGCCGGGGACGCATGTGGATCGGGACCGAAGCGGGTCTCAACCGGTACGACCCCGCGACCGGATCGTTCTCCCGATACCTTTCCGGGAGGGACTCGCCGTCGGGCCCGGGCGGGAACACCGTGACCGCGCTGGCCGAAGACCGGCGCGGCCGGCTGTGGATCGGGACGCCCCGCGGCTTGATCGTGTTCGATCCCGCCGCCGGTCGTTTCACCATCCACCTCAAGCGGCCCGGCGATCCCCGCACTCTCACCGACAACCGGATCACGTCCCTCCTCCTCGACGGGAACGGCGCTCTCTGGGTCGGGACCCTCGGCGGGCTCAACCGGATGGACGCCATGAGCGGGATCTGCCTGCGCGTCAACCACCGGGACGACGATCCGGACAGCCTGGTCTCGGATCGCGATCCGGACCGTCCATGAAGACCGGACCGGACGGATGTGGATCGGGACCGATGCCTGCCTCGACCTCATGCTCTCCCGGCCGACCTCGGAGAAGCCGGCCGTCTTCGCCCACGTCCGCCCGGGCGAAGGCCCCCCGGCCGCGGACGGGCGCAACGTCGTCCGCGATATCTGCGATGGCAGCCGGGGCGAGCTGTGGATCGCGACGGCCGGCGGCGGGCTCTGCCGCATGACATGGGCCGGGACGGGATCGCCCCTGCCGCGGATGGAGCATTTCCGCCACGATCCCCGGGACGGGGCGAGCTTGAGCCGGGACACCGTCCTCTGCCTGGCCTTGGACAGGACCGGCATGCTCTGGGCGGGAACGGACGGCGGCGGCGTGAACAAAGTCCGTCCCGTCAAAACGGGTTTCTTCGCTTACCGGAGCGATCCCTCCTCCGGCCCCGATGATCCGTCCCGGCGCCGCGTCACCTCGGTCTACGAGGACATCACCGGCGTCCTGTGGCTCGGCACGGACCGGGGGATCCTCCAGCCGGCGGACATGTCCGTCTCGCCCGCCCTCTGCCGTGTTCCGGCCCGTCTCCCCCCGGAGCTGGCCGCGGCCCGGATCGGCGCCGTGACCGGCGAGAGCGGCGGCGATCTGTGGATCGCGACGCGCGGCCAGGGCCTCTTCCAGTGGCAGCCCCATACGGGCTTCCTCGTCCGGTATCGGGCCAATCCCCTCGATCCGGCGGCGGCGGGGGACGACGATCTGACCGCCCTGCACATCGACCGGCGCCGGGACGTCTGGGTCGGGACGGCCCGCAACGGCGTCTTCCGGCTTCCCCGAACCGAGGTCGGTGAGCCGGGGGCCAGGAAAACCCGCTACCGCTCCGCGGCCGGAGACCCGGAAAGCCTCTCCGGCGACTCGGTCACGGTCATCGCCGAGGACAGCGAGGGAAGGACCTGGATCGGAACGACGAGCGGGCTGAACGCGCTCCGGGCGGGAGCGGCGGGCGCGCGGCATCTGTTCGATCGCTTCCTCCCCGGAGTCGATGTCCGGGCCGTTCATGACGACGGAGCGGGTCATCTGTGGGTCGGAACGAAAGGGCGGGGCCTCCTGCGGTTCGACAAGAAGGAAGCCGCGATCGCGCCTTTTCCCGAGGCCCTCGGCTTCCCCCAGGCGGCGGTGATGGGTCTTCTCGGCGACGATGTCGGCCGCCTCTGGGTGAGCACGAACCAGGGATTGGCCTGTTCGACCCGGGCCCGGAGACGTTCCGCCACTACTTCGAGAGCGACGGGCTGCCGAGCGCCGAATTCATGCCTGGCGCGGCCGTCCGGGGCAAGAACGGCCGCCTCTATTTCGGGTCGAGCGAAGGCGTCGCCTCAGTCGTGCCCGGGGAGCTCGTCCCGAATCCGCATGCTCCGGCGATCGTCCTGACCGGGATCTTCCGCTCGGGCCGGCCGGCCCCCCCGAACGAGCTCCGCGGCCCGAAGGCCCCGGCCGAACGGACGATCGGCATGACGGCCGGAGAGGACCTGACGCTCGCCTTCGCCGCGCTGGACTATATCGATCCGTCCCGGAACGAGTTTGCCTACAAGCTCGAGCCGGTCTATTCCGATTGGGTCTGGCTCGGCACCGAGAGAAAGCTCTCCTTCGCCGAGCTCAAGCCCGGGCGCTACAAGCTCTCGGTCAAAGGGACGAACGGAGACGGCGTTTGGAATCCCGAAGGGATGAGTCTGCGCCTGCGGGTCGGAGTCCCTCTCGGACGCTCGGGGCGCCTTCCGGATCGCCATCTTCTTAGCCGGCGGCGGAGCGCTTCTCATTCTCTACCGCGGCGCGCGGCGGCGAAGGCGGACGGCCGCCGCGGGCGTCAGCGGATCCGGAAAAGAAATCCGGCGTTGAAGGCGTAATATTTCCAATCCGGCGCCGTGGACACGCCGAGCGGCGCGTACGGCGCGCTGTAGGCCTCGCCTTCGATCCTGAGCTGCAGAACGGCGGCCAGATCGACGGCGATCCAGGCCCAGCCGCGCAGGGCCAGCTTCCACGCGCCGGGGCTCCTCGTCCTGTTTGGCCAGCCGCTGCATTCCCGCCCCCAAGTCGAGTTCGGCGCTGACGGGGCCGGAGCCCTCGATCGTCGCGTAGAGCCCGCCTTCCAGGGTTTCAACCCTTCGCGGAGCGAAATATCCGGCCGCGGAGATCCGGGAAAAGCCGATCCTGTGGGCTTGAACCGAGATCTCGAGGCCCGGGGCGGCCGGAAAGGCCAGAGCGAGATCGAACTGGCTTCTCAGGTTCGACGTTTCCAGGCCGGTCTCGACGAACCCGAGCCGGCCCATCCCCCGCAGGCGAACGGGTCCCGCGGGGATCTCCAGGCCGATCCTGGCTTCGTTCCGCATCGCCCGGTTCGCGACGAGAAGAGGCGAATACGCGAGCGGCGCCCGCGCCAGCCGGAGCTCGACGGACGGGCGCGGCGCCTTGGGCCGAAAGCGGAGGCGGAGCTCGAAGGCCGGGGTCGCCCAGGCCGGACCGGACGGCGGGGTCAGCCGGGCCCAACCCGCGGACGCGGCGAGCGAAAAGTCCGGATGCGGCCGCCCCGTCAGCCGGAGGCCGCCCTCGGTCGAACCGGCCGATGTCGCGCCGTCGCCGATCGTCGAGTGCCGGAGGACCGCGCCGATCCTCCACCCGCCCCGAAGGGCGGCGTCCGCGGCGGCCCCGTAGCCGAAGACCGTGTTCAGGTCCGAGTCCGTTGATCCGCTGAGCAAAGGCTCGAACGCCGGAGCGGCCTGGATCCGGGCTTTTCGAGCCGCTGCCGCATGTCCGCGTCGTCGGGCGCCAAGCGGCCGCAGTCTCCAGGTTCTCGGCGGCCTCGACGGGCTTCCCGAGCTTGAGGAGCCGTTGGCCGCAGGCCAGCCAGCCCAGGCGTCCTTGGGCTCGAGCTCGACGTAGCGCTGGAACCAGGGGAGCGCCGCGGCGTCGTCGGGAGCGAGAATGCCCAGCCGATAGACGGCCCGGGACTGGTAGGGATCCAGGGCGAGCACCTGACGATAGAGCTCAGCCGCGGCCGCGCGGTCCTCGTCCTGAAAAGCGGCGTCGGCCTTGCGGAGGAGGTCGGCGGCTTTCGATTGGCCCGCGAGCGGCGGGAGCAGGACGAAGATGAGGACGAGGATGAGCGGGGCGCGGGGAGGCCCGGACCGGCCTTTCCGCCCTGCGATCCAGCGCATGAGCTGGGCCGTCCCCAGGACCGCGCCGAGCGTGGCGAAACCGGCGATAAGCGCCGCGCCCCGGATGACGTTCGAGAACCTGTGGCGGGCCAGGGGCGGCCGCCGAACCCGTTGAAGATAGGCCGCGGACGGCTGGACGAGAAGCCCGAGCAGCCACCCGGTCGCCCAGATGCCGAGCATGATCCCTGCCGCCAATACCGCCTGAAAGAGGATCGTCCGCCAGGAGACGCGCGCGCCCCGCAGGCGCCGGGCGATCCCCCTGAGGGGAAGAAGGAGGGCCGCGATCATGTAAAAGAGCCCCCCTATCCCCGTTCCCGGCACTCCCGCGGTCATCTCTCAGTGTCCTTTTTCATATGAGGCCAGGCGACGACCCCGGACGACCTCGGACCAGAGCGCCCCGAGAAAGAAGAGGGCGTTGACCGTCCTCAGGACGAAGAAGGCCGGGATGCCGGCCAGGGCGCGGAGAATGCCGCCATGCTTGACGGCTCCGGCCAGGACGGGGATGAGGATGGCCGGGACATCGATGACATAGCCGAGGAGAAAATAGGGATTCCGGAAGAGGATCGCGACGAGCGGCAGGAGCATGAGATAGACGATCGAGGCCACGACGGCGTCCCAGCAGGCGACGGCGACCGCGGAGCGGAGAAAGGGAAGGTCCAGGATCCCCCGCCAATGGAGCCGGACGTTCTGGACGAACCCGTGCGACCAGCGCCGCAGCTGCTTGCGGAGGAAGGGGAACGTGCGCGGCTCGAGAGGATAGCACACCGCGTCAGGGATGAAGCGGACGCTTCCGGCCCCGCTCGTAGAAGGACCAGGTCAGGTCCATGTCCTCGGCCAGGGTCCGGGTCGACCAGCCGCCGATCGACCGGAGGGCTTCCGTCCGGTACAACGAGAAGCAGCCCGAGCTGATCAGCGGGGCGCCGTAGAGGTCCTGGACGCGCTTGTAGAAGGTGAAGGCGAAGAGGTACTCGACGTAGCCGCCCCCGCTCCCAGACGCTCCGGGCGCGCCGGGGCAGGACGCTGCCGCAGGCCGCGGCGACGGCCGGATCGGCGAAGGCCGGAAGAAGACGCTCGATCGCGTCGGGGGCGAGGGTCGTGTCGGCGTCGAGGGCGATCACGAGCTCGGTCCGGACGGAGGGCAGGGCGAACGTCTGGGCCCCCGCCTTGGACCCCGTGTGGGCCGGCGGACGGAGGACGGTCGCGCCGAGCGACCGGGCGACCCGGCCGTCCCGTCGGTCGATCCGTCGTCGACGACGATGACCTCGGCCGGAGGGACGGTCTGGGCGGCGAGGCTCCGCAGGGTCTCGGCGATCGTTCCCTCCTCGTTGTAGGCGGGGACGATGACGGTCACCCGGGCGGAGGTCGGCTCGTTCTCCGGCATGGATCCTTTCTCCTCGACCATTATAGCCGCGGCGCGCCCGTTCCGTCCAAGGCGCCATCGGCGCTCCCGACCCGGATTGAATTGTCCCGGCCGTCCGGATATAGTGAGACCTCACCCGACGGCCGTCCGTCCCTGGGGAAGGAGCGATCATGAAGCGCAAGGAATTCCTGGGCCTCTCGGCGGCCGCCCTGGCGGGATGGGGCCTCCCCTTCCCCCGTCCAGCCTCCGCCGCTCTCGGCGGCCTGGCCCGGGCCGGAGCCGCGGGAGAGGACGAGGCGTTCTGGAAGCTCGTCCGCGATCAGTTCGTTCTCGACCCCGAATGGACCTACCTGAACTTCGGCGGCTTGGGATCGTGCCCCCTGCCCGTCCTGCAAAGCCTCGCCGAGTGGTCCCGGATCGAAGAGCGGGCCCCGAGCGCCGGGCACGACATGAAGGAATGGGACAAGGTCAAGGACAGGCTCGCCGCGCTCCTGGGGAGATCGTGCCGACGCGAAGACCTCGCCCTGATCAACTGCGCGACCGAGGGCGTTAACATGATCATCAACGGCCTGCCCCTCAAGGCGGGCGACGAGGTCATCACCTCGACCCACGAGCACGTGGCCGTGAACACGGGCCTGCTCAACCGGAGGCGGCGGGACGGGATCGTCATCCGCCTCTTCGAGCCCGATATCCGGAGCGGCCGGGGCAACGTCGACCGCATCGCCGGGCTCGTCAACGGCCGGACGCGGCTGATCCTGGTCAGCCACGTCACCTGCACAACGGGCCAGCGCCTGCCCGAGAAGGACATCGCCGCCCTGGCCCGGGCGCAGGGACTCTGGTTCGCCCTGGACGGGGCCCAGGCGCCCGTGTGCGTGCCCTTCGACATCTCCGAAACCGGGGCCGACTTCTACACCTGCAGCACTCACAAGTGGGCCATGGGGCCGAAACGGACGGGTTTCCTGTACGTCCGGCCCGGAATGCTTGACGTCCTCCGGCCCCAGACCGTCGGGGCGGGGAGCGTGAAGGCCTATGATGTCGCCAAGGACGAGCTGACCCTCGAGCCGGGCGTCCAACGCTTCGAGTACGGGACGCAGAACGATGCCCTGTTCTTCGCTCTGGGAACGGCCCTCGACATGATCGCGACCATCGGGCCGCAGCGCGTTTGGGAGCATAATCACGCCCTCGCCGAGCGGTTCTACGCCGGGTTGAAGGAGATCCGGGGGGTCGAAACGCTTTCGCCCGAGGAGGAAGCCTGGCGGACGGCCATGATCGGATTCCGCATGCCCGCCGTCGGGACGGCGAAAGTCATGGAGCACCTGGTCCGGGACCGCATCCGGGTCCGGCCGGTTACGGAGGGCGGGCTCGACGCCATCCGCGTTTCCTTCCATGTCTGCAACGCGGACGGAGAGGTAACGAAAATCCTGGATTCTCTCAAAAAGCTGGCCGGAGGGGCCTGATCGCCCCTCCCGGGAGTGCCGGGGACGTGCGTCAGGCCTTCTTGGCCTTGGCCTTGGCCTCTTTCTTGTCCTTCTTCTTTTCCCTCTTCTTGAACTCGGACCCGATCATCTCCAGGACGGCCATCGAGGCGCCGTCGCCCTTGCGGATGTCGAGCTTGACGATCCGGGTATAGCCGCCCGGGCGCTCCACGAACCGCGGCCCGATCTCGGCGAAGAGGCGGGTGACCGCCGATTCCTTGGTCAGGAGCCGGAGGGCCTGGCGCCGGGCGTTCAGGGTGTCCGCCTTGGCCAGGGTGATGAGCTTCTCGGCCATCGGCCGGGCCTCCTTGGCCTTGGCCACGGTCGTCGTGATCCGCTCCTTTTCGATGAAGGACGTGACGAGGTTCCGGAGGAGGGCCTGCCGGTGGGCCGACGTCCGTCCCAGCTTGCGGCCTGCGACGAGATGCCTCATTCCTCAGACTCCTTCGCGACGCTGTCGATGTTCAGGTCGGCCGTGATCTTCTCCACGAGCTTCGGATTGAGGTCCATGCTCAGTCCGAGGTTGAGGTTGGCCAGGGTTTCCTTGATCTCGCCCAGGGACTTCCGGCCGAAGTTCTTGGTTTTGAGGAGGTCCTCCTCGCTCTTCTGGACGAGCTCGTAGATCCGCTCGATGCCGGCCGAGCGGAGGCAGTTGTTCGACCGGACCGACAGCTCCAGGTGCTCGATCGGCTTGGACAGGATGTCGGCCTGGGACATGAGCGGGATCTCCCGCTTGGACGGGGCGGGCTCGAGCTCCAGCGGCTCGTCGACCATGTTCATGAAGATGGCCATGTGGTCGCGTATGATCTTGGCCGCCTGGGAGAGGGCCTCCACCGGCTGGATGGCGCCCGTCGTCCAGATCTCCAGGGTCAGGTTCTCGTAGTCGATCCGCTTCCCCACCCGGGCCGGCTCGACCCGGTAGTTGACCTTTTTGACCGGCGAGTGGGACGAATCCAGGGGGATGGTGTCGATGCTCAGCGTCTCGTCGAAGTTCTCGTCGGCGACGACGTAGCCGCGGTTGTTGCGGACGAACATCTCGATGTCGAGCTTGCCGTCCCGGTCGAGCGAGGCGATCGGGATCGAGGCGTCCAGGATCTCGATGTCCCCGTCGTGGACGATGTCCGAGGCCTTGGCCACGGCCGGGCCCTCGACCTTGAGGGTCATCGTCTTGGTCTGGTTCCCTGTCAGCTTGAGCGGGATGCTCTTGAGGTTGAGGAGGATGTCGGTCACGTCCTCGACGACCCCGGGCAGGGTGGAGAATTCGTGGAGGACGCCCTGGATCCGGACGGCGGTGATCGCCGCGCCCTTGATCGAGGACAGCAGGACCCGGCGCAGGGCGTTCCCGACGGTGACCCCGAAGCCGCGCTCGAACGGCTGGGCGGTGAACCGGCCGTACGTCGCGGTGAGGGTCTCGTAATCGCATTCGAGGTACTTGGGCCTCTGAAAACTGGATTCGCTCATCATTCCTCCTTTGTGGGGGATCGGGGCCTTACTTGGAATACAGCTCGACGACCATGTGCTCCTCGACGGGGAGCGTGACGTCCGCCCGGGCGGGGAGCGAGACGATGCGGATGGACTTGCCCGTCCAGTCGACCTCGAGCCAGCCGGGGACGGTCTTGTGGGCATGGGCGTCGACGACGGCGATCGCGTTCGCGTTCTTGGCCGTCCGGGGCCGGAAGACGACGACGTCGCCGGCCTTGACTTGGAACGAGGGGACGGAGACCCGGGCTTCGTTGACCAGGAAATGGCCGTGGTTGACGGACTGCCGGGCGTGGGCCCGGGAATGGGCGAAGCCGGTGATGAAGACGACGTTGTCCAGCCGCCGCTCGAGCATGGAGAGGAGCGTTTCGCCGGTGACGCCCTTCTGGCGCTCGGCCCGCTCGAAGAAGAGATGGAACTGGCGCTCGGACATCCCGTAGAAGCGCTTCATCTTCTGCTTCTCGCGGAGCTGGATGGCGTAGCCCAGGATCCGTCTCCGGCTCCGGCCGTGCTGGCCGGGCGGATAGCCCCGCCGCTCGATCGGACACTTCTCGGTCAGGCACTTGTTGCCCTTGAGGAACAGCTTCGCCTTCTCGACGCGGCACAGGCGGCAGATCGGTTCGCGGTATCTCGACATGGGAAGCTCCTTAGACTCTCCGCCGCCGCCGGACGCGGCAGCCGTTGTGCGGGATGGGGGTGACGTCCTTGATCGACTTGATCTCCATCCCGGCCGACTGGAGGGCCCGGATGGCCGATTCCCGGCCGGCGCCGGGGCCCTTGATCCGGACGTCGACGTACCGGACGCCGAAGTCCCGGGCCCGGTTGGACGCCTCCTTGGCCGCGAGCTGGGCGGCGAACGGCGTCCCCTTCCGGGCGCCCTTGAACCCGGCCGTGCCGGCGCTCGTCCAGCAGACCGCGTTGCCCTGGTGGTCGGTGATCGTGATGATCGTATTGTTGAACGTGGACTGGATATAGGCGGTCCCGCCCCCGATGTCCTTGCGGACCTTCTTCTTCGCCTTGCTCTTCGTCTTGGGTTTCGTTTGCGCCATCGGCTTCTCCCTTCTTCGTTCCTCAGGTGGCCTTGATCTTCTTGATCGTGTGGCCGCGCGGTCCCTTGCGGGTCCGGGCGTTGGTCTTCGACCGCTGGCCGCGGACGGGCAGCTTCCGCTTGTGCCGCATGCCTCGGTAGCTGCCGATGTCGATCAGCCGCTTGATGTTCATGCTGACCTCCTTGCGGAGGTCGCCCTCGATCTTCTCCCGCTTCTCGATGATCTGGCGGATCTTGTTGATCTCGTCCTCGTTGAGGGCCTTGACCTTCTTGTTCTTGTCGATCTTGGCTTCCTCGAGGATCTTGACCGACTTAGACCGGCCGATCCCGAAGATGTAGGTCAGCCCGATCTCGATCCGCTTCTCGGGGGGGAGGGTGATGCCTGCGATGCGTGCCATGGGGTCCTCGCTTTATCCTTGCTTTTGCTTGTGCCGCGGATTGGTGCAGATCACGCGGACGATGCCCTTCCGCTTGATGATCTTGCAGTTACGGCAGATCTTCTTGACCGATGCTCTGACTTTCATGCGCGCCGTCCTTTATTTGAATCGGTAGGTGATCCGTCCCTTGGTCAGGTCATAGGGCGAGATCTCGACCAGGACCTTGTCGCCGGGGAGGATCCGGATGAAGTGCTTGCGCATCTTCCCCGAGATGTGGGCGAGGATCTTGTGCTTGTTGGCCAGCTCCACGCGGAACATGGCGTTCGGCAGGGTTTCCAAAACCGTTCCTTCGGCTTCGAAAACGTCCTCTTTAGGCATGCGCTTGCTCCTTGGCCCGGCCTTCGGCCGCCGCCGGCGCGGCCGGGTCGGCGCTCAGGATCTCGACGCCCCGCTCGGTCAGGGCCACGGTCTGCTCGAAGTGGGCGGCCAGGCTGCCGTCCTTCGTCACGGCCGTCCAGCCGTCCCCGAGGATCTCGACGTCCCAGTCGCCCGCGGCGATCATCGGCTCGATGGCCAGGACGAGGCCGCGGCGGATCCGCGGGCCCCGGCCCGGAAACCCGAAGTTGGGCACCTGGGGCTCCTCGTGGAGCTCCCGGCCGATGCCGTGCCCGACGAACGACCGGATCACGGAGAACCCCTCGGCCTCGACGTGCCGCTGGACGGCCGCGGAGATGTCCGAGATCCGGCGGCCCTCGACGAACTCGTCCAGGCCGCGGAGGAGGGACGTCTCGGCGGCGGCCATGAGCCGGCGGGCCGTCGGCGAGACCTCTCCGACCGGATAGGTCCGGGCGGCGTCGCCGTAGAAGCCGTCCGCGAGGACGCCGAAATCCAGGCTGACGAGGTCGCCCTCGCGGAGGACGCGGGAGGAGGGGATGCCGTGGATGATCTCCTCGTTGATCGAGACGCAGAGCGATCCGGGATAGCCCCGGTAGCCCTTGAAGGCCGGCACGGCCCCGAGCTCGCGGGCCCGGCTCTCGGCCAGCGCGTCGAGCTCGGCCGTCCGGACGCCCGGCCGGATGAGCGGCCGGAGCTCCCCGAGGATCCGGGCGACGATCTGCGCGCTGCGCCGCATCGCCTCGATCTCCGGGCCGGTCTTGTAGACGATCATCCCCGGCCTCCCGCGGGCGGCGCGGCCGCGATCGCCGTTCCGGCGATCCGGCCGATCGCGGCGGAGATGGAATCGATCGTCCCCGCCCCGTCCACGGCCCGGTAAACGCCCCGGCCTTTGTAATAGGCCTCGAGGGGCTCGGTCTGGACCCGGTAGACGCGCAGCCGCTCCCGGATGACCGCGGGCACGTCGTCGGACCGCTGGCCCAGGGGGCCGCCGCAGGCGTCGCAGACGCTCGGCCGGACCGGAGGCTGGGCGGTCAGGTTGTAGACCGCCTGACAGGAATCGCAGACCCGGCGGTCGCACAGCCGGTGGACCAGGGCCTCCGGGTCGATCTCGATGCCGATGACGAGCTCCGCCCGGGCCGGGTCGAGGTCCCGGACGGCCTCGGCCTGGGCGATCGTCCGGGGGAAGCCGTCGAGGATGTAGCCCCGTCCGCAGTCCGCCGCGGCGATGCGCTCGCGGACGAGCCCGATGACGATGTCGTCGCTGACGAGCCCGCCGGCCTTCATGGCCGCCGCGGCGCGGAGGCCGAGGGGCGTCCCGTTCTTGACGGCCCGGCGGAGAAGGTCGCCGGTCGAGATCCGGGGCAGCCCGGTCGCCCGGGCCAGGATCTCGCCCTGGGTCCCCTTCCCGCTGCCGGGCGCGCCGAACAGGACGATGCGCATCAGCGGCGCCCCTTGACCCGGCCGTGGCGCATGAACCCGTCGTAGTGGCGCATGACGAGCTGCGCCTCGACCTGCTGCATGGTGTCCATGGCCACCCCGACGACGATCAGGATGGAGGTCCCGCCGAAGTAGAAGTTGACCTGGAGGCCCTGGGTGATGAACTTGGGCAGGTTCAGGTCGAGCCAGGTCCCGATGAACGGGATGCCCTGGACCTTGAACCCGGTCATCAGGAACTCGGGCAGGATGGCCAGGGCGGCCAGGTAGACCGCGCCGACGAGGGTGATCCGCGACAGGATCGTGTCGATGTAGTCCGAGGTGTTCGTCCCAGGGCGGATGCCCGGGATGAACCCGCCGTACTTGCGCAGGTTGTCGGCGACGTCGGTCGGGTTGAAGATGATCGAGATGTAGAAGTAGGTGAAGAAAATGATCGCCGTGATGTAGAGGATGTTGTAGAGGGGCATCCCGAGCTGGAACTGGGAGGCGATCTTCTGGAAGGCCGGGATCTTGACCATTTGGGCCACCGTTCCCGGGATGGTGATGATCGAAGCGGCGAAGATGATCGGGATGACGCCGCCGGTGTTGACCCGGAGCGGGAGGTGGGTGCTCTGCCCGCCGTAGACCTTCCGGCCGACGACGCGCTTGGCGTAGGAGACGGGGATCCGCCGCTGCCCCCGCTCGACGAAGACGATGAAGCCGATGACGACGAGCATCATGGCCGCAAGGAGGATGATCTTGATCGGGTCCCAGGTGCCCGTCTTGATCCCGCTCGCGATCTCCTGCAGCCCGGCCGGGAAGCGGGCGACGATCCCGGCGAAGATGATGAGCGAGATGCCGTTGCCGATGCCCCGCTCGGAGATCTGCTCGCCCAGCCACATGACGAAAACCGTCCCCGTGGTCAGGGTCAGCACGGTCAGGAGCTGGAAGCCGATGCCCGGGTTGGGCACGATCCGCGCCCCGCCGGGCGAGGTCAGCTTCTGGAGGAGGAGGGCGATGGCCCAGCCCTGGATGACGCAGATGCCGAGCGTCCCGTAGCGGGTGTACTGGGTGATCTTCTTCCGCCCGAGCTCCCCTTCCTTGGCCAGCCGCTCGAGGTAGGGCCAGACGACCTGGAGGAGCTGGAGGATGATCGAAGAGCTGATGTAGGGCATGATCCCCAGGGCGAAGATCGTCATCTTCGACATGTACGTCCCGGAGAACAGGTCGATGAACCCGAGGATCGTCCCCTTCTGGGCCGCCCAGAACTCGGCCAGGGCCGAGGAGGAGATGCCGGGGTTCGGGATCTGCCCACCGGCCCGGTAGATGGCCAGGAGGACGAGGGTGAAGATGACCCGCTTGCGCAGCTCGGGGATGCTGAAGATGTTGCGGATGCTGTCGAGGGCTGCCATGGTCAACCGCCGATGAGAACGGCCTTGGCCGCCGGCCTTCTCGATCTTAGCCTTGGCCGCCTCCGAGAACTTGTGGGCGTGGACGGTCAGGGCCCCGGTGACGTCGCCCCGGCCGAGGACCTTGATCCGGTCCGTGGCCCGCTTGATGAGCCGGGCCCCGGCCATGTCGGCCGGGGTCCACTCGGTCCGGCCGACCCGGCCGAGTCCGTCCAGGTTGACCGTGACGTACTCGACCCGGAAGATGTTCGTGAAGCCGCGCTTGGGGATGCGGCGGTGGAGGGGCATCTGGCCGCCCTCGAAGCCGTGGGTCCGGGTGAAGCCGGCGCCCGACAGCTGGCCCTTGCTGCCGCGGCCCGAGGTCTTCTGGCGGCCCGAGCCGGGGCCGCGCCCCACGCGGAGGCGGTCCTTCCGCGAACCCTTGGCCGGATGGAGATTGCTGAGGTTCATGATGGCTCCACGACGTCCACCTTGACGAGGTGGACGATCTTTTGGACCATGCCCCGGATCTCCGGCGTCTCCGGCCGGACGACCGAGGATCGGAGCCTGCGCAGGCCGAGGCCCCGGGCGGCCTGGTGCTGGCGCTCGGGTAGCCGACGAGGCTCCGGACGAGGGTGATGCGCAGCGCGCGCGTTTTCGGAATCGGGCTCATGCCGCCCCCTTGGCCTTGCCCCGGTCCTTGGAAACCTTGGCCGGATTGCGGAGCTTCTTCAGCGCGTCGAGCGTGGCGTGGGCGACGCTGAGCGGATTCGAGCTCCGGATCGATTTCGTCAGGATATCCTTGATCCCGGCGAGCTCCAGGATGACCCGGACCGCGCCGCCGGCGATGACGCCCGTCCCCTTCGAGGCCGGGCGGAGGACGACGACCCCGGCGTCCTTCTCGCCGATGACGTGATGGGGGATCGTCGTCTCCTCGAGCTGGACCTTGATGAGATGCTTCTTGGCGTCCTCGACGGCCTTGGCGATGGCCGCGGGCACTTCCCGGGCCTTGCCCTTGCCGATGCCGACATGGCCGTGCTCGTCGCCGACCGCGACCAGGGCCGAAAAACTCAGGTTCTTGCCGCCCTTGACGACTTTGGTGACCCGCCGGATGGAGATGACCTGGTCCTTGAGCTTCTGGTCGTCGGACTCCCCGGCCCGCCGCTTCTGCCTTCTATCTCGATATCTGTGCCATCTGTGCTCTCCTTGGGGGTCTCCCGGTTAGAACTGGACCTTCTTTTCTCAGCGCGTCGGCCAGGGCCTTGATCCGGCCGTGGTAGGGATAGTTCCCCCGGTCGAAGACGACCCGCTCGATCTTCTTGTCCTTGAGCCGCCGGGCCAGCACCCCGCCCAGGATGACGCAGGCTTCCCTGGTTCTTCGTCTTCGCGCTCATCTCGCGGAAGGCCTTCTCCAGCGTCGAGGCGGTGGCCAGGACGCGGTTCGCGCCGTCGTCGACGACCTGCGTGTAAACGTAAAGGTTCGTCTTCGCGACGTGAACGCGCGGCCGTTCGGCCGTGCCCTTGACCTTGCCCGGATCCGGAGCCGGAGGCGGCCCGTCCTCTCGCGCCTGGCTTTGATCTTGTCTTTAAGCACCTGCCACTCCCGCCTTCCGTTCCTTCTTGATCAGCTTTTCGCCCAAGAACCGGACGCCCTTCTGCTTGTAGGGGTCGGGGATTCGGAAGCGCTTGATGTTGATGGCGACCTGGCCGACGAGCTGCTTGTCGGTCCCGCGGACGGTGATGAGCGTCGGCTTCTCCGCCACGACCTCGATGCCCGGGGGGCATCTCATAGACGACGGGCCGGGAATAGCCCAGGTTCATCTCGAGCTTGCCCTTCTCGACCTTGGCCCGGTAGCCCACGCCGACGATCTCCAGCTGTTTCTGGAACCCCTTCGTGAGGCCGATGACGGCGTTCTGGGCCAGGCTGCGGTCCAGCCCATGAAGGGATCGGACCGGCTTGGTCTCGTCCGCCCGGTCCAGGACGATCCGGTTGGCTTCCGCCGGGCCGTGATGCCGCCGTGGAGGGGGGTGGCGGCCTTGCCTTTCGGGCCTTCGAATCTCGATCCGCCCGGGGTGGATCTGGACCTTGACCCCCGGCGGAATCTCGATCGGCGTTTCTTCCCTACGCGTGACATGGCACCTGCCCCTCACCAGACTTCGCAGAGGACCTCGCCCCCGGCGCCGAGCTCTTCGCAGCGGCGGCCGGAGAGCACCCCCCGGGAGGTGGTGATGATGACGACGCCCAGGCCGTCCTGGGCCTTGGGGATGGCGTCCTTCGTGCAGAAGACCCGGCAGCCGGGCTTGCTCACCCGCCTGAGGCCGAGGATCACGTCCTGGTCGCCGTCGCCGTACCGGAGGGTGATGGCGAGGGAGCCCGCTTCGAGTCCTCGAGATCTTGTAGTTCCGGATGTAGCCCTCGTCCTTGAGGATCTTGGCGATCTCGACCTTCATTTGGGACGACGGCATCGGCACGTCCCTGCGCGCCTGGATGGCGTTGCGCAGCCGGGTCAGCATATCGGCGATGGGGTCCGTCATACTCATGAATTCCTTTCTCCGCCTTACCAGGAAGCCTTGACGACGCCCGGGATCTCGCCCTTGAGGGCCAGCTCCCGGAAGCAGAGGCGGCACATGTCGAACTTGCGGTAGTAGGCGCGCGGCCGGCCGCAGATGCGGCAGCGGCGGCGCGTCCGGATGGCGTACTTGGGTGTCTTGAGGTATTTGGCGAAGGCGGAGTCGTGGCCATACCTCTCCTTATTCCGACTCCGGAAGGGCATGCCCAGCAACTTGCAGCAGGGCGCCGCGCTTCCTCGTCCGACCGTGCCGTCGTCACGATGGTAATGTTCATGCCCGCGGACTTGTCGACCTTGGTCGTACTCGATCTCCGGGAAGACGATCTGGTCCTGCATCCCCAGGCTGAAGTTTCCCCGCCCGTCGAAGGACTTGGGCGAGACGCCCCGGAAGTCGCGGACGCGCGGCAGCACGATGTTCACCAGCCGGTCGTAGAACTCGTACATCCTGTCGCCCCGCAGGGTCACCAGCACGCCGATCGGCATGCCCTTGCGAAGCTTGAAGGCCGAGATCGACTTCTTGGCCCGGCTGATGACCGGCTGTCTGGCCGGTGATCTGAGGTCGCTCGCCCGCCGCGTCGAGGGCCTTGGCGTTCTGGATGGCCTCGCCCACGCCGACGTTGACGACGATCTTCTCCAGGCGCGGGACGGCGTTGGGGTTCGTGATCCCGAACTCCTCTCGAGCGTCGGGACGATCTCCTCTGTGGTATCTTCTCAGAAACGCGGCTCATCGTCGTCCTCACTTGGCTCTACTCGATCACCGTCGTCGCACTTGCGGGCAGTAGCGCGACCTTCGCTCCCGTCCTCGAGGGCGCTTCACCCGCGCCGGACGCCCTGGGCGCATACGAGTGCAGACAGCATCACGCTTGGCAGCGTGCAGGGGCGCCTCGCTCTCCATGATGCCGCCTTGGCGGTCAGCGACCGCGGGGCGGATGAAGTGCTTGACGATGTTCACGCCACTCGAGACCACCCGGCTCTTTTCCGGTTGCACGCTGTGCACCTTGCCGGTCTTGCCCTTGTCCTTGCCCTGCCGGACGACGACGATGTCGTTCTTCCGGATGACCGGGGCGCCCATCACAGCACCTCCGGGGCGAGGGAGACGATCTTCATGAACTTCTTCTCCCGGAGCTCGCGGCCGACCGGGCCGAAGACGCGCGTCCCGACGGGCTCGCCGGCCTTGTCGATGATGACCGCGGCGTTGTCGTCGAACCGGATATAGGAGCCGTCCTTGCGGCGGACCTCCTTGCGGGCCCGGACGACGACCGCCCGGACGACCTTGCCCTTCGGGACCTTGCTCTCGGGCTCGGCCTCCCGGACCGTGGCCGAGATGATGTCGCCGATCGAGCAGACGAGGCCGACGCCGCCGCCGTGGGGCGTGATCGTCCGGATGCGGCGGGCGCCGGAATTATCCGCGACCTTGAGCATCGTGTATTGCTGGATCATGACTGGACCTCCCCGAGGTCCTCCTCGACCTCGGCGGCCGCGACGGCCAGGCCGAGGATCTCGACGACCCGCCAGCGCTTGCGGCGGCTGATCGGCCGGGTCTCAATGATCCGGACGACGTCGCCGAGCTTGCACTTCTCGTAC
>CAWKFB010000011.1:0-199867 GCA_963848835.1 Candidatus Aminicenantota bacterium | reverse complement strand
TGACGCTCCACTTCGAGTAGTGGGCGCCGATCTCCCAGTGCCCGCTCCGGTCCTCGGCGGTCCCGAGGTCGTCCTGGGTCACGCGCGGAGGCTGGGCCGCCGGCGGCTTCGTCCCCGCGGGCGGGTTCTTAGTCCGGACCGCTTCGCCGCCCGTCCCGGCGGCGGGCTTGGCCGGGGTTTCCGCGCCGGTCTTTTCAGGCTCGGTCTTGAGCGGAACGGGCTTGGCTTCCCCGATCGTCTCCGGTGGGGCCGGAGCTCCCGCCGACGCCTCCGCCCGGGCCTGATCGAAAATCTTCACGAACCCGCTTGGATAGAAAAGCTCCGAGATTTCCTTCTTGGGGTCGACCTCCAGCACTTTCCGGACGTATTTGGCGACCGCGGCATTGTCGCGGAGATGGAAATAAGAGAGGGCCAGACCGAAATACGATTGGGAAAGGTTGAGCCGGCTTTGCGACAGGGCCGCGGCCTCGAGATAGCAGCCCACGGCCAGCTTGTAGTCCCCCTTCTTCGTGTACCCTTCGGCCTGGGCGATGAGACGGGCGACGTCGCTTTCCCGGGCCTGGGTTTGGGCGAAAGCCTGCCCGGCGGCGAGGAGGACGGAGAAAAGGAGGATCGCGGCGGAGAGGATTCGGCCGGCCGCGGTCTTGTGCGTCATTACTCTCTTTCGGTCACCCATGCTACCGGACGCCGCCGACCTTGTCAATCCGGGGAAGGGGAAATTGACGGAAGCCGGGTCTTCGGCTACCATGAAGGTTCGCCCAGGAGGCAGACATGTATTTCGGAGATCCGACCTTCATCCTGCTGATCCCGGCCGTCATCCTGGCCTTGTACGCCCAGACCAGGGTCCGCAGCACGTACCGCCGCTTTTCCCAGGTCCGGACCGCGTCCGGCATGACCGGCGCCGAGGCGGCCCGGAACATCCTCAACTCGGGGGGAGCCGGCGACGTGGCCGTCCAGCGCGTCCCCGGGAACCTGACCGACCATTACGACCCCCGGAAAAAGGTCCTCGCTCTGTCCGAAGGGGTGCATGACTCGAATTCCGTGGCCGCTCTGGGCATCGCGGCGCACGAAGCCGGCCACGCCCTCCAGCATCACGAGAAGTTCGCCCCGCTGAGCTTCCGCAACGCCATCTTCCCCGTCGTCAACATCGGCTCGAACCTCGCCTTCCCGTTATTCTTCATCGGCCTGCTCACCTCCTCGCGGGGGCCGAGCCTGCTCATGGACATCGGAATTTTCCTCTTCAGCGGCGCCGTCCTGTTCAGCGTGATCACGCTGCCGGTGGAGTTCAACGCTTCGAAGCGCGCGGTCGCCCTGCTGAAGGACCGCGCCTACCTGTCCCCCCAGGAGCTTACAGGAGCCAAGTCCGTCCTGTCGGCCGCGGCGCTGACCTACATCGCCTCGACAGCGATGGCCGTCCTCCAGCTCGTGCGGATGCTCATGATCCGCGATTCCCGGGACTGACCATGGGCCGCGCCGCCTCCCGGGCCGCGCTCGCCGGCCTCATCCTCGCCCTGGCCGCGGCGTCCGCCGCCGGTCAATCCTCTTTCCGATTCGACGGCCCCCGGTTCCTCCTCGACGGAAAGCCGTTCCAGATCGTGGCCGGAGAGCTCCATTTCCAGCGCATCCCCAAGGAATACTGGAAGGACCGCCTCCTCAAGGCCCGGGCCATGGGCCTCAACACCGTCTGCACCTATGTCTTCTGGAATCTCCTCGAGCCCGAGCCGGGCCAATGGAACCTCGGCGGCGGAAACGACCTGGCCGGCTTCATCCGCACGGCCAAGGAGGCCGGGCTTTACGTGATCGTCCGGCCCGGCCCCTACGCCTGCGCCGAATGGGATTTCGGCGGGCTTCCGGCCTGGCTTCTCCGCACCCCCGACATCAAGGTCCGCTGCATGGACCCCCGCTACATGTCGGCCGCCCAAGCCTACATCCGCAAGCTGGCCCAGGTCGTCGGCCCCCTCCTCATAGCCCGCGGCGGGCCCGTCCTGATGATCCAGATCGAGAACGAGTACGGGAGCTACGGGAACGACAGAACATATATGGAGACCTTGAAGAAAACCTGGGAAGCCGCCGGGATCTCAGGACCTTTCTACACCGCCGATGGAGCGACGCCGTACATGCTCGAGGCCGGGAGCCTGCGCGGGGCGGCCATCGGACTCGATCCCGGGACGTCCGAAAAGCACTTCGCCGAAGCGGCCAAGCTCGGCCGCAACGTTCCGATCTTCTGCAGCGAGCTCTATCCGGGCTGGCTGACGCACTGGGGCGAAGCCTGGGCTTCGGTCAAGACCGAGGAGGTCCTGACCGACATGCGCTGGCTTCTCGAGACCGGCAAGTCGTTCAGCTTCTACGTCGTCCACGGCGGGACGAACTTCGGCTTCCTGGCCGGGGCGAACTACGGGAACGAGTACCAGCCCGACGTCACGAGCTACGATTATGACGCTCCGCTCAACGAGATGGGACAGCCGACCCCCAAGTATTTCGCCATCCGCGACGCCCTCGCCGCCGCCCGGCCCGAAGCCGGCGCGCCGCCCGAGCTGCCCGAGCCGCTCCCGATCGTCGAGATCCCGGAATTCACGCCCTCGCGTTCGACTTCGATCTTCGACAACCTGCCCCGCCCCATCGCCAGCCCCCAGCCGAAGCCGATGGAATCTTATAACCAGAATTTCGGGTTCATCCTCTACCGGACGAAGCTCGTCGGACATCACAGCGGCAAGCTGACGATCACCGACGTGCACGATTTCGCCAACATCTACGCGGACGGCCGCTATCGTCGGATCTCTCAACCGGGCCAAGAAGGAAGCGACGATCGAGATCCCCAAGACCGATCCCCCCGTCCAGAGGCTCGACATCCTCATCGAAGCCATGGGCCGGATCAACTTCAGCCAGCACATGATCGACCGCAAGGGGATCACCGACCGGGTGACGCTCAACGGGATGACCCTCATGGACTGGGAGGTCTTCCCCCTCCCGATGGAGACGCGGAACATCGCCGCCCTCAAGTTCGCCGACGCGGCCGGCGAGATGCCGGGGAATTTCTTCCAGGGGAGCTTCGACCTTCCTTCGGTCGGCGACACCTACCTCGATATGAGCCGATGGAAAAAGGGCGTCGTCTGGGTCAATGGGCACAACCTCGGCCGATACTGGGAGATCGGGCCGCAGCAGCGGTTGTATTGCCCGGCGCCGTTCCTCAAGCCCGGCCGCAACGAGGTCGTCGTCTTCGACCTCCTGAGCCCCTCCCCCGCTCCGCTCCGCGGAGTCAAAAGCCTCAAGGGCGAGTGAGAGCCGGGCGTGGAGATCGTCCTGGCGTCCGCCTCGCCCCGGCGGAAAGTCCTGATGGAGCGCCTCGCCGAATCCTTCCGGATCGCCCCTGTCGATGTGGATGAGAGCTCGGTCGCCGAGGACGAGCCGGAGCGCTTCGCCATGAAAGCGGCCGTTCTGAAAGCCGAGACGGCGGCCGCATCCTATCCGGACGCGATCGTGATCGGCGCCGATACGGTCGTCGCCGTCGGAGATCGAAGTCTGGGCAAGCCGGCGAGCCGCGAAGAGGCGAGGGCCATGCTCGAACTCCTGTCCGACAAGACGCATCTCGTGATCACCGGCCTCGCCCTCGTCCACGGGCGGACGGGCCGGCATCTTATCGACCGCGAAACCACGGCCGTGACCTTCCGCCCGTTGTCGGCGGACAAGATCGAGGCGTATCTGGACCGGGGCGACTTTCTGGACAAGGCCGGGCGCCTATGCCATCCAGGACGTCGGCGGCGCGTTCATCTCCCAGATCGACGGGGATTACGACAATGTCGTCGGCTTTCCCGTCTGCCGCGTCGGCCAGATGCTCGCCGAAATGCTCTCCCTCATTCCCAACGCGGCCGAATAGCCCGAACGGGGCTCCCGGGGACTCCCACGGCTCACGAAGAATGTTCGCCTTAGGGAGCCCCCTCGCGCCCCGAAATATAAGACGCACCTCCGCTGAGTTTCTAGCGACGCGTTCACGAATCTTGCCGCGGGCTGATTCGACCGACCCGCCGCATCCTTCCCCTGACCCGGGGGACCCCATCCGGCGAATCGGCCGAATCGCCAGGGCGGCAAGCCCGCTCAAAATGAGAAACGCTGGGCGATCCCGAAGTACCAGGCGCGATTCGCTCACCGTCCCCGATCGGCTTGGCGAGCGGGGAAGAGATTCTAAAAAACCTGGCCGGGTGGAGGGACACGCCACGCTCGGACGCGGATTCGGTGAGGGCGGTTCGAGCGACATCGGGAAATCCCAGCTCTGCGTCCCGAGCTCCGACGGGTAGTCCCGCGCAGCGGGACCGCGAGAATGTTTGAGCACGTGACAATATTCCGGACGGGGCACGTATGACAAAGGGACTCGGTACGAGGAAACCATCGGGGCGCGGAGGGCGCAGCGCCTAGGAGCTCGAGTGACAGGCAGAGCGTCAGGATTTCCCGCCGAGCGAGACCGCCCTTGCCCGGCGTGCTGAAAGCTCCTCCCTCCGGGAGCCCCATCCCGATTTGACAGTCGAGGAGCGGGCAAGGTATCTTCGCCCTATATTTCCGAAGGAGGCGCGCATGAGATCGAAATCCGTCCTGAAGTTCGCGTTCATCCTGCTCGCGGCCACGGTCTTCCTCGCCGCGCAGGAGAAGAACCCGTTCGACGGCTTGTTCCTCAACCTCGGCAACCTCAGCCGGCTGTCCCACGCCCAATCGCGCTCGGTCTCGCCCGAGAACTTCACGGGCGAGAAAGGCAAGGCCGGCATGTCCATCGACGGGCCGGCTCTCAAAGCGGCCCGCGACCTCGGACAGGGCTGGAAGGTGTCGCCCTATGTCCGGATCAAGCCCGGCGAGACGTTCACCCTGGCCGATGTCCAGGGCATGGGGGCTATCCAGCACATCTGGATGACGCCTTCCGGCACCTCGCGCTTCGCCATCCTCCGCTTCTACTGGGACGGCGAGAAGGAGCCCTCCATTGAGACCCCCCTCGGCGACTTTTTCGCCAACGGCTGGGGCGGCTTCGCCCAGATCTCCTCGCTCGCCGTGTGCGTCAATCCCGGCAGCGGGCTGAACTCCTACTGGCAGATGCCCTTCCGCAAGTCGTTCAAGGTCACCCTGGAAAACATCGCCGAGGACATGTTCACGATCTACTACCAGATCGACTACACCCTCACCGACGTCCCCCAGGACGCGGCGTATTTCCACGCCCAGTTCCGCCGAACGAACCCGCTCCCGTACAAGACCGATTACACCCTTCTCGACGGCGTCAAGGGCTGGGGCCATTATGTCGGGACGTACATGGCCTGGGGCGTCAACAACAACGGCTGGTGGGGCGAGGGCGAGATCAAGTTCTTCATCGACGGAGACACCAAGTTCCCCACGATTTGCGGAACGGGGACCGAAGATTATTTCTGCGGCTCCTACGATTTCGATTCCAAGCGGCCAGACGGGACGGTCCAGTACACCGAATTCACGACCCCTTATGCCGGCCTGCCCCAAGTCATCCGCGGCGACGGGCACTACAATGTCCAGCAGAGGTTCGGGCTCTACCGCTGGCACATCATGGACCCGATCCGCTTCGAGAAGGACCTCAAGGTGACGATCCAGGCCCTCGGCTGGCGCTCGGGCGGCCGCTATCTCCCGCTCCAGGACGACATCGCCTCGGTCGTCTACTGGTACCAGGCCGAGCCGCACGCGTCCTTCCCGAAGCTCCCCTCGAAGGACGCCCTCGAGATCATCTGACCGCCGGGAGGCGCGCATGTCCGGCGGGATGAGAGACAAGGTCTGCCTGATCACCGGAGCGAGCTCCGGGATCGGGCTCGTCACGGCCCTCGAGCTGGCCAAGAGGGGCGCGGCCGTGGTCATGGTCAACCGCGATCCGGCCCGCGGGGAACGAGCCCGGGCCGAAGTCGCCGCGAAGAGCGGGAGCGAGAACATCGAGCTGATATTGTGCGATCTCTCGTCCCAAAGGCAGATCCGCGACCTGGCCGCCGAGTTCAAGCGGCGGCACGGCCGCTTGGACGTTCTCATCAACAACGCGGCTATCGTCCCGGCCAAGCGGTCCCTGACCGAGGACGGCCTGGAGAAGCAGTTCGCCGTTAATCACCTCGCGTATTTTCTTTTGACCGGGCTCCTGCTCGACACCTTGAAAGCCTCTGCGCCGTCCCGGATCGTGAGCGTATCCTCGGGCATGCACCGCCAGGCGACGGTCGATTTCGAAAACCTCCAGGCGGAGAAAAGTTACGAGCCGATGAAGCAGTACGCCCTGACCAAGCTTCTGAATCTCCTTTTCGCCTTCGAGGCCGCCCGGCGGCTCCAGGGCACCGGAGTAACGTCGAATGCCCTCAGCCCTGGATTCACCGCCACGAACATCGGCCGGGAATATTCCTTCGTCACGCGGTCGGTCATGCGCCTCGCCGCCCAGTCCAAGGAGAAGGGCGCCGAGACATCGATCTATCTCGCCTCCTCCCCGGAAGTCGAGGGCATCACCGGAAAATATTTTGATAAAAAGGCGGAAGCGGAAGCCTCAACGGAAGCGCGGGATCCGGACAAAGCCCGGATGCTCTGGGCGCTGAGCGAGAAGCTGACCGGCTTGGCCTAGTTTAAAAAGTGGCGCGCCTGGGGTGACTCGAACACCCGACCAACGGTTTAGGAAACCGCTGCTCTATCCATACTGAGCTACAGGCGCGTCGGACGGAGAGGGCCTCATCTTAAGGCAACCCAGGCCGATTTGCAATTCAGCGCAGGCCGCGGACGAACCGCTTGAGGTGCTCGAGGATGGAGGTCCGGTCCGTCCCCTTCCTGATGTCCTGCTCGGACAGGGTCTTGATCTTCCGGTAGAACTCCAGGTTCTCCGCGTTCCGGGCGCTGACGAGATCGGCGATCGTTCCGGCAAGCTCCGGGTTCCGCTCGAGCAGGACGGCGAACTCGGCCGCCCCGATCTCGATGAGCTCGGCCGTCTCCTCGACGCTCCCCGTGGCCGTCCGCGGCATCCCGGTGAAGAGCGACATTTCTCCGAACAGCCCGCCCGGCCCGACGACAAACTCCGAGGTGAAGGGTTTCCCCGCCTCTTCGGTCACGATCGCGCCGAGGAGACGCCCGCTCGCGACCACGTAGCACGTCTCGCCCTTGTCTCCCTGGCGGAAGAGGACTTCGCCCCGGGCAAAGGTCAGGCCGCGGACGCGGACGGCCAGGTCCCGGACCTCTTCCGGCGAAACCATCAGCTGCCCCTGGCGTTCGCCGCGGGGGTAGCGCAACAGGGACGATGAGGACAGGACGGCCGCCATCCGTTCGAGAGCCTCGCCGGCCTCCTCCCCCGCCGGGGCGGCCGGACCGCCGCGGCCGATCGCCCGGGAGATTTCCTTCAGCCGTTCGGTCCACGGGACGGCGACTTCGATGCCCCGCCGGTCGAGCTTGTACCAGATCAAGCGGCCGATGTCCGTCAGAATGACGTCTTTGAGGGCATAGTCCTCGACCCAGAACTTGATCTCATAGGTCAGCCCCGTTTCGTCGAAGCTCCGGAGGTACGGCCTGGGCTTGGGCTCCTGGATGACGTGAGGACAATCCCGGGCCGCCTCGGCCAGCGCTTCGAGGACCCGCGCCGGCGGCGCGGCCGGGCTGACTTTGAGGGGGAAGACGAGGGCGGACCGGTGATCGGGCCGGGAGAAATTGACCACCCGTTCCGTGGCGACGGTGTTGTTGGGGATGACGACGATGTTCGAAGACCGGTCGAGGACGCGCGTTTCGCGCCAGTTCGTGTCCACGACGACGCCTTCGTGGGGGCCGATGCCGACCCAATCCCCCCGCGAGAAGGCCTTCGTGACGTTGAGGGAGATCCCCGACAGGACGTTGCTCAGGATCGGCTGGAGGGCCAGGCCGAGGATCATCGTCAGGATGGCCGAAGCACCCAGGTAGGCCGAGATGTTCACCTGGAACATGTTCTTGAGGATGGCGAAGCCGAGACCGATGTAGACGATCCCGAGGATGAACCCGCGCAGGACGGCGGGGACGGGAAAGGGGCGCCGGCCGCGCGTCAGCCACAAGGTCATGAGCGCATCGAAGAGGCGGATCGCCACAAGGGCGACAAGGAAGACGAAGGCCGCGTCGAGATAAGTGCGGGCCGAGGGACTCGGTTCGACGAGCGCCCGGATGACGGTGACGGCGATCAGCAGGACGGCCGGAATGAACAGGCGCCTTGCGAGCAGCGCCGCGCCGGTGCGGGACTCCGTGGGCTGAGCGGCCATGTCAGAACCTCAGCCGGAGCCCCTCGTAGGCGCACGAGGCTTCCGGGAACGCTTTGCGGGCCTTTCGCTCCATGAGGGCCAGGTCCCGGTCGGTATGATCCGGGTTGAAATGGGTGAAGAGGAGCATGCCGACCCCGGCCGACGTGGCCGTCCGGACCGCGTCCACCCAGGTTCCGTGGCCCCAGCCTTTCCGCCCGGCTTCGTACTCCCCTGGCGTGAACATCGTGTCATAGACGAGCGCGTCCGCTCCGGCGGCGAAGCGGGCCAGCCGCGGGTCGAATCCGTCCGGGCCGATGGGCTCGCTGTCCGAGGCATAGACGAAGCTCGACCGCCCTTCGGAGATCCGGTAGGCATGGGCGCCCTGCGGATGATGGACCGGGCAGGCGGTCACGCGGAGCGATCCGATCCGGACGCCGTCGCGGCCGATCCTGCGGAACGTCTTCTTCGCCGGGGACTCGTCGAGCGAGACCGGAAAGAAGGGACGGCCCATCAGCCGGTTCAGGCGCCGGCGCATGACCTTGGGCTCGCGCGGCGAATAGATCGTGATCCTCGGCTCGGGGAAGAAGAGGGGGCCGAAGAAGGGCAGGCCGCAGACGTGATCGAGGTGGACATGGGTGAAGAAGATCGAAACGCCGAGGTCCCGGACCTTTCCCGGGACGAGGCTCGCCCCGAAATTCCGGATCCCGGTGCCCGCGTCGATCACGACGAGATCGCCGCGCCGCGACAGGACGGACACGCAGGGGGTGTGCCCTCCGATCCGCGACGTCGCCTTCCCCCAGACCGGACAGGTCCCCCGCACGCCCCAGAATCTTAGCTCCATGGCCCCCTCCCTTCCTCTCCCCTCATTTCGTTCTCAGGTCCGTCACGGCGTCCCAGCCTTCGGGCGGCGGGACGCGCAAGAGCTCCCGGCACCGGCCCGCATAGAGCTTGGCCACAGGATCGTCTTCCCGGCCCCGGAAGAGCTCTTCGGCGAGGGCCCAGTTGCGGGCCCGGTATTCGGCCAGGGCGCGCTCATGGGCTTCGGCGGCCCGGACCACGGAGTCCGGAGCGCCGGCCTTTTCGGCCAGCGGCTCGAAGATCCGGACGGGCGCCGCCCGGCCGACCACGCGGACCCGGTCGATCTCTCGGAGGAGGATCGCCCCGCGGACGCGCTCGGCGGTGGCCTCTCCGATGAGGATCTGGACCCCGTACATTTTCCCCGCGCCCTCGAGCCGCGCGGCCAGGTTGACCGTGTCGCCCATGGCCGTGTAATCGAAGCGGCGCGATGAGCCCATGTTGCCCACGACGGCCGGACCGGTGTTGATCCCGATCCGGGCGCGGAGAGAGCGGCCGGACCGGCGGCGGAATTCCGCCTCGAGCTCGAGGAGCCGGCGCTGGCAGGCCAGCGCCGTCCGGCAGGCGGCAAGCGGATGATCCGGATCGTCGAGCGGCGCGTTCCAGAAGGCGACGATCGCGTCGCCCTCGTATTTGTCCAGCGTCCCGCCGGAATCCAGGATGAGATCGGTCATCTCGGTGAGATACGCGTTGAGCAAGCCGACCAGGGCGGACGGGGTGAGGCTTTCCGAGATCGTGGTGAAGCCGGCGACGTCGGAAAAGAACGAAGTGATCTCGCGCTCCTCGCCCCCCAGCACGAGCTTGTCCGGATTCTCGAGGATCCCCTCGATCACGGCCGGGCTGAGATAGTGGCGGAACACGCCTTTGAGGAAGCGCCGCTCCTTCCCTTCCACGCCGTAATTGAGGATCGCCGCGCCGATGAGGGCGAAGAGGACCCCGCAGACCGGATAAACGAACTCGAGCCAGCGCGAGGCCGGATAGGCCAGGGCGGACGCGGCCGCGGGCAGGAGAAGGAAGCCCGCCCCAGCCGCGGCGATCGCGGGGATCCTGCGGAAAGCGGAAAGGACGAAGGCCGTGAGGATGGACAGCGCGAGGACGAACCCGGCCGTCGCGGCGAGAGGAACGGTGCGGATGAACGACCGGCCGAGGAGCGTATCGGTGGCCGCGGCGTGGATCTCGACGCCGGAGACGATCGCGCTCAGCGGGCTCGACTTGAGATCGTGCAGACCGGACGCGCTCAGGCCGATCAGGACGATCTTCCCGGCGAACGTTTCGGGCGGGACCTGCGGCGCGGAGCCCTCGAGGATCGCCGCCCAAGCATTGAGAAGGGTCGCGGCGGGGTAAGCACGGTAGGTCTTCGCCGGTCCATGGAATCGGATGATCATATCCCCGCCGGCATCGCGCGGAACGGAATCCGGGGCCGGCCCGCCGGCGAGCGAAGAAAGCGCCGCCGGAACCGAGAGGAGGGTCAAATCCTGAAAGGGCGAAGACAAAGCGAGCCGCCGGTAGATGCCGTCCGCATCCGGCGGAGCGGTCACGTTCGCGAGCCCGCGCGCCGCCGCGAGCAGGCCCGCGACCGGAAGCGTCGCCGATTTGAATTTCGCGGCCGCGCCGGGCGCCGGCCCGGTGAGGGCAAAGCGGCGAAGAAGGGCCGCGCTTTCGCCGGCGCCGGTCTTCTCTTCCTCGCTGAGCGCGACCGGAAGGAACACGTTCCCAGCCCGGGCGACGGATTCCGCAAGGATCCGATCGTCATCGACGCCATAGACGGACGGCTCGGAAAATACGATGTCGATGAAACAGGCCCGAGCCTTCCCCCGGGCGAGATAGTCGATGAGTCCGGCATACATCTGGCGCGGCCACGGCCAGGAGACGGACTGGTCCCGATAATAATCGAGGCTGTACTGATCGACGAGGATGAGGATGATGTCCTTCGAAGCGCGGGACGGATCGGCGAAGGCCCGCGCCCGCAGGTCCCAAGACTTGTCTTCGAGCGGGCCCAGGAAGCCGACCGCCCGGAGCAAGGACGCGATCAGGAAAGCGGCCAGGCCGACGATCACGCCCCGGACGACTTTATTTTTCAGCATCGAGCACGCTCTGAATTGCCCTAACCTCCGCGCTCATCCGGCGGCCCGAAGGCCCGCCTTCTAGCGCACACCGGCCGTCGCTTGCTTGAACCGGCTCGTCCGAACGACTTCGATCTTCGGCGAGGATGGGATCGCTCCGATCTCCGCGGTGACCCTCTCCAGCCTCTGCTGGGAGGAGGGGTGCGTTTTGAACCACCCTCCGGTCGAGGCCGAAGCGTCGCCGACCATGGTCCCGAGGAAGCGCTGGATTCCGGTCGGATCGTATCCGGCCGTAGCGGCGAACCGCACGGCCAGGGCATCCGCATCGAACTCGGACTGCCGGTCATAGCCGCGGACGACGAGCTGCTGGACGATGTCGTCCAGGACCCCCTCGAACAGCGTCGTCGCCTGGGCCAGCTCCTGCGGCCCCCACTGGGCGGCCGCCTGGCCGGCGAGAAAAGTGAACGTTTCGGTCATCCGGGACTTTTTGATCGCTTTGAGGCCGTGCTTGGCCGTGATATGGCCGATCTCGTGGGCCAGGACGAGCCCGAGCATTTCCTCGTCGGCGCAGCGCTTGAGGAGGCCGCGGGTCACGAAAATGAACCCGCCGGGCGCGGACAGGGCGTTGACCTCATCGGTGTCGAGGACGAGGAAATGATAGCCCGCGTAGATCTCGGGACGGTCCGAGTACAGGACCAGAGCATTTCCCATCGTGTTGACATATTGGTTCAGGGCGGGATTGTCATAGGCGGGATATTTCGACAGGATGAGAGCGGCGACCGCGCGGCCGATGTAGTATTCCTCCTCCTCGGTGATCTCGGCGAAAGAGCCGCGGATCTTCTGGCCGACCGCGATGAACTTGTCCGCCTTGTCGGCCGCGTCCGCGGCCTGTCCCAGGACGTTCATGCCCTGCTCGAGCGTGGAGCAGGCCACGAGCGCGGAGAGGATCGCCGCGGCGGCGAACCCGGCGAGAACCGTGACGCGGAGGGCTCTCATCGGGGACCTCCTGATTCGTTCAGCCGGCCGCGTTTGAGAAAATCCTGGATCTGGGCCATGGCCACGCGCTGCTGGACCATCCGGTCCACCCAGACGTAGCTGATCGAGGCGTTCTTGGCCCGGTAGCTGTCCTCGACCTGCTTGTTGAATCCTTTTCCGGCCAGGGTGACCTCGTTCGCGGTCGCCTGGGTCTTCATGTCGCCCGATCCGGCGAGGAGCTGGGTCCGGGGCGGAGCGACCGCGCTCCCGTGGATCCAGCCGACCGCGCCGGACGCCGTCCGGACCTGTATCCAGCCGGCCGCTTCGCTCAGCTTTTCCAGGCGGTCCCCCGCCTTGAGCGAGGCGAAGCCGGGAGAGAAGAACTGGGGATTGCGGCGCAGCTGGGTCGTCTGGATCTTGACGATGATCGTCTCCGCGGCGACGAGGGCCAGGACGAAGACGGCCGCGAGCGCGGCCGCCACGAGGAGAGAGCGTTGCTTCCGCATGGTCAGAGTCCTTTCAGCTCGAGCGCGGACCGGAGCTCGGCCGCGGCCATGAGCTTCTCCTTGATCAGGCTGTTGCGCTGGACGGGCTTGTCGTTCTTGATGGCGATGTAGAGAGCCTTGTAGGAGCCGATGATGATGCTCAGCCTCTTGGCCCGGGTCAGGGCGGTGTAGAACAGGTTCCGCTGGAGCATGATGAAGTGCTGGGTCAGGAGGGGCATGATGACCGCCTGATATTCGCTGCCCTGGGCCTTGTGGACCGAGACGGCGTAGGCCAGGGCCAGGTCGTCGAGCTCGTCCTTCTCGTAGTGGACGGGCCGGTTGTCGAAGCTGACGGCGATCCGGTACGCGTCGCGGTCGATGTGGCTGACCATCCCGATGTCGCCGTTGAAGACTTCTTTCTCATAGTCGTTGCGGATCTGCATGACCTTGTCATGGACCTTGATCTCCCGCATCCCGAGCCGGAGCCCCTCGGAGGAGCCGTTGAGCCTCCGCTGGAGCTCGGTGTTCAGCCGCTCGACGCCCCCGAAGCCCTTGTACATCGGGCTGATGACCTGGATCTGGGGCGAGAGGGCGGGCAGCCCGAGCTTGCGCGGGATGGAGTATCCGCACAGGTCGAGGATGGTCTTGATGAACTTGGCCTCCTCCTCGACGTGAAGGAAGTAGAAATCCGAGTCGGGATCGTTCCGCTTGGGAAAGACGAGGTTCTCCCCGTGGTTGATCCGGTGGGCGTTCGTGACGATCAGGCTGTCCCGGGCCTGGCGGAAGATCTCATCGAGGCGGACGACGCGGACGAGGCCGGATTCGATCAGGTCGCGGAGCAGCGTCCCGGGCCCCAGGGCGGGGAGCTGGTCCTTGTCCCCGACGATGATCAGGCGCATCGAGGCCGGGACGGCCTGGATCAGCGAGTGCATCAGGGCCAGATCGACCATGGAGAACTCGTCGATGATGATGGCCTCCCCGGCGAGAGGATGGCCCGCGTTGCGGCGGAACGTGCCGAGCTTCGGGTTGAACTCGAGGGTCCGGTGGATCGTCTTGGCTTCCCGGCCGGTCGCCTCGGACAGGCGCTTGGCCGCCCGTCCGGTCGGCGCGGCCAGGACGATGGACTTCCCCCATTTCTCGAACACGGCCGTGATCGCCCGGATGATCGTCGTCTTTCCGGTCCCGGGACCGCCGGTGATGACAAGGACCTTCTTCTCGAAGCTCTCCCGGATCGCCTGGCGCTGGGTCGTCGAAAAGACGAGGCCCAGGCCGCGCTCGACCTCGTCGATCACGCCGCCGATGTCGAACGGCGGCGGAAAATGCGGGGCCCGGGCCAGGGCGTCCATGGCCCGGATGAATCCCTGCTGGGCGGAGTGATAGAACGGCCGGTAGACGGCCGTGTCGGCCGGGAGCTTCTCGACGACCACGAGCCGCTTGGCGATGAGGTCGTCCAGGGCGAGCCGGACGGGCTCCGGGCCCGCGGCGATCTCCTCGCCGCATTTGACGGCGAGCTCGGAGGCGTAGGAGAAGACGTGGCCCTGCTCGTTGTCCTTCTCCAGAAGATACAGGAGGAACGCCTTGATCCGGTCCGGCGAGGCGGGGTCCATGCCCAGCTTGAGGGCGATCGCGTCGGCGGTCTTGAACCCGATCCCCCAGATGTCGAGGCAGAGCTGGTACGGGTTCGTCTTAAGGACCTGGTACGACTGCGTCCCGTACTGGCGGTAGATCTTCGTCGCCAGGTTGGTCGAGACGTCGTGCTGCTGGAGGAAGATGATCAGGTCGCGGATGTCCCGGTGTTCGGCCCAGGACTTCTTGATCTCGCGGAGCTTCGCCCCGCCGATGCCCTCGACCTCGGTCAGCCGGTCCGGCTTTTCGGCCAGGATCTCGAGCGTCTTCTCGCCGAAGGCCTTGAGGATGCGCTTGGCCAGGACGGGGCCGATCCCCTTGATCAACCCGCAGGAGAGGAACTTCTCGATACCCTTCGCCGTCGACGGAAGGAGCGGGAAGAAGGAATCGGCCTTGAGCTGGGGACCAAACTTGGGATTGACCTCCCAGCTCCCCCCGACGCGGAGGCGCTCGCCGGGAGAAAGGGGTGGGAAGCAGCCGACGACGACGTGCCGTTCGCCGGATTCGACCGAGAAGCGGAGCACGGAGTAGCCGTTCTCGGGGTTGAAAAAGAGGATCGACTCGACCGTGCCTTCGATCTCGACGCCCATGTGCCGATATCTTACTACAACTTCGCCCTCGCGTCGTCTATATGAAGATCAGAACGGGGCTCCCGGGGGCTCCCACGGCTCACGAAGAATGTTCGCCTTAGGGAGCCCCCTCGCGCCCCGAATATCGGACGCATTCGTCCTAATATCGCGCCTCAGCGATCGTGAATCCTGCCGCGAACGAACTTGTCCGATTCGCTGCGTCACCCTGACGAGGGTCCCACTCCGCTCATCGGCCAAGACGTTCGCGCGTCAGGCCCACGCAAGGAGACCACATAGCGTCAGCTTTTCAGCGATACGGGGAACCAGTTGCGCCGGTTCCCCCCGAAACGGTTCCCCCTTCCGCGCCGTACGGCTTTCTGTCTTGATTGGGCTATTTGAAAACCGGGTCGGCGTGACCCCCGATTCTTAGGAGCGCGCCCACAAGGCCGATCGCGGACGGAATTCGTTCCTATCGTCTGGAAGCCCGCTTCCGCTCACCGCCACTCGATCGGCCTAAGGATTGCTCTTCGAATCTTGGTTTCCCGCGCGAGCCGGGGCAAGAGCGTGCGGGTGGCTGTTGCCGGGGCGGAGGGGTCGCCCATAAGCGAACATCAGGAGGGGGGGAACCAGAAGGGTTCCAACGTGAGCGTTGGGCGATCCCGGAGCGACGCCGGGGCGATTCCGAAAAACTCTCCGAGCGAAGGGATCGTCCATAGCGAACATCAGGAGGGGGGGCCCCGCCTACTTCGGGGGGGAACCAGAAGGGTTCCAACGTGAGCTATGGACAATCCCGGAGCGAAGTGCTATCAAGAGCCCGTGCGGTTCCTCCGGCTCCTGACGAACGCCCTGCTCATAGGACTGCTCTTTTCCTATCTCCTGGCCCTTCTCGTCGTCGACCTCAACATCAACCTCGCCTTCCGCGTCGGGCTGCTTTTCAATCTGACCCTGGCCCTGATGGCGAGCTACGGGATCGTGGCGGCCCTGGCGGCCTTCCTCGTCGCCGCGGGCTACCGCTTCCTGTCCGGGAAAGCCCCCCGCCTCCCGTTCATCTCCACCTCCTTCCTCGCCCTGGGGATCCCGGTCGCGACCCTCGTCTTTCTGGTCATCTTCCGGGAAAACTACGTCCACTTCTTTTCCTTCTTCGCCCCGCGGCTGCAGTCGCTCCTCCGGACGCAGATGATGACCCTGTTCGTCCTGTCCGTGATCGGGCTCGTCGTCCATTTCCGGCACCAGCACCGCAAGCCCTCGCGAGGATCCCTGAGGGCCTTCTGCGCCCTGGCCGTGATCGTCCTGGCCCTGGGCATCGTCCAGCGCCTGCGCTTCCCCTCCGCCCCCCGCTCCTACCGGCTGAATACGATCGAGGCCAAGGACGTGACGCGCAAGGTCACTCTCCTGTGCTTCGACGGACTGACCATGGATGTCCTCCTCCGCCTGACCGCCGAGCGCAAGCTCCCCAACTTCATCTGGCTCATGGAGAAAGGCGGCTGGGGCCGGCTGCGGAGCTTCACCCCGAGCGACCCGTTCGTCCTGCGGCGGTCCGTGGAGACGGGCAAGTGGCCGAGCGGACACCGCCAGATCTCCGACGTCCACTATCGCCTTCCGCTCGTCGACGCCGACCTCGAGGTCGTGCCGCGCTTCATCCTCTTCCGGCAGCTCAAGCGCGTCGGGTTCCTCCGCATCCTTCCCAAGGAGGCCGCTCCGGGCGCCAAGGACATCTGGCGGATCGCCGCCGATGCCGGGGTCACGACCGCCCGCTACGGCCGCTCGACGCCGCCCGCGGCGGCCGTTCCGGCCGATCCGAAGATCGAGAAGCTCTTCGCCGGGTTCTTCCCCGACCACGCCAACGAGACGTCCTGGATCTTCAACCAGGTCCGGCAGGCGTTTTTCCGGGACGCCTCCGCCGAAGAGGACGCCCTTCAGGCTCGGACGGACGCTCCGGCGCAGATCTTCTCTCTGACCCTCGACGGCGCCCAGATGGCAGAGACGTATTTCCACAAATACAGCAACCCGGAGGCATTCGGCGAGATCGCCCGGGAGGAGATCCAGCGCTACGGCGGAGTCATCGAGAAGGTCTACAGCTTCTACGATCAGGTCATCAGCCGGACGCTGGCCGCGCTCAAGGACGAGGAGCTCCTGATCGTCTACTCGACCTACGGGATGGAACCCCTGCCCTTCTGGAAGCGCGTCATCGAGTGGATGCTCGGCAACTCCGCCGTGACGGCTTATCACGAACAAGCCCCGGACGGCGTCATCTTCTTCTACGGCATAGGAGTCGAGCAGGGCAAGCCCGTCGAAGGGTTCCGGCTCGTCGATATCGTCCCGACCGTCCTCTATTATCTCGGGCTGCCGGTGGGGCGGGACATGGACGGGCTCGTCCGCGGCTCGCTGTTCACGAGGGAATTCGCCGAGCTCAACCCGGTCCTGCAGATCTCGTCCTACGAGGACGTGGCGGTGCGGAGACGGGTCAACGAATGAACTTCAGGATCCGCGACCAGCGGGCCCTGGGGATGAAGCTGACGAACTTCTTGAGGCGATCAGGGACGCTCGTCTTGAGATAGGCGTCTTTGTCGGCCTTGTAAGAAAAATAGATCATCCACGGCCGGCCTTTGACGTAGGACAGGGGCAGGAACCCCCAGTAGCGCGAGTCGGCGCTGTTGTCCCGGTTGTCGCCCATGACGAAGAGGTGGCCAGGCGGGACGGTCACCGGGCCGTAGTTGTCCCGGATGCTGTCGTCGTAGTGGTAATAATCGTTCTTGGCGATGACCTGGTTGTCGTTGTGGACCTTGTAGGGCTCGTCGATCGGCTTGCCGTCGATGAAGACCTGCTTGTTCTTGATCTCGATCGTCTCGCCGGGAAAGCCGATCGCCCGCTTGACGTAGTCCCGGTTCAGCTCGTTCGGATATTTGAAGACCACGATGTCCTGGCGGCGGATGGCCCGGCGGGGCAGGAGGGCCCGGTCGATCGCCGAATCGGTGTTGGCGTAGACGAACTTGTTGACGAGCAGGAAGTCCCCGACGAGAAGCGTCGGCTCCATCGAGCCGGTCGGGATCTGGAAGGCCTGGACGGCGAAGGTCAGGACGAAGAAGACGAAGACGGCCGTCTCGGCGATGAGCTCGAAATACTCCCGGAAGACGCTCTTCTCCCGCTTCTTCTTCGGCTTCTTCTCGGGCCTCGGTTCCATATCGGTCATCGGTTCACCTTTTTAAGAGCGTTAATATACCGCAATCCCCGCCGCACGGCAAGCAAAGTGAAGGGCTCCCGAGCGTATCCGTCGTCCGATCGGGGACGGATTCGCTCCTATCGCCTGGAAGCCCGCTTCCGCTCACCCCGCTTTTCTCGGCTCCGAAAGTACTCGCCTCCTGCCCCGGAGACGTTGACCTGTTTCGGGGCCCCTCTTGGATACAGGAGGGGAAGGGGAGGTGATATCAATAATTGATTCTTGAACGTCTCCGGAATAAGATTTTTCCATAAACGACGACCGCCGGGTTCTCAAAGACCGGGACACCTTTTAGAGACCTCCCGAAGCGCCCCCAAATTTTCTTATAGATTTTCTCCCTCCTGCCTCCCAACTAACATGGGAGGAATTGACGGCGCTTCGGGAAAGGTACGACGGCGATATCTTCGCTCACCGTCTCACGATCGGCCTCGGGATTCTCTCGTCTTTGTTTTTAACTGCAAATATGACCGATCATCACTCGGCGTGGAAGGGGGACCCGCCTCGGGGGGAACCGGCGCAACTGGTTCCCCAGCCAATCTCTTTTTGGGTTGTAAAGCCGGTATTTCGCGGGCCTGACGCGGACGACTCGGACGATGCATCGGGACGCTCTCAAGACCTGTTAAACTCATCTACCCCGCCTGCCGCCCCAAGAACTTGGGGCGGACTGCATGAAAGCGTCCCTCCGTACGCGTCGCTCATCAGGGTGACGAAGCGAATGCGGCCGAATCTATCCGCGTCAGGATTAGTTGGCATCCGCGCAAAGCAATAGGACCAATGCGTCTTGGTTCAGGGGCGCGAGGGGGATTCCCCGGGAGGGCCAGCGCAGCGAAGCGGGCATGGTTCCTCGACCGAAGGGAGAGGAGAGCGAAGCGAGCACGAGGAGCGAATTTCCTCGCTGGGGAAATTCGCGTCCCTAACGGGGAGTCCCCCGGGAGCCCCTCTTAATTATGATATACTTGACGGCCGTGAATTTCACCTTGTTCGGCTACCCGAAGACGGGAAAAACGACCCTCTTCGACATCCTCACGGGCGCCCAGGCGGCCGTGGACGACGGCAAGCGCGAGGCGCACGAACGTGTGTGCCCCGTCCCCGACCCCCGGCTCGACCGCATCTCCGCCCTGAACCCGGGAAAGCGGAAGGTCGCGGCGGCCGTCGACTTCGTCGACCTGGCCGGGATCTCCTACGGCGAGGTCAAGACGAGCGTCTTCCTGAACGCCCTGCGCAAGGCCGACGGCCTCGTCCACGTCGTCCGCGGGTTCCGCGATGCGAACGTCCCCCACGCCAAGCCGGCCATCGACCCGGCCGGCGACATCCGGACGATGGACGAGGAGCTCCTCCTCGCCGACCTGATCGCGGTCGAGGCGCGCCTCGACAAGCTCGACAAGGACCTCAAGAAAATGAAGAGCGCCGAAGGCGAGCGCGAACGGGAGATCCTGACCCGGCTCCGGGCCCGCCTGTCCGACGGCTGCCCGGTCCGCGACTGCCCCCTGGCTGAGGCCGAGGAAAAGCAGATCCGGGCCTTCGCCTTCCTTAGCCAGAAGCCCATCCTCCACGCCGTGAACCTCGACGAGGCCGACATCTGCCGCCGCTCCGAGGTCGAGGCCGCCCTCGATCCGAAGCGTCCCGGCGCGGCCGCCCTGGCCTTCTGCGGGAAGATCGAGAGGGAGATCCTCGAGATCGCCGAGCCGGAAGAGCGGGCCGTGTTCATGGCCGACTACGGCCTCGCCGGCCCGACCGCCGAGCGCTTCTTCCCCTCCGCGTTCAGGGCTCTGGACCACATCTTCTTTTATACGATCGGCAAGGACGAGGTTAGGGCCTGGCCGGTCAGGCGCGACGCGACCGCCCACCAGGCCGCGGGGGCGATCCATACGGACATCGAGCGGGGGTTCATCCGGGCCGAGGTCATCCCGGCCGAAGAGCTCTTCGGCTTTGGCTCGCTCCAAGCGGCCAAGGAAAAGGGGCACATCCGGCTCGAGGGCAAGGAATACCCCGTCCGCGACGGAGACATCATCTATTTCAGGTTCAACGCATGAGCGGCGGGTTCAGCCTCGTCGATGAGGACGCGGGCGCCCGGGCCGGAGCGATCGCCACGGCCCACGGAACGATCCTGACCCCCGCCTTCGCCCCGGTCGCCTCCCAGGGCTCGGTCAAGGCCCTGACCCACCGCCAAGTTGAGGAGCTGGGGGCTCAGCTCATCCTGGCGAACGCGTACCATCTCTTCCTCCGTCCGGGGACGGAGACGATCCAGGCCCTCGGCGGCCTGCATAAATTCATCTCCTGGACGAAGCCCATCCTTACGGACAGCGGCGGGTTCCAGATCTACAGCCTCTCTCCGCTGGCCAAGGTCAAGCCCGACGGCGTCGCCTTCGCCTCCCACCTCGACGGCACGAAGCTCTTCCTCACGCCCGAAGCCGTCGTGGACATCCAGGCCGCTCTCGGCTCGGACATCATGATGGCCCTCGACGTCTTCACGCCCTATCCCTCCCCCGACGAGAAGACGGCGGAGGCGGTCGCGACGACCACGCGCTGGGCGGGGCGGGCCCGGGACCACGTCCGGGGCATCGAAGCGCCCGGCCGGCTGTGGGGGATCACGCAGGGGGGCGTGAGCGCCGAGCTCCGCAAGCGGAGCACGGCGGACCTCGTCGAGCTCGATTTCGACGGCTACGCGGTCGGAGGCCTCGGGCTCGGCGAGCCCAAATCCCTTCTCTTCGAGATGCTCGAGCGGAGCGACGCCGCTCTTCCGAGGGACAAATCCCGCTACCTGATGGGGATGGGCTACATCCCGGACATCCTGGAGGCCGTCGAGCGGGGCGTGGACCTCTTCGACTGCGTCCTCCCCACCCGCAACGCCCGGACCGGATCGCTCTTCACCAGCCGCGGGACGATCGCGATCAAGAACCAGAAGTACGCCCGGGACGAGCGGCCCCTCGATCCCGGGTGCGCCTGCTACACCTGCCGTAATTTCTCACGAGCCTATCTCCGCCATCTCTACGAGCGGGGGGAGATCGCCTCGGCCGTCCTGAACACCATCCACAACCTCCACTATTATCTTGACATCTTCGCTAATATTCGGCAATCTATACAATTCCACTCGTTTCAGAAATTGAAATCGAGGATCCTCGACGGTTTAAAGGACGGATCACCATGATGAACGGCATTCTGTTGACGGCGGCCGCCCTGGGTCTCCCCCAGACCGCCCCGGCCGGCGCCGGCCCGGCGCCGCAGGGCAATTTCATGACCGCGCTCCTCCCCTTCGTTCTCGTCTTCGTCATCTTCTATCTCCTCATCATCATGCCCCAGCGGAAGAAGCAAAAGAAGCACGTGGAGATGGTCGAGAACCTCAAGCCCGGCAGCCGGATCATCACCACGGGCGGGATCTTCGGCGTGATCATGGGCGTCCAGAAGGACCGGGTCGAGCTCAAGGTCGCCGCCAACACCAAGATCGAGATCACGAAGAGCGCGATCGGCGTCATCCTCCAGGGCGAAGCGACCGCGCCCGAAGAGCCCAAGGCCTGAGGCCCGGGCTCCGGCCCGGCCCCGGCCGGCCGAGGCGATGAACCCCCTCCGGAAATTCACGATATACGAAAGAGAGCCCTGAGATGAAAAAAGGACTGCAGTGGAAGCTCATCCTCACGGTGCTCGTGGTCGGCTTTTCGATCTTCATCGCCATGCCTATCGGCAAGAAGATCCATCTCGGCCTGGACTTGCGCGGCGGGATCCACCTTCTGATGCAGGTCGTCACCGACGACGCCATCGGCGCCGAAACCGACCAGGAGATCTCCCGGCTGCAGGAGCAGCTGAAGAAGAAGAGCCTGACCTTCGCCGGCATAATCAAGACCCGACCGGGACAGTTCGTCCTGAACGGCGCGGTCCCCGACCAGGAAGGACAGATCAAGGACATCCTCGACCAGTTCTTCAAGGATTGGGATTATGGCCTCCTCGGCGACAAGGCCACCGTGACGATCAAGCCGACCGTGGACGTCTATCTCCGCGATCAGGCCGTCAACCAGGCCGTCGAGACGATCCGCAACCGCGTCGACCAATTCGGCGTGTCCGAGCCGATCATCCAGCGCCAGGGCAACGACCGGATCGTCATCGAGCTCCCCGGGGTGGACAACCTCGAGCGGGTCATGGCCATCGTCAAGACGACGGCCATGCTCAAGTGGACCCTCACCAAAGCCGGCCCCGCGCCGGATGAAGAGACCCTCCTCAAGGACTTCGGCGGCAAGATCCCCGAAGACATGGATATGGTCAAAGGGGACCCCAAGCGGCGGGCCTCGGGCTTTTATCTCGTCAGCAAGAGCTCGACCGTGACGGGGAAGGACCTCCGCTCCGTCCATCGCTCCCAGGATGAGTGGAACAACCCGGCCGTCGCCTTCTCCTTGAACGTCGAAGGCTCGCGGCGGTTCGAGCAGGCGACCGGGGAGAACGTCGGGAAGACCATGGCCATCATCCTGGACGACAAGGTCCAGTCGAATCCCGTCATCAACCAGCGCATCTCGGGCGACGGGATCATTCAGGGGAACTTCACCCTCGAAGAGGCCGAGGACCTCGTCCTGATCCTCAAGTCCGGCGCCCTGCCGGCGACGATCAAGACGCTGGAAAACCGGACGATCGGCCCCTCGCTCGGGACGGATTCCATCCGGGCCGGGCTGCTGGCCTCGCTCGTGGCCCTCCTCCTCGTCATGAGCTTCATGCTCGTCTTCTACAAGCTGTCGGGCGTCAACGCCGTCGTCGTCCTCTGCCTCAACGTCGTCCTCGTCGTCGGGGCCCTGGCCTACTTCAAGGCCAATCTGACCCTGCCCGGCATCGCCGGCATCATCCTGTCCATCGGCATGGCCGTCGACGCCAACGTCCTCATCTTCGAGCGGATCAAGGAGGAGCTGGCCCTGGGCAAGAGCGTCCCCTCCGCGGTCACCCTCGGCTTCAAGCGGGCTTTCAGCGCCATCGCCGACTCGAACCTGACGACGATCATCTCGGCCGTCTTCCTCTTCCAGTTCGGGACCGGCCCGATCAAGGGGTACGCGGTGACCTTGATCATCGCCCTCGTCGCCAACATGTTCACCGCCGTTTTCGTCTCTCACCTCATCTACGACCTGACCGTGACGAACCGGCGCAATGTCAAGAAGTTGAGCATCTGACCATGGAAATCTTCAAGAAAACCCCCACCATTCCGTTCATGAAGTACAAGTACGTCGCCCTGATCATCACGGCGGTCATCGTTCTGGCAGGCGTGCTCAACATCACCGTCGGGCGCGGCCTGAAGCTGGGCGTCGACTTCGGCTCCGGGACCCTCATCCGGATCGCCTTCGACAAGACCACGTCCGTTTCCGACGTCCGGCAAAAGCTCTCCGACGTCGGGCTGGGCTCGAGCGTCATCCAGGAGACGGGAACCCGGAAGGGCCGCGAATTCCAGATCCGTTCGTTCGAGACGAAAAGCCTCACGGCCACCGCGGAGCAGGACATAGAGAATCACGAGCGCCTGGCCGATAAAGTCATCGCCGCCCTCCGCGGCGACGACGGCAAGGCAGAGATCGCCGCCGGTCTTCGCGATCTCAATTCGATCGAAGAGAAATCGCTCGCGGCGCTCCTCGAGACGTCGTTCGCCGGAAAGGGCGAGGAGCTGGCCAAGGCCATCGTCGCCCATCGGACCACGAACGGGGTCATCGCCGATTTCGGCGAGCTCTCTCCGGCGGGCATCGGGCCCGACGTCACCGACGTCCTGAAAGCCAAGACCTACCTGGGCAAGATCGCCGTCCTCGGCCGCGACACCGTCAGCCCGCAGGCGGGCCGCGAGCTCAGGCGCAAAGCCGTTCAGGCGACGATCTGGTCGCTCCTCGGGATGCTCATCTACATCGCCATCCGCTTCAAGCTGGCCAACGGCGTGTCGGCCATCTTCACCCTGACCCAGGACGTCCTCATCACCGCCACCTTCTATTCGTTCTCCGGCCGCGAGGTCAACCTGCCGATCATCGCCGCGCTCCTGACCATCGTCGGATTTTCGATCAACGACACGATCGTCATCTTCGACCGGATCCGGGAGAACCAGAAGTCGATGCGAAAGCTCCCCCTCGAGCAGATCATGAACGTCTCCCTCAACCAGATGCTCGGCCGGACCATGATCACCTCGGGCACGGTCTTTCTGACCGTCCTGGCCCTCTTCCTCTTCGGCGGGGACGTCATCAACGACTTCGCCTTCACCATGCTCATCGGAACGATCGAGGGCGTTTACTCGACGATCTACCTCTCCTGCCCCATCGTTCTCTTCTGGCAGAAATGGTTCCCGGCGAAGCGCGGCCGGCGGTGAAATTTTTTGGCCCGAGACTTGTCAAAGGCCGGGAATTGTTTTATACTCTTTTTTTGAAACATCATCTCTCTAGGCTGTGAGGTAACAATGGCGGAACAACCCAAGCCGAAACCCCAGACCTCCACCACCGGAGCCGGCCTCTTCCGGGATTCGTTCATCATCCCGGAGAAGGGCCGGGGCCGGAAAGCGTTCGCTTTCCCGGTCGCCCTGCTCTTCCACCTCGCCATCATCGCGGTCCTGATCGTCATTCCGCTCCTTTCGACGAGCAACCTTCCCACGATCGAGATCACGTCGGCCTTCCTCGCTCCTCCCCCGCCCCCTCCGCCCCCCCCGCCGCCGCCGGCCAAAAAGGCCTCCACGACCCAGGTCAAGCGGATCAAGCCGGTTCAGACCCAGTCGACGTTCGAAGCCGGAAAGCTCGTCGCCCCCGTCGAGATCCCGGACGAGATCACCCAGGAACAGATCTCGGACGTCGGGATCGAGGGCGGCGTTGAAGGCGGCGTCGAAGGCGGCGTCATCGGAGGCGTCCTCGGCGGCGTCGTCGGCGGCGTCCTCGGCGGCGTCGTCGGCGAGATCGAAGCCCCGGTCCGGGCCATCGGAGAGGTCAAGGCCCCCCGGCTCCTGACCCAGGTCGATCCGACCTACCCCGAGATCGCCCGGCAGGCCCGCGTCGAGGGCGTGGTCATCATCGAAGCCACGACCGACATCTACGGCCGCGTCCAGAACATCAAGGTCCTCCGCTCCATCCCCCTGCTCGACCAGGCCGCCATCGACGCGGTCCGGCAGTGGGTTTACGAGCCGATGATCATCAACGGCCGGCCCCGCGGGGTCATCTTCACCGTGACCGTCCGCTTCACGCTCAAGTAAGCGAAGCTTATATGGCTTTCGTATACTAAAAGGAGGTATTTAGATGCAATTCGGTCTGATCGAAATGTGGCAGGCCATGGGCGCCGTGGCCAAGGTCGTATCCATCCTGTTGATCTCCCTGTCCATCGTATCGCTCTATTTCCTGATCGAGCGCTCCCTGACCTTCCGGCGGGCCAAATCCAAGTCCGCCGCCGTGGCCCCGAAGCTGTCCGAAATGCTGAAGAACGGCCAGATCAAGGAAGCCATGGCCCTCGCCTCCAAGCCCGAGAACAAGGGCAGCCACCTGGCCCGCGTGACGGCCGCCGGCATCGCCGAGTTCCTCGAGGGCAAGGAAGCCAACATCAACTTCGAAGAGCAGATCGAGACGGCCGCCCGCGGCTGCGAGCGGGCTAAGTCCATCTTCGAGCAGGAATTGAAGAAGGGCTTGCCCCTCCTCGCCACGATCGCCACCTCCGCCCCCTTCATCGGCCTGTTCGGCACGATCTCGGGCATCATCAACGCCTTCCGCGGCATGGCCCTGACCGGCTCGGGCGGCATCGGCGCGGTCGCCGGCGGCATCGCCGAAGCCCTCGTCACGACGGCCTTCGGGATCGGCGTCGCCATCATCGCCCTGTGGTGCTACAACATCCTGAACAGCCGGGTCGAGGTGTTCAGCGCCGAGATGTCGAACACGCAGTCGCAGGTCATCGACTTCTTCGTCCGCAGAGCGGGCACGAAGTAAGCCGGCCCCGGCCCCGTTTCGCGAGATATGCCATGAGCATCTCCATCAGCAAGGGGAACGAAAAGGCGATCGCTGAGCCCAACGTCGTTCCCCTGTGCGATGTCCTGCTCGTCCTGCTGATCATCTTCATGGTCGTCACGCCCCTCGTCCAGAAGGGCGTCGACGTCAAGCTGCCGACCGCGCTCAACACGTCGCCGATGCCCGAAAACCCGGATGTCGTCCTGTTCATCCGGAAGGACGGAACCCTCTACCTGAACCAGGAGAAGATCACCAATCCGGACGATCTCCAGTCCATGCTCGAAGAGGCGTTCCTGACGGTCACCGACAAGAAGCTGTACCTCAAGGCGGACGGCGATCTCGAGTACGGAGTGATCGTCGAGATCTACGAGAAGATCCGCAACGTCGGGATCGAGAACATCGCCCTCATCACCGAAAAGAAGACCGAGAAGACCGACTGAGTCTGGATTCTCCGGCCGAAGGAAAACCGGGCCCGTGAGGCCCGGTTCCCTTCGGCCTTTTTTTTACCTCAAAAAGAAGAGAACGGGGCTCCTGGGGGCTCCCCCGGCTCACGAAGAATGTTCGCCTCAGGGAGCCCCCTCGCGCCCCGAATATCAGACGCAAACGCCCCCGCGTGCTATCGTCGAGGTTATCAAATCCTGCCGCGGATGCCTCGGCCGAATTCGCCGCATCCTTCCCCCGACCCGGGGACCCCATCCGGCTCATCGGCCGAGTCTTCCGTTCGGCAGGCCCGCGCGAACCAGGGCGAGTGCGTGCGGGTGGTGGTTGCCGAGGCGGAGGGATCGTTCCTATCCCGAAGCGCCTACGATTCCCTCCATGTTAGTTGGAGGGCAGGGTGGAGAAAATCAATAAAAATATTTGGAGGCGCTTCGGGCGATCTTCGAACCGCCCTAAAGACCGGGACGCCTTCCGGACTTCAACTCTAAATTCTCTACATCCCCTTCCCCTTCTACGACTCGAAGGGGGCGGCCGGTAGGCGTCCCTCCTGCAGGAACGACCCCGAAGCCCTACTTGCTGAGGGCCCGTCGGCGGGCGTGGGCGGTCAACCCTTCGTTCATGCTCCCCGTCCGGTAGCCGGCCAGGTCGAGCGTCACGTAGAGATACCCGAGCTTCTTCAGCCGGCCGGCGATCCTGTCCCGGACCCGGGGAGCCGCCGCCCGGGCCAGGTCCGCGGCGGTGAGCTCGATCCGGGCGATCTCGCCGTGATGGCGGACCCGGAGCTGGCCGAATCCGAGCTCGCGGAGGAAATCCTCCGCCGCTCCGACCCGCTTCAGGGCTTCGACCTCGATCGCCGTCTCATAGGGAAATCGCGAGGCCAGGCAGGCCAGGGACGGCTTGTCCCACGTCGGGAGACCCAGATGCCGGGAGATCGTCCGGATGTCCTTCTTGCTCAATCCGGCGTCCTTGAGCGGCGAGCGGACGCCGAGCTCGCGGCCGGCCTTGGCTCCCGGCCGGAAATCACCCGTATCGTCGGCGTTCTGGCCGTCGAGGACGAAGGGGATCCCCTCCTCCCGGGCGAGGACCTTGAGCGCCGAGAAGAGCTCCTGTTTGCAGTAGTAGCAGCGCAGCGGAGGATTCTTGACGAACTCGGGATTCCCGAGCTCCTCGGTATGGATCAGGCGGAGGCGGACCTTGAGCTCCCGGGCGAGCGCCCGGGCTTCCTTGATCTCTTTTCCCGGGTAGGTCTCCGAGGCGGCGATGACGGCCAGGACCCGGTCCCCGAGAACGTCGCGGGCGACCATGAGGAGGAGGGTGCTGTCCACGCCTCCCGAATAGGCGACGAGCACTCGGCCCATCGCTTCGAGGTCGCGCTTCAGGATTTCGAGCTTGGCCCGGAGAGGCCGGGAGAGCGGGATCGTCTTTTTCGGACTCACGACGTCTTCCTTTCTTCGATGAGGGCCCGGACCTCTTCGAGAAGGGCCGGGACGATTTCGGCTTCCGGGACGCGGCGGAGGAGCCGTCCCCCTTTGTACAAGGCCCCGGCGCCCTGCCCGCAGGAGACTCCCGAGGTCCGCTTCCTTCGACTCCCCCGGACCGTTGACCGTGCAGCCCATGATGGCGATCGTGATCGGCGCCGTGACGGACTCCAGGGCCTTCTCGACCCGGCGCGGCGATGTCCTTCATGCCCGCCACCTCGCACCGGCCGCAGGTCGGGCAGGAGACGATGTTCGGCCCCCGGCTGCCGCATTTCGAGCCCGGCCAGGATGCGCCAGGCGATCTTGACCTCCTCCTCCGGAGGGGCGGTCAGGGAAACGCGGATGGTGTCGGCCAGGCCCTCGCTCAGCAGGATCCCCAGCCCGACCGAGGACTTGACCGCCCCGGCCAGGAGCGGCCCGGCCTCGGTGATCCCGGCGTGGAAGGGATAATCCACTTTCTGAGCCAGGAGCCTGTACGCTTCGACCGTCCGGGGAACGTCCGAAGCTTTGAGCGAAACCTTGATCAGCCGGAAATCGAGGTCCTCGAGGATCTTGATGTGGCGCAGAGCGCTCTCGGCCATGGCCTCGGCCGTCGCTCCGCCGAAGCGCTCGAGGAGGTCCTTTTCGAGCGAACCCGAGTTGACCCCGATCCGGATGGGGACGGCCCGGGCCTTGGCCGCGACGACGACCTCCCGGACCTTCGCCGCCGAACCGATCGTCCCGGGGTTCAGGCGCAGCCCGTCGATGCCGTGGCCCAGGCAGGCCAGGGCGAGGCGGTGATCGAAGTGGATGTCGGCGATAAGAGGAACGCGCGTCCGCGCCCGGATCCGGCCGGCCGCTTCCGCGGCCTCCCGGTCGGGGACCGCGAGCCGGACGATCTCGCAGCCGGCCCGCTCGAGACGCCGGATCTGGGCCAGCGTCGCCCGGACGTCGCGCGTGTCCGTTTTGGTCATGGACTGGACCGACACGGGCGCGCCGCCGCCGACGGCGACGGCGCCGATCCGGAGGGGGACGGTCGTCCGCGCGCGGCGGTCCGTCCGAAGTGTCCGGTTTCACTATTAATCCTTCGAACCTTAAAACGGCCACAAGCTCGCCAGCCCGTGGGGCAGGCGCTTGACGATATCGTTCAGGATGAGGAAGCCGAGAAGGAGGACGAAGATGACGAACCCGAACTGCATCCAGATCTGGCGGGCCTTGGGCTTGAGGTCGCGGCGGAAGATCCCCTCGATGATCAGGACGAAGAGCTGGCCCCCGTCGAAGACGGGGATGGGAAAGAGGTTGATGACCCCGAGCTGGAGGCTGATCAGGGCGATCCAGCTCAGGAGCGGGATGAAGCCCATCTTCAGGGCGGCGTAGGAGAGATTGGCGATCTCGAGCGGTCCGCCGAGCTGGCGGGCCGACTGCTGGCCGGTGATCAGGTTCTTGATGAAATCGATGACCAGGAAGAAGAGCTCGGCGTTCTCCTTGACGCTCTGGCCGATGGCCGGGAAAAGGCCGTACTTCTTGGTCACGGACTTCATCCCGTGGAGGACGCCGATCTTCCCCACCTTGCCCTCGAGCCGGGGCGTGATCCTGAGGTCCACGCGGCGGCCGCCGCGGTCGACGGTCACGTCCAGCTCCTTCCCGGCGCTCTTTTCGATGATCTGGATGAACTTGAAGAAAAAGGCGGGCTCACCGTCGATCGTCTCGATGACGTCGCCCGCCTGGACGCCCGCCCTTCTCCGCGGGTGAGCCGGGGGTGACCATGCGGACCTGGGTCAGGATCTTGCCGTAGAATCCGGCATAGCCGATCTCGTAGCGGGTGACCTTCTCGGTCCCGGTCGTGATCTCCATCGGGAGGACCTGCCCGGCCCGGCGGATCTCGATGGGCAGGCGGCTCTTCGGGCCGCGTACCGACGGCGATCTCGACGTCGCTCCAGGTCGCGACCTTCTTCCGGTTGATGGACAGGATCTCGTCCTCGACCTGGAGGCCGGCCTTCGCCGCGGGCGAATCGGCGTCGATCCAGCCGATGACCGGCGGCTTGTCGAGATACTCGGGGACGCTCTGGCCGACCATGTTGATCGCGGCGACGATGACGATGGCCAGGATGATGTTCATGACCGCGCCCATGACGATGACGAGGAATCGCTTCCAGCGGGACTTGGCCATGAAGTCGTCGGGGGCGAGCTCCCGTCCCGGCTCGAACATCCCCTCGCCCAGGAACTTGACGTAGCCGCCGAGGGGCAGGACGCTGATCCGGTAGTCGGTGTGGCCCTTCTTGAATCCGATGAGGCGCTTCCCGTAGCCGAAGGAGAAGGTCTCGACGCGGATGCCGACCGCCTTGGCCATGGCGAAATGGCCGAGCTCGTGGATGAAGACGAGGATTCCGAAGACGATGACGAAGGCAAGGATCGTCCCGAGGATCGTGATCATATCAGCACCTTTGCTTGAGGATGGAATGGGCGGCCGCCCGCGCCTCCCGGTCCGCCTCGAAGACGTCCTCGAGGGAGGAAACGCGGACGGTGCGATGGCCGGCCGCGGTCGCGTCCACGACCGCGCGGATGCCGCCGAAGCCGATCCGGCCGCTGAGGAACGCCTCCACCGCGACCTCGTTGGCCGCGTTGAGGGCGACCGGGGCGCTCTCCCCTTCCCGGAGGGCCCAGCCGGCCGTCCGGAGAAGCGGGAAGCGCCGCTCGTCGGCCCGGCCGAACTCGAGCGTTCCGACCGCGGCCAGGTCGAGCGGCGGGAGGGCCGGATCGAACCTCTCCGGCCAGGTCAGGGCATATTGGATCGGGATCTTCATGTCCGTCGGGCTGAGCTGGGCGAGGACCGAGCCGTCGCGCATCTCGACCAGGGCATGGACGATGCTTTGGGGATGGACGAGGATTCCCAGGGCGTCCGGGGAGAGGTCGAACAGCCAGCGGGCCTCGATGAGCTCGAGCCCCTTGTTCATCATCGTCGCGGAATCGACGGTCACCTTCCGGCCCATCTTCCAGCGGGGATGGTTCAGGGCTTCCGCGACGGACTTGCCGGGGATCTCGCGGAGGGGGGTCTTGAGGAACGGCCCGCCCGAAGCGGTCAGGATCACCCTGGCGACGTTCCGCTTCTTCTCCCGGGCCAGGCATTGGAATACGCCGCTGTGCTCTGAGTCCACGGGGATGATCTCGGCCCCGGAGGCCCGCGGCTTCCCTGCGGAGGAGCTTCCCCGCCGCGACCATGGATTCCTTGTTGGCCAGGGCGACGCGCTTCCCGGCGCGGATCGCGGCCAGCGTCGGACGGAGGCCGTTGATCCCCGTGATCGCGGAAACGACGATATCGGCCGCCGTGTCGGAGCCGACCTCGGCCGCCCCTTCCGGACCGAAGACCACGCGCGGCCCGCGGCGCCCGAGGCGCGCGCGCAGGGCGGCGGCGTCCTCTTTTTTCCCCAGGGAAACGAGCCCGGGGCGAAAAGCGCGGATCTGCTCCTCGATCACGGCCAGGTTCGACCCCGCGGCCAGGGCCGTGACACGGAAGGCTTCGGGATGGGCGGCGACGACGGCGAGGGTGTTGCGGCCGATCGTTCCCGTCGATCCGAGAATGGCGACGCCCTTCATTCCCCGCTCACTTCCAGAAATATCCGATGAAATAATAGAAAAAAGGCGAGGCCAGAAGGAGGCTGTCGATCCGGTCGAGGAAGCCTCCGTGACCGGGAAGGATGTTGGACGCGTCCTTGACGCCGGCCGCCCGCTTGAACAGCGACTCCAAGGGATCGCTGACCTGGGCCACGGCATGGGCCAGAACGCCGGCCGCGAGCGCCGGAGCGAACCCGACCTCGGGCAGGAGGAGAAGCTTGACGATCAGGGCGCCGGCCGCGGCGAAGAGGAGGCCTCCGAACGACCCTTCCCAGGTCTTGTTCGGGCTGGCGACCGGGGTCATCTTGTGCCGCCCGAGAAGCGAGCCGAAGAGCATGGCCCCCGAGTCGCCCAGGAAGATGGCGGCGAATAGAAGATAAAGCGGGAACGGTCCGCGCTCGATGCGGGCGAGGTAAAGGTGGTCCAAAGTGAAAGCGATGTAGACCGGCCCCATGAGCGTGATCGCGATCGAGGCGGGGAACGAGGGGAGCATCTCGGCCTTATGGACAGCGAGGACATAGAAAAGGGCCGTGAAGGCGAGGCCGATGAAGAGGGCCAACGAAAGCGGAAAGGACCGGAAGATAAGCCGACGCGGCCAGGAGGGCCGTGATGACGATCCCGACCGCGGCGCGCGGCCGGAGGCCGGCCTTGGCCGCCAGGCCGTAGAACTCGAGGAGGGAGACCAGGATGAGGGCCTGGAGGGCGAGGAGGGTGACGATCGGGGGGGCGTATTGGACGACGACGAAGAGGATCCCCAGGAGGATCATCGCGGTCGGAAAGCGCTGGCGGAGGCTCATGAACGGGCTTGGACGTCTCCGAACCGGCGCTCCCGCTTCTGGAAATCGACGACAGCCTGGAGCATATGGCGCCGGCTGAAATCGGGCCAGAAATCGGGGGTGATCCAGATCTCGGCGTAGGCGATCTGCCAGAGGAGAAAATTCGAGACGCGGAACTCCCCGCTCGTCCGGACGAGGAGGTCGGGATCGGGGACCTCAGGGAGGTAAAGATGCCGGGCGAATTCCTCTTCGGTCAGCGCCTCGGGCGGGATCTCCCCGCGGCGCAGGATGTCCCGGACCGCGTCGACGATCTCGGCCCGGCCCCCATAATTGAGGGCGACGCTGAGCTGGAGGCCGCCGAAGGCAGCGGGTGACATCCTCGACGCGCTCGAGCTCGCGGCGAACCTTGGGCGGAAGGCCGTCCTTCTGGCCGAGGGCCCGAAGCCGAATGTTGTTGTCGACAAGCAGCTTTTCTTCCTTGCGGAGGTACTCGACGAGGAGCCGCCAGAGGGTCAGAACCTCGGCTTTGGGGCGCCGCCAGTTTTCCTTGGAAAAGGCATAGAGCGTCAGGAACGGGAGGCCCAGTCGGACGCTCGTTTCGATGGCTTCGCGGACGGCCTTCGCCCCGGCCCGGTGCCCCGCGGCACGGGACAGGCCGCGCTGGCTTCGCCCAACGGCCGTTGCCGTCCATGATGATGGCGACATGGCGAGGAAGCTTTTTATAATCAACGGCTTCTGCCAGCCTTGCCTCTTCGCTTCCGGGGGCGAGGAAGCCTTCCAGGCTCTTGAGCATGGCGGCATTATAGCATATAATCCCCGGGCAGAGACGCCGAATATGTGCTTAGCCGTGCCTTCCAAAGTCGTCGAGATCGACGAAGCCTTCAAAACCGGCCGGGTGGACCATCTCGGGGCCCGGATCAAGGTGAATCTCGCCCTGCTCGACGACGTCAAGATCGGAGATTGGGTCATCGTCCACGCCGGATTCGCCATCTCCAAGCTCGACGAAGCCGATGCCGAAGAGACCCTCGGCCTCCTCCGCGAGATGGCCGAATCGGAGTCCTGAACGGGCCGCCGCGGAGGTTCTCCAGGTGATTTCGACCGACCGGCTCCGCGACAAGAACGTCATCGCCGCCCTCATCCGCGAGATCTCGGACATCCGCAAGAGCATCGGGGCCGCCTGCCGGATCATGGAGGTCTGCGGCACCCATACCATGTCCATCCACCGCCACGGCCTCGGGCCGATGCTCGAGGCGGCCGGCGTGGAGATGATCTCGGGGCCGGGCTGCCCCGTCTGCATCACGCCCGACGCCTTCCACGAGGCGGCCATCGATCTCCTCGTCGGACGGAGCGACCTCGTCCTGGCCACCTTCGGGGACATGACCCGCGTCCCCACGAGCAAGGGCTCGATCCAGAAGACCCCCCCGGCACGCGGTTCTACGGCCAGGATCATCTACTCGCCCGACGAGTCCCTCGCCCTGGTCCGTTCGAATCCGTCTAAGGAGGTCGTCTTTTTCGGGGTCGGCTTCGAGACGACGATCCCGTCGATCGCCCTGACCGTCCGAACGGCCGCCGCCGAGAAGCTCGACAACTTTTCCGTTCTCTCCGCGATGTGGACGATCCCCCCGCCTCTCCGGGCCATCGTCTCCTCCGGGGACGTCCGGGTCTCCGGATTCCTCTACCCCGGGCACGTCAGCGTCATCATCGGCGAGACGCCGTACCAGTTCATCGCCCGGGATTTCGGTTACCCCGGGGCCATCGCCGGTTTCGAGCCTGCCGACATCCTGCTCGGGGTGCGCTCGATCCTGAGGCAGATCGACGCCGGGCCAGCCCGAGGTGGCCAACGAGTACACCCGCGCGGTCCGGCCCGGAGGCAACGTCATCGCCCAGAAGATCATGGCCGAGATCCTCGAGCCGGCGGACGCCTGTTGGAGAGGCCTGGGGATGATCCCCGCCAGCGGGCTGAAGCTCAAAGAGGAATTCGCCCGGTTCGACGCGGAAAAGAAATTCGGGCTGCGGATCGACAGCCGCGAATCGGACAGGCTCGGCTGCCGATGCGGGGATGTCCTCCGCGGCGTCCTCTCCCCTCCCGACTGCCCTCTCTTCGGAGCGGCCTGCACGCCCGAAGCGCCGCGCGGGCCGTGCATGGTCTCGTTCGAGGGCGCCTGCCTCGTCCATTTCAAGTACCGGGAGCGGACGTGACAAAGTCGGAGGGGAAGGTCCATCTCGAGCTTGGAAGCGGCGGCACGGACGATGCGCGATTTCATCGCCGAACGGATCCTTCCGGCGTTTTCCGATCCGGCGCTCGGCCTCCTCCTCGACGCGAGCCATCTGCCCGGCGGCCTGGCCTTCACGACAGACAGCTATGTGGTTGACCCGATTATCTTTCCGGGTGGAGACATCGGGACGCTGGCCGTCAACGGGACGGTCAACGACCTCGTCGTCTCGGGCGCGGAACCGCAGTTCCTCTCCCTCGGCCTCATCCTCGAAGAAGGGCTCGAATGGGCCCTGCTCGACCGCGTCCTCGCCTCCATCGGGCGGGCGGCAAAGGCGGCCGGCGTCCGGATCGTGACCGGCGACACCAAGGTCGTCCGCCAGGGGCAGGGGGACAAGCTGTTCATCAACACGAGCGGGATCGGCCGCGTCGTCGCCCGGCCCCGGCCGAAAGCGGTCCGGGCCGGGGACAAGATCCTCCTCACCGGAACGCTGGGCGAGCACAGCATCGCCATCATGGCCGCCCGCGGCGAATTCGGATTCGAGGCCCGCGTCAAGAGCGATTGCGCCCCGCTGATTTTCCTCCTTCCGTTCTGGAAAAGCGGCGTCCGCTGGATGCGCGACATCACCCGCGGCGGATTGGCGACCATCCTGTCCGAGCTAGCCGCGGACGTCCCTTATCCGCTGCTGATCGAAGAAGAGCGGATTCCTCTTTCGCGGCCCGTCCGAGCCGCCGCGGACCTCCTGGGCATCGATCCGCTCTATTTGGCCTGCGAAGGCCGCGCCGTTCTGATCGCTCCGAAGGACCGGGCCGCGGAGATCTTAGCCGGGCTTAAAGCCCATCCGCTCGGCCGGAAAGCGGCGGACATCGGCGAAGTCGGCGGGAAGGTCGGAAAGAAGGGCGAGCTCGTCCTCCGGACCGCCGCGGGCGGACACCGTCTCCTCGAGCCGCTGACCTCGGAGCTCCTTCCCCGGATCTGCTGATCGTGAAAGCGATCCAAGCCCGCTTTATCGCCGTTCCCGGACGGCTTGCCGCCTCCATCCTGATCAGCCTTCTGGCCGTCGGGACGGCCTGCGGGCGGCGGGAGCCGGCGCCGGAGCCGCTCGAGGCAGGAACAGTCACGGACATCCGCTCGGGCGTCCGGGAATTCCAGGCCGAGCTCGACCTCATCAAGGCGACCCTCAGCCATAACAAAGTTTCTTTCACCGGGAAGACGGGCGAAGTCTCGGGATTCGCCGCCGGCTCCGGCTACCCCCAGATCTGGTTGCGCGACGCGGCTACCATCCTCCCCGCATCCCGGCTTTTTTATGATGCGCCCTTCCTCTCGTCATGGCTCCTCGAGCACCTGGCCTTCCAGAAACCCGACGGCGGGCTCGAGGATTGGATCGACAGCCGCGGAGAGAGCGACAAGAACACGACCGAAACCGACCAGGAGACGTCCGCCATAAGGGCCGCGGCGGATGTCGTTCGCGTCCTCGGGCCGGAGTGGCTGAGCCGGCAGGTCGCCGGAACGAGCGTTCTGGAGCGCCTCGAACGAGCCCTCCTCTGGGGCGTCGAGAACCGTCTCGATCCCGAACGCGGGCTGATCAAGGGCGCTCACACGGCGGACTGGGGCGACGTGGACATGAACCTCCCCGATCAAAGAGCGATTTACGCGGACGCCGGGACGCACTGGACGTCCGATATTTATGACCAGGCCCAATTCTACGGCGCGGCGCTCGCCCTGGCCGGCCTTCTCGAGTCGGGCGGACAGCCTGAGCGAGCCGCCGCCTGGCGGGATCGGGCGGCCGCGATTAAAAAGAGCGCAGACCGTTGGCTGTGGCAGGAAGAGCGGGGCTATTTCCGGGTCCATGTCCATCTCGACGGACTCGTCCACGGATTCGACGAGGACGCGATTTTCCCCATGGGCGGGAACGCCGAGGCGGCGCTCACCGGCCTCGCTTCGGACGCGCAATGCCGGAAGATCTTCGCCGCGGCCGCCGCCCGCCAGGACGAATACAAGATCTCGACGATCGGCGGAGCGCTCCTCCCTCCCTACCCCAAGGGCACGTTCCGGCACCCCATGGTCGATGACCCTTACGAGTACCAGAACGGCGGGCAATGGGACTGGTTCGGGGCGAAGCTCGTCCGGGCGATGTTCGAGCGCGGTTCGAGCCGGACCGCGCGGAAAAAGCTTCTCGAGATCGCGTCGAAGAACGCGACGAACAAAGGCTTATTCGAATGGGATACGCCGGACGGGCAGGGCCGAGGGAGCGCCTTCTATTCCGGGAGCGCGGGCAGCATCGCCCTGGCTCTCGTCGAGGGGTACTTCGGGGTCATCCTCGACCGGGATAAGCTGCGCCTCGAGCCGAAGCTCGGCGAAGACCGGGGCTCGGTCAATATCCGCATCCCCGCGGCCGGCCGCTTCGCCGCTTACGAGCACGTCTGGGACGCGGAAAAGAAGACGCTCCGCTTCAGGTTCGCGAGCGATGTCGCCAAACCGGGAACGGTGAAGATCCTTCTGCCGGCCGCCCTATCCGAGGCGAAACGCCTGATCGTCCGGCTTGACGGGAAGAAGGCGGATTATCGCCTCGACCGCCGCGAGGACGATGTCTTTCTCGTCCTCGACACGGACTTCTCAAATCACTTTTTGGTCGTCCGCTGAAATCATATTCGGGTTCCCCTCTTTGAAAAAGAGGGGTCAGGGGAGATTTGTTAATTATAGCCCTAAAATCCCCTTCAATCCCCCTCAAAGGGGGACAACATCTCGTAATTTGACGGCGTTTTAAACATTTTTCACCGCTCTATCGGATTCGCAGCTGTGACGAGGCGGATTTGTGTTTTCTCCCTTGACAACGATGTAATTTTATTGTGTAATATTATTGTGTATTATATAGGTGCCATCATGAGGGTTAACACGGTTCTCTATCGGGAGTTAATCGAAAAGATCGATGCCGCGGCCAAGGAGCAAGGCCTCAGCCGGAGCGCGTTCATTCGGGAAGCCTCCGAACGCTATCTGACCGAGCTCGAGCGGAAAAAAGCCGAGGAGATGAAACGGAAGAAGCGCGATCGCGCGGTCAAGATCCAAGACGAGCTCCGGGCCAAGGGCGGCGAATGGAACGGGGCCGGGGAGGTTCGGAGGGGGCGGGACCGCGGATGAACGAAATCGTCATCGATACGTCGGTCGTCGTCAAGTGGTTCAGCCGGGAAACCGGAACCGCCGCCGCGCTTCGCATCAGAGACGGACTCGTCGGAGCAGAGATTTCGATCCTGGCCCCAGATTTGCTTCTCATCGAATTGGCAAACGCGCTGAGGCATCATCCGAAATTCGGGCCCGAGGACGTCTGTGCCTCGGTCCAATCGGTCGTCGATCTTGGGATCGATTTCGTTCCCGCCGGCCCGGACCTTTTGCGGATGGCCGTCGACTTGGCGTTCCATTGCGATATCACGGTCTATGACGCGTGCTTTCTCGCGCTCGCGGAAGCCCGCGGCATTGCCTTGGTGACGGCCGACGAGAAGCTCGGCCGAAAAGCGAAAGACCGGCCGGCCCTCGTCCGTCTCTCCGATTTCGTGCCTTAGAAGCGCGTCTTGGACTTCAGGAACCGTGAGCGTTGGGTAATTCTTAAAAACTCTCCGGGCGGAGGGATTGCTCAACAGCGAACATTGGGAAGGGGGCCCCGTTTCCGGGGGAACCGCAGAGGTTCCCGTGAGCCGTGAGCAATCCCGGAGCCTATTTTCGGCCGATCGAATAGTATTCGAACCCGAGGGCCCGGACGGCTTCCGGAGCGTAGATGTTCCGGCCGTCGATGATGATCAGGTTGGCCATTAGGTCGCGCATCTTGGCCAGGTCGAGGTCGAGGAATTCCTTCCATTCCGTGCAGATGAGGAGGGCGTTCGCTCCCGACGCGGCCTCGTAGGGCGTTTTGCAGTAGGAAACCTGAGGAAATTTTTCCTCGGGAAAAACCTCCCGCATGTTCGCCTGGGCCTGGGGATCGTAAAGCCGGACCGCCGCGCCCTCGGCGACGAGCTCCCGGATGATCTTGATCGCGGGCGCCTCGCGGATGTCGTCGGTCTCGGGCTTGAAAGCCAGGCCCAGGACCGCGATCTTCTTGTCCTTGAGGATCCAGAGCGCGTGGCGGATCTTGTCCACGAACGTCCGGGTCCGACTGGCGTTGACCCGGTCGGTCTCCTTGAGCAGGCTCATATCGACGCCCAGGTCCTCGCCGATCTTGATCAGGGCTTTGATGTCCTTGGGGAAGCATGAGCCGCCGTAGCCCAGGCCGGCGCTCAGGAAGCGGCCGCCGATCCGCGGGTCGAGGCCCATGCCCCGGGCCACCTGCTCGATGTCGGCGTTCGTCCGCTCGCACAGGTTGGCCATCAGGTTGATGTAGGAGATCTTCACGGACAGGAAGGAGTTCGAGGCGTGCTTGATCAGCTCGGCCGTGTCGATGTTCGTGTAGACGACGCGTTCCCGCATCGAGGCGTAGATCTCGCCGAGCATCGTCCGGGCCCGGTCGTTCTCGACGCCGACGATGATCCGGTCGGGATCGAGGAAGTCGTCGACGGCCGTCCCTTCGCGGAGGAACTCGGGGTTCGAAGCCACGGCGAAGTCATGGTCGGACTTCTTGTACAGAGTGATCGTCCGCTTGATCCAGTACGAGGTCTTGACCGGGACCGTGCTCTTCTCGACCACGACCTTGAACTTATTCAGGTTCTCGGCGATCATTCGCGAGACTTCTTCGATCTGGGACATGTCGGCTTTTCCGTCATCCCCTTGGGGCGTCCCGACACAGACGAAGATGACGTCGGCCGCCTGGATCACCGTGGGCAGGTCGGAGCTGAAGGTGAGCGTCCCTTTCTTCAGGTTCTTGCGGAGGAGGTCGTCGAGGCCGGGCTCATAGATGGGGACTTCGCCCCGGGAGATCTTCTCGATCTTCTCGGCGACCTTGTCCGCGCCGATGACCTTGTGGCCGAACTCGGCCAAGCCGACGGCCGTGACCAAGCCGACATATCCGGTTCCGATGACGGCGATCTTCATGAGGAACTCCTTTGTTCTTGGTACCAGGCGATGGTGCGCTCGAGCCCGCGGCGGAAGTCGAAGCGCGGTTTATAGCCGATGACGGCGGCGATCTTGGCGATGTCGGCGGCGGAATGGCGGATGTCGCCGGCCCGCTCGGCGGCGTAGATCGGCTCGACGGGACGGCCGAGGACCTCGGCGATCGTCCGGGCCAGCCGGTTGACGCTCAGGCTCTCGGATGAGGCGACGTTGAAAACCTCCCCGCTCGCCCCGGGCGCCTCCGCGGCGAGGAGGTTGGCCTGGACGACGTCCTCGACGAAGACGAAGTCGCGGGTCTGTTCGCCGTCACCGTAGATAACGGGCGGCTCGCCCGCGAGCATCCGGGTGATGAAAATGGGGACGGCCGCGGCGTATTGCGAGCGGGGGTCCTGGCGCGGCCCGAAGACGTTGAAATAGCGCAGGGCGACCGCCGGGACGCCGTAGATCCGGGCGAACGACTGGCAGTAACGCTCGCCGATCCACTTGCTCAGGGCGTAGGGCGAAAGCGGGACGCCCGACATCGTCTCCCGTTTGGGAAGGTCGGGATTGTCCCCGTAGACGGCGGTCGAGGAGGCGAAGACGAGCTTGCGGACCCCGCTTTCCTTGGCCGCCCAGAGGACGTTGAGCGTGCCGCCGACGTTGATCCCGTCGTTGAGGAAGGGGTCCTCGACGGACTTGGGAACGGAGATCTGGGCGGCTTCATGGAAGACGTAGCTCGCGCCGGCGGCGGCCCGGCGGCAGACGGCGAGGTCGCGGACGTCGCCCTCGATGATCTCGACACGGTCCAGGACGGCGGCGAGGTTCGCCCGCTTCCCCGTCGAGAAATCGTCCAGGACGCGGACGGCGTGGCCGCGGCGGACGAGCTCCTCGACGATGTGGGAGCCGATGAATCCGGCCCCGCCGGTCACGAGAGAGGTCATCACGCCGGTCCCCTTTCCATGCTCGTTCCGCGCTTCCTCAGCCGAGGTAGCCGTTCTTCTCCAGGTAGGACAGGACCTTGGCCGTGCTCTCGTCGAGCGATTCCTTGTCCGTCTCGAGGAGGATCTCGGGATGCTCGGGCTCCTCGTAAGGGTCGGAGATCCCGGTGAACTCCTTGATCTTGCCCTCGATGGCCTTCTGGTACATGCCCTTGACGTCGCGCTCGATGCACTTATCGAGCGGGCACTTCGTATAGACCTCGACGAAGCTCCCGATCTCCTGCGCGGGCCTCGGCCCGGATGTCGCGGTAGGGCGAGATGAAGGAGGTCAGGACGAAGACGTCGTTCCGGGTCAGGAGCTTGGCGACGAAGGTGACCCGGCGGATGTTCGTGTCGCGGTCGGCCCGCGAGAAGCCGAGGTCCTTGGTCAAGCTCTGGCGGACGATGTCGCCGTCCAGGCGCTCGACGCGGTAACGGAGGTCTTTGAGGATCCCGGCCAGCTTGTCGGCGATGGCCGATTTACCCGAGCAGGGCAGCCCCGTGAACCACAGGGTCACGCCCTTCTGTTCATGTTCGCACATTCGGTACTCCTAGGAAATGATCTTACCCTTCATGTCCGAAGGGACGGGGATGCCGAGCTTGGCCAGGACCGTCGGGGCGACGTCGGTGATGTCGATGTCCCGGGCGCGGCCGGTCGTGTCGCGCGGGTCATAGAGGATGTACATCCCCTCCTGGGCGTGGACGGCGTCGTCCGGGCCGGTGTCGTTCTCGAGGAGGTACTTCGTCCCCCAGCCGAGCGTGCCGGCCGAGCGCCAGTAGAGGTCGTCGAAATAGACCATGAGGTCGGGGTAGTCGCCGCGGACCTCGTCATAGTACTCGTTCGGCTTGATGATGCGGGTGGCCCAGGCTTCACCCTTCGGTCCGCGGACGGCCTGGAGGCGCCGGATCATGGCCTCGCGCTCCTTCTCGTAGTCCTCGGGCTTGATGATGCCCTGCGGCTCCCGGCCCTCGACATTGAAGAAGATCCGGGCGTAATAGCCGCCCCAGCCCCACGCTTTGGTCCGGCCCCAGTCGATCGGGGTTTTCTCGATGCTGGCTCCGCGCGCCGGCGCCTGCTTGAGGACGAGGTCGCCCTGCTCGATGAGCCATTCGTTCACGCAGAAGGCGCCCTTCATCCGCTTCGCTCCGTGGTCCGAGATGACCAGGACGATCGTGTCCTCGCCCGCCTTGGAAAGGAGGCTCGCGATCTTTCGGTCGAGGAGACGGTAATAGTCCGGGATGGCGCTCTCGTAGCGGTTCCCCGGCTCGAAGAGGTGGTGGGCCGGGTCGAAGTATTTCCAGAAGGCGTGCTGGATACGGTCCACGCCGATCTCGACGAACATGAAGAGCGACCAAGGCTTCGCGGCCATGAGATATTCGATGACCTCGAAGCGCTTCTCGGTCATGGCCCGGATCTCGCGGAGGATCTCGTCCCGGTCATCGGTCCGGAAGGCGACGTCGAACCGGTACGGCCCGAACTTGGACTCGATCTCGGCCTTGAGGCTCGCCGGGTACGTGTACTCCTTGTCGGCGTCGGGCGTGATGAAGCAGCCGATGAGGTGGCCCCGGCACCTTGCGCGGCGGGTAGCTCGGCGGGATGCTGACCAGGACGCTCTGCCCGCCGTTATCGCCGACATAATCCCAAATCGCCCGCTCCTTGAAGGCCTGGGACGTGGCGATCCACATCTTATCGTAGGCGTAGCCGGTTCGGTGTCGGAATCCGTAAAGGCCGAGTCGCCCGGCGTCCTTGCCCGTGGTCATGACCATCCAGGCGGGGATGGTGATCGGGGGGTCGGAGCTGCGCATCTTGCCGTGAACAGCCGCCCTCGATCAGCCGGGCCAGGGTCGGGAACTCGGCCCGGCGGTCGATGACGATCTCGGACGGGGCCGAGTCGAGCCCGATGATCAGGATCTTGCGTTCCATGGGAAGAATCCTCGCGCCTGCCCGTGCCGCTCAGTCGTTGAACGGGTTTTTGTACTCCATGATGATCTTGGCCACTTCCGGCCGGACGAGCTCGGGCGAGGGATACTCGCCGCGGAGGAGCATGTCGCGGATCTTCGTTCCGCTGAACTGGATCTGCTCCGAGGGCGGATGCGGACAGATCTTTTCGTTGACCACGCCCAGGCACTTCTTGCAGTAGTAGAAGGACCGGAAAAAGAGGGGGACGATCCCGAGGTCGGGGAACTCGTCGAAGATATCCTGGGCGGCGAAGGGATGGTAATAGGTCCCCACGCCGGCGTGGTCGCGGCCGATGATGATGTGGGTGCAGCCGAAGTTCTTGCGGATGATGGCGTGGAAGATCGCCTCGCGCGGGCCGGCATAGCGCATCTCCATCAGGAGGATGGCCATGACCGCCCGCTCCCGGAGGTAATAGTGCTTGATGAGCTCTTCGTAGGAGGCCAGGATGACTTCGTCCTTGTAGTCGCCCTTCTTTTTCTTGCCGATGACGGGATTGATGAAGATGCCGTCGACGAAAGTCAGGGCCGCTTTCTGGACGTACTCGTGGCCGAGGTGAGGGGTGTTCCGCGTCTGAAAGCCGACGATCGTCCGCCAGCCCTTCTCCTTGAACAAGACCCGGGTTTCCCGGGGGCTGAGCTTGTAGCGGGCGAACGGGCCTGGCGTGTCCTTGACCAGATCGATCTTGCCGCCGAGGAGGACGTCCTTCATCCCCATGACCTTGGCCACTCCGGGATGGGCGGCATCGGTCGTCTGGAAGACCTGCCGGGCCATCTTTTCCCGGTCGTATTCGTATTTCTCCTCGAGATGCAGGACGGCCGCCGCTTGGCCCGCTTCGTCGACCAGCAGGACGTCCCTCCCGACCTTGAGCGAAGCGGCCGTGTCCTTGTCGACGTCCAGGACGATGGGGATCGTCCAGGGTAGGTCGGTGCTGAGGCGCATATGGCCGAGGACATGATTGAAGTCCTCGCGTCCCATAAAGCCCTCGAGCGGGCTGTAAACGCCGGTGGCCAGGTTATTGATGTCGCTTAGGGATTCGGGGCTCAGGACGACCTTGGGGAGAGAGTGCGCTTTCTCCAGGAATTCGCATTTCGCCTCTTCGCCGAGGATGCGCTCGACGAGCTTTCCGCCGTGGGGCAGTATCATGATAGCTCCTTGGAATCGGTGGAATTCGGTGACAGGCACCTAATTCGGAATTAGGTGCCTGTCACCGAATTCAATCTATATATCCTAAGGCTTTCAGGCGTTCCTTGACCTTTTCCTCGTCTTCTTTATTAAAAACCTCTTCGTTGGGTTCGTTCTTGGCCAAAGCCTCCCGGACGACCTTCGCGATATAACTTGATACCGAGGTCACATCCGTGCCTTTGATGGCCTCTTCGATCTTTTTATAGAGGGAGGTCGGGATCGAAACGGTCGTGAATTCCTTGTCCATCCTGGTCTCCTGTTCTTCTTGGTTCGCGAAGATTAAAGCCATTTATACCTCACCTCAGGGCTTTTTTCAATTCCGGTTCCCCCTTCGGGAATAGGGGGACGTGGCACTTGTTTCCCTATTTCGTACGACAAATTTCGTAGGTCAATAACAACCGTCCCCAAAAAACGACAAATATTGTTTTCAAAATCGGGAAACGAGTGCCACGTCCCCCTATTACAAAAGTTGACAATTCAAGCCCTAAAATGTTTATAATAACGGGAATGGACCCCGACGCGTTTCGCGCCCTCTGAGATGGAAAAAATCACCCCCCCGTTTACCCGGAAGAATGTCTTTTTCGGCGTCCTCGACCGCAATTTAAAGAAGCTCGAAAACCGCCTGGACGTCAGCCTGACCATCCGGGGCGAGGACATCTTCATCGACGGATCGCCCAAAAAGGTCGAATTCGCCAAGTATTACTTCGAGAAGGTCCGCGAGCTCGAGGAACGGGGGCACGACCTCAAGGCCGAGGATTTCCACATCGTCCTCGACATCCTCGAAGGCGGGCAGACCGCTCCTCTCGCCCTCGAGCACTATACCCCTCCCGAGGCCCTCAATCTCTCCCGGAAGTCCGTCACGGCCAAAAGCCTGAACCAGCACGCCTACCTCGAGGCCATCAAGAACCAGGACGTCGTCTTCGGGATCGGCCCGGCCGGCACGGGGAAGACCTACCTGGCCATGGCCATGGCCCTCGCCTCCCTCCAGAACAAGATCGTCGGGCGGATCATCCTGACCCGGCCGGCCGTCGAGGCGGGCGAAAAGCTCGGCTTCCTGCCCGGGGACATGATCCAGAAGGTCAACCCCTACCTCCGGCCCCTCTACGACGCCCTGTTCGACCTCATCCAGCGAGAACAGGCCGACCGGCTGATCGAGAAGGGCATCATCGAGATCGCCCCCCTGGCCTTCATGCGCGGCCGGACCCTCAACTCCGCCTTCATCATCCTCGACGAGGCCCAGAACACCACCCGGGAGCAGATGAAGATGCTCCTCACCCGGGCCGGGTTCGACTCCAAGGTCGTCATCACGGCCGACATCACCCAGATCGACCTGCCCCAGCCGGCCAAGTCCGGCGTCGTCCACGCCCTGAAGATCCTCGCCGGGATCCCCGAGATCGCCGTGGTCCAATTCGACGACCGCGACGTCGTCCGTCATCCCCTCGTTCAGAAGATCATCAAGGCGTACCAGAAGGCTGAAGCGAAAGCTCAGTCCGATCGATGAGCCTCATCTCTTTCAAGAATCTCAGGCTCTTCAAGCCCTCGGGCTATACCGGCAAGCCGGGCGACAAGCCCGACCTCCCCGACGCCTCGCCGCCGCCGGTTCTGGACCTGCGGAAGGATATCTTCCATAACCCGTTCTTCTATTGCCTCGTCTTCGCCCTGGCCTTCGCCTCGTTCATCTCCTACACTCCCCAAGCCAAGGCTTTGCCCGAGATCAAGGCCGGCGAGATCGCCGCCTCCGACGTCACCGCCCCCGCCGACATGACCATCGAGGATGTCGAGACGACCGAGGCCCGACAGCGCGAGGCGGCTGAAGCGGTCCTCCCCGTATATGTCCTCGACCGCAACGTCTTCCTCAACACCGAGGACAAGGTCCGTCAGTTCTTCGAGGCGGGCCGGACGCATGCTCAAATCCCCCGCCGCGTCCCGAGACTACGTCCAGCTCCAGAAAGTGGCCATGGACAGGTTCGGGATCGAGCTCAGCCCGGAGGATTTCGCCGCCCTGGAGAAGGAAGGCTTCTCCCCCGACCTCGAAACGACCCTCCTCGGCCTGATCGGCAAGTACTCGAACCCCGGGCTCATCCTCTCCAAGAGCCTGTTCATCCAGAAAGAGGACGAGCGGGGCTTCAGCCTCGTCCGCTCCCCCGAGGCCGAGATCTCGGTCCGTCCGGACGACATCCTCGAGATCAAGGAGGCCAAGAGTCGGATCGTCCAGGACGTCAACGCCCTCGACCTGAACGCGCGCAAGAAGGGCCTGCTCATCAGCCTGTCTTTCGGCTTCCTCGCCCCCAACGTCGCTTTCACGAAGGCCGAGACCGAATCCCGCAAGGAAGAGGCCCGGGCCCGGGTCGATAAGGTCTTCTATTCGATCAAGAAGGGCAAGGTCCTCGTCCGCAAGGGCGACGAAGCCGATCCCGAAGCGGCCCGGCAGGTCCGGATCATCAATGAGACCCTCCGGGTCCGCAGGCCCTGGCTCGTCGCCTTCGTCGGGACGTTCCTCCTCCTCGGCCTTCTCCTCGTCGTCCTGTGGTTCTATCTCGATTCCTTCCTCAGCCGCAAAGCGGCGATGAAATCCCTGCTCATGATCGGTCTGACCGTCGCCGCCGCCCTGATCATCGACAAGATCCTGGCCTATATCGCCGGGCTCTTCAGCCAGAACGCCCGCATCTTCCTCTTCGCCGAGCCGGCGACCATCCGGCTGGCCTTCCCCTACCAGTTCGGCACCCTCCTCTTCGCCTTCCTCTCCTCGAGCACCGTCGCTCTCATCTTCACCATCCTCAACGCCATCCTGATCGGATACGTCTTCGGGGCCAATTACTTCCTCCTCATCTTCTGCTTCATCGGGGGACTGGCGGCGATCTACGGGACCAAGGTCTACGGCCGGCAGAAGCGGACCAACATCCTCCGGGCCGGCTTCTTCATGGTCGCCCCGATCAACATCTTCCTCGTCTTCACCCTCCACCTGATCCAGGAGCGCCTGGGGGCCATGGACCAGCTCGCCTCCGGGATCTTCATGGGCGGCCTGGGCGGCTTCCTCGGCGCCGCGATCGCCTTCGTCTTCCTGCCCCTCTACGAGAACATCTTCCAGTTCGTGACCCCGACCAAGCTCCTCGAGCTCTCCAACTCCGACTCCGAGATCTTCCGCCAGATGGCCATCGACGCGCCCGGCTCCTACCACCACTCGCTCATCGTCGCCTCGCTCGCCGAGAAGGCGGCCGAGGCGATCAAGCTCGATCCGCTCCTCGTCAAGACCGGGGCCCTCTACCACGACATCGGCAAGATCAAGATGCCGGAGTACTTCATCGAGAACAAGGCCCGCAAGAAGGACATCCACAAGGACCTGACCCCGAGCATGAGCACGCTCGTCATCGTCAACCACGTCAAGGAGGGCGTCGAGATCGCCCGCAAGCGGCACCTGCCCGGGCCGGTCCGGGACATCATCGAACAGCACCACGGCAGCTCCCTCGTCCGCTATTTCTACCAGAAGGCCAAGGAGAAGTCCGACCCCGAGATCGAGAAGATCGGCGAGGAGACTTACCGCTACCCCGGCCCGCCCCCGCAGACCAAGGAGGCCGCCCTGGTCATGCTCGCCGACTCGATCGAGGCGGCTTCGCGGAGCCTCAAGGTCCACAAGGAGGACAACTTCAAGCGGGTCATCCGGGACATCTTCGACAGCTACCTCGAGGACGGCCAGCTCGACGACTGCAACTTCTCCCTCAAGGAGCTGCGGGCGATCGCCGCATCGTTCCTGGCCACGCTCGAGATCGTCTACCAGCCCCGGATCGAGTACCCGGGGTTCGATTTCGAGATGAAGAAGAAACGCGGCGAGAAGAACGGGACCACGAACCATGATCGAGATTCTGAACCGCCAGAAAACAGCGCCGATTGACCGGGAGCGCTTCGAGCGGCTCCTGAAGCGGCTCGTCCGGCACTACGGGCTCGGCCGGCCCGAGCTGACCCTGTCGTTCGTCGACGATCCCGAGATCCGGGAGCTCAACAGGGCCTACCGCAAAAAGGACAAGGCGACCGACGTCCTGAGCTTCGCCCTCAACGAGACGGGCTCGGACGGCCGCTTCTACCTGGGCGACATCGTCATCTCCATCCCCCGGGCGAAGGAGCAGGCCGCCGAGCTCGGGCACCCGCTCGTCCGCGAGCTCGAGATCCTGGCCGTCCACGGCTTCCTCCACCTCATCGGCTACGACCACGACGCCGGGCATGAAGCCGAGGAAGTCAAGCTTCATACCCTCTACCGTGAAAAAGGACTGACGGAGCGGGGATGGCGGCGATCTGGATCGGACTCGCGCTGAGCGCCCTGGGGGCCTTCGTCCTCTCGCTGGCCCATATGGTCTTCGACGCGTTCTCCAAGATATCGCTCAGCGGCTATCTGGAGGAGCGCGAAACTCCAGACCGGCAGGTCATCCTCAAACAGTACGAGGACATCCGGACCGCCTTCGAATTCTGGCGGATCATCTTCCTCATCGCCCTGCTCGTCCATGTCCTGGTCGCCGCGCCGGGCGCGCTGCGGCGGCCGCTCGCCTTTTTCGCCGGCGCCGCCGTCGCCTACGCCCTCGTCTTCGACGGGCTGGCCCGCATCCTCGGATCCCTCGGGAGGAGAGCGTCTCATCCTGTCCTTCCTCCGGGCCCGCCGCCTCCTGCTCGTCCTCGCCGCGCCCGTCCTCGTCCTGACGCGCCTCGTCCGCGCCCGCGAGGACAGCGAAGAGGAGGCCGAGGAGGACCGCGAGGCGGGCGACGAGGAGATCGAGACCTTCCTCGACGAGGCCGAGGAGGAGGGCATCATCGAGAAGCATGAGGGCGAGCTCCTGAGGAGTGTCGTCGAGTTCGGGGACACGATCGTCCGCGAGATCATGACGCCGCGGGTGGACATGGTCTGCATCCGCAAGGACGCCTCCATCCAGAAGCTCCGCAATCTCATCATCGCCGAGAAATACTCCCGGATCCCCGTCTTCAAGGACCGGGTGGACAACCTCGAGGGCATGGTCATGGCCAAGGACCTCCTCGCCTACTCCGAAAAGGAGTTCGACGCGGCCCCGATCGAGCCGCTCATCCGGCCGGTCATCTATCGTCCCCGAGTCCATGATGGTCTCCGACCTCCTCCGGGAGTTCCAGAAGGGGATGCAGAAGATGGCCATGGTCGTGGACGAGCACGGCGGGGTCACCGGCCTCGTGACGATGGAGGACGTGGTCGAGGAGATCGTCGGCGAGATCCACGACGAGTACGACACCGAAGAGGCCCAGATCACGGAGGTCGGGCCGAAGGAGTTCCTCGTCTCGGGCGGGGCCAAGGTCGAGGAGATCGAGGACATGCTGGGCGCCGAGCTGTCCGAGGACGACTTCATCACCGTGAGCGGCATGATCACGCATAAGCTCGGCCGGCTGCCGGCGAAGGGCGAGACGCTCGCCTTCGACGGAGGGCTGACCGCCGAAATCATCGATGTCGACCAGAAGCGGATCAAAAAGGTCCGTTTCCGGAAGGAGTAAGGGCTATGCCCGCCAAGAAGACGACCGAAGAAAAGCCGAAGAAGGCCAAAGCGCCTGGGGCGGCCGAAGGCCCGAAAGCCGAAAGCCCCAAGCCGAAGGCCCCAAAGATCCCGAAGGTCCCAAAGATCCCGAAGGTTCCCGAAGTCCCGTCCACCCGCGTCGGCTACGTCGCCCTCATCGGCCGGCCGAATTCGGGCAAATCCACCCTCCTCAACCGGATCCTCGGCCAGAAGATCGCCATCACCTCGGACAAGCCCCAGACGACGCGGATCAGCATCCTGGGCATCCACACGACCGACCAGAGGGCCAGATCATCTTCATCGACAATCCCGGCATCCACAAGCCGCTCCACAGCTCAACAAGCGGATGATGAACTTCGTCCATTCGTCGATCCAGACGGCCGACCTCATCTGCCTGCTCATCGACGTCCGCGAGAAGTTCGGCCACGGCGACGAGTTCGCCCTGGGGACGCTGCGCGAGCGTGAAGAAGCCCGTCTTCCTCCTCATCAACAAGGTCGACATCGTCTCCAAGGGGAACATCCTGCCCGATCATCGAGACGTACAAGGACCTCTTCCCCTTCAAGGAGATCGTCCCGATCTCGGCCCTGAAGGGCGCGAACGTGGACGTCCTGGAGCGGCTCATCTTCGAGAACCTGCCGCCGCGGCGAGAAGCTCTACGGCGACGAGGACGTCTCCGACCAGTCCGAGCGGTTCCTGCTCGCCGAGATCATTCGGGAGAAGATCCTGGCCCACGTCGAACAGGAGCTTCCCTGGACGACCGCGGTCTACATCGACCAGATCGAGCGCCGCAAGGACGGCGTCACGGAGAGCGAACGGACGGACGAAGAGCGGTCAGGGAGCGAGTCGGCCCAGGAGAGGAACGTCGGCGGCGCCACTTACATCAAGGCCTCGATCTTTGTCGAGAAGCCCAACCAGCGCCGGATCGTCATCGGCAGCCAGGGCAACCTGATCAAGCAGATCGGGATCGAGGCCCGCCAGGAGATCGAGGAGATCCTCGAGACGAGAGTCTACCTCAAGCTCCAGGTCAAGGTCCGCGACCGCTGGCGGGACAGGCCGACGTGCTGGATTTGATCGAAGGCCAAAAAGAGCTTTAGTCACTGCCCCTCTTTGAAAAAGAGGGGCGTGGGGAGATTTTTCAATTAACGGAATTCGGTGCAAGGCATCGAATTTCTTAATTCGGTGCCTGGCATCGAATTCCACTATCTCGCAGGTCATTCCGTTTTCCCCTTATTTCATTGACTTATCCGCCCCTCCGTGCGAAAATCAGGCTCCCTCCATAGACGGTGAGTGTAGCTCAATGGTTAGAGCATCGGACTGTGGATCCGAAGGTTGGGGGTTCAAGTCCCCTCACTCACCCCACCTAAGCCCTTTGATTTTCAGTCGGCTAGCCGTACGCAGCTACCGGCCTACGCGGGCGTCGAGGATCAGATTCACGAGGCGTCCGAACTCAGCGTTGGTCACCTGCGTTCCTTGGATATCGGTGTTAACCCGGTGCACGATGACCAGATCGTATTTCGGGACGATGAGAATGATATGGCCTCCGGAACCGCGCGCCGAGAACGTGCCTTCGGGCAGCTCGACGCCCGGGAAGTGCCGGCCCCCGACCGCGACCCACCACAAATAACCGAATCCGCCGCTCGCGCCCGCGTCCGAATACGACCTGGTGCTCTCCTTCACCCAGTCCCGAGGAACAATCTGCCGGGCGTTCCATCGGCCCTCGCGAAGGAACAGAAGGCCGAAGCGGGCCATGTCGCGGGCCGTGAGCCGGAATGTATAAGCCGGATAGACGGATTCAGGACCCGCGACGTACTCGGTGTCGTCCAGGGTGAAATCTTCCATCCCGATTGGCTCCGCGATCCGGGCCTCGAATTCCCGGAATACGCTGTTCTTCATCGACCGCTCGAAAACAATCCCCAGAACGTTGAAGTCCCAGTTGTTGTAGTACCAGAACGTACCCGGGGCGTGGCTCCCGCGCACCGGCCGGCGGGCCTTGGCTGCCTCGCTCTGGTAATTCGCCGTATGGTAGATCCCCGAGCGCGACTCGAGGAGCTGACGAAGCGTCGCTGTCTTCTCGACCGCCGTTAGAGAAGGCTCGTTGTCGTCGACGTCCAGCTGGCCCATCGTTTTCGAAACGTCGACCCGCCCCTCGCCGACGGCGATTCCGTACAGGGCGTTCAGCAGCTGCTTGCGGATGGAGTAGACGCCGAATTTCTTGGCCGTGTCGCCCCACTCTCCGAGCACTCGGCCACCGACAATAACCATCACCGCGGCCGTCTTGATCGTTTTCGCGTACTCGCGCGCCGGTGCGAGCTTGTCCGATGACCACCCGCTCTCTTCCCCCGCGGCGACGGGCTGCCAGCTAGGGTTGGGATAAATCTCCGACCTCTGGGGTGCGGCTATAGGCGCCGGCGCGGGCGCCGACGAGAAGGGGACGGCGACGGCCAGCCACGCGCATGCGGCCGCAAATCCCCAATGGTGCGGCTTTCCAAGGTGAGTCACGGTTGCCTCCTGATCCTCGTCCTCATCGCGAATGAACCATCTCCGCGCTTCATGCGAGAATATCGCTCGGATGAGATGGTGTCAAGAACGTGCCGGGCCTACTGGAGGACGACGAGTTCCTCTGCAGCGAACTCCTACTGCTTGACCAGCTCCACGCGGCGATTCTTGGCCCGGCCGTCCTCGGCGTCGTTGCTGGCCACCGGACAGAGGGGTCCGACGCCCCGACCGGTCAGACGCGCCGCGGCGATGCCGTGCTTGGCCGCCAGCGCCTGCACCACCGCTTCGGCGCGGGCCTGGGACAAATTCATGTTCAGCTCCAGTGAAGCGACATTGTCGGTGTGACCCACCACGTATACCTTTAGGCCCGGATCCCCCTGGAGCAGCTTTGCGATTTCCGCCACGGCGGCGTCCGACTCGGGCTTCAGCACGGACTTGCCGGTGTCGAAGTAGATCCCCGGGACCTCCACATGGCCGGTCGTGTTCAGGCCCGTCTTGAAGAAGTCGGCGTTGGCCACCACTTCCTGGACCATGGCCTGCTTCTCGACGATGGTGAGAAAGTATCCCCTTCCCCAGTTCGTATCGACCTGCACCCAGATCTCCTTGTCGTCTTTGACGACCTTCAGAGTGGTGACGCGCACATAGGAGTCCTCAAACACCATGGTGCCGCCGATCCGGGCGATGGCCTGCTGGAAATTGCGGATGATGGCGAGCGGAGCGGGCGGCGTGGAACCGGTTTTAGCAACATACCGGATTTCAAACTTCTTTCCCTCCACCGCCTCGGTTGTCTTCGGGCCGGACTTGAAAGCGAACCGATCGAACTCCGACGTCTTGTAGACCGAGATGTACATGTTCTGCATGCGGGTCAGGAGCGGGTGGTCCGCGCTGCCCTTCACGTCGGTCTCCTGCGCCCAGGCGCCGATTCCCAGGCCAAAGGACATCATCAAGATAAGAAATAACCGGGTTCGGGACATGGCGAAATCCTCCTCCGAATTCGGAATGAACTCGGACATTCTACCATAAACCGGCGGATGATCGGCTCGATATCCAAGGCCGTGTCCACGCGTCCCGACGATAAAGGTTTGAGCAAACCAAATGATTCATGATAATCATGAACACCGATGGGGCGCAGAATCATTACGATCGGAGCATGGAGCCATGGCAAAACATCGGATCTTCACCATGATTTTTGCGAGCGTTTATCCTCTCTACGTCGCAAAAGCGGAGCGGAAAAATCGGACAAAAGCGGAAGTTGATACGATTATATTTTGGCTGACCGGCTATGACGCTGCCGGCTTGGCCCGGCAATTGAAGCATGAAGTTGATTTTGAAACGTTCTTTGCCGAAGCTCCGAAAATCAATCCCAATGCATCTCTGATCAGAGGCGTCGTCTGCGGCGTGCGCGTTGAGGATATTGAAGATCCCCTGATGCAAAGAATCCGCTATTTGGACAAGCTGATCGACGAATTGGCACAGGGGAAAAAGCTGGAAAAGATACTCCGTTAAGGCTGCCCTAGGGAAAATTAAGGCTTCTATTTCCCTCCCGCCGGAAGATGATGTTCGAGGAATCCGTACCTGAGCGTGTCGAGGTGGATGCCGCTGATCCCGTGACGCCGGTTCGGATACTCCATGAACTGGAACTGCTTGTTGAGCTCGATCAGCCGGTTGATCATGCGCTGCGTGCCCTGAAAATGGACGTTGTCGTCGCCCGTGCCGTGGATAAGGAGGAGCTTCCCCTGGAGGCCTTCGGCCACCCAAAGCGGCGATCCGTCCTTGTATCCCTGGGGATTGTCCGCGGGCAGGCCCATATAGCGTTCCTGGTAGATCGAGTTGTAGAGCGTCTGGTCCGGCACGGGCGCGCCGGCAACGCCGACCTTGTAGAGATCCGGATGCCGGAACATGAGATTGAGGGTCATCGAGCCGCCGCCGCTCCAGCCGAAGACGCCGACGCGGCTCGAGGTCGACATAGGCGCGTGAGGCGGCGAAAGCGCGCAGGGCCGCGGCCTGCTCCTTCGAAGCGAGGATCCCGACCTGCCTGTAGACGACTTTCCGCCACGCCCGTCCCTTGGGGGCCGGGGTTCCGCGGTTCTCGAAGCTGGCGATGAGGTACCCGTCGTCGGCGAGCGTCGCCAGCAGGATCCTGTTCGCCCCGCCCCAGTTGTCGGTGACCGTCGTGCCGGCCGGCTCGCCGTAAACCGTGACGATGACCGGGTATTTTTTCGTCGGATCGAATTTCGCCGGCCGGATCACCCAGCCGTCCATTTTCACGCCCTCGCCGATATCGACCTGGAAGAACTCGGTCCGTCCCGCGAGCATCGGCTCGACCTTGGCCTTGAGGTCGGCGTTGTCCTGGAGGACGCGGACGACCTTGTGGTCGGGCAGATGGACGATATCGGAAACGCCTGGGCGACGTGAACGTGGAGTATCCGTGAAACGCGTAAGCGCAATTGGGCGAGACGGTGTACGTGTGCGTGCCGGGCTCGTTCGCCGGGCTCATCCGTTCCGCTTTTCCCTTCCCGTCGAGACGCGAGCGATAGAGGTAGCGCTGGGTGGCGTTCTCGGGTGAGGCGATGTAATAGAGCCAGCCTGCTTTTTCGTCCACTCCCGAGATCGAGACGAGATCGAAGGGCTCGGTCGTGATGAGGCGGGCGTCGCCGGTCTTGGACACGGCGTAGGCATGCCGCCATCCGTCCCGCTCGCTGGTGAAAAGCAGCCGGCTGCCTTTTTCGAGCCAGGTGAAGCTCGGATTGACGTTGAGCCAGGCGTCGTCCTTGTCCTGGTACATCCGGCGGACGTCGCCCGTCGCGGGATCGGCCAGGAGAACGTCGTTCGTATTCTGGAGGCGGTTCAAATGCTGGAGGATGATTTCCTGAGGATTCTCGGTCCAGGCCATGCGGCCGATATAGGTATTCGCGAGGATCGCCAGGCGTCTTGATCCAGACCGTGGGACCGCCGTCCGCGCTGACGACGCCCGCCCGCACGGCGGCGTTCGTCTGGCCCGGCTTCGGGAAGGCGTACTTGGTGATGACCGGGTAAAGCGTGTCCGTGTAATTGATCAGGGCAAACTCGGGGACGCCGGTGTCGTCGAACTGCAGGTAGGCGATCTTCCGGCCGTCCGGGCTCCACTCGAACGTGTCGCGGAGGGAGAGCTCTTCTTCGTTCACGTAATCGGACGTCCCGTTGATGATCAGGGGGGAGCCGTCGGCCGTGAGCTGTTTGACGGCGCCGCTCTCGATGTCCTCGACGTAGATATTGTTCTCCCGGACGTAGGCCGCCCGCGTGCCGTCGGGCGAAAGCTTGGCGTAGAGGAGGCCGCCGGCCGCGTTTCCGCCAAGCTTATGCCAGGAGTTGTCCGTTCGGTCGAGAATCCAATAATCGAGCGCGGTTTTCCGGATCATGACCAGACGCCCGTTGGTTCCGAACAGGATGCGCTTGCCGTCCGCCGAGGGCGTGTACTCCGAAAACTCGAGCGGCTTTCCGAGCGCCGGCGGGGTCAGCTGCTCCGCCGACAACAGCACCTCGCGCTTGCCCGTCGTCGTCTCGTAGCGGACGATGTCGCTTCCTCCCTTGGGATTCCGCTCGATGCTGACGTAGCCGAGACCTCCGTCGACCCACCGACCTCCACCGGATCCGCCGCGGCGCCCTCCCCCGCCGAATTCGCCCGCGTTGATCCGGCGCAGTATGTCCTGCATGTTCTGCGAGAGCGGGGACTCCGCGGGGATCGAGAGCGCCGGCGAGATCAGAAACAAGCCAAGGATAAAACCGGAGATAATGACCTTTCGGGCGAAATGACGCATTCGCATGATAATTCCTCCATCAGTCAGATTTCGGCGGAAATCGATCTTTTGTCCTTAGGGATCTGTAGAAAATCATATTTTCGACGGAGGATTGAAGTCAAGGAGATCCGAGGAATATGGGCTACGCCGCTCTCCGACCTGAGGGCGTTTACCCTGCCGTCTAGACATTGAACAAAAACGGCCGGATAATCATGCGGGCGCGAAATCTCCACTGCGCCGGGAGGTCGAGCATGTGCCGGAACATCAAAACGCTGTTCAACTTCGAGCCGCCCGCGACCGAAGACGAGATCCGGGCCGCGGCGAGTCAGTATGTGAGGAAAATCAGCGGCTTCGACAAGCCGTCCGCGGCCAACGAAAAGCCCTATGAGCGGGCTGTCGACGCCGTCGCCAAGGCTTCCGCGAGCCTCTTGCTTGCTCTCGCAACCTCCGCTCCTCCCCGGAATCGCGAAGTCGAGGCCGCCAAGGCCCATGCCCGCGCGGTGCGCCGGTTCGGATCGCGACGGAAGTAAAAGCCCCGGCCCGAGTGCCGGAGGGAAAGACGGATCCCTATTTGTCGACGATGGTCGTGAAGCCCCCGTAAGCCATGCGCTTCGGGTCGAACGGCATCTTCGCTCCCTGCATGTCGGCCGGAACTTCCTTCATGACCTTGGCGTTGACCTTGTCCCGATGGGCGCGGGACTTGAACACGATAAAGGAGAAAACGACCGTCTCTCCCTTCTTGAGCTTCAGCATCTTGGGAAAGGGAAGCGCCCACGGCGCCCGCGGGTCTTCGGCGACGCATTCCTTGTATTCGAGGGCGCCGTGCTTCATCCAGAGCTCGCCTCCTTCGCGGGCCATCCGGCGGTAGGCGGGCAGATTCTTCTTAAGGATCGGGATGACAAAGCCGTCGACGTATCTCACGCGAAGCCTCCTTCAGAGAAAATGACAGACGCGCCAAACCTCCGCAATTTTCGTGCCATTCAGGGGCCCGCTCCGTGCTGTCCCCCTTTGGGAATAGGGGGATTTTCGAAGAGGGGGAATTGAGGAATGTGTTCGCGGAATAGGCGGTTTGGGCGCAGGTGTCTTCGCGGGGCGGAAAATCTTCCTGCCGGACGGGACTCGTTCTCGGAACATTTGAAAACCAGATGACGTATAGTAGATATTGACCTCACATCGAACTCCAAGGAGGCGTCGTGACATCGCATCGTAAGCTTTCCCTCTCCATTGCGCTGGGCGTTCTTATCCTTTTTTCGTTATCGCCGGGACAAACGCCCATCCAGAAACCGGCGGAGCTTTCTCCTGAGTCGGCCGCGGCCCTCCGGACCTTCGTCGGCGCGACCCTGAAGCAATGGCACGTCGCCGGCGCGGCCGTCGGGATCGTCAAGGACGGCCGGATCGCGTTCCTCGATGGCTTCGGGACCCGAGACGCCGCCCAAAACCTCCCCGTCACGCCCAAAACGCGATTCATCCTCGGCTCGACGACTAAAGCATTCACGACCGCGGCGCTTGGCCTGCTCGTCGCGGAAAAGAAGCTCGAGTGGGACAAGCCCGTCGCATCTTACCTCCCTGAATTTAGGCTCAAGGACGAGTACGCTTCAGCCCACGCGACCGTCCGCGACCTGGCCTCCCATCGGACGGGCCTCCCCCGCCACGACTTCGTTTGGGTCAACTCCCCGATGAGCCTCTCCGAAATGGTCGCGAGCTTGCGCCATCTCGAACCGAGCCGGGAGCTCCGCGCGGCTTTCCAGTACAACAACCTCATGTACATCACCCTCGGGCTCCTCGTGGAGCGGGTCTCGGGGATGCCGTGGGACGAGTTCCTTCGACAGCGCGTCTTCAAGCCGCTCGGGATGAACGACAGCGGCTGCACCATTCCCGAACTCCAGGCCGCCCCTGAGCGGGCGACCGCCTATCGATGGGAAGGGGACGCCTTCCAGGCCCAGCCTCTGCCCGTTCCTTCGGACAAGCTGATGTACGGCGCGCGGGCCTCGGGCTCGGTCAACACGACGGCCGAAGACATGTGCGCCTGGATCAACGCCCAGCTCCAAACCGGCCCCGCCGGATCCAAAGCCGTTCTGCCGCCCGAGATCATCCGCGTGATGCACACGCCTCAAATGGCCATCCCCGCGAATCCGGCGCCCGAGACCGAAACCCTGTCGCCGTCCTACGGATTGGGCTGGATGATGGATGTTTACCGCGGAAAATGGCGCGTCAATCACGGCGGCTCGACGCTCGACTTCAACTCATCGGTCGTCCTCTTCCCCCTGGCGAAAACTGGGGTGGTCGTTCTCCTCAACGCGAATACGCCGGCGACCGACATCCTGGCGAACGGGGTCTCCGATATCGCGTTGGGGCTCGCGCCTATCGACTGGAACAAGCGGACGGCCGACCGGCTCAAGACCGGCCGGACGGCCGGGTCCGCCGAAAAGCCCGTCGAGGGCACGCGTCCCGCGCATCCTTTGGAGGCTTATGCGGGAGAATTCGTCCATCCCGCTTACGGCCTCATAACCATAACCGTGAAAAACGGCGGCCTCGTGATGGATTACAAGGGATTCGTCTCGCCGCTCGCTCCCTGGCACTACGAAACGTTCCGAGTGGCGGAGAGCGACCTGGCCGACGAAAAGCTGACCTTTCAAACGGATACGAAGGGCAAGGTGGCCGCCGTTTCCAGCCCCCTCGAGCCGGCCGTCAAAGACATCGTTTTCGAGCGGCGCTCCACACGGCCAGAGCGATGAAGATCCCGAGGCACGCCCCGGCCAGTGTGTCCGACGGAAAATGCGCGCCCAGATAGACGCGCGAATAGGCGACGGCCGCGGCGAAGAGGAAAACCGGTCCATATTTCTTCCCGAAGAAGAGAACCAGCAAAGTCGCGACGGCGAAAATGTTGTTGGTATGTCCCGAAGGGAAAGAGTGACCCACCGGGATCCGGCCGAAGGTGTGGGGCGGGGTCTCGGCGGAAAAGAATTCGGCCGGGCGCGGCCGATCGACGTCTCGCTTGATGCCCTCGTCGACGAAGGCGTTGAACAGCAGCGCCGCGGCGGCGATGGCGATCAGGGCGGCGCGTTTCGGCCGAGGCGCCCATAAAAGGACAATCGCCGTGAAAATCGGGACCGAGATTTTGGCGCTCCCGATCAGGCTGACGACCCAGAAAAGGCGATCGAATAACGGGGCGTGATGCCCGTTGAGGGCCTTGAACAGCGCGGTATCCGCCGAAAGGAACGCGCCGGGGCTGAATACGGCGAATAAATAGAAGCCGAAAAAGGCCGCCCCGAGAGCGATCAGGGACGCAATGCGCGCGTCGGGCTTCGATTTCACCCGCCCATTCTATCACGACGCGATCGATGCTCGCCCGCCCTAAAATCCATTTACAACCCCGATGCCGTTACAAATCATATGCTGATGAAATGACCCTCGGCCCAACGCGCGATGTCGTTGATGCTGGGCGGCTCCTATGGCGAAAATGACAAATTCTATATCAGCAACATTAAAATCAGCAAAGAATAAGTCCCGGAATTGAAATGAGAGTGAGCGTCGGAAAAGATTTCCGTTTCGTTTGACAAATCCCCGCTATCACCTTATGTTGTTCATATCATGACGTTGACCCAAATTTTCCTGCTCGTCTTGATCGTCGCGGCCGTCGTCGCCATCGTCTTTCTCGTCCGCCTCTTCATCCAGCTCCGCACAACGGCGGGGGAAGCCGAAAAGACTCTGGCCGAAGTCCGCGTTCTGGTTCAACGCCTGAGCGAGCTGGACCTGGAAGTGAAGGCCCGGGTGGAAGAGCTCGGGGACACGCTCCGGGTGTCCAGGAAAGCCGCCGTCGGCGTTTCCGCGGCGACCATGCAGATCGCTTCGAAATTACTCCCCGGCCCGGCCAAGTTCCTCCCGCTCGCCCTGCCCGTGGCCGGTTTCGTCCTGCGGCGAATGCAAAAAAAAAAGGAGAAACGCCATGTCGGATGACAAGAACTCGGCCCTCGGAGTCGCTTTGATTTTCTTGATCGGCGCCGCCGCCGGATATATCGCCGGCACCCTCTTCGCCCCCGCCAGCGGCAAAAAAACCCGGCAGAAGATCCAGGAAGAAATCAATAAGACCGGCGAGAAAGCCAAGGAAACTTACGATAAAATCGCCAAAGAGGCGGAAAAAGGCATCAAAGTCCTGTCGGATCATCTCAAAGGCTGACCGGCCGGCCGTCCATCTCCTGGAACAGGAGCCGCGGCTATCGGTTAGATTTTCTTCGCGATTTTCCCAAAATCGGATGGCCGTTTCATACCTTCACCTCCGACGGCTTATGGAACCGATGGGCGGCCTTATGAATGCTTTCCATGGTCGCTCAAATAATCGAAAAGACGGATACGACGGCTTTGACGAACAGGAAAACGCCGAGCACCAATAATATGGCTCCGGCGATGATGTTGAGCACGTTTACGGTCGCCTGGTTGATCCGCTTCTTGTTGCCCGTTATGAGCTTCAACAGGGTGTAGGACCAGATCCAAGTCCCTGTAGACGCTCCTAGCGAAAATAATATTCCGCCGAGAAAAGAGGGATTGAGAAAACCGTATCCTTTTAAAAATCCGATAATGGCAATCCAGGAAGCCAGCACGGTCACCGAAGACAGACAGAGCAGCATGCCCATAAAAAATAATCCAATTAAATTCGATTTCTTCGCTTTTTTTATTTTGAGATGCCTCGCCGCGTTTTCCGCCTGTTCTCTCAGCTTTTCAGCCTTGGTAAAAGCGGAGTCGAGCTGCGCGGATTTTTCCGCGTCCAGCGTGTCGTAGGTGACCTTTCTCTTCATAATTTTCAGACCGGAGATCATGACGATGGCGCAGCCGGCAAAAGTCAGCGCCATTTTTATCAACTGATCATTTTCGGCGTAAAAATCGGCCACACTCGAAGGAAAAACGGAAATCACTAGAGCGATTCCGGTGAAAGCGACAAGACAATAGAAGAAATCCATGACGGCGGAGCCGAGGGCGATGGCCCGACCCTCCCTGACCTCATTTCTAAATCCTTTGGAAATTATGGCAAAGGCAATGGGTCCCGTCGGAGGTATCGTGATGATGAACCCGGTCAATATTCCGGCGATAAGATTGATGACCACGATCGTTTTGAATCTCTTCCGTTTAATATTTGATGTTGTCGCGGCTATTTCCCGGGCAAATAGCGCTTCGGGAACCTGGCGACGACCGTATAGTTCGGATCGACGACGTTCGCGATCTGCGCCGTCCCCACCTGGGACATGATCTGGAGGCCTTCCCAACGGTCGAAGCCGTACTCGGACTCGAGCCACTTGACCATCTCGACGTGGGCGATCCGGAACGCGTCGATCAACGGCCGGGCCGAGCCCGCGACCATGATGAAGTCCTTGTTCTCAAGCCGCGGCCAGGCGATCGCCTTCTTTTTTCAGGAGACCGAATTCGAAGGCGACGTCGGCCGAGGTCTCGATCCCGCTGCCGATGACTTCGCCGTCCCCCTGGAGGGCATGGACGTCGCCGAAATAGAAGCCGGCGCCCTCGTGATAAACGGGAAGGTAGACGGTCGTTCCTTGCCGGGCTTCCGAAGTGTCCATGTTCCCGCCGAACGTCGACGGCACTCCCCCCGGGACCGATTGATCACCGGGCGGCGCCGTAGCCAGCCGGCCGAGCATCGGGACGAGATCGACCCGGACCTGCTTGATGCGGCTCTTGGGGAGGTCCAGGACGGCCGACCGTCCGTCGCCGTCGATCTTCCAGAGGAACATCTTGTCGGGCACCGGCTCGTTGAGCATCGGCGTCGACGCGGTCGCGATGACGGAGCCGTAGACCGTCGAGGTTCCGGACCTGCCGAGCGGCGCGTTCGGGCGGATCTTCAGGATGCGGACGACGAGCGTATCGCCCGGCATGGCGCCCGCGATCGCGATGGGCCCGACCTCGCCCGGCCAGGGCGCGTCTTTTCCGGCGAACCAATCCGACCAGAGGGTGTTCGTCTCGAGGATGTCCCCGGTTTCAACGTGAGAACCGGCTCGCGAACGGCGTAGGTCTGGACGCCTTTGTCCGGCTTGAAGCGCACGACTTCGGCGCCGGCCGGAACCGCGCCGGCCCCAAGGGCGAAGATGACGATGATCGGCAGAAGCCGCGACTTGGTTTTCATCCGTTTCTCCTCGCTGGACGATGCTTGATGCCCAAAAAATTGTAACCCTTCAACGCGTCCCGGTAAAGCCTTCTTTTTTCCCAAATAAAAGTCGCTGAGGCTTGCCGCTGCCGCCGGACTCGCGTATCATCCGGGTGGGAAACGGCCTGTGAAGAAATGGCTCGTTATTCTGTGCCTCGCGGCCTTGACCGCCGCCCCGGCCCCGCCGGCCCAATCTTCGGCCCCGGATATCGAGATCGTCGAGAGCACTCCCATCGGCACGACCCTGGATAATCCCGGGATCCGCGATACGCGCGAGGTCTGGCTCGAAATGATCGGGGCGGCGCGTAAAACCCTCGACATCGAACAGTTCTACATCTCCAACGAGCCGGGCAAAATGCTGGAAGACGTCCTCGCCGCCGTGGTTTCGGCCGCGGGCCGCGGCGTCAGGGTCCGGATCCTCGTGGATGCCCGGATGTCCCGGACATACCCGGAGAGCGTCGATGACCTCTCCCGGCGCCCGAACATCGAAGCGCGCCGGATCGATTTCGGCGCCGTCGCGGGCGGGACGCAGCACGCCAAATATTTCGTCGTCGACGGCCGGGAAGTCTTCGTCGGCAGCCAGAATTTCGACTGGCGGGCGCTCGAGCACATCCACGAGCTCGGGCTGCGCATCAGGAACGACCGTATCGCGGCCGCTTACGGGGATATCTTCGATTTCGACTGGCGGCTGGCCTCTCCCCCGCCCGGATCGACCCAAGCCTCGCCGCAGCCCCCAAAAAAGTATTCGGTTCCCATCCCGGTCAAGGACGCCTCGGGAAAAGCGGCGGCCCTCGTTCCCACCTGCAGCCCTATCGGCCATATCCCGGATCCGGAGCTTTGGGACGAGCCGGCCCTCGTCGCGCTGATCGACGGGGCGCACTCGTCGCTTTCCCTCCAGTTTCTTTCCTATTCCACGGCCGACAGGAAAGGCGGGCGGTACGCGGTGATCGACGATGCCCTGCGGCGGGCCGCTCAGCGCGGCGTCAAGGTCCGGATGATCGTGTCGGATTGGGAGAAAGGGACGCCGGCCGTCGCGGCGCTCAAAGAGCTGGCCGGGATCCCGAACATCGAGGTCGCTTTCACGGCGATCCCGGACTGGTCGGGCGGATATATCCCTTATGCCCGCGTCGAGCACTGCAAATACATCGTCGCCGACGAGGCGAAGTTCTGGCTGGGGACGAGCAACTGCGAGAAGGACTATTTCTACGCCTCTCGGAACCTGGGCATCGTCGGCGCGAGCCCGAGCCTGGCCGGGACGTTGGCGAAGATCTTCATGAAGAGCTGGACCAGTCCTTACCGCGAATCGATCACGCCGGCCGGGGAGTATGCGCCCCGCCCGCACGGGGACAAAAAGAGCGGCATGACGTCGGGATTGAAATAACCTGGAGGGGAGGAAATCATGCCCAAAAAGACATTCAACCTGGACGACGCCAAGCGGATCGGTAAGGTTCTGGGGCTCAGCTGGAAGAAGTTCGACCTGAACCAGTTCCATATGGGACTCAATATCGAGCTCGAACACGGAAAAAGGGACGCCGCGACCAACGTCACGGACAACGACGAGATCCTGACCGCCAAGATCGCGCTGGCCCACCTGAGCGAATTCCCGGATTATTACACCAGGCTGCACAAATTGGAGAAAGAAGCCGATCAATACTGGAAATAGAACCGGCGCGGCATAAATAGAGTGCTTCCAAGGCGGTAACACATGAAACTGAATCTCAAGGGTCGTTTCGGGTATCTTCTGGTCCTGATCGGTCTTCCTCTCCTGTCGTCGGCCTTGATTCCGGCGCCGGCTGTCGAGCGGGTCGCGCTGACCGAAGCGCGGTTCCTCGGGCTGACCCGGATCGTCGTCACCGCCGACAAGCCGCTCACCGGAATCACGGCGGATCGCCTCGTGATCACCAAGCCGGACGGCGCGGTCATTCCTGCGGAGCAGATCGCAGGCGTCGAACCGTCTCCGGGCGGGTTCATGGTCAGCCTCACCTCGGCCCCCTTCGCCCGCATCACTTCGGAGGGAACGACCGTCGCCACCAAGGCGTTCGGGGCCTTCGCCGCTTCCAAGCCCGTGAAGATCGTTCGGACGGGCGAACCGGCGGTCCACGGCCACATCATCGGCACCGGCGCCTCCATCGACGAAGGCTGGAACACGATCCGGACCGACCTGTCCTTCATCGATCCCGTCACGGGCGAGAAGGGGCTCTACAAGCAGGCCGACGTCACGCCCAACAAGGACGAGAGCGGCCGGCCGGTCGCGTGGAACGACGGCCGGATCACCGCTCCCGCCCATAGGTCCGAGACGATGCTCATGCTCCTCGTCGAGTTTCCCGACCGCCGGGCCGGCGACGCCGAAGATCCTTATAAGGAAACGAAGCCTTATCTCGACTACCTCCAGGGCTGCACCGAGTGGTACGCCCGGGCGGCCTACGGGCAGTTCCGATTCTCCGTGGCCTCCCCCCAGGTCGATAAGAATTTGGGGTGGATCCTGATGGACAAGAACGCCGTGGATTACCGCGCCGGCGCCAATACGATTCCGGCCTACGCCTATATCGCCGAGGCGGCCCAGAAGGCGTACGACAAATGGGGGATCCAGGTCGACGATTACGAGCACCTCGTGATCATGCCGGCCCGGGGTAAATCCGGTTTGAGCAACGGCCCATCCTACACCCACCGAAAGCCCGTCGGGCCCAAAGAGCCGAACCTCAACCGGGTGGTCTACGTCGACAAGGACAAGAAGCCCCACTACATCGATACGGCCATCACCGCGGGCAACGATCTCTTCCGCTGGGGGTATCGCTGGGCGGTCCACGAGTTAGGCCACAACTTCGGGCTCCCGGACCTTTATTCCTACGCGGCCGTGATCAAGGACATCAAGATCGGCATTTTCTTCTTCTGCGGCGGCTGGGACATGATGGGCAACATCGCCGGACACTCGACGGACTTCCTGGCCTGGCCGAAGTGGAAGCTGCGCTGGATCCGGGACGACCAGGTGGACGTGGTGACCCTTCCGACCGCCGGGCCGACGACCCATATCCTTTCCCCGGTCGAGATTCCCGGGGGGACGAAGATGGTCGTCGTCCGGACCGGACTTTCCACCGCTTATGTGGCCGAATTCCGGACCCGGCTCGGAGTCAACGCCCTGGACGAGCGGGCGAAATACTCCGGCGTCGTCATCTACCGCATCGACGCGGCCAAGTCCGGGGCCCGGAACGCCGACTATACGGGTCAGATCATCTCGAAGAAATTCTACAACGATCCCGCGGTCGGCGGCCCGAAGAACCTGACCGGGCTGTGGCGCCCGATCGACAACCGCCTCGACGGCTACGACTCCCCGGACTGCTGCTGGCAGCCCGGCGACACATTCTCCGATCCCGCGACCGGAGTGAAGATCGGCGTCGGCGGGATCACCCATTGCGATCCGGCGAATCCCTCGGCCAGCGCCTATACCGCGGACGACGTCGCGACGGTCGCGGTCGAAAAGAGCATGGGCGCGGAGCTTTTCCAGCCCGTGGTCTTGAGCAACGCCCGACTGAAAGGCCTGACCGTCCTGACGTTCGATACGAACGTCGAGATGCAGATGCGCCCGGCCAATCCGACCGCGGCCGAGGTGAGGCCGCTTTTACGTCCGCGAGGACTCGATCTTGTTTCCGAAGTCCCTGGTGATCACAAGGTCGGACGGCTCGATCGTCCCGCCGGACAAGATCCTCAAGATCACGGTGAACCCGACGAGCGTCGAGGTCAGCCTGGCCAAGGACGCTTTCGCCCGGCCCCGCCAGGCGGCGAAAGCGACGATCGCGACGAAGCCGTATTATTGGTACGGCCCGGGAGCGGCGGTCCCGATCCGCATCGCTGATTGACCATCGGGGGAACCGGCGCCGGAGACGCTCGGAGGCGCCGGCTCGTTTCTAGGTGATCTTGCTGAGGATGAAATCTCCGAGAAACTTGCTGGCGGCGATGACGGACACGGCGACCACGAGATGCCAGGCGATCTCCCTCCAGGCCCGCGTCCGTTTGCTCTGCGCGATCAAACAGCTCAGGACGGCCAGCCAGACGAGGCCCCATATAGAAGAGATGATCATGGCGAGCCGGGCGGGAAAGAGCAGGACGATCCCGACGAAGGTGAAGGCGAGCAGCAGCCGGACGATGAAATTACCGAAGGTCGATGTCCGCGTGTCGCGCTTCGAGGCCCCTTCCGACTCCTTATAGATGTGGATCCCCAGGGAATCGGAGATGTTGTCCGCGATGGCGATGATCAGAAGGCCCGTGACGATGCTGATCCGCGAGCCCTCGCCGTGGGCGAGCCCGGCGATCAGGCCCATGCTCGTCGTGATGGCCGCCGTCGCCCCGATGCTGAATTTATTGACGTTGATCATGCGACCCCATCCTACCAAAAAAACACCGCGATGGGGAGCCGGGCGCGGATTCGAAAATTTCCGATCAGGAGTATAATTCCCCGGGAGAGGGAGCGATGACCCAGACAGTGGAAACCGTCATCATCGGCGGCGGGCAGGCCGGCCTGGCCGTAAGCCGCGATCTCGTGCCGGCGGGGCGCGAGAACGTCGTCCTCGAACAGGCCGCGCATCGGACAGAGCTGGCGCAACGACCGGTGGGATTCCTTCTGCCTCGTGACGCCCAACTGGTCCGTCCGTCTTCCCGGCCGCCCCTACGACGGACCCACCGGACGGCTTCATGCCGCGCGACGAGATCGTCCGGACGCTCGTCGGATACGCCGGGAGCTTCGGGGCGCCGGTGCGCGAGGAGGTCCGAATCGCCTCCGTCGGTTCGATGGATGACGGATCCTTCATCGTGCGCACGACCTCCGGCGACATGCGAAGCCGCGTCCTCGTCCTGGCCACGGGCGCTTTCGAGCGAGCCCACCGTCCGGCCAGCGCCGCCACGTCCCTCCGGCCGCCGCAGATGGACGTCGATGCCTACCGGAATGAGAGCCACCTTCCCCCCGGCAGCGTGCTCATCATCGGCAGCGGCCAGTCCGGAGCCCAGATCAGCGAAGAGCTGCGGGAGGCGGGCCGAAGCGTGCGTCCTCTCCTGCGGCAAGGCGGCCTGGGTTCCGCGACGCATCGGCGGTCGCGATATCGTCTGGTGGCTGATGAGGCGGGCTTCTTGACCAGACGATCGAGGCTCTCCCGACTCCGGAGGCACGCCTCGCCGCCAACCCCCTGGCCACCGGCCACGGCGGCGGCCGAGACTTGAATTTGCGCACGCTTCAGGCGATGGGAGTCACCCTCACCGGTCATTTTCTGGGGACGCGGGACGGAAGGGCCCGCTTCGCACCGGACCTGGGGGAGAGCCTCGCTTGGGGGGATCAGCGCCATCGTGAGCTGATGAGCCTTATCAAGGGCCGCGCCGAGGAGCTCGGGATCGCGCTCCAGATCGACGAACCCGAGCCCTTTGTTTCTGAGACTCCCGAATCGTCGACCTCTCCGGCTTCGGCGTCGTCATCTTCGCCGGCGGCTTCCGCCCGGAATATCGCTCCTGGCTCCCGTGGCCGAGCGCGTTCGATGGCCTCGGCTTCCCGATCCAGCGGGAAGGCGCGAGCACCGTCGTCCCGGGACTTTTTTTCACGGCGTCCATTTCCTCCGCAAGCGCCAATCCTCCTTGCTGCTCGGGGTTGGCGAGGACGCGACGATCGTCGCCCGTCGAGTCGCGGCCTTTCTCGGCGGACTCGGCCTGCCCAAGGAAGTGAGCTCATGATCCATCGTAAATCCCTTCTCGTCTTATGCCTTTTTCGGTCTCGGCGCTTCGATGCTCGCGACCGGATGCGCGCCGGCTGACCGGACGATCACCGTCGAAAGCCTGCTCGCGGAGATGGTCGACCTCGGGAACCTAGCCCTTTCGCCCCGGCCTTTCTTCAAGCAGGCCCAGGCGTCGAGCTACAGCCGCGAAAGCCATAAAGGCGGCGAGGCCTGGTTCGACAACAGCGACGTCGGCCAGTACGTGCGCACCGAGACGAACGACGGGCGCAAAGAGCACGTGCTCGCCGACCTCAAGGGCCCCGGCACGATCACGCGGTTCTGGTCGGCGAATCCCGCGACGCCACCGTGGCGCGCTTCTACTTTCGACGGCGAGACCCGCCCGCGTCTCGAGGTTCCGCTCGCGGACCTGTTCCACGGCAAGACGCCGCCGTTCGGTCCGGTTTTCTCGTATGTCAGCGGAACGCGGCGGCAACCTCTACTTCCCGCTGCCGTACGCAGGCTCGCTCAAGATCACGATCGAGGAGAAAGACAAGCCGGTCAGCCTCTATTACGAAATCGGATATCGCACGTACCCAGCGCGGAACCCGCGTCGAGACGTTCGATCCCGAATCAGGCGGCGAATCGTGGGCGGAAGTGCAAACCCGGACTGCGCGCGCGCTTTCCAGCCCGAAGCCCGCGCCGGCACCCGCGGGATCGCCGAATGGCTCTACCTACCGCCTGACGATTCGGCCCGGCGCGTCGCAGAGTGATGCCCGAGGTGCTCGGGGAGAAGGCCGTCTACGAATGGTCCGCCCAGGTGCTCGATACGCGCGAGAGCCTGAAATGGGACGATCCGTTGCGGGCCCACAACGCCTACCGGTTTCCTGCTTCTCGACATCAACTTCGACGGCGAAAGAGCATTCTAACCCCGCTCGGCGACTTCTTCGGCTCGGCGCCGGGCGTGAATCCCTACGAGAACTGTTCTTCACCGTCGACGACAACGGGCAAGATGACGAGCCGGCTGCTGATGCCGTTCAAGAGATCGATGCGCTTGAGCCTGACCAACGCCGGCAAGGTCCCCTATACCGTCGAAGTGAAACTGCACGTCGGCGAACATGCGTTTACCGGATCGCAGCTACCATCTGCGGGCCCAATGGGGATCGCTCACCCGCTGAGACCTGGCCGTTCTTCGATACGAACTTCCTGAAGACGACCGGCGAAGGCAAGGTGATCGGCACGGTCTATGAAATCGCCAATCCCGTGCTGATCTGGTGGGGCGAGGGCGATCAGAAGATCTTCGTCGACGGCGAATCGTTCCCCAGCACGTTCGGGACCGGGACGGAAGACGATTACGGGTACGCCTACGGGAACAACCGGCCGTTCATCGCGTCCCTATCACGCCCAGACCCGAGTCGACGGACCCGGGAGCGGCGGTCACATCAGCCTCAATCGCTGGTACGTGCTCGATGCGCTGCCCTATCGGACGGGCATCCGATTCGATCAGGAGATGTGGCATTGGATGCCGTGCAAGCCGACCTGGACCCACGTCATCTACTGGTATGCCAAGCCGGGCACGCCCGGGCCCGCGGCCATCGACCGAAGACGCTGGCCCCGGTCGACCTCGGGATTCGCGCGAACATGCTCGATCCCCTCGAAGGCGAAGCTCTGCGTCTCGAGGCGCGCGGCGGAACGGCCAAAGCGGAGCGACTGGCCAATTGCTCCGGGGCCGAGCACCTCGTCTGGCGGGACGCGCCTCCGGGCGAACGCTTGACGGTCCATTTCACGGTATTGCGCGCCGGGAAGTATTCCGTCGAGCTCAACCTGTGCACGTCGCCGAGCTACGGGCGCCATGAGCTGGCGGTCAACGGGAAGAAGGCCGAGATCGCGGGCGGGTCAGGGCCGGGCGCTGCGGTCGTGGATGCCTATTCCTCCGCGCTCGGCTGGATCCGGCCGAAGCTCGGGGTCTTCGAGCTCAAGGAAGGCGACAATACGCTCGAGATCCGCGTTCTTTCACCGAACCGCGAAGCCCGGCCGGGGAATCTCTTCGGCCTGGATTATATCTTTCTCATTCGACAATGATCCGGCCCCCGGACCGGATCGCGGGGTTGGGAAGAAAAGCGCGGAATAGCTAGATCTCGAGGGAAAAGGTGATGGCGAAGCTCCCGAGCGAGACGCTCGCCCCGCCTGGACGGGACGGTGCGTCCGGTTCGTCGAAGCGCCGGCGGAATTCCCGGCCCACCGTCGTGCCGATGGCGATCCCCATCAGCGTCCCGGCCACCTCGTCCGAAAACCAGTGCATCGCGGAGCGGTGGTGCGAGATCACGCTCAAGAAAAGATAACCGAGAGAGATCCCCCCCGCGATGTTGAGAAGCGTCTTGTCCTTGTAGAACGCCATCAGGCTGGTGATGGCGGCGGTGTTCGTCATCAAGTGGCCGGAAGGCCAGCCGTGAAAGGTGCCGCCCCGGAGAAAGCCGAAGCGCCAGACGCGGCTCGCCGAATCGTCGTCGTAAACGTAGGGATCGGGGCCGGGCCGTCCGGTCAGGGCCTTGAGCGAGACCATCACGGCCGCCGACAGCCCGGCGGCTTGGAGGACGGCGCTTCCGGCGGTGGCCAGTCGAGTGCCTCCTCCGACCAAGCCGGAGGCGAAAAGCCCGGCGCCGAGAAGGGCGGGGAAATAGGTCCCGACCGCGACCGCCGGACGCGAATATTTATCCATGAACTGGTGCCGGGCAAAATAGTTATGGACGTCCGTGTCCAGACCGGTCTGGACGATAAGGAACGTGCCGGCCAGTCCGGCGAGGTGGAGGAAGGCGTTCGAGCCTGAGTAGGACAAGAGGAAGTTCCTGCCCAAACCCGTCCAAGGGGCGATGATCTTCTTCTCGGCGGCCGCGAGGGGAGCTGCCGATAAGAGACCGAGGATGACGATCGACGCGACTGCCGATGATCTTCTCATCGGACGTCTCCTTCAAATCCGATGACCTAAGGCCGTTGACGGGACCATTCTACCACTTTCGAGAACCGGGGATCACGGCATATTGGCCGCCGAGTTGTGCGTCCAGGAAATCCGTCGCGTAGCTTCCAGCGGAGGAGAAGCACGCAACATCCAGGGGAGCTTGAGGGGGAATGGATTGATTCCCCCTCAGGGGGTCAGCGGAGCGGAGCGGAGCGCCGAGGGGGGAGCTTGACTCCCCCCTGGAAGTGTCCCGTCTCCGTGGCAGAATGCGGCGAAGGAAATATTGAGACGGGACCTTGAAATTTGTATAAAATGGGCTTAAGACAAGGTCATCCTGAAAGGAAGCGCGTCATGCCCAAATCGGCCGCCCATCGCCCGTTCCGCACCGCCTTCTTCATCCTCCTGGCTTTCGTCGCGGCCGGCGCCGCGGCCTTTGCCGCCCAGGGAGCGCCGCGGACTCCCCGCGTCCTGACCGCGGCGGATTACGCCAAGGCCGAAAAGCTCATGACCGCCGGCGTCGCCGGACTCGTCCTGCGCTCCGGCGTCCGGCCGACCTGGCTTCCGGACGAGCGCTTCTGGTACCGGAACTCCCTCGCCGGCGGGACCTCGGAGTTCATCCTCGTCGATCCCGCCCGGGGAAAGCGCGGGCCGGCGTTCGATCACGCCGCCCTCGCCGCCGCTTTGTCCGCCGCTTCGGGCAAAACGTTCGACGGAGCCAAGCTCCCCTTCTCGACGTTCGAGTTTTCCGCCGACGGAAAAACGATCTCCTTCGCCGCCGACGGAAAGACCTGGGCCTATGATCCCCGGACCAAGGCCTGCAAGAGCACCGGCGACGCCGCTCCGGCTCCCCGGCCGGGCCCCGGCTTCGGTCCCGGATTCGGCGGGGCGGCCGAAACCCTCTCGCCGGACGGCCGCTTCGCCGCCTTCATCCGGGACGACAACCTCTGGCTCCGCGAGGTCGCGACCAAAGCGGAGCGTCAGATGACGACGGATGGGGTCAAGGACTTCGGGTATGCGACCGACAACGCCGGTTGGACGCGGAGCGCCCGGCCGGTCCTGGCCTGGTCGCCTGATTCGAAGAAAATCGCCACGTTCCAGCAGGACCAGCGCGGCGTGGGCGAGATGTACCTCGTCGAGACCAAGGTCGGCCACCCGACCCTCCAGGCCTGGAAATACCCTCTCCCGGGCGACGAAGTCGTGACCACGATCCAGCGGGTCGTCATCCATCTCGATGGGCCGCGGGTCGTCCGGCTGAAGATGCCGCCCGACCAGCACCGCTCGACGTTCACCGACGACATCAAGTCGCGGGGCGGCCTTTGGGACGACGTCCAATGGAGCAAGGACGGGTCGCGGCTCGTCTTCGTCTCCACCTCCCGCGACCACAAGCAGGAGATCGTGCGGGAGGCAAATCCCGAGACGGGCGAAATCCGCGACGTCTTCGAGGAGAAGGTCGCGACCTTCTTCGAATCGGGAAGCGGCCGGCCGCTGTGGCGCTACCTGGATGCGACCGGAGAGATCATCTGGTTCTCCGAGCGCGACGGCTGGGGCCAGCTTTACCTCTACGATCTCAAGACCGGCGCGCTCAAGAACCAGATCACGCGCGGCGAAGGGAACGTGACCGAGATCCTGAGGATCGACGAGAAAGCCAGGCAGATCTTCTTCGTGGGCGTCGGCGGGAGAGGACCGGTCGATCCCTATTTCCAGTCTTTCCTCCGGGCCGCGTTCGACGGAAAATCGGCCTCTCTTCTCACGCCCGAGGAAGCCGACCATCAAGTCGCCCTTTCTCCTTCCGGACGCTATTTCGTCGACAGCTATTCGAAGCCCGACGTCCCGCCCGTGACCGTTTTGCGGGACGCGGCGAGCAAGCTCCTTCTGACCCTGGAAAAGGCCGACATCTCGCCGCTCCTGGCCGCCGGCTGGAAGCCGCCGGTCCCCTTCACGGTCAAAGCCCGCGACGGCGTCACGGACCTCTACGGCCTGATGTTCCGGCCGACGGACTTCGACCCGGCCAAGGAATATCCGATCGTCAACAACATCTATCCCGGCCCCCAATCCGGCAGCGTCGGAAGCCGGAGCTTCTCCCCCGCCCGAGGCGACTGCCAGGCTCTGGCCGAGCTGGGTTTCATCGTCATCCAGCTCGACGGCATGGGGACGCCCGACCGGTCGAAGAAATTCCATGAGGCTTACTACGCCAACATGGGAGACAACACCCTCCCCGATCAAGTTGCCGGGATGAAACAGCTCGCGGAACGCTTCCCCTGGATCGACATCGACCGGGCCGGGATCTACGGCCACTCGGGCGGCGGCTACGCGACCTGCGACGCGATGTTCCGCTACCCCGATTTCTTCAAGGTGGGCGTTTCCCAGGCGGGGAACCACGACAATCGGGGCTATGAGGACGACTGGGGCGAGAAGTGGCAGGGTCTACTGGTCAAGAATGCCGACGGCACATCGAACTATGACGATCAGGCGAACCAGAATCACGCCAAAAACCTCAAGGGGAAGCTCCTCCTCGCCCATGGGACCATGGACGGCAACGTCCCGCCCTATCTCACCCTGCTTGTGGTCAACGAGCTCATCCGGGCCAACAAGGATTTCGACCTGATCCTGTTCCCGAACCGCAGCCACGGCTTCGGGAGCGAACCCTATATGGTCCGGAGGCGCTGGGACTACTTCGTCCGCCATCTTCTCGGGGCGGAGCCGCCGCAGGAGTACGAGATGAAGTCGGCGGCCGCTCCCCGGCGGTAAGGAGCCCGTCCATGGCCTTGAAATCCAAGCCCGATCCCCGGCCGGAGGAAGAGCCGAGATACGGCGCGCGCGCCCTGCGCCTGCTCGGCGTTTGTCACAAGGCCCTCATCCGGGCCCGGAACGAAGCCCAGCTCCTGAAAGACATCTGCCGGGCCATCATCGACGAGGGAGGCTATCGTCTGGTCTGGGTGGGATTCGCCGGGCAGGATGAGTCCAAGATGGTGACGCTCGCGGCGCAAGCGGGGTACGATGACGGATACATCGAGACGCTCAGGATCACCTGGGCCGATACCGAACGCGGACACGGACCGACCGGGACGGCGATCCGCTGCGGAAAGACCGTCATGGCCAGGGACATGCTCGCCAATCCGGCGTTCGCGCCCTGGCGCGACGAGATCGCCAAGCGCGGCTATCAGGCTTCCATCGCCTTGCCTCTCAAGGACCGGCGCCGGACCTTTGGAGCGTTGAGCGTCTATTCCGAGGTGAAGAGCGCCTTTCACCCCGCCGAGGTGAAGCTCCTCGAGGAGCTGGCCGGGAATCTGGCCTTCGGGATTATGGCCCTGCGCCAGCGGGCCGCCGGCGAGCGGGCCGAGCTCGGCCTGCGCGAGAGCGAGGATCTCTACCGGCTGCTGTTCATGACGAGCCAGGACGCGATCCTGCTCACGTCGCCGAGCGGGGCCGTTCTAGCCGCCAACCCGGCGTCGTGCCGGGTCCTGGGCCGGAGCGAGGACGAGATCAAGAAGCTCGGGCGGCGCGGGTTCATGGACGAAGCGGACCCCCGGCTGGCCTCCGCGCTCGAGGAGCGGGCCCGGACGGGCAAGTTCTTCGGCGAGCTGAATATGCTCCGCGGGGACGGGACGAAATTCCCGGCCGAGCTGGCCACGGCCCTTTTCAAGGACCGGAACGGCCGGACCCGGACGAGCATGATCATCCGCGACCTGACGGAGCGCAAACGGACGCAGGCCTCCTTGATCGAGAGCGAGGCCCGCTTCCGCTCCCTGTTCGAGAACATGATGAACGGGATGGCCTATTGCCGGATGATCTTCGAAGAGGGCCGCCCCAAGGATTTCATCTACTTGAGCGTCAACGCCGCCTTCGAGGCCCAGACAGGGTTGAAAGACGTCGTCGGAAAGAGGGTGACCGAGGTCGTCCCCGGCATCCGGGAATCGGATCCGAAGCTGTTCGAGACCTATGGCCGGGTCGCCCGCACCGGCCGGCCGGAAAATTTCGAGGCGTTCGTGGCCGCCCTGCAGATGTGGTTCAGCGTCTCGGTCTACAGCCCGGAGCGCGGGCATTTCGTGGCGGTCTTCGACGTCATCACGGAACGGAAAAAGAAGGAAGAGGAGCTCGAGAAGGCCTATGGCAAGCTCAAGGCGGCCATCGAAGGCAGCGTGCTTGTCCTGGCTTCGGCGGTCGAGAAGAAGGATCCCTACACGGCCGGGCACCAGAGGCGGGTCGCCCAGATCGCCGAGGCGATCGCCGACGAGATCGGGTTGCCCAGGTCGCAGGCCCAGGGGATCCGCATGGCCGGCCTGATCCACGACATCGGGAAGATCGGGGTCCCGGCCGAGATCCTCAGCAAGCCGGGCCGGCTGACGGACATCGAATTCGAGATCATCAAGTCGCACAGCCGGACCGGGTACGAGATCCTTCAGCCCATCAGCTTCCCCTGGCCGCTCGCCCGGATCATCCTCCAGCATCACGAGCGGCTGGACGGCTCGGGATACCCGTCCGGGATCTCCGGGGAGGAGATGATCGTCGAAGCGAAGATCATCGCCGTGGCCGACGTGGTCGAGGCGATGTCCTCCCACCGGCCGTATCGTGAGGCCAAGGGGATCCCGGAGGCGCTTCGGGAGCTCGAAAACGGACGCAGCCGGCTCTATGACGCGTCGGCCGTGGACGCCTGCCTGCGGCTCTATCGGGAGAAAGGTTTTTTGCCCGATGCCTAAGACAAACATCCTCCTGCTTCTCGGTTTTCTTCTCGGCTTCGGCCCCGCCCAGGCCCAATCCCAGGCGCCGGCGCCCGCGCCGGCGGATCCGGCCCAACAAGTCGACCGGCTGTTCGCCCGATGGGACCGGACAATCTCTCCGGGCTGCGCCGTCGCCGTGATGAAGGATGGACGGATCGTCTACAAGCGCGGCTACGGGATGGCCGACCTCGACCACGACGTCGTCATCACTCCGGCGACCGTCTTCCATATCGCCTCCATTTCCAAACAGTTCACCGCCGCGGCGATCCTTCTCCTGGAGCAGGACGGCAAGCTCTCGGTCGACGACGACGTCCGGAAATACATCCCCGAGCTCCCGGATTTCGGAAACACGATCACCCTCCGCCACCTCATCCATCATACGAGCGGGCTGCGCGACCAATGGGACCTGCTCGGGCTGGCCGGCTGGCGCTATTCCCTGGACCTGATCACCGACGAGGACGTCCTCGCGGTCATGGCCCGCCAGAAGGACCTGAACTTCAAGCCGGGCGAGCGGCATCTCTACTGCAACACCGGCTACACGCTCCTGGCCCAGGTCGTCAAGCGCGTGAGCGGTCAATCCTTCCGCGAATTCACGACCGCCCGGATCTTCGTCCCGCTCGGGATGACGAGCACGCATTTCCGGGACGACCATGCCGAGATCGTCAAGGGCATCGCCTACGGCTATGTTCAGGACCGCGACGCCTTCAAGCTCAGCGTGACGAACTTCGACACCGTGGGCGCGACGAGCCTGCTCACGACGGTCGAGGACCTGGCTCTCTGGGACGAGAACTTCTTCAACCCGCGGGTCGGCGGCAAGGCCCTCGTCGAGCGGATGCTCGAGCGGGGCAAGCTCAATGACGGCACGACGCTCGATTACGCCTACGGCCTCATGCACGGCACGTACAAGGGACTCAATTTCGTGGATCACGGCGGCGGGGATGCGGGATACCGGAGCGACCTGGTTCGCTTCCCCGATCAGCATTTTTCCGTCGTCTGCCTGAGCAATACGACCGTCGACCCCGGCGCTCTTACCCGTCAGGTCGCCAACATCTACCTGGCCAAGGAATTGAAGCCTGATCCGCCGGCCCAGCCCGAACCGCCCGGGCTCAAGCTCCCGGCCGAAACGCTGGTCCAGCTCGTCGGCGTCTACCATAGCCGTGAGGACGACAGCGTCCGCCGGGTCATCCTCCAGAACGGAATCCTGCGCGGCCGCCAGGGGACTATCGGCCCGGGGACGGAGCTGCGAGCCGTCGCCGAAAACCGGTTCAAACCCTTCGGGGCGGGGCAAGAGATCCGCTTCGAGCCGACGCCGGCGGGCGGCATGCGCATGACCGCCGTGATCGAGGGGACGGCCAAGCCGATCGTCTACGAGCGGGTCGCGGAGTTCAAACCGACGCCGGACGAGTTGGCCGAGTACGCGGGGGAATACCGGAGCGACGAGATCGAGCCGATTTACCGGATGGTCGTCAAGGACGGCAAGCTCCGCCTGGAGCGGCTGAAGGCCGCGTCCGCGGCGCTCGAGCCGGCGATCAAGGATCTGTTCATGGGTCCTCCCGGGAACATCCGCTTCGTCCGGGACGAAAAAGGATCGGTCTCGGGCTTCCTCCTGAGCCGGGGCCGAATCCTCAACTTCAAGTTCCTAAAAAGTCCGGGCCGCCGCCCCTGACAAGTAATCGGTCCGGAAGAACGAACCCGCCCCCGTTTTCTTGACTTCCCGCTATCCGCTTTCTATACTCTCATCAACAGCTCGAGCTGAAGGCCGGTCCGGATCGAAGGGGGTCGCGATGAAAAAAGCTTTTCTGGCCGCCTCCGTGGTTCTGGTGGTCTGTCTCGGCTCCTCCCAGATCCCCCGCGTTCGGCTCGCCTCGCCCGAGATCCGTCTCCAAGCGGCGGACCCGGCCGCGCCGGCCCTGGAGTTCTTGGGGGCGTGGCCCTATGGGCCTTGCGAAGCCTGCGCCATCGACGCGGGGCGGAAGCTCGCTCTGATCGGGAATGGAGAAACGCTCCAGGTGCTGGACATCTCCAACACGTTCCGACCCGGCGAAGATCGGCGAAGTTTCGCTCGAGGGAAATCCTCAGGAAATCGAGATATCCGTGAATTTCGCCTACGTGATGACCCTGAATTATCTGCTCGTCGTTTCTATTGCCGACCCGGCTCGTCCGTCCATCCTGGCCGGCTTCCTCTATAGCGGAACCAATCTCCGGTCCATGGCCGTGTCGTCGAGCCGCGTCTATGCCGCGACCCTGTACGCCCTGGATATCTTCGACGTCTCCGATCCGTATCATCCGGCCCACCTGGGGACATACCGGCACGATGGTTCCGACTTCTTCAATATCGTCGCTTGGGGGACCTATGTGATCGGCACGTATTCTCCCTGGCGCTGGCCGGATCCGGCAACAAGGACGTATGAACTCGAGGTGGTCGATGTTTCCGTCCCTACGGCTCCTCGCCGCGTCGGAAACCTCGACTTGGGAAAGAATATCCTCTTCCGCGATCTTGCCGTGACGGCCGACGGGCACGCCCTTGTCTGCTATTTCGGGGATACATCGAAGAGCGGCGGGCTCGCCGTCATCGACGTCGGCTCCGATCCCGCCCATCCATCGGAATCGGGACGCCTCGCCCGAACGGACGGCGGATTCGACGGGATCGCCCTCTTGGGGAACATCGCCTGCGTTTACCAGAGCGAGACGTGGCGGATGATGGCGATCGACGTTTCGAACCCGGCATCCCCGGTCGCCCGCGGGGCCAGCGCGAGCGGATACTACACATATCGCGATATGCACGGCTCAGGCAGTCTGGTCGGCATTGCCAATTCCGGGTTAGGGCTTTCGCTGTGCAATGTCGCCAATCCATCCGCGCCCGTCGCCCAGGGAACATTCGATACTCCGGACGAGGTCGGATCGGGCAACAACGTTGCCGTGTCCGGGGACCGGGTCTATATGTCCTGCTCTTCGGACGGCTTGCGGGTCATGGACGTATCCGACCCCTCTCATCCGTCGGTAGAGAGCCTCTTCAATGATCGAGGCCTGCGGGGCGGAATAGCGGCCGTGGGAAACACGGTCTTCGCCACCGACAAGGGGCGTCTCAGCATATTCGATATATCCGCTGCCGGAAGTCCCAGGCTCATCGCCGACCTTGATCTCCCACGGATCGACCTGACTCTCGATTCCATCGGCCATGGCGGCATCGTCGTCCGGCCGCCCTATGCCTACATCTCCGGGGTGGAATACGGCCCGAGCGACCGCCGGTCCAACCTGACCATCGTCGACATCTCCGATCCAGGGCATCCGAGCATCGTGAAAGCATTCGCCTGCCCGATCAAGATCTCCAATTTCCGGAATCTCGCCTTGTACGGGAACTTCGTTTATCTGGCCGTGGAGGACACCACGACAGGCGAGGCCGACCGCCGCTGCGGGCTCAGGACGATCGACGTCTCGGATCCCAAAAATCCCCGGGAGGTGTCCACCTGGAGATCGGATATCGCCGGGTCCGGCTCGAGCCACGTTGCCGTGAGCGGGGATCGGCTCTACTTGACGGGAGACCAGCTGAGGATCTTCGACCTCGCCGATCCCTCCGCTCCCCGCCTCGTCGCCATCATCGGCTTGCGTTGCGCGGATATTGCCTTGTCCGGGGATTTCGCTTATTTGGCTCTCGACAGATTGCTGGTTCTCGACCTCTCGAATATCGCCGGGGAAACCGTCCCCGCCTATTATTATCGCGGCGAGAAGGGAAAGGGAGTTCGCCGTTTCGGGGAACCTCGCCTACATCCCGGGAAGCCTTTCCGTCTTCAGGAACAACGTCGCTCCATCCATCTCCATCGTTTCTCCGGCGGCCCGGACGACCGTCCTCGGATCGGTTCCCATCGAGGTTCTGGCTGCCCATGATTCGGGGATCAGCAAGGTGGAGTTTTCCATCGACGGCTCCCTTAAATCCGTCGACACGGCCGCGCCACACAATTATGCCTGGGATACAGATCCCTATCAGGACGGCGTCCACACGGTCCGCATCCGCGCCACGAGCAACGACGGAAGATCCTCCGAGCTCCAGGCCGACGTGTTCGTCCGGCATGTTCATCCGCCCCTGGACTTCACCGGGAAAACGACCCTGAACCGTTCCTTCTCTCAAGCCGAATTCATCAACGTCCTCTCCTGGCGGGCGCACCCCGACAACCGCGACATCATGAAATACAGGCTGCTCCGGGTCGAAGACGGGGCCCAAACCCTCCTCGCCGAGGTCGGGGCCGACAAGCTCGAATACCTCCACCGGAGGATCGACAAGGGGAAGGCTTGCTCCTATGCGCTCGTCGCCGTTGACAACCAAGGCCGGGAAAGCCTTCCGGCATACGCGACGATCCAACCAGGAGTGAGCCTTCGCTGACACAGGCGCGGTTTGACATCTCTCCGCGGCGCGGAATATCATTCCTCGCCGGACCGGGAAAATCGATGATCACGCCCAAGCCGACGCGCCTGATCGCCGCCGCGATTGCCGTCGTTCTGGCCGCCTGCGCTCCTCCGCCGTCCGGCCCGCCGCGCGAAACCGGCACGTTCCGCGAGCCTGAGCTTATGGAACTCGTCTCGCTCGACCCTACGATCCGCCTCGACATCCGCTACGCCACGGCGGACAACCTCGTCGGCCGCCCCGTCTACCCGGAGGCCCGGGCGTTCCTGCAGCGGCCGGCGGCCGAAGCGCTCGTTCGCGCCCACCGCGGCCTCAAGGACAAGGGATTCGGGATCGTCGTCTTCGACGGCTACCGGCCCTGGTCCGTGACCAAGATCTTCTGGGACGTCACGCCGCCGGAGAAGAAGAACTTCGTCGCCGACCCGGCCCAGGGGTCGAAGCACAACCGGGGCTGCGCGGTGGACCTCTCCCTCATCGACCTCCAAACCGGCCTCGAAGTCGAGATGCCTAGTGTGGCGGCCCATAAGGGCCGACGAGCGGCCTTTGCTGGCATCGGCGCGGAAACGATCCATTTCGAGCTCGAACGACGAGGACGTCGTCTCCTGCCCGCGATCTCGACCATCGAAAAGATCTTCGCCCGGGCCGGCAAGACGAAAAAGGTCAAGATCCGCCGCACTCCGAGGCGGCCCTCCGTATCCCTATCTCCCCAGCTCGCCGGATGGGCGACCTTCAGCAAACCGACCTGGTCGGCCCCCGATACCTCCGAGGGCCGCGCGGCGTCGCTCGCTTCTATTCCGTCCACACCATCGATGTCGTCGCGCAGACCGCCGCGGCCAGCCAGTTCCCCGATAAGCAGACGATCTCGCTCTGCCGCCATCTCGTTGATTCCTGGCGCTTTATGGGCCCTGCCCAGAGTCTCCCAGATGGACAACGAGATGTCTGCGTCCGGAGGAGGGCGGTATCGCTACAGCCTCTCCTAAGTCATCCGGCTCCATCTCCTGTTGGGCATCCACCTTCTCTTCATCCCGCCGGGCGAGCCCGGGCGAAACGCCGCCGTCGAGAGCTTTAACGGCCTCTGGCAGAAACGCGTCCTTGTTCACGTCTGCGCCGATCTTCGGGCTCTGCGCCGGACGAGCGACCGCTTCCTTCGCTACTACCACCTCCAGAAGCCCAGCCGAAGCCTCGCTCCATGCCGACCACGGCACCCGATTCCCCGGAGTCCTTCGCGATCGACTCTGGCCGAGTCTCCGCCATCTCCCGAGCGGCTTCTCTCTCGATCCCTACTTCGATGCCCGCGGTCATCTGGCGCTCCCCATCGCCAACGGCTTCGTCTCTTGGGTTCGCAAGGTCGACGGCCACGGTCGCATCGAGTTCAACGGCGCCGAGTACTTCATCCGCCGTAAGCTGGAACGACAGTACGTCGTGGCCACGCTCTCGATTCATCACAGACGTGTCTTCGTTAAGCATGACGGCAAGCTCGTCAAAGTCATCCCGTTTCCCTTCGCGGGCCAAGTCATCAAACCCATCTGCTAAACGGCTAAGAGTTCGCGATGTCCTTACGGTTCGAAGCATTAAGAATCAGTTCACGATGTCCTTACGGCTCCTTCGACGAGATGTCGGAGCGGTCCGCGGCCGACTATGCGGGCGGGAACCCGGAGCCGAGGGCGCGGCGCGCGCTCCTGCGAAAGGCGATGGAAGACGAGGGATTCACGGTCTATCCCGACGAGTGGTGGCACTTCGACTACAAGGACTGGAAGCTCTACCGGGTCCTGGACATCCCCTTCTCGGAGATCCGGCAGCGTTGAGCTTTCCGCCGATTTGAATACCGGGAGGAAAACGACCGTGAAGCAAGCCAAAGTTTCGAGACGCGGATTCATCCAATCGGGAATGGCCGGCTTCGGCGCTCTGGCCGCGGCCGGCCTGCCGGCCTCAGGGCGGAGCCCGGTGGCCGAACGGCCCTCCGGCCTTCCCATCCTCGACTCGGTGGACGTCCTGGTCGCCGGAGGAGGGCCGGCGGGGATCGGGGCGGCGCTCGGCGCCGCCCGGGCCGGGGCCAAAACCCTCGTGATCGAGAACTGCTCCTTCTTCGGCGGGGTCGGCGCCTGGATGATGGGGATGGAGATCAACCAGATGCGTCCGGACAAGAAGCCGCGCTCCGCGGTCCACGAGCTCCTCATCGAGAAAATCGCGGCCTACGGCGACCAGGCCCTCAGCATCGGCGACGTGAACGGCCACGAGCTGTGGGTCAATGTCGAATACCTTAAGGTCGCCATCCTCGACGCGCTCGAGGCGGCGGGGGCGAAGTACCTGGTTCATATCAAAGCCGTGGACGCCGTCATGGACGGGAGCCGCCTCACCGGCGTCGTGGTCGGGACGAAGCGAGGCCTGATGGTCATCCGGGCCAAGGTCGTCGTCGACTGTACGGGCGACGGAGACGTGGCCTATTTCTCCGGGGCGGAAACCTGGATCGAGCCCAAGAGCCTGATGCCCATGACGCTCGGACTGGCCCTGGCCAACGTGGACAAGACCCTCAAAGGCGCCGACATCTCCAAAGCGATCCGGGCCGGACGGAAGGCGCATCCCCTCATCCCCTCGGGCTTCCTCGAGATCCGGCCGATCGTTCATAGCTCGAGCTGGTTCATCAACCACTCGGGTACGGCGGATATGGGGCGCCTGGACGCCACCGACCCGATCGAACGGACCAAAGCCGAATGCCAGAGCCGGCGCCAAGCCCTCCAGATGGCCCAGGCTCTGCGCGAATCGGACAATCCCGCCGCGAGCCGGATCGAATGGGTCGCGGCGGGGCCGCAAGTCAGTATCCGTGAGAGCCGCCGGGTCAAGGGCGAGTACATCCTGACCGAAGAGGACACCCGGACCGGCCGCTCCTTCGACGACGCCGTCGCCTGGAGGAGCGGGCTCATGGACCCGGGCGGCGAGATCGGAGGGCCGGGAGGGCGGATGAAGACCTTCGACGTCCCGTACCGGACCCTCGTCCCCGAGAAGGTCGACGGCCTCCTTGTGGCGGGCCGCTGCATCTCCGCGACCCATGTCGCCGCGGCGGCGGCCAAGAGCATGGGCAACTGCGTGGCCACGGGACACGCCGCGGCCCTGGCCGCCGTTCAGGCGATCCAAAAGGGCATCCCTCCGCGGGCGATCAACGTCCCCGAGCTCCAGTCCCGGCTGAGAGAAGATGGCGTCGATCTCGAGGTCACCCGCCGCAAAGAATAGCGGTCCTTCGAGCTTTTGTGTGGTCAACGGAGATGGTATCCCCCTTTGGTATCGCGGCCGGCCCTCGCAATTCCCGTCCGCTGGCACGAAACTGGTATATTTACGAGGGATGAGATCCGTCCGCCGGATGCCGAGCTCCGTCTTTGCCCCTGCCGTCGTCTGCGCGCTCCTGGCCTCCGGCGGCCTCGGCGCCCAGGAAAAAAAGCAGGAGGCGAACTTCGAGGTTTCCGTCACCGCCATCACGATCGCCGCCACGGTCCAGGACCGGGCGGGACGGTTCGTCACGGACCTGACGGCAAAGGATTTCACGATCCTCGAGGACGGCCAGCCCAGAAAGATCACCCATTTCAACGCCTCGTTCGACGCGCCCTTCAGCCTGACCATCCTCCTCGACGTGAGCGGGAGCATGGCCATCGAGGGCAAGTTCCGCGATTGCCGCGAAGCCGTCCGAGCCCTCGTCGCCACGGCAGTCCGGCCCCAGGACGAGGTCTCGCTCCTCGTTTTCGCCGACGGCGAAGTGGAGGTCGCCTCCCCGTTCTCGGCCGGCCGGGAAGGGTTCCTCAGGGCCCTGGAATCGGCCCAAGCCTACGGCCAAACGGCCCTCAACGACGCCGTGGCGGCGTCTCCCGAGCTCGCTAACCTGGGAAAGAACGAGAGGCGGGCGATCATCCTCCTTACGGACGGGATCGAGAACGACAGCAAGGCGTCTCCCCAGGAAGCGATCGAGATCGCCCGGAAAGTCGACGTGCCGATCTACGCCATCGGGTATAAGATCCCGATGACCGAACAGTATCTGCTCGATTACAAGAGGTCGAAGACCCTCACCGCGGAAGGGATCGTCGTGGATCTGCGAGGCTTCTCCGAAGCGACGGGCGGCCGGGCCGCGTTCCTGACCTCGCTCCCGGAGCTTCATTCGACCCTCGGCGGGATCGTCCGGGAATTGTCCCATCAGTACATCCTGGGCTACACGACGAACCGGAAAGCCGCGGACGCCTTCCGCAAGATCACCGTTTTGACCTCGAACAAGAGGTATCGCGTCCGAACGAGACAGGGCTATTAACCTTCCATGGCCGGGTTGCTCCGGGCCGGGACCTGGAGTAAACTGGCCGGCGATGGAATCGATCTCGCGGCGGTCGTTCCTCCGGGGCTCCGCGGCCTCGGGATTCGGATTTTTCCTCGGGCGAGCTCCCTTCCCTTTCCCCTACGATCCTCCGCCGGCGTTCCTGTCCGGGATCGGGATCTGCGCTTCGCTTGGGGACGCCACCGCGCTCGCCGCGGCCGGATGCGACTTCATCGAAGAGGGCGTGCGGCGGCTCCTCGTCCCCGACGGCCCGGACAACGCGTTCACAGCGAAGCTCTCCGAGCTCATTAAATCCCCGCTCCCCGTCCCGGCCTGCAACGGCTTCATCCCGGGAACGCTCAAGGCCGTCGGCCCCCAGGCCGACCCCGAAAGCATCGCCGCCTACGCCGGCACGGCCATCCGCCGGGCGGGCCTGGCGGGGATTACGACGATCGTCTGGGGAAGCGGAGAATCGCGCCGGATCCCCGAGGGTTTCGCTAAGGCCCGAGCCGAGGAACAGTTCCGCGCCCTCGCCCGTCGCGTCGCCGAGCTCGCCGGCCGCTCGGAGGTCGTCTTGGCCCTCGAGCCGCTTCAATCGAGCGAAACGAACTTCATCAATAACCTGGCGGAGGGCGCGGCGCTCGTCAAAGCCGTCGGCCATCCCTCGTTCCGGCTCCTGGCCGATCTCTACCACATGGCCCGCGAATCGGAAACGCCCGAATCCATCAACCGCGCCGGCCGGCTCATCCATCATTGCCACATCGCCGAGAAGGACAAGCGCACCCCGCCGGGAACCGCGGGCGATGACTTCCGGCCGTTCCTCAAAGCCCTGAACAGGATCGGCTACCGGGGCCGCATGTCCCTGGAATGCCGCTGGGATAACCTGGCCCGGGAAGCCCCGGGCGCGATCGCCGCGCTCCGCAAGCAGATCGACGAGAGCGCGGCCTGAGACAAGGAAGGAGGAGAAAATGACCGTCACGCGCAGACAATTCCTGACCGCGGCCGCGGCCGGCACGGCCGGCCTCGCCGCGGACTTTGCCCACGGCGGATGGACCGCCCGGAGCTACGAACGGATCCTGGGGGCCAACGACCGCGTCCGGGTCGGGATCATCGGCTTTTCGGACCGTTTCCGGAATGACCTCCTCCCTTCCTTCCTGCTGAGCCGCAAGGAGCTCAACTTCGAAATCGTCGCCGTTTCCGACCTCTGGAGCCGGCGGCGCGAAGAAGCGGCGGCGACGCTGAAGGCCAAGGCGGGTGTCGACGTGGCCCTGGCCCGCAACAACGACGAGCTCTTCGAGCGCCGGGACGTGGACGCGGTGATCATCAGCACGGCCGACTTCCAGCACGCCCTGATCCTCGCCGACACGGTCCGGGCCGGGCGCGACGCCTATTGCGAAAAGCCGTTCGCCGAGACGATGGCCGACGCCCGGGCCGCCCTCAAAGCCGTCCGGGAAACCGGGAAGATCGTTCAGATCGGCTCCCAGCGGAGGAGCGGCTCGAATTACACCGCCGCCTTCGAATACCTCAAATCCGGCAAGTTCGGGCCGATCACCGCGGTCGAAATGACCTGGAACGTGAACCAGCCGGGCCGCTGGCGCCGCCCAACGCTCGTCGCCGAGATCCGGGAAGCGGACACGGACTGGCAGCGCTATCTCCTGAACCGGCCCTCCGAGCCCTGGGATCCGCGGAAATATCTCGAGTACCGCCTCTTCTGGCCCTACTCTTCGGGAATCCCTGGCCAGTGGATGTGCCATCAGATCGACACCGTCCACTGGTTCACCGGCCTGCCCCACCCGCGGAGCGCGGCGGCCAACGGCGGGGTCTATGTTTGGAAGGACGGACGCGAGAACGCCGACACCATGACCGCCGTCCTCGACTACGGGCCGCTCGACGACCCGTCCTCGGGCTTCCAGGTCGTCTATTCCTCGCGGATGCACAACTCCGCCGGCGGGGTGAAGGAGTATTACTTCTCCAACGGCGGCAAGCTCGACCTCGACAAGAACATCGTCACGGCCGAAGGCGGGATGAACGCGGGAGAAGCGGGGGCCATGGGCCTGAAGCCCAACCTCCTGGCCGAATACCGGCTGCCCGAAGCCCAAGCGGTCACGGGCGCGGTCATGGGCGCGGATCCGATGACGGCCGCCCACATGCGGAACTGGATGGAATGCGTCCGCTCCCGCAAAGCGCCGCACGCCGATGTCACCGCCGGATACAACCACGCCATCGCCTGCATCATGACGACGGCCGCCCTCCGCACGGGCGCGCGGACGACCTTCGACGAGGCGGCGCAGGAAGTGATGGCCGGGGGAAAGCCCTTCCAGTACTGAAGTACGATCGGCGACCGCCTCATGAACCTGCCCGAGCCCGCCGTCCGCCGCTCGACCCTCATTCGGTCGGCCGCTCTCGTCTGGGCGGCGGTCGGGATCTATCTCTCGGCCAGAGCGGTCATTTGGTTTCGCGCCGCGACGCGGCCGACGCTCCCCCTCGCCTTGCTGGCCCTGCTCCTCGGGTTCGTCAAGGGGCAGTTCATCTTCGCCCGGCTGGCCAGGCGCAACATCGAGCGGATCGGGGAGCTCTCTCCGCACAAGGATAAGATCTGTATCTTCGCCTTCCAGGCTTACGCGTCCTACGCGATCATCATCGGGATGATGGCCCTCGGGATCGCCCTGCGGCATTCTTCGCTCGACCGCGTCATCCTGGCCGTCGTTTATCTCGCCATCGGATCGGCCCTCGTCTACGGGAGCGGTCCGTACTGGCGCGGCCGCCGCGCCTAATTCCATGGGAGGTTGGGGCATGAAATCCGTTCTCCGTCCGGGATCGTTCGCAATTCTCGTCATCGTCGCTCTCGGGACGTTCGGCCTGTCCGGACCGGAAGGGAACTCCGCCGCGGGCGCCGCCCCTTCGTGGCCGTTCCCGATTCCCTGCCGGATCCAGGACTCGGGCAATCCCGACCTCTTCATCATGACCCTGGGCGACGTCCAAACGCCGCTGGCCCAGGGGATCTACGATCCGCGGACCGACGAAGCGCGCCTGGCCGATGGAACGGTGAAGAAAGCCCTCTTTCGCGACGCGCTCGGCATCAAATTCTACCAGCCGCTCGATAAATCCATCTTCCCTCTCCCGCCGTCCGGGTTTTGCACCTGGTACTACTATTACCAGGACATCAACGAGGACGAGGTCCTCCGCAACGCGGAATGGATGGCCGCGAACCTCAAGGACTACGGCGCCCAATACGTCCAAGTGGACGACGGATGGCAGGGCGAGACGAAGGAGGGCCGGCACGGGTCCCGCGACTGGTCCACCGTCGACAAGGCGTTCCCCGGAGGCATGGCTTCCCTGGCCGCGCGGATCAAGGCCCTCGGGTTCGTCCCGGGCATCTGGTTCGCCCCGCACGGCCAGTCAAACGAGGATTTCGTCAAGTCCAAGCCCGGCGTCTTCCTCTTCAATCCCGACGGCAAGTCCGCCTCGGAAACCTGGGAGGGCCGCTTCCTCGTCGATCCCTCCGCCCCGGAAACGCACGCCTACCTCAAGGAGATGTTCGCGAAATTCGCCGGCTGGGGATACCGATACTTCAAGATCGACGGCCAGCCCGTCGTCGTCGGCGAGTACCAGAAGACCGCGAAGGTCATGAAAAATCCGGGCGACCCCGTCGCCCTGTACCGCAAGACCCTGGACACGATCCGGGAGGCGATCGGGCCGAAGAGCTATCTCCTCGGCTGCTGGGGGATTCCGCTCGAGGGGGTCGGGATCATGAACGGCTCGCGGACGGGCGGCGACGTCGTCCTGGGCTGGAGCGGCGGGTTCATGGCCGCCCTGCGCACGACCCTGCGCTGGTACTTCACCCACAACATCGTCTGGTACGCCGACCCCGACACCGTCCTCGTCCGGCCGCCGCTCACGCTCGACCAGGCCCGCGCCTGGGCCACCCTCCAGGGACTGACCGGTCAGGCGCTGATGTCGAGCGACCGGCTGACGGACCTCTCGGCGGAACGGGTGAACCTCCTCCACCGGATCTACCCCGCGGTCGACATCCGCCCGCTCGACCTCTTTCCCGCGGCGCGCAACAAGCGCATCTGGGACCTCAAGGTCCATCACTTGGGGCGGAGCTATGACGTGGTCGGGGTGTTCAACTACGGCGAAACCAAGGCCGAGCAAGTCGTGCTCAAGTGGAGCGATCTTGGCATCGCCGACGACAAGCCCGTCCAGGTCTTCGATTTCTGGAACGGGGAATACGTCGGCGCATGGGAAAGCGGCATGGCCGTCGACCTCGCCCCGACGAGCTGCCGCGTCCTGACCCTCGTCCCCATGACCGGCCGGATCCAGCTCATCTCGACGAACCGCCATATCACTCAGGGCTGGGTGGATCTTCAGCGCTTCGAGGCCTCCGCAGACGGCCTGTCCTTCAAAGGCCGGAGCCGGGTCATCAAGGGCGATCCCTACGAGCTCGATTTCGCCTTCCCCCGCGGGAAGAATTTCGCCGTCAAAGCCGCGTCCGCCCGGGGCGCGAAAGGGAGCCTGCCGGTCGCGGCCGCCAACCATCAGGGCTGGGCGGCGGTCCGGATCGAGCCGGCCGCAACGGCCGAGATCGATTGGGAAGTCACCTTCGCCCCCGCTTCCTCGTATGTCTTTCCGACCGCGTCGCCGACGGGATTGCGGGTCGAGCGCGTCGGGCTCGACGGCGTCGATTTCAAGTGGGGAGCCCAGTATTACCTCAACGTGGGCTACCAGGTCCTCCTCGACGGCAAGATCCAGGGCTACGCCGCGGCGACGGCCTTCCCCTTCCGGGGCTTGGATCCCCTCCGTGAATACACGGCCGAGGTCCGCTCGGTCTGGGAGGATGGATCTGTCGGCGAGCGCCACAAACCGGCGGAGCTCAAGTTCTCGCTCCTGCCGCTCCTCCCGGACATCCTTCCGCTGATGTCGCTCGAGCCGGCCCCGGCCGGCGGCGGAGGGGGCCGGGGAATGGGCTTCGGCGGCCCGCGGGTCCTCACGGTCCGGGGCGAGCGCCTCGAGACGGGGATCGCCGTCAACGGCGGCGCGGAAAGTATCTACGACGTCAAGGGCCTCTTCCGGAGCTTCACCGCTTCGGCCGCCGTCGACGACTCCGCTCCCGACGGGGCTAAGATCGAATTCGTCGTTTTGGGAGACGGAAGGGAATTGTGGAAAAGCGGGCCGCTCGGAAAATCGGACCCGCTGAAAGCCGTGGCCGCGGACATCGCGGGCGTTCAACGCCTGGGATTGAAAGTCGCGGTCATCGAAGCCGGAACGCCGCCTCCCGCCGAGGGGCAAAGGCAGGGACAGGGGGCGGGGCGCTTCCGGCCGGTCCAGGGCGATTGGCTGGCGCCGAGCCTCGGGGGGAAGATCAAGACCGCGGCGAAATAGGCGTCAGGCGGCCGGAGCCCGTCACTTGACCAGGCGCTTTTTCATCCGCCGGACGCCGATGAGAAAAGCGACCGTGCCAAGGGCGACGACGTAGAGGATGCTGAGCCACAGCCCGGACTGAAACTCCCCCGAAAAGACGGCCCGGGAGATCTTCACGGCGTGGGTCAGCGGCAGGACCTGGGCGAAGCTCTTCATCCATTCCGGGAACCGGTCGAGGGGGAAGAAGACGCCGGAGAAGAAGAGCATCGGGGTGACGACGAGCTCGGAATAGTAGTTGAAGAAATCGAAGTTCGGGGCGAACGACGTCACGATCATGGCCAGGGAGGCGAAGAGGAGCCCGACCAGGATCATGAGGACGAGGACGAAGGCGACCCGGAACGGCGAGGCGGGCAGGACGCCCATGACCATGGCCACGAGCATCATCAGGGTCGCCGCTGATCAGCCCCCGGAACGCGCCCCAGGCGATGTCGCCGGCGATGGCGTCCTCGGCCGAGACCGGCGTGGCGATGAGGGCGTCGTAGAGCCGCTCGTGGACCATCTTGACGAACGTGCCGTACATGCACTCGAACGACGCGGACATCATGACCGAGGAGACCAGCACTCCGGGGACGAGGAAATAGAGATAGGGCTTCCCGCCGAAGAGCCCCATGTAGGCGCCCATCCCGATCCCGAAGGTGATGAGGTAGAAGAGCGGCTCGACAGGCTGACGAGGAACGTGGTGAAGACGAAGCGCTTGTAGGAAACGAGGTTCCGGACGAAGACGTGGTAGATCCGGTAGGAGAGGTTCATTCGATGAGGCTCCTGCCGGTCAGCTTCAGGAAGACGTCCTCGAGCGTCGCCGGGCGGTGGACGGTGTTGGGGAGGTCGAGCTCGGCCAGCTTGCTTCCGATGTCGTGCCCGTCCCGGCAGTAGAAATAGAGCGTGTCGCCCGACGCGCTCGTGGCCGCAGGAACGCGCCGCCGAGCTCGCGATGAGCTTTGCGTCCTCGTCGGACGGGATCCGGATCTCGACGACTTCGCGGCCGATCTCGCTCCTCGATCAGCGCCGTCGGGGATCCCCTCCTTCAGGATCCGGCCCTCGTACATGACCACGATCCGGTCGCAGAGCTGCTGAGCCTCCTCCATGTACTGGGTCGTCAGGATGAGGGTCGACGCCCTGGGACTTGAGCTGGCGGAGCCGCTGCCAGATGAGGTGGCGGGCCTGGGGGTCGAGCCCCGTCGTCGGCTCGTCGGCGATGATGAAGCGCGGTTTGTTGAGAAGGGCGCGGGCGACGAGGAGGCGCCGCTTCATCCCGGTCGAGAGCTGGTCGATCTTGCTGTCGCGCTTGGCCTCGAGCTCGACGAACTTGAGGAGCTCGGCGATCCGCGCCTTGGCCTCGGCCCGCGGGATGTCGAAGAAGCGGGCGAAGACCAGGAGGTTCTCGCAGACCGTGAGGTCGATGTCCAGGGTGATCTCCTGGGGGATGACGCCCGTCTCGGCCTTGATCCGGCGGTTGTCGATGCCCGCCGGCATGCCGTTCACGAGGAGCGTCCCGGACGTCATCGGCGAGACGCAGTGGATCATCTTGACCGTCGTCGTCTTCCCCGCCCCGTTCGGGCCGAGGAAGCCGAAGCACTCCCCCTCCTCGATGTCGAAGGAGATCCCTTTGACGGCGGTGAGGTCCCCGTACTTTTTCGTCAGCTCGCGGGCGGTGATGATCGCGGCCATGGTTCGATCGGGAGATGATACCAATTCTCCGCCGGAGGCACAATATCCGGCGGAGCGATCAAGACTCGAATTCGATCGCGTAGGTCCCGTTTTTCTCGGTCGCAAAGGACCGGATCCCGTCCGCCCCGTCACGCACGGGGACCGATTTCCCATCGCGGAGAACCCGGATCGCCCGGGCGCTCTTGATCCGGCATTCCCGCCCCTCCCGGGAAACGAGCCCGAGCCTGCGAACGATCCCGTCTTTCCAGGCGAGATCGAGGACGAAAGAACCGCGGGCGACGACCCCGGAGAAGCTTCCGGACGGGGCCCACGCGCCGGGGAGGGCGGGCAGAAGCTGGAGATAACCTTCATGGGACTGGACGAGCATCTCGGACACGGCGGCGCTCACGCCGAAGCTTCCGTCCACCTGGAGAGCTTGCCCGCACTTGCTGAAGAGCGACTTGGTGCAGGTTTCCTGAAGGTATCCCTTGAAGATCCGATCGGCCCGGTTTCCGTCGAAGAGGCGGGCCCAGATGCCCATCTTCCAGGCCCGGGACCAGCCCGTCGAGCCGTCGCCCCTCTGCTCAAGGACTTTCTTCACGGGTTCGACGAGCTCGGGCGTCTTGACCGGGGAGATGACTCCTCCCGGGTAGATCCCGTAAAGGTGGGAATAATGACGGTGGTTCTTCTCCATCTGGGGCCAATCCTCGATCCATTCCTGGAGCGAGCCGTCCTTTCCCACCTGCATTGGGGGGAGCTTCCGCCGCGTCTCGAGCACTTCCCGGCGAAAGGCTTCGTCCACGCCCAGGACAGCCGCGGCCTGGGCCGTATCGGCGAAGAGGTCGAGGAGGATCTGGGTGTCGATCGTCGAGCCGTAGCAGATCTGCGAGCCGGCGTAATAGGTCCCGTTCATTTCGTCGAAGAACCGCCCGTTCCGCGGGCTTCCCGGCGGATTCTCGGGCGAGGTCGATGGATTCGTCACCAGCCGCTTCCGGACCGGGTCCTCGACCAGGAAGTCGAGGAAGAACTCCGCGGCGCCTTTGAGGAGCGGGTAGTTCTCCCTCAGGAATCCCGCATCGCCCGTGTAGAGATAATGATCCCAGATGTGGGTGGAGAGCCAGGCTCCCCCGGTCGTGAACGTCCCCCAGTTCGCCCCGTCCATCGGGGCCGCGACGCGCCAGAGATCCGTGTTCTGATGGAAGACCCAGCCCCGCCGGACGCCATAGTGCTCCCGGGCCACCTCCCGCCCCTGGTCGGAGACCTCGCGGATGAGGTCGAAGAGCGGGGAGGCGCACTCGCTGAGGTTCCCGGCGTCCACGTTCCAGTAATTCATCTCCAGGTTGATGTTAGTCGTATACTTCGAATCCCACCACGGGTTCGCGTCGTTGTTCCAGATCCCCTGCAGGTTGGCCGCTTCAGTCCCCGGACGTGAGGAGGCGATCATGAGGTAGCGGCCGAACTGATAGCAGAGCGCGGCCAGCGCGGGATCCGGCCCGTCTTGGATCTTCCGCAGCCGGACATCCGTCGGCAGCGACGAGCTCGCTGTGAGCGGAAGCTCGAGCCTGACCCGGTCGAAGAGGGCCTGGTGGTCGCGGACATGGGCCTCTTTCAGGCGGCCGAAATCCTTGCCGGCCAGGAGAGATAGGGATTCCTCGACCCGACGGCCGCAATCCCCGCCGACGTCCTTGTAGGAGTTGAAGTTCGTGGCCGCGACGAGGACGAGGACGACTTCATCCGCACCTTCGACGCGGAGCGAACGCACGCCGGGGCGAACGCGCCCGCCCTTGAGCCGGACGCGGAGGCGGGTCTCGTAACGGATCTTTCCCTCGATGCCCAGATAATCGGCCCCCTTGCCGATCAGCTTGAGCCCATCCTCACCCCAGGTATCCATTTGGAAATAATCCGTTGCGTAGTTGGAATGGGTCTGGTTCCGGACGCCCTGAAGCTGACAGTCGAAGGAAACGGCACCGGGCCTGTCGGCCGCGAAGCGCATCACGATGGCCTGATCGGGCTGGGAGGCGAAAACCTCCCTGGTGAATCGCGTCCCGTTCCGGGTGAACGCGACTTTGGCGATGCCCGTCCGGAGGTCGAGCTCCCGGCGATAATCCGTCTCTCCGTCCGTTTCCGAAAAACGGAAGACGACGTTGCCCATGCTCTGGTATTTCTGCTGTTCGACGGGATAGCCGAGCAGGTACCGGCCGAACATCAGGTGGGCTTCGATCGGCCGGCCCTCGAAAAGGAGCTTGCGGACATCCGGCAAAGCCCGAAAAACGCCTTTGACGACGGTGGAATAAGGTCCGCCCGTCCAGTAGGTTTCCTCGTTGAACTGCAGGCGCTCCTCGCGGACGCCGCCGAAGACCATCCCGCCCAGCCGGCCGTTCCCGACGGGAAGCGCGTCCTCCCACTTCTCGGCCGGGCCGGTGAACCACAGGACCGTCGCGGGATCGCTTTGCGGAAATCCGGGGACGACGGAAGCCAGGAGGCCGATCAGAAAGATCCAGGCGTTTCGCCGCATCATCGTTTACTTCTTCTTTTTCAGGGTCTCGCCGGTCATCGGAACGAAGCGGACGTCGAGCAGCTCCTCAACGACCTTCTTTCCCTTCACCTTGCGGATGCGCGTCAGGATCTGCGGGGAGTCCTGTTCCCCGATGGGAATGACCAGCCGCCCGCCCTCGGCGAGCTGCTCGAAGAGGGGCTCGGGGAGGCGTCCGGCCGCGGCGGTCACGATGATCGCATCGAAGGGAGCGTGCTCAGGCCAGCCGAAAAAGCCGTCGCCGGCCCGGACCTCGACGTTCGCGTATCCGAGCCGTCGGAGAAGGTCCGCGGCCTGGGTGGCCAGGTTTGCCTGGATCTCGATCGAGAACACCCGGGAGGAGAGACGGGAAAGGACGGCCGCCTGGTAGCCGGATCCCGTCCCGATCTCGAGCACGGTTTCCCGGCTCTTGAGTTCGAGGCATTGGGTCATCAAGGCCACGATATAAGGCTGGGAGATGGTCTGTCCCTCGGCGATCGGAAGCGGATAATCCTCGTAAGCCCGCTCCCGGAGGCCCGGCGGAACGAAAAGATGCCTGGGGATCGAGGTCATCGCCTCGAGCACCCGGGGATCGGTGATGTCGCGGCCGCGGAGCTGCGTCGCGACCATCTCCGCCCGCGGCTTGATGTAACGGGCCTCGTCTTGACCGGGAAAAAGAAGGGCGGCCCGCGCGACCGCCGCGCACCCCAGGATGACGAGCGAAGCGCGCGAGCGACGGTTCAACTCAGCCTCCCCAAATTTCGGCCGATTCGGCCCTCTTTTCTCCTCTGACGAATTCGGGAGTTACGTATACTGTCCCCCGAATTATTTCTTGACGTTGACCCGGCCGGAGCCGTAGACGTTGTCCTTGCCGGGGTCCCCGAGGTCCACGGCCCGGGCCTTCAGGACTTCGAGGATCTTGGCCAGGCTCAGGTTCGTCTTCTGCCGGAGGAGCGCCACCGCCCCGGCCATGTGGGGGGTCGAAGCCGAGGTCCCGTAGAAATTCCGCGGCCCCCAGGTCTTCGTCGAAACGCCCGAGGGCGCCGAGAAATCCGGCTTGACGCGCCCGTCCTTGGTCGGCCCTTCGGAGCTGTAGACGTGATAGGGTTCGCGCTGGTCGTTCGACCAGTCGACGGCCCCGACGGCGACGACGCCGGCGGCGTCCGCGGGGATGAGCAGGCTTCCCCGCGGCACATTGTTGTCTATCGCCCCCGCGTTGTTGTCGACGAAGACCTCCATCCGGCAGTTCCGCGTCGCGCTCTTCCGGCGGATCCGGACGGCCCAGCTCGTTGCTTGCGGAAACGTCCATTGGGAGAGGTCTTCGGTCGGCCACTGGGATCCCGTCTGGCCGCCGACGGACTGATCGATGAGCCGCCAGGCGCCGTTTTCCAGGACATAGAGGTAGAGGTCATAATCCTGCGAGGAGCCGGAATATTCGTAGGTCGACGGGTTCCAGGTCCCCCAATCGTCCCAGTTCAGGTAGGCGCTCGTCGGCGTCAAAGCCGGGACCGTCCAGGACAGGAACTCGCCCCCGGTGGGAAACTCCATCCAACCGTCATTGTCCGGATCGCTGAAGTCGCCGATGAAATGGCTGAGGGCGCTGTTGCCGGCGGCCCCCACCCAGACCGTCCCGTTGTCGGCCGCCTGCTCCGCGTCTTCGGAGATGGGGCCGGTACCCTTGCCGTCTCCGGCGTTGATCCAGCCGATGGAATAGGAGACGACGTCGAATCCCTGAGAGATGATCCAATCGACGGCGTCGTGGTGCTCGCCCTCGGTCGAAAAGTTCGCCAGGAACATCTTCGCTCCCGGCGCGACGTCATAAACGATCTCCGCGCAGGCCGCCCCATGGTCTTCGCCCGCCTCCGCGTCGCGGTCGATCCGGAACGATCGGACCGAGACGTCGCTCGGAAGCTCGCTGCCTTTGAGGCTTTGGTATCCCATGAAGCCGAGGTCGAGGACGCAGACCCGGGTCTCCCGGCCGCCCGTATGGAACGGGCCGAGGTCCGCCCAGAGGTTCGATCCGATCCGGGCCGCGCCTTCGGAAACGGTCATCGGCCGCGGACGGAGCGGCCTCCGCAGGTAGCTCACGAGCGGGTGCCCGGCCAGGGATTCGAGGGCCGCGATCGGGACGAAACCCTCGACGAGGCCGCGGTGGGTCGACGTCACGGTGCCGCCGAGCGCGGCGATCCGAGCGGAAACGATCCGGGCCGAAGGGAGGACGGCGGCCGGACCGGCCACGGCCTCCGCTTCCGCGACGACGCGAACGGTCCCTTCCTCGATATCGATGCCGCGCGTCCGCGAAAAGGCGCGGCCGGCCTCCGCGCCTCGGCTTTTCCACGTCTCGGCCAGGCGCGTCAGGGCCTGTTCCATCTTGGGGTGCGAGGATTCGACGACGACCCGCCCCGAGCCGGCCTGGAGCCGCTCGGTGACGGCGGGTCCGGAAAGCCCGGGGCCGTCGGGACGGCCGGATGTTCCGGCCGCCGCGGCAAGCCCGGCGGCCGCGGCCAGAACGAGAGCCGGGATCGCGCGTCGGTTCATAGGGGGATCCTCAGAATTGATATTTCAACCCGATCCCGGCGACGACCGAGTTCAGGCCGTTCGTCGCGCTCAGGCTGCCCGTCGTCTTGGCTCCCGTCACGGTGTCCGTGAGCGTCCAGGCTCCTGAGAGAGGGGTGATGATGATCTGGGCGTGAACGGTGAAGAAGAGGCTGGATCCGAGACCGAGGTCGAAGCCCCCTCCCGCGAATACGGCCGTCGAGCCGTCGACTTTTTCCTCGATGGCGAAGCCGACGCGATCCCAGGCGTCCGTCACATCGGCGGATGGGGTATGGGAATTGAAGGAATAGCCCCCTCCGAGGGCGGCGTAGGGCTTGAGCCTCCCCGCCCCGGGCCAGCGGAACTGGAGGAAAAGGCAAACCGGAAAAAGCGTCAACCGGCCCGGGCTCAAGCCCGAAGAGGAGGTTTCGGCGGGGATCGGCACCGAGGCCCGGGTCAGGCGGACGCCGAGGGAGAGGAAATTCGCCAGGTCGAGCTCGGCCGCGGCGGAGATCCCGAAGTCCTGGGCGCCGCTCCATTCGAGGGCCTTGGCGTAGCCGCCCATGATCGAAACGCGGACGGCGGCGGGCGCGAAGACCGCGCATATCAGGAGAAGGGCCGGGACAAGGGACGTTTTTCTCACTCAGCCTCCGGTCGGCATAAAGGGGTATTGTCCGCTAACGGCAACCGAAAATCAAACGCTCGAGCTATCACGGCGGAGCCCGTTTGGGAATATAATGGGCGGGAATTCTGAAACTGGAGGTGGATCATGTCGGGACGCTCGCGTTTCGCCGCGTTCATCCTGTGCGGCTGGTTCGGGATCTTCGGGGCCCATCGCTTCTATTCGGGCAAGGTCGGGACGGGTTTCGTCTGGCTCTTCACGTTCGGCGTCTTCGGGATCGGCTGGCTCGTAGACCTGATCATGATCGTCACGGGGAAGTTCTACGACAAGGAAGGAAAGCCGCTGATCGCCTGGTTCCGGGTCAGCGACGCCCAGGGGAACGTCATCCAGTACTTCTCCTGAGGGAGAAGAGAGGAAGAGCTGGCTGTTTCAGGGAATTAAGCTAAAGGGGGTAACAAGGAGGGTAGGTCCTGCCCAGCCAGCGCAGCAGGGATTGACCCCAATTTACACTACCAATTTGATAAAGTCAATAGGTTTGATAAAAAAAATAAATATTTTTTTGATGCCCAGCTTAGCCGGCCGTTTCGGCCAGGGGGACCAGCATTTCCAGGCGCTCGGGGGGAGTTCGCGGCGCGACCGAACAGGCCGTGCTCAGGATGAACCCGGCCGCTTTCCGGCCCGTCGCGAGGCGCCGCCCGACATCGGCGGCGACGCCCGCGTCCGACCCGAAGAGCATCGTCCCGACCGGGTCGATGTTGCCCTTGATGAAGAGCCGGGCCCCGATCCGGGAAACCGCGTCCTCGAGCTCGACGTTCCCGAGGGGCGGAGGATCGAGGCATTCCAGCCCGGCGATGCCCGATCCGGCCATGAGCTCGAGCCTGTCCCCGATCGCCCCGCACGTATGGGCGTAGACCGGCACACCGAACGGCCGGACGGCCTCGACGATCTCCCGCTCGAAAGGAAGGACGAACCTCCGGTAATGGGCCGGGGAAATGAATCCGGCCCCGGCATAAGGAGAGGAGATCTTGATCGCGTCGATCCCGAGGGCGGCCTGCTCCCGGGCGATGCGGGCGACACCCGCGGCGAGCCTTCGGAGGACGTCCTCGCACCGTTCAGGCTCCTCCGCCATGGCCAGGAATCCGCCAGCGAATCCGAAGAGGTCGAGAAAGTAATCTAAGGGCGAGGTGACCTCGCCGTGGACCGAAACCTCGCTCCCGGCCCGGGCCGCGATCGAAGCGAGGACATCGTACGGATGCCCGGGATCGATCGGAAACCGCAGGCCCTGGGAGACAGGGATGAAGCCGGGCATATCCGAGAGATCGGCGGGATCGAACGCCGAGATCGAAGGATATCGCGGCGGTTCGGCGAGGAGCGGCATCGGCAGGTCGTCGGGAGGAAAATGCGTCCGGCTTCCATCCGCCCAAGTGACGGTCTCCCCGGCGCCGTCGCGGACGCGCCGGAAGATCCTCCGCTCCCAATCGGGGGAGTGGCCGTGGAGGCTGATCAGGATCCCGTCGAAGGCATAGCGCCGCCGCAGGGCGAGAAGTCCGTCTTCGAACCGCTCCCGGGACAGCCAGAATTCGACGGGAGGGATCCCGGTCTGAAGGAGCATGTGCCCGATGCTCAGCTGGCACATGACGGGAGTCCGGTCGGGCCGCTCGCGCCGCATCGCCGCCGCCATCCGCTGCTTGGATGTCATCTCCGCATATGCCTCATTGAAACAGAAGATACGCGAAGGTTTCGCCTTCGTCAAATTCGCCGTGACTCACTATCCGGTACACGCTGGCTCACCGCGGGTAAGGCGGCGGGTCCTGTCTGCTCCGGAGGCTCCGGGATCGCCCAACGCTCACGTTGGAACCCTTCTGGTTCCCCCCCGAATTAGGCGGGGCCCCCCCTCCTGATGTTCGCTTATGGGCGATCCCTCCGCCCCGGCAACCGCTACCCGCTCGCTCTTGCCCTGGCTCGCGCGGAAAGCATTAAGAGAGCGGCCTAGAGGCCGATCGGGGACGGTGAGCGAAGATATCGCCGTCGCCCGCGAACCCCGCTTTTCGAGGGAACCCGGCTCGGAAGAAGCCGGGCGACGAAGTTGTCTGAGCTTCCCGGCGGTCGTCCGTTGTGTCAAGGCCGGGAAGCGAGTTCTGAGGAGCCGAGAAAAGCGGGGTGAGCGGAAGCGGGCTTCCAGGCGATAGGAGCGATACCGTCCCCGATCGGCCCAACGGAACCCTCGTTGACACATTCGAGTCAATTCTGATATGAAATAATCCAAAATGTACGTTCTCTTCGGCTTTCTCATCGGATTCATCGCCGCGATCCCGCTCGGGCCGGTGAACGTCTACGTCATCTCCCAGACGATGAAGCGGGATTTCCTCCATGGCCTGATGGCGGGGATCACGACCGCGGTCCTCGACACGATCTACTGTTTGGTCGCCCTCTTCGGCGTATCCCAGATCACCGCCAACGTGACTAAATATCTCACGCTGATGAAAGCCCTGGCGGCGTTCGTCCTCCTCATCCTGGCCTTCCGCCTGGCCAAGCACGCGCGAACGTACAAGGACGCGCAAACCGCCGAGCCCAAGATCCCCACGTCCTTCTCGGCCAAGACGCTCCTCGGCGTCATCGCCCTCTACGTTTCCAACCCCGCCCTGTACTTTTTCTGGCTCGGGGTCGCGGGCGCGACGAGCCACTATTGGGTTCTCGAGACCGGCGCGTCGCTCTGGCTCTTCTCCCTCTCCTGCGGACTCGGCGGTTTCCTTTGGTATTTCGTCCTGGTCCGGTACGTCGCGAAGCACCACCACCAGTTCTCGCAGCGGACCTTCCGGCGGATCTTCATGGTCATGGCCGTGATCCTTCTCATTCTGGCCGCTTACACGATTCTGACGATCTTCTACAAGATCAAGCTTCTGTGAAACGAATCCATCTCGTCTGCAACGCCCATATCGATCCCGTCTGGCTGTGGGAATGGCCGGAGGGCGCGGCCGAGGCCCTGTCCACATTCCGGACGGCGGCCGGATTCTGCGAATCGACCGACGGCTTCGTCTTCTGCCACAACGAGGCCCTCCTCTACCAATGGATCGAGGAGTACGAGCCCGAGCTGTTTGAGCGCATCCGCGCCCTGGTCTGGGCGAAAAAGTGGAACATCCTCGGCGGCTGGTTCCTCCAGCCCGACTGCAATATGCCGAGCGGGGAGTCCTTCATCCGCCAGATCCTGCTCGGGAAGCTCTATTTTCGCGACCGGTTCGGCGTCGACCCCAAGACCGCGGCCAACCTGGACCCGTTCGGCCATACGCGAGGCCTCGTCCAGATCCTCGCCAAGAGCGGCTATACGTCCTACCTTTTCTGCCGGCCCGACCCGAAAAGCGCCCCGCTTCCCGCCGACGCCTTCGTCTGGACCGGCCTTGACGGCTCGGAGGTCATGGCGGCGCGGGCCGACGCCCACTATAACTCGGCCGGCGGCGGGGCCCGGGCCAAGGTCGAAGCCTGGATGGCCGCGCATCCCGACCGGCCGCTGAGCCTCCTGCTCTGGGGGATCGGCGACCACGGCGGCGGGGCGTCGCGGAAGGACCTCGAGGACCTGAAGGAGCTCGCCGCGGGCGAAACGGGCTTCGAGATCCGCCATTCGACCGCGGAGGCCTATTTCGCCGACCTGGCGCCGGAAAAGGGCGGCCTGCCGCGCATCGATCGGGACCTCAACCCCTGGGCGCCCGGCTGCTATACGACCATGGCCCGCGTCAAGCAGGGCCACCGCCGCCTCGAGAACGAGCTGTACTCGGCCGAGAAGACGGCCTCGGCCGCCGCCTTCCAGGGATTGATGAAATACCCCGCGACCGAGCTCGCCGATGCCGTCCGGGACCTGGCGTTTTCCGAGTTCCACGATATCCTCCCCGGCTCGTCGATCGGACCGGGCGAGGAGGGCGCGCTCCGGTTGATCGGCCACGGGCTGGAGATCCTCTCGCGCGTGAAGGCCCGGGCCTTCTTCGCCCTGGCCTCGGGCGAGCCTCCGGCCGGAGAGGGCGAGATCCCCATTCTGGTCCACAATCCGCATCCCCATCCCATCCGGGGCTGGGTCGAGTGCGAATTCGAAGATCACGAGCCGAATTTCTCGGGCGGATACCTCCTCCCCCGCGTTTATAAGAAGAACAAGCCGCTCCTCTCCCAGCCCGAGCAAGAGCTGAGCCACCTCAGCCTCGAATGGCGGAAGAAGGTCGTCTTCGAAGCCGAGCTCGAGCCGGGGCGGATGAACCGCTTCGCCTGCCGCTTGGAAAAAGTGGACGTCAAGCCCTCCATAGGTCTCGAGGAAGCCGGCGGGGAATTCCGCTTTGCGACAAAGGAGCTCGAGGTCATCGTCAACGCCGCCACGGGTCTCATCGACAGGTGCATCATTCGCGGCGTCGACTTCCTGAAACCGGGGGCGGTACGACCGCTCGTCGTCCGCGACAACGCCGACCCATGGGGCATGAACGTCCGCGCTTTCCGCGATGTCGTCGGGGCCTTCGAGCTCATGTGCCCGGACGACGGGACAAAGCTCTCGGGCGTCTCCGCCGCCCTTCTCCCTTCGGTCCGGGTGATCGAGGACGGGCCCGTCCGGACGATCATCGAGAGCCTGTTTTCCTGGGGGCATTCCCAGCTCGTCCTGCGGATCAAGCTTCCGAAGCGCGGGACGGAGATCGAGCTCGAAGTCCGGGTCTTCTGGAACGAGAAGGATCGGATGCTCAAGCTCGCCCTTCCCCTCCCCTTCCCCGGAGCGAGAATCCTCGGCCAGACCGCCTGCGGTGTCGCCGATCTTCCGGCGAACGGGGACGAAGCGGTCTCTCAGAAATGGCTGGCCGTCGTGAGCGACGCCGGGAACGCGGCCTTTACCGTCATCAACGACGGGACGTATGGCGCGGACTTCGCCGACGGGGAGCTGCGGCTGTCGCTCCTCCGTTCGCCCGCCCACGCCGCAGACCCGGCGGGACCGTTCCTCCCCATGGCCCAGGACCGCTTCGTGCCCCGGATCGACCAGGGCGAGCGGGTCTTTCGCTTCTGGATCAACGGCGGCGAGGCGGCGGAACGCCTGGCCGCGGTCGACCGCGAAGCGCTGGCGAAGAACGAAGCGCCCATGGTCCTCCCCTTTTTTCCCCCGGGGACCGGGAAAAAGGCCAAGCCGTTCATCACCCTTTCGGACGATCGGGTGCAGGTCATGGCCCTCAAGCAGGCGGAGAAGTCGAAAGACCTCATCATCCGGCTCTTCGAGCCGACCGGGACGGCCCGGACGACGGAGCTCTCCCTGCCGGCCCTCAAAGCCCGGATCGAAGTCTCCCTCGGGCCGTTCGAGATCAAGACCCTCCGCTACGTCAAGAAATCGAAATCCTTCCTGAATGTCGATCTCCTCGAAGACCCCGCCTGACATGTCCGATCCGCGCGCCGGCCACCCCGTATCCATCGTCCTCTCCGGGATCGGCGGGATGGGCGCGGTCTACCTCCGCGAGCTGCTCGATCATATCGGCGAAGGGCGGTTCCGCATCGCCGGCGCCGTCGACCCGTCGCCGGAGAAGTGCCCTCATCTCGCCGAGCTCGTCACTCTCGGTGTTCCGGTCTTCCGGGATCTCGAGACATTCTTCGCCCGGGGTTCGGCCGATTTCGCCGTCATCGCCTCCCCGCATTATTTACACGCCGAGCAAACCTCGATCGCTTTGGCCCATGGAAGCGACGTCCTGTGCGAAAAGCCCGCCGCGGCCTCGTCCGAAGACGTCAAGCGGATGATCCGGGCCCGCGACGCGGCCCGCCGCTGGGCGGCGATCGGCTATCAATGGTCGTTCAGCGATACGATCCAGGCCCTCAAGGCCGATATCATCGGGGGCCGTTATGGACGCGCCCGCAGGCTTAAATGCCTCTACCTCTGGCCCCGCGATCACGCTTACTACCGACGCAACGATTGGGCCGGCCGGAAGCGCGCCCCGAACGGGGCCGCGCTCCTCGACAGCCCGATCAACAACGCCATGGCCCACGACCTCCACAACATCTTCTATGTCATCGGAAGCGAGGTCGCCGCGAGCGCGGTCCCCGTCTTCGTCCAGGGCGAGCTCGGGCGGGCCAACGCGATCGAGTATTTCGACACGGCCGCGCTTCGCGCCCGGACGGCGGACGGCGTCGAGGTCCTCTTCTGGGCCAGCCACGCCTCCCGGACGGATCCCGGTCCGCTGGCCCTTTTCGAGTTCGAGCGGGGGACGATCCGGATCGAAGGTCGCGGTCGGCCGATCGTCGGCCGGTTCGCCGACGGGTCCGAGCGCGACTACGGGAACCCGGACGCGGCCCCGCTGAAAAAGCTGTGGGATTGCCTCGCCCTCGTCGGGCGGGACGAACGGCCCGTATGCGGGCTTGAAGCGGCGGCGAGCCAGACGCTGGTCGTCGAAGCGCTCGACGCCTCGGCGCCCGAGATCATGGACTTCCCTCCCGGCCGCGTCCGCCGCTGTGACGAGACGGGACTGGAGAGGACTTGGGTCGAAGGCCTGGACGAGGAGCTCAGGATCTGTTACGAGCGAAACGCTCTCCCCTCCGAGATCGGCCTGGGCTGGCGGCCGGGCCGGCCGATCGATCTCGCCGGCCTGACCGGGCCATGATCGATACTCTCCTTCGGCTCACGATCGAAAAGATCGTCTATCCGGGCGAGCGGCTGGCCCATTGGGAAGGACGAACGGTCTTCACCGATGAAGGCCTGCCCGGTGAGGTCGTCGAAGCGGTCGTCGCCCGGGACGCCCGAAGCCACATCGAGGCCCGGACCGTCCAGATCGTCGAACGGAGCCCGGCCCGCGTCGAGCCGCTCTGCGCTCACTTTCGCGCCTGCGGCTCGTACCAGGTCCTTTCCTATGCCGATCAGGCGGTATTGAAGGCCGCCCAGCTCCGGGAAATGGCTGCCGAAACGGCCGGCCTCATCCCGGAAGAGATCGCCTTTGCCGCGGCTCCCGAGCCCTGGCATTACCGTAATCGCGTCCGCTTCCGCGTCGTCTGGACGGGGCCTCGGGCCGCTCTGGCCTATCGCGCGCCGGGCTCAGAAACGGATTTCGTCGAGGCCGGAACGTGCCATCTCATCCCGCCCCGCATGAGCGAGCTGCTCAAGGCGTCGCGGCAGGTCATCGAATCCGCCGGGATCCGCACTATCGTCGAGATCGAAGCCCGGGAAAGCCGGGCCACGGGAGAGATGCTCCTTTGCCTTCACCGGAAGAGCCCGGCCCGGGCCGGGGACATCGATCCTTTCCTCACCGCGCTCCTGCCGCGCTTCCCCCTCAAAGGCATCGTCTCCTCGCGGAAGGCCGGCCGCGGCTCCCGGACCGAGGTCGAATGGGGCCGCGGTTACGTCGAAGAAACGGTCGGCGGCCGGATTTACCGGATCGGGGCCGCCTCGTTCTTCCAGGTCAATCCCGTCATGCTCGGCCTCGCCCTGGAAGGAATCCGAACGTTCGCCTCCCTTGCGGATGGCGGCCGGATGGCCGACCTCTATTGCGGGATCGGCACGTTCGGCATCGCCTTGGCCAACCGGTTCCGTGAAGTCGCGGGGGTCGAATCCGAGCCGGAGAACATCGTCTTTCTCAAGGCCAACCTCGAGGCGAACGGGATTCGGAATTTCCGCATCCACGAGGGGCGGAGCGAGGAGTGGGCGGATCTCATCCTTGGACAGGGCGTCGATCTGGCCGTGGTCGATCCGCCGCGGAAGGGCCTCGAGCCCGGGGTTGTGCGGTCGCTTCTGTCGCACCCGCCCGCCGCTCTGGCCTACCTTTCCTGCCATCCGGCGACGCTCGTCCGGGACCTCCGCGGACTCCTGGACGTCTACCGGGTCCATTCGATCCGCGGATACGATTTCTTCCCCCAGACGCCGCACATCGAAACGCTGGCCTGTCTCGTCCGCCGAACATCTCCCGCGACGTTGACAAATCCCTCCCTATTGTAGGGAGGGTAGGGTGGGTAAGAGCTCAATAAGAGTCGTGAACGTCGCGGGCTCTTCGCCGCCGGAGGCGGCTCGGGCAATCGCCGCAGGCGAATACTCTTTTCCAAATTCCGTCCCTAAAAATTGAGATTTAAAAATCCCCCTCGATCCCCCTTTTCCAAAACGGGGACAACGTCTCTTTTGCCCCCACAAAAGACCGAAGGACCCTTATTTATTTGCGAGGGTTCGGCCGGCGAGCTGGCCGCAGGCGGCCTGGATCTCCCGCCCTTTGGACTGCCGCAAAGTGGCCGGGACCTTTTTCGCATCCAGGACCTTCAGGAAAGCGGCGATGCGCGCCCCGTCCGGCGGCTCGAGCTTGGACCCCGGGGTCGGGCTGAGGACGATCACGTTGACCTTGGCCCTGAGGCGCCCGGCGATCCGGACAAGGCCGGCGGCGTCCTCGGGCGAATCGTTGACGCCCTTGATCAGGATGTATTCGAGGGTGATCTTGCGCCCGCCGCCGCGGACATAGTCCGTGGCCGTCTCCAGGAGCTTCCCGAGCGGGTACTTCCGGTTGATGGGCATGAGCGCGCCGCGTTTTTCGTCCGTCACGGCGTGGAGCGAGATCGACAGGTTGACCTGAAGGCCGAGCTCCTTGAACCGCTCGATCCCCGGGACGACGCCGGCCGTCGAGACCGTCATCCGGCGGGCGGCGATGCCCAGCCCGTCCGGAGCATTGAGGATCGAGATCGCCCGGGCCAGATTGTCGTAGTTGTCGAGAGGCTCGCCCATCCCCATGAAAACGAGGTTCGTCGGCGCGGTCTCGAGATTGTCGCGGAGGAACAGGACCTGCCCGGCGATCTCACCGGGGGTGAGGTTGCGGAGGAAACCCAACCGGCCGCTAGCGCAGAAAGCGCAGGCGAACTTGCAGCCGGCCTGGGTCGAGAGGCAGATCGTCGTCCGGTCCGGCGAAGGGATGACGACGGTTTCGATCCCCGGCCCGTCCCACAGCTGGAAGAGGTATTTCTCCGTGCCGTCCTTCGAGCGGCGGAGATCGATGAGCTCGAGCCGGCCGATCGTGTACGCCGCGGCGAGCTTTTCCCGGAGCTCCGGCGGCAGGTTCGTCATCCTGTCGAAAGAAGCCGCGCCCTTCTTGTAGATCCAGCCGAAGATCTGCTTGGCCCGGAACTTAGGCTCGCCCATCGCTTCGAGCTCGGCGCCGAGCTCGGCGAGAGTGAGGTCGGTGATGTCCTTCATCGTCTTCAGCGGATCGAGACCATGACCCAGAGCAGGAGGATGACGACCCCGACGAGGAGCCACGTCCCGCCGAAGCCGAGGATGTCGGCCCGGCCCGGCTTCATGATCTCCCAGGACGAGCGGGGCCAGATCTTCCGGTCGCGATATTTGTCGGGGTGGTCGTAGGCGTCTTGAACCGCCGCGGCGTCTTCCGCGGGCGTGGGCTGGACCGGCGTATGCAGCCGGCCGAAGAAGCGGTCGAGAGCCTCCTTGGGCGCGGGCCGGGTGAAGGCGCTGAGGAGAAAGAGGAGGAAGAATGGGAAGAGTGCGTCGAAGCCGAAGCGCACGGCCATGAGCTGGGCCTTGGTCCATCGGGTAAAGTCGATCCCCACCCAGCTGAGAACCCAGATCTCGGCGTTGAACCGGCCGAGCCCGACCTTGGCCGAGGCCGGATCGTCGGGGTCGATCCGGGCGACCTTCTCGAAATAGACGGCCGTCGATTCCGTCAGGTGGGGCTTCGTGATTTTCCGGCCGATGCGCTCGGCCCGTCCGGCGGCCACGTCCTCCTCGAGGGCCCTGGTCGAGATCATGGTCGTCCGGGGGGCGGTCTCGAGGAGGAGGGCGGGTCGCGTCCGCGCCCAGCCCCAGGAGGGGAAGACATTCGGGATGACGGCATAGATCAGGAAGCAAACGACGACCTGAACGATGACGGCTCCCTTCGTCAGCCTTCGCCAGAGGAAGCCGAGCCAGATCGAGGCGCCGAAGATGGCGGGCAGGGAGATGAAGTACTGGAAGAGATAGAGGAGGTTGTCGACGAAGAGGGCGGTGAACACGCCCCCGCAGAGGGTCAGGGCCACGACAACCTTCCCCACCGAGAGATAGTGCTTCTCGCTTTTATTCCGGGCGAACGGCTGGTAGAGGTTGTGGACGAACAGGGCGCCGTACGAGACGGCGCCGGCGCTCAGGGTGGACATGTTCGCCGCCAGGATGCCGACGAGCATCAGGCCGACCGCGCTCGGGAAGAGGAGCTCCCGGGTCATCAGGCCCCAGATGAGGTCGGGGTCGTGGAGCTGGCCGCCGAAGAGGGCGACGGCGAGGAGCCCGGCCAAGGCCCAGAAGATCATCAGGACGCGCTTGAGGAACATCCCCCCGATCATCCCGAATCGAGCGGAGTTCTCGTTGCGGGCCGAGCCCGCGGTCTGCATCCCCGGGGCGGAGGCGATGATCGAGACGAGGTTGGCCAGGATCATGGCCAGGATGGTGTACCAGGCATACTCCGAGGTCGTCACCGAGCCGAAGAGGTTGAACATGAAGTCGGGGACCTTGGCGTGGAGCCCGGCGAAGCCGCCGACGCGGGCGAGGCCCAAGGGGATGAGCATGAGGGAGAAGATGACGATGAAGAACCCCTGGACGATGTCGGTGATGGCCGCAGCGATGAATCCGCCCATGACCGTGTAAGCGCTGACCACGACGGCGAAGATGACGTAGACGACCATCGGGTCCGTGTAGGAGATGAACGACTTGAGCTCGCCCTTCTTGTTCCGGTCGTTGAGCGTCTCGTAGCGGAGCTTCTGCTCGGCCGTCATCCCGCCCGGGACGATCTTCTTGAGCTCCTGATACTCCCGGAACAGGGCAACGCTCTCGCTCTCCGCGGCGGTGTACTGCGCCTCGGGCTTGGGCGTCAAGGCCTGGGTCGTCTTGCCCGCGACCATGTAGCTCACCCCCCCGCCGACAAAGGCCATGACCAGGGTGAAGACGGCGAAGGCGCCGCCGAGGAATGGACTCCGGAAGCGCTCGGTGAAGAAATCGCCCAGCGTGACCAGACGGACGCGGCGCATGAAGGCGACCGTGAACCAATAGAACGGCGTGAGGAAGAGGACGAGGTACTGGATCCACATCCCGCCGATGCCCTGGCGGTAAATCTCGCGGGACAGGGCGACCGCCTGGTCGGCGTTCGTCGAGGCGCCGAAATTGAGGAAGAACTGGGTGAACTTGCCGAGCTTGCGTCCGGCAAGGTAGAAATCGCCGGCGTTCTTGTTGCGGCGCTGGGCCCAGCGGCCCATGGCGAGCATGGCGATGAGATAGATGACGATGATCGAAAAATCGAGCCAGTGGAGCCCCGCGACCCGCATGCGGCCATTAGATAAAATTGCGCGATCAAAGTCAAAGCCCGCCGCGCGCCCGAACTCCTTGATCGTCTCGAACCGATCGGGGGAAAAGACCTGTCCTCCGGAAAGGACAGCCTCAGGCCCGTCTTTTGGATACGCCGAGATAGCGGGGCTGCCATTGAGGCCATTATCTCATTTATATTCAGCCAGATATCTACAAGCCAAGGACGGGGCGGCCTCCTGGTATGGTTCTTGCAAAAATGGGGGGCGGAAGAAACCGATGAACGATCATTCAGGAGTCAGGCGATGAAAACGAAAAAGCTGTCGATCCTATTTCTGGCGATCCTCGTCCTGGGCGGGGTGGCCTGCTTCCGCCCCTACGGCCACCACTTCTATCCCGGCGCGCCGCGCTTCGCCCCGACTTATCCCGGAGACGTCGCGCTATTGAGGGGAGATCCGCGCCGCGATCACATCCAGATCGGCGAGGTTTGGGTCCGTCCGGGCCCGATGGCCGATCGGCGCTACGTGGAGGGCATCCTGAGGGAAAAGGCCGCAGCCATGGGTGCGAACGCCGTGGTGATCGTCGAGGACCGGTTTTTCCGGGAGCGCGGATATTCCGGCTATTGGGGCCGGCGACGGCCCGTCTACGACCGGGAGATCGTCGGGATCGCCATCAGGTATCGGCGATAGCGCGTTTCAGCGAAGGGCGGGCTTCTTCGCCGCGAGGATTAGAAAACGAAACCGAAGCCGACCCCGACACTCCAGCGGTTCCCTTTGTAGAACGCCGGGTAATCGGGATATTGGGATTTGCGGCCTTGCGAAAGACCGTACTGGAAGAAGGCGTCCGCCGAGAGCCCTCCGAGCTTCTTGTCTTGGTTGGCCAAATCGAAGAACGGGCCTTCATAACCGAGGCCGAAGGAGAGGACGTCCGTCGCCAGGTCGGGAAAAACGAGACGCAGGCTCTCGTCGACCACGCTGCTCTCCAACCGGAAATATCCCGCCCGCACGGCGAAATCCGATCCGAGGACGAATTCGACACCGCCCATGATCCGGCTCGTGTTCCTCAAGGCGAGATCCGCCCCGAATCCGCCCTCGGCCGGCCGGGACCCGATAATGCGCTCGATGTCACCGTAGACTTTGGGATCGACTTCGAACATCCAATCCATGGCCCCGGACATCCCGATCTTCTGATAATCCAAGTGGAAAGTCAGGCGCTTGAGCGGCGCGGCCATGAGTCCGACGACGATCTCCTCCGGCATCGCCGTCCTCGCCGTGGTCGACACGCCGCGGATCGTCGACGTATACGCGTACGTGCTGTCCAGGTCCGTCTTTCCCTTCAGCCCGACATCGACCCGGGACGTGTACTTGCCGCCAAAACCGAAGCGGGCGCTCGGCTTGAACAGCCAGCCGATAACGTAGCCGGTCCCCGTTCCCTCGACATTCGTCTTGATCCGCCACGGGAAGTACCCGGCGTAAACGGGCTCGGCAAAGGTGAATGTATAGTCCCGATCCCAGTCCTGGCGGACCTGGATGAAGTCGACCCCGACACCCAGGGCGAGGTATTTCAGGACCCGCACGGCTAGGACGGGCCGAACGCTGGTCGAGTTCATGCCGGAAACGTTCGACGAAAAGCTCCGTGTTGTGCTCGGCCAGGATGCCTTCATCGCGTTCGCGGAGAAGATCGCGACGCCGACTGAAAGGAAGTCCTTGATGGTGCAGGCGATATAAGGCTGGGGGATGAACCGGGCGATGCGGCTTCGGGAGGCGGCGGCGGGGCCGGGGGGTTCCGCCGTCGTCGTCAAGACGTTATAGGAGATCTCGAACTTGAACCGGAATCCCGGTTGGAAGGCGAGCCCCGCCGGATTGAAATATATGGCCGTGGCGTCGTCGGCGCGGGCGACGAAAGCCCCTCCCAAGGTGGCCGCCCGCGCCCCGAGCTCGAAGGGCTTGAATCCCTGAGCCCCGAGAAAAGGGGTCGCCGCAAGGACGAATAGGGCTAGGATGAGAGCGTGGGCGGGTTTTCTCATGATGAAACATCCTCGAGATGAATAGGACGATAAGATCCCACGATAGCTCAATCGGACGATCTCTTCAAGCTCTCCTTCGATTATGCTCCCCGGAGACCGAATCTCCCCGTATTCGGGCTTAAGTGAAGATGATCTGGCCGCCGGCCGACATGTCGTAGAACGCGCCGACGTTGATGATCGAGTCCACCTGCGGGCAGAAGTCCTCTTTCTTCAGCTTGAACATGTCCACGCTCGCCTTGCAGGCGTAGAGCTTGCAGCCCGCGTCGGCGACCATCTCGATGAACTCGGGAACGGGCGGGATGTCGAGCTTGTCCATGGTCTTGAGCATCATCCCCGTGGCCATGCGCGACATGCCCGGAATGATACCGAGCAGCGAGGGCATGTGCATGCCCGGGTTGCCGACCGTGGCGATCTTGATCTTGCCCATCCGCTTCGTGATGATGGCGTCGAGCCCGAAGAAGGTGAAGAAGAGGTTGGCGTCCATACCCTCCATCCGGGCCCCGTTGGCCATGATCAGGCCGGGGTACACGCCGTCCAGGCCGCCCTTGGAGATGACGATCGAAACCTTCTTGATCTTTTCGTCCATGTTATTGCCTTTCGCGCCGGTCCGCCTCGGTCAAACACAGCCCTCGGGCTTCTTCAGACCGGCGATCTTGGCCGCTTTCTTGGCCGGGCCGCCGGGGAAGACCTCGTAGAGCTCCTTGGTGCTCATGACACCCGACTTGTTGAGCTTGCGGACGCTCGGGGCCTGGCCGGTCTCCTTGAATTCCTTCTGCATGAACTCGATGACCTTCCAGTGGGCGGGGGTCAGCTCGGCGATCCCCTCTTCCTTGGCGATGGCCGCGGCGACCTCGCGCGTCCACTGCGCCGGGTTGGTCATGAAGCCCTCGGCGTCGACATCCACCATTGCGGTCCCGTACTGTTTTTGAGCCATGATTCTCCTTTTATGATGCGCTTCGACGATTATGCGCCGGGAAGGGTTTCCGGACGCTTCTTGCCCGCCATCTTCATCCGGGCAGGGACGAACGGGATCGGCCGCCCGGGCAGAAGCATGAACCAATAGATGAAACGGAAGGCCAGCTTGCCCCAGTGGTTGATCCGGCTGGGCTTGAGCAGGGGCATCGGCCCGATGATGGGGAAGGGGAACTTGCCGGGAAGCGGCTCGGTCTCGTAATTGAAGTCGATCAGGAAGGCTTTGCCCCGGCCGGTCTCGACGAAACAGTTGGCATGTCCGTCGAAGCCGGGCTCGAGAGGCTTCCCCGCGATCGCCCGGAGGACGTTCCCGGCCAGGAGCCCGGCCTGGAAGTGGACGACCGAGCCGGCCTTGGACGCCGGGAGGTCGGTCGCGTCGCCGATGCCGAAGACGTTTGCGAACGCTTTAGAGCGCAGGGTATGCGGATCCGTGGGCAGGAAGCGGAACTCGTTGCCCATGCCCGAGCGCTCGATCATTTCGGAGCCCATGTTCGTCGGGACGGTCACGAGGAGGTCGTAAGCGATCTCCCGGCCGTCGTAGCCGATGAGCTTGCGCCCGGCGGCGTCGATGCGCTCGGCGTTGAAGTCCGAGACCATCTCGATGTTCTTGTCGGCGAGCGTGTGGCCCAGGATCGCCGAGGCGACGGGCTTGGTGAACGCGCCGGGGAGAGGCGTGACGTAGACGATCTTGACCTTGTCGCGCCGGCCGCGGCGGCGGAGGCAATCGTCGGCGAAAAAGGCGAACTCGAGCGGCGCCACGGGGCACTTGATGGGCGTCTCGTTGATATGGACGACAAGCGTCCCGCCCGGGAAGGTCTTGAGCTTCGCGGCCAGGGCCTCGGCCCCGTCGGGGGTATAGAAGTCGAAGATCGTATCCTTCCAGCCGTCGAGCATCCCGGGGGTTTCCGAAGGAACGATCTGGGCCCCGGTCGCGACGATGAGGTAATCGTAGGGAATAGTCCGGCCGTCCTTGAGGAGGACGGTGTTCGCGGCGGGATCGATCCGGTCGATCTCGGCCTGGACGAAATCGACGCCCTTGGGGATGAACTTGGATTTGGGCTTGACGATCTGCTTCCGGGTCAGGAAGCCGAAAGGCATGAACAGGAAGCCGGGCTGATAATAATGCTCATCGTCCCGGTCGATGATGGTGATCGCCCAATCGGCCCGCCCGAGCCGCTTGCGGAGGAGGTTGGCCATGACGGTCCCGCCCGTCCCGGCTCCGAGGATAAGAAGATGGCGCATAAGCTCGATCCTTGAATGAAGATATGAACATCGGTCCGGTATGAAATATCCGATATATTGTATCGGAAATACCGTAGTTTCGCAAGCGGCCGCGCGGCCCCGTTCTTTGACATTTCGTCCTCAAGTTGATAGGTTTCCGCCGTGGGCGCGGGGGCGGGAAATAGGAGGAATCGGACATGGCCAAGATCTACTACGTCGGGGATTGGGCGGTCATGACCGGCCCCGTCTTCGCCGAGACGCCCTTCTACCATTCTCCCAAGGGTCTGGACATCTTCAACTACGGCACCTGGCTCAAAGAAGCCCTGGAGTCCTCGGGCCGCCACTCCGTCGCTTCGGTCCCGAGCTGGGAGTTCTACAACAACCTCGGCCCGGGCGGCTACGAGAAGATCCTGGACGCCTATGACGTCCTCATCTTCAGCGACGTGGACGCCAAGCTCTTCCAGCTCGCTCCGAACTTCTTCGACCGGACGAAGTTCGGGACGAAGCCCCTGACCTTTCCCGACCGTCTCCGCCTGACCAAGGAGGCCGTCGCCGCGGGTAAGGGACTGATGCTCCTCGGCGGCTGGTACTCGTTCACCGGGGAGATGGGAAAGGGCGGCTGGGGCCGGACCCTCCTCAAAGACCTCCTCCCGGTCGGCTGCCTCGAAGTCGAGGACCTCATCGAGAGCACGGAGGGATTCTCGGCCGCGGCGACGGCCGCGGGCAAGCGCTTCGCTTCGGGGCTGAAGCTCGAAACCATGCCTCCGCTTCTCGGTTACAACAAAACGACGCCGCGGAAGGAAGGCTCGATCCTGCTCACGGTCAAGGAGACGGGCGATCCCCTGCTCGCCGTCCGCGATTTCGGCGCGGGCCGCGTGCTCGCTTATATGTCCGACCCGGCCCCCCACTGGGGCCTCAATTTCGTCTATTGGACGGGATACAAGAATTTCTGGCTCCGCTGCCTCGACCTCGTCCTGAAGAAAAATAAATGACCTACGGCTCGCCGCGAAACGGCGCTGGATCGCCTGCTCTCTGACCCCTTTGCCCAGCCCGGGCAGATGCTGTTATACGAAAAACGACGTGTAAAATATTTATACAGCGGCGCGAATTTTGACGGCGATTTCATCCCCCACTTGGGAAGGGAATCTGGCCTGTTCTTTGCAGTTCTTTTTTTCAGGGGTAACGCATATGAAAAAAGGCGCGCTTTTTCTCGCCGCATTCTTGGCTTTTATCTCTTTCGCCGCAGGCCAGGAGATCTTCGACCTGATCCGGAAAGGTGACGTCCCGGCCGTCAGGTCGCTCGTCGAAAAGTCGCCGGACGTCTTACGGGCGAAGCAGGCCAATGGATCGACGCCGCTCCACCTCGCGGCGACGGCCGGCATGAAAGAGATGTCGGCTTTGCTCCTCGAAAAGGGCGCCGCGCTCGAGGCCCGGGACGACTACGGCCGGACGCCGCTCGTTGTCTGCGCCCGCGAGCTGGGGCAAGTGGAAACGGGAAAGCTCCTGATCGACGCCGGAGCGGATGTCGAGGCGGCCGACAAGTTCGGCTCCACGTCTCTCGAGCTCGCCGCTTGGCGGGGGAAGGCGGATTTCGTCGGCCTTCTCCTGGCCAAGGGGGCGAAGATTCCGACAGAGGGGCGGAAGCTGAGCTTGTTTTTATCGATGTCTGCTTCGCAGGGCTTGACCGCCCTTTTCGACCGCATCATCTCGGCCGGCGGCGACCTGAAAGCGGCGGCCGCCGCGAATCCGGGCCTCCTGAGCTCCGCGGCCGCGGGCGGATCGGCCAAGATCATCGCCGCGCTTCTCGATCTCGGCCTGGACCCGGCTGGGCGGGACCGTTTCGGCTGGACTCCTCTCCACTACGCCGCCCGGGATGGAAGGACGGAGGCGGTCGGGGCGTTCATAGATCGAAAAGTCCCGCTCGATGCGCGAACGATCATGGGTCAGACTCCCTACAACGTGGCCGTAGAAAGGAAGATGGAAGCGGCGGCCGCGCTCCTGGCCGAAAAAGGCGCGGACCGGTCCGCCCTTCGCTTCCCCGTCCTCCAGGGGGATTATCTCGGCCAAAAGCCGCCGGAGGACGCGTCCGAGCTTTTCGGGCTCGGCATCATCTCCTCGATATGGGGCCTCCACAGCACGGCCGTCTTTTCCCCGGACGGAAACGAAGTCTTGTGGGCCCCGATGATCGACGTCCCGGGCGCTCTCTATTCGGAGGGCGGGCTGCTCAGGATGAAGCGCGAGGACGGACGCTGGACGGCGCCGGAATGGGCCCCCTTCTCGGACCCGAAGACCAGGGACGACGTCCCGTTCTACTCTCTCGACGGAAAAAGGATCTACTTCATCTCCGCAAGGCCGTTGCCGAACGGGGCCGGCGAAAAAGAGCGCATTTGGTACGTTGACCAGACCGCTTCCGGCTGGTCCGAGCCGCGGCCGCTCGATCCGGCGCTCAACGACCATCCCATGCATTGGTCCTTCTCTCTCGACAAGTCGGGGAACCTCTATTTCAGCGGGCAGGGCGCCGACAGCCGGGGGATGTCGGACATTTACGTCTCCCGCTTCGCCGACGGGCGCCACCAAAAGCCGGAGAACCTCGGCGACCCCATCTGCTCGGCGCTGCCGGAGAACACGCCGTTCGTCGCCCCCGACGGGAGCTATCTCCTTTTTTCACGGCAATACGACATCTGGGCGAGTTTCCGGACGGCGGGCGGCGCGTGGTCGGCCCCCGTCAAGCTCGGACCCGAGATCAACAGCCCGTCGATCGAGCTGTGCCCGTCCGTCACGGCCGACGGCAAGTTTATATTTTTCCTGAGCCAGCGCGACGGCGAGAGCCACGCCTACTGGGTGAAAGCCGACGTCATCGACAAGGTCCGCCCTTCGGCCCCAGTCACGGCCGCGGACGCCGCTCCGGCGGCGCCGGCCTTCCGGGACCCGCTCCGCGGGGAATATTTGGGCAGAAGAAGCCCGCCTTGACCCCGGAGCTCTTCGCTCCGGGTGTTGTATCGACGGAAAAGGACGAGCTGAATTCTGTGTTTACGCCGGACGGCAGAGAGTTCTACTTCACCATCCGGACGGCTCCGGGTCCATGGAAGATCATGGTCATGAAGCGGACGGAAGAAGCCTGGTCGGAACCGCAGGTCGCCTCGTTCTCCGGAAAATTCAGCGACGTGGACCTGTTCATCTCGCGCGACGGAAAAAGGCTTTTTTTCTGTTCCAACCGTCCTCCGGACGAAAAAGGGCGCCGCTCACGACCTATGATATCTGGGCGAGCGAGAGGAAAGGCACGGAATGGTCCGCCCCGGTCAACCTGGGCGCTCCGGTCAACTCGGGCGAAAACGAATTCTATCCCTCGGTGACGAAGGACGGGACCCTCTATTTCCAATCCTGGCGTTCCGGATCCCGGGGCGGAACGGACATCTACCGGGCGCGGCTCGAGAACGGGGGTTACCGCAAGGCGGAAAACGTCGGCCCGCCCGTCAGCTCCGACCTTCGCGAAGGCGATGCCCTCGTCTCCCCGGACGAATCGTTCATCGTCCTTTCGGTCAACCGTCCCGACGGCTTCGGCCAGGGCGACTTGTACGCGAGCTTTCGGGACGGCGACGGCGCCTGGACGGAGCCCCGGAACCTGGGCGGCGCGATCAACACCAAAGCCAACGAAAACTGCCCCATCCTCTCGCCCGATGGGAAATTTCTCTTCTACACCAGCGGCGGGGACATCTATTGGGTCTCGGCCGAGGTCATCGAGAAGGCCCGTTCGGGCCGCGCGGCTACTTGCCCTTGAAGACGGGCTTGCGCCGCTCGAGGAACGAGGCTGTCCCCTCCCGGTAATCGGCGCTGTCGTAGGCCTTCTCGCGGAGCGACTGGATCTTCTCGAACATCTCCGGGCTGAGGGGGAACGAGCCGGCGAGGAGCCGGAGCTGCTCCTTGATCACGGAAATGGCGAACGGCGAATTCTCGGCGATCCGGCCGGCCATCTCGTAAGTCGTCCGCTCGAGGTCCGCGGCCGGAACGAGCCGGTTGAGGATCCCGACCTCGAGGGCCCTCTCGGCGCCGATCGGCGCGGCGGTGAAGAACATCTCCTTGGCCACCCGGACGCCGGCGACATTGAGGAAATGGAGGATCCCGGAAGAATTGTAAGGCACGCCGATCTTGGCGGGGGTGATGGCGAACGTAGCCGAAGGGGCGCCGATGAGGATATCGCAGGTCAGGCATAGGTCGCAGGCCGCCCCCCAAACCCCGCCCTCGACCATGGCGATGACGGGAGCGGGAAGATGCTGGATCGTCCGCAGGGCGACTTCGATCGGATGGGCGTAGGAAAGAGGGTCCTGGCCGGGAGTGGGAAGCTCGCTGATGTCCAGGCCCGCCGACCAGACCGAAGCTCCGCGTTCGGCCCGGATGATGAGGACGCGGGTTCCGTCGTCCTTGAAGCCGTTCAGCGCGGCGATCAACTCGCCGAGCATCGCCGCGGAGAAGCTGTTCCGCTTTTCAGGGCGGTTGAGAACGATCGTTCCGATGGAATTTTCCCGACTGGTCAGGATGAAGGGCATACGCGTGCTCCTTTCGTTCGAATCTACCACATCCTCCGCCGCCTTGCCAGGATTCCGCCCACTATGGTAGTTTGACATTTTGCGCCCGTCAGGAGGCTCGTCCATGTCCACTCTCAACCGTCGTGAATTCCTCAACCGCGTCGCGGCCGGCACGGCCGCCATGACGATCCCGATGCCCGGCGCCGGCGCGGCGGCCCAGCCGGAAGCTCCGGCCCCGTCCCCCGCGGCGCCCGGGTTGGCGGAGCCGGCGTTCCGGCCGCTCCCCCTCGGTTCGGTCCGGCCGCGCGGCTGGCTCCTCCGCCAGCTCCGCATCCAGGCGGCCGGTCTGAGCGGGCATCTCGACGAATTCTGGCCGGACGTGGGGCAGAGCCAGTGGTTCGGGGGCGCGGCGGAAGGATGGGAGCGCGCGCCCTACTGGCTCGACGGGTTCATCCCCCTGGCCTGGACGCTCGACGACCCCGCCCTCAAGGCCAAGGCATCGAAATACGTGGAATATATCGTCACTCATCAGCGGCCGGACGGCTGGTTCAGCCCTTACCCGGCCGATGCGGCGACCCGGAAGTACGACCTGTGGGCCATCCTTCTCGCCGACAAAGTCCTGACCCAGTACCACGACGCCACGGGAGACAAACGCGTCCTCGAAGCCCTCGTCCGAAGCCTCCGGGCGATGCATGGGGGGCTCGACCGCACGCCGCTCTATGACTGGGGGCGATTCCGCTGGTTCGAAGGGCTCATATCCGTCTTCCATGTCTACGAACGGACGGGCGAGCCGTGGCTTATCGACCTCGGCCGGAAGCTCCGGGACCAGGGATTCGATTATCCCGCGTTCTATAAAACCGAGGATGTCGCCGTCCCGACGCCGCGGCGCGGCCTATGGAAATGGGCCAAGCACGTGGTCAACACGGGCATGGCCCCCAAGGCCGCCGCACTGGCGTGGCGGCTCGATCCGCGCGCGGCCGACCGGGATTTCCCGCGCCGGATGCTCGACCTCCTCGATCGCCATCACGGCCAGGCGAACGGGATGTTCAGCGGCGACGAATGCCTGGCCGGGAAGAACCCGCTCCAGGGGACGGAGCTCTGCGCCGTCGTCGAGCTCATGTACGCGCTCGAAATCCTGGCCGCCTCGTTCGGCGACCCTTCCTTCGGCGACCGTCTCGAGCGGGTCGCCTTCAACGCCCTCCCGGCCACCTTCGCCCCCGATATGTGGGCCCACCAATACGACCAGCAGGCGAACCAGGTCCAGTGCACGATCAACCCCGATCATATGTGGACGACGAACGGCCCGGAATCCAACCTCTACGGCCTGGAACCCAATTTCGGCTGCTGCACGGCGAACATGCACCAGGGCTGGCCCAAATTCGCGGCTCATCTCTGGATGCGGACGCCCGACGACGGGCTGGCCGCTGTCGCCTATGCGCCGAGCGAAACCCGGTTCGATGTCAAGGGAAAGCCCGTCTCCGTCGTCCTGGACACCGATTATCCCTTCCGCGAGGCGCTCGAGATCAAGGTCGAGGCCGGGAACGGAGCGCGCTTCCCCTTGGTCCTGAGGGTGCCGGAGTGGGCGCGCGGAGCGACGGCGCGGATCGACTCCGGGCCGGAAGAGCCGATGCGCCCGGGCACGTTCCATCGGATCGAGCGCGATTGGAAGGGCGAAGTCCGGATCGGCCTCCGCTTCCCCATGTCGCCGCGCTGGACGGTCCGCTACAACGAATCCGCTTCCCTCGAGCGCGGCCCCCTCGTCTATTCCCTCAAGATCGGCGAACAATGGACACGGGTCAACGCGGACAAGCCGCACCGCGAGCTCCCCCACGGCGATTTCGAAGTTCGGCCGACGACGCCGTGGAACTACGGGATCCTCGTCGAGGAGGGCGATCCCGGCGGCGGGGTTGTCTTCGAGGAGAAGCCGGTCGGCGAAGCCCCCTTCTCGCCGGAGGGCGCCGGGATGGCGGCTCGGATCAAGGGAAGGCGCCTTCCCGGCTGGAAGATGGCTCACGGCTGGGCGGCCGAGTTCGCCCCGGGCCGGGCCGAGTCCACCGAGCCGTTGGAGGAGCTGACCCTCATCCCCTACGGCTGCACCAACATCCGGATCACCGAATTCCCGAGGCTCAAGAAGTAAGCCCCCGCCGCCGGCCCCATGAGCGATATCTTCGGCTCCCCCCAGGCGTTTGCCGGTTTGGGCGAGGTTCTGTCCGTTGTGGCCGCCGTTTTATGGGCCGTCTCGGTCGTCCTCTTCCGCGTCGCCGGAGAGAAGGTCCACTCCCTTGGGATGAACCTCTTCAAGAATGTGCTCGCGGTCGTTCTTATCGTTCCGACCATGCTCCTCTTCGGCCAGCGGTTCGGCTCCGATCTTTCGGCCGGGCAGACAATCTGGCTCTTCCTGAGCGGCGTCGTCGGCATCGCCGTCGCGGACACACTCTTCCTCGAGGCCCTCAACCGGCTGGGGGCCGAGCTCATGGCCATCGTCGATTGCGCTTACGCTCCCTTCGTCATCGTCCTCTCCGTGCTCTTCATCGGCGAGCGGATGACGTGGCTCCAGACGGCCGGGGTCGGTCTGATCCTGGCCGCCGTGCTGATGATCACGGTCCGCCGACCCGATCCGGGGGCCGACCGCAGGCTTTTCCTGTCCGGAGTCGGGATCGGGATCGTCTCCCTCTTTTTCCAGGCGGCCGGGATCGTGATGTTCAAGCCGCTCCTCGGGAACACGACGATCCTCTGGACCGCCCTCGTCCGGATGTCCGGGGGCGCGGCGGGAGCCGGCCTGGTTATGCTCTTTCACGGCCGGCGGCGGGAGATCCTGACCAGCCTGCGCCTGCCGGCGAACCTCCGCTCGCTCCTGCCGGCCTCGCTTTTCGGGGCCTATATCAGCAACGTCATCTGGCTGGGCGGGATGAAGTACATCCAGGCGTCGGTGGCCTCCGCCCTCAACCAGCTCAACACGATCTTCATCTTCATCCTGGCCGCGGTTTTCCTAAAAGAGCGGGTCACGCCGGTCAAGGTCGCCGCCGTGGCCGTCGCCTTCGCCGGGGCCCTTCTCGCCTCAGCGGCCCTCTGAAGAAAAAAAAAGGCGCCCGTCCCTCTCTAGGGTCCGGGCGCCTGAGCGTTCCTGGAAATCTAGCGGATCACTGGGTCTTCTGGGCGAGCTGGACCGTGGCCCAGAAATCGTACTTCTTCGGGATCGAACGCCGCATGCCGGACAGCGAAGCGCTGGGGGGGCCGAAACCGCCGCCCTCTCCGCTCATCGAGCCTTCCATGCTGGTCGCCCCGGCACTCGCCGCAGCGCCCCTGTCACCGATCCCCGCCGCCGCGGCCTGGAGCTGTTCCGGCGTAGCGCCGCCCCACTCGAACCCGAGGGTGAACGGCTTGGCCGGGTCGAGCTTCGTGCCCGTCCCCGGATCGGTCAGCATGTCGAAGGGGATGACGAACTCGTAGGAGGCAGAATTGGCCGCGCGCGCCGATCGGTATGTGGACAGATGCGTCCCGGACGGATGGGGGATGAAATCGCCCTTCTTGTTCATCGCGTCGCAGGCGAAAAGGACGTATTGGGGCTTGGACTTGATCTCCTGCTTCTTGGCGTCGTCGAGCACCTGGCCCTGCTGCTCCAGGATTTTGATGAGCTCGTCGCCGTTCACGGGCTTCCGGTAGAATTTCAGGCCGTAGACCTTCTTTTCCTTGCCCTCGAGGTTGACCCACACGGTGAAGCCCGACTGCTCGATCGAGCTCATGAACTTCTTCGCGTCGTTGAACTTGAAGAACAGATAGAGGTTCTTGTCGTCGTTCTTGAAGCCGTAGCCGACGTCGACGCTCTTCTCGGTCGCCAACGCTTCGGGGGCCCACTCGTCCGCCTTGCCGTCGATCACGAGCGGCTCGGGCGTCCAGAGGCTCTGGATCACTTTGACCGCGGCCGGCGCGGCGACGGCGATGACGGCGACGGCCAACACGATGGTCGCGAAACGGGTTCTTTTCATGGCGTTACCTCCATCCGGAATCGGGCCAAGAGAATTCTAGCGCAACCCCCCAAAAGGGTCAAACAACGGCCGCCAAGGCAAGGGTATTCTTTCACGCTCTTAAGACGAAGTCCGGGGGGATTTTCTTCCCTTGGACGGGAGATCACCGGGCGATCAGGCGGTGGACGATGTCCACGGCGCTCGCCGCGTCCGCGGCGTAGCCTTTCGCCCCGATCTGTTCGGCGTAGTCCTGGGTCAGCGGGGCTCCGCCGACGATGACCGGGGCGCCGACGCCGGCGGCCTGGAGGGCCTGGATGATGGCCTTCATCTGGACCATGGTCGTCGTCAGGAGCGCGGACAGGGCGATGACGTCGGGATGGGAGGCCCGGGCCGCCTCGATGTATTTCTCGGCGGAAACGTCGGCCCCGAGGTCGATGATCTTATAGCCGGCCCCCTTGAGCATCATGGCGACGAGGTTCTTGCCGATGTCGTGGAGGTCGCCCTTGACCGTGCCGATGACGACCGTGCCCTTCGGCTCGATCTTGTCCTTGATCAGATAGGGCTCGAGCTTGGTCAGCCCGGCGTTCATGGCCCGGGCGGCGACCAGGACCTCCGGGATGAAGACCTCGTTGTTCTTGAACAGGACGCCGAGCTTCTCCATGCCGGAGATCAGGCCTTCGTTCAGGATTTGGCGCGTCGGCAGGCCGGCGGCCAGGGCCTGGTCCACGAGCGACTCGACGTCGGCTTTCTTTCCGGCCATCAGGGCTTCCTGAAGCTTGTCCAACATGATTCGGCTCCTCTCGTTCATCCTCGTCCGAGGGCGACTAATATAACACAGCGCCTCCGACCCATACAATTAGCCCGACGAGCCGGAGTCTTCGACGTTATGGCGAAAGGATCGCTAAAATTGGATTGCGGGGCGCAGGGGTGAGTTCCGAAAAATTCTCCCAGCGGAGGGATTGCCCATAAGCGAACATCAGGCGAGGAGACCCGCGCTTCGCGGGAACCCGCTCGGTTCCCCTTGTGAGCGTTGGGCAATCCCGGAGCCGCTATTTCTTGACTTCCGGCTTTTTGTAATAGCCCGATACGTCCCTCTTGCCGCGCTCGAGATAGGTCACACCCTTGTCCATCCACTCCGGCCGCGGCTTGCCGAGCAGGAAGTGGTCGAAGAACTCGTCGAGGTGGATGGTCCAGTATTTCTGGTTCTCCCGCTGGCGCAGGCCGTGCTTTTCCGTGTTGAAGTTGAACATGTAGGCTTCCTTGCCCAGCCGGCGCATGGCGGTGATGAACTCGATCCCCTGGTACCAGGGCACCGCGTCGTCCTCGTCGTTATGGATCGTCAGGTAGGGCGTCTTGATCCTTTCGGCCCAGAAGACCGGCGAGCTCTCGATGAACTGAAGGGCCCTGTTGAAGAGCGTCGCCCCGATCCGGCTCTGCGTCTTCTCGTACTGGAACTCCCGGACCATGCCCGAGCCCCAGCGGATCCCGCCGTAGGCGCTGGTCATGTTGACCACGGACGCGCCGGCTTCGACGGCGGCGAAGAGGTCGGTCTGGGTGATCATGTACGTGATCTGGTAGCCGCCCCAGCTGTGGCCTTGGATGCCGATCCGCTTGGGATCGATGAAGCCCATCCCCACGACCGTCTGAACGGCCGGCAGGACGCACTTGAGGGCGTCCGACCCCGGGTATCCGGTCTCGTAGACGATGTCGGGCTGGAGGAGGATGTAGCCGTTGCTGACGTACCGGGCGGGGTTGATGCTCGTCCCCGGGCCGGGGTTGCTGAAGCGGTGCAGCCCGTCGGCCAGCTTCTCGTAAATGTAGACCATCAGCGGGTATTTCTTGTCCGGGTCGAAATTGTCCGGCTTGGTCAGGATCGCATCGAGCCACTTCCCGTCGGCGTTCAGGTACTTGATGAGCTCGGAGCGGCCCCAGACGTACTCGGACTGCTGGGGATTCGCGTCGGTCACCTTCTTCATATCCCAGAGGCCGGGCCCGCTCGTCCAGAGGTTGGGGAACTCGGCGGTCGTCTGGATCGTGAAGAGGTAGACCTCGGCGTCCTTGGCCTTGCGCAGCCCGCTCATGAGCTTGTTCATCACGATGATCTTCTCGGGCGGGGCAGCGGAGCCGAGGGAGACACGGTAGAAGCCCGTGCCCTTCGTCGCATCGTCCATGGCCGCGAGAAGCAGGGGCTTCGCCGCCGGGATCGTCCGCTCCTCGGGATCGAGCCTGGAGTAACGGAAAACGACGCCGTTCTTACGGCCGACACCCGCCGTGGCCAGGCGGGCGCCTGAGCCGTCCGGCTTGACCTCCCAGATGTCATACTTGTCGTAGATCAGGACGGCCTTGTCGCCCTCGACCCAGCCGGCGTTCCCGTAGGGCCCCGGCTCGCTCGGCGTGTCCGTTTCCTCGTTGAAGAAATTGACCCCGAGCTTTTCCGTCAGGTTGAACATCTTGCCGTCGAGGATGCGGTAGGTGAACCAGTTCCGGCCGGCCTCATCATAGTAGAGCAGATATTGACCGCCCGGGGAGATCACGACGCCGCTCGGGAATTTCTCCAGGACCTTCTTACGCGAGCCGTCGGCCAGGTTGACGAGATACACGTCGCTGTAGCCCTGGTCCCAGGACACGAGCATGCGGTACGGGAGGGAATTCTGGCCGATTGCGATCTTGGAATCCTCGGAGAGCGTCAAGCCGGGCATGTCGGGACCGGCTAGCGGGACGAGCTTGCGCTCCTTGGGGAGGAAATGGACGACCGCCTGGTAGCTGCGCTTCTTCTCCTGGTCGGCGTTGAGCGCCTGCATCGGCTGAAGGTCCTGATCCTTATAGCTCCAGATATCAACCTTGACCGGCGCGGGAGCGTCCTCGGCCGGCTCAGGGAGAGGAGGTGCGGCATATCCGAAAAAGAGCTTGGTCCCGTCCTTCGAGAAGCTCAGCCGTCCATTCTCGCTCACGGCCATGCCCTGGGGCATGCCCTTCGCCGTCCCGGAGGCAACTTCGACCGCTCCCGAAACGGCGGGCTCGGCGGCGGCGGGCTTCGCTTTAGGAGCAGCCGCCGCGGCGGCCGGAGCCGCCTCGGTCCAATAATAGAGCTTGAAGGGAGACACGTCCGCCTTGTAATCGTCCCGATCGCTCAAGAAGGCGAGCTGGGCGCCTTTTTCGTCGAAGGTCAGGGACTTATAATGGCCCAGGCCTTTGAGCAGGGAGACCGTCGCGCCGCCGGCGGCCTTCCAGACCGCGGCGCCGTCGTCTTCGGGCTTTTTCGAAGAGACGGCATAAGCCAACAAAGTCCCCGGCTTGTTCCAAACATATTCAACGACCTCGGCGACGCTCACGGTCTTCCCCGTCGCCAACTCGCGGATGACGAGCTCCGTGCCGGGGTCCTTCTTCTTTTCCTTGGGCTTCTTGGCCCCTTCCTCGGGCTTGGTCGCGGGAGCCTTCTCCTCGGGTTTTTTTTCGGGCTCCTTGGCCGCCGCTTCCTTCTTCTCCGCATCCTTTTTCTCTTCGGGCTTCGGCAGGGGCGCTTCGAGGAGATAGGCGACATGGGACGTCCCGTCCTCGGCGACCTTAAAGCTCTTAACCCGCTCGGCCGCGGCGACCTCGCCCGTGGCCAGGTTCAGGATGCCCAACGAGCTCTTCGGTTGTTCTTCGGGCTTCTTCTTGTCTTTCTTGGCCTTATCGACGTCCGCCTTGAGAGGAGCGACGGAATAGACGACGAACTTCGCGTCGGCCGTGATCACGGCGCCGCTCCCTCGGGGGAAGCGCTGTTCCTTGCCCGTCTGCAGGTTCCGGACGACGAGCTCGCCGTCCCCGTCCTGGGGGGCGAGCGTGTACGCCAGCCAGACGCCGTCGCGGGAGATCTGTGTACCCTGGATCGAGCGCCAGGAGTCGTAGGCGTCGTAGGATATGGGCTTCTTCGGGACGCGCTGGGCCATCGCCGGGGCTAGGGTGAGCGCGGCGACGATGAAGACGACGGCGAGCGAGCGGTAGGATCTCGGATTCACGCGCATGGGACCTCCTCGGAATGGGAACGGGCGGAATCGTCCACGAACCGGAAAAAAGGATTCGGTCCGTGTTTCATGAGATAGAACGGCCCGAATATAACAAGCGTGTGGAGCTAAGTCAAACAGCAAATCTGAAGTTGATGATGTCGCCGTCGCGGACGGGATACTCCCGTCCTTCGAGGCGGAGCGTCCCGGCCGTCCGGCATTCGGGCAGGGACCCGCTCGCGGCGAACGCATCATAAGGAACGACCTCCGCCCGGATGAAACCCCGCTCGATGTCGGAATGAATGATCCCCGCGGCCTGGGCGGCGCGGGTGCCTTCGCGGATCGTCCAGGCCTTCACCTCGTCGCTCCCGACCGTGAAGAACGAGGCCAGGCCGAGGAGCCGGAACGAGGCCGCGATCAACCGGTTCAGGGCCGTGTCGGAAAGCCCGAAGTCGGTCCGAAGGGCGGCCGCCTCGTCTTCGGGGAACTGGCGGATCTCCATCTCGAGCCGCGCGGACAGGCCGATGACCGTCGTCTTCTCGAGCTCCAGCCAGGGGGCGAAGGGAGCCAAGGCCTCTTCTTCCCGGCCGATCGCGGCCTCGCCGAGATTGACGGCGACGATGAAGGCTTGAGCGACAGGAAGCGGAAGCCGCGGACGAGCTTCTCCTCGTCCGGGGTCAGGACGGCCCTCCGGAGGGGCGTCTCGGACTCGAGATGGGCGCGGCATTTCTTCAGGGCGGCGAGCTCGCGGACGTCGGACTCGCTCTTCTTGGCCGCGATCTGCTTGGTCAGGCGCTCTTCGCGGGCTTCGATGATGGCGAGGTCGCTGAGGAGGAATTCGTCTTCGAGAAGCCGCAGGTCGCGGGACGCGTCGATCTTATCGAGGGGATGGGGAACGGACGGGTCGTCGAAAGCACGGACGACGCAGAGAAGCGCGTCGGCGGCACGGAGGCGGGCCAGGAATTGCTCCGCGAGCCCCCGGCCCTTGGCGTCGCCGGACTCGATCCCGGCGATCTCGGAAAATTCGATCGAGGCCGGGGTCCGCTTGCGGGGCTTGAAGATCTCGGAGAGGAAGGCGACCCGCTCGTCGGGGACCTTGACCACGGCGATCTGTTCCGCTCCTTTGGACGCGGCCGGAGCGGCGGCCAGGCCGGTCAGGGCGGAGAACAAGGCCGATTTTCCCGACTGCGGCAGACCGACAAGGCAAATCTTCATTCTCTTATTCTCTTCAGGGGTGGAAGCCGGAAGACGAATCGAAGAGAGCATTATAACAAAAAGACATCCAAGCCTCAAGACCATGAACCCGATGAATGGCTTAAAACTCTCCTGCGGAGGGATCGTCCAAAAGCGAACATCAGGGGGTGGGGTCCCGAATTCCGTTCGGGGGGAACCGATGGGGGTTCCCAAGAGATGCCCGAATCGCCCCCTGATCTTTTTATTGATCTTCTACCCCCTGCCCCCAAACTAACATTGGGGGATTTGCCGGCGATTCGGGAAAGGTACGATCCCGGAGCGCTCTTGCCAGGCGGGGGGCGAATCGGTCAGAATGAAGCCATGAGACCGTTCAAGGTCGGCGTCGATTCCTACGCCCTGAAGCCGCTCGGCCTCGATCCCTTCGAGCTCCTGGATTGGGCGATCATCAACGGAGCGGACGGGGTCCAGTTCTCGGAGGCTCCCCGGGAGGCTTCGGACAAGAGCTTCTTCCGCGAGCTCGCCGATTACGCCGCCCAGAACGTCCTTTACCTCGAATGGGGCGGCGGAGAGCACGTTCCGTTCGATCTGGCGACGGGAAAGCCCAAGGACATCCTCGCCGGCAACGAGCGGGCGGTCCAGCAGGCCGTCGCCCTCGGGGTGAAGACGATCCGGTCGTGTTCGGGCGGCCTGATGCGCTGGAGGAAGGACCTTCCCTCGACGGAGGCGCTGCTCAGGGAATCCGCCCGGGAGCTTCGCAGGCAGCGCCCGATGTTCCGGGATCACGGCATCAACCTGGCCGTCGAGACCCATTTCGAGTTCACCACCTTCGAACTCCTCCGCCTCTTCGACATGGCCGGCGCCGAACCCGGCGGCGGCCTCGGCATCTGCCTGGACACGATGAACCTCCTGACCATGCTCGAAGATCCCGTGTCCGCCGCGGCCCGCGTCTTGCCCTGGGTCGTGACGACCCATATCAAGGACGGCGGGATCGTCCTCGCCGAAGACGGGTTCATCACCTTCACCGCTGAATCCGGGCGGGGCGTCGTCGATCTCAGGGCGATCTTCGAGATGCTCTCTTCGGCGCCCGAGAAGGAGATCCATCTCTCGATCGAGGACCACGGCGGCGATTTCAGGATCCCGATCTTCGATCCGGATTTCCGCGCCGGCTTCCCCGACCTCGAAGTCGGAGAGCTCTGCTCCCTCCTCAAGCTGGCCCGGCGGACGCAAGCCCTCGTGGACGGGGAGAAGCTGGCCGCTTTGGACCGGCTCCGCTGGCCCGCCGTCTGCGCCGAGCGGGTCAAACGCGATCTCGAGGCCGTCCGTAAGATCATCGAAGAGTTGTGCGTCTCGTCAATTCCATGAATAACTCCCGACTTAAGGAGACGCACAACGGATAACGTATTCATAAGACGGGACACTTGGATGAGCCGGCACGAGCGCTTTCATCTGAAGGGCCGGGCCGACCTGGCCGCAAAAGCTTCGGATCTCGGGCTGAGCCTCCCCTATCGCGAAGACGTCGAACCGTTATTCCGGCCGCTCATCCTCCCCGGCGGGCGCCGGCTCGAGAACCGGCTCGTCGTCCATCCCTTGGAGGGCGCGGACGGCGGAGACGACGGCGCGCCCGGAGAGCTGACCTTCCGCCGCTACCGCCGCTTCGCTGCCGGAGGCTGCGGCCTCATCTGGTTCGAGGCGACGGCCGTCGAGCGGGAGGGCCGCTCGAATCCCCATCAGCTCATGCTGACCGGGAAAACGGTCGGATCGTTCAAGCGGCTGGTCGAGGCCTCGCGTGAAGCGGCGGCTTCGAGTGGAGCGGAAAACGCAGCGCCCCTCTTCATCCTCCAGCTGACTCACTCGGGCCGCTTCTCGAAACCCGACGGCCTCCCCCGCCCCATAATCGCCCAGCATAATCCCTTCCTCGATCCGTTGCGTGGAATCCGGCCCGAGGATCCCGTGATATCAGACGCCGAGCTCGACCGGCTGGAGCGCGTCTTCCTCGACGCGGCCGGATGGGCGGTCGAAGCGGGATTCGACGGCGTCGACATCAAGGCCTGTCACGGCTATCTTCTGGGTGAGCTCCTCGCCGCGCGGATGAGAACGGACAGCCGCTACGGAGGGCCGCTCGAGAACAGGGTGCGCTTCCTCGTCGAGACGGTATCGGCCGCGCATGAGCGCTTCCCTAGGCTCATCCTGGGCAGCCGGCTGGGTGTCTTCGACGCGATCCCGCACCCATATGGCTTCGGAGCGGAGGAAGGTGGAGCGGCACCCGGCGGCGAGAAAGAGGATCTCGGCGAGCCTCTCGCGCTCGTCATGCGGCTGGCGATGGAAGGCTTATCGGTCCTGAACGTTACAGCCGGGATCCCGGCCTATCAATCCCATTTCGGACGGCCGTTCGATCGGCCGACCGCGGGCGGCGCAAAGCCCGACGAGCATCCGCTCGAAGGAGTGGCCCGGCTCACCCGGATCGCGGGAACGATGCAAAAGGCCTTTCCCGGCCTTCCCGTCGTCGGAACGGGTTTTTCATGGCTCCGCGCGCTCGCGCCCGGCGTCGCTTCGGGCGTGATCGCCGAAGGCAGCGCGTCGCTCATCGGGCTGGGACGGCTCGCCTTCGCTTATCCCGATTTCGCCCGCGACCTGAGGTCGACCGGGGCGCTCGACGCGCGGAAGGTTTGCGTCGCCTGCTCGGGCTGCTCGGACCTCCTCCGGTCCGGCCAACCGACCGGATGCATCATCCGGGACCGAGAGGTCTACAAAATCAAATAGGCTCTTCAGCTTTTCTATGGTTTCCCCTCTTTGAGGGCAAGTTCCATCTCTTTTGATTCATTTGGGCAGGGCACATTTCCGATGGTTTATTGGGCAGGGCCGCAAGCCCTGCCCAAGGGGGGTCAGCGAAGCGCCGAGGGGGCGCCAGCCCCCTGGAAGTGTTGCGTTTCTAAGGATTTAGGAAAAAAAAGAAACGCAACACGCATCGGGGGTCAGCGAAGCGCCGAGGGGGCGCCAGCCCCCTGGAAGTATTCCGTTCCTAAAAATTTAATAATAAAGGAACGGAATGCGCATCCCCTCAATCCCCCTTTTTCAAAGGGGGACAACAATAGGGATGCATCGGTCCCCGGTTTTTTCATATAATAGAAGGTCACATTCGCGGCGTCCCAGCGTCGGGACGCGCGCCCAAGGAGAACCCATGACGCATATGAAGACGAAAAGAGGCACGATCGCCATCCTGACCGGGGGAGGCGACGTCCCCGGCCTCAACCCGGCCATCCGGGGCGTGACCCTCCGCGCCCTCCACGAGGGCTACGAGGTCATCGCCATCAAGCGGGGCTGGGCGGGCCTCGTCGAGATGCAGCGCGATCCCAAGATCGACCACACCGAGCACTGCTTCAAGCTGACCGAGGACATCGTCAACCGGGCCGGACGGACGGGAGGAACCTTCATCCACACCTCCCGGACGCGGCCGAGCCGCGTCCCCGACGTCAACGTCCCCGCCCACCTCCGGGACGGGTACCGCGACAAGTTCAACGATCTGACCCCCGAGGTCCTCAAAAACCTCGACTACCTGGGCGTCGACTATCTGATTCCGATCGGCGGCGACGACACCCTGAGCTACGCCGTCGAGCTCCATCACAAGGGCGTCAAGATCATCGCCATCCCCAAGACCATGGACAACGACGTCCCCGGCACGGACTACTGCATCGGATTCAGCACCTGCCTGACCCGGACCATCGGCATGATCAACGGCCTCCGGACCACGGCCGGATCGCACGAGAGGTTCCTCGTCGTCGAGATCTTCGGCCGCTACGCCGGGTTCACCGCCCTCCTGCCGACCATGGCCGGGGCGGCCCACCGCTGCGTGATCCCCGAAGCGAAGTTCAGCATGGACCGGCTGTGCGAGCTCTTGACCGCCGACCGCAACGCGAATCCCAGCCGCTACGCGGTCGTCCTGGTCTCCGAAGGGGCGATGTTCGATGGGGGCGAGATGATCTTCGCCAGCGACGAAAAGGACATGTTCGGCCACCGCAAGCTCGGCGGCATCGGCGACATCATCTCAGAGAAGCTGAAGGAGCTCTCGCCAAACTACAACAACGGCCGCCGGATCAACGTCATCACCCAGCGCCTGAGCTACCTCGTCCGCTCCGGCGACCCCGACGCGGTCGACTCGATCGTTCCCATGGCCTACGGCAACACCGCCCTGGACCTCATCATGGACCACAAGTCGGGCCGGATGGTCTGCCTCCACAACGGGGAATACGACCATGTCCCTGTCGAGATCGTGACGAGCCGGAAGAAGACGATCGACGTGGACAAGTACTATGACCGGGACCGCCTCCGCCCGCTGTTCAAGAGCTTCCAGCAAAAACCCTTCTTCATCGTCACCAGCGATTGAAATGAAGACCTCGACGATCCGCGTCGGCGGCCGGGCCTGGCCCCTCCGCTCGGTCAACACGCTGGTCGTCGGATCGGGCGCCGCGGCCCTGAGCGCGGCCGTCGCCCTCCGCGAGCTCGGCCGGAGCGACGTCGCCATCGTCACCGAGGACTTCGCCGGAGGAACGTCGCGGAACGCCGGCTCGGACAAGCAGACTTACTACAAGCTCTCCCTCGCCGGAGGGCGTCCCGATTCGCCATACGACATGGCCCGCGACCTGTGGGGCGGCGGGGCGATGCACGGCGACATCGCCCTGTGCGAGGCGGCCGGATCGGTCCGCGCGTTCGAGCGGCTCGTCGGCCTCGGCGTCCCTTTCCCCCGCGATCGCTACGGCGCCTTCGTCGGATACAAGACCGACCATGATCCCCGCCAGCGGGCGACCTCGGCCGGGCCGCTCACCTCCCGCCTGATGTGCGAAGCCCTGGCTCGGGAAGTCCGGCGGATGCGGATCCCCGTCTTCGACAAGCATCCCGTCGTCGGCCTCCTCACCGCGGGAACGGGATCCGAGAAGAAGGTCATCGGGGCGATCGCCCTCGACGCGAGCCGGCTCCGCCCGGCCGGGCCGGCCTTCGTCGTCTTCAACGCGACAAACGTCCTCCTCGGCACGGGAGGCCCGGCCGGGATGTACGCCTCTTCCGTTTACCCCGCTTCTCAGACGGGCGGTCACGGCCTGGCCCTCGAGATCGGCGCGGTCGCCCACAATTTGACGGAATCGCAGTTCGGACTGGCCTCGACCGCTTTCCGCTGGAATCTCTCGGGGACGTTTCAGCAGGTCATCCCCCGTTACGTCTCGACCGATCCTCGCGGGAAGGATGAGCGCGAATTCCTGAGCGACGTCTTTCCCGACCTCGGCCGGCTGGCGACGGCGATCTTCCTCAAGGGCTATCAGTGGCCGTTCGATCCGCGGAAGATCGCGGACTACGGGTCCTCGCTCATCGACCTGGCCGTCCATCGAGAGAGGGTCGTCCGAGGCAGGCGCGTCTTCCTCGATTTCACCCGCAATCCCGGCCCTTGCGGAGGCCCGGCCGGCTTCACTCTCGACGTCCTCGCCCCCGAGGCGCGGGAATATCTCGAGCGCTCGGGCGCCAGGCAGGCGACGCCGATCGAGCGCCTCCGGCACATGAACGCGCCCGCCATCGCGGTGTACAAGGAGCACGGCATCGACCTCGAGCGGGAGCGCCTCGAGATCGCGGTGTGCGCCCAGCACAACAACGGCGGGCTGCGGGCGAGCATCTGGTGGGAATCGAGCATCGGCCGGCTCTTCCCCGTCGGCGAAGTCAACGGCACGCACGGCGTCTACCGGCCGGGCGGATCGGCCTTGAACGCCGGTCAGGTCGGAAGCCTGCGGGCCGCCGAATACATCGCCGCGCGGTGCGCCGAGCGGCCTCTCTCCGAGGACGAGTTCCGCGGCGCGGCCGAAGAGCGGATCGCCGAGACGATGGACCTCGCCCGGCGGATGGTCGATCCCCGGGTCCGCGGGACGGCCCGGATCGACCGGGCCGTGACGGAGCTCCGGGCCCGCATGTCCCGGGCCGGCGCCCACGTCCGCGACCCGCGGACGATCGGGGATGAGGTCGAAGCCGCCTGGGCTCTTTTGGAATACCTGCGGAAGAACGCCCGCGTCGGGTCGGCGGCCGACCTCCCCGCCGCGTTCAAGGCCCTCGACCTCGCCTTGACGCACGCCGTTTATCTCGAAGCCATCAAGGAATACCTCCTTCGCGGCGGAACGAGCCGAGGCTCCTACCTCGTACTCGATCCGGCCGGGGAGAAGCCCTGCCCCGAGATCGAGGATCGCTGGAGATACAAGCCCGCCGGCCAAGGCGGCCCGGGAAAGGATCAGATCCTCGAGATCGCCTACGCCGGGCCGGGCGAAACGAGGAAGACATGGGTCGCTGTCCGGCCCATTCCCAAGGACGAGGCCTGGTTCGAGAGCGTCTGGGACGACTTCCGGAACGACCGGATCGTCCGATAAAGAGGGAGTCGAGAGGGAACGCAGCTCCCCGGGGAGAAGAACATGACCGACAAGCCGGTCGCGTTGATCACGGGCGCCGGACGCGGGATCGGGCGGGGCATCGCCCTCGAGCTGGCCCGGCAAGGCTTCGCCGTCGCGGGCTGCGACATCGTTTTCGAGCCGGAGAATACGGCGTCCGGATTGTTCGAAGTGAAAGCGGCCGTGGAGGCCGGCGGCGGGGAGTTCCTGGCTGTTCCCGCCGATGTCGCCGACCTCGGCGGACATGACCGCCTCCTCCAGGCCGTCTTGGCCCGCTTCGGGCGCCTCGACCTCCTGGTCAACAACGCCGGCGTCGCGCCCGAAACGAGACGCGACATCCTCGAAACGACGCCCGAGAGCTTCGACCGGCTCATGGCCGTCAACCTGCGCGGCCCGTTCTTCCTGACTCAGAAAGCGGCCCGGATCATGGCCGGCACGGCGGCCGGGAGGGGGACGATCATCTTCATCACCTCGATTTCGGCCGAGGCGTCCTCGATCGCCCGGGCGGAATACTGCGTCTCCAAAGCCGGGCTGAGCATGGCCGCCCGGACGTTCGCCGACCGTCTGGCGGGCTCGGGGATTCTCGTTTACGAGGTCCGGCCGGGGATCATCAAGACGGACATGACCGCCCCGGTCCGGGAAAAATACGACAAGCTCATCGGCGAAGGGCTCGTGCCGCAGGGCCGCTGGGGACTCCCCGAGGACGTCGGGAAAGCCGTCGCGGCCCTGGCCGCGGGGGCGTTCGGCTATTCCACGGGACTCATCCTCGAGGTCAGCGGGGGGATGAACATCCGCCGGCTATAGCCCGGTTTTCAGGCGCTTTTTCTGATATAATTGATAAAATCCTGAGGGAAAGGAGAAAGAGATGTCCAGAGTCCACGGTCATTCCGGCCGGATCTTCGCCGGCCTGGTCCTCATCGTCATCGGCGGGCTTTTCCTTCTCGACCAGCTGGGCGAGTTCGATTTCGGGACGATGATCTCCCGGTACTGGCCAGTCATCTTCTTCCTCATCGGGATCTCGATCCTCATCTCGAACGGGTTCCGGAGGATCGGCAGCGCCCTCTTTTTCTTCCTGCTCGGCGGGGTCTTCCTGGCCATGGAGTTCGACCTCCTGGGCGAGGACATCTGGAACTACATCTGGCCCGCGGCCATCATCCTCGTCGGCCTGTGGCTGCTCGTCCGGCCGGCTTTCCGGCATCACGAGGGCGGGTCGGACAAGGTCCCCGGCGTCAAGGAAAGCGACGTGGATATCGTCGGCATGTTCTCCGGCCAGAAGCGCCGGATCGAGTCGACGGCCTTCCGCGGCGGCCGGGCGACGGCCCTCTTCGGCGGGGCGGAGCTCGACCTGACCGGAGCGACGCTCGCCGAAGGCAAGGCGACGCTCGAGCTGACCGCGATCTTCGGCGGGATCGACCTCCGCGTCCCGCGGAACTGGCGGCTCGTCGTGGACGCCGTGCCCATCCTGGGCGGCGTGGACGACAAGCGCGCTCCCGTCGCCGAGGCGGACGTCAAGGCGACGCTCTACGTCAAGGCCACGGCCATTTTCGGCGGGATCGACATCAAGAACTGATCGATCGAGAGTCGGTTCGGAAAGGACGAGAGAGATGAAAAGGTACGTTCTGTGGTTCCTGGCCGTCCTGATCACGCTGGGCGCGGCCCTCTATCAGCGTCTGACTGGGCCGACGTATCCGTATCGCGCCCAAGCCGTCGTCGACGGGCAGGCCGTCACGGCCCGGCTCCCGCGGAGCGCCGAAAACGTCGCCGATTGCGAGGTGAAGCTGCGCGGCATTCCGGGTGAAATCGGCGGCTATCTCGAATACATGCGCTACAAGACCCAGGATCCCTGGACGCGCCTTCCGCTCGAGCGGGGCCAGGGCGCGCTCGGGGCCAGCCTGCCGAAGCAGCCCGCCGCCGGGAAGCTCGCCTACCGCGTCGTCCTGACGAAGGGCGACAAGGAAGTTGTCCTCAGCGGCGACAAGCCCGTGGTCATCCGCTTCAAGGGCGTCGTCCCGAACTGGGTCCTCATCCCCCATATCATCATTATGTTCCTGGCCATGCTCCTGTCCACGGCCGCCGGGCTGGCCGCCTTCGGGAAGAAATCCGTGGATTGGCCGAAGCTCAAGCCCCTGCCGGGTCTTCTGCTTTTCGTCGTCGGGGCCGGCGTCCCGTTCGCCGTCATCAAGATCGTCGGGATGCCCAAGCTTATGATGACGAACATGCTCGGGAACCTGGCCTGGATGGGGCTTCTCGCCTCCATCGGCGCGGGCGCGCTGCTCGCCGCCCTGCCGGTCACCGTGGATTACCGCCGCTTCGCCAACTGGACCGCCGTCACGATCTTCATCGGCGGGTTCATCCTCGGCCCTCTCGTCCAGAAGTTCAGCTTCGGGGTGCTCTGGTCCGGCGTGCCGCTCGGGTTTGACCTGACCGACAACAAGACCCTCATCGCTTTCGTCGGCTGGCTCATCGCCCTGTTCCTGATGCGAAAGGGAAAGCCGGGCCGGGCCGGGGTGGTCGCCGCGGCGATCCTGCTGATGGTCGTTTACTCCATTCCGCACAGCGTGCTGGGCTCGGAGCTCGATTATTCGAAATTGCCGCCCGCCCAAACGACGATCAAATAGAATTCGGGGGAATTAAGGTGCCAGTCATCTTAATTCCAAAAATATGGTTTCAAGACAATGGATTTTGCATCAGCGGGAATTAAGTTGACTGGCACCTTAATTCCGAATTCCCGCCCCAATCTTGAATTCGGGAATTGCGTATACTGTCCCCCGAATTATTTCCCGAATTATTTCAGGGTGAAGCGGACCGTGACGGTGAAGATACAGCTCCGCGGCTTGCCGTTGATCAAGAGCGGCTCATAAACCCACTGCCTCACGGCGTCGATCGCGGCCTGGTCGAGGAGCGGGATCGAGCGCAGGACCTTGATGCTCGCCACGCGGCCATAAATATCCGTTTCGGCCTCTAAAACGACGATCCCTTCGACGCTGGCCTTCTTCGCCGCCTCCGGATAGGTCGGGTCGATTTGTAGCAGGTTCTTAGGCGGTTGGATGTTCCCGGTCGCCCGGACGGGTTCGGGCGTTCCGCCCTCAACGCCACCGGCCACGCCGCCGGCAACTCCGCCGACGACCCCTCCACTCTCCCCCCATATCACTTCGCCCTTCGTATTTTCGTCGAGCCTGAACCGGGCGGTCACGGTAAATGTCGCCGGCACGGCCTTGTTCCCCCTCATGATGGGCTCATAGATCCATTGCTTCACGGCGTCGGACGCCGCTTTATCGAGAAGAGGATTGGAGCGGAGGATCCGCGTGTTCGTCACCTTCCCTTGGGCGTCGATCGTCGCTTCGAGGACGACGATCCCCTCAACGCGGGCCTGTCTCGCTTTTTCGGGATAGATGGGGTCGACTTTCTTGACAAGCTTTGGCTCCGCCCCTTCGACGCCTCCGAGGACTCCTCCGACAACTCCGCCGAGCACTCCGCCCACGACTCCGCCGACGGGCTCGGTTTTCGCTATTCCGTCGAGCGTGAAGTGGACCGTGACCGTGAACGAAATGGTCATCGGCTTACCGTTTATAACGACCGGTTCATAGACCCACTGCCGAACCGCGTCGATGGCGGCTTGATCGAGGAGAGGAATCGAGCGAAGGACCTTGATGCTCTGGACCCGGCCATAGATATCGATGGCCGCTTCCAGGATGACGAAGCCTTCCACTCGCGCCTTTCGGGCGACCTCAGGGTAGATTGGATCCACCTGCTTGAGCAGCCTCGGAGCCACGCCGTCGGCCATGATCTTCACATACGGGGTCGTGCCGCCGGAGCTCCCCATGACGCCCCCCACGACGCCGCCGACGACACCCCCAACGACCTGCGCCGAACGCTCGACGGGAAGCACCCGCTCGATGCGGCCGCCCTCGATTTCGCCCGGCTTTGCGTCGAGGGTAAATCGGACGGTGGTGGTAAAGACCATGCCGCGCGGTTTTCCCTCGATCACCATCGGCTCATACACCCACTGGCGGACGGCGTCGATGGCGGCCTGGTCGAGGAGAGGGATAGAGCGCAAAACCCTGATGTTCTGAACCCGGCCAAAGATATCGGTCGTCGCTTCGAGGATCACGACGCCCTCGACCCGGGCTTGCTTGGCGATCTCTGGGTAGACGGGATCGACTTGTTTGATGAGCCGCGGAGGCTTCACTTCCCCGACGGCCCGGATGGGTTCGCCTCCCGCGCCGAGGGGCGGTTGTCCGGCCATCGGCAGCTGGACGAGCTTGCCGTCGACCATCGTCTCGCCCAGCCAGCCGAGCATCTGGAAGGCCAGGAAGTAGGAAGTGCCCTTGGAGTCCTCGAATCCGAAAACGGTCGTCGCCTTCTCCTGAGCCGCGAATTCCGTGTCGAGGAGGTTGGTCTTCTTCCCTTTCTCCCCCTGCTCATAGACCTCGAGGCGATATTTTGTCCCGCGGCGCGGATCGAGCGGGGTGACGAAGACGGCGTATTCCTTTCCATCGAGCCGAAAGAGATGAAAATCCTTCTCCGGCTTGGCCGAGAGCCACTGGAAGTCGGCCTCGGTCAGCATCCGGGCCGAGCCGAAATTGAACGTCCGTTCGATCTGCTTGAGCGCCTCGGCTACCCCGACTTCGGTCTGGAGGCTCGCGGTCAAGCCATAGCGCAGGTTCGAGGACGTCACTGCCTTGGGAGGCTCGGCGGCGCCTGTCCGGACGCCTTCGATCACGGACATCTTCATCCGCCAGCCGGCCGGCCGGAGCGCGTCCCCGAAGACGATATAAGCGCGGCCGCTTTTGGTCTTCCAGCCGGGCACTCCGCCCTCGGCGTAGTGTTCGTTGGCGTAGGCAAAGCGGCGCGCGTGCTCCGTCTTGAACTCGTTTTCGGACGTTGCCGGGCTCGGATCGCGCTGCTTCCAGAAAGAAGCGATGAAAAGATCGCGCTCTTTATCCGTCCCGAGCTTGAGGAACACGTCCCGTTCCTTCGGGGAGATGATGTAGACGACCTCCTCATCGAGCCATTTGGCGTAACGCGCCGCCGGAGCGCCCGGCGCGGGCTCCGTTTGGGACAGCAGCGGAGACGCCCCGGCGACGAGCCACCAAAGCATGATTCCCCCGACCACGATCCTCGCTGATTTCGTCATTGGATTCCCCCTCTCTCAATTCCGCCCGGCCCAGATCAGGACCAGGTTCGCGTCGTGCGGCTTATAAACGATGGTCCGGGCCGGCTCATTGTCGATCCGGACGTAGGCGAGCTCCACGTCGCCGGCCAGGCTCTCGGATCCGGCCATGGATGCGGCCACGCTCGCAACCTCGAATCCGGCCAGGCCGCGACCCGGCTGGAAAAAGCGGACGGTCCCCCAGGTCAGGAGGACGGCCACGGCCAGGCCGGCCGCGGCCGTCAGCCATCGCCAGGCGGGGATCCGGACCCGCACCGCGGCGACGGGATGCCCCGGCCCGGGCCCGGAAGCGGCGATGGCGGCGCAGACCGCCGGCCAGATCCCGTCGAGATCTCCCACTTCTTCCGCCCCGACAAGGAGCCGGCGGGCCTCCTCGCGAGTCGCAAGGCGCGCGGCGCATTCGGGGCAGCGTTCGAAATGACGCCCGAACAGGACGTCCTTCCAGGCCCCGAAGGGAACGAGCCGGGCCAGAAAGAGCAGCCTGTCAGAATGACCCATGATGGTTCTCCAAATACGTCTTGAGCTTCTTGCGGGCGTTGAACAAGGTGACCCGCGCGGTCGAGGCCGAACAGCCGAGGACCCCGGCGATCTCGGCCGAGGTGAATCCCTCGCTCGCCCAGAGGACGACCGCCGTCCTCTCCTTCGGGCTCAGCCGGGCGAGGATCCTCTCGCCGATCGTCCGCGATGGAGCCGGCTCCTGCGGCCGCCGGGCCGCGGGCGCGGAGATCTCCGCCTTCAGTCGCGTCTCGGCCGCCCGGAAGCGGCGCTTCTTCTTGATCACGTCGAGACACCCGTGATAGAGGATCGCGAAAATCCAATTCTTGAAGCTCCGGGCGGGATCGTAGGTTCCGAGATATCGATAGGCCCGGATGAAGGTCTCCTGGCAGACGTCTTCGGCATCCTCGCGGTTTCCCAGGATATTGACGGCGGCGGCCATGAACGGCGCTTTGTAGTGGTCCACAACGGCCTTGAACTCCTCCCCCGCCCCCTGAAGGCAGGCGGAAATGACGGCGGCTTCTTCGATCATGCGTTGGGACTCCGGTCTCCGAATTATAATACGCCCCGCCGACGAGCGCTGTTTATTTCGGTACCTCCGAATTCGGTACCCGAATTCGGTACCAGAATACTCAATCACTTAATTCGGAGGACCCGTTTCCGATCTGAATTTGGTGCCAGAATACTCAATCACTTAATTCGCCGCCGGCGCAACTTCTCCAGACAGGTCGCAAAACGAAGCGCTCTCGGGGGGAATAATTTAGTGATTGAGTATTCGGGTACGGAATTATGGAATTATGAGGTTAATCCGCCCGAAGATAATTCGGTGATTGAGTATTCTGGCACCGAATTATTTATTTGATTTTTTTGAGGAGCTCGGCGGCGGCGGATCTGTACTGGGGATGCTCGGCGGCCCGCTTGGCGAAAGCGGCCGCCTTGACGGCGTTCCCGGCGTTGGCAAAGCCGATCGCGGCCTCGAAGCAGGCGGTGGCCCGGGTGGTCTGGTTGACCTTGAGCTGTTGCTCCTTCTTGGCCAGAAGCCTTTCCTTACGCGCGGGAGCCATGTCGGCGGCGCGGATCTCCTCGATCTTCGCCGCCACCGCCGCCTCGGCCTGGGCCAGAACGGCCGCTGCCTTCTCGAACTGCCCAGCGGAGTCGGCCCAGCGGAGCTTGACGGCCGCGATGCGGCCGAGCCCGAAGAGCGCCTCGATGTTCGCGGCGTTATATTTGAGGGCTTCGACGAACTCGCGCTCGGCCCGGTCGGACTCGCCCCTTTCCATGACGATCGTCCCGGCCAGGCCGAAGACCTCGGAGTTCGTGGGCAGGCGGCTCTTGGATTCCTCGATATGAAGCTGGGCGGCGGCGTTGTCCTTGATCTCATGCTCGTTCCAGGCCAGCCAGTAATTGGCCTCGCCGATCAGATAGAAACCGAGCTTGATGAGGCCGTTCAGGATCTCGATCGCCTCCGGGTACTTGTGCTGGTAGCTCAGGCAAAGGGCTTTGCCCAGGAGGGCGTCCCGGTACTCCGGCGAAAGGGCGAGCGTCCGGTCGTAATATTCGAGGCTCCGGTCGAACTCCTCCGTGGCGAAATAGATGCTGGCGAGCAGGACGTTGACCTGGGGCGAAGCCGCGAGCCCCTCTTCGGCCTTCAGATAATTCTTTTCAGCTTCGAGGAGCTTGCCCCCGCGCAAGCTGATATCGCCGAGGTGATAATACCCCTCGAAGAACCGGGGATCGGCCGCGACAAGCGTCCCGATCTTCTCCGCGTTCGGCGGCGGGAAGACGGCATCCTTGTAGCGCATCAAAATCGAATCGGGGTAAGCCTTGATCAGGGCATCGAGGTCCTCGCGCTTGACCCCGCCCCCGTATCCGCCGCTTCCGAGGTAGAACGCCGCGTAGAGATAGGCGTAGAAATCCTCGATGGACGTCTTGGATTTGAGGTCGGCTTCGAAGGCAGCTTGTTTCTTGATGTCGTCGATCGGCCGGGCGAAGAACCCGCCGACGAAATCCTGGATGACCCCCTTGGTTTGGATCGTCATCGAGTGGGCGGTCTCGAACAGCGGCAGGAATTGAGCGAGGGGCGGATTCTCTTTGATGAGGGCGACGCCCTTATCGTAGTAGGCGTTGTTCAGAATGCCCAGCTCCCGCTCGCGGACGATCATGAGGAGCAGGGCCCGGACGTACGGGAATGCGACCGCGCGGCGCATCGCCGGTTCGGCATAGAGCGAGCCGTAGAGCTCGATCGCGGTCCTGAACCCGTCATAACAGCCGCGCTTGAACTCTCCCTCGGCCCGGGCCGCTTTCACCGTCAGCTCGGCCGGCGGGGCGGGAGGCGCGACCGCGGGCGGAGGGCCGCACGCCGCCGCGAGGGCCGCGGCGATCAGGACGATCGCGATCCCGGGTGTCCGGAGCTTCCCGGCGGGCGGGAGACTATGAAAGGTCGTCATCCTATTTATATACGCCGGCCATGTCCCATTTGTTGATGACGTCTAACACGAGAGCGGCGACCTTGTCGTTCACCTTGCGGAAATACTCCTTGGCCTGGTCGGCCCGGAACGTCGGATATCCCTGTCCCTTCTCGTAAAGTCCGATCGTCGAAGTCACGGGCGCCGTAAAATACGCACCGGCCGGCGGGTTGGGCGCGGCCATCTCCTTGACGTAGCGCTCCGGATGGATGTGGTTCGGGACGATGGCCTGGACATAGGCCGTCTCGTTGTTTCCGGCGTGCCCGCCGTTCTCGCCGAAGACCGATTTGGTCAGGTCGTCGGCCAGGGTCCACCAGTTGACGACGAGGATCCGGACGCGTTTGGCATTGGCCACCTTGGTCGCGGCGGCGTTCAGGACGGCTGTATTCCCGCCGTGGCCGTTGAGGACGATGATGTTCTTGAAGTGATCGTCGGCCAGGTTCTCGAGCAGGCTCTCGGCGAAGGCGGCATAGGCGCTTTCGGCGATCGAGACCGCGCCCGGATAGGCTTTCATCGCCGCCGTCAGGCCGTAGTTGAGCGTGGGAGCGATGAGGGCATTCACCCGCTCGGCGATGTCGCGGGCCATCGCCTCCGGGGCGAGGTTGTCGGTGCCGCTCGGGATCACGCCGTGCGGCTCGAGCGAGCCCATCGGCACGAGGACGGTCGTGATCCGGGTCGGGACGAGCTCGCCGAACTCCTGCCAGCAGAGGAGGTTCATCTCCCGCGTCGTCGGCGCCGCGGGCTTCGATTGGGCCGCGGCGGAGCCGATCGCGCAGACGATCAGGGCGAGGGCGAAAACCGTTTTCTTCATCGCGGCCTCCTTCGTCAGCTCATTATACTCCAGAGTCCGGAAGGGTGCCCGAGAGGTCGACTCAAACGAGCGATGGGCGACTCGGAAAAACCGCCCGAAGCGCCCCCAAATTTTCTTATTGATCTTCTCCCCCCTGCCCCCCAACTAAGATGGGAGGATTCGTTGGCGCTTCGGGAAAGGAACGGAGGGATCACCCATAAGCGAACATCAGGAGGGCGGAATGCCCGAAGCGCCCCCGAATTCCCTTATCGATCTTCTCCCTCCTGCCTCCCAACTAACATGGGAGGAATTGTCGGCGCTTCGGGAAAGGAACGAACCGGCTCGGGTTCCCCTTGAGAGCGATGGGAGATCACGGAGCAATAATTATGCCGACCGGACAGTGGTCCGATCCCGGCACTTCGGGCCGGATGAACGCGCTCTCGAGCCGGGGGCGAAGCCGCTTCGAGATCAGGAAATAGTCGATCCTCCACCCCACGTTGCGCTCGCGCACGCCGGGCTGAGGGCTCCACCAGGTGTACCAGCCGCCGCCGGGCTCGAACTCGCGGAAGGCGTCGAGGAAGCCGGCCTTCACGAGGGCGCTGAAGCCGGACCGCTCCTCGGGCGTGAAGCCGTGGTTCCCGACGTTGGCTTTCGGGCGGGCGAGATCGAGCTCCGTATGGGCGACGTTGAAATCGCCGCAGACGATCACGGGCTTCCGGCGGTCCAGATCCCTCAAAAAGCGGAGAAAAGCGCGATCCCAGCGCCTGCGATAGTCCAAGCGGGTGAGCTCCCGCTGCGAATTCGGGACATAGACGTTCACGAGGAAAAAACGGGGATACTCGAGCGTCAGGACCCTTCCCTCCCGATCATGGGCAGCGACGCCGATGCCGATCGTGTGCCGGAGCGGCCGCGGCCGGGTGAAGACGGCCGTCCCGGAATAGCCTTTCCTCGACGCATCATTCCAGAACGTCATGTAAGCGTCGGGCCGGACGGGATCGACGTCGTCCGGGCCGCAGCGGGTCTCCTGGAGGCAGATCACGTCGGGATTCTCTTTTTCGAGATATCTGAGGAAATTCTTGCGCAGGACGGCCCGGAGTCCGTTGACGTTCCACGAAACGAGCTTCATCGCACCATGATACACGAAATCGGCTGCGGCGCAGGAGTGAGAGTACGATAGACATTTTGGCGAATCCGTCCGATATTGCGGGGCGCGAGGGGGTTCCCTGAGAGGGCCAGCGCAGCGGAGCGGGCATGGTTCCTCGACCGAAGGGAGAGGAGAGCGGAGCGAGCACGAGGAGCGAATTTCCGCGCCGGGGAAATTCGCGTCCCGATCAGGGAGCCCCCGGAAGCCCCGCGTCTTGGCCGTGAGCTTATGGGCGATCCCGAAGCCGATTAACAAAAATCCGGGAATTACGTATACTGTCCCCCGAATTCGTATATGTCCAAAAAGAAACACGTTAAAGCGGCGGTTCCTCCCCCTTCGCCCTTTCTCGCCGCCCTCGACCGGATCGCCCGCTCGAGGCTCACCCCCGTCATCCTCCTTCTCGTCTTCCTGGCCGGCGGGCTCTTCGCCGCCCTGGCCAACTCGGGCACGTGCGACGAGCTCGGCGCGCACATCCCGAGCGGCTACCTGTACTGGAAGACGGGCACGTTCGGGGGAGGGATCGACAATCCGCCCTTCGGCCAGCTTCTCATCGCCTCCCTGGTCAAGCTCGCCGGCCTGGATTACACGCTCTTCTCCGAGCAGCATCTCCTCCTCTTCCGTCTTCCCGTCCTCGTCCTCGGGCTCCTCGGCGGGATCGTCCTCTTCGCCATGGCCCGCCTCCTCTTCGACCGGACGATCGCCGTCATCGCCCTCTTTCTCTACGCCCTGTCGCCAAACGTCCTCGCCCACGCTTCGCTGGCCAGCCTGGATTACCCGATCACGTTCTTCGTCCTCCTGACCATTTACGCGGCCCTGGTCTTCATCCGAAAGCCCCGGGCCCTCTCTTTTATGGGTTTGTGCGTATCCTTCGGACTCGCCCTCGCGACGAAGATCCAGGCCGTTCTTCTCCTTCCCCTGCTCGTCGTGATCTTCGCCGCCGAAAGCCGTTCGCTCCGTTCTCATCCAAAAGCGAATTGGAGGATCGCCACCGGCGCCATTCTCCTCCTTCTTCTTGTCCCCCTCGTCCTGATCAACCTCGTCTATCTCCATCCGCCCTTGCTCAAAGGGAACGGCGTCCTCCCCGCCGCGTTCGTCTCCGCGCTCGAACAAAAGATCCTCCACGCCGAGGAAGGGCACTTCGCCTATCTTATGGGGAAATACTCCGAAAAAGGCTGGTGGTATTATTTTCCCCTGGCCATCCTCTTCAAAACGCCCCTGGCCGTCCTGATCCTTCTCCTTCCCGCCGTGGTCCGCAAGCCCAGCCGCGAAACCCTCGTCTTCCTCCTCCTCCCCGCGGCCGTCTTCCTGGCCGCGGCGATGCGGAGCCGGGTCAACATCGGGCTCCGCCACGTCCTGATGATCTATCCCTTCCTCGACATCCTCGCCGCCGCCGGCGCGGCGCGCTTATGGAAGGCCCGGCCCGCCCTGCACCGGTTCGCCCTCGCCGGACCGATCGCGGCCGCCGCCCTCCTCGTCTCGATGCCCGTCTCGGCCGCGCTCATCGCCCCGCACCAGCTTTCCTATTTCAACGTCCTCGCCGGCGGGCCCGACAACGGCCATAAGCTCCTGATCGATTCCAACCTGGACTGGGGCCAGAACGACAGGTTCCTCGAACGTCACGTCCGCTCCTTAACGGGCCCCTACAAGATCGACCCGGACGCCTTCGTCCCCGTCGCGGGCCGCATCCTGGTCAACGTGAACGCCCTCTACGGCGTCCTGAGCGGCGGCGCGGAAACTTACAAATGGCTGAAAACCTACCGGCCGGTCCGCCGGATCGCCCATACGTGGTTCGAGTACGAGGTCCCCGCCACGGACCTGCCCGCGCTCCAAGCGGCGGCAGGGCCCAGGCCCGTGGTGCCCGAACCGGTCGAGCCCAAGCGGATCGAGGCGACGCGGCAAAGATACGCCGCGGATCCCGACCCGGCGCCCCATCTCCAGATCGCCTTCCTGTGCATCAACAGCTATGATTACCGCTCGGCCTTCGCCGAGATCCGCGGGGTCCTCGCCCGCGACCCGTCCAACCGGCAGGCCTTCGCCCTGGGCGGCGAGCTCATCGTCCGCTTCAAGCTGGGCGGGCTCGTGTTCATGGACGGGGACGATTATCTGAAGTTCGCCATGTCCAACCTATGACATATTTCCAGGAGGTCCCATGAACGTATCGAGATCGCTCAAAGTTATCGCCGCCGCGATCATCCTGACCGCGGCAACCGTTCTGGCCCAGGCGCCCGCGCCGGCCGGAACGCAAGCGGCCCCCGCCGCGCCCCGGCCGATCGGCCTGCTCGACATCCTGGCCTGGAAGTCGATGGGCGCGACGGCCGTCTCTCCGGACGGCCAATGGGTCGCCTACCGCGTCTCCCCGCAGGAAGGGGACGGCGAAGTCGTCATCCGCCAGACACGGGGGACGAAAGAGTACAAGTTCCCGGTCGGAGAAGGCCGGATGGGCCAGGTGGCGATCTCGGACGACGCCAAGTTCTGCGCCTTCACGGTTTCTCCGACGGCCAAGGAGGCCAAGACCCTCCGCAAATCGCGCCAGCCGATCCAGACCAAGGTCTTCGTTGTCGACCTGGCCAAGGGCGACAAGGTCGAATACGAGAAGATCCGGAGCTTTTCCTTCTCCGGCGAGAATCCCGGCTGGCTGGCCCTGCACAAGTACGCCCCCGAGGGCCAGGCTCGGGAGAAAGACAAGTGGTCCGGCTCCGACCTCGTCCTCCGCGAGCTCGCCACCGGCAAGGAGCTGACCTTCGGCAACGTCGCCGAGTTCGCCTTCGACAAATACGGGCGGTTCCTGGCCTTCATCATCGACGCCGTCGGCCAGACAGGGAACGGGGTCGAGATCCGCGACATGCAGTCGGGCGCGGTCCTCTCGCTCGACAACGACAAGGCGAATTACAAGAGCCTTTCCTGGTCGGAGAAGGGCGAAGCCCTCGCCTGCCTCAAGGGCAAAGAAGATAAAGCCTTCGAGGACAAGCTCTACAGCGCCGTGGGATTCACAGGCTTCTCCGGCGGAGCGGCCAAGCCGGCCGGAATCCAGAAGGTCGTCTACGATCCCAAGGACGACAAGTCCTTCCCGGCCGGGTTCTCGATCAGCCCGAACCGGCCGGCCCAGTGGACCGAGGACTTCGCCGCGCTCCTCTTCGGGATCAGCGAACCGAAGAAGAAAGTGGAAGGGTCCAAGCCCGGCGGCGGCGACGCCGCCCCGGCCGGAGCCCCCGCCGGTCCGCCGGCCGCCGCGGAGGCCGATGAGGACGTTCCCGACCTCGTCCTGTGGCACTATCTCGATCCCCGCCTCCAGTCCCAGCAGCAGGTCCAGATGTCCTCGGACCAGAACTTCAGCTTCCTGGCCGAGTACCGGGTCGCCGAAAAGAAGTTCATCCGTCTCGCCGACGAAGAGGTCCGCCAGGTCGTGCCCGCGCCCAAGCACCGCTTCGCCTACGGGATGGATTCCCGGGCTTACGACCTCGACGGCAGCCTCATCGGTCTCCGCTACCAGGACGTCTACGTCATCGATATGAAGACGGGCAGCCGCACCCTCGCCCTCAAGAAAAGCCGCAATTTCATGGGATCCTCCGTTGACGGGACGCATCTTCTCTCCTACCAGGACGGCCATTATTTCGCCTACGAGATGGCGACGGGCAAATCGTACAACCTCACCAAGGACGTGCCCGCGTCATTCGTGGATGAGGACGACGACCACAACATCGTCCAACCGCCCGATCGACCCCTCGGATGGACCAAGGACGGCCAGGCCGTCCTCCTCTCGGACGGCTGGGACATCTGGAGCGTCCCCGTCCACGGCGGGACGAAGGGGGTCAACCTGACGGGCAACGGACTCAAGGACCAGATCCGCTATCAGCAGATCTTCATGCTCGACCCTGAGGCCCGCGGGTACGACCTCTCCCAGCCGCAGTATGTCTCGGCTTACGGCGAATGGACGAAGAAATCCGGAATCGTCCGGATCGAAAAAGGGAAACCCGCCCCGGTCGTTCTCGTCTGGGACGACGCCGGGTACGGCCGGCTGATGAAGGCCAAGAAGGCCGAGACCTATTTCTACACCCGCGACACGGCCAAGGATTATCCGGACCTCTACGTCGCGGACGCGAGCCTCAAGAGCCCGGCCCGGCTGAGCGAGGTCAATCCGCAGCAGAAGGACTTCCTGTGGTCGAGCGGCCAGATGCTCCTCGACTACAAGATGGACCCCAAGAGCGGGCTCGACCGAAAGCTCCAGGCCGCCCTCTATCTCCCGGCCAACTATGAGAAGGGCAAGCGCTACCCGACCCTGATCTATTACTACGAGAAGATGTCCCAGCAGCTCAACCGCTACGCCCAGCCCTCGTCGAACGGCTTCAACAAGTCGGTCTACACGAGCAACGGCTACGCCGTCCTGATCCCGGACATCACCTACAAGATCAACGATCCCGGCATGTCCGCCGTGTGGTGCGTCCTCCCCGCCCTTGACGCCGCCGTGGCTGCGGGCGTCGTCGACCGGTCCAAGGTCGGACTGCAAGGCCACAGCTGGGGCGGCTACCAGACCGCCTTCCTGGTCACCCAGGCGGATTTCGCCGCGGCGGTCGCCGGCGCCCCGCTGACGAACATGATCTCGATGTACAGCTCGATCTATTTCAATTCCGGAAGCGCCAACCAGCCCATCTTCGAGTCGAGCCAGGGACGCTTCAAGGGCGGATATTGGGACAACCTCGACGCCTATCAGCGCAACTCTCCCGTCTACTGGGCCCAGAACGTCCACACGCCGCTCATCATCCTCCACAACGACAAGGACGGAGCGGTCGACTGGAACCAGGGCATCGAGTACTACAACACGCTCCGCCGCCTGCGCAAACCGGTCCTCATGCTCCAGTACGTCGGGGAAAACCACGGCCTGGCCAAAGCGGCCAACCAGAAGGACTACACCGTCCGGATGAAGGAATTCTTCGACCACTACCTGATGGGCAAGCCGGCCCCGAAATGGCTGACCGAGGGGATCCCCTATCTCAAGCTGAAGGACGTCCTGAAGGAAGACGCGAAGAACCTGAAGCCGGCCGAGAAAAAGGAGCCCGAGAAGAAGGACGATAAGAAATAGGCCGGCCGATGGGCAAGGGGAAGAGGCGGAAACCGGCCTCCGCGGCATCGCGGCGGCCGAGCCCTTCCCCGAAGTCCGCCCCGGCCCGCGAGCGCACGGCTGAGGACGCGGCGCGCCGGAAAGAGATCCTCATCTTCGCCGCGATCTTCCTCGCCGCCGTCCTCGTCCGCCTCGTCTTTTTCCTTGACTACCAGAAGCTTCCCTTTTCCGGGACGCCGATCATCGACGCCGAATTCCATGACCGCTGGGCCCAGCAGATCCTGGCGGGAGACGTTCTGAGCATCAAGCAGGGCGAGCTTCTCTACAAGGCGCCGCTCTACCCCTACTTCCTGGCCCTCATCTATCTCGTCTTCGGCCACAGCACGGTCGCCGTGGAGCTCATCCAGATCCTGCTCGGCGGGCTCAGCTGCGGCCTCGTCTTTCTCATCGCCCGGGTCTATGTCCCCCGCCTCGCCGCGGTTCTGGCGGCCGCGCTCTACGGCCTCTATTTCGTCGCCGTCGCCACGGACGTGACGATGGAGATCCCGGCTCTGGCCGTTTTCCTGACCCTCCTCTCGTTCTATCTCCTGGTCCGGACGGCGGGCCGGCCGCGGTACCTCGGATCGGCCCTCGTCCTGGCCTTGTCCATCCTGGCCCTGCCGACGAACCTCCTTCTCGTCCCGCTCTATGCCGTAGTGATCTTCAAGCGGGCCGGCCCGCGGAAGATGGCCGCCGCTCTCGCGGTCGCGGCCGCGGTCCTCCTGCCGGTGACCCTCCGCAACGTCCTCGTCGGGCGGAGCCTGACCCTCGTCTCGGCGAACTCGGGCCTCAACCTGTTCCTCGGCAACAGCCGGGACGCCGAACGGGCGACGCGCATCTATCCCGGGCTCGAGTGGCAGGTGTTGACGAGCGAGCCCGTCCTGAAAGAGAACATTAGCTCGAACGCCGGGCAGGCCCGCTACTGGACGAAGCGGACATGGGGCGAGGTGTTCGCCGACGTTCCCGCCGCGATCGGCCGGGTCCTGAAGAAGACCGCCGTCTTTTTCATGGACTACGAGATCATGCGGAACGACGATCCGTACAGCTTGTGGCGGAGCTCGGTCTTGAGCCGGGTCCCCTTCCCCACCGCGGCCGTCATCTTCCCTTTCGCCTTCCTCGGCCTGTTCCTCTTCGTCCGCAGGAACGTCCGGACCCAAGGGCTTCTCTGGGCGATCGCGCTCCTGTCCGCCCCGTCGATCATCTATTTCGTCACGTCCCGCTACCGCCTGCCGGCCATGCCGCTGTGGGCCGTCCCCGCGGGCGCCGCGGCGGCCGCCCTCGTCGGCTGGGCCCGGGAGAAGCGCTGGAAGCCGCTCGCGATCGCGGTCCTCGCCCTCGGAGCGATCTTCGCCGCTGTCCGGTCGAACGCCTTCGTCCGGCCGAACGACCCGGCCCGCCGCTATTACGATCTGGCGACCTGCTATTACACCCGCCAGAGCGCCGTGGATGTTCTGACGAACGCCGCCCGCTGCCTGGAGATCCTCGACGAAAATCCGGACAAGGTCTATCCGCGAGCGGAGATGCTCTGGACGCTGGGGAACGTCTACGTCATCACCGGCGACTTCGATCTCGCTCTGGTCAACCTCGACCGGGCCCTGGCCCTCTTCCCGGCCTATGGAAACGCCTTGGTCGACAAGGGGGCGGCGCACCTGTCGCGGCGGGAATTCGAACCGGCCTTCGACGCGCTTTTCCGCGGGATCGAGAGCGGATTCTTCGCCGATCCAAGAATCAAGGAACGGGGCTATTTCCTGCTCGAGGAGACCGTCCGCAACGGCCGGCCGTTGGCCCGGATGAGGGAGGCCCTGGCGGCCGCCCGCGACGCGAAAGTCAGGAAGATCCTCTCGACTTACCAGTAAGGCTCTTCAGGCTGATAAAATTCGCTGCCAGTCATCTGAATAATCCAATTTCTCGCCGATCTTGGTTAAAAAATAGGCTTATTTGGATGACTGGCAGCGATTTCTAAAAAAGAAGGCGCTGGCTGTCGAGGCGCCAAGGTTTGAAAAGGAAAAGGAAGCGGGGCTAAGGAGGATCCTCTCCAGCCAGCATCACTTCCTATGATATGAAAAAAAACCGGGTTGTCAATAAAAATCGGGACGTTTTTTCGCCTCGATCTCGCGGATGAGGTTCTTCACCTCGGGTTGGTCCGGATTGAGCTTGAGCGAGGCGTTGAGGGCGGTCAAAGCGCTCTCCGCGCGGCCCGTCTTCCAGTAGCACGCGCCCAGCGCGTTGAGCAGGGTCGTGTCGCTGTTATAGATGCGGTTCCCCGCCGACAGGCTCTGGATCGCCTCCTCGTACCGCTCCGCCCCCATGAAGGCCTGGCCCCGGATCAGGAAGTACGAGTAGGCCAGACCGGAGTCCCCCTTGACTCCCTCGAGAGCGGCGATCGCTTCGTCGTAGCGCTTGGCCCGGACGAGGAACGCGGCATAATCGGGAATCTTCTGCTTATAGCCCGGGTTGAGCTCGAAGGCTTTCTTATAGGCCGCTTCGGCCTTGTCGTTCTGATTGGTCTGTCCGAATTGGGCGGCGAGCATGTACTGGAACATGAAGCTCCCGGTCAGGGCGAAGTTCTTGGCCGCGTTGAGCGGATGGGAGAGCGTCTTCTGGGCGGCGATGATGAACGTCCCCGATCGCTTGTCGAGGATCGCGCCCGCGCCGTCCTTGAGGGTGAGGGACATGTCGTAGTAGTCGGGCGGGAATTCCAGGGCGGGCAGGACCTGGGTCAGGCTCATCGTCCGGCGGAAGGGCTGGCCGTTGAGCGGGAGGATCAGGCTCTTCTGGAAGGGACTGGCCGCGCGCGCGCCGCGGATCTCGACGGCCACGATCCCGTCCTTCCACAGCTCGGCCGGAAGGTCGATGACGTTGAAGAAATAGGCGATGTCGTCCGCGGCGACGAAGGTGTTCTTCGGGTCGACGTTCAGCCGCTTGTCCACGGCCTGGAACGGAAGGTGCGTCGCGGCCGGCGTGTCGCTCAGCCGGAAGCCCACGACCGGTTCCCCGAGGCGGGCCCGGCCCGTTGCCGCCGGGACCTCGATATCCCGCTCGAGAACGGAAAATTCCTTGCCGGCCGCGTTCCGCAGGAGGACGGTCAGGTGGGACTTCCCCTCGATGACGGGGAACGAATCCGTGATGCAGACGCCCATGCTTTCGGTCGCCTCCAGCCGGTCCGCCGGGATCGTCAACGGCAGCTCCTTGTTGTACTGGAAGATGACCTTGTCGCCCCGGCGAAGGCTGACGTCGATCTGGAAATTGCAGTAGTACTCGTCCTTGGGCTCGTAATAATCGACCGACAGCTTCTTGGGGGCGAGGGCGAAATCGAGGAACGTCAGGCCGGTCACGGGATCCCGGTTGATCGCCACCTGGGTGTCCATCTCGATGAAGTTCGTCAGGTACTCCGTGCTGACGATGCCCCGGTAATTGGCGAAATGGGTGGCGTACGTGTCGTCGATGCCCTTCTTGGGCGAGTCCAGGATGGCGGCCATATAGGTCGGGGTCAGCATGGACGGCTGGAAACCGTAGGGGATCTCGCCGGGGACGATCGAGAGGACGACCTGGGCCAGGTCGGGCTTGTTCTCGTAGATCGCTTGGTACATGGCCTGATAGTCGTCCGGGTCGTAGATCTGGCTGTTGTTGAAGAGCCGGAGGGGCGTATCGGCCAGCGGATCGTAGAGCTTGAACTCGCCGACGCCCTTCCACAGGTAGAAGGTGAGGACGAAATGGGGCGGCATGCCCTTGGTCTGATCGCCATAATAGGACCACATCTCGGTCGAGCAGATATCGTTGTCCCCTTCCAGGTACGTGATGCTCTTCGGCGGCCCGAGGATGATGTAGATCCGTCCCTGGTCGGTCTTCCAGCCGTCGCGGACGGACCGGTATTTATACTTCTTGTTCACTTCGGCAAAGCGCTTTACGATCTCATCCCGGTACTCGTTGACGGGCGTCCCGGGCGTCGGGTCCCGGTACTTCCAGAACGTCTCGATGAACAGGTCCCGGTCGCGGTCGTTCGACAGGCTCAGAAAGACGTCCCTCTCCGTGTCGCGGATGATGTAGGTCGTCAGGTCGATGAACTGGCGGAAGCGCAGGGCCAGGTCGGCGACCTTGACCTTCGCCGGCGGCGTCGCTTCGGCCGGGGCCGCGGGTTTCGTCTGGGCGGGAGGGCGGGACGGAATCGAAGGGGCTTTCGCCGGCGCAGGGAGCCCCGTTAGGGTGAAGGCCAGGAAGGCGAAGAGAAGCCTGACCGCGCCTCCGGCCGGATTCGGTTCAAAGCTCATGCCGGTTCCTTTCGTCGGAAACATCATCATAAAGAATTCGGCCGAAAAATGCCATCATTGATCTCTTCCCCTATGAACCCCGGATATGATCGCTTCGATGCAAAGCGACGAGCATCCGCGTCCGCGCTCGCCCAATCTCCGGAGCAGATCGATTCAATATTTTGGATATTATTCAATTTATTGAATCACATAGCGGCTTTTTCTAAACTAATATATTGAAAACAAAGGATTTTCTTGATGATCTCTTTGGCATAGATTTTGCTATAAAGGGAACTAAACGATGATCACTATCAAACGAGGAGGTGGTCAAGCAGCAGCTAACACCCGAGCCATGGAAGTTTTCAAGGGAGCGATTTCGTTCGCTCTGGGCATCCAACACATCCTCCAGGAGGGGAAATGAAAAAGCTTTCTATCCTTTTGTGCTGCCTGCTTCTTCCCCTGGCCATGACGGCTCAGGAAAGAACCGGCAACATTAATGGGATTGTCGTCGACAAGGACGGCATCCCGCTCCCGGGCGTGAACCTGACCCTGACTGGACTGACTATCGCGCCGATGACGGCCCAGTCCAATTCGGAAGGGCGCTTCCGGTTCATCTCCCTGCATCCGGGCAACCAGTACGACATCAAGCTCGAGCTGCAGGGCTTCAAGACGCGGACCGAAAAGGGCGTCCTCATCGAGGTCGGCAAGAACGCCGACCTGCGGATCATCATGGAACAGGGCACGCTCGAGGAACAGGTGACCGTCGTCGCCCAGACCCCCATGGTCCAGGCGAAGAAGACCCAGGTCACAAGCACGGTCGGCTATGAGCAGCTGCAAAGCCTGCCCACGGCCCGCGACCCCTGGGTCGTCCTGCAATTGACGCCGGGCCTGTTCATCGACCGCGAGAACATCGGCGGCAACGAGTCGGGCCAGCAGTCCTCGTTCGTGAACAAGGGCTCGACGACGCAGGAATGGACGCTCGACGGCGTCCAGATCACCGACCTTTCGTCGGGCGGCTCGCCGGGGTACTTCGACTTCGACTCGTTCGAGGAGATGAACGTCTCCACGGGCTCGCTCGACGTCGAGCACCGCTCCCCGGGCACGGTCATCAACCTGGTCACCCGCCGCGGCGGCAACAAGACGAGCATCGCCGGCCGGTTCTACATCACCGACGAGCAGTTCCAGGGCAAGCTGACCGATAAGGACCTCACCGACCTCGGGGTCAGGGGCTACAACCACATCAAGTCCATCGAGGACATGGGCCTCAACATCGGCGGCCCGGTCCTGAAGGACAAGATCTGGTGGTGGGGCTCCTACTCCCTCCAGCAGGTCAAGACCGTCGTCGCCACGGGCACGCGGGACGACAGCTACATGACCAACCTGGACTTCAAAATGAACTTCCAGCTCATCCCGCAGAACCGCGCCGAGATCTACGTCCAGGCCGGGAAGAAGGAAAAGTTCGGCCGGAGCTCCTCGACGTCGTATCCCCCGGGCTGGAACCAGTACGGCAAGTACCACTTCGGCTCGCCCACCTACAAGTTACAGGACGAGCACATGTTCGGCGACAGTGTCTTCGCCTCGATCCGCTTGGGCTACACGGACGCCGGGTTCGGCATGTGGCCGGCGGGCGACGAGGGCATGACCGTCAACACCTGGTACAACAGCGAAAAGGGCATCTATGACGCCGGCCCGAAGGGCGGCAAGAGCGGCCAGACCTGGTGGTTCTCCGGCCGGCCGCACGTCTTCGGCGTCGCCCAGCTGCAGTATTTCAACGACAGCCTCTTCGGCATGTCGCACGAGATGAAGTTCGGGGTCGAGATGAACAACAACTCGGCCTATTCGGTCGGCTACTTCTACGGCAGCAAGGTCGTCCCGACCTGGAATTACAACTCCTCGTCCCTCGACTGGGACAAGAACGGCGTGAACGACGTCATGAGGGACATCCTCAAGACGCAGTATCCGTCCAACACCCCGACGTACGCCCGGTTCACGATCGGCCGCAGCACCTGGTGGACGCAAACGGGGACCGACCGGTACTCGGGCTATTTCAGCGACCTGATCAACATCGGCCGCCTGAACATCAACCTGGGCGTCCGGGCGGATTGGCAGGAGCAGTACGCCAAGGAACAGACCGCCGAGGCCCTCCTGGATGCGGAACGCAGCTGGGGGACCGATATGCACAAGGACTCGTTCAACAACATGTGGACCCTCCAGAACCAGATCATGGATCTCGAGGTGGCCCAGGCGATCAACCAGTTCCTTCCCGACAAGACCCGGCCCGAGCAACGGCCCCAAAAGCATTGGACCGTTTTCTCGCCGACCGTCGGTCTGACCTATGACATCTTCGGCGACGGCAAGACCATCGCCAAAGCCTCCTACCGGCTGTTCCCCGGCTCGGGCTGGGGCTACGGCGCCTGGGCTCCGTCCGGGACGGGCGGCTGGATTTCTTTCCACTGGATCGACTTCGACAACAACGCCAAGATCAGCAAACCGGAGCTGTACTGGAACTACCGCCAGTCGGTCCAAACGCCCTACCCGGTGTTCCTGCCGGACGGGTCCTTCGATCTCTCCCGGATCGCCACCGACAAGTCGACGAACTGGGGCGGCTTCGAGTGGGACAACCCGCTCGGCCTGACCAAGAACTACGGCGTCTACGACTGGGACAACCTCAAGGTCAGCCTGACCCATGACGTCACGGTGTCCCTCGAGCGGCAGTTCACCCAGGACATCAGCGGCTCGATCGTCTTCTCCTACCGCCGCTACGGCCGCTACTCCCGGTCCCGGACCTACTATCCGGCCGACATGTTCCCCACCCTGAGCGATCCGGGCCACATCCGGCTGGCGAGCGACTACGAAGCGGTCTGGCAGGTTCCCGATTCCCTGACCAACCCGACCACGGGCCAGGTCTTCGACCCCAAGGATTCGAAGGGCAAGACCATCTATGCCAGCAAGCTGGTGGATTACAACACGGTGTCCACGAGCTGGTCGTACAACGACATGGCCGACCCCTCCGCGCGCGACGCGTACTGGGGATGGGATTTCATCTTCAACAAGCGGCTGTCCAAGAAGTGGATGCTCAACGGGTCCTTCTCCTGGCAGACGCAGCGGACCTACTGGGGCGACAACTACATCGGCAACGAGACCAACCGGTGGGCCTATGACGGCCAGATGTGGGCCACCTCCCTGGGCGGCAACTCCGGCAAGACGGGCCAGAACTTCTTCTCCCGGTGGATGGTCAAGCTGATGGGGATGTACCAGCTCCCCTGGGACGCCAATGTTTCCTTCACGGTCTCCGGCCATGAGGGCGGTTGGGTCGCGGAATCGTACTCCCTGTACAACTACAACGTGCCCAACCAGACCAACAGCTACAGCTGGTCCATTCCGACGACCGGCTACGACGGCCGCGAACGGCTGGCGAACGTGTGGAACATCAACTTCAAGGTGGAGAAGTTTATCAAGCTCGGCGACGTGGGCCGGATCTATTTCTCGGGCGACTTCTTCAACGCCCTGAATCAGACCCCGGTCCTGCGCCGGCGGGACAACAGCTACGGAACGTTCTACCTCCAGAAGTCGGGCGCTTGGACCTATGCCGCGCCCAGCTCCACGAACCACGAGAACCTCGAGATCATGAACCCCTACGTGTTCCGTCTCGGGATCCGGTTCCAGATCTGAGGTAGAAGCGGAAGCGGAACCCGCACGAGCGAAAGCTCACGCCCCGCCCGGCGCCAAGCCGGGCGGGGCTTTTTTTTGCCGAACGAAGACACGGCTCCGGGATCGCCCAACGCTCACGCATTGATATGGGCCTCCCGGGGAAGAGGGTCCGGCGGCACGCCGGTTTCCCCGGCGATGAAACCGGCTCGTTCCTCGGCTCGCTCTTCCCAGCCTGCGGCTGGGAATCCATGCCCGCTCGCCTCGGTATGTCCCCCGGACCCTCTCCCCCTCGCGCCCGCTAAAGATCTAAAATCATCGCGTTGAAGTTCGCCCGGCAAAAGAAAAGCGGATCAAATGTGGAGAGATTGCGTGGCGAACGTGTCCGGGATTACGGGGCGCGAGGGGGATTCCCTGAGAGGGCCAGCGCAGCGAGCGGGCATGGTTCCTCGACCAAAGGGAGAGGAGAGCGAAGCGAGCACGAGGAGCGAATTTCCGCGCTGGGGAAATTCGCGTCCCGATCAGAGAATCCCCCGGAAGCCCCGGTCCGTTGCGGCTGGCAGCGCTTAAATCTATAATGGAGAATATGAGACAGCATCGGATGCGGAATATTTACGCCGCGATTTCAATATTAGCGGTCGTCGCGGGATCGGCGGCGGGGCAAGCGACCGCTCCGCCACCGAACCTACTGCTGATCACAATCGACACCCTCCGCCCGGACCGGCTCGGCTGCTACGGCTCCAAATCCGTCAAGACGCCCGCGATCGACGCCGTGGCCGCCCGCGGCATGCTGTTCGAAAACGCTTACGCCCACAATCCCATCACCCTGGCCTCCCACGCCAACATCCTTCTCGGCACGACGCCCCTCTTCCATGGGGTGAGCGAGAACGCGAAGTCCAAGGTTGCCCCGGCCTTCCTGACCCTGGCCGAGCATCTCAAGTCCCAGGGCTACGCCACGGGCGCCTTCATCGGGGCTTTTCCTCTCGATTCGCGGTTCGGGCTCGACCAGGGGTTCGACGTCTACGACGACTCCCTCCTCGCCCCGTCCGGCGCGCCGGGCAACTACGCGGAGAGGAGCGCGGAGAAGGTCATCGATCCGGCCATGGCCTGGATCTTGGGCCGGACGGGAAAATGGTTCTGCTGGATCCACCTCTGGGACCCCCACGCCCCTTACGCCCCGCCCGAGCCCTATCTGACCCAGTTCGCCAAGGACCCCTATTCGGGCGAAGCGGCGTTCGTGGACGCTCAGCTCTCCAGGCTCTTCGCCGCCCTCCGGACCAAGGGATGGCAGGGACGGACCGTCGTCGCGATCACCGCCGACCACGGTGAGTCCCTGGGCGAGCATGGGGAGCTCACCCACAGCTACTTCGCCTATAACAGCACGCTTCACGTGCCGCTCGTCCTGGCCGGCCCCGGGATCAAGCCGGGGCGAATCCCGGACGCCGTCTGCCATATCGATCTCTTTCCGACGGTTTGCGGGCTTCTGGGCGTGCCCCCCCCCCGACAAGCTCCAAGGCCTGTCCCTCGTCGCCAGGATGGGCGGTGCCGCGCTCCCGGGCCGGCCGATCTATATCGAATCCCTCGAGCCCTATTTCAACAAGGGATGCGCCCCCGTCCGGGGCTTCATTGCCGGGACGACGAAATTCCTCGACACCCCGATCCCCGAGCTCTTCGACCTGGCCCGCGATTCCCGGGAGGCGGCGAACCTCGCCCCGAAATCGGACCTCGGCCCGTCGCGCAAGACGTTGGCCGATCTGACCGAAGCCCTGAGCTCCCCGATGCGGACCCAGGCGGCGCGGACGCCGGACCCGCAGACGCTCGAGCGGCTCCGCAGCCTCGGCTACGTGGCGGCGGCCATAGCCCCGCCCAAGGCGACATTCGGGCCGGCCGACGACGTCAAGAGCGTCCTGCCCATCCAGCAGAAGCTTGAGAAGGCGATCCTCCTCTCGGACGAGGGCAAGGTCCAGGAGAGCGTCCGGGAGACGAACGCCCTGATCGCGTTGAAAAAGGACTTCGCCCCCGGCTACCTCTTCCTCTCCCAGCTCCTCATGGACCAGAAAAAGACCCGCGAGGCGATCTGGGTCCTCGGCGAGTCGATCAAGAACATCCCGGGAAACTTCAGCCTCCATGAAGCCTACGCCACGGTCCTCATCCAGGCCGAACAATGGGACAAGGCCCAGGAAGTCCTGGAGAACGCTCTGGGGATGATCGACTACGAGCCCAACGCCTGGGACAACCTGGGCATCGTCTACATCCGCAAAGGCGAGCCCGAAAAAGCCCGCGAGTTCGTCGAGCGGGCCCTCGCCCTCGACCCCGAGTTCGCTATGGCCTGGGTCAACCTCGGGGCGATCGAGATGGCCGCTTACGAGAAGGACGGGCAGGCCGCTCACCTGACCCAGGCGATCGCCCACCTGAGCCAGGCGGTCAAGGTCGAGCCGAAGATGGGGTTGGCCCTCCGCGGGCTCGGAACGGCCTACCGCGAAGCGGGGAAGCTCGGCGAAGCCGCGGCGGCCTGGGAGAAGGCGGTCATCGCCAATCCCCTGGATGACTACTCGACCCTGAGCCTGGGCAAGGTCTATCTGGCCCAGGGTGACAAGTACCGGGCCGGCAACTGCTTCCGTCGCTACATCCAGATCAAGGGCGAGGCGATCACGGCCGCCGAGCTGGCCGGCGTCAACGCCCTGCTCGATAAGATCAAATAGAGCGCTCCGGGATTGCCCCACGCTCACTGGGGAACCCGTAATTAATTCATTTTCAATCGGATAGATCTTATCTGATTCACTAAAATCCCGGTTTCATTGAAGCCCGGGGGTGTTTCTGCTAGGCTAGGGGCCTTCAAAAAACCATGGTCCTCACCAGATTGCGCAAAATCGGCTTCATCGCCCCCTCGACGGCCCTGCCGCGGTCGGAAAAGGGTTCCGTCGGCAAGACCGCCCGCATCCTGCGCGATTTCCTCGACCTCGCTCCCGGGGACATCTCGACCAGCGAATTCCTCTATTCGAGCGACCTGGAGATCGACCACGTCACCGCCCCCGCCCAGGCGCGGACCGAGGAGTTCAAGCGGGTGATCCGGGAGTGCGACCTGATCGTCTCCCTGACGGGAGGAACGGGGGCCGAGGACCTTTCGTTCAAGCTCGACAAGACCGATTACCGGATCATCCGTCACCGGCGCTCGGTTTTCATCGGCTTCTCCGACTTCACCTTCCTCCTCAGCGAGGTCTACCACCACGCCCGCGTGCCGGTCATCTACTTCCCCTCGCTCCGGCTCGGAAAGGGGAACTCGAAGAAGATCCTGGACCTGCTCGCCGGCGCGGAGATCGTCGACCGCGGGCGGCGTTGGCTGACCCCTCCCCCCGCCCGCCGCATCTCGGGGATCCCCATCGGCGGGAACCTCTCCACGTTCGTCAATTTTCTCAACCGGAGCCATCCGCCGAAATTCAACTGGAAGCGCCACATCCTCTTCATCGAAGACGTCCATATCGACGTCGAAGACCTCCACCGCCTCCTCGCGGCCCTGCGCCGCCACCATGTCGTGGAAAAGATCCGGGGCATCGTCATCGGCTCGCTGGTCGGGAACCCGCGGACCTCGGCGGCCCGGAAGAACCAGAAGGACGCCCTGGACTTCGTCGTCCACTACCTGCGTGATGACTTGAACAAGCGCCGGCGCGCGGGCGCGCCGCTTCCCATCCTGGCCGTCTCAAACTTCGGCCACGGGATCGAGCGGAACCTCATGGCCGTCCCCATCGGCGGCCGGGTGACGATCTCCAAGAGCAAGAAGATCGCCTTCCGGCTTCCCTGACGTACAACCCGCCCTTAAATTATGGTTCTTCAGGCTTTTGTGTGGGCAATAGAATTGAAAAGCCTGAAGAGCCTTCATTATTTTTGGAGCGTTCCCGTGTCCCCGACCTTCCACTGCCCGCCGGCGAATACATATAAGATCGTCCGCTGGGCTTCCCGCTCGGACTCGGTCTTGTACCGGATGTCCACGACCGTCCAGTCATCGAGGCTTTTGAAGAACATGCTCAGGACGTTCTCGGTCGGCCGGGCGAACTGCTTTCCCCGGAACCGGACCAGGACCTTGGCGTCCCGGCCGTAGTTACGGATCTGGACCGGCAACACCCCCTGCCGTTCCGCATCGGCCTTGATGAACTCCTCGACCGCGCCCCGCGGGACATAGGCTTCGTCGACCACGGTCCAGGGCTTTTCCTCGGCGGCATGGCCGCCTCCCATCGAGCGAATGAGGAAATACCCGCCGAGGACGACGGCGAGGGAGAAGACGGATAAAAGCAAGCTGCGGATCGTCCGGCTCATGGCGTCACTCCTCCGTTTCGGGCAATGTCGGCTGGACCTGCCGCGGAGCGGACTGCTCGCGGACGATCTTCCGGGCCGCCTCCTGCTGGAGGAGCTTGAACCGGTCGCTCGGCTGCGTCCGCTTCCTCAGCCTGCCCATCCAGCCGGCGGGATGGTCGCCGTCGTCGGCCCTGTTGCCGAAGATCTCCTTCTCGCGCGGCCCGGGATCGGTCTGGGCGTACTCGTCGAGCTGGGCCTTGGAGATGACCCCGAGGGCGCGGAGGGTTCGGAGCATGGCCAGCGTGCTCGTCCCGAAGTATCGCTTCAGGTAGAGGACCTGGTCGTACTGGACGCGCTGGGAGCGGAACTCCTTCTCGATCATCTCCCGGACCTTCGACGGCGGCATCAGAAAGCGGGCCGCGAAGGACTGGGCGAACGGCTCCCGGGGATGGTAGAGCGAGACGACCTCGTCGATGAAGACGTCGGGGCCCTCGATGACCGGCCCTTCGAGCCGGTCCTTGAGGTAGTGGCAGTACTCGTGGGCCGCGCTGAAGGCCTGGCGGCCGGGGGACTGGGACGAATTCACCAGGGCGAAGGCGGCCCCCTTCTGCTCGAGATAAATGAAAACGCCGCTGACCTTGGAATCGGCGGGCATGGGCATGCGCAGGAAGCGGCAGCCGTTGGTCTCGAGCAGGGAGAAGATGTCCCGGACCGGCTCGTCCCCGAGACCCAGGCGGCGCCGCTCCTCGTCGGCCAGCCTCTCGGGCGTGATGTTCGCCGGATAAAGCGGGGCCAGGTCGAGCCGGCGGCCGGTGATCGTCTCGAGGCGGAGATAGTCGTCGCAGTAGCGGCGGAAGCGCTGGAGCTCTTCGCGGGCGCGGTCGTCCACGGCTTCCGCCCGGAAAAGCAGGGTGAAGGAGTCGCGGGCCGCGGCCGCGTCGGTGAAGAAGAAGGCAATGTCGCGGTTGAGGAACGTCCCGAGCTTCTGCAGCGTCGAAAAGCTCGGCGTGCGCTTGTCGGCTTCGAGGAGGGAGATGTACTCCGAGGACAGCCCGATGGCCCGGGCGAAGGCGCCCTGGGACAATCCGATCGCTTCGCGGGCTTTCCGGAGCTTGTGACCGATGAATCGATCCATGGCGACGCCCCCCCGGGCGCGTCCGGAGATTAACACCGGGTCAAGGCAAAGTCAAGAACGCCTGACCGGCGGAAGGGGTTCGTAGGCTCCGATCCCCCGGGCGGCATAAGCCTTCCAGAAGGAGACGTAGAGCCCGGCGTGTTCGGCCAGATGGCGGATTTCCTCTTCGCTCAGGGTTCGGGCGACCTTGGCCGGAGAGCCCAGGATGAGCGTCCCCGGAGGATAGGTCTTCTTCGGCGGCACGAGCGATCCCGCCCCTACGATCGAATTCTCCGGAATGACCGCGCCGTCGAGGATCGTCGCGCCCATACCGACGAGGCAGTTGTCGCCGACGCGGCAAGCATGGAGGATGGCTCCATGCCCCACGGTGACGCCGGCGCCGAGGACGGTATCGAGCCCGAAATCGACGTGGAGGACGCAAGCGTCCTGGATGTTGGTGTTCTCGCCGATCGAGATCGCGGCGATGTCCGCCCGCAGGACGCTGTTGTACCAGATGCTCACGCCCCTGGCCAGGACGACGCGCCCGATGATCCGGGCGCCTTCCGCGATGAACGTCTCGGGATGGATTTCCGGCTTCATTCCGCTGAAATCGTACATTTTGTCCGCCTTGCTTGGGAGAGAGCCAGCGAGAGGAATCGAACCTCCGACCTACTGATTACGAATCAGTCGCTCTACCGACTGAGCTACGCTGGCCTGAGGAAAAAAGGGACCTTAAATTAAACCAAATTGGAGGCCCTGTCAAATTGCCTCACCACTTATTGGCCAGGGCTTTGCGCGCGATCCAGGACCTGGCCTCGCCGTCCCAGTAGAGGACCTTGGCCCCCAAAGCCGCGAGATACTCCTCATTGAGGACGCTCTTCACCCGGCCGGCTTCGACCGCGGTCTTGTGCATCAGGCTGAATTGATGGCTGTTCCGCACCCGGCGCAGGTCCAAGCCGAAGTCGAACTCGAAGAACAGACCGGAAATGTTCGTCCGGAACGACAGCTCCCGGGCCTGGTTGATGAAAACGGTGTTCGCCGCTTCGACGGGATGAAGGCCGGGATCGGCGTCCGCCCGGGGCAGCCGGATATAGAATTTTTCGGAACCCGGCCGGAGCATGTCGCAGCGGTACGTCGCGTCCATCTGCGGAGAGGCGCCTTGGATGTCGGAGGCCTCGAAGACGGCGATGAAGCCCTGGCCGTACTCGTTGTTGACCCCGCAAAGGATGATCTCGGGCGTTCGATCTCCGTTGAGGTCGGTAACGGAGAAATCGCCCAAGTAGCCCGAATTCCAGAATTCCCCCAAAGTGCGGCCCTCGGAGCTCAGGACGACGAACTGGCACGGCCAATCCGGCTTGTGGGTGGCATAGAGTAGGACCTCCCGCTTTCCGTCGCCGTTGATGTCGTAGAGCGCGAACCCGGAGATCCGGTAATCCGAAGAATAGACTTCGTCGCCGAACTTCAGCTCGCGGCCGGCCTTGAAGCTCCATCGCCTGTTGCCGCGGGTATCGAGGCAGATGATCTCCCCTTCGTTCGTCTCATCCTCGGTCTGGATGCAGAAGAGCGTTTCGCGCCTTCCGTCCAAGTCGACATCTGAAAACGCGATCCACGGCAGCTGCCAGACGTTATCCGAGAGGAGCGTCTTGTTCTGGAAGCATTTCCGGTAGGATTCCTCTTTCAAAAGGTTCCGTGCGCCCGTTTCGTAGCGAAAGAGCTCCCGCCCGCCCCCGCCGAGAACGACGAGCTCCGAGCCTTCGATATGGAAGTTGACCGGAACGCGCGGCATCGGCCGGCGGATGGCCAGAAAAAAAGCGGCCGCGATAACGGTCCATAACGCCAAGTGGATCGCCATCAGTCGCTTGCGGCTCCAGCGGCGCAACTCGAGGCGGACCCATTTCCGCCCCGCTTCGACGACTTCCGGCGCTTCCCGGACCGGCTCGGCGGCCTGGCCAGAGCGCTGGACGAGCCATTTGTCCAGTTCCACCCGGTAGGCGAAAACGCCCCCTTTCTCGCTCCCTTCCATGCGGTGCACGGGCAGGCCCAGGCTCTTTTCCCACCGGAGACAGGTTCGGCGGTCGCATTCGAGATAAGCGGAGATCTCCTTCCAGGAGCGGAGGATGTCGTCGTTTTTCATCGTCCCGATGTCTCTCTGAGGGGCAAAAAATTATACTCACAAACCCGTTTCGACTCAAGCGAACCGCGCCGGATGCGACAGGATGCGACATCATGGGACATCATGGGACATTCGTCCAAAAAGCATTGACAGGAAAGGAAATTAGCCTATATTGACACATGCACCAGAAGGACTTCGGAGAGGGATCCATTAAGACGGGGGCGGCACTGTACCCCGCGCGCGAGAGCTTATCCCTTTGACCCCGGGCGTGAAGGGGTCTGTACGACCTTCCAGCGCTCGAAGCCGAGCTCCAGGAGCTCGGATTTCGCCGACTTGTCCATTTCCAGGATCTTCAGCCCGATCTCGAAGCGGTCCCCTTTCGGCCGGCTCCACATCACCCGGCCCTGGATGAAGATGGGGGGCCTCTCGGCCTCGAGGGAGATCCGGAACTTGACTTCGGCGCCGGGGGCGAAGGCCGTGTCGACGTCCATGATCAGCCCGACGCCTTCCCGGGAGATGTTGTCCAGGGCGACATCGTGGACCGCCCCGTTCAAGCCCTGGGATTGGATCTCCTCCACCGGGATGCTGCACTCGAAACGCAGGAATTTTCGCTTGTCTTCCATTTCTGGCGCAAGTTTGTCATGATTTCCAGGAGATTTCAAGCCTTTTTTCAATCCCTTTTCATCGGTCCCGGTTTTGAATACAATACGGGCTCCCGACTACCACCATGATCATCAAACGACTCGAGCTCCAGGGCTTCAAGACATTCCCCGAGCGGACCAAGCTCGTCTTCAATCCGGGGATCACCATCATCATCGGACCGAACGGGACCGGCAAGAGCAACATCGTCGAGGCCATCCAGTGGGTCCTCGGCGGACAGCGGGTCAAGACCGTCCGGGGCGAAAAGACCGAGGACGCCATCTTCAACGGGACGCTCAACCGGACGGCCATGGGCATGGCCGACGTCACCCTCGTCCTGCAGAACTCCGAGGAGGAGATGCAGATCAACCACCGGGTCTTCCGTTCCGGCGAAAGCGAGTACCGGCTCGGCGGCAAGGCGGTCCGGCTGCGCGACATCCAGGACGAGCTGTGGAAGAAGGCCATCTCGGAGAACAAGTACTTCGTCATCGAACAGGGGGCCATCGGCACGTTCGTGACCTCGAAACCGACCGAGAAGCGGGCCTTGATCGAAGAGGCCGCCGGCACGGCTTACTACAAGGACAAGAAGCGCCTGGCCGAGAACAAGCTCGCCGACTCCGAGCAGAATCTCGTCCGGCTCGAGGACATCATCGCCGAGGTCGCCAAGGCCCGCAATTCCCTCGCCCGCCAGGCGGGCGCCGCCGAGCGGTACCGGGCCCTGAGGGAAGAGGTCCGGGCCCTCACGGCCGGGCATTTCCGCGTCCGGGAGGAGCAGCTCTTGGCCGGCCAGCGCGACCTCCAGGCCAAGTACGAGGAGAGCCTGGCCGCCGAACACGAGTCCGCCGACCGGCTGGCCGAAGCCGAGAAGAGCGTCCAGGCGCTCCGCCGGGAGGCCTGGGACCTGGAACGGAGCCTGAAGGACGGCCGGGAAAACCTCTTCTCGCTCCGCTCCCAAGTCGCCCGGGCCGAGTCCGAGCGCGAGCGGGAGATCCGCCGGACCGAGTTCTTCGAAGAGAAGCGCCGCAAGGCCGCCGCCGATACCGACGAGCTCCTGGCCGATCTCCTCCAGATCGAGCGCGGTCTCGTCCAGGCTGAGGAGGATCTCGGGACCGGCCGTTCCTCGCTGACCAAGGCGGGGGCGGAGGCCGAGGATCTCGAGCGGGCCCAAGCCGATGCCGAGGGCGCCGTCGAGCCCTGGGTCCGGCGCGTCGCCGAGCTTCGAGCCGGGCTCGTCGGAAAGTTCGCCGACCTGACCGAGGCCAGGAACGAGGGGGCCAGGCTGGAGAAGGAGATCGAGCTCATACGCCGCCAGGAAGCGAAGGCCCGCGACCGGAAGACCGGCACGGAGAGCCGGATCGGCGAAAAGGAGCGCGAGGCGGAGGATCTCGGCGATCGCGAGTCCCGCCGGCGGGCCGACATCGCCGGCAAGGAAGAGGCCCTCGCCCGGATGGAGGAGACCCTGGCCGGGACGCGGACCGCCATCGAGACCGCCCAGGCGGGCCTCGCTTCGCTCCGCGAAAAACGGGACGAGGACGCCTATCATCTCCAGGCCCTCCGCAAGTTCGAGGAAAAGGAGCGGGGAAGCGAGCCCCTGTTCGACGTCGAGGGGGCGCTCGGTCCCTTCACCGACCTGCTCGAATCCGATCCGGACGACGCCCCGCTCGTCGATGTCTTCTGGAAGGAAGAGACGCGGGCGACGCTCATCGAGGCCGCGGATCTCCTGCGGAACCTAGACGCGCGCGAGGTTCGCGGCCGGTTCCTCCTCCTCCCGGAGCGGACGAAGGACCGGCCCGCGCCGCCGGAGATCAACCACCCCGACGTGATCGGGATGCTTCGCGGCCGCCTGAGACCGAACCCGCGGCTCGCGGGACGGCTGCCCGAGCTCGAGGACGCCCTCATCGTCCGCGACATCCGGACCGCCATCCGGCTTTGGCTCGACCATCCCGCCCTGAGCTTCGTTTCCCTGACGGGGGACGTCCTGACGTCGGGCGGCCTCCTCAAGCTGGGCCGGCGCGAGGAAGGGCTTTTCACCCTGGCCCAGGAGATCAAGGAGCTCGAGCGGAAGCTCGCCCGCCACGAGGACGGCATCCGCCCGGCCGCGGCCGCGCTCGAGGAGCTCAAGCTCCGGCGCCGCGGCCTCGAAGAGACGATCGGGAGCGAGAGCCTCGGCCTCGGGGAGCTCCGGCGGAGCCTCGTCGAAGCGGAGAAAAATCTGGCCCTCGTCCGGGCGGACCGGGCCAACCTGGCCGACGATCTGGCCTTGGCCGGACACGAGCTCGAGGTCCTGGCGATGGACCGGACCGGCTTCGACCGGCGGGCCGAAGAGCATGCGCGCGGCCTCGCCCTCCTCGAGGAGGAAGAGCGCGCCCTCCGGACCCGCCTCGAAACGCGAAGAGCGGGAGCTCGAGCTCCACCAGGAGCGGGCCAACCGGGAAGCCAAGCGGCTCGTCGAGCTCCGCGGGACGATCGGGATCTGGGCGGAAAAAACGGCCAACGCCGAGGCGCTCATCGCCGCTCTCGGACGGCGCAAGGAAGGCGTCGCGGCCAAGACGAGCGCCCTGCAGGACGAAGCCCGGCTGGCCGAGGAGGAGAAAGGCCGGACGGCGGAGCTCATCGAAGAGCTCGGCCGCCGCGCCGGAGCCATTGAAGCCCAGATCGGGACCCAGGAATCGGCCCTCGCCGGAGGCGAGAGCCGCCTCGAGGAGGTCCGGAAAAGCCTCGACGCGGCCGAAGCGAACCTCACCGGCTCGCGGACGGCCCACGAAGGCCACAAGGACTCCCGGATGGGCTGGGAGATCCGCAAGGCCGAGATCGATCGCGACCTGGTCAACCTCGAGGAGACCTGCTGGCAGGAGCTCAAAAAAACGCTCCAGGAAGTGAAGGCCGAGCCCCTCTCCGAATCCGAGGAGGAGGGCGATCTCGAGGCCCGGCTCGAAGAAGCGAAGGACAAGCTCCAGCGGTACGGGGCGGTCAACCTCATGGCCGAGGACGAATATCGGGAGCAGAAGGCTCGCCACGAGTTCCTGGTCCAGCAGCGCAAGGACCTGACCGACTCCATCTCCCAGACCAAGGAAGCGATCGTCATGATCGACGAGGAGAGCCGGACCCGCTTCCTGACCGCCCTGGCCGAGATCAACACCTACTTCCAGGACCTCTTCACGGCCCTCTTCAAGGGCGGATCGGCCGAGGTCAAGCTGACCGATGAAGCCAATCCGCTCGAGAGCGGGGTCGACGTCATCGCCCAGCCGCCGGGGAAGAAGGTCCAGAACATGGGCCTCCTCTCGGGCGGCGAGAAGTCCCTCACCAGCCTGGCCTTCCTCTTCGCCCTGTTCAAGTTCAAGCCGACGCCGTTCTGCATCCTGGACGAGGTCGACGCCGCTCTGGACGAGGTCAACCTCGTCCGCTTCCTCGACCTGATGCGGGCGATCAAGTCCGACACCCAGTTCATCATCATCACCCACAATTACCGGACCATGGAAGTCGCCGACTACATCTACGGCACGACCATGGAAGAGCCGAACGTGACCAAAGTCTTCTCCATGAAGCTCGAGAAGAAGCCCGGGGAGGAGACGGTTGGTTAGGGTCCAGCTCTACGTCCCGCCGGGGGGATACTTCGCCGAGCGGTGGAGCAAGGGATCGTCCATGCCGCCGCTCGGGCTCCTCTCGATCGGGGCCGTCCTGGAGCGGGAAGGCATCCCCGTCGAGATCGTCCCGGCCAACGTCCTCGGGCTCGACTGGCCGGGGATCGAGGACAAGATCCGCCGGGACAAGCCCGACATCGTCGGCGTGACGATCACGACCGAGAACCGCTTTCAGAGCTTCAAGCTCATCCGGCTGGCCAAGAAGGCCCACCCCGGCGCCCTGACCGTGCTGGGCGGGCCGCACGCCTCGATGGCCGCCGAGGATTGCCTGGCCCACATCCCCGAGATCGACATCGTCGTCCGCGGCGAGGGCGAGTACACCATGCTCGACGTCTGCCGGGCCTGGGACGCCCGCCCGGAGCTCTCCGCGCTCCGCGACATCCCCGGCCTCGTCCTGCGCGAGGGAGGCGGGATCCGCTGCGCGCCGCCGCGGGCCCCGATCGCCGACCTCGACACCCTCCCCTTCCCCGCCTTCCATCTCGTCCCTTTCGAAAAATATCACTTCACCTTTCCCGTCCCCGGGCACGGCGAGCTCCCGGCCGTCAACATCATGACCAGCCGGGGCTGCCCCTTCGCCTGCAGCTTCTGCGCCACGCCGATCAACTGGGGGCGGCACGTCCGGATGCGGAGCCCGGAGAATGTCGTCCGCGAGATCGAGCTCCTCAAAGAGCGTTACGGCGTCAAGGTCGTCTTCTTCTTCGACGACACGTTCAACGCCAATCCGAAGAGGGCCGACGCCCTCTGCGACCTGATGATCGAGCGCAAGCTCGACGTCTTCTTCAAGTGCGACGTCCGGATGGACGTCTGCAGCCGCGACCTCGTGGCCAAGATGAAGAGGGCGGGACTTTTCCACCTCTCCTTCGGGCTCGAAGCCGGATCGGACCGGGTCCGCAACGACATCGTCGGGAAGAAGATCGACATAGCCGATTTCGAGAACCTCGTCCGCTGGTGCCGCGAATTCGACGTCATCCCCAATGTCTTCTTCATCTTCAGCCATCCGACGGAGACGTGGGAGGACGCCGGGGAGACGATCCGGATCATCGAGAAGTACAAGGACGAGATCGAGGGATCGGTGGCCATCCTGCACATCTATCCGGGCACTCCGCTCGAGAAGCTGGCCCTGGACACCGGGGTCCTGCCGCCCGGCTTCACCTGGACGCGGCCCTTCCGCAAGCACGTCGTCACCCTTCCCCTGGCCCAAGGCGACGTGCCTCTTTATATCGACAAGCTGACCTGGAGCCAGATCTCGGAGCTCGTCCTGCGCTGGTCGTTCAGCGCGGGGCGGACCTCGGTCGCCCGAAAGGGCTTCCGCGCCCTCGGGCACATCCGGTCCTGGGGGGACGTGAGGCGCTATGCCGTCATGGCCGCGGTTTACGCACGGCTGAGGCTGGGGAAGCGGCCGCAGCTCAAGGCGCCGGCCGCCCGCGCACGCAAGAGTTGAGGACGGGGAAACCCCGCCCGCGTTCATAGAACGCCCCGAGTCGCTCGGGCGACCCCGGGGACTCTTGGGAAAGGAGCGTCCCCCGTGTCCATCTACCTCTGGGTCATCCTGGCTTATCTCCTGGTCCTGACCGTCTTCAACTTCGTCCGGGCGAAGAAGATCAAGAGCCAGGAGGACTTCATGGTCGCCGGCCGGAGCCTCAAGTGGCAGGTCATGGTCTTCACCCTGATCTGCACCTGGATCGGCTCGGGCACGTTCATCAGCGGCGCCGAGTTCGCCTCCAAGTCCGGGTTTTCGGCCATCTGGCTCTCCGCCGGGGCTTGGGTCGGGATCATCCTCATCTATTTCCTCGCCGCCAAGATCCACACCTTCGGCCAGTACACGGTCGGGGACGTCCTCGAGGTCCGCTACGGCCCGATCGCCCGGGTCTTCGGGGCGGTCGCCCTGATCCTGTCCTTCATCTCGATCGTTTCCTACCAGTTCGTGGCCGGCGGGTTCATCATCAACGTCGTCACGGACGGGAAGGTCTCCGAATCGACCGGAACGCTCATCGCCGCCGCCTTCGTCATCCTCTTCACCACGCTCGGCGGAATGGTCGCCATCGCCTACACCGATCTCCCGAACGGGATCATCATCGTCCTGGCCTGCCTCATCGCCGTGCCGTTCGTCATCCACGCCGCCGGCGGCCTCCCGGCGGCCAAAGCCGCCCTCGACCCGGGCTACTTCGCCGTGGTCAACCAGCAGTTCGGGGCCCATCCCTGGCTCAAGGCGATCGGGTACTTCCTCTCGACCATGTTCCTCCTCCTCGGAGTCCAGAGCATGTACCAGAAGTTCTACAGCGCCAAGTCCGCCAAGGACGCCAAGAAAGCCGTGGCATGGTGGACGATCGGGACGATCTTCGTCGAGAGCATCGTGGTCGTCATCGCCGTCTTCGCCTTTTCCAAGCTCAAGGGCCAGATCGATCTGAGCGTACCCAAAGCCGGGGGCAAAGTCGTCCTGATGGCCGCCCGCCAGCTCGTCCCCGTGCCCGTCGGAGTCCTGCTCCTCGGCGCCGCTTGCGCCGTCGTCATCTCGACGGGGATGAATTACCTCCTCTCGCCGTCCACGACGATCATGCGCGACCTCTACCAGCGCTTCTCGAAGAAACAGGTTTCCCAAAAGAGCGGCGTCGCGCTCCAAAAAGTCCTCGTCGTCGTTATCGGCATCGTCGCTTACCTCTTGGCGACGCAGCTCAAGAGCGTCCTGGAGATGAGCTTCTTCGCCTACACGATCTACGGCGTGGCCATCACCCCCGCCCTCATCGCCGCCCTGGCCTGGAAGCGGGCGACGAAAGCCGGAGGGATCATCTCCATCGCCTCCGGGACCGTGGTCTGCATCGCTTTCTTCATTATTTCCAAGGTCCTCCCCGCGGCCCAGGCCCCCGACGGCGATCCCTGGGGCATCCCGATCATTTACCCTGCCCTCCTGGCCTCGCTCGCCGGGCTCATCATCGGCAGTCTCGTGACGCCGCGGCCGAAGCCCGAGGAGCTGGAGAAGCTCTTCCCGAAAAAATGATTATTGGCATCGTCGACGATCCCCGGTTCCTGGATCATAACCGGGGCGCCGGCCATATCGAGGGCCCGGAGCGCCTCGAAGCCGTCCGGGAGATGATCGCAGCGGGCCTGCCTTTCCCGTGGCGGCGGATCGAGCCGCGGCCGGCGACGGACGAAGAGCTCGCCGCGATCCACGATCCGCGATATATCAAGCTCCTGGCCCGCACGGCCGGCCGGCCTTATGTCCAGCTCGACGCCGACACATCCGTGACCGCCCTCTCTTATGAGACCGCCCGGCTCGCCGCCGGAGGATCGATCGAAGCCGTCGACGCGGTCATGGACGGGAAGGTCGGCTCCGCCTTCGCCCTGGTCCGGCCTCCCGGACATCACGCGGAGCGCGACCGGGCCATGGGATTCTGCCTGATCAACAACGTCGCCGTGGCGGCGGAGCACCTCATCCGCGCCCGCGGGCTCGGACGGGTCCTGATCGTGGACTGGGACCTCCATCACGGCAACGGGACGCAGCACGCGTTTTACGCCCGGAAGGACGTCCTCTTTTTTTCGACCCACGCCTATCCCTACTACCCCGGAAGCGGCTATTGGGAAGAGACGGGCGCGGGAGCGGGCCGGGGCTATACCGTGAATGTGCCCGCTCGCCCCCGGCAAGGGGGACCGATGAGTACCTTTGGATCTTCCGGAATATCCTGGCCCCGATCGCGCGCGCATTCCGCCCGGAATTCATCCTCGTCTCGGCCGGGTTCGACATCGCCGAGGACGATCCTTTGGGGGTGATGCGGGTGACGCCGGCGGGCTTCGGCGCCCTGGCGGCGGTGGTCGCGGGGCTGGCCGAAGAGATGGCCGGGGCGAGATCGTCTTTCTCCTGGAAGGGGGATACGATCCCCGACATCTGGCCGAAGGAGTCAGGCGGACTCTGGCCCAGGTTTCGGGCGCCGAACCGCCGCCGGCTGTCGACGCCGAGGTGTCGTCCCCGTTTCTCGAGGAAATTCGGCCGGCGCGGATCGTCCACGGGGCATTTTGGCCGATTTAAAGCCTCGGAAAGGACATCCGTCCCCTTTTTGGGACAAAAAAGCCGTCCGGGATTGGAAAAATCAGGTAGGAACATTGGTATGATATTTGCTATTATCGAAGGCGTAAGGAGAAAGACCATGAAGAAGCTGTCCATGCTCGTCCTCGGGGTCATCACCCTGGTCTTTTTTGCCTCCGCTCAAGAAACGAAATACACGAACGCTTCCTTCGCCCGCTTGAGCTTCATCAGCGGCAACGCCTACGTCCAACGGGCCGCGGAAGTCGGCTATGAGGAAGGGCAGGTCAACATGCCGGTCGCCGAGGGCGACCGGATCGGGACGACGGACGGCCGCGTCGAGCTCTCTGCTCGGCCGCAAGAACTACCTCCGTCTCGACCAGAACACCAAGGTCGACCTGCTCGCCCTGCCCAAGAAGGACTCCGACCTGATCAAGATCCGGGTCTGGTCCGGAAACGTCTATCTCGACATCAGCACGCTCAACAAGGAGAAGGGCATCGAAGTCCTGACCGCCGATGCGACGTTCTACGTCCTCGACAAAGGCATCGTCCGCGTCGACGTCCGCGAAAGCAAGGAAACCGAGATCTTCGTCCTCTCCGGAGTGGTCGAAGCCTCCGGCGAGGAAGGCTCCCTCCTGGTCAAGAAGGACCAGAGCGTGATCGCCGCGGGGGGCCGCTTCCCCGACAAGCCCGGCCCGCTGCTGGCGGCGGCCGGAGATGAGTTCGACGGCTTCCACCAGAGCCGCAACTCGGTCGTGTTCAAGGAGTACGCCAATCGCTACCTGCCGGAAGACCTGGCCGATTTCGAAGGCGAGCTCGACGAATACGGCGACTGGATCAACACCCCCGATTACGGCTATGTCTGGGCCCCGCGGGGCATGGGCGAGGATTGGAGGCCCTATTACAACGGCCGCTGGTCGTGGCTCCCCATGGCCGGCTGGACCTGGATCCCCTACGAGTCCGTGGGGATGGGCTCCCTTCCATTACGGCCGCTGGCACTGGGGCATGGGCATGGGCTGGTACTGGATCCCCATGAACGTCTGGGGTCCGGGCTGGGTCAACTGGTGGTGGGATGACTTCTACTTCGGCTGGGCCCCGATGAGCTATTGGGGCTATCCCGGCATCCTGTATAACCACGTCTATTACGGCCGCGGCTGGCGGGCGATTATCCCTACGATTCCCGGGCCCTGACCGTCGTCCACAAGAACCAGCTCCAGGCCAAGAACGTCAAGAACGCCGCCCTCGATTCCGGAATGGTCCGGACGATCGGCAAGATGAACCTGACCGAGAAGTCGCTCTCGCTGCGGCCGGCGACGGCCGGGGCGGTTTCGGCCGAAAAGATCCAAGGCGGCAAGCAGTTCATCCTGCGACGCGACCCGGAGCGTTCTCCCGCGTCGACGGATCCGGCCTCCAAGGGGACCCCGGACAAAGGGCGGGCCATCGGACCTTCGCGCACCACGACCTCGGGCGCGTCCGGCGAGCCCCGCAAGATCGCCCCTCGGTCCGGGGGAGCGGAAGGACGTCCCGCCGTCCAGGGACGGTCGGGCGCCGCGAATCCGCCTTCGGGCCGGGCTCCCGTGACGGGCCGCGTCATCCGCAAGCGCGATGGCGAGCCGGCCGGCGAATCGTCCCCGATGATGAACTATCCGAGCCGGAGCCAGGGGACGATGGCGCAGCCCCGGACGGCTTCCCCCCGGGCAGCATCACTCCCTTGAACCGGGGGACCCGGACGGGGGGCGTGATGAGCCAGTTCCTGAGAAATTTCTCGGGCGGGAATCAGGCCCCGACGTATCGGGCCCCTTCGGGTTCACCGAGCATCGGGCGCTCGCCTTCGTTCAGCGTCCCGCGGTTCTCGAGCCCATCGCCCTCGCGCGGCATGTCGAGCCCGCCCTCCTCGGGCGGCCGGTCGGCGGGCGGCGGCCGCTCCGCCGGAGGCGGCTCGGTCCGCAAGAAATAGTTACCTCCTCTTCAATCCCTTTAGAACCGGGGGCGGCTGTGAGGCCGCCCCTCTTTTTTCTCCGCTGGCTCACCGAGGGCAAGGCGGCGGGTCCTGTCCGCTCCGGAGGCTTCGGGATCGTTCCTTTCCCGAAGCGCCTACGATTCCCTCCATGTTGTTGGAGGGCAGGGTGGAGAAAATCAATAAGAGTGTTTGGAGGCGCTTCGGGCGATCTTCGAACCGCCTAAAGACCGGGACGCCTTCCGGACTTCGACTCTTGAATTCTCTACATCCCCTTCCCCTTCTACGACTCGAAGGGGACGGCCGATAGGCGTCCCTCCTGCAGGAACGGCCCCCCCTCCTGATGTTCGCTTATGGGCGATCCCTCCGCCCCGGCAGCCGCCACCCGCTCGCTCATGCCCTGGTTCGCGCGGGCTTTAAATTAATGTGACGGGCGCTTTTGATTCACTGACGAGCGTCCTACTCCGCTCATCGGCCAAGTCCCCCGATCGGCAGGCCCGCGCATCGGGCTATCGTCGGGACGTTTTTTCAATCGGCGGGGAACCAGTTGCGCCAAGGATCAGGACGCCTTCAGGATCTTCTGATAATGATCTACCTCACCTACCGCCCCTATACTCGCGGCGGACTGTCCGTAGGCGTCCTTCCAGCTGGAACGGTCCCCCTTCCGCGCCGTAGGGCTATCAGTCAAGCCTGAGTTTATTAAAGCCGAGGATAAGGCCAAGCCAAGGCCGATCGTGGGACGGTGAGCGAAGATATCGCCGTCGTTCCTGCAGGAGGGACGCCTACATGCAGTCCCCTTCGAGTCCTAGAAGTATAGACCGGAGACATAGGTAACAGGTGTTCGGTCTGATTTTTCCAGATATGGAGATCGAAGAAAAGATCTGTCCCTTCGCTTGGCGAATACGGCTGGCCGATGTCGCTCTGCCCGCACTCGCCGCTCTCGGCAGAGTCTCTCCGAGCGACAAGTGATCTTCGCAATCTTCTAAGCTGGCGCGTTCCCAACCCCGGTCGTCTCGGACGATGCGCCGGATGCCGTCCCCCGGGTCGGCCAAGTATGCCGCGTATTCGGCCGGGCCGTCCGCGTCAGGATCCCACGGAGGTCCGCGCAAAGCGCTCACGGCGTCTCTGGTTTCGGCGCATGTTGGCGGCTCCGATCAGGAGAGCGGATCGGGCATGGTTCCTCGACCGTAGGGATAGCAGTCCATCTGCCAAAGTTCGTTGGACGAGCTCCGCTCGAACCGCCTCAAGGGACCATGCTGGCCACCTCTTCAGGACGAAGCCGGTCGTTCCTGCGGAGGATCTCTGGGTAGGGGTGGTAGAGAATTTTCGATAAGAGTCTGGAAAGCGTCTCGGTCCTTAGGGAATTCGGATCGGAAGTATCCGGCAAATAATTCTAGCGCTTATCGCCTTAATTTCAGGCAGCCCTTTCTTTATGGGGCGCGAGGCAATTCCGAAAAACTCTCCGGGCGGAGGGATTGCCCCTAAGCGAACATGGGAGGGAGGACCCGCGTTTCGCGGGGGGAACCCGCCGACGTTTAGGAGAGACGCCTACCGTCAGACCTTCCCTCCTACTTGAAATCGGTGGTATAGAGAGAGTGGGGTGAGGCAGGAGGACTTAAACCTTCCTGGGTCGTCGAACCCTAGTTTTAGTCTGTCCCCTGCCACCCGAAATCCTCATAGGTTGGTTGGGTCATTGAACCCTCGTTACGATGGAGGATGGATCGGGCTGCAGTTCCTGCCTCTCTCCACATTTTATCATCGGAGGTAGTTCCATGCCCACTCACTTCTGCGGCATCGACATCTCCAAGGATGGCTTCCATGCCGCTCTCATCGATGCCCAAAGGCAAACCGTCTGGTCGCGAGCCTTCCCCATGTCCCTGGCCGGTTTTCAAGATCTTCTTCAAGCTCTTTCACCGGCCTCGACGCTCATCGGGCTGGAATCGACCGGGGTCTATGGCCTGAATCTTTTTTGCTTCCTTCATGATCGGGGCTGTGACGTCCGGATCCTGAACCCGCTCCTCGTCTCCAACTTCGCCAAGCTCTCCCTGCGCCAGACCAAGACCGATAAGCGCGACGCCACGACGATCGCCGAGTTCCTCAGGCAATCGGCCTCGACTCTACCACCCTCACCCCCGGCTCATGACGGCTTGCGCGCCCTGGCCCGGGAACGCGAGTCCCTCTCCGGACAGATCGTCGCCGCCAAGAACGAGATCAAGCGCCTGCTCCACGTCCTTTTCCCCGAGAGCCTCAAGCTCCTCAAACCGTTCGCCGTCTCTTCCCTGAAGCTCTTCGCGGCTTATCCCTCCAAGGAAGCGATCGCCCAGGCCCCCTCTGAGGCCCTGCGTAAAATCTGGTCCTGCGGCCATGGCCGAAAGCCAACCTTGGCCCTCTCCCGGCTCCTCGCCGCCTCCCGCTCCTCCGTCGGCATCGCTTCCCCCGCCTACGAGTCCATCCTCCAATCCAAGATCCGCATCCTCCTCGTCCTCAATGAAGAGCTCGAGCTCGTCACCGACCGGCTGATCCAGGAGTGTCGGACCGCATCGCCCCAAGAGATGTCTCTCCTGGCTTCGATCGACGGCCTCGGCGACATAACCGCCGCTCACTTCGTGGCGGAAACGCACGGCCGGGTCTTCTCCGACTCTAAAAAGCTCATCGCCTTCGCCGGACTCGACCCCATCATCAAGGAATCCGGCCAATGGAAAGGGAAAGGAAGGATCTCAAAACGGGGGAGTCGAAGTCTGCGGAGGCTGCTGTTCCTGATGTCGACCCTGGTTGTCCGAAATAATCCGGTCTTCCGCGAGCTCTATGATCGAAAAAGAGCGGAGGGCAAAAGGTACCGGCAGGCCGTCCTGTCCGTCGCCCATAAGCTCCTCAGGGTGATCCACTCCATGCTCCGTCACCAGACCGTCTTCAATCCAGTCAATTAATATAGTTGACTAGTACGAGGGAAGGTAGGATGGGTAGATAGAATTGGAAAAAGTTTTCAAGGCGTCTCGGTGCGTGGGGCAATTCCGGAGCTAATGTCCTTCTTTGGCCGCGGTGGTCGCGGCGTAATCCAGAACCATGAGGTGGTCCTCGTAGGAGCAGAACCGGAGCGGCTCGCTGCCGACGAGGAACGCCTCCATGAACCTCCACTTGCAGAAGGGCGCGGCAAGGAGCCCGGTCTTCCGGTCGATGGCCTTGAAGACGATGTTCGTCGGAACCTCGAACTCGGCCCGGACAAAGTCGGCCCCCGCGGCCTCCGCCGCCTTCTTCTCGCCGGCCAGGACGCCGTGGAAGAAATCCGACCAGACCGGAAGGGCCGCGATGGCCCCCTGCTCGTTCCCGCCCATGGGCTTGTTGTCGTCGTTTCCGACCCAGACCCCAGCGCACAGCGACGGCGAAAAGCCGATGAACCAGGCGTCCGTGTATTTGTCCGTCGTCCCCGTCTTCCCCGCCAGGGCCGTGTCGTTGACCATGTCCGCGGCCGAGGCGCCGGTCCCGCGCTCGATGACGCCTTGGAGCATGTAGGTCATCAGGTACGCCGTTTGCGGAGAGATCACGTCCTCCGACTCGACGGCGTGCTGTTCGAGGATGTTCCCTTCCCGGTTCTCGATCCGGGTGATGAAATACGGCTTGATCCGAACGCCCTTGTTCGGGAAGACGGAATAAGCCGAGACCATGTCGATGAGGCTGACCTCGAACGTGCCCAGGGACAGGGAGAGATAGGGGTAGAGAGTCGAGCTGAGGCCGAAGCGCTTGCAGTAGTCCACGCCCACCTGGGGTGATATATGGTCGAGGAGCTTGGCTGTGACGACGTTCCGGGAATCCTCCAGCCCTTCGCGCAGCGTGACCGTGCCCATGAACTGCCGGTCGAAGTTCTTCGGCGTCCAGGTTTCCCCCGACCACTTGTCCACGAAATCCGTCGGCTCGTCGGCGATCCGGCTGGCCGAGGTGAATCCGTGCTCGAGGGCCGCGGTGTAGAGGAGCGGCTTGATGGACGATCCGGGCTGGCGGAACGTCTGGGTCGTCCGGTTGAGCTGGCTGCGGCGGAAGGAGAACCCACCGACCATGGCCTTGATCTGGCCCGTCTTCGGATCGACGGCCAGGAATCCGGCCTCGGCCAGGGGCTCCTGTTCGAGCGAGCCGGCAAACGTCTTCTTCGCCTCGTCCCGGCTCTTGACCCGGACCTGGACGACCGTCCCCGGCTTGAGGATGTTGTCCAGGAGCTTGGTCCTGGTCCAGCCGATGTCGGCGTTGGACACGGTCCCGAGATAGTCTTTGATCCGGACCTTGGCCTCGGTCTTGGCGACGCTCAGGACGAGCCCGTCCTGGATGTCCCCGGGCTCGAGGCGCGGCGTCGTCCAGGAGCGGAGGCGGTATTCGGGGAGCGGGATGTTCTTTTTCTTGAAATCCTCGCTCTCGAGAACGTTCGCCTTGTCCTTGCGCCAGCCCCGCCGCTTGTCGAGATCGCGCAGGCCCTTGTCCATGGCTTCTTCGGCCAGGGTCTGATATGCCGGGTTCAAGGTCGTATAGACCTTCAATCCGCCCCGGAAGAGCTCGTCCTCTCCGTATGTCGCGACGATGTACTTGCGGATCTCCTCGAAGAAATAGGCCCCGAATTCGCTGTCCTCGCGGCCGAGGGGAAGGACGCCGAGGGGCTGCTTCTTCGCCTCTTCGGCCTCCGCGGGGGCGATGAACTTCTCCTCGACCATCCGGTTCAGGACGTGATTGCGGCGCTCGAGCGTGAGCTCCGGATGGCGGTACGGGGAATAGCGCGACGGGCCGCGGAAGATTCCGGCGATGGCCGCGGCCTCCGGGAGGTTCAGCTCGGCGATGCCCTTGCCGAAGAAGAGATGGGCGGCCGACTCGACGCCCCAGGCGCCGTGGCCGAGCTCGAACTGGTTGCAGTACATCTCGAAGATCCGCTCCTTGGAGAAGCGCTTCTCGATCTGGACGGAGATGAACCACTCGGCCAGCTTGCGCTGGACGGTCTGCAGGGGGTGGAGGAAGAGCTTCCGGGCCAGCTGCTGGGTGATGGTGCTCCCGCCCTCGAACTTGCTCCTGGTGAGAAAATGGAGGGCGTTTTCTTTAACCGCCCGGAGGACCCCGCGCATGTCGATCCCTTTATGGCGGAAGAAGCGCGGGTCTTCGGTGGCCAGGATGGCGTTCCGGAGGACAACGGGGATCTGGGCATAGGTGACGACGATCCTCTTCTCCGGGCCGATCTCCTTGATGATCCGGCCGTCATCGGCGTAGATCGCCGTCAGGAGGCTGGGCTCGAAGGTCTCCAGGGCGCTCACGTCGGGAACGGTCTTCTTGACCGCGACATAGGTCCCCACGAGGACGCCCAGGACGACCGCGGCCAGGCCGAGGGCGGCGATAAGGATCGTCCGGGGCCGGAAGAGCTTTTTCAGGGAGATCATGCGAACGTTTATGATACCAGAATCAGCGGCGCTTTTTAAGCCGCTCCAGGGTCAGGCCGAGGATCTCGCCCGCCACCGCGCCGGGAGCACGGCGGGCGTCGAGATGGATGATCCCGGGGCCGGTCAGGCCGCGGAAGATGCGGCGGACCTTGGCGAGATAAGAAGCGCGCTCAAAAAGCGCGTCCCGGGTCCTTCGCCCGGCGATGCGGGCCAGTCCGGTCTCCGCTCCCAGGTCGAGGATGAAGACAAGGTCCGGCCTGGGGGCGAACTTCTCGTGGATCCTCCGGATGCGCTCCGGATCGATCCCCTTGGCCCCCTGGTAGGCGATCGTCGAGTAATAGTAGCGGTCGAGGACGACGATCCGGCCGGCTCTTAGGGCGGGCCGGATGTTCCGGGCCACGTTCTCCCGCCTGTCTCTGACGAAAAGGGCGAGCTCCTCCTCTGGGGTCATCGAGCCCGCAGTAAGGGCCAGGCGCTTGATCTCCCGGCCCCAGCGGCCCCGGCTCGGCTCCCGGAAGTACCGGCAGGCGAACCCCCGCCTCCGGAGACGGCGGAGGAGGGCGCGGGCCTGGGTCGTCTTCCCCGCCCCGTCGATCCCTTCGATTACGATCAGGAGTCCGGGGGCCATGTCGGTTCTTTCGGCCTCGAAGTTTAGCCCGGCCGGAAGGGAAATGCAACCATCCGGGGCCGGCCGCGGTTTGAAATTCGTATGTTTTTATGTTAATTTTAACTGCTTAACGGCAGCATTTCCGAGACACACGACGGAGGTCATTCCGATGAGAAAAGTCGTTTGGATATCACTGGCCAGCTTCGCCCTGGGCATCCTGCTGGCCGGGTACGTCTTCGTTTATCTCCCCGACAAGAAGGCCGAAGCGCGGAGCTTCCTCGATCCGCCGTCCGCGAATAACGGGCTCTTCGCCGGCGAGGCTCCCCAGACCCGGGCCGACCTCGATTTCGTCAAGGTCTCGGACAAGGTCGGACCGGCCGTGGTCAAGGTCGAATGCGAGAAGGTCGAGCGGCAGTCCATGATGGGCATGCCGGACAACATGCCCGGCGACGACTTCTGGGAGCGCTTCTTCGGCAGCCCGCGCCAGCGGCCCCAGGAATTCAAGTCGACCGTGCAGGGAACGGGCTTCTTCATCAGCGCCGACGGCTACATCCTGACCAACAACCACATCGTCGAGAACGCCCAGAAGATCAAGGTCTTCACCGTCCAGGGAGACGAATATACGGCCAAGATCATCGGGACCGACCCCAAGACCGACGTCGCCCTGATCAAGATCGAAGCCAAGGCCGCCCCCTTCGCCGAGCTCGGCGACTCGTCCAAGGTCCAGGTCGGAGAATGGGTCCTGGCCATCGGCAATCCCCTCGGCATGGAGCACACCGTCACGGCGGGGATCGTCAGCGCCAAGGGCCGCCAGCTCGGCCTGGGCGACAACAACTACGAGGACTTCATCCAGACCGACGCGGCCATCAACCGGGGCAACTCCGGCGGGCCGCTCGTCAACATGAAGGGCGAGGTCATCGGCATCAACAGCAACATCCTGACCGGGAGCATGAGCGGCGGGAGCATCGGCATCGGCTTCGCCATCCCCTCGAACATGGCTAAGAAAGTCGTCCTCCAGCTCAAGGACAAGGGCAAGGTCATCCGGGGCTGGCTGGGCGTCAGCATCCTTCCCCAGCCGATCGACGAGGACACCCGCAAGCTCCTCAACCTCCCTTCGCGCAAGGGCGCCGTGATCAATTCCGTCGAGCCCGGAAGCCCCGCCGAGAAGGCCGGGCTGAAACAGTATGATGTCGTCACGGCCATGGACGGCCAGCCGGTCAGCGACCACAACGACCTCCGGATGAAGATCGCCGACATCAAGCCGGGGACGAAGATCGAGCTCAAGATCATCCGCGACGGCAAGGAAAAGCCGGTCACGGCCCTGATCGGCGAGCTCGAGGACACGTCCCAGAAAGCGGCCGCCGCGAACGAGGGACGGGACGTCGGGCTAAGCGTCACCGCCCTGACCCCGACCCTGGCCCGCCGCTACGGATTCCGGACTTCGAAGGGCCTCCTCGATCACCGAGGTGACGGCCGGGAGCGACGCCCAGCGCAAGGGCCTCCAGGCCGGCGACATCGTCCTCGAGGTCAACCGGGAAAAGGTCGCCACCGAAGAGGATTGGAACGCCGTCGTGGGCAAGAAGAAGTCGGGCGACGCCCTACTCCTCCTCGTCCGGCGCGAAAACGAAGGCCAAAGCCAGGACTTCATCGTCACCGTCCGGATCCCCTGAATGAAGTTTTCCAAGTTCCACTCCCTGGGCAACGATTTCCTTGTCGTCGACAGGGACGAAGTGGCCGAGACCGGCGAGTTCCCGGGCCTCGCCCGGACGATCTGCGAGCGCCACATTGGCGTCGGCGCGGACGGGCTGATCATCCTCTCGGTCACGGACCCAGCCCGCGGCGCCGCGACGTTCCGGATCTTCAACGCCGACGGGAGCGAGTCCGGGATCTCCGGGAACGGCATGCGCTGCGCCTCCGCCTACCTCTTCTCCCAGCAGAAGGTCGAAGGCCGGACCGTCCTCTTCTCCACCGGCTCGGGAGAGCGGGAGTGCGACTTCATCGGCCGCGACCAGGACCGCTACACGATCCGGATCGACCTCGGCGCCCCGCGCCTGTCCTCCAAGGAGATCCCCTTCGACGACGGACAGGTCCGGGAGCGGGTCATCGACTATCCCCTGACCATCCACAAGAAGGTCTATCCCGTGACCCTGGTCTCGATGGGCAACCCGCACTGCGCGATCTTCGTCGACCGTTTCCCCAGCCGCATCGACTGGTCGACCATCGGGGCCGAGATCGAGTCGCATCCCTTCTTCCCCGACCGGACCAACGTCGAGTTCATCCGCGTCCACAGCCGGGAGGAGATCGAGGTCCTGTTCTGGGAGCGGGGCGTCGGAGAGACATCGTCCTCGGGCAGCGGGTCGACGGCCGCGGCGGTCGCCGCCATCCTCAAGGGACTGACCGACCGCAAGGTCCGGGTGAAGACGAGCATGGGCATGCTGCTCGTCGAATGGGACCGGGAGACCGTCCGTCAGACCGGGCCGGTCGAATTCGTCTTCGTCGGCTCGTTCCTGCTTAAATAATCAGCTTTTCAGGCTTCGGGTTCCCCTCTGCCCACGCAAAAGCCTAACGGTACGTAAGAATCAGGCGCTCTCGTAAAGCCGCGTCAGCACGAACTCGTCGTGGCGGAGGACCTCCGCCGCGCTCCTCCGGCCGTTCACCGTCCTCTCCAGCATCCCCAGGGCCAAGTCGGCCGCTCCGTCCAGGTCGAGCTCGAAGCGGAGCAATCCGGTCAGGTCGACGTCGATGTGCTCGGACATGGTCGCCACGGTCTGGGGATTCGCGCCCAGCTTGATCACGGGAACGAGGGGATGGCCGATGACGTTTCCCTGGCCGGTGGGGAAGAAATGGACGACCGAGCCGGCCGCCGCGCAGAGCGTGACCATCTCGGCCGCGGCCGACGAGGAATCCATGAAATGGAGCCCCGGCGTCCGCGGCTCCTCCCCCTTGTCCAGCGTCCCGACCACCCGGCAGCGCCCGATCTTCTGGATGTTCCCGAGCGCCTTCTCCTCGATCGTGGTCAATCCGCCGCGGATGTTGCCTTCCGTCGGCTGGGAGCCGAAGAGGTCCGCGCCGCGGCTCTCGACCAGGCGTTGATAGTCGTCGAAGAACTTCAGGAACCGGGCGGCGACGCCGGGGTCGGCGCACTGTGCGGCGACGATGTCCTCGGCGCCCGTGATCTCGGTCGTCTCGCCGAAGATCAGGGTCGCCCCGGCGGCCGCGAGGCGCTCGAACGCCCGGCCGACCGTCGGGTTGGCGGCCAGGCCGGAAGTCGTGTCCGACTCTCCGCACTTGGCGCTCATCCGGAGGGCCCGGACGGGGAAGGGCTCGCGGCGGAGCTCCGAGGCGAGCTGGACGAACTCTGCGGCTTTCCGGGCGGCCTGCTCGATCGTCCGCAGGTCGCCCTGGCGCTCGATCGAGAATCCCGCGGCCGGCTTTCCCGTCGCGGCGATCTCGGAGACGATGCGCTCGGTCCATTTCGGCTCGATGCCGATGACGATCGCCGCGGCGACGTTGGGATTGCGGCCCGTCCCGGCGAGCGTCCGGAAGGTCAGGTCGAGGTCGGCTCCGAACTGGAGCCGGCCGTAAGGATGCGGCAGGACGGTGACGCCCTTGATCAGGGCGGCCGCGCCGGTCGCGGCGGCGTTGGAGATGTCGTCGACCGGGAGGATGAGGACGTGATTGCGGACGCCGAACCGGCCGTCCGGGCGGCGGTATCCCGTGAGCTTGAGGTCCTCGGCCGCCCGGCCGGCCGGATGCCGCGGCATCGGAGCCGGGGCGGAGGGAGGGGCCGGCGCGGAAGCGGCCGCGGCCCGGTCTCCGGACCAGCGGGCCGACTTGAGGTTGTGGGTATGGACGTGGCTTCCGCGGTCGATCGGACGGACAGTCCGCCCGATCGGGCGGCCGTATTCGATCAAGGCTTGCCCGGCCGGGAGGCCGCGCAGGGCGATCTTGTGCCCGAGGGGAATCTCCTCGCGCGCGGCGACCGTTCCGGCGGGACGGCCGTCGAGCGTCCGGACTCCCGCTTCCTCCCCGCCCTTGAGCTCGCGGACGGCGACGCCGACATCATCGGTGGATTCGTGGACCAGAACGCCTGCGTTCATCGGGGCACCTCGCTCGTCGGCCGCGCCGGTCACTTCCGCAGCGCGGCGGCCAGGACCTGGTTGATATCTTCGACGAAGATGAAGGTGATGTCCTTGGCGATGACCTTGGGAATGTCGATGAGGTCTTTTTTATTCGGCGCCGGCAGGATCATCCGCTTGACCCCGGCCCGCTGGGCGGCCAGGACCTTTTCCTTGACCCCGCCAATCGGGAGGACCTTACCCCGGAGGGTGATCTCCCCCGTCATGGCCACGTCCCAGCGGACCTTGCGGTTCGTGCAGACCGAGATGAGCGACGTAGCCATGGTGATGCCGGCCGAAGGCCCATCCTTGGGGATCGCTCCCTCGGGGATGTGGATGTGAAAGTCGTTCTCGGAGAAGATCCTGACGTTGATCCCGAGCTCCCGGGCGTGGGCCCGGGCATAGCTGAGGGCGGCGTGGGCGGACTCCTTCATGACGTCCCCGAGCGAGCCGGTCAGGAGCAATCCGCCCTTGCCTTTCATCTTCGTCGCCTCGACGAAGAGGACCTCGCCCCCGGTCTCGGTCCAGGCGACGCCCGTGGACACGCCGACCTCGTCCTTCTTCAGGACCTGGTCCTTGAAGATCCGCGGCGGGCCGAGGAATGTCTCCACGTTCTGGGCCGTGATCCGGTGCATCCGCCGCTTTCCCTCGGCCACCTGACGGGCGATTTTGCGGCAGACCGAGGCGATCTCCCGCTCGAGGTTGCGCACCCCGGCCTCGCGGGTATAGGCGGAGATGATCTTCTGGATCGCCCCGTTCGAGAACTGGATGAGCCGCTGGGTCAGGGCGTTCTCCTTGACCTCCTTGGGGACGAGGTGACGGTTGGCAATCTCAAGCTTCTCCTCCTCCGTGTAGCCCGCGAGATGGATGATCTCCATCCGGTCCCGGAAGGCCGGCTGGATGGGGTCGAGAAGGTTGGCCGTCGTGATGAACATGACCTTGGATAGATCGAACGGCACGCCCAGGTAGTGGTCGCGGAAGGAGAAATTCTGCTCCGGATCGAGGACTTCGAGGAGAGCGGAGGACGGATCGCCGCGGAAATCGGCCCCGATCTTGTCCACCTCGTCCATCATGAAGACCGGGTTGTCCGAACCGGCCCGGCGGAGCCCCTGGATGATCCGGCCGGGGAGGGCCCCGACATAGGTCCGGCGGTGGCCGCGGATCTCGGCCTCGTCGCGGACGCCGCCGAGCGATATGCGGAGGAATTCGCGGCCGAGGGCCCGGGCGATCGACCGGCCGAGGGAGGTCTTCCCCACCCCGGGCGGGCCGACGAAGCAGAGGATCGGGCCTTTGATCTTCTTGGACAGCGACCGGACGGCCAGATACTCGAGGATCCGCTCCTTGATCTTGTCCAGGCCGTAGTGGTCCTCGTCCAGGATCTTCTTCGCCTTCTTCAGGTCGAGGTTGTCGACCGTGCTCTTCCCCCAAGGGAGGGCGAACATCCAGTCCAGATAGTTGCGGACGACGGTCGTCTCGGCCGACTCGGGATGCATCTGGGCCAGCCGGCTGATCTGCTTGTCCATCTCCTCGCGGACCTCTTCGGAGACCTTGAGCTTCTTCAGCTTGTCCTGGTAGCCCTTGATCTCCTCCTGGAGCTCGTTGCCTTCGCCGAGCTCCTTCTGGATGGCCTTCATCTGCTGGCGGAGGAAGTACTGGCGCTGGAGCTTGTCCATCTCGCCCTTGGCTTCGGACGAGATCCGCGACTGGACGTCGAGGAGCTCGAGCTCCCGGGTCAGGAGCTCGTGGACCTTCTTCAGGCGGGCGACGGGGTCGGTGATGTCGAGGATGGCCTGGGCCTCTTCGACCTTGACCTCGAGGTTCGCCGCCGTCAGGTCGGCCAGCCGGCCGGGCTCTTCGACGTTGGTGGCGATGATGAGGACCTCGGGCGGGATGGTCTTGCCCAGGGAGGCGGCTTTCTCCAGCCCGGACCGGACGTTCCGGACGAGCGCTTCGCTCTCCAGGCTCTTCGCCGCTCCCTCCGGCTCGGCGACGACCGCGACCTGGGCGGTGAAGTAGCCGTTTTCTTCGTCGTACTTCTCCACTTTGGCCCGGGACAGGCCCTGGGCCAGGATCCGGATCCGCCCGTCGGGGAGCTTGAGCATCCGCATGATCAGGGCGACCGTGCCCATGTCGTAGACCTCGTCCCGCTTGGGATCCTCGGTCTCCATGTCCTTCTGGGTCAGGAGGAGGATCATCCGGTGGGAGGAAAGGGCCTGGTCGATCGCGTTCTTGGACTTTTCCCGGCCGACGAAGAGGGGAACGATCATGTAGGGAAAGACCACGATATCGCGCAGGAGCAGGACGGGAAGCTTCGTGGGGATGTTGAGCTTCTGGTCCTTGTCCTCGATCATCTCCTCGATCGCGCCGTTCGCCTGGTTATCTTTTTCAGCCATCACGTCCTCCGATTCACGTTCCGTCCGTCATTCCTCGCTCTTGCGGATCCGGACCCGGACCTCCCGGCCGCGGCTGGGCCGGAGCTTGCGCATGATCACGGTCAGGACCCCGTTCTCCAGGCTGGCCTTGGCCCCCTCGGGCACGACGGCGCAGGGCAGCGGGACCATCCTCTTGAAGGAACCGTAGCCGCGCTCAAGCCGGAGATAGCGCGTGTCCGGGGCGACAGGGCATTCGCGCTTCACGCCCTTGATCTCGATCCGGCTCGGGGCGAGGTAGATCGAGAGCTCCCGGAGCGCCAGGCCGGGGACCTCGGCTTCGACGACGAGATGGTCCTTCCGCTCGAACACGTCGATCGAAGGGACCCAGCTGTCGTCGAGCCCGCCGTCGCGGCGGTCCTGGAGGACGCGGTCCATCAGCCGGCGGATCTCGCCGTCCAGCCGGGCGATGTGAATGACAGGTCTGATCTTCTTGGTCATCGGCGTTGCCCCGCAAGCGGGCCGTCCCCCCGGAAGGCCCCTATTTCTCCCGAATGAGGTCCTCGAGCTCCTGCTTGAACTCGTGGACGTCGCGGAATTCCCGGTAAACCGAGGCGAAGCGGACGTAGGCGACCTTGTCCAGGTCCTTGAGCCGCTCCATGACGATCTGGCCGATCTCGGAGGACTTCATCTCCTTCTCCGGCCGCTCCTGGATCCTGGACTCGATCTCCTCCAGGATCTCCTCGAGCTTGGCCACGGCGATCGGCCGCTTCTCGACGGCCTTGAGCATGCCCCGGAGGAGCTTCTGCCGGTCGAAGAGCTGGCGGGAGCCGTCCTTCTTGACGACCATCGTCGGGATTTCTTCGATCTTCTCGTAGGTCGTGAATCGGCGCTCGCAGCCGAGGCACTCCCGCCGCCGGCGGATGGACAGGCCCTTCTTGCTTTCCCGGGAATCGATGACCTTGCTTTCCTCGTGGCCGCAATAAGGGCATTTCATGGCTCGACCGTCTCCCCGAGATTCCGGAGCTGGCGGAGGCTCAGGCCCTCCTTCCACAATATAGCATAGCCGATCAGGCAAGTCATGGCCATCTGGAGGGCGTGGACCACGATGGTCAGGTTGGCGGCGAGGTTCGCGTCGATCCCGTAAAGCTGGGTCAGCCCGAACTGGCTGAAGCTGTGGAATCCCCCGATCATGCCTGGGGTGGGGATGGAAGCTCCGACCATGGTCAGGAAGATGTAAGGAACGAGGAGGAAAAAGGGGATCGAGACGCGGTAGGCCAGGAAAAAGACCCAATAGAAGAAGGTGATCCCCAGCCAGACGACGAAGGACAACCCGATGTAGATGACCAGGTTCCCGGGGGAATGGAAGAATTTCAGGCCGTCGATGAACTCATGAAGGAGACGGGCGGCCTTCTCCTTCCAGGCCTTGGGCAGGGGCCGGAGAAGGCCCATCGTCAGGCGAACGGCCCGGTCGCGGAAGAAATAGAAGAACAGGATCAGGCCGAGGAGGGCGGCCCCCAGGACCAGGGCGGCGATGCCGAGCTGGGTCAGGCGGGCCGAGGCCTCCGGCTTGATGGTGAACCGGGCGGCATAGAGCGGCCGGGCCAGGAGGAAGGCCCCGAGGAGGACGCACATGGTCAGGATGTCGAAGATCCGCTCGACGACGACCGTCCCCAGCACGAAGCCCGGCCGGACGCACTCCTTCCGGGCGCAGTACAGCGGCTTGACGATCTCCCCGATCCGGCCCGGAAGGAGGAAAGAGACCATGAACCCCACGGCGTTGCCGGCGAAAAGGTTGGCGAAACGGACGTCGCGCTTCTCATGGATGAGCAGGTACCGCCAGCGCAGGGCTCGGGTCGCGAGATGGAGGGGGGTCAGGAGGAGGGCGAGGAGGAAAACAGGCCAGCTGACTCTGCCGAACGAGCGGAGGACGGCGCCCCAGTCGGGGACGCTGCGGAAGAAAAAGAACAAAAACCCGCCGGTCATAAGGAGGACGAGGGTCAGCTTGACCCATGTTTTTTTCAACATAGGCCGTCCAGTTTATCACGAGCGGAACGGTTTGAACAGGGCTTGCCAAAGTCAATGAAATCGGCTAGGATGGGACCTTGCCTTGGGAAGTCGTCCAACGGCAGGACTCATGACTCTGGATCATGCAATCTAGGTTCGAATCCTAGCTTCCCAGCTCTTCTTCCCGAACGGACCCGAAACATGTCGCAGACGATCAAGCCGCGCGAAGGCGAGATCTGGGCCGTGGGGGGCGGCAAGGGGGGAACGGGCAAGACCTTCTTCACCAGCTCCACCGGGATGCATCTGGCCAAGAAAGGCCGGAACGTCGTCCTCGTCGACATGGACATCGGGGGGGCCAACCTCCATTCCTTTTTCGGCATCAACAGGCCCCAGAAGTCCCTGACCAGCTTCTTCGAGATGGGGGCCACGCTTTCCGACCTGGTCGCGGAAACCAACCAGCCGGGGATCTCCCTCATCACCGGGGACGTCCACTCCATCGCCTCGGACAAGATCACCTTCAGCCAGAAGCTCAAGCTCTTCCGCCAGATCATGAAGCTCAACGCCCAGAACGTCATCATCGACCTGGGCGCCGGGAGCCACAACAACACCCTGGACACGTTCCTGATCGCCGACAAGATGATCGTCGTCCTCGTCCCCGAGGTCATCGCCATCGAGAACATGTACCATTTCATCAAGAACTCGCTCTTCCGCAAGGTCAAGAAGACGCTCAAAGACTACGGCTTCAAGGAGATCGTCCAACACATCTGGGACCGCCGGGAGGGCTACGGCATCACCAACCTCCGCGAGCTCATCGACTACCTCAAGGAGAGCTTCTCCTACATCGGGACGATCCTCGACCACGAGCTGGCCGCCTTCCGCATCCACCTCGTCCTGAACATGGTCCGGACGAACCAGGACATCCTCCTGGGGTCCTCGATCAAGAGCGTCATGCGGAAGTACCTGGGCATACCGATCCTCTACTCGGGTTATATCGAGTACAACGACGCGGTCTGGAAATCGGTCCGGGAGCGCAAGCCGTTCATGCTCAACTACAACACGACGGAGTGCGCCAAGGAGATCGAGATCATCATCGACAACATAGTCAAGGGGCGCGACATCGCCATCGGCGGGGCGTGACGATGGGCCGCGAAGAGTTGAAAAAGCTCTACGAGACGCTGGAGATCCCGCCCGACGCGCCGCTCCGGGATGTCCACAACGCCTACCTCCGCCTGAAGAAGCTCTACTCGGCTGATTCCATCGCCTTGGCCCCGCTCGGCGAGGAGTTTTCGGACAAGAAGCGCAAGAAGGTCCTGGAGCAGATCGAAGACGCCTACGCCAGGATCCTGGCCGCGCGAAAAGCGGACTCAGCGCGGCCCACGCCTCTCTTTTCGGACGTCCTCCCGGCCGAGAAAAGCGCCGAGGCGGAGGGCACGGACGGTCCGTTCAGCGGCCCGCTCCTGCGCAAGCTCCGCGAGCGGCAGGGCGTCGAGCTCGCCGAGATCTCGAAGGAGCTGAAGCTGCGGGTCGAGCTCCTCCGCGCCCTCGAGGAGGAGCGGTTCGAAGCCCTTCCCGAGCCGATCTACCTCAAGGTCCACCTGAGAAACTACGCCGCTTTCCTCAAGCTCGACCCGGCCCTGGTGACGGAGGACTACCTGAAAAGGGTCAAAGCCTGGAAAGAAAAGCCCGCCACGCCGTCCTGACGCTCAGCCCGCCGACCTCTCCCGAAGCGCCGACAATTCGCACGATGCCCGTGCCGCTTTCGGATTTTCGTATTGATTTCTACCCCCCAGCCCCCCTACGACAAACAGGGGGGATTTGAAAGCGGCCGGGGAAAGGTGTGCAGGGGGGAGAATACAAATATGAAAATTCGGGGGCGCTTCGGGCAATATCTTGCGACGGCCGCCTCAGCGGCCGTCGATTCCATCCCAACAGTAGGTGCAGAGGGACGATTTCGGCAGGCCGATGGCGGCGACGAGATCCTCGATCCGCTGGTACTTGAGCGTCGTCAGCTTCAGCCTCTCCCGGATCCGCTCCTCCATGGCCTCGTATTCAGGCGTGCCGGCCCGGCTGTAAGCGGAGAGGTCCGCCGGAATCTCGCCCTTGAGCTCGCGGATGGCCCGGCGCGCCGCCAGGTCCATCTCGGAGCGGGAGACCGAGAAGTTCAGGAACTTGCAGCCGTAGACAAGCGGCGGGCAGGCGGGCCGCATATGGATCTCCCTCGCCCCGGCCGAAAAGAGCCGCTGGATCGTGTCCTGGAGCTGGGTCCCGCGGACGATCGAATCCTCGCAGAAGAGGAAGCGTTTCCCGTCGATGAGCTCCTTGATGGGGATGAGCTTCATCCGGGCGACGAGATCGCGGACGTCCTGGTTCTGGGGCATGAAGCTCCGGGCCCAGGTGGGCGTGTATTTGACGAACGGCCGCTTGAACGGGATGCGGGCCTCGGCCGCGTAGCCGATGCCGTGGCCGACTCCCGAGTCGGGGATTCCCGCGGCGAAATCGAGGTCGATGGGATAGCGGCGGGCCAGGACCGCTCCGCATCGGTTGCGGACGTCCTCGACGTTGATGCCCTCGTAGGAAGAGGCGGGGAAGCCGTAATAGACCCAGAGGAAGGCGCAGATCTGAAGCTTGGAGCCGGGCGCCTTGAGCCGCTCCGCACCTTCAGGAGTGATGAAGACGATCTCGCCCGGTCCGAGGTCGCGCTCGATCTCGTAGCCCAGGTTCGGGAAAGCGCAGGTCTCCGAGGCCGCGGCGATGCTGCCCGTCTTCCGGCCCAGGACGATCGGCGTCCGGCCGAGCTTGTCCCGGGCGGCGAAGATCCCTTTCTCGGTGAGGAGAAGGAGCGAGAGCGATCCTTCGACCGCGTCCTGAAGGCCCGCGATTCCGGCCTCGAAGCTCTCCTCACGGTCGATGAGCGTCGCGGCGAGCTCGGTCTGATTGAGGCGCTTTCCGGCCGCTTCCGTGAAGTGAACGCCGCGGCGGATGAAGAGCCCCTCGGCCAAAGCCTGGGCATTCCGGATCACGCCGACGGTGACGAGGGCGTAATCCCCCAGGTGGGAGCGGATGAGGAGCGGCTGGTCGTCGGTGTCGCTGATGACGCCGATGCCGGCCCAGCTGTGCATGCGGGCCAGGTCGGGATCGAACTTCGACCGGAATTGGGCGTTTTCGATGTTGTGGATGACCCGGACGAACCCGTCCTCTCCCCGGACGGCCATGCCGCCCCGCTTCGTCCCCAGATGGGAGTGGTAATCGGTCCCGTAGAACAGGTCGGTCAGGCAGTCCTGGAAAGCCGTGACGCCAAAAAATCCGCCCATGCGCTTCTTCTCCTCAGGTTTCGGCCAGGCCCCGGGGTTCGGCGTGGACGAGCACGCGATCGACCCGCGGGATCCGCTCTTTCAACCGCAGCTCGATCCGCGACGATTGGTCGTGAACCTCGACGATCGAGAGATGTTCGGGAAAATGACAGTGGAGCGACACGGCGAAGCCGTCCCCCTGGCGCCGAAGGACGATGTTGTGGCAGCTTCCGACCCCGGCGATTGCGTCCGTCTCGATCCGGATCCGGTCGACAAGAGTCGTCTCGGACGCCGTGACGTCCTTCCCCTCGTCGATCCCCGTCCCCCGGGACTCGATGTGGGTGAAGATCTGGGCGATCTCGGGCATGTCCTTGCGGAGGTCGGCCTCGATGTGGGTAGCCTGATCGTGGGCCTGCTGGAGGGAAAAATGATCATCGACTTCGAGATGGAGGTCGAGGTAGACGTTTCCCGCGTCCTCGTGCATCGAGATGTTGTGGACGCTCAGCTGATTGCGGAAGGCCACCGCCCGGATGCGCCGGGCCATGCTCTCGCGCTCGACCTCGCGCGGGTCCGTGTGGATGACGGCGTCCGCTCCGGGAGAGATCTTCTCGATCCTCTTCTCGACCGCTTCGGCGATGGCGTGGGTCCGCTCGAAGGACAGGTTGCGGTCGACGTCGACGGACATGTCCACGAACATGCGCGGCCCGGACCGGCGGACACGGACCTGGCCGACGCTCAGCACCCCGTCGATCGAGGCGGCCGCGTCGCGAAACTGCTGGGTCAAGCCCTCGGGCGCCCGGTCGAGGAGGACGTCGATCGTCTGCTTGCCGCAGCTTGTAGCTGACGAAGAGGACGATGAAGGCCACCCCGACGGCGGCCACGGCGTCGGCCTGGGCCAGCCAATGGGCATGGTCGGGGAGGGCGTTCTTGCCCAGCCAGACCAAGGCCAGTCCGACGATGACGACGGACGAGCTCCAGACGTCGGTCGAGAAATGGAGAGCGTCCGCCTCGAGGGCCTGGCTGCGGTGCTCGCGGGCCACGCGATAGAGCATCCGCGAGCGGCTGATGTCGACGCCGATGGCGATGGCCATGACCAGAAAAGCCCACAGGTTGGGATTCACATCGACGCCCTTGAAGAAGAGGCGCTGGATCGCCTCGTAAATGATCCAGGCGCAGGTGACGAAGAGGAGAACCGTCTCGATCAAGGCGCTGAAGTTCTCGACCTTGCCGTGCCCGTACGTGTGATCGTGGTCGGCCGGCTTGCCCGAGACGCGCACGGCCAGGTACGTGATCAGGGCGGCGACGAAATCGAGGAGCGAGTGGGCCGCTTCGGCCAGGATCCCCAGGCTCATGGTCAAGAGGCCGACGACGAGCTTCAACACGGTCAGGACGACGGCGGCGAAGACCGAGTTGCGGGCGGCCGCCTTCTTTTCAGTCTCGGCGCGCTCGGGGGCGCCGTAGAGCGAACCGTCGGTCATCCTTCTTTCGTCCTCGAGTCATTCTAGCATAAAACACTTCAGAACATTCCCCCCAGGCGGCCGGTGTATCCCGTCCTCTCGACGTAGCCGCGGCCGCGGACGGGCCGGCCCGCGGAAACCCCGCTCGCGGACGAAGCGCCTTCCCAGTATGTGATCCCGGTCGATTTCGGAGTCTGAAGCTCCTGGCCGTCGACGAGCGGGGCGATCTCGAGATCGATTCCGGCGGACGCGACCGTGAGCCGGTGGCGGCGGGGATAGAGGCCCCCGCTCGCGGGGCTTTTCCATCGATCGAGGACCTCCCAGGCGAAATCGCCGCCGGAGAGGATCCGGACCTTCCCGTCGGGCTCGACGATCGTTCCCGCCGCCGAACCGGGAAGAGCGGTCCCGTCCGCGCGGCGGAGCCGGAAGATCATGAGGTCGCGGCCGTCATCCAATCCGAGGCTCAGCCAGTCCCAGCCGGCCGCGTCGGCGGGCAGGACCCCGGAGCCGAACTCGTGATCGAACCAGCTCGTCCCTGAGACCGGGACCGCTTTTTCTCCGCGGCCGGAGACGAGGGTTCCGCGCGTCCGGATCCTGGTGAGCGAGGCATAATAGGAAGCCTGCCCCTGTCCGGGAGCTTTGACCGACAAGCCGTTCGATCCATGGAGGACCACCGGCCGAGTCGGGACGAGCTCGAGATCGAGGGCGACTCCGTCGCCGGAAGCGCGGAGACGGATGACTTCCCCGTCGATGGCCGCCGTCCAGCTCAAAAGACGAAGGTTGAGCCTGCCGGCGGACGCACCCGCGAGTCCCGGCCCGGGACGGGAAGCACGTTCGCTCATCCTGAAGCTCCGCCGGGAGACGTCCGTGACGGCCAGATGGCCGAAATAGACGTCGCGCACCGACCAGGGATTGGCGGGATCCTCCGGCTCGAACAACAGGCCGTGGCGGAAGAAGGTCAGCTGGTAGCCGAACTCGCGGCCGGCGGTATCGGTCAGGTGACCGGTGAAATACCACCACTCCGTCCTGAACTCGTAATGTGCGCCGTGGTCCGCGGGAAAGCTCCAGGCGCGGGGACGGTCGGCCTGGGCCCATTGGGCGCCGACGGCGGCTCCGGCGCCCGCGCCCGAAAGAACAAGGCAGGCGATCGCGATCAGGGCCGGGCCGGGACTTGTCCATGCTCTTCGCATCGTCTTCATTCCTCCCGGATCTGGATTTGAGGATAGGTTTTCCGCGCCCGGAAGGCGGGATAGGCCGCGGCGGCGAGGCTCCCGGCCAAGGCGACGAGAGCCGCTTCGAGATAGGGCCCGGCTTGGAGATGGAAGAAGATCGTCCAACGGAAGCTCCGGGCGTTGATGACGTCGATCAGGACGAAGGTCATGACCGTCCCCAGGCCGAGGCTGAGGACGAAGCTCAGGGCCCCCATGATCAGGCCTTCGACCAGGGTGATGACCGAAACCTGCCCGGCGGAAAAGCCGAGGGCCCGGTAGATGCCGAAATCCCTCTCCCGCTCGAGGAAGAGAGTCAGGAGCGCGCCGGCGATGCCGAAAAAGGCGACAAGGATCGCGATCAGCCTCATGGCCCGGGTGACGGCGAAGGTCGAATCGAAGATGGCGAGGATCGAGCGGTGCAGCTCCTCCCCCGACACGACGCTCAGGCCCGCGGCCTCGGCGGCGGCGCGGACGGAGCGGATGACTCCGGCCCGGTCGGCGGCCGGGTCGAGGAACACGGCCAGGCTGTCGATCGTCCGGTCTCCGTAAAGGCGAAGATAAGTGGACCGGTCCATCATGACGACCCCGCGCTCGCTCGTATAATCGTAGAAGACGCCCGCGACCCGGAGCCGGGCGGGACCGTCGCGGCCGGGGAGCTCGAGGACGCCGCCCGGGACGGCCGAAAAGCGCCGGGAGAAGCTCTCCGAGACGATCACGTCCCCGGCGCGGACCGCCGCCCAGCTTTCCGGGCCGCCGGCCTTCCAGAGGAAGCGGGTGAAGCGGCCGAGAACGGCCGCGTCCACCGAGTTGACGAAGATCGTCGTGCCGGCGTACGCGGCGGGGACATTGCGATAGGGATCCACGCCCCCGACTCCGGGGAGGCCGCGTATCGCGTCGTAGGCTTGAGCCGGGACTTCGGCCTCGTCGAGTGAGGAAACGTAAAGGTCGCCGCTGATCTGGCCGGCCATCCAGCCCCGGAGCGATTCGCGGAAGCTCCCGATCATCGACGTCAAACCGATGGTCATCGAGAGCGAGATGAAGAACGCGGCGACGGCGACCGAAGTCCGGACGAGATTGAACCGGATGTTCCCTTCGGCGATGACACCGGCCAGCCCCGCGGACCGGCGAAGAAGCCGGCGCAACGGCGCGTGGACGATCACGATCAGCCAACCGGTGACGAGGCTCGCCCCGGCGACGAGAGCGAACGTCCCGGCGAAGCCGAGGTCGACGCTTCGTCCGGGAATAGCGAGGAGGAGCCCCCCCAACCCGGCGACGGCCGCCCCGGCGGCGGCGATCCGGCCGGCGCGCCGCGGGGAGGATCGGGACGCGGTCCGTCCGCTCAGGCCTTCGGCGGGCCGGGAACGCAGGATGCCCGCGAGCGGCACCATGATCCCGGCCAGGCCCGCGCCCACTCCGAGGAGAGCTCCCCGGACGACGTGGGCGAAGCTCCAGACGGGAAGGGAGATCGGGACGAAAACATACAGGTCATTGACCGTCGATCCGACCTGGGCGGACAGCGCCCGGCTCAGCCCCCAGCCGAGGGCGCCCCCGGCCGCTCCCCCGGCCGCGGCCAGGATCAGGATCTCGGCCAGGAACGCGGCGGCGAGCTCGGCCCGGCTCGCTCCGAGCGAGCGAAGGATCGCGGCGTCGCGGCGGCGGGTGACCGCCGCGAACGTGGAGGTATTAAAGACCAGGAAAATGCCGATGAAGAGGGCCATGAGGGACAAGGCCTTGAGGTTGAGGGTGAAGCTGGACAGCATCTCGGCCAGGAGCCTCTTGCGCTCCTCCCGGGTGCGGATGATGCCGCGACGCTCCCAGCGCGACCGGAACCCGGCCTCGTCGACAAGGGAGAGGTCCACGCGGTCCACCCGGCCGCGGAGGCCGAGCCGCTTCTGGGCTTGGGCGATATCCATCAGGACGAGCGGCTCTCCTCCCGAGTTGGGGAAGGTCCCGAGGACGAGAAGAGAGCCTCGCGAGGTCGTGATCCGATCGCCGGCCGCGACTCCGGCCGCCCGGGCCAGGCCGGCGTCGATGAAAACCGCGTCGGGATCGGTCAGGAAGGAGATCGAAGCCGGAGCGCCGGGATCCGATCTCACCTCTCCGAACCCCGGCCGAAGGAACCGGTCGAGGAGAGGCTCGATCCCGAGCAGGCGGGCCGGGATGCTCCCGGAAACCCGGATCCGGCGGTCGATCACCGGACTGAAGGCGTCGACCGCGGGATCGGAGGCGAGGTCGTTCAAGACGCTCTCATCGAGCGGCCCGGCGGGATTTTCGAATGAATGCGTGGTCCGGCCTCCGAGGAAATCCACGGCGGAAGAGAATCCGGTCAACGCCGCCTTGGCGGAGAGAGTGAGCCCGACCGCTCCCGCGACACCGACGGCGATCCCGAGGAACTGAAGGAGGCTCAGTCCTTTCCGCCGCGGAAGGTAGCGGAGGAATGCGCGGGCGACCGTCTTCACGATGGCGGTTCCGCGGCTCCGCCAGGCCCGCGCAAGCGGCCGTCGTCCAGGCGGAGGATGCGATCGGCGTATCCGGCCGTGCCCGGCGCGTGGGAGGCCATGATGAGCGTCGTGGAAGATCGCCGGCAGCGGCCGACGAGGAGATCCAGGACGCGCTCGCCGGTCCGGGTGTCCAGGTTCCCCGTCGGCTCGTCGGCCAGGATGAGGGCCGGCTCTTTGACGAAGGCCCGGGCGACGGCGACACGCTGCTGCTCCCCGCCCGAGAGCTCATGGGGGAAACGGCCGGCCTTGCCGGCGAGGCCGACGGATTCGAGCGCGGCAAGAACCTTGGCCGGGTCCGGCGCGCCGATGAGCTCGAGGGCCAGGCCGACGTTCTCGGCGGCGGTCAGGGTTGGAAGGAGGTTGAAAAACTGGAAGACGAAACCGACCCGGCGGCGCCGCCATCGCGTCCGGCCGGCCTCCCCCATCGCTTGGAGATCATGGCCTTCGACCTCGATCAGCCCGGCGGTCGGACGGTCCAACCCGGCGATGAGGTTGAGCAGGGTCGTCTTGCCGGAACCGCTTTTCCCGAGAAGGAGAAGGACCTCGCCGGGCCGGGCTTCGAAGCTGACCTCCCGGAGGGCCGGAAAGGGGGCGTCGCCGGCCGCGGCGTAGGTCTTGCCCAGTCCGACGGCGCGAACGATCGGGTTCATCCCCGCATTTTAACATGAGTCCGGCGGAAGCCGGCAGGGAGTTCCAAGGCAGCTTCGAATGCCGCCACGGTTAGGAATAGAGGTCAACCGGAAAACCGCCGTCGTCGGTCGCAAGCAGCCGCTAGAAATGCGGTATGATCGAGAGGCGAAAGATCGTTTTCCTCTTGATCCCGGACATTTCGTAGGCGACGAACACGAGATCATACGTCCCGACGAAACCCGGGCCGGGCATCCAGGAGAACCGGCCGGTGCGGCGGTCGAGGGTCGAGCCGACGGGAAGGGGTCGGAGCTCGTTCCCGACGATCATATAGCCGCTGTAACCGCGTCCGGCCCGGAAGCGAGCGCGGCGGACTCCGGATTCGTCCCCGAGCTCGATCTCTATCCGGTTCACCTCCGGGATCTCGATCCGGACGACGCCTTTCGCGTCCGGGTATTGGGGCAGAAATCCCGCGTTGAGATCAAAGCCGGTCTTGACCATGACCGGCGAGAAGGAGATCGGCAGAAAGGAAAGTTCGACCGCCGGCGTATTCCGCTCGACGGGCTCCGGAGATCCTCCCGTGTTGTTGATCGTGAAGTACCGGGAGCCGATCCCGTCGCCCTGCCCGTCGTTGTCGTAGGCGATCCACCAGATCGTATGCACCCCGTTGGCGTAACCCGTCGTATCGAGGTAGAACGCCCCCACGGGCCCTCCCGCCCCCGGACCTCCCGTGTTGTTCAAGCCCGGGAAGTTGTTCGAGACATCCGGGCGGTAGGCGTTATAGAGGTTCGGAGGCGTGCTGAGGTTCCCCCGCAGGACGCTGTCGACATAGACCGTGATCAGGTGCCCGTCCTTGGGCACCGTCTTCGGCATCGGCGTCAGGACCCAGCCGAAGTTCACGTACCCGTTCCCCGACGCGGTCCCTCCCTGGGCCGGAGTGTCGATCGTTCCGAACGGCTTCACGGCCGTCGCGTTGCGAACAGGTGATCGTCTTCGTCCCGAGCGTTACCTGGTTCCCTTCCTTGTCCGTGGCGATCGCATAGAGCTTGTAGGTTCCGTTCCCCTGGTTCGGAAGGAAGTTCGTGAGCAGCATGTAGCCCCAGCCCGCCGCATAGTTGAACGGATAGCTCGGATAGCCCGTCTCGATATCCGGCCGGGCGCCCTCGACGAAGAGCCCGTCGCCGATATAGTAGAGCGAGTCGACCTCTCCGGCGGTCAGGACCGGATCGCGCCAGATCTCGACTTTGGCCACCTGGACGTCGTCGAGGGCCCAGCCCGTGACCGGGATCGCCCCCGTGACGTTGATCGTCCCGTCGATCGGCGTCGCGAAGTCGCCGAACGGAACGGTCAGGCTGCCGGAAGCATAGACCGTCAGGATGACCGTGACGGTCTGCGGCGAGTTCGAAGCGTTCGGATCGGAGAAGGCGACGAATCCGGAGTAGCTCCCCGGCGCGAGCCCCGTCGGATTCACTCCGATCGTGACCTCGGCGGCGCCCGCCCCGTTCGACGGCGCGGCGGTGATCCAGGCCGCCGACGGAATCCCCGTCCAGTTGAGCGTCCCCGCGCCCGTGCTCGTGATCAAGACGGATTGGGCCGAGGTCGTCGCCCCCGGTCCGGCGCCGAAGTTCAGCGCCGTCTTGCTCAAATGGATCGTGTGCATCGAGGACTGCCACCACTCGTCGCGCGGGCCGGGCTGGACGCTCCCGCCCAGCTCGAAGGCCCCGATATCCGGAGCGGCCCCGGCATACCCATCCGTGATCCCGGGGATCACCGCCCCTTTGTCGATCATCGGCGAGCCCGCCAGCAGCGAGAAGTCGTCGGCCGTCGGCGTCGACGAACAACGGATTTCCCGACGACTCCCGTGTCCTTCCAACACCCTGACTGTTGAGCCGGGTCGCTGTGTCAGCAGATTGTAGTACCCGTTGTGATGGTATGCCGGCACCTCGCTCACGAAGTTGATGCACCATCCAGCCGGTTGTCCCATCCGTCCGGTCGTCGAGCATGACCGCCAGATTGTTCGCGACGACCGTCCCGTCCACTCCGAATGTGCCGCCCGGCGACGAGTTGATCACGTCCCCCCAGCCGCCGCCCGAACCCACCGCCGTGTTGTTGTAGCACCAGGGTGTTCAGGCTCGCCCGTTCAGCTGATCGCGTATCCGCCGGTCCGGTAGATCAGATTATGATGCACGACAAAGCCCGAGCTGGTCACGTCGAAGTAGATGCCGCTACCCAGCCTGCTTCGATCCGAACTGCGGCGATTCCCTCGGCCAGATGTCGTGGACGATGTTGTACCGGATGACCGTCCCGCCGCCGTTCGTCGCTCGTGCTGTAGAAACCGCCCAAGTCCTTGGCGATGAGGCCGGCGTTGTAGATCTCGTTGTGCTCGATGACGCAAGCGCTGATATCCTGCCCGCCGATGATGTTCACGCCGTCCCGCCCCGCATCGTGCAGCGAACAGTCGACGATCGAGTTCCGCGAACCGCCGGAGGGCCATAAGCTTCGTATTGCCGAGCTGACGATGGCTTGAAAAATCCGCCCAAGGTAGTTGCAATGGTGGACGTGGCACTGGCTGAGCGTATTGCGCGTGCCGGCCAGCCTTACGCCCGTGAGGCTCGCGTACGCGATTTCGCTTCTCGTGATCACATTGTCGGATCCGCTCACCGCACAGCTCGGCCGCGGGGTAGAGGTGCCGGACCTCTTCCACCCGGCAGCCCGTCGCGTCCAGCATCTTGATGTCGCCGCTCATGAGATTGAACCCGGCGACCCGGATATACGACCGGTTTCTGAGATCGAAGCCTCCGGAGCCGCCCGACGCCTCCACGAGGTGACCGTTCGGATCGCCGCCGTCCGGCAGCCACACATAGACCGTGCCCGAGGCCCGGTCCAGGTACCACTCCGACGGCGCATCGAGCAGCGACAGCTTGTCGTAGAGGAAGTAGAGGCTGTATTGGTCCGCGTCATAGTATTCGGAGAATTCGATCGGCGCGGCGAAGGAGATCCGATGACTTGAGGCGTCATAGCCGCTCACGTCCCGCTGTTCGGCGGTCCAGCCCCATCCCGGGACCATGAAGATCTTCGCTCCGTCCCAATATCCGCTCGGCTGTGTCAGGTGAACGGCGTCGATGATCGATGTTTTGCCGCCGTTGGCCGTCGCTTGGTAGAAGTTCGGGCGGTAGATGTCGCCGGTCGTCAAATGAAGCTCCCCGGCCTAAAGGCCGGGGTTTCTTTTAGGCGGCATAATCTGGCTATGGCCCCTTTCGCTGCTCATGGATGTATCTCCGAACCAATTCCTCGTTGACTTGGCCGACCGTTTCGGCAAAGTACCCATCCGCCCAAAAACTCTCCCCCCATCAAAAATTCCTCGAGCTCCGGAAATTCTTTTCGCAGCTGGTGGCTCGTTCCCCCTTTGAATATCTTCACCACGTCCGCAACGCTCTGGCTGGGCGGAAGCTGGACGATCATGTGGACATGGTCGCTCCATGATGCTCAACGCGCTGATCCACCACCCGTTCATTTTGCACGCCTCGTACATCATGTTTTTGAGGCGGATGGATACTTTGCCTTGGAGCACGCGCCTCCGATATTTCGGTATCCATACGATATGGTATTGGAGTCGGTGTTTTGTATGCTCCCCGTCGCAT
>CAWKFB010000010.1:0-61112 GCA_963848835.1 Candidatus Aminicenantota bacterium | reverse complement strand
AGATATCGGTCCGCGGCGGACGCGTCGCGGACGTCGCGGACGGGGCGGGAAGCGGCCTTATCCCGGCCGACGGCTTCGTCCTCTCGGCGATCGGAGAGGCCCGCGCCTGGGCCCTCGCTCACCTCCGCCCGGGAAGCGGGATCGCGATCGAGAGCGAGACGAAAGCCTCGCCTCCCCTGCCCTTCGAGCCGGAGTGGATCGTCGGCGCCGGCCCGCTCCTCATCCATGGCGGGACGAGGCTCGGGGTCGAACAAGCCGGAACGGAGGGATTCGCGGCGGATTTTGCCGGCGCCCGTCACCCGCGGACGGCCCTCGGCGTCCGGGACGATGGTCGGATCGTCCTGGTTGTGGTGGACGGCCGCCAGCCCAAGACCAGCGTCGGGATGACCATCCCCGAGCTCTCAGACCTGATGGCCGAGTGGGGATGCCGGGAGGCGATCAACCTCGATGGAGGGGGGTCGACGACCATGGTCGTGCGCGGCCGGATCGTGAACCATCCTTCGGACGCGGCCGGCGAACGGGCCGTCAGCGACGCGATCCTCGTCCGCCCCCGCTCGAAGGAATATTAGTTCACGCTGAAATAGATCTTGACGGTCAGCCGGATCCCGAAGGCGTTCATGTTGAGGCTGGCTTTCCGGACGGCGGAGATGCTGTCGCCGGCCGGCGCCTCCGAGAAGGTCTGCATGTAGGCGTAATTCTTGCCGAAATCGGGATCGAGATATTTGTAGAACCAGAGAGATCCGGTTTCGCTGTAAGTCTCGGTGTCGGTCGCGTCACTGTACCAGCCCGAGCCTTCGAGATAAGCCCGGGTCCGGGTCGTGTCCGTTTCATCGAGGGAGCCGTCCCACTTGGAAAATTGGGCGTACCGGCCGAAGACCTCGAAGCCGAGGCTGACGTTCGGCATGAGCTTGAACTCCAGGCCGAGCCCTCCGTGGCCGCCGAAGGTGTTGTTCTTGGCCGTCTCGGTCCCCTCCGCCGAGGCCGTAACCTCGTATTTCTCGTCGAGATAGATCGAGGAGAAATCTTCATAGAAGAAGGTCTCGTCCATCGAATACGTGTGCTTCAGGCTGCCCAAATAATAAGCGGCGCCGGCATAAGCGTAGAAGCTGAGCTTGCCGCCCATGGGGACCGTGTAGAAGAGGGTCAGACGGATGGGGACCGCGGTCAGGGAATAGTTCCGGTTGTACCCGACGGCATCGTTGTAGGAATATGTTCCCCAGGAGACCGTCCCGTTCTCCTTGTAGTCATACGCATAGTCCCCTTTGCTCGAGGCCCGGACATACCCCGTGCCGACGCCCAGCTGGAAGCGATCGGTCAGGTTGAAGATGAAGTCGACCTCAACGTCCGGGATGAGCGACATCTTCTTCCAATTCTGGGTGACCGTGTATCCCGTCAGGGAGCCGATGTCGGAGAAATACTCCGCGATCCCGAGGCGCTCGAGCTCCAGGTCGCCGCCTCCGTTGAGGGAGAATCCCGCTCCGCCCGAGATCCGGACCGAGGCACGGAACCTGTTCTGATCGGAGAGCTGGGCGGAAGCCGGGCCCGGGAAGGCGAGGAAGGTCCCCGCGGCCAGGACCAAGCCGAGGGCCAGGAATCGTCGGCGCTGCGTGGTCATGATGGTCTCCTCCACAGGATCGTTCACGGCGATCCGGTCAAAAGGTGATTCTAACGGATTCATCCCGGTCCGTCAAACCGCCCCGGGCGCGGCGGCCCCCGGCCGATTGCGCCGGGAGCCGGTTTGGTGAACAATACCGGGGTTCGGTCCGCATCCTAAAAAGGAGTCCGCCCATGCGTCGCGCCTGGAAAGCCGTTCTCGGAGCCGTAATGCTCCTCGCCCCCGCCATGGCCCACGGCCAGCTCACGCCCTGGTTCCAATGGACCTTCCTCCCTCGATCCAAATGGATCTGATCGCCGGCGAAGCCTCGGGCGAGACCGCCCTCGGCCACGTCATCGTCCTGGGCGGCCAGCCCGCGCGACCGCAAGCCGCCCGAGTACGCCGGGACCTTCCTCGAGTCCGCGGTACGTCCTCGACCGGCTGCAAGGAGTACGGGCTGCGAAGACGCGGCGATCGTCCGCTTTCCCGGCGGCGAAACCTGGGACGGGATCGCCGGCGAGCTTTGGGAGGTGAAGCCCGGCCTGCAAAAGATCGCCTCCTACACGACCTCGGGGCCATGCTGGCCACGGGCTCGACGCGGCCGACGTCACGGCCGAGCTCGTCTGGGTCGGCGAAGGCGTGGCCAAGGACTTCGAAGGGCTGGACCTCAAGGGCAAGATCGCCGTCACGTCCGGGCCGGCGGGCCAATGCCCGCCTCCAGCAGACGGAGGCCGAGGGGGTGATCTCGTTCAACTCGCCCCGGCCGCTCTTCGACCCGCTGATCATGCCCTGGAGCGGGATCGGCGGCGGGGCCAAGGCCAAGTTCGCGTTCTTCATGCCCCCGCGCGAAGGCGCCCTCCTCCGCGACCGGCTCCGGCGCGGAGAGAAGATCACGGTCCGGGCCAAGGTCGAGGCGGCGCCTCGAAAGTACGAGCAGCAGATCGTCACCGCGACCTTGCCCGGGGCAATCGCTTCGATAGCCCCACGGCCCGCTTCGGCGCCAGGGACCGACCCTGCGGCCCAGAGGTCATCCTGACGGCCCATCTTTTCGAGGGATACGCGATGCAGGGGGCCAACGACAACTATTCCGGGGACGCGGCGATCCTCGAAGCCGCCCGCACCCTCCGCGCGCTCATCGCCGACGGCCGGCTCCCCCGGCCCAAGCGGACGGTCCGCTTCCTCTGGGCGCCCCGAGATCTCCGGGACGGGGACCTGGGTCAAGGCCCATCCGGACATCATGCGGCGGACGCTCTGCGATATCAACCTGGACATGGTCGGCGTCGACCTGGCCAAGAGCATGGCTTTCTTCTGCTTCATGCGAACGACCTATGGAAATCCGCATTACGTCAACGACGTCATGGAGAACGTCTTCCGCTACGTCGGCGAGACCAACCGGTCCTACGTCACGAACGGGATGACCGGCCAGCTCAACAAGCGCATCGTCGCCCCGAGCGGGAGCGAACAGCCGATGCCCTGGTACGCCGGTACGCACTTCGGCTCGTCCGATCACGAGGTGTTCAATGATTGGGGCGTCGGCGTGCCCGGGATCGTCCTGAACACCTGGCCCGACCAGTGGTACCACACCTCGGAGGACCGGCCGGACAAGCTCGACGCGACCCAGCTGAAGCGCGCCGTTGCGGTGACGGCCGCGGCCGCCTGGGTCATCGCCACGGCCGACGACCGGATGGCCGGGCAGATCGCGGCCGAGATCGTCGGCAACGCGGCCGGCCGGATCGGCCATCAGCTCGCCCGCGGCCTCGAAGAGATGAAGCGCGCGACGGCGGAAACCTTTCCGGCCGTCTATAAGAAGGTCCGGGCGTATATCGAAGCGGCCGCGATCAACGAGCGGGCGACTCTCGACTCGGTGGCCCAGCTCGCTTCGGACAAGGCCGGTTTCACCGCGTTCCTGGACGGCCAGAAAGCGGCCGTAACGGGAATCGAGCAAGGCGGGCTCAAAGCCATCGACGCCGAGATGCGTCTGGCCTGCCGCCTCGCCGGGACCGCCCCGGTCGTCCTCAAACCGGGCGACCTCGAAAAGAAGGCCGCGGCGATCGTTCCCAAGCCGACGGCCAAGGTCAAGGAGGGCGGATACCAGGGCTACCAGGCGCTCATCCAGAAAGCCCAGAGCGAAATGAGCGCAGCGCCCGGAGCGGCTCCTGCGGGGGCTGCCCCGGGTCAGCCCGCGGCGCGCGGCGGAGGGAGAGGGTCGGCCGGAGAGATCCGCCTCCTCTGCGACGGCCGGAACTCCGCCCTCGACATCAAGAAACTCTGCGACACGGAATTTGCCCAAGAGACAAGCCTCGAGACGATCCTCTCCCAGCTTGAAATCCTAAAAAAGGCCGGCCTCGTCACCTATTGATCGGTATCTTACTCGGCCTCGGTGGATGAAGATTTCGGGGCGCGAGGGGGAGGGTTCGAGGGACATACCGAGGCGAGCGGGCATGGATTCCCGGCCGCAGGCCGGGAAGAGCGAGCCGAGGAACGAGCCGGTTTGTGGATTCGGGCTTCTCGAATCCACGGGGATTCCAAAGGGGATACCCCTTTGGTCGCAGGACGTCGGTCCGAGAAGGGGAGGCAGGGAGCGAAGCGACCGTTGGAAGGGGCTCGCCCCTCCAAGGACGAGCTAGGGGAAACCGGCGTGCCCGAGAATCCTCTCCCCGGGAGCCCCGGGTGTCCTTTGACTTCGCGTATCAATCCCGATATCTTAGGAGCGAATTTTTCGACAATGCGCGCTCGATCGATTATCCCGCCGACCGGATGGGTCCTTTCCGTTTTGCTAGTCGTCACGCTCATGGTCCCCGGAGGTCCCATGCCCGATTTCTCCCGCCTCATCCCGAGTCAGGTCGGCGCCTGGTCCGCGGCCGAAAAAGATGCTGTCTATGACCGCAAGACCCTCTACGATTACATGGATGGCGGAGCCGAGGTCTATCTGGCCTTCGACTTCCGCCAGGTTTTCGCGCGCAAGTACGCCGGGCCGGGCGGAAAGGAAATCTTGCTCGACATCTACGACATGGGCTCGCCCGCCGAGGCTTATGGGATCTTCTCCTGCGACCGCGAGGATCCCGCGGCCGGGATCGGCCAGGATTCGACGTACGCCTTCGGGCTTCTCCGCGTCCGCCAAGGACCGTATTTCATGGTCGTCATGTCCCCGGAAGAAGGGAAAGACATCGATGCGGCGGTCCTGGCGATCGGCAAGGCCGCCCTCCCCTTCCTCGGCCCGGCCGGCCCGAATCCCGTCTTTCTCGACCTCCTGCCTTCGGCAGGGCTGAAAAAGGACCGGACGAGCTACTTCCACAGCGTGATCAACCTCAACAACCGCTTCTTCATCGCTTCGGAGAACATCCTCAACCTCGACAAGACCACGGAGTGCGTTTTCGTCGAATTCGGACCCGGAAAAGCCGCCGAGGCGAATCTTCTGCTCGTCGCCTATAGCGACACCGCCGGAGCGCGGGCCGCCTTCGACTCCTTCCTCGCCGCTTACCTTCCGGAAGCGAAGACGACCGGCCTGGCTAAAACCGAAGAAGGGAAATGGACCCTTGGCCGGACGAACGGCCGGTACGTCGCCATCGTCTTCGGAGCCACCTCGCCCGGGGGGGCCGAAAAGCTCCAATCTGCCATCGTCTATCCGAAAAGGTGAATGCCATGACGAACATGCTGACCCGCCGTGATTTCCTCCGCGGGACGACCGCGGCCCTGATCGGGACGGCCGTGGGATCGCCGGGACAAGCCCGGGCCCAGGCGGCCGGGCCGAAATCGCGCGTCATTCTCATCCGCCACGCCGACGCCGTGGGCGACGACGCGAGCTTCAACGCCCCTGTCATCGCCGGGATGCTCGACGACGCCGTCAAGCGGCTGTTCGACGAGACCGATCCGGTCAAGGCCTTCGCCCGGCTGGCCGGCCCGGCCGACGTCGTCGGGGTCAAGACGAACGTCTGGTCCTACCTGCCGACGCCGCCCGAGGTCGAATCGGCCGTCAAACGGCGCCTCCTCGACGCCGGGGTGAAAGAGGAGAACATCGCCTTCGACGATCACACCGTCCGGACAAACCCCGTTTTCGTCAAGTCCACCGTCATCATCAACGTCCGGCCCCTCCGGACGCACTATCTCGCCGGCGTCTCCGGCTGCATCAAGAACTACATCATGTTCGCCCCGTCCCAGGAAGCCCTCCATCCGGACAGCTGCGCCGACCTGGCCTCGAACTTCTTCCTTCCCCAGGTCAAGGGGAAGAACCGTCTCAACATTCTCGTCGCCTTGACCCCGCAGTTCCACGGCCGCGGCCCGCACCATTTCAGCCGCCGCTACGTCTGGAGCTACAAGGGACTCATCGTCGGGCAGGACCCGGTCGCCGTGGACTCCATCGGGCTGAAGCTGATCATGGCCAAGCGGCGGATCGAGCTCGGGAAGGCCCAGGAGCTTCCGCCCGTGCCCAAGCACATCCAGCTCGCCGACACGCGCCACCATCTCGGGACGAGCGACATGTCCCGGATCGAGCTCGTCAAGCTGGGCTGGGACGAGGACATCCTCGTCTAGGCGCGCCGCGGCGGAGGAAACCCAAATGAGCGCGAGAAAGATCATCATCCCGGCCGCCATGCTCCTTCTGGCCGCGACGGCCGCCGGAGCGAGTTCGCAGACGGCGCCGCGGCTCGAGTATGTCGGCTCCGCGCTTTGGAGCAAGGCCTACGACATCAGGCTCGAGGGAAACCGCATCTACTGCGCCTTCCTCAACGGGCTGGGGATTTTCGACGCGACCGATCCGGCGAAGCCGGTCCTTCGCTCAGAGCTTTACCTCGGCGGGGGCTCGTCACTCGAAGTCAGGGACGGGTTGGCCTATGTCGCGGCGGGGAGCCGCGGGCTCAAGATCGTGGACGTTTCCGATCCGGCCGCCCCCGTCCTCCGCGGCAGCGCGGCGGTCGAAGGAGAGGCCAAGGACGTCGCCGTGACGGGCCAACGGGCTTTCGTCGCCGCCGGCGAAGCGGGCCTTTTCGTCTTCGACGTGGCGGATCCGGCCGCCCCGAAGCTGATCGGCCGCTGGGACTCTCCCGGCGGCGGGCTGGGCGTCGTCGTTCGCGGAGATCTTGCTTATCTCGCCGACGGCGATTCCGGGATCGCCGTGATCTCGACCGCCGATCCGGCCGCCCCCAGGCTCCTCGGAACGCTGGACACGGACGGGACCTCGGAGCAGATCGCCCTCTCGGGCCGCTACGCCTACGTGGCCGACGGCGCGGCCGGGCTCGCGGTCGTCGACGTCGCCGATCCGGCCGCTCCCAAGAAAGCCGCCGTCTTCGGAACGTCGGGGTACTGCCACAGCGTGGACCTCGACGGGACGCGCCTCGGACTTGGCAACCTCTACGACGGCGCCGCCCAGCTCGTGGACGTGGCCGATCCGCTCAAGCCGGCCCTCATCGCGACCCAGAAATACACCATGTACAACGAGGCCTGGCGGGTGAAGCTGCGCGGCGACATCCTCTATGTCGTCGATTATTTCTCCGGGCTCCACCGCCTCCTCGCTTCCGATCCGAAGAGGATCCGAACGGGCGTTCTCTTCACCACGCCGAGCTCCGTTTCGGCCGTGGCCGCGGCCGGCGCGACGGCCTTCGCCGTCGGCGAGATCACCGGGATCAACGGTCTGGACATCTCCGATCCGGCCCGGCCGCGCGTCGTCGGAGCCGTCGGACTCTTCCGCGGGGTCAACGGGCTGGCCCTGGCGGGGTCCAAGGCTTACATGACCGACCGCTGGGGAGTGAAGGTCTTCGACGTGACCGATCCGGCGAAGATCCGGCCGCTCCCCGCCCTTATGACGAGCGAGGGAGTGCCCCGCGCGATCGCCGTCGTCGACGGGCACGCGTACGTCGCGGCGGATAAGTTCGGCCTCTACGTCGCCGATATCTCCGGGTCCGGCGCTCCCATCATCTCCGGCACGCTCCGGATGCCCGGGTTCTCCTACGGATTGACCGTCGCGAACGGGTTCGCCTATATCGCCAACAGCGATACCGGATTCCACGTCGTCGACGTCCGGGATCCGGCGGCTCCCAAGCCCGTCGGCGCCTTGAAGATCGAAGGCGAGCCTTACGGCGTCGCCGTCCGGGACGGGCGGGCGTATGTCGCCGCCGGCCCGGGAGGGTTCCTCGTCATCGACGTTTCCGCTCCCGCGTCCCCGAAGCTCATCGGCTCGCTCGAGACCGAGGACTTCGCTTACGCCGTCGCGCTCGACGGGGCGTTCGCTTATGTCGCCGACGGCTCGGGCGGCGTCCGGATGATCGACATCTCCGATCCCGCCCGGCCGAAAACGGCCGCCGTGTTCGACACGCCCGGAGACGCGCAGGGGATCGTCCGGACGGGCGCCGGCCTTCTGGTCGCGGATTCCTATTCGCTCATCATCCTGCGCTGACGCGGGCATCCCCGAGGAGGAAGCCATGAAAAGGACCGCCCTCGCCCTCATCCTATTCGCCGTTGCGGCGGCAGGGGCCCCAGGCCTTGTCTGGGGATCAGCTTCCGCCGCACTCAGCCGCGCATTTGACTCGCGGATGAGTGCGATCTCCCCCGCCCTCTCTCAAACGTCCTTCGACGCCCACTTCACGGACAAGGCCCTCCGGCTCGATCTCTACCAGGTCGGGGACGCCAAGGACGAGATCGTCACCCTCCACCGCATCGTCCAGGAGCCGGTCTGGCCCGAATCGCGGGCCCGGCTCCTCGATCCGTTCCTCTACGGCCATTACGCCCTGAAGATCTACGAGATCTCGACGAACGAGCTCATCTTCTCCCGCGGGTTCGACACGATGCTCGGCGAGTACCGGACGACCTCGCCCGCTCTGGCCGGGGTCAAGCGCGTCTTCCAGCGCTCGATGCGGCTGCCCCTGCCGAAGCGGCCCGTCCTCGCCGTCATCGAGACGCGGGACAAGAAGAACGTCCTCCACCCGATCTTCACCGAGACGATCGATCCCTCCGACCTCCACATCATCCGCGAATCGGCCGCCGCGGGCGACTGGGTCTATGAGGCGAAGCGGACGGGCGATCCGCACGACAAGGTCGATTTCGTCTTCCTCGCCGAGGGATACGCGGCCGAGGACAAGGACAAGTTCAAGGCCGACGTGGACCGCTTCACGGCCCGCCTCTTCTCCGTCGAGCCCTACAAGACGCTCCAGGGACGGTTCAACGTCAGCGGGATTTTCCGTCCCTCGCCCGAGCGGGCCATGGACGAGCCCCGGCAGGGCGTCTTCAAGCACACCATCCTCGACGCCTCGTTCAACGCCTTCGACCTCGACCGCTACATGCTCATCGAGGCCGACCACAGGATGCATGAGATGGCCGCCCAGGTCCCCTACGACGCGATCATCGTCCTGGTCAAGAGCTCACGTTACGGCGGGGGCAGCATCGCCATGGACTACTGCTGCACGACGGTGGACAACGCCCGGAGCCTCGAGGTCTTCGTCCACGAGCTCGGCCACTCCTTCGCCGGTCTGGCCGACGAGTACTACGCCTCTGAGGTCTCCTACAACGACTTCTACCCCAAGGGGACCGAGCCGCGCGAGCCGAACATCACCGCCCTCCTCGATCCGGTCCACGTGAAGTGGAAGGACCTCCTCTCTCCCGGGATCGGCGTCCCGACCGAGTACGGCAAAGACGCGATCGAGACCCTCCAGGCCGAGCGGCAGAAGAGCCGCAAGGCCCAGGCCGACGCAATCGCCGCGGCCAAGGCCAAGGGCGGGGCGGAGGCCGCGGTCAAGAATATCCAAGCCCGCTATCAGGCCGCGGACAAGGACATCGCGGTCCGGATCGAAGCCATCCGGAAAAAATACGCCGGCCTGAACGACAAGGTGGGCGTCTTCGAGGGGGCGGGGTATTCGGCCAAGGGGCTTTACCGGCCCCAGGTCTATTGCCTCATGATCTCGAGCCCGACCGGGGAGTTCTGCGCCGTCTGCCGTCAGGCCATCGCCCGGATGATCGACTTTTACGGTTCCGGGGACTGATCGCTCGAGCTGATCCGGCCGAGAGACAGGGCGATCTCCTGGATCGTCCAGGATTCCGTCGGGTGCGGCGCCGTGAGCTGGATCTTCAGGTAGCGGCCGGAGACCGGTTCGAACTCCAGGTCGACCTTGTATTTCTCGAACTGGTCGATCGCTTCCGCCCGGAGGACGGGATAGTAGCTCGGGTAGTCGCCGATCGGGGTCCAGGTTTCCCCATCCAGGGAGGCGCTGACCGTGAAGCTCCGGGGAAAGGTCAGGGGCCTGCGGTTCAAGAAGAGCTCGATCCGGCTGAAGAGCGCCGGCCGGCCGAGGTCGAGAAGATAGAAATCCTTCGGCCGTTGCGGCCCCTCGGTGGACCAGCCGGTCTCGAGGTTGCCGTCGAAAGCCAGCCCGGTCTCAAGCACGTTCCGCCCGGCCCAGCCGACCCATAAGTCTTTAGATCCGACCGGCGTGTATGGGCCGCGCTGGCCCAGCCGGGTCACCGTCCCCGGAGAGAGACGGTAGAGGAAATCGTTCCCCCGCCGGGAGATCAGCCGGACGCGGGGCTCGAATTGTTTCAGCATCTCGACGATGAGCTGGCCCTTTTCCGGCCGGAAGCCGACGCGGTGGACGAGGATGAAGCCTACCCCGAGCTCGGTCAGGAAATCCAGGGACTGCTGCGTCGGGAAGCGGTCCATGGCCCGGTTGGCGATCACCGCCGCCGGCGGGGTGTAGCCGCTGTAGCCGTTCAGCAGCCGCTTCCCGTGGTAGCGCGAGCGGTACATGTACACCGCCTCGCTGGCTTTCGACTCGAGCGGCAGGGGCATGGGCAGCTCGACGACCACGGCGTCTTCGGGCAGACTCCGGACGTCCTCATAGATCGGCCGGTATGATCGGGCCGTCGAGACCTCCGAAAGGGGGACGGGCAGGGAAACCGATTCGGCTAAAAGGACGAGCGCGGAAAGGGCCAGGACGGACCGGCGCCGGCGCGGGGAGGGCTCCCATTTCTCGTACCGGGCGATGGCGATCCCGGCCAGGACGGCCAGCCCGACGGCGAGAAAGATGATGAACCTCGAAGGGACGCGCACGCCCCGAAATCCGGGGATCCATTCATGCAGGGCGAGAAACGGCCCCGGGAAAATGTCCCGGCCGAAGATGCGCATCCGCGGCCCGAGGGCCAGGAGGAAGGAGGAAAAGGCCAGGACCCCATAGAGCCGGCGCGAAAGCGCCAGCCCTTCGGGCGTCCGCGGGGAGAGCGGGGCGGGGCGGAAAGCCAGAAAAAGCCTCTTCCGCGAGGAGGGGACGCACAGGACCCGGGCCGCGATCGAGAGACCGAGAATGGCGACGATGTTGCCGACCCGATGGGAGGAAAAGGAGAAAAATCCCAAGTGGACGGAGAATCCGCCCGTCTTCACGACGGCGATGCCCAGAACGGCCAGGGCCAGGTTCGCCGCGTCCCAGACGCGGACGGCGGCCGGGATCTTCGGCCGCGGCCGGCCCGGCTTCCAGGCGATAAGGGCCGCGACCGCCCAAACCAGGAGGACGAATCCGGGGAAAAGCTGCGTCTCCGTGGATCCCAGGCTCCCCGTGAAGCGCCCCCAGACGAGGTTGGTCGGGGGAACGGCGAGGAAGTGCTGGATCTCCGCGGAATGGGCCTCGATGTCGGCGAGCGACCGTTCGAATCCCATGACCGCGTGGGTTCGGATATACGGGCCGAAAACGGGCACGAGCGCGGCGGCCGAGAGGGCGGCGACGACGGCCCCCTGCAGCCAAAAGGCCGGCCGGCGCCAGGACGCGGACTTGATGATGAAAAAGGCCAGGATCGGGATGAGGGCGAATCCGAAGTAGAGTCCGTAGTAGGCGCAGCTGAGGGCTTGGAGGACGAACATTGCTCCCGCCCCGGCGAGATCGCGGCCGTTCGGCCGCTCGAAATAGCGGTGGAGGAAGTACAGGCCGATCGGGATCCAGCAGCAGTAGAGAAGCTCGAGGTGCCAGATGTGGGCGAAATGATAAGGGAAGAAGCCGAACATGATCCCGGCCAGGACCCCCGCCGGCCGCGACCGCGTGAGGTGCTCGACGAGGAGGAACATCCCCCAGGCGCAGAGGAGAAAGGACAGGATCAGGATGAGGTTATAGGTCAGGACGAGCCGGCCCGTCGCCCGGGCGACGGGCCAGGCCATCGCCGAAAGGGCGATCAGGGTGTCGGCGTAGAGCTTCGTGTCCCGGTGCGGATAGAAGACGCTTCCGTCCCAGAAATCCCGGAACCCGTTCTCCGCCTTGAGCATGTTGTCGTTCATGACCCACATGTTGTAGAGCGGATCGCCGAGATCTCCGGGGACATGATCCGTGAGGCGAAGAACGAGAGGGAAGGTCAATCCCAGGCTCAGGACGGCGAAGAGGACGAAGACGGATCCGCGGGAACGAAGGAACCTTTTCATGCGCGCACTGTCGTCCGCGACCCCTGCCCTCCGGTTTCCCCGTCCTCCCGGCGTCCCCCCATCCCGGGAGAATCGGCCGGCCGCTATTTCCCGGCCTTGCGGAATGAGGATTCGATTCGCTTATAAGCCAGGGCGGCCCGGCCATGGGCCAGCGCCGCGCCTTCGATGTTCTTCTTGATCGTCGCCGCTTCCCCTTCCCGCTCGAGAGCAGGGCTTGGAGAAGCAACTTGTTCTCGGGATTGGCGTTGATGGCCGGATCGGCTCCGGCCCGGGCTTCAGCGACGAAGGCTTTCAGCCCTTCGAGCCGGAGATCGTCGGAGGAAAGATCGACGCTGACGCGGTAGATCCGCTCGGCTACGGCGAAGGCCAGCGCCGCGTCCGTGAACGCCTTGTCCCCGGCGAGCTCGTTCGCTTCCTTTTCGAGGGTGAGCGCGGCCCGGATGACGGGCACTCCGCTGTCGAGACCGGCCTGCGAGGCCTTGTTCTTGACGGCCATCATCCGGTCCTTCGCCTGTCCGGCTTCGCGGGCTTCCGTCGTCTCGGCGACGGCGGGCGCGGGTTCCGTGACCGCGGCGGATTCCGGGCCCGCGGGATCGGCGGCGGGAGCGGACTTCTTCCCGAGCGAAAGCAGAAGAACGGCGGCCACCACGACGAAGACCACCGCGGCACTCAAAATGACCGGCTTCTTCCCTTTTCCGGTCCCAGGGGCGGTGGTGAGGGCGGCGGCAGGGGCCCCGGGCTTGGACTGGGGATCCTTTTCCGCCGCACTCAGCCGCGAATTCAAATCGCGGGTGAGTGCTCCGGGCTTTGCCTGGGGATCAGCTTCCCCGTCCTCAGCGGCGCCGATAGCGCGGGTGCGTGTTCCGGTCCCGGCCTGAGGATCAAGTCCGGCCTCATTCGGGATAGCGCTCGTTTGCGTGGGCGACGGCGCGGCGGGCTGCGGTTGCGGAGTCGTGACGGGCCGGGCTTCTCCGGTTCTCGTCGAAGCTGCGGCCGGCGCTCCCCCGGTCCCGCTCGCGGGCGCGGCCGGCGTCGGCCGCGGCGCCGACGCTCCCGTTCCCGGGGCCGGGGTCCTCGGGTAATCGGGCGGGACGACGCGCTCTCCCGTGGCCAGGTTGGTTTCTACCGCGGTCAGGGCGACCAGGAGCTCGTCGGCGTCCTGGTATCTCCGCGCCGGCTCCTTTTCCAGGCACTTGGCCACGACATCGGCGATCGCCGGGATGACTTGCGGATTCAGATCGCGGACGTCCCGGGGCTTTTCCATTTTATGCTTCATGGCCAGGCCGAGGGCGGTTTCGCCCTCGAACGGGACGCGGCCCGTGACCATCTCGAAGAGGACGCACCCGAGGGCGTAGATGTCGGCCCGCTTGTCGACCTCCTTGAGCTCGGCCTGCTCGGGAGACATATATTCGGGAGTCCCGATCATGACCCCCGAGCCCGTCATCCGGTCCATGTCGGCGAACCGGGCGATTCCGAAATCCATGATCTTCGGGACGCCCTCCGGGTCGATCATGATATTCTGGGGCTTGAGGTCGCGGTGGACCGCACCGACGCGGTGGGCCTCGGCCAGGCCGGCGCAAACCTGCTTGGCGATCGAGATCGCTTTGCCGGTGTTGAGCGGACCGGCCCGCTTGATGAACCGCTTGAGGTCCTCCCCGGCCACGTACTCCATCGTGATGTAATGAAGGAGATCGACCTCGCCGAGGTCGTACATCCGGCAGATGTTCCGGTGGGTGATCTTGCGGGTGAACTTCAGCTCGTTCTTGAAGCGCTCAATGGCCTTGTCCTGGACTCCGATCTCCGGCCGGATGAGCTTCAGGGCGACGATCTCGCTGACCTGATGGTCGAAGACGCGGAAGACGCGGCCCATGCCGCCCTGCCCGAGCTCCTCGATAATCTCATAGCGGCCGGCGATGCGGTTGCCGCGGGCGATTTCGACGGTCGTCGCCCGGATCGTATGGGATCCGTCGGGCGCGGCGGTCCCGCCGGCCTTCAGAGGGGCGGCGCAGTTGGCGCAGAAGCGGCTGTCCCCCCGGTTCAAGGTGCGGCAGGCCGGACAGGTCTGGGAATTGCGGGTCTTTTTCGGCTTCGTCCCCGGATTTGTCATGGAGCGATCCCCTTATTATCAGCGGCGCGCGGAGAATGTCAAGGCGCGGGCGTGCCTTTCCACCCCCGGACGACATAGGCCTTCATCCGGCCTTCATGCTTGGTTTCGATGTCGCGCGGGGGGTGTTCGACGTCGAGCTTGAAGTGCAAGCGGGCGTACGCGGCCGGGCTGAGCAGGGTCTCGGACGGGCCCGCCCCGTCGCTGTAGCGCGAGGCGATGTTGATCGTGTTGCCGATGACCGTGTATTCCATCCGCTCCGAGGCCCCGATGAAGCCGTGGATGGCCGGACCGGTATGGAGCCCGATCCCGATCCGGAAGGGCGGGAGCCCGCTCCACACCCCGGCCTCCAATCCCCGAATGGCCGCCTGCATCTCCAAGGCGGCCTGGACGGCGTGCTCCCATTGATTCTCGTCCGGATCGGGGCTGCCGAAGACGGCCAGGACGGCGTCGCCGATGTACTTGTCGACCGTCCCGTTGTTCTTCAGGATGACCGGGGTCAGGGCCTGGAACATCTCGTTGAGCCGGCGGACCACGGCTTCCGGGTCCATGGCCTGGGACAGCTTGGTGAACCCGCGGACGTCGGCCATGAGGGCGGTGACCGAATCCACCCGCTCGCTGGGGATGGCCGCGTTCTCGGGCATCCGGGCGATCCGCTCGGCGATCGAGCGGGGGAATTGGGCCAGGAGACGGGATTTGATCAACGCCTCGCGCTGGAGCGTCTGCTGGAGCTGGAGATTGCGGATGAACATGGCCGTTTGCGTGGCCATGAGCTGGGTCATCCGCAGATCCTCGGCGTCGAAGGCCGTCGCTCCGGCCGCGTCGAGATAAACGACGCCGAGGGTCTCCCCGCTCCAGAGAAGCGGGGCGTACATCGCCGCCGTCGTCCCGGCCGAGACCAGGCTGGCCGAGGGGGTTTGGTCCCCGGGTTCGCCCAACCGCCAGAGATAGGCGTTCCTGTCCGCGATGACGCGCCGGGCGAGGGTGAGGCTGCAGGTGGGCGGAAGATTTTCCGGCCGGTACGCCTTGAGAAGGAGGTCCGGGCCGAGGAGAAGCCCGCTGCGGACCGAACGGCCGGGGCGGGATAAGGCCCGGTGGAGATGGTCGAGAAGGATATAAGAGAGCGACTCGATCGAATCGATGACGCTCAAGCCGGAGGTCAGCTCGCACACCGCCGTCAGGCGCTCGCGGGCGGCCTCGAGCGAAGATTCGCCGAGGAAAAGATCGGGAAGAGGCCTCTCGGAGTCCACGGCCAGGTCCGGCGCGGCCACGGCCGCTTCCCGGTCGTCGAAAGCCGGGCAGGCGGCGGGGAACCGGACCGGGATCCCCTCGAAGCTGAAGGTGGTCCGGCCGATCCGGACGATCGAATTCGCTTCGACCTCCGTTCGCCCGGCGATCCGCTTGCCGTTGATCCACGTCCCGTTCGAGCTGCCCAGGTCCTCGATCCAGACCCGCGCGTCCTCCTTGAGGATCCGGGCATGGCGGGAGGAGACGAGATCGTCATCGAGGCCGATCTGATCCGGCCGGGGGGGGAGCCTCCGGCCGACGAGCACGGACTCCGCCGGGCTCTGGAAGAGCTGCTTCTTTCCGGCGGCGTCCAGCCAGGAAATGCGGAGCCGCGGAGGATCTTTTGGCTTCATGGAGGACTCGGACCTGCGCCTATTATTATTAAGAACCCCCCGATCCGTCAAGAAGGAGGGAATTTGACGAACGGCGGAATTTAAGGTATTTCTCCGTTCGCCGCGGCCGGACATGGACGAAGCGCACGAGATCCCCATCGACGGAATCCTGGATCTCCACACGTTCCAGCCCGGCGAGGTCAAGGACCTCATCGCGGAATACATTCGGGTCTGCCGGGCGAAGGGCCTTCGGGACGTCCGGATCATCCACGGCAAGGGCAGCGGCGCCCTCCGACGAACGGTCGAAGCCGTCCTCGGCCGGCTGCCCGAAGTGGAATCCTTCGGCCTCGCCCCGCTCGAGGCGGGCGGCTGGGGCGCGACGATCGTGAGGTTGAAGGCCGGACCGGCCGGGGAGGAGTCGGAATGAGTGCGCGCTGGACGAAGACGAGCGACGTCGCCGTATACGACGCCCGGATCTTCACCCTGCGCCAGGCGACCTACCGGAGGCCGATCCGGCCGGGCGGGGCGCCCGAGGAGCGGACCTACCATTATTTCGACAGCTGCGATTGGGTCAACATCATCCCGATCACCCCGGATGGGGGGATTGTCCTGATCCGGCAGTTCCGCGTCGGGGTGAACGACTTCGTGATCGAAACTCCCGGCGGGATGGTCGATCCCGGCGATGCTTCGCCCCTCGCCGCGGCCCGGCGGGAGCTTCGCGAAGAGACGGGCTACGGCTCGGACGACATGGTCCCGATCGGGCGGTCGCACCCGAACCCCGCCACCCAGAACAATTCCATCTGGTTCTTCGCCGCCCGTAATGTCCGCAAGCTCGGGGAGCAGTCGCTCGATCCGGGCGAGGACATCGAGATCGTCATCGCCGGCCGGGCCGAAGTCGAAGCGATGATCTCCGACGCAAGGATCAGTCACGCTCTCGTCCTCAACGCCTTCGATTTCCTGAGACGCGCGTTCCCTGAATACCGACGGTAGAAAGGGCAACCGATGAAGAAAATCTTCGTGATCGCGGCCGCCGGCATCCTGGTCCTGACGGCCCTCTCCCAGACCCAGGCCCCGCCCTCCCAGAAAGTCGGAGTCGGCAAGGACGGACGGATCCTCCTCCCCGTCGACCAGATCGCCTCCCCGGCGGGCCGGCAGATCGAGCTTCCGCGCGTCCGGCCGCAGGCGCTGGCTCTGAGCCCGGACGGATCGATCCTCGTCACCGCCGGGAAATCCGCCGAGCTCATCGTCATCGATCCCGCCGCCGCCGTGGTCAAGCAGAGGGTCGCCCTTCCGCCCGAGCCGCCCTATGGAAAGAACCCCCCGCCGCCGTCGGACAACATCCTCGAGCCCGACGACGAGGGCCAGCTCAGCTTCACCGGGCTCATCTTTTCCCCGGACGGGCGGACGATCTACTTGAGCAACGTCAACGGCAGCATCAAGGTCTTCTCCGTCGCGCCCGACGGCATGGTCGCCCCGTCCAAATCGATCGGGCTCCCTCCCGCCTACGCTCCGCGCCGGGACGAGGAGATCCCCGCCGGGCTGGCCCTTTCCCAGGACGGCAAGCGCCTTTATGTCGCCCTGAACCTGTCCAACCGGCTGGCCGAAATCGACGCTGACAGCGGACGGCTTCTCCGGGTCTTCGAGACCGGAGCGCTCCCGTTCGACGTCGTCCTGGCCAGCGGCCGGGCTTACGTCTCGAATTGGGGCGGGCCGCGGCCCGTTCCCGGGGACATCACCGGCCCGGCCGGTCAAGGGACCCTGGTCAAGGTCGACCGGAGAACGCGGGCGGCCAACCGGGGCTCGGTTTCGGTCATCGACCTCGAGAACGGCGAGACGCTCCGCGAGATCCCGGTCCAGCTCCATTCCTCGGCCCTCGCCCTCTCCCCCGACAAGCGGTATCTCGTTTGCGCCAACGCCGCGAGCGACAACCTGAGCGTCATCGACGTCCGCACGGGCCGTGTGGTCGAGACGATCTGGGTCAAGCCGGACCCGGCCGAGGTCTTCGGCGCCTCGCCGAACGCCCTGGCCTTCGACGCCAAGGGCGAGACGCTCTACGTCGCCAACGGCACCCAGAACGCCATCGCCGTCATCCGGTTCGATCCCCGCAAGGCGAAGTCCGCCCTCCTCGGCCTCATCCCGGCGGGATGGTTCCCCGGCGCTCTGGCCGTCCATCCCGAGCTCGACCTCCTCTGCGTCGCGAACATCAAAGGCCTCGAAACCGAGCCGGGCACGGAACGGAGGACGGGCGGCAAGGGGTTCAACTCGCACCAGTATCACGGCTCGGTCTCCCTCATCCCCCTGCCGAAGGAATCCGATCTGCCGAAGATGAGCGCGGAGGTCTGGGCGAACTATCACCGGGAAAAAATCGAAGGGGCCTTCGCCCCGGCCCGGCCCGGCGAGAAGCCCCGGCCCGTCCCCGAGCGCATCGGCGAGCCGAGCGTCTTCAAGCACGTCATCTACGTCATCAAGGAGAACAGGACGTACGATCAGGTCCTGGGCGACGATCCGCGGGGCGACGGCGATCCGCGGCTGACGATCTTCGGCCGGGACGTCACGCCGAACCAGCACAAGATGGTCCGCGACTTCGTCCTTCTCGATAATCTTTATTGCTGCAGCATCCTGAGCGCGGACGGGCACCAGTGGTCGACGACCGCCTTCGGCACGGACTATATCGAGCGCTCCTTCGCCGGCTGGCCGCGAAGCTACCCCGACGGGATGGGCGACAATGAAGTGGACGCGATGGCCTACGCCCCGACGGGATTCATCTGGGACAACGCCCTGAAGCAGGGCAAGACGCTCCGCGATTACGGCGAGTTCACGATCCACACCGTCCGCTGGGCCGATCCGGCCCGCCGGGGCCGGCCGGTCTGGACCGACACCTGGCAGGAGCGGCTCCGGCCGGAGGGCAAGATCCTGTTCGGATCGCGGCCGGCGATCGAGACCCTGCGCAAGGTCATCGCCTCGGACTACGTCGGATGGAACATGGACGTCCCCGACCAATTCCGCGCGGACGTCTTCGTCCGCGAGCTCGCCGAGTTCGAGAAGAAGGGCGTCTACCCCGACCTGACCCTGATCTGCCTCCCCGACGACCACACGAGCGGGACGAGCGAGGGGAAGCCGACCCCGGCCGCCTACGCCGCCGACAACGACCTGGCCTTCGCCCGGATCGTCGAAGCGGTCGGGAAGAGCCGCTTCTGGAAGGACACGGTCATCTTCGCGGTCGAGGACGATCCCCAGGACGGCTGGGACCATGTCAGCGGCTACCGGACCACGGCCTATGTCGTCAGCCCGTACACCAAGCGCGGGCAGGTCGTCAGCACGCGGTACAACACGGTGAGCATCCTCAGGACGATCGAGCAGATCCTCGGCCTGCCGCCGATGAACCAGTTCGACGCGGCGGCCGATCCCATGGCCGACTGCTTCACGGACGTCCCTGATTTCACGCCCTTCGCCGCCGTCCCGGCGAACGTCAAGCTCGATGAGCTCAATCCGCCGCCGGCGAAGATCAAGGACAAGCTGCTCCGGAGCCTCGCCCTCGCCTCGTCCCGGCTCGATTTCAGCAAAGTGGACGCCTGCCCCGAGGAGACCCTGAATCGCATCCTCTGGCACGCCATGAGGGGAAGCGGGGCGCCGTTTCCCGCCTGGGCGACCTCCTCCCGGCCGGGCGACGACGACGATTAAAAATGGGGGGACGTGACACCCGTTCCCCGATTTCGGGGACGTGATTCCGTGCCGTCGTCCGGAGGAACGACAGTATGGTATCATGTCCCCCAATCTTGTAATCGGAGAACGAGTGCCGCGTCCCCCTATTTATGGTATAAATACGCGAATGAGGAGAAGCGCATGGCATCCGTACTGAGCGTCGAAAACCTGAAGAAATCCTACGGCCAGCTCGAAGCGGTCAAAGGGGTCAGCTTCGAGGTCGGCGAAGGCGAGATCTTCGCCCTCATCGGTCCCAACGGCGCCGGCAAGACGACGACCCTCCGGATCGTCGCCAGCCTGCTCACGCCCTCCGCGGGGAAGGTCACCCTCCGCGGCTTCGACCTGAAAACCCAGCCGGACAAGATCCGCGAGAACATCAGCTATCTTCCCGAGGAAGCGGGCGCCTACCGCAACATGAAGGCCGGGGATTACCTGAAATTCATGGCCGGGTTCTACTCCGAAGACCCGGCCCGAACGGCCGAATACCTCAAGCGGGCGGAGGACATCAGCGGCCTCGGCCCGCGGCTCAAGGACAAGGTCGGGACGTACAGCAAGGGGATGGTCCGCAAGCTCCTCCTCGGCCGGGCCCTGATGACCAAGCCGGCGCTGTCCATCCTCGACGAGCCGACCTCGGGCCTGGACGTCATCAATTCGCTCGAGGTCCGCGAGATCATCCGCCGCTTCGCCCGCGAAGGCATCTCGGTCCTCCTCTCCTCCCACAACATGCTCGAGATCGAGTTCCTCTCGGACCGGGTCGCCCTCATCGACAAGGGCGTCATCCTCGACTCCGGCACGCCCGCCGGCCTCAAGGAGAAATACGAAGCCAACAACCTCGAAACCGTGTTCAGGAGCGCCCTCCGATGAAAAAGTTCACCCATCTCCTGGTCAAGGAAGTCAAGGAGCTGGTCACCAAGCAGCTCATCATCTCCCTCGTCTTCACCATGGCCCTCTTCTATTTCATCGGGAACGTTATGAAATCCGAGGTCAAGAAGGTCATCGGCAAGCAGACGATCGCCGTTTTCGACCAGGACGGCTCGGAGCTCTCCAAGTCCCTCATCGGCAACCTCCAGATGGGCAATTACGTCCCGAAGGCGGTCTCCGCGGCCTCGACGGAGGAGGCGGTCGCCGCGGTCCGCGGCGGGACGGAGAACGTCCTCCTCGTCATCCCCGCCGGGTTCGGCGAATCCGTCGCCGCCCTCTCGCCCAAGCCGATCGAGAGCTACGCCTTCATCCGCTCCTTCTCGGTCATCGGCATCCGCCGCTCGGAGGTCCTGAAGGGGATCATCGCGGCGATGAACAGCTACATCTCGGACGAGTACATCAAGAAGCGCCTCCCGGACGCCGATCCCAAGAGGCTCAAGAATCCGATCCCGATCCGGGAATTCGTCAGCATCAAGGACCGCCAGGCCGAGGTGTCGGCCGCGGCCATCTCCGGGTTCATCTCCACCCAGACGATGATGATCCCGATCATCCTGATGATGATCATCATCTACGCCTCGCAGATGGTCATCTCCGCCATCGCCATGGAGAAGCAGAACAAGACGCTCGAGACCCTTCTGACCGTTCCCATCTCCCGGACCTCGATCGTCACGGCCAAGATGCTCGCCTCGGGCCTGGTCGGGCTCCTGTCCGCGGTCTTCTACATGGTCGGCTACCAGTACTTCATGAAAGGCATCACCGGTGATTTCCAGGCCGCGAGCGGGGTCGGGCCGATCGTCAAGCAGCTCGGCCTGTCCCTCAGCGGATCGAGCCTCGTCGTTCTCGGCGCCTCGCTCTTCATGGCCATCCTCTGCGCCCTGGCCATGGCCACGATCCTCGGCGTCCTGGCCGAGGACTTCCGGAGCGCCCAAAGCCTGATCATGCCCGTCATCCTCCTGGTCATGATCCCCTATTTCCTGACCCTCTTCTCCGACCCAAAGACGCTTTCGCTCCCGGCCAAGGTCCTCCTCATGGCTATTCCCTTCTCCCACTCGTTCCTGGCCGTCCAGAACATGTTCCTTGGTGAATACAAGAGCGTCATCTTCGGCATGCTCTACATGGCCGCTTTTTTCACGGTCCTGGTCATCCTCGCCGGGAAGATCTTCTCCTCCGACAAGGTCCTGACCATGAAGCTGCGTTGGGGGAAAAAGAAGGTTGTGTTCTGACGAGAAGAGAGAAACCCCCCGCGCGGACCGCCGGCTGCCGTCGGCCCTCGTCCTCATCCTGGGCCTCAGCCTCATCCTGAACCTGACCGCGGTCTGGTGGGGCCTTCCCCAGTCGGGAAGCTGGGCTCCGGACGAGATCTTTCCGGGCCGTATCTACGACGGCATGTCGAACCTCTTCTCGCACGGCTGGTACGATAGGTATCCCCTCTTCCATTTCATGCTCCTGACGCCCATCGTGTTTGTTTGCTCCCAACTCTATGACGCCGGGATCCTCCGGCTTAGCCCCACCGGGGAGCACACGCTCATCCTCCTCCTGATGCGTCTGGTGAGCACGGCCATGGCCCTCGGGCTCGTCTATGGCGTCTTCGGCTTCGTCCGGACGATCCTCGGCCGGCGCGCCGGCCTGATGGCCGCTGCGTTCGCCGCCCTGCTCGTCCCGCTGCCCTATTATGCCAAGACGGCCAACGTGGACGTCCCGTATCTCTTCTGGTTCATCGCCTCCCTGAACTTTCTCGTCCGCGCCCTCGAACGGGGCCGCCGGCGTGATTATGTCCTCTTCGGCGTCACCGCGGCCCTTTCCATCTGCACCAAAGACCAGGCGTACGGGCTCTATCTTTTTACGCCCCTGATCGTCGTCTGGAACGATCTGCGTCGCTCCCGCCTCCGCGGCGCGCTGCCCTCTTACGGCTGGGCGGCGGCCGCCGCGGCCGGGACATTCGCCCTGGGCAACAACCTGATCTTCAACGGCCCCGGTTTCGTTGATCACGTCCGGCTGATCACGGGGGCGGCAAGCCGGGATTTCGCCGCCGTCCCGGCGAGCTTCGCGGGCCAGCTCAAGCTCGCCGCCCTGGCGGGCAAGCAGGTCCGCTTCTGCCTCGGCTGGCCGCTCTTCCTCGTCTGCCTCGCCGGGCTCGTCTTCGTCCTCGCCGACAAAACGGCTCCTTTCGCCCTCAAAGTCCTGCCCCTCATGGCTCTGTCCTATCATCTCTTCTATACGGCTGTGATCCGGTATTCCTACGACCGCTTCCAGCTTCCCGTGGCCTTGATCCTGACCGTGTTCGGCGCCGCGGCGGTCGACCGCTTCCTGGGGAGGCGGAAGATCCGCTGGAAAACGGCGCTCGCGGCAGCCCTCCTCGCCTTCGGGCTCTTCCAGGCCGTCTCCGTCGACCGGCTCATGCTCGCCGACTCCCGCTACGTCGTCGAGCGCTGGCTGAGGGCCCATGTTCCGGCGTCCGCGACCATCGGGACGGCGACGAACCTGGAGTACCTGCCCCGTCTCGACGGCTTTAGGATCCAGGAGCTTCCCCTCTCCCTGGCAGGCTTCCGGGACGCGCCCGGGCCCGAGTTCGTGATCTTCTGCACGGCCTTCCGGAACGCGTGGGCGCCGGATTCCGAGGAAGGCCGTTTCTTCGCTGGGTTCGCCTCGGTTTCGCCGGGATACCGGCAGGTCCTCGACGCCAAGACCGATCTCGGGCTCTTCCCGCTTTCGTTCGAGGGGATCGGAACGAACCTGGCTGCGATTTCGCCCGAGATCGAGGTCTTCGCCCGGACGGACATTGCCGACGGCCTGCCGCCGGTCGACCCGAAAACGCGCTGAGCCGCGGTCAGCGTCCGGCCGGCGCCCCACCGGACGGGGGTCCGGCGATCGCCTGATACACCAGCGTCCGGAACTTGCCGTGGAGGTCGCTCCCCGTGGCCGGCATGAGCTGGGTCATCAGGACGGCGACGAGCTTCTCGGACGGATCGACCCAGTACGTCGTGTGATACGCTCCGCCCCAGCCGTAGGCCCCGACCGAGCCGAGCTGTCCGTTCCGGCCGAGCTTGTCGACGACCCAGAAACCCAGGCCGTAAGCCTGCGCCCCGTAGAGCGCGCCCGCATGATCGGCGGTCATGAGCTCGACCGACTTCGGGCTGAGGAGCCGCGCGCCATCGAGCTCCCCTCCCCGGGCGAGCATGAGCAGGAAGCGGGCATAATCCTCGGCCGTGGAGAGCAGCCCCGCTCCCCCGCTGAAGCACATCCGCGGCCCCTTCACATAATCGTTCTCGGCGGCGGGCTCCATGAGCTTGAGACCGCCTTTTTCGTCCACTCCGTAAACCGGGGTGAAGCGATCGAGCTTCGCCGGGGGGAGAAAGAAATGGGTGTCGGTCATGCCGAGCGGCCCGGCGATCCTCCTGGAGATGAACTCGTCCAAGCTCAGCCCCGAGGCGACCTCGACGAGCCGGCCGAGGATGTCGGTGTTGTAGCCGTAGACGTGACGTTCTCCCGGCTGGGCGTCGAAGGGGAGCCCGGCCAGCCTCCGGATGACGTCGGCGAGGGGGACCTTCTGGTCGGCAAGCTTCCAGCCGTGGATGTTCGCGGCCAGGTACTCGTCCCGGGCCGGTCCGTCTCCGTAGGAGATCCCGGCGGTGTGGGTCAGGAGGTCACGGATCGTGATCTGCCTCTTGAGCGGCACGGTCGCGTAGCCCTTGGCTCCGCGGTCGGCGGCCGGCACGGCGACGCGCGCGGTCGCGAACTCGGGGATGTATTTCGAGATGGGATCGTCGAGAAGGAATTTCCCTTCCTCGAAGAGCATCATGACCGCGACGGTCGTGACCGCCTTGGTTTGCGACGCGATCCGGAAGATGGCGTTCGCCGGAAGGGGCGTCCCCTTTTCCGGATCGAGCTTGCCGAAGGCCCGGAGATAGACGAGCTTGCTGTTCCGGACGATCCCGGTCACGACGCCGGCGATCCGTCCCCGGTCGCAATATTCCTGCATGACCGTCGTTAGGCGCTCGAGGCGCTCGGCCGACATCCCGACTTCGGCCGGTTTGGCGGGCGGAATCTGGGCCGCCTGGACAAAACCCGCGGCCAGGGCAATGGTAAACGCGAATAAGGCGAGACGGCGGACGGAAGCGGAACATAGGCACTGCGTCATCGGCGATCCACCTTCTTGGGGGATTATCGATCGAAACCGGCTGCGTTTCCGGCGATTATTTCTCCGTCTTGGCCTTGCGCTTCAGGTCCGCGGCATGGGCGCGCTTGTAGGTCTGGATGTCCTTGAACCGCCCCTTGGCGTCCCGAACCGCGTAGAGCTTCTTCCCCGTCCGGCTTCGATGAGTCGTTCGTGTCGGCATGGCAGACTCCTTTCTTTAAGGCCCGAATCCCGAGATGAACGAACTATCTCGCCATTACCTGCGCTTGTCAAGCGCGATCCGGACCGGTCGGGCCGAAGGGAGCCGCTTATTTTTTCGGGTTGGCCTCGGCGGAGACGGGCTCCATGATGGGCTTGGGGGTCCGCTTGCTCTTCAGGATCGCCCAGACGATCAGGGCGACGAGAATGACGACGACGAGCACCAAGCCGAGGCTCATCGAGCTGTATTTGACGATGACCGGCGCGGCGATCAGGCTGACCAGGTTGACGACCTTGATCATCGGGTTGAGGGCCGGACCAGCCGTGTCCTTGAGAGGATCGCCGACCGTGTCGCCGACGACGCCGGCCTTGTGCCGTTCCGAGCCTTTCCCCGTGTTGGCCGCCGGGTCGCAGACCTCGTCTTCGATCGTCTTCTTGGCGTTGTCCCACGCTCCGCCGGCGTTGGCCATGAACACGGCCAGGAGCTGACCGCTGACGATGATCCCGGCCAGGAAGCCGCCGAGCGCTTCGACGTGGAGGATCAGGCCGACGGCGATCGGGAGCAGGACGCTGATGATGGCGAGCGGGATGAGCTCTTTCTGGGCGGCCACGGTCGAAATGCCGACGACGCGGCCGTAATCCGGCTTGGTCGTTCCTTCCATGACTCCGGGAATGCGGAACTGGCGTCGGACCTCCTGCACGATCAGCCCGGCCGCCCGGGAGACCGCCTTAATCGAGAGGGAGCTGAAGAGCCACGGCAGGGCCGCTCCCAGAAGAAGCCCGATGAAAACGCGCGTGTCGGAGACGCGGATGAAGTCCATTTTCGGCATGCCCAGCCGCCCCTGGACGAGCCCGACGTCGGTGATATATGAGTTGAACAGGCTGACCGCGGCAATGACCGCCGAGGCGATGGCGATGCCCTTGGTGATGGCCTTGGTCGTGTTGCCCACGGCGTCGAGGTCGGCCATGATCTGGCGGGCCTTTTTCGTCTCCGGATCATCCATGCCGTGCCAGGCCATTTCGCCGATCCCATTGGCGTTGTCCGAGATCGGGCCGTAGGAATCCATGGCCACGTTGTTTCCGGTGTGGCTGAGCATCCCGATGCCGATCATGGCCACGGCGTAGAGGACGTAGGTCTGATCGGGATAGCCGCCGTAGAGGAGCAAGGCGCTGACGAAGCTTGCCGCGATGACGAGGAGGGCCCAGACGCTCGATTCCATGCCCACGGACAAACCGGAGAGGATGGTCGTCGCCGGACCGGTGTCGGAGGATTTGACGATTTCCTTGACCGGGGCCCGTTTGGTCGAGGTGAAATAGGACGTCAGGGGATTGAAGACCACGGCCAGCATCACTCCGATCGTCGTCAGCATGGCCATTTTCCAGTCGTGGGCGTACAAGAACGCCAGGACGAACGACCAAATGATGGTATTGACGCTCGAGACCTCATAGGAACGGAACATGGCCTCCTCGGCGTCGTGGGCCCGGAGGAACTTGATCGGGAAGCGCTCCCAGATGGGGACGGTGAATGTCCCCAGGATCGAGCTGATGACCCCGATCGCCCGGATGAGGAGGGGGTAGACGATCCACTTCAGGCTGTGGGTCGGGTCGATGGCCATGAGGGCCAGGCCGAGGATCAGGCCGGAGACGATCGTCACCTCGTAGCTCTCGAAGATATCCGCGGCCATGCCGGCGCAGTCGCCGACGTTGTCGCCGACGAGGTCGGCGACGACCGCCGCGTTCCGGGGATCGTCCTCGGGGATGCCCTTCTCGACCTTCCCGACGAGGTCGGCCCCGACGTCGGCGGCCTTGGTGTAGATTCCGCCCCCGACCCGCATGAACAAGGCCAGGAGCGTCCCGCCGAACCCGAACCCGAGGAGAGCGGTGGGCGCGGCTTTGCCGAAGACGATGAAGATGATCGTGCCGCCGAAGAGCCCCAGGCCGTCGGTCAGCATCCCGGTGATCGTTCCGGAATAGTAAGCGATCGTCAGAGATTCATTGAAGCTCCGCCGCGCGGCCGAAGCCGCCCGGACGCTGGCCTGGATGGCCATCCGCATTCCGAGCTGGCCGACGATGAGGGAGAACGAAGCGCCCATGATGAAGGCGATCGTCCGGCCGATGGCGATGATGAGCTGGGTGTTTTTCGGGAACTCCGCGACCGCTTCGCGGCCGGGCGGCACGACATAGACGCTCAGAAAGAGAAGCACCCCCAGGAATCCGATCGCCGGCAGGATCGTTTTCAGCTGACGATGGAGATAGCTCTCGGCGCCGAGGCTGATGGCCTGCCAGATCTCCTGCATCTTGGGCGTGCCCTTGTCTTTTTTCAGGACCTTGCCGCGGAGTATCCAAGCGTAGAGAAGGCTGATGAACGCGGTCAGGACGACTCCGAGGATGGCGATTTGCTCGAACGAGTTGAGCCCGTGCCGGGCGAGGCCGAGAAGGTTCATAATTCCTCCAAATTCATAATGCGCGAATTCTTGCACACATGGAAAAAAATATCAAGATAAACGATTGCGCACTTCAAAATGACCGGGAATTCGGCGGACTTCAAGAGAGCTCCCGCGATCGCCGCTTTTTTCGCAGCCCGCGGCGCACGGCCGGAAGCTCCCGGCGGATGGCCGCGGCGAAGGCCGTTTCGGACCGGGCGATCTCCGGGCTGCCCCCCCTCCCGGCGAATATGCGCGCGTAGCGAAGCTCGGTCAAATCGGCCAGCGCGGAGAGGCGGGGATGCGCGCCGACGACCCAAACGGCGTACTCGCGGCCGGTCTGAAAGAGGGGCCGCGGCAGGCCCGCTTTCGACAGCCTGCGGAGAACGTCCTCATACGGGCCGTCCGCGGCGGAGCGGCGAAGCCGCCAGCCTCGGCCGCGGCCTCCCGGCCGGCGGGCGCGCACGGCGAGAACGAGAAAAGCGAGGGCGGCCAGCCCGCCGAGGAGCGGGACGAGGATCCGGCCGATCCGGACGGCCGTTCCGAGCCAGAAATCCCGCTGGGTGAAGGTGTCGAACCCGACGACGTATCGGTACCAGCGGAATTGAAGGGCCTCGAAAAACCGCGACCCGGAGCCCCACAGCTGACCGAGGAACGTCGGCGGCCCGGCTCCCAAGGAGTCGCTCGGGGTCGGATCGAACGTCATCCATCCCCTGTCTTCGATATAGGCCTCGACCCAGGCATGGGCGTCGCTCTGGCGAACGTCGAAAAAGTCTCCGTACTCGTTCCAGGCGTCGCTGACGAAGCCGATGACGAGGCGCGAAGGGATCCCGAGATGCCGGAGAAGGATACACATCGCCGTGGCGAAGTATTCGCAATTGCCCGAGCGGCTTTCAAAAAGGAACTCCCGCAGGGTCTGCCGGCCGCTCCCGGCCGCGTTCGAATAGGTGAAGGCGGTCCGGAGATGCGTTTCGATCGCCTCGGCCCGGCGGAGGGCGCCGCTCCGGCCACGGGTCATGGCCGCGGCCAGCCGGCGTACGGTTTCGTCGGGCGATGGGACGGCCAGGAACCGCGGCAGAAGGGCGCCGTAATCCTCGATGAGCCGGGAAAAATCCGGGGTGTCCGGCCGGGATACGATCCGGTAGCGCAGGCCCTCGGGATAGGCCGTCGAGAAGTATACGGAATCATTGGCGTCGAAATAAGCCCCCGGCATCGTCGACTCGATCGCGCCCACGCGGCCGAGGCTGAAGACGAGCGCCGTGTTCAGGACGGGATAGAGGAAGAAGGCGGTCGTCTTCGCCTCCGGCGAATCTTCGAACCCCGGCGAGACGAGCCTTCCCCGATCGCGGCGGAACCAGCCGGACGAATAACGGGCCCGGACGCTCCTCCCGGCCGAGAGGAACCGGAATTCGGGCCGCGTCCGGCGCCAGCGCCGCCCGTCAAACAGGTCGAAAGCCGCGCCGCGGACGCGGATGTACGGCGGCCGCGCGGCCGCCCCCCCTCCCTCGAACGAAACGCGCATCGCCGGCGCGGTGTTGCGGCGGAGGGAATCCCAGGTCCCGAGCTCGACCCGCTCGGTCATGCCCCCGAACGTCCGGAAGCTCGCCTGGAGGCGGAGGAGTCCGCTCCGGGCGAGCAGCCGCTGCAGGCCGGGGTTGAAGGGCCGCGGCCAGAGAACGAAGGCGCAGACGGCGACGGCCGCGGCCGCGGACATCAAGCCAAGGAGAGGCTTCCGCCACGCCGGACGCGCCGGCGCCCCTTCCGGGTCCTGCCGGCGGAGGATCCACGCCCCCGTCGCGACGAAGTATGCGGCGAAGAATCCGAAATAGACCAGGCTGAGAGCCTGGGTCGAAGCGAAGAGGAAAGCCAGAAATCCGGTGAGCATCAACTCGCCGAGGGTCCAGGGGTTCTTCGCTCCCCAGACGAGATAGACCAGGATAAAAGAAATGAGCTGGACGACGGCAGCGACGATCCCCAGGCGGGGAAGGCCGAAGACGAACAGATAGACCAGGAAGAGCAGAGCGCCCGCTTCGAGGAGAGGCTTGGGCGCCGGACGGACCCGCAGCCTCACGGCCAGCCCGCCGAGGAGAAGGACGGCCGCGGCGATGAACAGGGGCGCCTAGGGGAATGTCCTCGATCAGGAAGAGGGAGCCGAAAGCGACCGCCGTCGAGGCGGCCGCGGCGCCGAGCCCGATCCGCGGAGAAGGCGCGGCCTGCGGCCGGAATGGAGAAGCCCCCGGCGAGGCGTCCTTGAGCTCCGCGCCGTCCCCGAGAAGGGCCAATGTGCCGAGGACGATCCCGAGTTGCAGGATCCCCCGGCCGTAATCGATCGTCTTTCCGGACGTCACGAGCCGCACCTCGGCGCCTTCGTCGATATGGAATTTCGCCAGAGAAGCCGCCTCGGCGATCATCGCTTCCCCGTCCGGGCCGCCGGTCGCGCCCACCGTCACCGTGATCCGGTTCCCCGTCTCACGGGCATAGTGCTTCAGGACCGGGACGCCGGTCCTGGCGCTGAGCGTCCAGTGGATGAGCCGGGCGTCCTCTTCCTCCGTGTATTCGCGGACGCCGATGAAATCGTCGCCGACTCCGCGGACGGGGCGGAGAAGGACGTCCTCCCGGAGAAGGGGCGACGCCGTCGGGCCGGTGATCTCGCGGACGGCGGGAAAAACGACCGCTTCGGGCGGAGCGACGCTTCGTCCGTGCCGGAACAGGCCGAACGGGAAGCCGCTCTCGATCCAGAGGTCGTTCAGCCGGACACGGCCGCGGGCGGGGCACACGGCCGGGAACGCGACGCCCGCTTCCGATCCGGCGCCGAGGACGGCGAGCCGCCGGACGGCCGTCGCGGTCAGGATGGAGACCTGGAACGCGGGGCGCCGCCCGCCGTTCCGGACCCGAAGGCCCAGGACGAACGGCGAGCCGGCGAAGATCGATTCCGGGAGGCGGGCTTCGGCCGCGATCGCGCGGACCCGGGCCCGTCCGGAGAAGAACGCGACGGCCGTCACGGCCCACAGCATTCCGTCCACGAGGTAGAGGAGGTTGACGCCGCTGGTCAGCGCGGCGAGGAAGACCGCCCCGGCGGCGATGCACACGGCCCGGCCGAACGGCGTCAGCCGGGAGCGCATATTCTCAGACGGGGACCGGGACGCTCCTGATGACATCGAGGACGGCCGCATCCGATTCCTGGATCCGGGTCAGGCCGTAGGAAGGCGATTCGATGACGATGCGGTGGCCGAGGACGGGCAGGGCGACCGCCTTGATGTCGTCCGGGACGACATAGGCGCGTCCATCGGTCAGGGCGTAGGCCTGGGCCGCCCGGCGGAGGAGGAGAGCGCCGCGCGGGCTGACGCCGAGCTTGATGCCGCCCGTCCGGCGGCTCTGCTCGGCCAGGCGGATGATGTAGCCGAGGAGGGACTCGTCGACGCGGACGTCCTCGGCCTCGGCCTGCAGGCCCCGGACGTCCTCGACCGTGACGACGGGATCGAGTCTCCCCGCCCGCTCGTAGAGGTCCCGGCCGCGAATGATCTCCTTCTCCGCCTCGAAGCCCGGATATCCGATCCTCAGGCGTATCAAAAAGCGGTCGAGCTGGGCTTCGGGGAGGGGGAAGGTCCCGTGGTACTCGATGGGATTCTGGGTGGCGATGATCATGAACGGATCGGGAAGGGGGTAGGTCGTCCCGTCCACGCTGACCTGCCGGTCGTTCATGGCCTCGAGAAGGGCGCTCTGGGTCTTGGGCGTGGCCCGGTTGATCTCGTCGGCCAGGACGATGTTGGCGAAGAGCGGGCCGGTCTTGAACGACCAGGTCGCGTCCTTCATATTGTAGATCGAAGCGCCGATGATGTCCGAGGGGAGCAGGTCGTTCGTGAACTGGATCCGCCGGAAGGACGACTCGATCGAACGGGCCAGGGCGATGCCGAGGAGGGTCTTGCCGATCCCGGGCACGTCCTCGATGAGGAGGTGGCCCCGGGCGATGAGGCAGGTCAGGACGAGCCGGCCGACCTCGGGCTCGCCAATGAAGACCGATCGGACGTTGGCCAGGATGGACCCGACGGCCGGGGCGATCCGCCCCGCCTCCGGCGTGCTGCGCTCCGCTTCCATGAGAGGACGATTGTAGATTTTTAGTTCGATGTTTGCAATTCCCGATTTTCTTTTGATAGACTAGCCCCTCGGCCGCAACGGACCGAGTATACAGCGGAAACTTTATTATGAGGGAAGGGAAACATGTTCATTTGGGTCTTTCATCGCATTAGCGGCCTGCTCCTCATCCTTCTGCTGGGCATCAAGTTTCTGACCTCCTTCTTCCTGATGACGAAGGCGCAGAAACCCGACTGGGCCCTCCTGCTCCACACCAACCCCCTGACCGACACGTTCCTGATCATCTTCGGCGTCTACCACGCCATGTACGGCCTCCGGACGGTGATCATGGACCTCGGGGCGAAGACGAAGCAGAGGCTCTATTTCTGGGTCTTCACCGGCATCGGCACCGCCCTCGCCGCCGCCCTGATCGTCATCTACTTCACCCGGGACTACAATTGATGATCAGCCACGATCTCCTCATCGTGGGCGGCGGGCTGGCCGGGCTGTCCGCCGCCTTGAGCGCCGATCCCAACCTCGACGTCGCCGTCGTGTCCAAGGTCCACCCGATCCGCTCCCACTCCGTCGCCGCCCAGGGCGGGATCAACGCCGCCCTGGCCAACAACCCCAAGGGCAAGGACGACACCTGGCAGAAGCACGCCTACGACACGATCAAGGGCAGCGACTTCCTGGCCGACCAGGATTCCGCCGAGCTCCTCTGCCAAGAGGCGATCCCGATGATGTACGAGCTCGACCACTGGGGCATGCCCTTCAGCCGCTTCGCCGGCGGCGCCATCGCCCAGCGGCCCTTCGGCGGGGCCGGCTACCCCCGGACCTGCTACGCGGCCGACCGGACGGGCCAGGTTCTTCTTCACACGCTCTATGAGCAGTGCGTCCGGAAAAAGATCAAGTTCTACAACGAGTGGCTCGTCACCGGCCTCGTCGTTCGCGACGGCGTCTGCCTCGGCCTCGTCGCCTACGACCTCAACACGGGCAAGATCCAGCCGTTGAAGGCCCGGGCGGTCGTCTTCGGCACGGGCGGCTACGGCCGCGTCTACAAGCTCTCGACGAACGCCTACATCAACCTCGGGAGCGGCATCGGCATGGCTTACCGGGCCGGGGTCGCCATCAAGGACCTGGAGTTCGTCCAGTTCCATCCGACCTCGCTCATCGGCAAGAACATCCTGATCACGGAAGCGGCCCGGGGCGAAGGCGGCTATCTCGTCAACAACCAGGGGCGCCGGTTCATGGAGGACTACGCCCCGAAGGCCATGGAGCTCGCCCCGCGCGACATCACCTCCCGGGCCATCCAGATGGAGATCGACAAAGGCAACGGGTTCAACGACCAGTATGTCCACCTCGACCTCCGCCACCTCGGCCGGGAGAAGATCCACAAGCTCCTGCCGGGCATCCAGGAGGTCTGCATCCACTTCGGCGGGTTCGACCCGGTCGACAAGCCGATCCCGATCCAGCCGGCCCAGCACTATTCCATGGGCGGCATCGACGTGGACAACGCCGGGGCCTCGTCCATCGCCGGTTTCTTCGCCGCCGGCGAGTGCGCCTGCGTCAGCGTCCACGGGGCCAACCGCCTGGGCGGCAACTCCCTCCTCGACGGCGTCGTCTTCGGCAAGCTCGCCGGCCGGGCCGCGTCGGCTTACATCAAGGGCTCGAGCGGAAAGTCGAACGCCGATCAGGCGCTCATAGCCGACAGCGAGGCCTACGTGGCCAAGGTCAAGGAGATCCGCTCCCGGGAGAAGGGCGAGAACGTCTTCAAGCTCCTCAACGACCTCAAGGAGCTCATGAGCGAGAACGTCGGCATCTTCCGCAAGCAGCGTCCGCTCGAGGTGGCCCTCGAGGGGATCAAGGCCCTCCGCGAGGGATACAAGGAGGTCGGCCTCCACGGGGCCTCGGAGCGCTACAGCCAGGAGCTCATCACCCTGATCGAGTTCGATTATATGCTCGACATCGCCGAAGTCATCGTCCTGGGGGCCCTGACCCGCACGGAGACCCGCGGCTCGCACTACCGGACGGACTACCCGGTCCGGAACGACGACGATTGGCTGAAGCACACCCTCATGACCTGGACGGACAAGGGGCCGAAGATCTCCTACCGTCCGATCAAGATCGACAAGTACAAGCTCGAAGCGCGGAAGTACTAGGGGAACGAACATGCCCAGAACTTTCAAAATCCTCAGATTCGACCCCGAGGCCGACGCCGCGCCCTATTTCCAGGAGTTCATCCACGAACCCCGGGCGTCCGATTCGATCCTCGACGCTCTCAAGGAAATCCGCGACGAGCAGGATCCGACCCTGGCCTTCCGCTACAGCTGCCGGGAAGCCGTCTGCGGCTCCTGCGGCATGGTCATCAACGGCGAGATCGCTCTGGCCTGCCGCAAGCAGGTCGACGCGATCGCGTCCGACGAAATCATCATCGAGCCGCTCCCGAACTTCCATCTCCTCAAGGACCTCATCGTCGACATGACCCCGTTCTGGGACGCCTATGAGCGGGTCGAGCCGTACTGCCAGGCCGAGGGGCCCATCCCGGAGAAGGGCTATCGCGTCGAGGAGGACAAGCTCAAGTTCGTCTTCCAGGACCTGACCTGCATCCTCTGCGCCTGCTGTTATGCCTCCTGCCCGGTCGTGACTCGCGACGACCGCTACGTCGGCCCGGCCGCCCTGGCGAAACTCTATCGCTTCCTCACCGACCCGCGGGACAAGCGGCCCTGGGAATCGCTCAAGAAGATGGACGACCCGTCCGGGGCCTGGGGCTGCGACACCGTCTTCAACTGCAACAAGGTCTGCCCCAAGGAGGTCGAGCCGGCCGACGGCATCGAGGGCGTCCGGCGCCGGCTCGTCGTCGGACGGGTGAAACGCATCGCGAGGAAGAAATGAAGCTCAAGCACTCCCTCATCACTCGGCGCAATTTCCTGAACGGCCTCTTCGGAGGCTGGGCCGCCGCCTTCGCGGCCACGTTCATCAGCCCGATCGTCAAGTTCGCCTGGCCTCCCTACAAAGAGCCGGACGAGGTCAAGCTCCTCTGGTCCGATTACAAGGATCTGAAGCCGGGCGAGGTCAAAGGCTTCCCCTGGGGCGCGAAACCGGGGATCCTGAAACGTTCGGCCGACGGATCGTTCATCGCCTTCGTCGGCGTCTGCACCCACCTCGACTGCAACGTCGTCTGGCGCCCGGAGCAGAACAAGTTCTTCTGCGCCTGCCATGACGGCTGGTACGACGAGGAAGGGAAGAACATCCAAGGGCCGCCGCCCAAACCCCTCCGCCGGCTCGACACGGCCGTCGAGGGCGAGGACTTCTTCGTCCGCAAGCCGGAGGCCAAGGCATGAGCGCCCGAGGGGTCGTCAACTGGTTCGTGGACCGGCTTGCCCTGAAGCCGATCCTGGACTACATGCACAAGAAGGAAGTCCCCCAGCACCATCACACCATCTGGTACTACACCGGGAGCTCGATCCTCCTCTTCCTCTTCATCCAGATCTTCACCGGGATCCTCCTGGCCTTCTACTACCAGCCGACGCTCGAAGGGGCCAACGCCAGCGTCGGCCGGATCATGACCGAGCTCCCCCTCGGCTGGCTCGTCCGCTCGATCCACAGCTGGTCGGCGACGTTCATGATCGCCACGGCCATGATCCACATGCTGGCCATCTGGTTCACCAAGTCCTACCGCAAGCCGCGGGAGGTGACCTGGATGACAGGATTCGTCCTCCTCGTCGTATCGATGATGTTCGGATTCACCGGCTACCTCCTCCCCTGGGACGACCTGTCCCTGGCCGCGACCAAGGTCGGGACGAACATCCCCAAGGCCATCCCCGTCGTGGGGACCTGGGTCACCCAGCTCCTCCGCGGAGGCGACGACGTCACCGGCGACACTCTGACCCGATTCTTCATCTTCCACGTCTGCGTTCTTCCGCTCCTTGTCTTCGCCATCATGGTCGTCCACATCCTCCTCGTCCAGAAGGAAGGGATGAGCATCCCCCTGAAGGACGAAGTCGAGAAGAAGAAGCTTCCCTGGCTGCCGTTCTGGCCGAACTTCATGCTCCGTGAGGCCATGATCTGGCTCGTCCTGCTCGGGATGGTCCTCACGATCTCGGTCCTCTTCGCCCCGTCGCTCGATCTGTCGGCCGACCTGATGGCCCCGGCCCCCGAGGGGGTCAAACCGGAGTGGTACTTCCTCTTTCTCTTCCAGACGCTGAAGATCTTTCCCGCCAACATGGGCCCGGTCACGGGCGAATTCGTGGCCGTCGCCCTCATCCTCGTCGTCGTCCTGGCCATCTTCTTCATGCCCTTCCTCGAGGGAAAGCCGCAAGGGAAACGGGGCAAGCTCGTCACCTACGGCGGCATCCTCGGCGTCATCTACGCCATCGTCATGAGCATATGGAGCCTGTTATGAGCGCGCGCCGCGTCCTCATCGTCGTCACGGCCGTGAGCTTCGCCCTCGGCCCCCTCGCCGCGGCCCTGCCTTCGGGTAGGACCGGGGAAGCCCCGGCCGGAGCGCAACAATCGCCGCGGGACAAGGCCCAAATCGAAGCGGCCCTATCCTCGAGTAAGACCGCGAAACCGCGGCCGCCCAGGCCACCCCGCAGGATGTCAAGCCGGCCGCCCCCAAACCGGCGGCTAAAAAGGCTCCCGCCGTGAGGACCGAGCCGATCGTCCCGGCCTACCAGAGCATCAAGGAACGGGCCGCCGTCCAGGTCTTCTTCGTCTGGCTTTGGCTGTCCATCGGCGTTCTGCTATACTTCCTTCGCTGGTGGGTCCAGGAAGCCGACCGCGTCTACAAAGCCAAGTTCTACGAGCCGGTCGAAAGCCCGCGGAAGGACAATCCCTTACCGCCCCTGCTTGGGGAATAGGCCGCCCGACCGGGCCCGACGGGGATCGCCGGAAACCGACGGAGGGAGTTTCTCCGAGAAAGGTTATCCATGCCAGAGAATGAGCCGAAGAAAAAGGGCCTCGGGTCGGTCGTCATCAACGCCGAGCGCTGCAAGGGCTGCGGCTTCTGCGTCGAGTTCTGTCCGACCCATGTCCTGAAGCTGTCCGAGCGGTACAACGCCAAGGGCTACCATCCCCCCGTGCTCGTCGATCCGGAGCATTGCACGGGCTGCAACATGTGCGGCCTCCTCTGCCCCGATTTCGCCATCTGCGGCTACCTGTTCAAGAAAAAGGCGAAGTAGGAGAGCACCATGGCAGCAGATCCCAAAGGCGTCCTAAGCGGCGCCTATTTCATCGACGGCGACCACGCCTGCGCCGAGGGAGCGATCGCGGCCGGCTGCCGCTTCGTGGCCGGCTACCCGATCACGCCCTCGACCGAGGTCGTCGAGCGCATCGCCGAGCGCTTCCCCCTGATCGGGGGCATGTTCATCCAGATGGAGGACGAGATCGCCTCGTCGATCGCCATCCAGGGCGCGGTCTGGGGCGGCAAGAAGGCCATGACCGTGACCTCCGGCCCGGGCTTCTCCCTGATGATGGAGCACATCGGCCTGGCGGCGATGACCGAGACGCCCTGCGTCTTCGTCGACGTCCAGCGCGGCGGGCCGTCGACCGGCCTGCCGACGCTGCCCGGCCAGGCCGACATGATGCAGGCCCGCTGGGGCTCGCACGGCGACTACGGCATCATCGCCCTCTGCCCCAACTCGCCCCAGGAGAGCTTCGACCTGACCATCAAGGCCTTCAACCTGGCCGAGACGTACCGCGTCCCGGTCCTGCTGATGCTGGACGAGTGCGTCGGCCACATGACCGAGCGCGTCGTCATCCCGCCGGCCGAGGAGATCGAGATCACGCCGCGCCGCACTATTGCGACGGTCCGCGGGAGGAGCTCCTGCTCTTCCAGCCGGACGCGCGACGTGGTCCCGCCCATGGTCAAGGCCGGCGACGGCTACAACATCCACGTGACCGGGCTGACCCACGACGAGCGCGGCTACCCGGTCATGACCCCGGCCGCGCAGGAGAAGCTCGTCCGCCGCCTCGTCGACAAGATCCGCCTGAACGCCGACGCCATCGTCGAGTACAGGGAGGACCGGAGTCGAGGGCGCCGAGATCGTCGTCGTCTCCTACGGGATCACCTCGCGCGTCGCCATCCCGGCCATCGAGCGGGCCCGGGCGGAGGGGATGAAGGTCGGCCATCTCCGGCTCATCACGGCCTGGCCGTTCCCGGCCAAGCGGATCCGCGAGCTCTCCGGCCAGGTCAAGGCGCTTCGTCGTCCCGGAGATCAACTACGGCCAGATGGTCCGCGAGGTCGAGCGCTGCGTCGCCGGGGCGGACCCAGGTCGAGCGCGTGCTCGCACGGCGGCGGATCCGTCCATGACCCCAAGGACATCTACGCCAAGATCGCCGGCGTGCCTGAAGGGATGACCGCCATGACCGAAGATTCCACGGATCCAGCGACCTGGGCGCTGCTCGTCAATCCGGTGGAGGATTTCCTGCGCATGGAGCGCATGCCTCACATCTGGTGCCCCGGCTGCGGCATCGGGACGACCGTCAACTGCTTCGCCCACGCCCTCGAGTCGAGCGGGCTCGACCTGCGCAAGGTCGCCATCGTCTCGGGCATCGGCTGCACCGGGCGGGTGTCCGGCTACATGAAGCTCGACTCGTTCCACACGACCCACGGCCGGGCCATCCCCTTCGCCACCGGGCTCAAGCTGGCCAACCCCGAGCTCAAGGTCGTCGTGTACAGCGGCGACGGCGACCTGACCGCGATCGGCGGCAACCACTTCATCCACGCCGCCCGGCGGAACGTGGACCTGACCGTCATCCTGATCAACAACTTCATCTACGGAATGACCGGCGGCCAGGTCGCGCCGACGACGCCGATCGGGGCGACGGCTTCCACGACGCCGTACGGGAACTACGAGCAGACGTTCAACCTCCCCTACCTGGCCGAGTCGTGCGGAGCGGTCTATGTCGCCCGCTGGACGTCTTACCACGTCCGCCACACGGCCAAGGCGATGAAGGAGGCGCTCCTCAAGGACGGCTTTTCCTTCGTCGAGGTCCTCGCCCCCTGCCCGACGCTCTTCAGCCGCCGGAACAAGCTCGGGGACGGACTGGACCAGATGAAATATCTACAAGGACTCGAGCGAGATCAAAAACGACGCCAGACACCAAGGACGTCGGGCTGACCCTCCAAGGGAAGATCACCTGCGGGACGTTCGTCAACAAGGACAAGCCGACCTACCTCGAGACCTACAACGAATTCATGGCCAAGAAGCTCGGCGACACGTTCACCCCCTACAAAGGATAGCGGCGAGGTACCCCCATGGCCCGAACAGAGATCAAGATCGGCGGATTCGGCGGACAGGGAGTCATCCTCAGCGGCTACATCATCGGCCGGGCGGCCGCGATCTACGACAGCAAGCACGCCACGATGATCCAGGCCTTCGGGCCCGAGGCCCGGGGCAGCGCCTGCAGCGCCCAGATCATCGTCTCGCCCGAGCCCATCGCCTACCCCTACCTCACCGCGCCGAACATCATGGTCGTCATGTCGCAGGAGGCTTACACCAAGTTCACCCCCGAGCTCGCCCAAGGCGGAATCCTGATCACCGAAGAGGAGCTCGTCCGGCCCCACAACCTGCGTCCGGACCTCACGCATTTCTCCATCCCGGCCACCCGGATCGCCGAGGAGCTGGGCCGGAGGATGGTCCTCAACATCGTCATGATGGGCTTCTTCACCGCGGTGACCGGGATCGTCGGCATCGAGGCGATGCGGAGCGCGGTCAAGGTCTCGGTCCCCAAGGGGACGGAGCAGCTCAACCTCAGCGCTTTTGACCGGGGCTACGAATACGGGCTGAAGATCAAAGCCGAAAATAGATCCTCCAGGCCTTAGCGCAGGAAAAGGATCTTGTCCCCCTTTGAAAAAGGGGGATTGAGGGGGATTTTTTATTTAACAAATCTCCCCTTACCCCTCTTTTTCAAAGAGGGGAATCCCCTTCACCGTCTCTTCCCTTCTGCCGCGCCGCGGCGTAGAATACCCGAAGCTTTCTTGAGGAGGCTGTCATGACCGACTCCGCTCCGCGTCCCCATCCGACCCTGGCCGATCTCCTAGGCGTCCGCGACAGGGAGATCGTCTGGGGACGACTCCTCACGTTCGTCGCCGCTTCGATCGCGGCGAACCTGGTCTATCTCATCGTCCAGGCGATCCGGCCGGGATCGCTGCCGCCGGAATTCCGGCTTTATTTCCTTCTGACCAATCTCCTGGCGCCTTTCCTCCGGGGGATCGCCGCTTTCGTCGGGTTCCGGTTCATCAAGAACGAGGTCGGGGCGGCCGCCGTCGCCGGCCTGGTCTATCTGCCTCTCATCGGGCTGCTGCGCGCCCTGCTGGCTCCGTCGTTCAGCCTCGACTTTCGGATCGTATACAGCTGGTTTTGGGTCTTCCTCGAGCTCGCCTTGCTCGCCCTGGCCGTGCGGCTGTTCCGTTCCGCCTGGCTCGGCCTGGCGGTCGCGTCGGTCGCGGCGTCCTTGATCGCCGGTTGGGTTCAAACGGGGATCGAAGCCGCGATCCGTCACTCGAGCGTCAGCGTGAGCGGGCTCGTCGGGAGCGCGTGGATCGACCTCCTCGGCGGCGTCGTTTTCGCCACCGTTTTCTGGTTCGGTCTGCGGCTCGCCTGGTGCCGGCCGGAGGCGCTCGGTCTCGAGGGCCCCGTCCCGTCGCCCGAAGCCTCCGGCGCCGCCGCCGGGATCGAGGACGCCGGCCTCCTCCGCGTCCTCGAATTCCGGGCGTTGGCGAAGCACCTCCGCTCGTCCGGGATCGGAAGCCTCATCTTCGGCGTGCTCGCCATCGGCCTGGGAGCGAGCTCGCAGGGGGCGAATTCGATCAACTCCGTCCTGATCGTTCTCGGCATCGTCCTCATCGCCGAGGGGATCTGGGTCCTGGCGGCGCCGGCCCCGGCCGGGCTGATCATGGACGGGATCGTCCTCATCCTCCTGGGACTCTGGAACATCGTGATCACGGGCATCAATGCCGGCCGCGGGGCCGGCGGCTCGGCCGGGCCGTTCGGCCTGATCGGCATCGTCCAGATCGGATGGGGGATCCAGAGCTTCATTCAATACCGGCGGTACGCGCGCCTGACCGGTCCCAAGCCCGCGGCGGAAGAGATGAAAGCCGCGGAGGCGCGGCTGCAATCGCTGGCCCAGGGCGCCGCTCCGGGCGCTCCTGACGTGATCGGATTCAAACCCGTCGGGACGGCCAAGGCGATGGCTTGGACGGCCAGGCTTCTCCCCGGCGCCCTGCTCCTCATCTTCGCGAACAAAGCCGCCGGATACTCGCCGAAGGCTACGACCGTCCTGACGCCGGACGCCTCCGTCGCGGCGGACGGGACGCGCAAGGCCAGGCTCCGCCTCTCGGACCGGACGCTGAGGATCCGGATCGGCGAGGACGCGATCGCCCGGTTCAACGCCTGGAAAGCCGGCGCCTGATCGGGGACGGGGGCCGCCATGCGATTCACTTTCGCCCACAACAACTTCAACGTCCTGACCCTCGAGCGGAGCCTGAAGTTCTACGAGGAAGCGCTGGGCCTCCGCGAGGTCCGGCGCAAGGAAGCGGGGGACGGCAGCTTCACCCTGGTTTTCCTGGGCGATGGGACGACGCCCCATCGCCTCGAGCTGACCTGGCTCCGCGACCGCAAAGAACCCTACGCCCTCGGGGATAACGAGTTCCACCTCGCCTTCACCGTAGACGATTATGACGCCGCGTTTAAGCGTCATAAAGAAATGGGCGTCGTCTGCTACGAGAACGCGGCGATGGGGATCTATTTCATCGAGGACCCGGACGGGTACTGGATCGAGATCGTCCCGGAGAACAAGAAGGCGCGTTCATGATCACGCCGGCCAGAGACAAAAAACGGTCTCTCAGCGAGGTCCTCGGTGGCGTACGGGATGACAATGTCCATGAAGAATGGGACTCCGATCTTCCGGTCGGCAAAGAAGAATGGTGATCGGATCGCTTACTTCATTAAGATTCGGTACCTGAATACTCAACTACTAAACTCTTCGTAAACGAATTAAGGGATTGAGTATTCAGGTACCGAATTAGAAGCGGATGAGCACGGACGAGGCGGCGAAGTCCGAGAGGAGCGAGGGGAAGAGCCCCCAGAGCAGGACGATCACGGCCGAGACGCCGATGACGATTTCGGCCCAGGCCGAGCGGCCCGACCGCGACGACGTCGGCGCGCCCGCGCCCGCGCCCGCCTCCTCCATGAACATGGCCCGGCCGATCTTGAAATAGTAAAAGAGCGAGATCACCGAGTTCAGGGCGCCGGCCACGACGACGAGATACATCCCCTTCTCCACGGCCGCGGCGAAAAGGAAATACTTCCCGATGAATCCGGCGGTGGGCGGGATCCCCGTCAGGGACAGGAGGATGACCAGGATGGCCGCGGCCGCGCCGGGGGATCGTCGGGCCAGGCCGCGCATGTCGTCGATCGTCTCGCCGAACGTCCCCCCCTTCCGGACGAGGAGGATCAGCCCGAAGGCCGCCGCGTTCATGAAGACGTAGATGAACAGGTAGAAGAGGACCGCGGTCTGGGCCAGCTCGCCCCAGGCCGCCAGGCCGATGACGATGTAGCCGGCCTGGGCGATGGCGGAATAAGCCATCATTCGCTTGATGTTCGTCTGGATGAGGGCGGCGATGTTCCCCCAGAACATGGTCACCAGGGCGATCCCCTGGAAGATCAGGCTCCAATCGTCCCGGAAGCCGGTGAAGATCGTGATCATGGACCGGATGAGGATGGCGAAGACCGCCGCCTTGGGCGCGGTCGAGAGGAAGACGACGAGCGGGGTCGGCGCTCCTTCATAGACGTCCGGAGCCCACTGATGGAACGGGACCAGGGCCGCTTTAAAGAACAGCCCGGAGAAGAAGAGGATCATCCCGGTCAGGCCGAGATGGGTGTTGATGCTCTGAAGCGAGCGGGAGATGACGGCGTAGCTCGTCTCGCCGGTGAGCCCGAAGACGAGGGCCATCCCGAGGAGCATCAGGGCCGAGCTCAGGCTGCCGAGGAAGAAATATTTCACCCCCGCCTCACCCGAGCGGCGCTCCTTCTTGAAGACGCCGGCCAGGATGTAGGACGGGATGGCGAAGACCTCGAAGGCGACGTAGGTCGTGATCAGGTCCGCGCTCGATACCGCGACCATGATCCCGAGGAGCGCGAGGGGGATGAGATAGTAGATCTCCCCCGGCTCTTCGCCTTCGACGTCGAAGAAGCGGAAGGACAGGCCGATGGACAGGAGCGCCGCGACGAGGGCGATCAACTTGAGGAAGACGGCGAAGCGGTCGGCGATCATGGATTCGGCCAGGATCCCGCCTGCGCTCTGGGGGGTCAGGAGGAGGACCCCGCAGACGGCGGCGATCCCGGCGAAGGCGACGTAGCCGGCCTTTCTCCCGCCGCGCCGCCGGAAAAAGAGGTGGGCGAACATCGCCGCCGCGGCCACGACGAGTATCGCGATCTCCGGGGCGAGATAGCGGAGCTCGGAGGCGATCGCGGCGGTTCCCATCAGCGGGCCTCGGCGCCCTTCGCGGCGGCAGGGGCGGCGGCAGGGGCCCCGGGTTTTACCTGGGGATCCTTTTCCGCCGTACCCGGCCGGGTTTTAAGGTCACGGACGGGTGCCCCGGACTTCGTCCGGGGATCATGTTCCGCCGTACTCGTGCCGCGGCTAATCTCCGCGGACGAGTACGCGGCCCGGGCGGCCGTATCATAGTATCCCGGATTGACGATCCGGACGATCTTCTCCACCGGTTTGTCGAGGACGTTGAGGAACGGCTTGGGCATGATGCCGATCCAGAAAGCCAGGAGGACGAGGGGCAGGAGGGTGGCGAGCTCCCGGAGCGTCAGGTCCTTGAGCGACTCGTTGGCCGGGTTCGTGATCTTCCCGAACATGACCCTCTGGTAGAGCCAGAGCATGTACCCCGCGCCGAGGACGATCCCGGTCGCGGCAACGGCGGCCCAGACCCAGTTCACGGTCCAGGCCCCCATCAGGATCATGAACTCGCCGATGAATCCGTTGAGGCCGGGCAGGCCGATCGAGGACATCGAGATGATCAGGAAGATCGCGGCATAGACCGGCATCCGCGACGACAGGCCGCCGAACTCGGAGATGAGCCGCGTGTGCCGCCGCTCGTAGAGGACGCCGACGATGAGGAAGAGCGCCCCGGTCGAGATGCCGTGGTTGATCATCTGGAGGACGGCGCCCTTGACGGCCAGGGGCGAGAAGGTGAAGAGGCCCAGCATAACGAAGCCCATGTGCGACACCGACGAGTAGGCGATGAGCTTCTTCATGTCCTTCTGCATCAGCGAAACGAGGGCCCCGTAGACGATTGAAATCAGGGCCAGGACGATCACGAGCGGGACGAAGTGGCGCGACGCCTCCGGGAAGAAGGGCAGGGAGAAGCGGACGAAGCCGTAGGTCCCCATCTTCAGCAGGACGCCGGCCAGGATGACCGACCCCGCGGTCGGAGCCTCGACGTGGGCGTCGGGGAGCCACGTATGGAAAGGGAACATCGGGACCTTGATGGCGAAGCCCAGGCCGAAGGCCAGGAAGACCCATAGCTGGAGGCTCCCGGCGAGGTACGTCCCCGACTGGAGGATGGCCATGTAATCGAAGGTATTGTAGTGGAAGTAGATGACCAGGATGCCGATGAGCATCATGACCGAGCCGAAGAGGGTGTAGAGGAAGAACTTGATCGCGGCGTAGAGCTTGCGCTCGCCGCCCCAGATCCCGATCAGGAAGTACATCGGGACCAGCATGACCTCCCAGAAGACGTAGAAGAGGACGAGGTCGAGCGAGACGAAGACGCCGATCATCCCGACCTCGAGGAGGAGGAGGAAGATGTAGTATTCCTTCAGCCGGTCCTTGATCGCCGACCAGGAGCTCAACGTGGCCAGGAAGGTCAGGAGCGAGGTCAGGAGGACGAGGAGGAGCGAGATGCCGTCGATCCCGAGGAGGTACTGGACCTTGAAGGAGGGGATCCAGGAGGCCCGCTCGACGAACTGCATCTCGCCCGAGGCGGCGCTGAAGCCGGTGAGGAGGTAGAGGGTCGCCAGGAACTCGAGGCCGGTGACGATGTTGGCGGCGAGCTTGATCGCCTTCCCCCGGCCCGCGGGCAGGAAGAGGACGACGAGGAGCCCGGCTAGGGGGAAGAAGATGATGAACGTCAGGATCGGTATGCCCAAGAGAGTCATGGTCCTCGCTCCTTAGAGTCCTCCGCTGCCTAAAAAAAGCTCACGACGATGGAGATGATGACGACGATCCCGATGACGATCGAGAGGGCGTAATTGTAGATGAAGCCGGTCTGTAGCCGGCGCAGGCCGGCCGAGATCCGGGTGTGAAGCGTCCCGACTCTGTTCACGGTCCCGTCCACGATGTGCGTGTCGAAGGCGATGGAGAACCGCGACAGGCCGCGGACGAGCCGGGCCGCGCCGTTGACCAGGCCGTCGATGAAATGGGCGTCGAGCCAGGCGGCGAGGGCGCCGATGCGGAGCGTCCCGCCGACGATGACGCCGTTGTAGAACTCGTCGACGAAGTACTTGCGGGACACGAGCCGGTACAGCCGGCGGAACCGCGCGGCGAAGCGGGCCGCGGGCTCGCCGTTCCGCCGGACATAGATCGCGTGGGCGGCGTAGATCCCGAGAAGGCCGACGCCAACCGAGACGAGCATCAGGAGGATCTCCGTCCCGGCGCCGAGATGCCCCTCGTGGAGGCCGGTGCTCGTCTCCAGGAACCGGGCGAACCAGTTCCCTCCCCCCAGGATATGGGGCAGGCCGATGTAGCCGCCGACGATCGAGAGGAGGGCCAGGATCTCGAGCGGGCGGAGCATGACGTTCGGAGACTCATGAAGATGGTGAGACGCTTCGGGCTCGATCCGCTCTTTCCCGTAAAATGTCAAGAAGATCAGCCGGAACATGTAGAAAGCGGTCATCCCGGCCCCCAAGAGGCCGAGGGCCCAGACGAAATAATTCCCGGAGGCGAAGGCCGAAGCCAGGATCTCGTCCTTGGAGAAGAACCCGGCCAGTCCGGGGATGCCGGCGATGGCCAGGGCGCCGACGAGGAAGACGCGGAAGGTCCGCGGGATGCGCGTCCGCAATCCGCCCATCTTCCTCATGTCCTGCTCGCCGGAGAGGGCGTGGATGACGCTCCCCGCCGAGAGGAAGAGGAGGCTCTTGAAAAAGGCGTGAGTCATAAGGTGGAAGACGCCGGCCGAGAAGGCGCCAACGCCCAGGCCGATGAACATGTATCCGATCTGGGAGATCGTCGAATAGGCGAGAACGCGCTTGATATCGGTCTGGACGAAGCCCATCGTCGCGGCATAGACGGCGGTCAGGGCCCCGACCACGGCCACGACCGTGAGGGCCGTGCCCGAGAACTCGAACAGGACGTGCATCCGGGCGACCATGTAGACGCCGGCCGTGACCATGGTCGCGGCGTGGATAAGGGCGGAAACGGGCGTCGGGCCCTCCATGGCGTCAGGCAGCCAGGTGTAGAGGGGGATCTGGGCGGATTTCCCGGTCGCCCCGACGAAGAGAAGCAGAGCCGCGGCGGTCGCCAGGGCCGGGCTCAGGGCTCCCGCTTCGATCTTTTCCGCGATCTGAGCGATGTCGACCGTCCCGAGATACGTGATGAGCAGGCCGATCCCGAGGAGGAAGCCGAAGTCGCCCACGCGGTTGGTGATGAAGGCTTTCTTCCCGGCGTTCGCGGCCGAATCCTTGGTGAACCAGAAGCCGATGAGGAGGTAGGAGCACAGCCCCACGCCCTCCCAGCCGACGAACATTACGGCCAGGTTCGCCCCCAGGACGAGGATGAGCATGGCGAAGGTGAACAGGTTGAGGTAGGTGAAGTAGCGGGCGTAGCTCTTGTCGTGGGACATGTAGCCGACGGAATAGACGTGGATGAGCAGTCCCACGCCGCTCACGACGAGGGTCATGACCGCGGCGAGCGAATCATAGCGGAAGGCGAGCTCGACGGCGAAGGGCGCCGTGCCGCCGCCGGCCAGCTTGACGAGGGAGGCTGGAATCCAGGTCGCCAGCGTCTTGATCACGACCGGCTCGGCCGAGCGGAGCAGGCCGACGAGGCTCGCGACCGAGGCGAGGAAGCTCAGCCCGACCGACCCGACGGCGACGGCGTGGACCGCCTTCTTCGAGAAGTATCTGATCCCGATCAGTCCGTTGATGAGCACGCCGGCCAGGGGGAAGAGTGGGATCAGGAGGAACATCATCAGCCTTTCAGCTCGTTGAGCTCGTCGGTGTTGTAGGTCTTCTTCTGCCGGAAGTAGGACAAGACCAGGGCGAACCCGACGGCCGCCTCCGAGACGGCCATGATGATGACGAACAGGGCGAAGATCTCGCCCCGGGGGGATTTCATTTTGTAGCTGAGCCCGGCGAAAATGACGTTGATCCCGTTGAGGAGGAGCTCGAGGGCCATGAGCATGATGACGAGGTTCTTCCGGACGAGGACGCCGACGAGCCCGATGGCGAAGATGACCAGTCCGAGGGCGAGGATGGCGTTAATCGGAATCATGGCTGGCCTTCTTTCGGGCGATGAGGATGGCCCCGATGAGGACGGCGAGGAGGAGGACCGAAGCGAGCTCAAAGGGCATGAGATAGGAGGAGAGGAGCGTCTCGGACAGGTCGGCAAGGCTGAAGCCCTCCTCGCGCCCCGCGGCCGCGGAGTACTTGTTCGCCATCAGGACGGCGGCAAGCTGAGCGGCGAGAAGGAGCGGCACGGCGATGAGGAAGGCCTTGGGGAGGAACTTCCTCCGCTCGGCCACCACCTCGCGGAGGTTGACGATGATGATGACGAAGACGTACAGGACGACGATCCCGCCGCCGTAGACGAGGAGCTGGATCGCCCCCAGGTACTCCGCCCGGAGGGTGAAGAAGACGCCGGCGATGGCCAGGACGGTGAAGGCCAGGTACAGGACGCTGTGCATGACGTTCTTCTGGACGATGGTCAGCAAGGCCGAGACGACGGCGATCGCGGCGAAGAAGAGGAAGACGGGGAAGGTCATCATTTGAGGCACCCGGCGCAGAGATGCGACTGAAGCTCATCCCCCCGCAGGTACATGTCGGGGTGGTGAAAAAGGAGCTTGTCCTTGCTCAAGGTCGACATCCGGAACGTCTCGGAGAAGCGGATGGCGTCGGTCGGGCAGACCTCGACGCACAGCCCGCAGAAGGTGCAGCGGTCGAGCTTCCAGTCGAACTTCGTCGGCCGCATGATCTTGCTCCCCTCGGGCCGGGCGCCCTCGATGTCGAAACAGTGGGTCGGGCAGATCCGCTGGCAGGCCTTGCAGGCGATGCAGAGCGGCTCGCCGGCCTCGTCGCGGAAGAGGCGGAGCATCCCTTTGAAGCGGGGCGGGGCGGGCTTGACGACCTCGGGGTACTGGATCGTGACCTTCTTGCTGAAATAGTAGCGCAGGGTGATGAGCAGGCCCTGGATGATGTCGACGAGGAAGAAGGCCCGGACGAAAGCGCGGACCCGGTTCTTGCCCGGTCGGCTCACAGCACGTACCTCAGGATGACGACGACCAGGAAGTTGGCCAGCGACAGGGGTATGAACCATTTCCAGACGAGCTTGATGAGAGCGTCGAAGCGGTAGCGGGGGAAGGTCGCCCGGATCCAGACATAAAGATAGAGGAAGAACATGATCTTGATCAGGTACCAGACGAACCCCGGGATCCAGTGGAGGAAGGACAGGGCCTTGACGCTCGGGAAGGGCGGCAGCCAGCCGCCGAAGAAAAGGATGACGACGAGAGAGGAGACGAGGACCATGTGGGCGTACTCGGCGATGTAGAAGTAGGCGAACTTCATCCCCGAGTACTCGGTGTGGTAGCCGGCGACGAGCTCGTTCTCGGCTTCCGGCAGGTCGAACGGGGCGCGGTTCGTCTCGGCGATGCCCGAGATCCAGAAGACGACGAAGGACACGGGCATGAGGAACCCGTACCACACGCCGTTCTCCCGCTGGCTCTCGATGATCCGGACGAGGTCCATCGACCGGCTGAGGAAGACGACGGTCAGGACGGTCAGGCCGATGGGGATCTCATAGCTCAGGATCTGGATGACCGAGCGGAGGGCGCCCATCAGGGGGTATTTCGAGTTCGAGGCCCAGCCGCCAAAGATGATCCCGAAGACGCCGACCGACGACAGGCCCAAGACGAGGAGGAGGCCGACCGGGCTGTCGGCGATGCGGAGGTGGAGGGTGTAGTCGCCGATCTTGAAGGACTCGCCCAGGGGGATGAAGCAGAAAGCGAGCAGGGTCGAGAACATGACCAGGATGGGGGCGATGTTGAAGAGCAGCTTGTCCGCCGCGCGCGGGATGATGTCTTCCTTGAAGAAGAGCTTGAAGGCGTCGGCGAACGGCTGGAGAACGCCCTGCCAGCCGACCCGGTTAGGCCCGATCCGGCCCTGGATCCAGGCCACCACGCGGCGCTCGAGCCAGATCATGACGACGACCATGAGCATCGGGTAGAGGATGACGGCGACGATCTTGACCGACGGGATGAGGAGCTCGAAGAGAAGGTCCTTCCCGGTCACTTGTCGATCTCCCCGAGAACGATGTCGAGCGAGCCGAGGACGCCGACGATGTCCGAGAAGAGGTTCCCCTTGCACATCTGCTCGAGGGACATGAGGTTGATGAACGAAGGGGCGCGCATCTTGATCCGCTCGGGCTTGTCCGTGCCGTTCGAGCGGATGAAGAAGCCGAGCTCGCCTTTGGGGGCCTCGATCGAATGGTAGATCTCGCCGGGGGGGATGCGCAGGACGCGCGGAACCTTGGCCAGATATTCCCCCTCGGGAAGCTTGTCGAGGCCCTGGCGGACGATGCGCAGGCACTGGCGCATCTCTTCCATCCGGACGAAATAGCGGTCGAGGACGTCGCTCCCGGTCCGGACCGGGACCTCGAAATCGAAGTCCTCGTACGAGGAATACGGCAGGTCGCGGCGGAGGTCCCAGGCCATGCCGGCGGCGCGCAGGCACGGCCCGGTCAGGCCGTTGTCCAGGGCGTCGGACTGGGACAGGATCCCGATCCCCTCGGTCCGGTGGCGCCAGATCCGGTTATCGGTCAGGAGGCCTTCGATGTCGGCCAGGGTCTTCGGGATGCCGTCGAGGGCTTTGCGGATCATGCCGGCGACCGTATCGTCCATGTCGAACGGTACGCCGCCGATCCGCATGCCGTGGATGGTCAGCCTCCCTCCGGCGTAGGTCTCGAAGATGTCGAGGATGGTTTCCCGGGCTTCGAAGCCGTACAGGAGGACGGTCATCGCCCCGAGGTCGTTGGCCTGGAACCCGATCCAGGCCAGGTGAGAAGCGAGCCGCTGAAGCTCGGCGAGAATGATACGGATGTATTGGGCCCGCTTGGGGACCTCGATCCCGGCCAGCTTTTCCACGGCCAGGACATATCCGAAGTTGTTGGAGAGCGAAGCGATGTAATCGAGCCGGTCGGTGAGAGGGAGGATTTGATGATAGGTCTGGCTCTCCCAGAGCTTTTCCATGCCTCGGTGGAGATAACCGAGGACGGGCTCGACCTGCAGGACGACCTCGTTGTCGATGCTGACCTTAAGGCGGAGGACCCCGTGCGTCGAGGGGTGCTGGGGCCCCATGTTGAGGTCGATCTCGCGGAACGCCTTAGACGCCACCGGTCTTGCCCTCCAGGGGGAAATCCTTGCGCAGGGGAAAGCCCTCGAACTCATCGGGCATATAGATGCGGCGGAGGTCGGGATGCCCGGCGAAGACGATCCCGAACATGTCGAAGATCTCGCGTTCGGCCCAATCCGCGGCCTTATAGACCGGTACGGCCGAATCGACGGCCTCCCCTTCCTCGAAGTCGAAGCCGATCCGGATGCGGCAGCATTCCGGGAAGCGGTAGAGCTGGTAGAGGATCGAGAACCGCTTTTGCGGCGCGGTGGCTTGGGCCGGTGCGGCAGGGGCGGTTACGGCAGCTTCTGCCGTCCTACCCGGAGGCAGGACGGGAGGCGCCGGTTTGAGATTGTCGATCCCGATGATGTCCGTCAGGGCGTTGAAGCCCGCTTCGTGCTTGAGGAAACGCAGGACGGGAAGAATGTCCTCGCGGCGGATCGAGACCGAGAGCTCGCCCTTGACGAACGCAACCGCCAGGATGGACTCCGGAAAGCGCCCTTTGAGCCGCTCGAAGCTGTCGGCGAGCGGGGCGGCGTCAATCCGTACGTCGGGCATCGCGGTCGAAGATCTCCAAAGTGGGATGAGAGCGGGCGATCTGATTCTGGAGGGTGATGAGGCCGTTGAGCAGCCCCTGCGGGGTCGGCGGGCAGCCGGCAATGTAGACGTCGACCGGGATGATCTTGTCCACGCCCTGGAGGACGGCGTAGGTCGGGAACGGCCCGCCCGAGACGGCGCAATTGCCCATGGCGACGACCCATTTAGGATCGGGCATCTGCTCCCAGAGGCGGCGGACGACGGGGGCCATCTTGTTCGTCACGGTCCCGGCGACGATGAACACGTCGGCCTGCCGGGGCGAGGAGCGGAAGAGCTCCATGCCGAACCGGGAGATGTCGTAGCGGGCCGCCGCCGTGGCGATCATCTCGATGGCGCAGCAGGCCAGCCCGGAGCCGAACGGCCAGAGCGAGTTCTTCTGGGACCAGGCGATGAGCTCGTCGAGCTTGGCCAGGAGGAAGGGGTGCCGTTCGCCGGGATCAGTCAATGCCCCTCCGGAAATCCAGGGCCTTGACCTTCCAGGCGTAGACGTAGCCGAGGCCGAGGATGGCGAAAAAGAGGATCACTTCGGCGACGCCGAAGAGCCCGAGCTTGTCGTGGACGACGGCCCAGGGAAAGATGAGGAACGTCTCGACCTCGAAGACGATGAAGACGAGGGCGAGCAGGTAGAAGCGGATGGAGTAGGATTCGCGGGCGGTCGGCGTGGCCGGGTCGACGCCGCACTCATAGGTGGCGCGCTTGTCGCCGTAGTCCGTCCGCTTGTAGCGGATGATGGAGATGGCCGCGAGCAGGACGACGGAAAAGACGATCGAGAGGATGAAAAACAGGAAAAAATACCAGTAGTTTTGCATCATCACTTTCCAGGGTGCTCGGGCCCGGAACCATTTCCGAGCGGACCGATAGTATATCTAAAATGAAGAGCGAAAACAACGATTTTTGCTTACTCGGCGAGGGGCTTGCGCAGCTCGACCGGCTTCGAGGTCCGCTCCCGGACGCGGTGGTTCAGGAACTCGACGAAAAGGCTGAAGGCCATGGCGAAATAGACATACCCTTTCGGGATATGGACGGCAAAACCCTCGGCAACGAGGGTCACCCCGATGAGGAGGAGAAAGCTCAGGGCGAGCATCTTGATCGTCGGGTGGCGCTCGATGAACCGGGAGACGCCGTTGACCGCGAGCATCATGATCGCCACAGCGATGACGATGGCCAGGACCATGATCCCGACCTCCCGGGCCATGCCGACGGCCGTGACGACCGAATCCAGGGAGAAGATGATGTCGAGGACCATGATCTGGAGGACGACGGAGAGAAGCGTCGCGGGGGCTTTTCGGACTTTTCGCTTCTCCTCCGGACTCTCCAGGCTGATGTGGATCTCGTGCGTGCTCTTGGCGATCAGGAAGAGCCCCCCGGCGAACAGGATGATATCGCGGCCGGAGACGGGACGCCCGGCGAGCGTGAAGAGGGGGGTGACGAGCCGCATGACCCAGGTCAGGGACAGAAGCAGCAGGATGCGACTGATCATGGCCAGGGCCAGACCGATGACCCGGGCCTTCTCGCGCTCTCCGGCGCCGAGGCGGCCGGCCAGGATGGAGATAAAGACGATGTTGTCGATGCCCAGGACGATCTCCAGGGCGGTCAGAGTCACCAGGGCGATCAGGCTTTGGGGGTTGAGCAGCCAGTCCATGGGCGTCGCCGTCCGGCGGCTATTTCTTGAACAGGACCTTGCCGCCGACGATGGTCATCGCGATATCGGCCGAGGGGATCTCGTCCTCGGGGCAGGTCATAATGTCCTTGGTGAAGACTGTGACGTCGGCGAGCTTCCCGACGGTGAGCGAGCCCTTGATCCCTTCCTCGAAGGCGGCGTACGCCCCGTTCAGGGTGTAGGACCTGAGGGCTTCCTCGCGGGTCATCTTCTGGTCGGGGAAGAAAGCTTCGCCGGTCTTGGTTTTGCGGGTGACGGAGGCATAGATCCCGGGGATGGCGTCGACGGCCTCGACCGGAGCGTCCGTGCCGTTCGCGATGACCGCCCCCGTGCTCATGAGCTTCCGCCAGACATAGGCGCCTTCCTCGGCCCTCGCGGGACCGAGCCGGAGAAGGACCCACGGCCCGTCCGACGTGCAGTGGGTCGCTTGCATGGCGGCGATGACCCCGAGCTTGCCGAAGCGCGGAATGTCGGCAGCACTGATGTGCTGGGCGTGCTCGACGCACCAGCGGACGTCCTTCGCCTCGGGATGGGCCTGGAAAGCCTCCTCGTAGATATTGAGCGTTTCCCGGTTGGCCCGGTCGCCGATGGCATGGATGCGGAGCTGGAAGCCGTTCTCGATGGCGATCTTGGCGGTTTCGCGGAGATCCTCGATATCGTCCGTGTTGAGGCCGACGCTCGCCGGCAGGTCGGCGTACGGCTCGAGGAGCCAGGCGCCGTGGGAGCCCAGGGCGCCGTCGATGAGCCGCTTGATCGAGCGGACGGTCAAATGGTCGTTGCCGTAGCCGATGGTCTTGTATTGGGCCGCGTTCTGGGCCAGGACCTTGTTCCCGGAGTTGAGCATGACGTTGAGCCGGATCCCCAGCCGCCCGTCGTCGATCATTTTTTTATAAAGATCGACCGTCCCCCACCCCGTGCCCGCGTCGTGGACCGAGGTCAGGCCTTTGGACAGGCATTCGGCGGCGGCGAGCTCCACGACCTTCTCCCGCTCGGCCTGGCGCTCTTCGGCCGTCCGTGCCGCCGCGGAGAGGGATTGGGCCGCTCCGAAAAGCCCCTGAGCCGTTTCGAGGAAGGCGCCGATGGGGCGGCCCTTGCCATCCTTGATGATCTCGCCGCCGGAGGGATTCGGAGTCGCCGCCGTGATCTTGGCCAGGGCCATGGCCTTGGCGTTGGCCAGGCTGGAGTGGCCGCTGGCGTGCCGGAGGAGAACGGGATTCTCGGGCGAGACCTTGCTCAAGGCGTCATGAAGCGGAAGCCCGTCGATGTTGGGCTCGGGCCGGGCGTCCCATTTTTCCTGATGCCAGCCCCGGCCGGTGATCCAGGCGCCCGGCTTGGCCGTCTTGACCGCCTCGGCGACCAGGGCGACGATGTCGTCCCAGCTCCGGGCCTTGGTCAGGTCAAGAGAGAGCTTGGCCTGCCCGATGCCGGTGAAATGGAGGTGCGAGTCGATGAGCCCGGGCGTGGCGAGCTTTCCGCCGAGGTCGATGACCTCGGTCGAGGGGCCGACGTATCGAGCGATGTCCTTCGCGGTTCCGATAGCGACGATCTTCCCGCCGCTCGCGGCCAGGGCCTCGGCCTGCGGGAGGGCCGGGTCGACCGTGACGAACTTGCCATTGGTTAGGACAAGCTCGGCAGGGGTGACCTTGGCGGCACAGCCCGAGGCGAGCGCGGCAAAGGCGCAAAGGACGGAAATCGCGAAAATGCGAAGCGTTTTCTTGTTCATGGAGGTGTTCTCCTTTCCCCCCGTTTTAATAAATTCCCGCCCCTTTTGCAAGAGCGCTCCGGAATCGCCCAATGCTCACGTTGGAACCCTTCTGGTTCCCCCCCGAATTAAGGCGGGGCCCCCCCTCCTGATGTTCGCTTATGGGCGATCCCTTCGCAGGAGAATTTTTCGGAATAGCCCGCGGCTCACTTTGAGGCTATTCCTCAAATGACTTGTCGCGTATACTGTCCCCCTGATGTTTTCCCCCGACGAAAGCTTCGCCCTGGAGCTCGACCGGACCGATCCCCTGCGCCGCTTCCGGGAACGCTTCCATATCCCGCCCGAGACGATCTATATGGACGGGAACTCGCTCGGGCTGCTGTGTAAAGACGCCGAGCGTTCCCTTCTCAGGGTCCTCGGCGAATGGCGGGCCCTCGGGATCAAGGGCTGGCTCCAGGCCAAGCGCCCCTGGTTCACCTTCGCAGAGGAGATGGGAGCCAAAGCCGCGCCGCTCGTCGGCGCCGGGCCCGGCGAGCTCGTTCTCACCGGGACAACGACGGTCAATATCCACGTCCTCATCTCCACTTTTTACCGCCCCGTCGGAAAAAGAACGCGCATCCTCGCCGATCCGCTCAACTTCCCTACCGACCTCTATGCCCTCCGGGGGCAGATCCGCCAATGCGGGCTCGATCCGGACCGGGAGCTCTTGCTCATACCGAGCCAAGATGGACGGACGCTCGACGAATCGAAGATCATCGAGGCGATGACGGATGAGGTCGCCCTCATCTTCCTCCCGACCGTCCTCTATCGGAGCGGCCAGCTCCTCGATATCGATCGGCTCGCCGCCGAGGCTCGCCGCCGCGGGATCCCCATCGGTTTCGATGCCAGCCATTCGGCCGGGGTCGTCCCTCACAGGTTCTCCGAGTGGGGAGTCGATTTCGGTGTCTTCTGCGGCTACAAATACCTGAACGGCGGGCCGGGCTGCAGCGCTTTCCTTTATGTGAACGAACGGCACTTCGGCCTGAGAAGCGGCCTCCCCGGCTGGTTCGGTTACGTCAAAGAGCGCCAGTTCGACCTGGCCCCGAATTTCGAGCAGGCCCCTTCGGCGGGAGGCTGGCAGATCTCTTCGCCCGGCATCCTCGGCTCATCGCCCCTCGAGGGGTCCCTCAACGTGATCCTCGAAGCCGGGATCGAGGCCATCCGGGCCAAGTCCGTCCGGATCACGTCTTATCTCATCGATCTCGTCGACGCCGTTCTCGCCCGAGAGCCGTATGGCTTCCGGGTCGGTTCTCCGCGCGAGCCGGAGCGGCGGGGCGGACACGTCGCCATCGAACACCCGGCCGAAGCCTTGCGGATCTCGGAAGCGCTCAAAGCCCGGGGCGTCGTCCCCGACTTCCGGCCGCCCAACGTCGTCCGGATCGCGCCGGTCCCCTTGACGTCAAGCTATCATGACGTCTGGCGCTTCGTTCAACATCTCAAGGACATCATCGACGGCCGGGAATACGAGCGCTTCAGCCGGGAGCGCAAAACGATCTCCTGACCTCAAAGCGATCGATGACATCGATGGGAGGGCTGGCCGGAAGACGGAGCGGACGCGGATATCTTCCCGGGCGGCTCTATGACCTGGCCTTCGGCGGTATTCTCGGGAGCGTGCGGCGGAGCGTCGCGGCGGCGATCACAACGGACGGGCTCTTCCCATGGCTCGACGTCTGCTGCGGCACGGGAAGCCAGCTTCGGGGCCTCGATCGAGAGCCGGAGGGCCGTCCGGGCATCGGGCTCGACTTGAATCCGGGCATGATCCGGTACGCTGCGGCCCGGGCGCCCGGCCGTGCTTTTGTCCGGGGCGACGCCGCGTTCCTTCCATTCAAAACGGGGGTTTTCCGGGCCGTGTCGGTCACCCTCGGCCTTCACGACAAGGATCCGGAAACCCGGGCGGCGATGATGGACGAGGCGAAGCGCGTGATGGCCCAAAATGGCCGGTTCATCGCCGTCGACTTCGAAACGCCCTGGAGCCACGGGTCGAGGATCGGAGCCCTTTTCGCAGGGGCGATCGAACGGACGGCCGGCCGCGCGCACTACGGAAACGGCCGCGACTTCCTCCGCCGCGGAGGGCTCGGAGCCTTTCTCCGGGAAAACGGATTCGTCGAAGTCTCGCGCCGCGACATCGCGACGGGTTCCATCAGCATCGTCGTTTCCCGGATCGACGCCTGAAGCCCTCGCCGATAGGAGCTCGTTCCTGTCGGCGGCGGTCAGATGGTCGCCGGGCGAATGAATTCCCGATGAAGCGAGATCAACGGCCCATAATCCAAATGATCCGCCGATTGAAGGGCTCGGATGTATCGATCCCGGATTTCGGTAGCGACGCGGAGATCATCTTCAGGAAAGTGGATGTATGAATCACAGCTTATCTCTGAGGAAGAGATTGACAATGAAGCGTGCCCATCGGCCGTTGCCGTTGCAGAACGGATGAATGGAAACAAGCCGATGATGAAGACGAGCCGAGATCTCGATAAAATCCAGATCCTTTTCTCTTCCTGCTCAAGCCAAAAGGACAGATCATCTCTCAGTATCATCATTGCGATATCGATCTGAGCCTTATCGACGCCGATGTTTTTATTCGATGTTCGCTTTTTCCCCGCCCATTTCCAGACATGTCCGAACATCTCCTTGTGAAGACGGTAGAGGCGAGGGGGTCAAATCTGAAAGCCTCTTCCGTCTTGGACAAGAGAATATTTCTTCTCGAGCCTCGGAATGGTTCCGAAATTCCACATCGTCAAGATCTTTTCTCGGTCGTGACATGCCTGGGCAACAAGTCCTCCAATTCCTCCGGCCGTCAAGAGGAGTCGATCCAGGCGGGAAGTCGCTGATCAAAGTCCTTCATTATTCCCAGAGGATGCTTCTCCGCTTTTCGAGGATTTCTCTTTTCATAGATTCCATTTGTTCATTCAATGCTCATATCCGACGGGGTTTGGACTTCCAGGTCGAACTCGTCTTTGCCAGATTAATGAGCTGCCGAGCTTTCTGAGTGGCTTTTTCATCGAGAAATTCCATGAGGTCCTGACGAGGAATGAGATAGATCTTGAGCTCCAGATTCAATACATCTGCGATCTTTTTCAAAACGTCGATTCGGGGTCTAGCCCTTCCACTCTCGATATTCTGTATAGTCCTCCACGACCGATTTACGAGACGCCCTAGCTGGGTTTGGCTCATTCCTAGAGTCTCTCGATAAGTCCGGATTTGATCTTAGAATTCGGATAGATTCGCAAGCCATTTGGGCAGAGAATCTTTTGACCGTAATTTGCTTCCGCTTATTTGGCTCGTAAATAACTGCTTTTTCATGTTTCGAATATATGTAATAAATTCTTCATGTGTCAAGTGATTAATATGAATACAATCTTCATAGTTGAAGCAGATAAACTGAAGTAAATCTTCATAAAGAAAAAATGGTTTAAAGACTTTGTAAAGACAAAAGTTACATTAAAATAAATATGTTATATGAAGAATACTGCTCGAAAATTTGGGCCGAGGTTAGTACAGAGAAGGGATATATTAATTCCCACCTTATTTTCCTAAAAATCTAAGCTTTAATCCGGGAATTCGGGAATTACGTATACTGTCCGCCGAATTATTTCTTTTTGTAGCTGACGGCGAGGCTCGAGCCGGGGATCATATTGGTCTCGAACTCGGGCAGGCCCTTCATGAACTCGTAATAATCCCCGCCCTGTCCGCCCCGGCCGAAGCCCCTCCCCCGCCCCGGGCTGATGTTATGCGAGGCGAGGCAGCCTCCCGGAAGGAGCTTGGGGATGACGGCCTTGGCGTAATTGACGTACCAGTCCTTGTCGGCGTCCGAGAAGACGAAATCGAACGGACCGGGCAGCGCTGGACACGATCTCGTGAGCGTCGCCGAGGCGGGCGTCGATATAATCCGCCAGGCCCGCGGCCTTGAAATTGGCCACGGCCTCGCTGGTGCCGGCCCTCGTCGATGTCGATGGTGATGAGCTTGCCGCCTGTCTTGCTCAGGGCCCAGGCGATCCAGATCCCGGAATGCCCGGTCGAGGTCCCGATCTCCAGGGCCCGCTTGTACCCGTTCTTGAGAACGATATCGTGGAGGTCCTTCCGTCGGACTCGGGGACGTTCATGTCGTACCACTGACGTCCCTTGGACGCGAGAAAAGCCTTCACCTTGGCGTCGAGGGCGGCTTTCTCCTGCGCCGGGGAGCGGCACGGACAGCTGACATCGCCAAAGACAAGCCAGGGTGCCGGCCGCGGCAATCGCAGATCAAGCCGGAGTTTCGTTTCATGGTCTTCTCCCGATCTTTAGACGATTCGCGGCCGAAATTCCCTTCAACTTGAATTCTCGGCGATCCGATCCATCAGGAATCAGGGCTGTCCGAGCGCCGTCAACCGGATCGAGCCGCCTGGGCCGACGCTGGACTATTTTTGGGATTTCAGCTCCAGGCGGAACCGCTTGATGGAGACGTCTTCCGATTCGGACCTGACAATAGCGTAAAATCCTCCGTTCCTGATTTTCGCGATCCGCTGATTCACTGTCACCTGCTTTAAATAGATCCCTTCGAACGAAAAGACATCGTAGACCGTCGGCTTCTTCTCATCGGCCTTGGACAGCTCGAGCCAGAGATTGTCGTCCTCGTCGAAGATGATCGTACGTCCGAACGCCGGCATCGTTTTCTTCTGGCCGACCATGCCTTTGTACCTCGGGTTCTTGAGCGGCGCGAACTCGCGCCCGAAAGTGAATTCCAGCTTTCCCTCCGGCCCGCACGCGCTGAGGCGATAGTTTCCATTGAAGCCCCCGTAGAGCCGCCCCAGCCGATTCACGCCCCAAGCGATGTTGAAGATGCCATACACCCCAGCCGTTCCCCCGCCCATGGCCTTCTCGACCATATTTTCGCCGAGAAAGTCGACGAGGTGAACCATTTCCTTCCCCGAAATATCGGTGCGGAAAATACTCGTCGCGTAAGGAATTTCCCGATATTCGGTAGAGAGCTTGGGATCTCCAACCGCTCCCCATTTCGCCAAGTAAATTCGGTCCTGGCCATCGATCGCCAGGCTGCGGAAATATCCCTCCAAGGGGAAACCCGACAGATATTGGCTTTCATTCGAAAGGAAGGAGACCCGATTGTGTCCCCTCCCGCCCATCAATCCTTGATTGCGTCCAGTTTTTTCTTGATCTCGGGCTGGTTGGTGTTGATCTCGAGCGACTTCGTCCAGACCGTCCGGGCGTCCTTGGGCCGTCCCAGCTTGAGATAGCAGTCCCCGATCGCGTTCAGGAGGGCGGCGTTCGTCCCGAAATGGGTCACCGCCCGGTCGAAGACGCTCAGCGCCCCGCCGGCGTCTCCGGCCGCCAGCCGCGCTTGGCCGGCCAGAAAGTAGATCTCGTACTTCGGCGCCGCATTCGGCCCGAGAAAAGGCTCGAGGACGGGGGCCACGCGCTCCGGCCGGCCCATGGCGAAGTCGATCCGGCCGAGCGACAGGGCCGCTTCGGGCGAAGCCGGGCTCTTCTGATAAGCTTTTTCGACGTAAGGCCGCGCCTCATCCAGCCGGCCGAGGTTGAAGAGCTGGTTCCCGATGATCATGGAATAGATCGGATCGCCCGGCTCGGGCAGGCGCCGGGTATGGAACCAGGGCCTCGGCAGAACGTCCTTGAACGTCACGTCGAACTCCTCGGTCCCGGCGACGAGCTCGCGTCCGCCGTCGGTCAAGGCGACTTTAAGGTAATAATGGGCCGGGGCGAAATCGGCGAGCGGGAAATCCGCCAGGACGGCGGGAAGATCTCGGCATTCGGCGAGCTTGATGACGCGCTCGAGGGGCGGCTGGATGTCCCTGGTGAAAGAGAACCTGATCTCCCCGGAAGCTTTCTGGGCTTCGCTCAGCCCGAACACCTGGAAGGCGACGAAGACCGTGTCCTTCTTGGTGAAGACGCGCGTCGGCTGGACGGCGATCTGGAACGGTCCGATCTGGAACGGCCGGAGCATCGTCTGGCTCGCGGCGACGCGGACGGATTTGTATCCGAGGAGCGGGGCGGTCATCTGGAGGACCGGCGTTTCGCCCGGGATGAGCAGCGTCTGCTCGAAGGACATGAACTCCTTGGACACGTCGTTCTTCACCAGGACCGAAAACTTGTACGTCCCCGGGACGAGGGGGAACATGTCGTTGAGGTCGAAGGGCTGGACGCCGGCGCTCTTCATCTGCTCCGCGTCGAGCTTGAGGGAGATCGGCCGGTCGAACTGATAGACCATCTTCCCATCCGGGGTGGTCACGGTCCCGTTGACCTTCAGGAGCGTCGAGAACGAGTTCTCGTAGGCGTCGACCGAGAGCCGGGCGGGCTCGAGCCCGTAGTGGACGAAATACATCCCGGACGGCTCGCGGGTGATCTTGGTCAGGGCGTCGCAGTCGAGATAGTTGGCCGAATATTCGACCTCGACGACGTCCTTGAACTCGAGGAACTTGCGGGCGTAGGTTTCGGCGACGGCGAAGCGGGCGGCGTTCTCCACCCTCTGGATGAGCATGTCCGAAGCCAGGGACGGCCGGCCGAACCCGGCCGAGTTTTCGCCCGGGATGAGGCTCAGGGACACGTTCGCCACGGACGGTTCGATGTCATTCAGGGCCTCGTAAGCGGACAGGTAATCGACCGGATCCCCGATATAATTCGTCATCAGGGACATGGGCCCATCCGAAGAGGGGCTGTAGAGCTGGTAATCGCCCAGCCCGCCCTTCTGGAAAAAGACGACGTTGAAGCCGGTGGGCAGACCGAAGCTCTCCTTGTTCTGGTAGAACCAGATCTCGATCGGATAGAGCCCGGACTTGTTGTCGAACCTTTCGATGCTCATCGGCTCGCCGAGGACGATGTGGATCCGGCCGCGGTCCGTCTTCCAGCCCGGGATCGGCGACGTTCGCCCGAAATATTTGTTGACGTAGGTGATGCGCTGGTAGTGCTGGGTCCGGAACTCGTTCTCCACGGTCGAAGGGGTCGGGTCGCGGTGTTTCCAAAAGGCCTCAATGAAAAGGTCCCGCTCCCGGTCGGTCAGGAGCTTGAGGAAGACCTCCCGCTCCAGGGGGGTGATGATGTAGACGACCTCCTCTTCGATCCATTTCTTGTAGGCGGCGGGGAGGACGGTCTTCTGGGCCGGAAAGACGGCCGGGAGGAATCCCAGCAGGATCGCGCCGGCGATGGTTTTAGAGATCAGGCCTCGGTGCATATCGGTTTCCTCGCTATGATAACGCTCGACATTCTAAAATAGACGCATCCGCCGATAATTTCAAGGCGGCCGGCCCCTTGCTTTGCCTCCGGAGAAGGGCTATAAATCCTCTCTCGGACCCCAATCCGCTCCGTGGAGGCTTCATGAAGATCCGACGCTCCGCCCTCTTCGTCC
>CAWKFB010000009.1:0-37073 GCA_963848835.1 Candidatus Aminicenantota bacterium | reverse complement strand
GTTCGGGCCAGCCGGGCCAGGGCGCTTTGGACGGTCCCCTGGATCGTCCGCTTGCCCGGCTGGCGCTGCCAGCCGTGATAATCCGTCCCGTCGTAGCTCAGGACGATGAGGTAATTTTGCATGGGGAAACGGGCCTTTTCCCGTCCAACGTAGCACAGGGACGGCGGGGATTTCAATCATTGAACCGGCCTGGGGATTCGACTACAATGGGCGCTGCATGAGTGGATGTCTGGGCAAATTCTTCCTGGTCGGAATGGCTCTCGGGGCCGTCGGCCTCCTTTCCGCCTGCCGAAAAACGGCCGCCCCGGACGCTTCCCCCATGCTCCGGCTCATCGACGGGCTGCCGGATTCGGGCGTCCGCAAGAGCCCCTTCCTCGGCCGGCCGGCCTCCGAGCTGGGCGAGGATGCCTATCCCGTCCGCTCCTCGCGGCTCGAGGATTCCGGCGCCGCCGAGAATGCCCTCGGGTTGAAGCGCAAGATCAAGCTCGGGGCCTCCGAGCTGAACATCCTCTTCGCCCCTCCGGCGAGCGAATACGTCGTCCGGACCAAGTTCCCGGTCGGGGCTTTCCTCGATTTCGGCATCGGGATCGTCCGGGACGAATATTCCGAAGCCCGGCTGAAGGGGCGGACCGCTCCGGGTGCCGGGGGCGAGGATGGGACGAGCTTCTTCGTTTCCCTGGAGGTCGACGGCCGGAGAAGGACCCTTTTCCAGAAGTATCTGACCAAGCCGGACGTCCGGCCCGAGCGGACGGTCCATTTTGTCCATGAAAGGATCGAAATCCCGCCCCTCGACCGCGATTTCAGCCTCATCCTCCGCACGACCGGCCCCGACGGGACCTTCGCCTTCTGGGAGAACCCCGTTCTGTTCGTCCCTTCCGCCTCACGCCCGAATATCGTCCTCATCTCCATCGATACGCTGCGGGCGGACCACCTCGGCTGTTACGGCTACTTCCGTGAGACGAGCCCGGCCATGGACGCTCTGGCCCGGGACGGCGCCCTTTTCTCCCGGACCTATGCTTCCTCTCCCTGGACGCTCCCGTCCCACGTCTCGATGCTGACCGGCCTCCAGACCGTTCATCACCGGGTCTATTCCCGCGATGACCGGATCGATCCCGGCATTCCCACCCTGGCCGACCTCCTCCGCCGGACTTCCTTTTATTGCGCCGCCACGACGGGCGGGGCGTATCTCGACCCGATGTTCGGGTTCGCCAAGGGCTTCGACGAGTACATGGTCCGGGACGGCGAAACCGACCGGCGCAAGCTTGCCGAGGACCGCTTCCGCTCGATCTCGAATTGGATCGATGCGAACGCGGACAAGAATTTTTTCCTCTTCCTCCATACCTATCAGGTCCACACCCCCTACATGTCTCCGGAGCCCTTCAATTCGATGTTCCGGGAGCCGCGTCCGGGCCCGGGAGCTTCGACGTCATCAAGGACCTGGAGGAGGGCCGGGGCCTGTTCCGGCCGGTTTCCGCGGAGATGCGGGCAAACATCATCGGGCTCTACGACGGCGAGATCCGCTACACCGACGAGGCCTTGGTCAAGGCGCTCGTCGAGAAGCTCCGGGGGCTGGGGCTCTACGACCGGACCCTGATCATTTTAACGAGCGATCACGGCGAGCAGTTCTACGATCATGGGAGTTGGAACCACGGGAACTTTCTCTACGATGACGCTCTGCGCGTCCCGCTGATCATCAAGTTCCCCGTATCCCGATACAAGGGGACCCGCATCGACGCCCCCGTCCGGCTCGTCGACCTGGTGCCGACGATCATGGACGCGATCGGGTCGAAGCCGGAGACGGAGGCGCTCGACGGCCTGAGCCTCCTCCCGCTCCTCGACGGACGGCCCGGACCCGTCCGGACGCTCCTCGCCGACGTGATCGACGAAGACGATCCCCACGCAGCGGGAACCGTCCCGAGGCGGATCGCCGTCGCGGATGGGACCCTGAAGGTCATATTCGACGAGGGGTTCCGGCCCGGTTATCTGGAAACCCTGACCGTGCGGCCGCCCGCCCGGCCGGCGGTCGAGGCGTTCGACCTCGCCCGCGACCCGGGCGAGACAACCGACGTTTCCGCGGCGAACGCCGAAGCCGTCCGCCGCCTCCGGGCCGAGGTCGAGCGGATCTTTCGCGAGGCCGCCCCGCGGCGGTCGTCGCGGTCGATCCTCAGCCCGGAAGCCGAAGCCCAGCTCCGGGCCCTGGGGTACATCCGATGAGCGCGCGCGAGCGAGGTGCATCATGTCCGCATTCCTGAGCGTTCCCTGCCTGGGCAAGGACGAAGAAGCGGCCCTCGAGCGGGACATCGAAGCCCGCGTCGAAGCCCGCAAGAAGGCCGGGCTCCTGACCGACCGTGAGATCCGGGAGATCGAGGAAATGCGGCTCCGCCCGCTTCCGGACATCCAGGACGTCCAGAGCGTCTACGAAAGCCACCTCTTCACCCGGAAGCGATGACGAGCGAGCGCCGGACGAACGGACCGGACGAGGAGATTCTCATGGACGAACAGAAGAAGCCCGAAACGGAGAAGGTCGGCCCGATCACGATCGATTACGAGCATCTCGACGTCGCCGGGCTGATGGACCAGGTCAAAGCCGCGGCGGCGCGGACGCAGGTCGCCGACGCCCGGGCCGAGCGCGCTTCCGCCTCGGCGCCGGCCCCGGACGGATCGGGTCGCGCGTCTCGGCCGGGAGCTCCCGAGCCGGAAGGCCCGGCTGGGCTCAAGGGGAAGCTGAAGAAGATCGCTTTGAAGATCATGCGGCCGTTCTTTCCCCTCATCCGCTTCCTCGGGCTGCCCCTCCATCAGGACATCCGGGAGACGCAGCGCAGCCTTTCCGAGACCGACAAGCGCCTTGACGGCCTCGACCGGCTTCTCCGGCTCCAGGAGATCGCCTTCGAGGACAAGCTCGTCCAGGGCGGCCTGCGCACGGACAAAACCGAGCTCCGGCTCGACCTCCTCGAAGAGCGGGTCAAGGACCTCGACGAGAGCATGGAATACATCCGCCTTCTCCACAACCTCGGCCACAACCTCGTCGCCGAGCTGACCAAGCTCCGGATCGAGTTCGACACGCTCAAGAGCCGGTTCGAGATCCTGGAGAAGGACCTCGATTACCTCCGCGCCCGAGAGCGGGCCCTCGAGGAGACGACCCGCTCATGAAGACGGCCTTCGTCGTCCAGCGCTACGGCCTCGAGATCAACGGGGGGGCCGAGCTCCACTGCCGCTGGATGGCCGAGCACATGCGCCGCCACTGGGACGTTGAGGTCCTGACGACCCGGGCCCACGATTACATCACCTGGAAGAACCATTACCCCGAGGGGACGACCGTGGTCAACGGCGTCCCCGTTCGCCGCTTTTCCGTGACCAAGGCGCGGAACCCCCAGCGGTTCGGCCGGCTCCAGAATTTCATCCTCGAGAACGAGCACAAGGAATCGGACGAGCTGGCCTGGCTCGACGAGGAGGGCCCCACGGCCCCCGACCTCATCCGGTTCCTCCGGGCCCGGGAGGCAGACTACGACGCTTTCATCTTCTTCAGCTACCGGTACTATCACTCCTATCACGGTATCCGGGCCCTTCCCGGAAAGAGCGTCCTCGTTCCGACGGCGGAGCGCGATCCGGTCATCCATCTCAAAATCTTCAAGGACCTCTTCCGCCTGCCCCGGGCATTCGTTTACAACTCCGAGGAGGAGCGGGAGATGATCCAGACGGTCTCCGGGAACACGGATGTCCCGGGGGTCGTCGTCGGTGTCGGGACCGAGGTTCCGGAGGAAACGTCGGCCGCGCGGTTCCGGGAGAAGCACGGCATCGCCGGCCCCTACGTCATCTACATCGGACGGATCGACGAGAACAAGGGCTGCCCGGAGCTGTTCGACTTCTTCCTCCGGTTCAAGGCCGCAACCGGTTCGCCGCTCAAGCTCGTCCTGATCGGGAACTCGGTCCTGAAGATCCCCGCCCATCCCGACGTCGTCCCGCTCGGCTTCCAGCCCGAACAGGACAAGTTCGACGGCCTGAGCGGCGCCGAAGCCCTGGTCATGCCTTCCTTCTACGAGAGCCTGTCCATGGTCACCCTGGAGGCCTGGGCCCTCGGCCGGCCCGTCCTGGCCAACGCCCGTTGCGACGTCCTTCAGGGCCAGTGCCGGCGGTCGAACGGCGGGCTCTTCTACTCGAGCTACGGGGAGTTCCGCGAAGCCCTGAGCCTTCTCCTCGGCTCCGAGAGGCTGCGAGCCGTCCTGGGCGCGAACGGCCGGGCCTATTACCAGGCCAATTACACCTGGGACGGCATCGAATCCAAGTACCTGTCCCTGATGGACGGATTGCGGAGCGGCGGCCGATGAACGTCCACCAGTTCGCCACGTCCCTCAGCTACGGCGATGCGATCTCGGACGAAATGCTCGAGATCCGAAGCGTCCTCCGCGAGCGAGGCTACGGGTCCGAGATCTTCGTCAAGATGTTCGACCCGCGCTCGGCCCGCCATGTCAAGGATTACCGCGAGTACAAAGCCTGGAGTTCTCCGGACAACGTCGTCATCTTCCACTTCTCCATCGGCTCGCCGGTCTCGAAGCTCTTCTTCCGCGTCCCCGACCGGAAGATCATGATCTACCACAACATCACCCCGCACGCGTATTTCGTCGACGCCCACCGCGTCCTGGCCCGGGAGTGCTACAAGGGGCGGCTCGAGATCAACCTCTTCGTCGACAAGGTCGACCTGGCCGTGGGCGATTCCGACTACAACCGGCGGGAGCTCGAGACCGTCGGTTACAAGAAGACCGGGGTCCTGCCGATCCTGATGGACTTCTCCAAGTTCGACGGTCCGGCCGATCCCATGACCGGGCGCCTCTTCGACAACGGCAAGACGACCCTCCTCTTCGTGGGCCGGATGATCCCGAACAAGAAGTTCGAGGACGTCCTCAAGACCTATCATCTCTACCGGAAGCTCTTCAACCCCGATTCCCAGCTCATCCTGGCCGGAGATCACCGGGGCCTGGAGCGGTACTTCGCCGCCCTCCAGGAGCTCGTCGGCAAATACCGCATCCCCGACGTCCACTTCAGCGGCCATATCGAATTCGCCGAGCTCCTGGCCTTCTACCGGGCCGCGGACGTCTATCTCAGCATGAGCGAGCACGAGGGGTTCGGCGTCCCCATCCTGGAGGCTTTCTACAACCGGATCCCGGTCATCGGCTACGCCGCCGGAGCGGTCGAGGAAACGATGAACGGGGGAGGGGTCGTCCTTCGAGAAAAGGATTTCCTCCGCACCGCCGGCCTGATCGACGCGATCCAGCGCGACTCCGGCCTGCGCGAGAAGATCGTCGCCGGCCAGCTCAAGGCCCTCGAGCGCTACAGCCGGGAGAACGTCTCCCGGACCCTCCTCGACCTCGTGGACAAGGCGCGCGCCTCATGAGGATCGACCAGCTCGTCCCCGCCTACCATCGCGGCGACGCCATCGGCGACGAGGCCGCGGAGCTGCGGGGGTTCTTTCGCGGCCGGGGATACGCGTCCCAGATCTATTGTCTGACGCGCGATCAGGGGCTCGAGAACGACTCCGTTCCCTTTTCCGAGTTTCCGGCGCCGGCGCCGGATGATATCACCATCCTCCATTTCGCCCTTCCCTCGCCCCTGACCGAAGGACTGGCCCGCCTGCCCTCGAAGAAGGCGATCATCTACCACAACATCACCCCGCCCGAATTCTTCGCCGCCCTCGACCCGGAGATGGCCCGCATCTCCCGGATCGGCCGCGAGGAGCTGGCTTCGCTCCGGGGCCGGATCGACCTGGGCCTGGCCGATTCGGAGTACAACAGGCTCGAGCTCGAAGCGCTCGGCTTCCGCAATACCCATGTCCTCCCGCTCTTCATCGACTTCGCCAAGTACGAGCGGCCGGCCGATCCGCACGTCCAGAAGCTTTTCCGCGACGACCGGACGAACATCCTCTTCGTCGGCCGGATCGCCCCGAACAAGCGGATCGAGAACCTCGTCCGGACCGTCTTCTATTTCAAGAAGTACATCTCGCCGCTCGTCCGGCTGATCGTCGTGGGGAAGACCGGGACGTTCCCTGCCTATTACCGGGGCGTCGTGCGGATGGCCGACGAGTTCTACCTCAAGCCCGACGAGGTCCGCTTCCTGGGCCACGTTCCCGACGCGGAAATGTTCGCCCTCTACCAAGCGTCCGACGTCTTCCTCTCCCTGAGCGAGCACGAGGGCTTCTGCCTGCCGCTCATCGAAAGCCTGATCTTCGACCTGCCCGTCGTGGCCCTGGCCTCCACGGCCGTCCCGTACACGCTCGGGAAGGCCGGGGTTCGGATCAACGACAGCCGCCCCGACCGGGTGGCCGAGCTCGTCGACCGGGTCGCCCACGATCCGGCCCTCCGAAAATGCGTCATCGAGGCGGGCCGCCGGGAGCTCGCCGCTTTCAAGGCCTTCCCGCGCGAGGCTTTCCTCCTCGAGCGGATCCGGGAGATCAGCGGCCGATGAAGATCGCCTTCGTCATCCAGCGCTACGGCAAGGAGGTCATGGGCGGCTCCGAGCTCCACTGCCGGATGATCGCCGAGCGCCTGGCCCAGCGCGGCCACGACTGCGCGATCTACACGACGACGGCCAAGGACTACGTGACCTGGAAGAACGAGTATCCGGCCGGGGAATCCATCCTGAACGGCGTCGACATCCGCCGCTTCGACGTCCGCAGGCCGCGCGACATCGAATCGTTCAACCGCTATTCGGACTGGATCTTCTTCAACCCCCACACGCCCGGCGACGAGGTCCTGTGGATGGAACGGCAGGGCCCGTATGCGCCCGACCTCATCGACGCCCTGGAGCGAAACCAGGCGCTCCACGATCATTTCGTCTTCTTCACCTACCTCTATTACAACACGTATTGGGGCCTCCAGGCCGTGGGGAAGAAAACGATCCTCGTCCCGACCGCGCACGACGAGCCCGCCCTCCAGCTCTCGATCATGAAGGACGTCTTCGCCCGGCCGTCGGCGTTCATGTTCAACACCGAAGCCGAGAAGGCCATGCTCGGGCGGCACTTTCCGTTCAATGGAAAATACATGGAGACGGTCGGCGTCGGCGTCGACCTCCCTTCGGATGCCGCGCCGGGCGGGATGTCGGCGCGCTTCCGGGTCCACGCCCCTTATGTCCTTTACGCCGGCCGCATCGAGCCCGGCAAGGGCTGCTCGGAGATGCTGGAGTATTTCCTCCGCTTCTCGGAGCGGCATCCCGCCCTCAACCTCCTCCTGATCGGGAACCTTCTCATGCCCCTGCCCGAGCATCCGCGGATCCATTACCTCGGGTTCGTCTCGCCCGAGGAGAAGAACGCGGCCATGGCCCACGCGGTCGCGACCATCCACCCGTCGCATTTCGAGAGCCTGTGCATGGCCGCGCTCGAATCGATGGCCGTCCGGACCCCGATCCTCGTCCAGGCCGCGACCGAGCCCCTGGTCCAGCATTGCCGGACAGGCCGGAGCGGGCTGTGGTTCTCCGGGGCGGCGGATTTCGGCGCCGGCCTCGAGCTGCTGATGCGGGACGCGCGGCTGAGGGAAGAGCTCGGCCGGAACGGCCGGGCGTATGTCGAAGCGAACTACTCCTGGCCCCAGGTCCTGCGGAAATACGAGATCCTCTTCCGGACGCTCTAGAAGACGCTCACGATCACGGACTCGCCTTCGCGCCCCTCATTGTTCACCGCGGCCAGGGCATAGCTCGCCGCCGCATTCGGGACGACCCGCCTGTGCCGATAGGTTGTGGTGTTCGCGTCGACGGTCCCGAGCAGGGTGCGGCCGGAACCGGCGACAAGATAAATCCTGTATCCGGCGATGTTCTCGTTGGCCGGATGGGGCTGCCATTGAAGGACGTTGATGGCTTCGGATTGAGACAGGGAGCGATTGACGACCTGCCGGGCCGTCGCCCCGGCCGGCGCCTGGATCCTGATGAAGTTCGCCGTCACCGATTGGGCGCCCTCCTTCAAAGTGATCCCCAGCGGATTCACGCTCCCGGTCGCGTCTCCGGTCCATCCCCGGAATCCGTAATAAGTTTCCGGCACGGCGGTGATCGTGACGGCGGCCGGCGCGTCGTAGCCGTAGGTTCCGGGAGGGGGGTTCGTCGTTCCCCCGGCGCCCGCCCGGATCTCCAGGACGGCGGTGCCGGTATTCACCCCGCGGATCGAATATACGGCTCCGCCCAGGTCGGCGAGGTAGAGATTACCGACTTCGTCCTCGCCGAACGACGATATGGAGTAAGGCGTTACCAGGAGCTCGCTTCCCTCCCATAGACCCGGGACCTGGCGCAGCCCCCAGATCCGGCCCGAGCAATAGTCTCCATAGAGATAGACGCCCTGGAGCTTCGGGAAAAGCGTCCCGCGGTAGACGAAGCCTCCGCTGATCGAACACCCTTGATTGTGGTCGTATTCAGCCACGGGAGGCGCATAATCGCCCGGAGGCACGCAGCCCGAGGAGGGATTGTAGCAGTGCGCGCCTTCCAGGATCCGCCAGCCGTAATTCCTGCCTCCGGCCGCGTTCGCCGGCTCGAAATCGACTTCTTCCCAGGCGTTCTGTCCTACGTCGGCGATATAGAGATCGCCCGTCATCCGGTCGAATGAAAACCTCCAGGGATTCCTCAACCCGAGAGCCCAGATCTCGGGCCGATATCCCGGCCGGCCGAGGAACGGATTGGCGGGAGGGATGGCGTAGGGGAAGGTCCCCGATTCGACGTCGATCCGCAGGATCTTCCCCAGCAGCGAATCGGGATTCTGGGCGTTGTTGAGGGGATCGCCGCCCGAGCCGCCATCCCCCATGCCGATGTAGAGATATCCGTCGAGAGGGCCGAAGGCCAGCTGCCCGCCGTTGTGATTGGCGAAAGGCTGGGGGATCGTCGAGCAGGACCTGCTCGCTCGCGGGATCCGCCTGATCGGGATCGGCCGTCAGGCGGAACCGGGAGACGACCGTCGCTCCGTCCGGCTCCCGGGTGTAATCCACATAGAAATATTTCTTCGCCGCGTACCCGGGCGGGAAGGCAACGCTCAGGAGGCCCCGCTCGCCGCCCGCCAGAACCCGGCTCTCGATGGCCAGGAACGGTTGTCCCAGGAGGCTTCCGCCCTTGACGATCCTGATCCTCCCCGGCTGTTCGACGATGAAGACCCGTCCGCTCCCGTCGCCCGCGTGCGTGACGTGAAGGGGCGAGGAGAGGCCGCTGGCGAAAGGATCGAGGGCGATGGCGGGCCAGGTCTGTTGCGCGCCGGCCGGGACGCTGCGGGCGGGGGCGAGCGCCTTGGCTTCGTTCCGGCAGGCCGGGGTCGACAGCGGGCCTATGAGGAATCCCGCCATGAGCAGCACGGCGATCTGGGTCATGACTCGACTCCTGATCATACCGGACAAGATAGGTTCCCGGGAGGCCAAAGTCAAATCGCCGGACTGATAAAAAAGCGCCGCTCGCGGCGTCATCTCTATGCGCCATGTTGTTCAAGTCCGCGAGCTCCGCCCTCCTCGGGATCGAGGCCTATGTCGTCGAGGCCGAGGTCGATATCGGGCCGGGACTGCCGGATTTCATCATCGTCGGCCTCCCGGACGCCTCCGTGCGCGAAAGCAAGGAGCGGGTCCGGGCGGCTCTGAAGAACTGCGGCTATGATTTCCCCTCGCGCAAAGTAACGATCAACCTGGCCCCGGCCGACAGGCGGAAAGAGGGGCCGGCCTTCGACCTCTCGATCGCTCTCGGGCACCTGGCCTATATGGATATCATCCCGCCTGGGGCGGGGGAGGACCTTCTGTTCATGGGGGAGCTGGCCCTCGACGGCCGGTTGAAGCTCGTGAAAGGAACCCTCTCGGCCGCGCTTTGCGCCCGGAACAAAGGTTTCCGCGGCGTCGTCGTCCCGGAAGCGAACGCGCGCGAGGCCGCGCTCGTCGGCGGGATCGAGGTCTATGGCCTGGCCAACCTCGTCCAGGCCGTAGACCTTTTGACGGTTCCGGGGAAGATTCCGGCCTGTGCCTTCCGGCCGGAGGAGCTCTTCGTCCGATCGACGCACGAAATGGACCTCAAGGAGGTCAAAGGCCAGTATCACGTCAAACGGGCTTTGGAAGTCGCCGCTGCAGGGGGGCACAACATCCTCCTCGTCGGGCCGCCGGGCTCGGGCAAGACCATGCTGGCCATGAGGCTGCCGTCCATCCTGCCCGATATGACGTTCGATGAGGTCATCGAGACGATGCAGATCTACAGCGCGGCGGGCTTGCTCGGCGGCCGCGCCGCCTCCCTGGAGCGGCCCTTCCGCGCCCCCCACCACTCGATCTCGGTCCCGGGCCTCATCGGCGGCGGGATGGTGCCTCGGCCCGGCGAGGTCAGCCTGGCCCACCGGGGCGTCCTTTTCCTCGACGAGCTCCCCGAGTTCCCGCGGGCCGCGCTCGAAGGGCTTCGCCAGCCGATGGAGGACGGCCGGGCGGCCATCGCCCGGGTGGCGATGCACGTGACTTTTCCGTCTTCATTCATGCTCGTCGCGGCGATGAACCCATGCGCCGATGTCCTGCGCGGCGGCCCCGGAAGGGATACGGAATGCACCGACGCCGAGCGGAGCAAATATTATAGACGGCTTTCGGGCCCGCTCCTCGACCGGATCGACATCCAGGTCGAGGTCCCGGCGGTCAAGTTCCAGGAGCTGATCGTCAAGGGGGAAGGCGAAGCGTCGGCGGCGATCCGGGAGAGGGTCGTCCGGGCGAGAGAGCGTCAGCTCGATCGGTTCAAGGGAAAGAGGATCTTCGCCAACGCCCAGATGGGCCCGCGCGAGGTCCGCCAGTTCTGCCGGATCGGAAAGGAAGAGGAGCGGCTGCTCGAGACGGCCGTCTCCAAGCTCGGGTTCAGCGCGAGGGCGTTCGACCGGTCGCTCAAGGTCGCCCGGACGATCGCGGATCTCGCCGGCGAAGCCGAGATCTCCCCGGCCCATCTGAGCGAAGCGATCCAGTACCGGGCCATGGACCGGTATTATTGAATCGGATTCACTTCTTGATCGATGTGCGCATGGCTTGGATCGTATCGCCGAGGGCTTTCTGCAAGAGGCCGAAATCCCAGCCGACGCTGATGAGCCTGTAGCCCGCCTCCACCTTCGCCTTGACGTCGCCCGGAGCCGCGTCCACGGCCGCAACCACTCCGCGCTCCCGGCACATCTTCAGGATCCGCTCGGCATCGGCTTCGGGGATGTGAACCGTCTCGATGGCGCTGACCCCCGGCGTTTCAACGATCTCCCGGGCGTGGCGGACGCCCTCCTCGGTTTCGATCATGGCGACCACCAAAAGCTCCCCCTTGGGGTTGAGCGGCCACACGTCGCGCCGCTCTTTGGGAATGTTCAAGCCCGCGAGGGCAGAAGTCTCCGCCCCGCGAACGGCCGAGATCGCCCTTTCCAGGTCGGCGCGGCTCTCCACAAACGGGATCCAGACTCCCATGGCCGGGCCGACCTTGAGGGATTCAGCGATCTCGTAGCGCGGATCCCAGGTCGCCCTGTTGGCGAGCTTGACCAGGACGACCGGCGCCGGCCGCGGCTCCGTTCGAAAGCGGCCGCTGAAGTCCGGCACTTCGAGCAGGAACCGATGGAGGGCGTTGAAATCGTAAATGTCGTGCTCGACGTCGGCGACGATGAAATCAGCGTCGCTCGTGGCGAGCACTTTGGCCACCCGCGGCGCCGAAAGCGCTCCCGTCCACACCCCGATCGCCGGCTTTCCCGCTTCGAGAAGCGTGATCAATCGGTTCACCCGCTCCTGGGCGTCCGCTCCTTGCGGAATCCAGGCAACCATTGCCGACGTGATCAGAAGTCCCAGGCGCTTCTTTGTCCGTACGTTCATGTCCGCACCTCCTTGCGATCCGAACGATATATCGGCCTAAAGCTTTCTTTCCGATGATCCCGGGTCTTATCCCCGAATCGAGACCGGTGACGCCTGCCGGACGGTGATCACAACCTTTCCGCGGGCGCATCCCTCTTGGACATACCGCACGGCTTCCGCCGTCTCGCTCAAGGGATAGCGCTTGTCGATGATCGGCCGGACCTTGCCCGCGTTCATGAGCTCGGCCAAAGCGAGCAGGTCCTCGGGTGCGGCCTTGGCCACGAAGATCCCCACATGTTTCTTCCCGGTTTTCGATAAAAGCCCGGCTTGGAAGAGCCGAGGCATCGTGCCTCCCGCGAGGATGTAGCGTCCGCCCGGACTCAAGATCCTCTCGTACTTCGAGATCGATTGGTGGGCCGCGGTATCAAAAATCAGGTCGTACTTTGGCTCCATCCGGGTGACGTCGTCGCCGGCGTAATCGAGGACAAGATCCGCCCCGATCGACCGGACAAGGTCCATTTTTGATGCGCTGCAAGTGCCGGTGACTTCTGTCCCGAAGGATTTTGCGATCTGAACGGCAAAGGTCCCGACACCGCCGGAGGCCCCGTTGACCAGGACCCGCTGTCCCGCCCGGATCTTTCCATGATCCCGAAGTCCTTGGAGCGCCGTAAGCCCCGCCATGGGAAGCGCGGCGGCTTCTTCCATAGTGAGATTGGCCGGCTTCTTGACGAATCGATTTTCACCCGCGCAGGCGTATTCGGCGAATCCTCCATAAGAGCCTTCTCCGAAGACGTCATCCCCGGGCTTGAACTGCTTGACCTTGCTTCCGACGGCGTCGACCCGCCCGGCCATATCGGCGCCCAGAATCTTGTGCTTTGGCCGGAAAAAACCCACCCCGATGAGCCTCATAAAGAACGGGTCCGGTTTCACGTGGCGCCAGTCGTAAGCGTTGACGGACGCGGCATGGACCTCGATCGATATCTCGTTGTCCTTAGGCGCCGGCTTTTCCACTTCTTCAAGATGAAGAACGTCGGGCGATCCGTATTTTGTGTAGACAATGGCTTTCATCGGTTCTTTCTCCTTTGCCGCGTCGGGGCCATTTTAGCCGTCTCGAGCGCCTTTGACCAGCCATTCCGCCGGAACTTGGGCGGCTCTCCCGGTTTTTTCCCCCGGCCAGGCGGTATAATGATCTTCGGCGGCATCAAAAGCGCGGCGATGATCGTTTCATACGATATGTCCTGTCTTCTTTAGCTCCGAGGAGGCCGTCGTGATCGACAATAAGCATATCCGCGGATTCGCCGCGCTGTTCATCGGCCTGGCCCTGATCCCTTGGACTTCCGCTCCGGCCGCGGATACCGGGCAGGCGGCCGTCGCCGACAGCCTGACCTATTTGAAGCGCCTCGAAAAGCTCGGCTTCGCCGGGGTCGTCCTCGTGGCCAAGGGCGACGCGCCCTTTTTGGCCGAGGGATTCGGATTGGCCGACCGCGAGCACAGGGTGCGCTGGACGCCCGGCACGATCTCCGATATCGGTTCGATCACCAAACAGTTTACCGCGGCGGCCATTCTCAAGCTCGAAGAGGAAGGGAAGCTCCGCGTCGAAGACCCGATCACGGCCTATTTCCAGGGCGTCCCGGCCGATAAGGCCGGCATCACCCTCCACCAGCTCCTCTCGCATTCTTCCGGGCTCGTCGACCCCGATATCGGCGACTTCGATGCCGTCCCGCTCGAAGAATACCTGAAGCGGGTCTTCGCCCAGCCGCTCCTCTTCGCTCCCGGGAAAGGATATACGTATACGAACGCGAATTTCAGCCTCCTCGGGGCTATAATCGAAAAGCTCTCCGGGAAGCCGTACGAAGCCGTCCTGCGGGAGAAGCTTTTCCTGCCGAACGGAATGTTCGAAACAGGCTATTCCCTCCCGTCCTGGGGAGAAAGCCGGTTCGCCCAGGGCTATGACGCCGGCGGAGGCCGCTGGGGGACGTTCCTCGAGCGCCCCCGGGCCGCGGACGGGCCGCATTGGGCTCTTCGCGCCAACGGGGGCATCCACACGACCGTCTATGACATGCTCCGTTGGGCGCGCGCCCTTCTCGGCGGCCGCGTCCTCTCGCCCGCGTCCATGAAAAAGCTCTGGGCGCCCCATGTCAGCGAAGGCGGCGATACGTTCTACGGCTACGGGTGGTCCATCGCCAAAGCGCCGGACGGGACGAAGATCGTCACCCACAACGGCGGTAACGGTATCTATTTCGCCGACCTGGCCATCGTGCCGGACACGGGACTCGTCGTCTTCCTCATGACCAACGTCATCGCCGAGAACCGCTCGGCGAACGCGCTCCTCGAGCAGCTCGGGATGCGCTTCCTCGGCGGCCGGCCCTATCCCGCCATTCCGGAGGCCATTGATATCGACGCGGCCGCGCTCGCCCCGTTCGCCGGGATCTACAGCCTCCCCGACGGAGGCGGGAGCTACCGTGTTTCGCCGGACGGCGGGACCCTGTTCATCGAGGCGGAGGGCCGAAAAGCGTTCGCGCTCCTCAATTCCGTCCGGGACGCCGAGCCGGGCCGCCTCGACAAGATCTCCGCTCTGATGGAGGGCGTCATCGCCGCAAACATGAAGAGCGATTTTGGCCCGATGTCCAAGGCCTACGGCGGCGAGGTGGCCCCTGAGCGCTTGAAGGCCCGTTGGGCGGACCTGATGGCGGAAAACGCGAAGGTCCACGGCCGCTTCCGGAGCTTCGAAGTCTTGGGAACGGCCCGGACCCAGGACTGGGACGAGACCGTCGTCCGTTTTCATTGCGAGAAGGGAACGTTTGACCTGACTTATGTCTGGGATCTCAAGGAAGAAGGCCGGCTCCGCGGCCGGTCCGGGCGCGGCTTGACCGTGAAGCTCAAGCTCTTCCCCTCCGGTCAGGGCGAGTTCTTCACCTGGGATGGCGGAATCCGTCCGCCCAAGATGGTCCGCATCGAGCCGGGCGCCGGCGGCAGGCTGGGCCTGAAGCTCGGAGGGACGGAGGGCCTCGCCGTCAGAAATTGATCCCGGCATATTATGAGTCCGAAAAGCGCAGGATTGCTGATGTTCCGCCGCCGCGGCGATGCCCTCGAAGTTTTTCTTGTCCATCCCGGCGGCCCGTACTGGGCGAAGAAGGACGAAGGGGCCTGGTCGATCCCGAAAGGGGAGTTTGCCGAAGGCGAAGATCCCTTCGCCGCCGCGAAGAGGGAATTCAAAGAGGAAACGGGCTTCGACGCCGCGGGCGAATTCCGGTTCCTTTCGACGCTCAAGCAGCCGAGCGGAAAGATCGTCAGCGCGTGGGCCGTGGAGGGCGATCTTGACGCGGAGCGGATCCGGAGCAACACATTCACGATGGAATGGCCGCCGAAGTCGGGTAAGCAAGCCGAGTTCCCCGAGGTCGACCGGGCCGGATGGTTCGGCATCGATCAGGCCAGGACGAAGATCCTGAAAGGTCAACGCGGCTTTCTCGACGCGCTCAAGCATCTCCTCGAGGGCCGGTAATAAAAACCGAAATCACGTTCATCAACTTTGTTTGCGACCGGAAGGAGGCCCAGGTCTTCAGACCGAGGCGAATTGACCCCCCCGTGAATCTCTGATACTCTCGAACCGCAAGCGAGCAAAGGGGATCCGCCGTGTCCGTCACGTGCTCGAAGTGTCTTCACGCCAATCCTGAAACATTGAAATTCTGCGGGGAGTGCGGGACACGGCTTTCTTCTTCCAGCGATACAAGCCCCGCGGTCTTGGAAACCCTTCAAATGCCCGCCCATGACCTGGCCGCGGGCTCAACCTTCGCCGGACGCTACCAAGTCATCGAAGAGCTGGGAAGAGGAGGAATGGGCACGGTCTATAAGGTCCTGGACCGGAAAATCAACGAGGAAATGGCCCTGAAAGTCCTCAGACCCGAAATCGCCCCCAATCCGACGGCCGTCGAGCGATTTAAAAACGAGCTCAAACTCGCCCGAAGAATCAGCCATAAGAATGTCTGCCGGCTGTTCGACCTTCATGAGGAATCGGGAACCCTCTTCATCACCATGGAATACGTGCCGGGCGAAGACTTAGACGCACTGATCGGCCGGGAAGGCCGACTCCCGATCGAGAAGGCCTGCTCTCTGGCGGCGCAAATCGCCGAGGGACTCGCTCAGGCTCATCGGCTGGGCGTCATCCACCGAGACCTCAAACCGCATAATATCAGGATCGATCCCGAGAGGCGCGTCCGGATCATGGATTTCGGGATTGCCCGTGAGGTCGCCGGCCCCGACTTGACGGCGGCGGGGATGATCGTCGGAACGCCGTATTATATGTCTCCGGAGCAAGCGGCCGGGGAAAGCGCGGATGAGCGCACGGATATCTACGCTTTGGGTACGATCCTCTTTGAAATGGTCACCGGGAAGACGCCGTTCCAAGGAGAAAGCGCGTTCAGCGTAGCCCTCAAACACCAGACGGAGCTACCGAGGCATCCCCGCGAGCTCAGAGCAGAGATTCCGGAAACGCTCGACCGCCTGATCATCAAATGCCTGGCCAAGAAAAAAGAAGAACGCTATCAGAGCGCCGAGGAATTGCTGGCCGCGCTGGTCCCCCTGGCCAAAGGAGAGATTTCGATCACCGCGAACGTCCCGGGGAAGAAAACGGCGGCATTTTCCGCGCGAGAGCGGGAGTATCTCACGTCCATCGCCGTTTTGCCCTTCAAGGACATGAGCTCACAGCGCGACCAGGATTACCTCTGTGAAGGTCTGGCCGAGGAGCTGATCAACGCCCTGGCCCAGGTCAAGGGCTTGAAGGTCGCCGCCCGCACTTCCGCCTTTTCCTTCAAGGGGAAAGAGGCGGATATCCGCGAGATCGGAAGACAATTGAACGTCGGCTCCATCCTCGAAGGGAGTATCCAGAAATCAGGGACGCATCTTCGAGTGACCACCCAGCTCATAAGCGTCGCGGACGGCTACCATCTCTGGTCGGAGCGATTCGACCGCGATATCAAAGACGTTTTTTCCGTGCAGGACGAGATCTCGATGGCGGTCGTGGAAAAGCTGAAGGTCGAGCTCGTCGAGGGAGAGAAAGAAAGAGTCACGAAGCGCCATACCCGGGACGAGAAAGCCCACGAGCTCTTTCTCAAAGGGAAATACCATTGGAACCGGCGCTCTCCGAAGGACATGATCCAGGCCGTCGATTGCTTCCAGCGGGCGATCGATAAAGACCCCCGCTACGCCCTTCCGTACGTTGGGATCGCCGATGTTTTCAACATACTCGCGGAATTCGGGTTCATCCCTCCCCGGGAAGCCTATTTGAAATCCAGGGAATTGCCGATGTCGCCTAACAAATAACCGGAAAGCGGGGTATTAACTAGGAGAGGGGCCGATCAGGGCGGTCCCGCAAATTGCATCGAATCTTGACGTATGTAAGGAATTGAAACGGCCCGTCCGAACGATTTATTCCGGATTTCCCCCTGAAAGAGGATATTTTTATCCAATCGAGGTCTGGCACATGGTTTGCTGGTAAATGAGACATTCAGGGCAATGAAGTCTCGGATCCGAATCTCGAGACGAGCTTTTTCGAGGAGGGGAAGGGCCATGCGCAACAAGGTTTTTCTCGCCGCGGTCTTGATATGCTTCATCTTTCTCGGGCCCGTCGAGGCTTCGGCCCAGACGAATCCGCCGCCTCCTCCGCCGCCCGGGTCGCAGACGGATATCGAGGCCCTCAAGAAGACCGCGCCGCGCGTGTTCATCGATTGCGACTATTGCGATATCGAATACATCAAGACCGAGATCACGTTCGTCAACTATGTCCGCGACCGGAAAGAGGCCCAGGTCCATGTCCTGATCACCGTCCAGTCCACCGGCGCCGGCGGCGTCGAATACACCATGCACTTCAGCGGCCAGCAGGAATTCGTCGGGATGGACGACGTCCAGAAATTCTGTTCCAACCAGACCCAGACGTCGGACGAGATCCGCCAGGGCCAGGTACGGGTGTTGAAAATGGGCCTGATACGCTACGTGGCCCGGACGCCCATCGCCGAAAAAGTGGGGATCGTCTTCCAAGAGAAGGTCAAGCCGACCTCGGTCGTCGACAAGTGGAATTTCTGGGTCTTCAGCCTCAGCGCCCGGACTTCCATGAGCGGACAGAAATCGACGGGGTACGACTATTTCTCGGGCTCGGTCTCGGCCAACCGGGTGACGCCGGAATGGAAGATCCGGACAAGCGCGTATATCTCCCGGAGCGAAGACCGGTTCACGTACGAGGACGTGACGATCGCGAGCGTCTCCAAGTCGAGGAGCTTTTCCAGTCTCGTGGCTAAGAGCCTGGGCGAGCACTGGTCGGTCGGCGCGTTTCTCGGCGTTTCCACGTCCACTTACAACAACCTCAAGCTCAGCGTCCAACCGGCGCCCGCGATCGAGTACGACGTCTTCCCCTACTCGCAGTCGACGCGGCGGCAGTTCTCCTTCCTCTACCGGCTGAATTTCCAGGCGGCGAAATATTATGAGGAAACGATCTACGGCAAGCGGTCCGAGAGCCTATGGAACGAAAGCCTGTCTGTCACTTTCAGCCTGAAGGAAAAATGGGGGACCATCTACGCCGGGCTCGCCGGGGCCCATTACTTCCATGACTTCAGCAAGAACCATCTCGAATTCTCGGGCGAGATCAGCCTCCGCCTGCTCAAGGGCCTGTCTTTGGAAGTCTACGGCAGCTACTCCATGATCCACGACCAGATCTCACTGCCCAAGGGCCAGGCGACGATCGAGCAGGTCCTTCTGCGGCGGACGATGCTGGAGACGAACTATTCCTACTACCTCGGGGTCGGGCTGAGCTTCACCTTCGGCTCGATCTACAGCAACGTCGTGAACCCGCGGTTCAGCGGCGGATCGAGCGGGATGATATATTATTAGAGACGGGCGGCGGCTGAGACCGCTCCAGCTTACCGTCCCGTGCGGCGGATGATCCGGCGGACCACGGAACCGGGCGGGCCGGCTTCGACGGTTCCGGCCCCCGCGGGCGTTTCGGGCACCCAGGCCGCGAACGCGTCATAGTTCGCCGAGAACGGCCGGACGGGCGATCCCCAATCGAGATCGCTGATCCCGACGAGACAGATGTCGTTCCCGGGGCCGACGGCGGCTGCCTCGGCGAAATCGTCGCCCGAGCCGCCGACAAAGGTCAGCCAGTCGAAGTTCCCGTCATTGTCGATCTTGCAGACGAAGACGTCGTAGCCGGCGACGGCGTCGGACAGGGGCGTCTGCCACGTCCCGAGCCCGTACCCGACGATGGTGATATAGCCGCTCCCGGCGATGAAAATGTTCTTGCCGTAATTCTTCCCGGCTCCGCCGATGAAGGTGTTCCAGACGAGGTTGCCGTCCGGATCGAGCTTCGCGGCGAAGGCGTCGTATCCGGAGTCGAGGGCCGTGATGGGGCTGCCCCAGGATTGGTTGCTCGTCCCCGTCAGGTAAACGAAACCGGCCGCGTCCGCGGCGATCCCGTATCCCGAATCGTACCCCTCGCCTCCGACGAAGGCGTTCCAGGTCAAATGGCCGAAGGCGTCCACCTTGGCCGTCCAAGCGTCGCTGTAAAAGACGTATCCGCGGATGGGAGCGCCGCCCCACGTGTTCGTGCTCGTTCCGACCGCGAAGAGGAAGCCGTCCGCGCCCATGACGACGCCCTTGACGTAATCCTCGCCCAATCCGCCGAGGAAAGTGTTCCAAACCAGGGCGCCGCCGGCGTCGAACCGCGCGGCGAACGCGTCGGAGGCGGACCAATAGTCGCTCTCGGGCGTTCCCCAGCTCGCGTTGCTCGAGCCCACGAGCCGCGCGCTGCCGTCCGTATCGACGGCCACGCCCGCGGCCTGATCGGCCCCCGAGCCGCCGGCGAACGTGTTCCAGACGAGCTTCCCATCCGGATCGAGCTTGGCGAGGAACGCGTCCATCCCTCCCCCGTAGGGCCTGACGGGAGTTCCCCAGGAAGCATCGCTCGTCCCGGCGGCGAAGATCCCGCCGTCCGGGCCCAGGGCGATCCCCGACCCGTTGTCCGTTCCCGTCCCGCCGAGAAAGGTGTTCCAGAGGAGCTTGCCGGTCTTGTCGAGTTTGGCGACGAAGGCGTCGTTCTTGGAGGCGTAGGCCCGAAAAGGAGCGCCCCAGGACCCGTCGGCCGTCCCGGAAATATAGACGTTCCCTTTTCCGTCCACGGCCACGCCGCGCCCCGAGTCCCAGCCGGCCCCCCCGAGAAACGTATTCCAGGTCTGGCTTTGCCCCGCCGCCGTCCCCGGGCCGGCCATCAGGAGGGAAATCAGGCCGGCAGCGGCGAAGGCGGCGATCCCGCGGTGAGCGCGCTTACCGGTTCTATCTCGATCGTTTGACATGATTTCAATCCTTCCTTTGGACTTCCCGTCTTTTCCAGAACGGCAAGCCGGGCCCGTTCGTTGCCCGGGCTATTCTACCACCGAGCCATGGTTCCCGCAATTTTCCGCTTTCTCCCCCTTTTTGGTAGAATCGGACGCGATGAAAGCACTCGTGACCGGGGCGAACGGCTTCATCGGGAGCCATCTCGTCCTCGCCCTCGTCGACCGGGGCTGGGACGTTTCCTGTCTCGTCCGGAAAACGAGCCGCCTCGAGTCCCTCCGCGGCGTCCCGGTCCGGCTCGTGGAAGGAGAGGTCCGGGACAAGGAAAGCCTTCGTCCCGCGGTCCGGGGCCAGGACGTGGTTTTCCATCTCGCCGGAGTCATTTCCGCTCCGGACCGGAAAACCTACAACGCGACGAACGCCGTCGGGACCCTCAACCTCCTCGAAGCTTGCCTCGAAGAGAATCCCGGCCTGGGGAAATTCGTCCACGTCTCGAGCATTTCCGCGGCCGGACCGAGCCCGGCGGGGGGCCTCCTCCGTGAGGACGACGCATGCCGGCCGATCTCGGACTATGGGCGGAGCAAGCGGGAGGCCGAGGTCCTCGTTCTCGAGAGGGGCGACCGTCTGGCCGTGACGATCGTCCGGCCGCCGAACGTCATCGGGCCCCGCCAGAAGGAGCTTTCCGACTCCATCCGGCTGATCCGGAATCGGATCCTGCCCCTCGTCGGGACGGGCAAGCCGCAGACGAGCCTGGCCGCCGTCGGCGACGTCGTCGCGGCCCTCATCCTCGCCGCCGAACGGCCCGAGAGCCGCGGCCAGATCTATTACGTCACGGACGGGCGGGCCCATTCCTGGCGCGAGATCACCCGGACGATCGTCGACGCGCTGGGCATGCGCGGGCCATTCCTCAGGATCCCCTATGGCGTTCAGGTCATCGCGGCGGCGGCAGCCGAAGCCGCGGCCCGCGTTCGGAGGAAAACCCCGGCGCTGTCGCGCTCGAACGTCAAGGCCTCGCGCAAGTACTGCTGGATCTATGATAGCTCCAAGATCGAGCGCGAACTGGGCTTCCGGCCCTCGGGCGACGTGGGCGAATCGATCCGTCAGGCGGTTGCCCACGTCCGGAAGGGGGACCGCCGATGAGACTCCGCGGGGCGGCGATATCCAGCCTCTTTGGGCGAACGGCCCGTATCCTCGGCGTCGAAATGCAGGCCGTCGACGTCCTCAGCCTGGGCGCGGTCCTGCTCTTCGACTTGCTCATCTTCCTTTTTGGGCCCGGATCCCCGCGCCCGGAACGGTCTTTTTGAAATGCACCCTGGGCGGGGTCGCTTATTTCGCCGCGACCGCCGCCTACCGGCGGACGAAGATCGTCCCCCTCCGCTGGCTCATCCGGACGGCTTCCGTCCAGCTCCTCTATGCCCATCTCTTCCTCGTCTCCCTCCCGATGCAGCTCATTCTCGTCCGGCGCTGGCAGGATCTCGCCCTCCTCCGCTTCGAACAGGGCATCTTCGGCGTCCAGCCGACGGTCTGGCTCCAAAAATTCGTCACGCCGCCGTTGACCGAATGGATGTTCTTCGCTTACGTCATCTACCTGGTCCTCTATCCCGGCCTGAGCGCCCTGATCTTCGCCAAGAGGGGCGAGGCGGCGATGGAGGACTATCTGTTCAACCTGGCCGCCGTCAACCTGACCTGCTTCCTCTTTTTCTTTGTTTTCCCGATCGCGGGTCCGATGTACTTCCAGTCGGAGGCGTATTCCGTCCCTCTTCGCGGCGGGATCTTCGGCGCGATCGGAGAGTACATCCGGGCGAACATCCACCAGATCGGCGGTAACCTCCCCAGCCCGCACTGCGCGGTCGCGACGGTGATGTGGATCCTGGCCCGCCGGTACGTCCGGCCGGCCTTCTACGCCCTCGCTCCCGTCATCCTCTCCCTCTATGTCTCGACGTTCTTCCTCCGCTACCACTACGTCAGCGACAGCGTCGCTGGCGTGCTGGCCGGGGCTTTTGTTATACTCGCCGCGCCGGGCCTGATGAAGGCCTGGAACGCCGCGCTCGGGCGCGAAGGGCGGAGAACGCCGTGAAGGTCTTCATCACTGGGGCGAACGGATTCATCGGCTCGAGCCTGTGCCGGCATTTCCTCTCCCTCGGCTGGGAGGTCTCGGGGCTCGTCCGGCCCGCGTCCGACCGCCACTATCTCGACGGCTTCCCCGTCCGGATCAAGGTCGGCGACCTTCTCAAGCCCGACGCGTTCGACCTGCCCGAGGGCTTGGACGCGATCGTCCATTCCGCTTCCGTGGTCTCGGACGTCGCCGGGGAAGAGGAGTGCCGGGCGAACATCCTCGGGATCGCCGAGAACCTGGCGGCCAAGATCCGGACCCTGCCGGCCCCGCCGCGGCGGATCGTCGTCATCTCCACGGCCCTGACGCTGGGCTTCGCGGCCGCGGACATCTCGGAGGACAAGCCGGGGCGCTCGGCGGATTTCCTGGCCTATACCCGGAACAAGAAAAAAAGCGAAGAATTCTTTCTCGGTCTCTGGAGATCGGACGGCCTGCCCGCCGTCATCATCCGTCCCGGCGATGTCTATGGTCCGCGCGACCGGACGACCCTGGTCAAGCTCATCCAGGCCCTCGAATCCGGGTATCCGCTCATCGTCGGGAAAGGCCGGAAGCGGTTCGGCTATCTCTATATCGACAACCTCTGCCAGGCGGTCGAACGGGCCGTCCTGACGCCGGGGATCGAGGGGCGGACGTACACGGTCACGAACGGAGTCCTCCCGACCTGGGAGCAATTCTTCCGGGCCTTGATGGAGGCCGTCGGCCGCCGGCAGCGCATCTTCGTTCCCGCGTCCGCCGCGTTCGCCTGGTCTTTCCTGCAGGCATCCCTTCACCGGCTCGTCCCCCGCTATACGCCCCAATTGAACTACTATCGGGTCAAGAAAGCTTCTTCCGAGACGACGTACGATATCTCACGGACCGTGGCCGACCTCGGCTACGCTCCCGACGACGACTATCGGGCCCAGGTCCGGACGATGGTCGCCTGGTATCGCGAGGAACAGAAGAATGGGCTCATTCCCTGAGGCGGTCCTGCCCGCCGTCTTCGTCTGGCTGGCCGTCGCCTTCACCCTGATGATGACGGTCTTCCACCATCGGCGCCTGGCCGCCAGGCTTCCGGATGACCGGGCGTATTACCGGTATTTCCTCCTCTTTTTCGTCTTTTTCATGGCCGTTCCGGTCGCGATCATCTCTCTCGGATCGGCCGAGCCGGCGCGGTTTCTCGCCGCGACAGGGCTCAAAATCGGAAAGGGATCTCTCGGTCTCGTCCTGGCCGCGATCGGCGTCCCGTTCGCCGTGCTCGCGGCCGTCATCGGCTCGCGCGATCCCGTCATGCAGGCCTACTACCCCTTTTCGAAGCGCGTCTGCGCCTCCGCGGGGAAGCTCGCCGCATTCGAAACGGCTTACGTCTTCCTTTATTATCTTCCTTGGGAATTCCTGTTCCGGGGGGTCCTCTTTTTCCCTCTTGTCACGGGGCTTGGGCTCGTTCCCGCCTTGGCGGTCCAAGCGGCCCTCGCGACGCTCTATCACTTCGGCCATCCCGATACCGAGGTCTTCGCCGCTCTCGGGTCGGGGTTCGCCTTCGGGCTGGTCGCTTACGCGACGGGGTCGTTCCTCTACACCGTCTTCATCCATGCCGTCGTGGGTGTGAGCTTGGATATCCTTCTTTACCGGCGCATCCATCGCCGGCCGGCGGCGCATGACTGATTCGGGGCGCCTCCTCGTCACCGGGGCGACAGGCTTCGTCGGGTCGGTCCTCGTTCCCGAGCTCGCCGGGCGGTTCGGGGCCGATCGCATCACGGCCTTCGTCCTCCCCGGCGACACGATTCCGCGCTCCTGGTCCGGGCTTCCCGTGTGCGTCCGCCGCGGCGACATAGCCGACGCCGCGGCCGTCCGCGCGGCTGTCGCCGGCCACGCGCTCGTCATCCATCTTGCCGGGCTCATCTCTTATTGGAAAAAGGACCTGAACCGGCTGCGGCGGGTCAACCGGGACGGCGTCGCGAACGTCGTCGAGGCCTGCCTCACCCACGGCGTCAGGCGCCTCGTCCATATCTCATCGGTCGGTGCGATCGGCTTCCGCCGCGATGGGGCGCCCGCGGACGAGGAGACGCCGTTCAACTGGCCGACGAGCCTGTATTACATGCTCACGAAATACGAAGGCCAGGAGATCGTCGAGAAGGCGGTCCGTGAGCGGGGACTGCCCGCCGTCATCCTCAACCCTGCCTCGATCATGGGGCCCGGCGATCACGATCCCCGGACTCCGCACAATCGGCTCTACCGGTCGATCGGCCGGGGGCGTCTCCTTGGATCTTTCGCCGGCGGATTGTCCGTCGTCGATGTCCGCGACCTCGCGGCCATCATCATCAAAGCCCTCGACCGCGGGCGGGTTGGCGAACGGTATCTTGTCGCCGGAGCCAATCTGCGCTACGCCGACGTCATCCGGCTCATCAGCCGCGCCTGCGGAAGGAAAGCCTTTCCCCTTCCCATCCCCGCCCCGCTCGTCACCACGGCCGGCGGCCTCCTCGAGCTCGTCAGCCGGGCGACGGGGAAGCGGCCCCTCCTGACCGCGGCTTACGGCCGATTGAGCGGTTGGGAAGCCTACGCCTCGAACGCCAAGAGCCGCGCGGAGTTCGAGCATTCCTACCTTCCTGTGGAGAAGACGATCGCCGACGGCTGGGCGTATTTCGACTGGTCAAATCCGGAGAAATGAGCTAATCTGGGCCGCATGAGCGAGAACTGCGCATCCACTCCCCAAGGCCTCCCGCGGGTCCTCGGACTCTGGGACATCGTCAGCATCGTCATCGGCGGCGTCATCGGCTCGGGCATCTTCCTCGTGCCCAAGGACATGGCCGTGGCCGTCCAGGTCCCCCTCCTCATCCTGGCCGTCTGGGTCGTCGGCGCTGTCCTGAGCTTCTTCGGCGCCCTGGCCTTCGGGGAGCTCGGCGCGTCCATGCCCGAGGCCGGCGGGGCGTACGTCTACCTGCGCGAGTCGTACGGGTCCCTGATCTCCTTCCTCTTCGGCTGGACGCTCTTCCTGGTCATCGATTCCGGGGCCATCGCCACGCTGACCGTGGCCTTCACTTCGAAGTATCTCACCCATTTCCTCCCCCTTTCGCCCCTCGCCCAGAAGCTCATCAGCGTGGTCTTCATCGCCTTCCTCGTCGGGGTGAACTATGCCGGGACGCGCTGGGGGGCGAACCTCCAGAACATCCTGACCGTGATCAAGTTCGCCGGCCTGGCCGGGATCTGCGGCGTGATCTTCATCTTCGCCAAGGGCCAACCGGCCAATTTCGTCACGCCCGGGGTCGGGACGTTCTCGGGGAACCTTCTGAGCAGCTTCGGCATCGCCCTGGTCGCCTCGCTCTGGGCCTTCAAGGGCTGGGAAGCCGCGACGGCCAGCGCCGGGGAGACCAAGAACCCCCAGAAAAACCTGCCCGCCGGCCTCTTCATCGGCATCCTGGCCTGCGTCGGGATCTACATCCTGGCCCAGCTCGCGTATCTGTACGTCATCCCCGCCGCCGGCATCGCCAAGTCCGACCGCATCGCCGCGGACGCCATGGCCATCGTCATGGGCCCGCTCGGCGCCTCTCTCATATCCTTCATCATCCTCTTTTCGATCATGGGGGCGACGAACCAGAACTTCCTCTGCTCGCCGCGCGTCTACTACGCCATGGCCAAGGACGGGATCTTCTTCAAGACCCTGGCCGACGTCCATCCGAAGTTCCGGACGCCGCACATCTCGATCATCGCCATGGGCGTTTGGAGCATGATCCTCGTCCTCTTCTTCGGGACGTTCGAGAACCTCTTCAGCTACGTCATCTTCGGCCAGTGGATCTTCTTCGGCTTGACCGTGGCCGGCGTGTTTATCCTCAGGAAGAAGAGGCCGGACATGCCCCGGCCGTACAAGACCTGGGGCTATCCGGTGACCCCGATCATCTTTATCTTGGCCGCCCTTTACATCTCGATCAACTCGCTCCTGACTTCGTTCGGGAATTCGATGAAGGGCCTGGCCATCATCCTCCTCGGCCTGCCCTTCTATCTCTTCTGGAAGATCAAGAGAGATAAGGCCGTGGCCGCTTCGGCTTCCAAGACCCCATGAAGGCCCGCCCTTCATTCACGTCGTCCTGGCCGGACGCGACTATCGCGCGGTCGCGGGGCACCTGCGCGAAGCGGAGATCCTCGCCGCCGGCGAGGTCGTCCTGACCGTCCTGCCCGGGAAGCTCGTCCGCAAGCGCGACGCCGCGAGCGGGACGAGTCAGCTGAAGATCTGAGGATTGAGTTCCGGCAAAACGGCCGAGAGCGTCATTCTGATATCAAAGAGGGGAACCCGTTGAAAAGCCCGAAGAGCCTGAGGTCGGCTGGATAGGCGCCGCCCCGGGGGAGGGGCGGCTTGGGATGAATGGGAGGGATAAGAAGGGCTAAGTTTTATAGGACAAGCGTCCGTCCGTGACGACCCGCTTGCCCTTCTTGACGACATGGACGGCCTGCCGGTCGCCCATGTGATAAGCCAGGTGCAGATAATTAGGGACGTCGAACAGGGCGAGGTCCATCTTGAGCCCGGGCTCGAGCCGGCCCGCCTCGTGCTCCTCGCGGATGGCGCAGGCGGCGTTGGCCGTGACGGCGTTGAGGGCTTCCTCGACGTTCATCTTCAGGGTGAACACGCCGAGCTGGAGGATGAAAGGGATCGATTCCGTCATCGAGCTTCCCGGGTTGAAGTCCGTGGCCAGAGCGACGGCCGCGCCGGCGTCGATGAGGGCCCGGGCGGGCGCCCGCTTGTCCTGACGGAGGAAGAAGGAAACGCCGGGGAGGAGAACCGCGACCGTCGCGCTTGCCGCGAGGGCCCGGATCCCGGCCTCGGAGATCGAGATCAGGTGTTCCGCGGAGACGGCTCCGGCCCGGGCCGCAAGCTCGGCGCCGCCCAGCGGCGCGAACTCATCGGCATGGATCTTGATTCCCAGGCCGGCCGCCGCTCCCGCCTGGACCAGCCTTTCTGAATCTTCCACTGAAAACACGCCCTCTTCGCAAAATACATCGAAGAATCGGGCCAGGCCTTGATGGCGAACCGCGGGCAGGATTTCGTGAATAAGAAGGTCAATATAGCCCTCCTTGTTCGAACGATATTCCTCGGGGACCTCGTGGGCCCCCATGAACGTCGGGATGAGGTCGATCGGATGCCGCCGTCCGGCCGCGGCGATGACGGCGAGCTGCTTGAGCTCGTCGTCGAGGTTGAGCCCGTAGCCGCTCTTAGCTTCGGCGGTCGTCGTCCCGTGGAGGAGCATCCGGTCGAGGCGCTCGAGGCAGGCGGCGGTGAGGCCGTCCGCGGAGGCCGCCCGGGTCGCCCGGACCGTCGTCTTGATCCCCATGCCCTGGGCCGCGAGCTGCTGATAGGTCCAGCCCTTGAGCCGGAGCGAAAACTCGGATGAGCGGTCCCCGCCGAAGGGAAGATGGGTGTGCGCATCGACGAACCCCGGCAATCCGACCAACCCGCCGCCGTCGATCCGGACGGCGCCGTCCTCGAGCGCGACCAGCCGCTGGAATTCCTCCTCAGTCCCGACGAAAACGATCCGGCCACCGCGGGAGGCGATCCAGCCGTCCCGGACCGCGGCCGCGTCGCTGAGCGCCGCTCCCCGCTTGGGAACGGGCCCGGCGCAGGTGACGAGCTCGCGGCACCCGGAAACGACGCAGTCGGCCTGGATCACGGTCAGTTCTTCCGCAGCTGGGAGTGCTTGTTCCGGATGAAGGAGGGCGTTTCGAAGGCGTCCCAGGCGCGGTCCCAGCCCGCCGGGGCGTCGACGGGACCGCGATCGAAGCGCGGCCCCTCCTCGCGCTCGAATGGATAGGGCGGGGTCTCGCGGAAGATCGGGCCCGGCGCGGGGACGGCCGGCGGCGTTTTCCGCCGGGCGATCCGGGAGCCCGCCTGGGCCGCGGCCGCGGCTTTCGTCTGCGGCGCTTCGATCTCCCGCCGGAATTCCTTGTCGAAGCCCGTGGCGATGACCGTGGCCTTGACCATGTCCTTCATGCTGGGGTCGATGACCATGCCGAAGATGATATTGGCGTCCGGGTGGGCCAGCTTGTGGACGAGCTGGCTGGCCTTGGAGACCTCGTGAAGGGTCATGTCCTTGCCGCCGGTGATGTTGATGAGGACGCCCCTGGCCCCTTCGATCGACGTGTCGACGAGGAGGGGGCTCGAGATGGCCCTGTTGGCCGCTTCGACGGCCCGGTTCTCGCCCGCGGCGACGCCCGTGCCCATGAAAGCGACGCCCATCCCTTTCATGATCGATTTCACGTCGGCGAAATCGAGGTTGATGAGCCCGGGCTTCGTGATCAGGTCCGAGACGCCCTGGACCGCCTGGCGGAGGACGTCGTCGGCCAGCTTGAAGGCGTCCTGGATGGACGTGTCCAGGCTGACGGTCTGGAGGAGCCGGTCGTTCGGGATGGCGATGACCGTGTCCACCGCCGATTTCAGGTCGTTGAGCCCTTCGACGGCCTGCCGGCCGCGGATGCGCCCTTCGAACTCGAAGGGCAGGGTGCAGACGGCCAGGCAAAGGATGTCGAGCTCGGTGGCCAGGTTGGCGATGATCGGGGTCGCCCCGGTCCCCGTCCCCCCGCCGAGGCCCGTGGTCAGGAAGACCATGTCCGAGCCTTCCAGGACCTCCAGAAGGCGCTCGGTGTCCTCCATCGCCGCCTGTTTGCCGGTTTCGGGACGCCCGCCCGAGCCGAGGCCCTTGGTCAGCTGCGTCCCGAGCTGGATCTTGATCGGGGCCCTGTTGGCGTTGAGCGCCTGCTGGTCGGTGTTGACGGCGATGAAATCGACCCCTTCGATCCCCGCCTCGATCATCCGGTTGAGGGCGTTGCCGCCCCCTCCGCCGATGCCGATGACCCGGATCTTGGCCATCGTCGTGTCCTCGACCAGGTGAAACTTCAGCTTGTCGATGATTTCTTTCCCCATAGCCCTTCTCCCTTCCTATTCTTCCTTGAACAAGTCCTTGACCCGGCCCCAAAGGCCTTTCTTCCCGGACTTCTGCGAGCCCTGCGTCCGGAGCAGGCCGTAGCCGTGGATGAGCAGGCCGACGGCCGTGGCGTAGTCCGGCGTCCCCACCCGGTCGATGAGGCCGCCGACCCCGGTCGGATCCCCCCGCCGGACCGGCAGGTCGAAGATCTCCTCGGCGACCTCCTCGAGGCCGTCGAGGAGGGCCGTTCCGCCGGTCAGCACGATCCCCGAGTTCAGGGATTTCTCGTAGCCCATGCGCTTGATGTCGTTGTCCACGAGCCGGAAGATCTCCTCGGCCCGCGGTTGGATGATGTCGGCCAGGAGCTGGCGGGAGAGGACGCGCGGCTTGCGCCCCGTCCCGACCGAGGGGACCTCGATCGTCTCCTGATCCTCGCCGGTTGGCGCGGCGGCGCAGCCGAACCGCTTCTTGATCTTCTCCGCGTCCGGGATGGCCGTCCGCAGCCCCACGGCGATGTCGTTCGTGAAATTGTCCCCGCCGAGGGGGATGTTCTGGGTGTACCAGAGGCTCCCGCGCTCGTAGATGGCCACCTCCGTCGTTCCCGCTCCGATGTCGATGAGCCCGACTCCGAGCTCCTTCTCGTCGTGGGTCAGGACGGCCGCGCTCGAGGCGATCTGGTTGAGGATGATCTCCTCGATGTTGATCCCGGCCCGCTCGACGCATGTCCGGAGGTTCTGGCAGAGGGTGACGGCTCCGGTGACGATGTGGACGTTGACCTCGAGCTTGATCCCGCTCATCCCGAAGGGATCGCGGATGCCGTCCTGCTCGTCCACGACGAACTCCTGGGGGATGACGTGGATGATCTCGCGGTCGGGAGGGATCGAGACGGCCTTGGATTGCTCGACGACGCGATGGATGTCCTCGCGGCTGATCTCCCGGTTCTTCCCCGAGACGGCGATGACCCCGCGGCTGTTGAAGCTCTTGATGTGGGCCCCGGAGATCCCGATGAAGGCGGAGTTGATGGAGATGCCGGCCATGAGCTCGGCTTCTTCCTGGGCCTTCTTGATCGCCGCCGAGGTGATGTCGAGGTTGACCACGACGCCCTTGCGCAGGCCCTTGGAATCGGCCGTGCCGATCCCGATGACCTCGATCTTGCGGTCCTCGGTGATCTCGCCGATGGCGACGCAGACCTTCCGCGTCCCGATGTCGATGCCGACGACATATCCGTTCTTGGCCATCAGTGTGTCTCCTTCAGGGGCTTGACGAAGATGCGGTCCCGGAAGCGGAGATCGAGCGTTTCGAGCGGGCCGAAGTCCCGCTCCCAGCGGTCGCGGCGCTCCCGGAAGAGGCCGACCTTCGCGGAGAAGCCGGCGTCTCCGAGCTTGATCCGGGCGGGGTCCGAGCGGAGCTTGAGGACGACGCTCGACATCCCGGTCAGGTCGAGGGCCTCGACGTCGGCCCGGTCGACGTCCGAGAGCTCGCGGAGGCAGGCCCAGCCGAGCCTGACCTTGTCTCCCGCGTCCCGGAGGAACATATCCGCGTCCTCGAACCGGGGCAGGACCGCTTCCGCGGCCGGGTCCGCCGGCCCGATCTCTACCCCCTCGGCGTCGACGAGGACGGGCGGGTCCTTGGCCAGGACCGCGATCGGGACGCGGGCGTCGACCTCGATGTCGACCGCGGCCGGGAGGACCTTGCGGACCCGCGCTTCCCGGATCCGGGGATCGGCCTCGAAGCTCCTCCGGACCTCGGCCGCGTCGAGAAGGAGGATATGGCCCCAGTGCCTCCCCGAGGCCATCCTCTCGGCGACGGCCCGGACGGCCGGATCGGCGGAGCGGACCCGGACGGCCCGGATCTCGAGGCCCTTCGCGGACAGGACGAGATGGATGCCCCCGGTCAGGGCGAGGAAGACGGCTCCGGCGGCGGCGCACAGGCCGAGAAGCTGGGTCAGGCGCGCCGGAAGCCTCCGCGTCCGCTTCGCGACCTCGAGGGGGGCGTCCGGACGGTGGAAGCGCACGGCCGGGCGGACAGGAGCGGAAGCTCGATTCATGCCATCCTCTCCAGCCGGGCGAGAAAATCGGGGATGATCCTGTTGATGTTTCCGGCCCCGAGGACGATGACCGTGTCGCCGGGGCGGACGAGGGTCTCGAGCCGGGCCGGGATCTTGGCCATGTCGGGCTCGAAGTGGGCGTCCTTATGGCCGAAGCGGCGGACTTCATCGTACAGGGCCGCGCCCGTGGCCCCGGGGATGGGCGTTTCGCCCGCCGGATAGACCTCGGTCAGGACGAGCACGTCGGCCTGGTTGAACGAGGTGGCGAAGTCGCTCATGAGGTGGTGGAGGCGGGTGAAGCGGTGGGGCTGGAAGACGGCGACGAGGCGGCGGGGCCAGCCTCGCTTCGCCGCCTCGAGGGTCGCCCGGATCTCGGTCGGATGATGGCCGTAGTCCTCGACGACCATGATGTCGTTGATCGTGCCCTTGAGCTCGAAGCGCCGGCCCGTCCCCTCGTATGAGGCCAGGGCCTCGAGGATCAGGGCGGGCGGGATGTCGAGGTCGAGGCCGACGGCGACGGCGGCCAGGCTGTTCGCGATCATGTGCTTCCCCGGGACGTTGAGCTTCAGCCGGCCGAGCTCGCCGCCCTTGTGGAGCACGGTCGCAGCACTCGTGAAGCCCTTATAGCGCATGTCCCGGGCGCTGACGTCGGCTTGGGCCGAGAACCCGTAGGTGATGAGCCGGCGGTCGAATTCGGGGATGATGCTCTGCAGGTTCGGGTCGTCCAGGCAGAGGATGATCGGGCAGTAGAAGGGGACCTTGTTGGCGAAGCTGACGAACGTCCTCTTGATGTCCTCGACGTTCGGGTAATGGTCGAGATGCTCGGCGTCGATGTTGGTCAGGACGGCGATGAACGGCGAGAGGTAGAGGAACGACCGGTCGCTCTCGTCGGCCTCGGCGACGAAGAAGTCCCCGGCCCCGAGCCGGGCGTTGGCCCCGAGGGTGTTCAGCCGGCCGCCGACCACGATCGTCGGGTCGAGCCCGGCCTTGTCGAGAAGGACGGCGATCATCGAGGTGGTCGTCGTCTTGCCGTGCGAGCCGGCCACGGCGATGCCCATCTTCATCCGCATCAGCTCGGCAAGCATTTCCGCCCGCGGGATGACCGGGATCTGGAGCCGGCGGGCCTCGACGACCTCGACGTTATCGGCGCGGACGGCGGTCGAGACGACGGCTACGTCCGCGCCGCGGACGTTCTCGGCCTTGTGACCGATCGAGATCCCGGCCTTGAGCTTGGCCAGGCGCTGGGTCGCCTCGTTGGCGGCGAGGTCGGATCCCGTGACCTTGTAGCCCAGGTTGATGAGGACCTCGGCGATGCCGTTCATGCCCGTGCCGCCGATGCCGATCATGTGGATGTGCTTGAGCTTCCGGTAGGTCGTCTGGACCATGGGCCCTCCTATTCGACTCCCATGAGCTCGAAGCACAGTCCGGCGATCCGGTCCGCGGCGTCGGGCTTGCGGAGCGGTTCGAGGCTCCGCTCCATTTCGGACAAGCGATCGGGATGATCGAGGAAGAAGAGGATGCGCTCGACCAGGCGTCCGGTCGCGCTTTCATCCTGGGCCACGACCTCGGCTCCTCCGGCCGCCTCGAGGATCCGGGCGTTCCGGGTCTGATGGTCGTCTGCCGCTCCGGCGAATGGGACGAGGATCGCGGCCCGCCGGGCGGCGATGATCTCGGCGCAAGAGGTCGCCCCGGCCCGGCTGATGAGGAGATCGGCCCCGGCGTAGCGCCCGGCGATCCCGTCGAAGAAGGCCGCGACCTCGGCGGAGGCGAACCCGTTCCTCCGGTACTCGGCCGCGACCGCCTCGCGGTCGGCCGGGCCGGTCTGATGGACGAACCCGAGGCGCGCCTCATGTCCGGCGAGCCGGGGCAGGGCGGCGGCCAGGGCGGTGTTGAGGAAATGGGATCCCTGGCTCCCGCCGAGGATGAGGAGCGAGAGGCGGCCGCCGTGCGGCTTGGGCGGAACCGAATAGAATTCGTCCCGGACGGGATTGCCCAGGGCGACGGCCTTGCCGCGGAACGCGGGAAGCGAGTCGTCGAACGCGGCCACGGCTTTGCGGACCCAGCGGAGGAGGAGCCGGTTGGTGAACCCGGGGCCGGCGTTCTGCTCCAGGATGAGGGTCGGGATTCCGAGGACCGCGGCCAGGAGGACGATCGGGCCGGAGCTGTAGCCGCCGACGCCCACGACGAGCCGCGGCCGGAGCCGGACGATCAGGAGGAGCGATCGGAGAAAGGCGCCGGGCAGGAGGGCCAGCCCGCGGAGGCTCCGCAGGCCCCGGCCCTTGAGGCCCTCGATCCTCATCGGGACGAAGGAGGCCCCGTGCCGGGCCATGATCGCCCGCTCGGCCTCGCGGCCGCTCCCGACGAACGTCAAGAGGAGATCCGGATCGCGCTCGGCGAGCTTCCGCCCCACGACCAGGGCGGGGAAGAGGTGACCGCCCGTCCCGCCGCCGGAGATGATCACCCGCCGCTTTCTCATCGGGTCCCTTTCGGAATCGCCCGGCGCTGGGAGATATGGAGGAGGAGCCCGACGGCGAGAAGGCTCATCATGAGGGAGGATCGGCCGAAGCTCAGGAAGGGCAGGGGCACGCCCTTGGCCGGGCCGAGCCCCAGGACGACCGTGATGTTGAGCAGGGCCTGGATGCCGATGAGGAAGGTCAGCCCCGCCGCGGCGAGCTGGCTGAAGAGGGTCGGGGCCTTGAGCGAAACCTTGATCCCCCGCCAGACGATGAGGGCGAACAGGGCGATCGTCCCGACCGTGCCGAGGAGCCCGAATTCCTCCCCGATGATGGCGAAGATGAAGTCCGTGTGGGCGCAGGGGAGGAAGAAGAGCTTCTGGATGCTCTCTCCCAGGCTGACGCCGATGAGGCCCCCGGACCCGACCGCCATCTTGGACTGATCGATCTGGAAGCCTATGGTCTGGAGGTTCTTTTCGGGCGAGAAGAAGGCGAGGAGGCGGTCGACCCGGTATCCGGCGGAAAAGAGGTAGTACAGGAACACGGGGACGGCCAGGCCGATGGGGATGGCGAAGAACTTGAGCCGGACCCCGGCCAGGAAGAACAGGATCATGCAGAGACCGAAGGTCAGGACGGCCGTCCCGAAGTCGGGCTCGCGGAGGATGAGAAGGGTGATGAAGAGGACGACGCCGAGCGGGAGAAGGAGAGGCTTGATCTCTCCGAGCCGGCCCTGGTTCCGGTCGAGGAACCAGGCCAGGAAGAGGACGAGGCTGATCTTGGCCAGCTCGGACGGCTGGAAGCGGAACCCGGGAACGACGATCCAGCGATTGGTGCTGGCCACGGCCGGCATGAGGAAGCAGGCGACAAGGAGGGCCACGGTCAGGAGGAGAAGGCCGATGATGAACGGAGCGCGCTCGTAGAACGGCCGGCGGACCTTGAGCAGGAGGAGGACGAGCCCGATCCCGGCCGCCGCCCCGAGGGCTTGCTGGATGAAGAGAGCCAGGGAGCTCCGGAATTTCATCGCCGCGACGACGCCCGAGGCGCTGTAGACCATGACCAGCCCGACGGTCAGCAGGCTGAGGGTGAACACGGCCAGGCTCTTGTCGAAGCCGCGCGTCCGGTGGACTTCCATGCTCAGCCTGCCCGCCTTTGGGATCGCCCGGCCAGCCTCCGGACGTCGCGCTTGAACGCCCGCCCGCGCTCCTCGAAGCTCGTGAACATGTCCCAGCTCGTGCAGGCCGGAGCGAGGAGGACGACGTCTCCCCGGACCGCGGCGGCGGCCGCGAGCGGAACGACCTCGGAGAACGTCCGGGCTTCGGCCATCGGGACGGCGCCGTCGAGGGCCGTCCGGATCTTTTCCTTCGCCGCGCCGACGAGGACGATCGACCTCACTTTTGCCCGGACCGGGCGGCGGAGCGGGGTGAAATCCGAGCCTTTGTCCTTGCCGCCGAGGATGAGAACGATCGGACGGTCGAAGCTCTCGATCGCCTTGATCGCCGCGTCGACCGTCGTCGCCTTGGAATCATTGACGTACTCGACCCCGCGGAGGGTCAGGACGCGCTCGAGCCGGTGCTCGAGCCCGCGGAACGCCCGGACCGAGGCGCGGATCCGCCGGGCGGGAACCCCTTCGAAGCTCGCCGCCAGGACCGCGGCCAGGACGTTCTCCCGGTTGTGCAGGCCCGGAAGCCGGATGTCCGAAACCGGAAGGAGGAGCCGTTCGTCCCCCTCCCGGACGACGATCCAACCGTCGCGGACGAAGGCCCCGCGGCCGAGGACGCGGCGGCGGCTGAAGCCCCGGACTTCGCCGGGGGCGTCGGCCCTCATTCCCCAGATGACCGGATCGTCGCGGTTGAGGAGGGCGAGGCCGCCCGGGCCCTGCCCCGCGACGAGCCTGCGCTTCGCCGCGATGTAGGCTTCGAGCGAGCCGTGCCAGTCGAGATGGTTCTGGGAGACGTTCAGGACGACGGCGGTGTGGACCCGGAAGCGCTCGACGTGCTCGAGCTGGAAGCTCGAGATCTCGACGACCGTGACCTGGTCGTCGCGGCTCCGGTCGACGAAGGAGAGGAGCGGCGTGCCGATGTTCCCGGCCAGGACGGCCCGTTTTCCCGCGTCTTTCAGGATCTTGTGAAGGAGCGTCGCGGTCGTCGACTTGCCGTTCGTTCCCGTGATGCCGATGAGCCGGCCTTTGAGGTAAGGGTAGGCGATCTCGATCTCGGATAGGATCGGGATTCCCCTGCGACGGGCGGCGGCGAGCTCCGGAAGGGGAGGCACGCCGGGGCTGGGGACGATCAGCTCGGCGGCGAGGAACGTGCCGAGATCGTGGCCGCCCGCTTCGACGACGGCGCCGCGGTCCTGCCAGTAATCCACGGCCGGGCCGAGCTCGGCGTCGGTTTTTTTCTCGCTGATCACGACCCGCGCCCCGCGCTCGAGCAGGAAGCCGGCCGCGGCTTCTCCCGTCCGGCCCAGGCCGACGACGAGAACGCGCTTGTCCTGGAGTTCCATCCTACCTCAGTTTCAGCGAGGCCAGGCTGAAAAGGGCGAAGATGATGCCCAGGATCCAGAACCGGACGACGACCCTTCCTTCCGGCCAGCCGAGGAGCTCGAAATGGTGATGGAGCGGGGCCATCCGGAAAATGCGCTTCCCATGGCTCAGCTTGAAGTATCCGACCTGGAGGAGGACCGAGAGCTCCTCCAGGATGAACACGCCGGCGATGCTGAAGAGAAGGAATTCCTGCTTGATCAGGATGGCGATCATGCCCAGCGTCCCTCCCAGCGACAGGGCGCCGACGTCGCCCATGAATACTTCGGCCGGGTGCGCGTTGAACCACAGGAAGCCCAGGCAGGCTCCCGTCAGGGCACCGGCGAAGACGGTCAGCTCGGCCGCCTGGGGGACGCGGCCGATGTTGAGGTACTGGGAAAAGGCCCGGTGGCCGGCGATGTAGGTCAAGGCCGTCAGGGTCGTGGCGCTGATCAGGGTCAGCCCTATGGCCAGGCCGTCCAGGCCGTCGGCCAGGTTGACCGCGTTTGAGGACCCGACCAGGATGAACATGATCCAGGGGATGTAAAACCACCCGAGCAGGGGAGTCCAGAGCTTGAAGACCGGCACATAGAGCTTCAGGTCGAACCCGTTCACGGGCCCGCGGGCGAACCCGATCAGGACGATGGCCAGGGCGAAGACTCCGGCGCACAGGAACTGGAAGAAGAGCTTCTTGCGGACGATGAGGCCGAGCGACCGGTGCTTCTTGATCTTGAGGTAATCGTCCAGGAATCCGATCAGGCCGAAGAGGAGCATCGACCCCATCCCCAGCCAGACATAGCTGTTGTCCAGGCTTCCCCACAACAGCGTCGGGACGATCGTCGCCCCGATGATGAGGATTCCGCCCATGGACGGAGTTCCCTGCTTGGACAGATGCGACTGCGGCCCGTTCGCCCGGACCTCCTGGCCGATCTGGTTCCGGCGCAGGTAGCGGATGAGGACCGGAC
>CAWKFB010000008.1:0-150971 GCA_963848835.1 Candidatus Aminicenantota bacterium | reverse complement strand
CGTCATCGGCTCACGGCACGCGGGGCGATCGCGTGATCGTGAGCATGCTGGTCTGGCGGCGCGGTCCTGGGGGCGGCGAGCGGAGCCCAGGCCGGGGCCGCGCGGCGAGAAAAAAGGCGGAGGGATGACGATGAAGTTTCCGGTGACGAGCGTCATGGTGAACGACCAGGCGAAAGCTCAAGTTCTATCCCGAGGTCCTGGGGTTCGTGAAGAAGGCCGACGTGTCGGCCGGCGGGTACCGCTGGCTGACCGTTGTTTCGCCGACCAGCCCGACGGTAAGAGCTCTTCCTCGAACCGATGAGCTTCCCTCCGCCAAGGTCTACCAGAAAGCCCTGTCCAACGTGGGAATCCCCCTGACGATGTTCGACGTCGACGACATCACGCGACATACGCGAGGGGCTGAAAAAGCTCGGTGTCGTGGTCAACCCCCGCCGACGAAAGCGAGCCCGTGACCATCGGGGTGTTCGATGACACCTGAACTGGATCCAGATCGTCCAGCGGTAAGCTTATTCGCGGAAGCAATCGGAATCAGCTGCCACCCATCTAATTAAACCTATCTTCCACGCGATCTCTGGGCTCATCCGAAAAAATGCAGTATTTAGATGACTGGCATCCGATTTTTCTGCCCGGTAGAAATCCATCTGCGCCGCCTGGAGCCCGACCCGGGCCCAGTTGCGGGCGACGATGAACGCCTGCCCGATGAGGAAGACAGCGACGATCGGAAGTGCGGAGTGCGTTTCGATGCTCGATTCGACGGCCACCGCAACGGCCAGGACCCCGGCTCCGATCACGGCGAAGAGATAATAGAGGCCGAGAGCTTTCCCGAACCTCCTCCGGACGAACCCGAGCGCCCCGACGAGCGAGCGCAGCACCTCCGGCGTATCCTCCGTCACGATCCGGATGCGGGCGTAATCGACGATCATCTTGACCAGGAAGCCGAGGAAAAGGCCCACCGCGGCCAGGATGAGGATCTGCCAGAACATCGCCGGCTCGTTCGCGTTGTCCGGGCCGAGGATCGACATCAGGATGCCCATGATCATGAACGCGGCCGCCACAGGACCAGGCTGTAAATGAAGAGCCTGAAGAACCGGCCGAAGTATTTTCCCGCCCCCTGGAAGAAGACCTGGGCCAGGCGGTCGCCCTTGTGCCGCTCCCCCTTGCCCCGCGCGGCCAGAGTGTGCAGGATCCCGCCGCTTAGGAACACCGAGATGAAGCCGAAGATGAGCCCGAGGAGCAGGGCCATCGAAATGAGCCGGCCGAAGCCCGCCCCTTGATAGACAGCATCTCGATGACGTGGTTGAAATCGATGCCCTTCAGGAAATTCCCGGCCGCGGCGCTCGTCCCGAGGCCCGCCTCCATGAAACCGGAGAACTCCCTGTAGATCACCGCGGCGAAGGTGAGGTTGAAGAGCCACAGCAGGAGAGGAGCTTTCCCTCGCCCGCCGCCCGCCGGATCCCATGCCCGCAGCTTTTAAATACGCTCATGGTTCGCTCCTTCAGAAGGACAACAGGCTCAGGAATTTCTGGAAGGCGAGCATGACGCCCACGGCGTGCCTCCGGAACGGCGTCTTGTCCGGCGTGAGGAGGCGCGAGTTGTTGGTGTGGTTGACGTCGAGCGGGATCTTGAACTCGGGGTCGATGCGGGCCATTTTGAGCTTCACCGGCCGCTCGTAGGTGAACCGCTTCCAGCGGCCCTTCCCGTCCCAGGTCTCCCGGACTTCCTCGCCGTCCGCGAAGACGACCAGGACGTCCTGGGGGAAGACGAGCTCGCCGCTCCGGATCACGACGACCTCGTTCTTGTACATTTTAGGGGCCGCCTTCGCCTTCTCGGCCTTCGGCTCCGGCGCCTTGATCTCCTTGATCTCCTTGATCTCGGTCGAGCTCAGCGCGCTCACGGCGTAGTCGAGCTTGTCCGGGCTCCTGAAGAATTGGTCGAAGAACCAGTCGAGATCCTTGCCGCTTACCTCCTCGGCCACGGCGAAGAAATCCTCGGACTTCGGGTGCTTGAACTTCCACCGCTCGTAATACGTCTTCATGACCCGACCCATGACGTCCTCGCCGAGGTGCCCCTCCAAAGTCAGCAGGGACAGGGCCGCCTTCTGGTAGACGTTGGCCGCGTAGCTTCCGCCGTTGAAGAACTCCCAGCTCCGGGCGATGATCGGGTCGAGCCTCGACACCCCCGCCCCGTTCATCCGGGCGAAGACGAGGTCGCTGATCCGGACCGGCCCGAAGTCGAGCATGGAGCGGTCCGCGCCGTAGTATTTGTCCATGGCCTTGATCTCGGAGTAGGAGTTGATCCCCTCGTCGAGCCAGGCCTCCTCGAACTCGTTCGAGCCGACGATGCCGTACCAGTAGCCGTGGCCGAACTCGTGGATGGTGACCATCTCGGGCAGCCTCAGCCCGGCCGGGAAATAGCGCGAGCCCATGCTGGTGAAGAGGGTCGGGTATTCCATGCCGCCCGCGCCGAGGGCGTTGAGCGGCGGGTCGATCAAGGTAACGACGGGGTACGGGTAGGCTCCGTAGCTCCGGCTGTAGAAGGTCAGGCCGTTGCGGAGCGATTGCTCGTAGCGGTCCTTGAGCGCGAGGTGGTCGCGGTGGACGAGGAGGATCATCTCGGTCCGGACCGGCGGATCGTCGAGGGTGAAGGGCTTGCGGATCTCGACGAAGTCCGGGGAAGCCGTCCAGGCGAAGTCGTGAACGTCGTCCTGGGCGTGGGTGTAGGTCACGGTGCCGTCGCCGTTCTTCTTTTCTGCGGTGCGGCGGCCCGTCGCCCCGAGGACGTAGCCCTCGGGAACGGTGATGTCCACCTCGAACTCGCCGAAGTCGGCGTAGAACTCGGACGAGGCGTGGTACTGATGGCAGTTCCATCCGCCGTCCTCCCAGACGCCGATCTTGGGGAACCACTGCCCGACCATGTAGAAATCGTCTTTGTGGCCCGAGCGGGCGAAGACCTGGGGCAGCTTGGACTGGAAGGTGATGTTCAGGGTGATCGAGCCGCCGGCGGGGACGGGGAGGGGAGCGGGACGCGCATGACGGTCCGATCGTCCTTGTTGTCGTCGTCCGGCTGAACGAATTCCATCGCCGCGGTCAGGTCGGCGCCGCCTTGGATCGCGATCCTGGTGATGTCGCAAGCGCCCCATTGCGTCGCGTCGGCGCGGAATCCGCGGCTGCTTCCGCCGCTCTCCTTCATGAACGTCGAGCGTTCGTTCTTGAAGGCGTTGAAGTAGAGGTGGAACCAGAGGTCGGCGGCCGGAATGTCGGTCGTGTTGCGCCAGGTCAGCGTCTCATGGCCGGTGATGATCTTCGTCTTGACGTCGAGCTTGGCGTCGATCTCATAGCGGACGATCCGGTCGCTGAGCGGCGCCGGCTTTTCCTGCGCGGCGAAGACGCTCGCGCCCGCCGTCGCGAACGCCGCGCCGACTAAGAACGGGAAAATCACTCTCATGCACCGGGGACTTTTCATGGACGTTCTCTCCCGAACAGGCTTTTACCCAAGGAGGCAAACCGATGCGTTCATTCTAAATGTACGAAAGGGATTAGGCAAATGTTCGCCGTTATAGGTGCCCCTCTTTGGAATTAAGGTGCCAGCCATCTTAATTCCCCTGGGAATAAAGCGGAGGAATCGTTTTCATCATAGGGAATTAAGTTGACTGGCACCTTAATTCCCCGCAGGAGTTTAAGCAATGGTTCGCGAATGATGGTTCTTAGCTTGACAAAAGCCGCCATGCTTGTACAATATTCTTGTACAATATATCCGAAATGTGAAAAACATGCCCGAAGAAAAGTCCTATTCCTACGTGCGCGCGAACTTAGCCAGGCTGCTGGACCAGGTCTGCAGGGAAAAAGAAGAGATCTACATCACCCGCCGCGGGAAGGAGCGGGTCGCCCTCATCCCGGCATCCGAGCTCGAAGGCTGGAAGGAAACGGTCCATCTCCTTCGCTCTCCGCGCAACGCGGAGCGGCTGTTCGAGGCCCTGGCCCGATCCGCGAAAGGTGAAGGCCGCCGTATGACCGTTGAGGAGCTCAGGAAGGAACTCGGGTTGGATCATGAAGAAGCGCGACGCCGTGCTCGATCCTGATTTCCTCGAGGACTTGAGGTTCTGGATCGAGGTCGACCGCCGGACGGCTCTCCGGGTCCTGGACCTTGTCGAATCCATCGTTCGCGACCCGTTCGGCGGGGTGGGAAAGCCCGAGCCGCTCCGGAACATGGGCTCGGACGTCTGGTCGCGCCGGGTGACCATGGAACATCGGATCGTTTATGAGGTTCGGGCCGATCGGATCTATTTCCTCCAGGCCCGGTATCACTATTAAGCCGAACTGGCAGCGATTTTATGCTGTCCCACTTTGGAAAGGGGGATTAAGGGGGATTTTTATAGAATTCGGTGCCAGTCATCTGAATACGCCCATTTTTGCGGAGTTATCGATGTTGTCGGACCAATGGAAATAGGCTTATTTAGATGACTGGCAGCGGTTTTATCATGGTTGACATACTATCCAAATTATATATAATATGGACAACATGCTGACCAGATTAATAGAATCTCGGATCTCCGATGCCCTCGCCCAAGGGATCTCCGTCCTCCTCCTTGGACCGCGCCAGACCGGCAAGACGACGAGCCTGACGAAAATTCTGGGATCCTCGGACCACCTTTCCTTCAATCTCATGGAAATCAAGGAAAGACTGCGATTCGAGCGGGATCCTGCGCTTCTCGCTCAGGAGATCGCCGCTTCAGGCAAAAGGATCGTTTTCATCGACGAGATCCAGAAGATCCCCTCGCTCTTGGACGACGTCCAGGTCCTCATCGACCGGGACAAGAAGGTCTTCGCCCTAACCGGCTCCTCAGCCCGGAAACTGAAGAGACGGAGCGTCAATCTCCTGCCCGGCCGGGTGCTCCAGTTTCGGATGGACCCGGTCCTGCCCATCGAGTACAAGAGTGCCCTCGAACTGAAATCGGAGAGGGAGCTCAAGTCGGTCTTGCGGCACGGCGAGCTTCCCCGCGTCTTGACGCTCCTCGCCGAATCCAAGGAACGGCTCGCCCAGGACCTCCTTTCGTCTTACGCGTCGACCTATCTCGAAGAGGAGATCAGGGCGGAAGCGATCGTCCGGAATATCGGCTCGTTCACCAGATTCCTGAAGCTCGCCGCCGAATCGTCGGGCCGGCTGGTCAGCTTCCGGGCCTTAGCCCAGGACGTCGGAGTGTCGCACGCCACGATCTCGGAGCATTTCCGCGTTCTGGAGGATTGCCTCATCGTTGAGAGGATCGAATCGCTTGTCCCTTCGGGAGAAGCCGGGAAGATCCGGAAGGCAGCCAAGTTCCTCTTCTTCGATACGGGAGTCCGGAACGCAGCCGCGGAGGTCCTGGGCTCGGCCGATTTCCCTTCCGAGCTTTGGGGAAACCTGTTCGAGCAGTGGGTCGGGCTGACCCTTATCCGCTTCATGCGGGCGCACGGGATCGACGGCCGGCTTCGCTATTGGCGCGATTATCAAGGCCGGGAGATCGATTGGGTTCTCGAAACGGGGGGCGAATGGATCCCGATCGAGGCCAAATGGGGGGAGAGCCTGAGGGGCCGCGATCTTCGGCACCTGGACTATTTTCTGCGAACGTATAACAAGAAAGCCCGGAAAGGCTACATCGTATCCACCGGGCCTCGAGACAGGAAGATCCGCGACGACCTCGGCGTCCTTTCCTTCCGCGACTTCCCCGACAGGATTTTCGGCGCTCGGGAAAATTTATCGGCACCGATAATAAAGCCTTGACTTTTTTGTTGGAAGCGACAAAATAGCCGCTTCGAAAATTATATCGCTTGCGAGCTGAAGACGCTGACAAAGAGGGGAACGCATAGAAGAGTCTGAAGAGCCGAGAATCAATCCGGTTTCCAGGCGCCTTTCCAGTCTTTCCCGAGCTCCGGGATGGGTTCCGCGGCGATCTTCATGCTTTCTTCTCTCGCCGCTCTCCGCAACGGTTCCGGAATTAAGTTCAACGACCTGAAAATCGGCGCCTCCGAGGCCGAGGCGTCGGCTTGATCGGGGAGCGGCAGCGGCAGTCCGCGCTTCACGTAGATCTTGAACATCCATTCGAGCGCGCCGGGGACTCGGCGCCAAGCTTTCAGAGAATACGACGCGTATTCCTCCGCCTCGTAAACGTCGCCGATGCGCGAATCGGGCTCGAGTCGCTTCGCCATGCGGACCATGCCCAGGACGAATGGCGGAACAAACGGATTGTATTCGATGGCCCGGCCGAGGCGGGCGTCGGTCTTGTCGTTCGACCCCTCCCGCATGAATTTGAGGAGCGCCTTCCCGTAAAGCCAGGGCGCGGCGATGTCTCGGTCGAACCGGTCGATCAGATCGCGCGCATCTCGATCGCGGCCGAGTTCGAGGAGATGGCTGAGCAGGGGATACCGGACGCCCTGGTTGTCGCCCGGATTAAGGCGAAGCATTTCGCGCAAATGGCCGATCGCTTCGTCGCGGGCCCCGAGGAACCAGAGGCACTCGGCGAGTCCGAGGCGATTTCGCATGTAGGGCCGAGTTTCGAGCGAGCCCCAGAAATGGCCCATATTCTCGCGGAGGGCTTCCGGGCCGATGGTCTGCTCCGCGGCGCTCAGGCCTTTTTCATAGAGTGCTTTTCGCTCCGCGAGCGTTGCTTCTTTCTCGGAAGCAAGGAGCGCGTAAGCGTCGGCGCAATCCGGGTCGATATTCAAGGCGCGGCGGGCCATCTCGACGCGCTTTTCGCGCGACGGCTCGTCACAGGCGTCGTAGATCAAATACTGGGCTTCTTCGCGGGGATTTCGGGGCGGGAGGTCCGGAACGGGGCTGCCGGCGATGTTTTGTCTAAGGAATTCGTTCGCTTCTTCGAGGCTCCCGAAATTCTTTTCCTCCGTGATCCGGGCGATGATGGCGTGCGTCTTTTCGTTCGACCACCGGGAGAGCAGCGGGTGGGATACCCGGTGGTCGATCTGGCGCTTGGTCGGCCGGTCGGACGGGAACGGCGATGTCGGAGGCTTTAGCATCCGGAGCCTATTTTATACGGGGACGGTCTTTAGAATCCACTTATCGTGTCTTTCGTAAACAGACACTGCCGCGCTCGTATTTCGGCGAGTGGGTTTTCGCCTGATATGACCGCCCGACGGCCTTATATTTTGCGGAGCTTATTGGCGCGGTCAGACTTATGGAAATAGGCATATTTAGATGACTGGCAGCGGTTTACTGCAACGCTTTACTTACTTCAATTCGCCCGAAAATATGGTAAAATATTGATTAATAAGGGCATCGCCGATGCATAAAAAAAGCGTTAAGATTTGGCTGCGGGGCCAGAAGAAAGCTGCGGCCGAGATCGAGAAAGAGAAGACGCGTTTTCTTCTAACTGTGTCCCCAAAAGAAGCCCTGACCTTATTTCTAACTCTTAAACGCGACTCCTTCGGGCCTATCGAAAGAAGGGAACCATCGCCCGTCCTTCTGTCAATGCGGCGGGCGCTTCGCCGCCTGGAGAAGCGTCGGACCCCTTGATCCATGTCCATTATCGAAGCGGCACTCGAAATCGCCCGATTCCTGGAGCGGAATAAGATCCCCTACGCGATCATCGGTGGCTTCGCCGTCCAGTATTTCGGAGAGCCCCGCAATACCGTCGATGTCGACCTTCTGGTCCTGGTGCCTCCTGAGCAAGAGGCGGACTTTTTCGCCAAGGTCGTCAAAGAATTTTCTCCGCGGTTGGCCGACGCGATGGCTTTCGCCAAAGCCAACCGGATTTTGTTGGTCCGCGCAAAGGATGGAACGCCGATTGATATTTCGTTGGGAATCCCGGGGTACGAAGAAGGCGTCATGAAACGGGCGATCTCCGTCCCTATGCCCGGAAAGCGCGCGATCAAGCTGATCGGCGCCGAGGACCTTGTCATACACAAGTGCGTTGCGGGGCGGCCTCGAGACCTGGAGGATGTGGAGAACATCCTCATTCATCAGAGACTTAACGTTGACCTCAAATTCATCAGGACGACACTCGATGAGTTCGCCGGCCTGGTTGATGGGCACGATACGCGTTCTGTATTCGAAAGCGCTTTAAGAAAAGCTCGCACCCGCTTAAAGAAAGCTGGAAAAGCCGGGAACGGAAGAGTTCCCGACGAGCCTTAAAGCACCACGGTCATCCTATCGGTTGGAATTCGGGAGTTATGTATACTGTCCCCCGAATTACCGACGGATTCCCCTCTTTGAAAAAGAGGGGTCAGGGGAGATTTGTAAAATCCCCCTTCATCCCAGCGCTTTCTTCAGCGTCAAGCCCATATCCGCCGGGCTGACGACGACATGAACTCCGCCCGCGGCTAGGGCGTCCATCTTTTCTTTGGCCGTCCCTTTTCCTCCGGCGATGATCGCCCCGGCATGGCCCATCCGCCGCCCCGGAGGCGCGGTCTGCCCCGCGATGAACCCGACCACGGGCTTCTTGAAGTTCTCGGAGATCCAGGCCGCGGCCTCATCCTCCGCCGTCCCGCCGATCTCTCCAATCAAAATGACAGCCTCGGTATCCGGATCATCCCGGAAAAGAGTCAGTAACTCAATGTATTTCAGCCCGACGATCGGATCGCCGCCGATCCCCACTGCCGTTGATTGCCCATAACCCACTTGCGTCACCTGCTGAACCGCCTCATAGGTCAAGGTTCCGCTTCTCGAGATGATCCCGATCGTCCCTTTTTTATGAATATGTCCGGGCATGATCCCGATCTTGGCCTTCCCCGGGGAGATAACCCCGGGCGTGTTCGGCCCGATGAGCGCCACCGGTTTGCTCTTGAGGAACGTCTTGACCTTCATCATGTCGAAGGTCGGGATGCCCTCGGTGATGCAGACGACGAGCTTGACGCCCGCGTCGGCAGCTTCCATGATCGCGTCGGCCCCCGCCGCCGGCGGCACGAAGATGGCGGCCGCGTCGGCGCCTTCCTCCCGCACCGCGTCGCTCACGGTGTTGTAGATCGGCACGCCGAGATGCTTCGTTCCGCCCTTCCCAGGCGTCATCCCGGCCACGACTTTGGTCCCGTACTCGATCATCTTGGTGGCGTGGAAGGTCCCTTCGCTCCCGGTCATGCCGAGGACGACGACCCGGGTTTTTTCGTCGATGAGGATGCTCATGTCGCTCTCTCCGTCGCTTCTTCCGTCACTTGGCGAAGGCGACCGCTTTTTCCGCGGCGTCCTTCATTCCGCTGGCCAGGTAGTACTTGAGCCCGGACTGCTCGAGGATCTTTTTGCCCTCCTCGACGTTCGTCCCTTCGAGCCGCATGACGAGCGGCACCTTCGAGCCCATCTCCTTGGCGGCCTTGACGACGCCGTTGGCGATGAGGTCGCACCTTACGATGCCGCCGAAGATGTTGATCAGGGCGGCCTTCACGTTCGGGTCCGAGATGAGGATCCGGAAGGCGTTCGAGACCGCCTCCTCCGTGACGCCCCCTCCGACGTCGAGGAAGTTGGCCGGCATCCCGCCGCTGTGCTTGACGATGTCCATGGTCGCCATGGCCAGCCCTGCGCCATTGACCATGCAGCCCACGGTACCGTCGAGTTTGACGTAGTTGAGGTTGAACTTCGATGCCTCGACCTCGAGGGGCGATTCCTCGTCGAGGTCCCGCATCGCCAGAATATCGGCGTGCCGGTAGAGGGCGTTGTCGTCGAAGTTCATCTTGGCGTCAAGGGCCAGGACGTCGCCCTGCTTCGTGATGAGGAGCGGGTTGATCTCGGCGAGCGAGGCGTCCGTTCCCTCGAAGGCCTTGGCCAGGGCGATGATGAACCCGACCGCCTTCTTGAACGAATCGCCGCTCAAACCGAGCTTAAAGGCGAGCCGGCGGGCCTGGAAGGGGAGGAGCCCGGTTCCGTTGTTGACGTATTCCTTGTGGATGAGCTCGGGCGTTTCCGCGGCGACCTTTTCGATCTCGACGCCGCCCTCGGTCGAAGCCATGATGACCGTCGCCTCGCTGGCCCGGTCGATGACGACGCCGACGTAGAGCTCGCGGGCGATGTCGAGCGCCTCCTCGATGAGGACGCGCTTGACCTTCTTGCCCTCGGGCCCGGTCTGGTGGGTGACCAGGGTCATCCCGATCATTTTCGCGGCGAGGGCTTCCGCCTCGGCCGGGTTCTGAGCCAGCTTGACCCCGCCGCCCTTCCCGCGCCCTCCCGCGTGGATCTGGGCCTTGACCACGACGCGCGGGCCGATCTTCTCGGCGATGGCGCGCGCCTGGGCGGCCGTCTCGGCGACCTCGCCGCGCGGGACGCGGACGCCGTAGCGGGCGAGGATCTGCTTGGCCTGGAATTCATGAATCTTCATGGATGATGCCTTCCTTCAGGAATTATGGTGCCTGTCACCATAATTCATTCTTCGCTGCTGTTCCGGCGGGGGGCCGGAAGTTCAACTTATAGCAAAGGTGCGCGGGACTAGTCAACGCCGCGTTCTTGGAGCGAATCTTGGGAATTATGGTGACAGGCACCCCCGTTCCGATAATTCGCCTCGAATTATGGTGCCTGTCACCAGAATTCACAAAGCTTTTGAATCTGCCCCGCCTCGTTTGGCACGAATCTTGTATTTAACAAAGCCGGTTAAGGCAACTTTTTTCGTCTTCCGAGGCGAAAAAAAGAGGAGAAAATTGATGACGAGAAAAGAATTCTTGAAGATAGCCGCCGGCGCGGCCGTTGTCCCCGCCGTCGCCTTCATGTCGAGCTGCAAAAGCTCTACGACTACGACCCCTCCGACCGGAGACTCGAAAACCTTCACTTCGACGAGCGTCCAGTCCCACACCCATACGGTCACGCTCACCAAGACCGAGATCGAGAGCGGGGCCGGGCTCGTCAAAACGACCTCTTCGAGCGGCGGTCATACCCATACGTTCGCGATGACGGCTATAGAGGGCGCCACGGTGAAGGGCGGGACTGCCATTGCCGTCGATACCACGATCGAAAGCGTCGCTGGCTACTACACCTCCCATTTTCATAATTTCGCCATCCAGAAGTGGTATTGAGTCGATAAATCGTTTGCCCCGGGCGGGGCGCGCGCATCGGGCCGTCCGGACTGTCAGCAATAGGGCGGGTGGATGAATTTACGGAGCGCAACTCTCTTCTCGTGTGCCTTTGCGTTGTTTTTTGCCGGCGCCTGCGCCATTCGTCCTCCGGTCGCGGGCCGCACAGCCATAGTCCCCTCGGAGAGCGATCCCGCCGAGGCGCGGGCGGAGCTCGAGAAGATCCGCAACCTCCCTCCCGCCTACGCGGTTTCCAGAGAAGACCTGGAAATCTATTTACGCTGGATCGAACGAACGATCGAACGGTCGGCAAAGGACAAGGCCTATGCGATCATTGTCGATAAGGCGGCCTACCGGCTCTACCTGATCAAGGACGGCAAGGTTCGGGACACGTATCCCATCGAGCTCGGCACCGATCCCATCCATGACAAGATGAGGGAGGGCGATCGGCGCACGCCCGAAGGCATGTATAAGGTGAGCAGGGTCTTGCAAGGCGCTCAGACGAGCTGGTTCAAAGCCTTGGAGATCAATTACCCGTCGGCGCAAGATCTACGGGAATTCAGGGATTGGCGGGGCCGCGGGGTCGTGCGTCGGACCGACTCGGTCGGCGGACTTATCCAAATTCATGGCGAGGGATCGGGAAAGCCGGGGAATGCAGGCGGGCAGAATTGGACGGACGGCTGCGTCGCCCTCTCGAACAAGGAGATGGCCGAGGTCTTTAATGCCGCCCATGCCCTGGGCACTCCGGTGACGATCGTCCGTTACAGCGCCGATTACTATTTCGCCAAAGCGGTCTTAAAATAGACGGCTGTTTTTTTTTAGACCTCCGGTTCGGGCTCCAATCATATTGACAGCCCCGCTCTCCCCCTATATCATATCCATTCCGTTATATCGGTATTCATATCAACATCATATCCATGTCGCCGACGGCGGCCGCGAGCCCGCCGTTCCCAGCGTCCTGGAGAGGAGCATCGTGAACTCATGAAAGTGCTCGTTCTGAACAGCGGAAGTTCCTCCGTCAAGTTCCAGCTCATCCGGATGGAGGACGAGAGCCTCCTGGCCAAGGGCATCGTCGAGAAGATCGGCTCGAGCGACGCCATCATCACCTACCAGCCCGCGGACAAGAGCAAGCTCCGCGAGATCCGCGAGGTCCCGAACCACACCGTCGCCATCGAGATGGTCCTGTCCCTCCTCCTGCACGCCCAGCACGGCGTCATCAAGGACAAGTCCGAGATCGACGGCATCGGCCACCGGGTCGTCCACGGCGGCGAGGATTTCTCGGCCTCGGTCCTGATCACCGACAAGGTCAAGGCCTCGATCCGGAAGTGCATCCAGTTCGCCCCGCTCCACAACCCGCCCAACCTCAAGGGCATCGAGGCCTGCGACGTCGAGCTCCCGGGCGTCCCCCAGGTCGGCGTCTTCGACACGGCCTTCCACCAGACCATCCCCCCGAAAGCGTTCATCTACGGCCTGCCCTACGCCCTCTACAAGAAGCTCGGCATCCGCCGCTACGGCTTCCACGGCACCTCCCACCGCTACGTCGCCGCGAAGGCGGCCGAGTTGCTCGGCAAGCCCATCGCCGAGACCAAGCTCATCACCTGCCACCTCGGCAACGGCGCCTCGATCACGGCCATCGACGGCGGGCAGTCCGTGGACACGACCATGGGCTTCACCCCGCTCGAGGGCCTGGTCATGGGCACGCGCTGCGGCGACATCGACCCGGCCCTCGTCCCGTACATCATGGAGCGGGAGAAGCTTGGGGTCAAAGAGATCGACTCGATCCTGAACAAGAACAGCGGCATGCTCGGCCTGACCGAGACGTCGAACGACATGCGCGAGATCGAGCAGGAGGCGGCCCGCGGCAGCGAGCGGCACCGCCTGGCCATCGACATCTACTGCTACCACGTCCGCAAGTACATCGGCGCCTACATGGCCGCCCTCGGCGGCGTCGACGCGATCGTCTTCACCGGCGGCATCGGCGAGAACTCGCGGCTCGTCCGCAAGCTCTCGGTCCAAGGCCTGTCCGAGTACGGGATCGACTTCGACGAGGCGAAGAACGAGAAGAATGAGCGCGTCATCAGCAGCGGCAAGGTCAAGGTGCTGGTCGTCCCGACGAACGAGGAGCTGGCCATCGCCCGCGATACGAGGACGATCCTCGCCTCGATGGCAGCGGCCGGCCCGGCAAAAGCCGTCGAGCCCCCGGCCCCCAAGCTCGGCTTCACCCCCGACGAGACGGCCAAGCTCGTCCTGCTCTGGGCCCGCCGGCCGAAGGCGGACGGGGCGGAGCTCGCCAACCAGCTCGGCCTCGAGATCGGACGGGCGGTCGCGCCGGATGCCATCCTCAAGGAGCTCGAGCGGCTCGCGCTAAAAAAGTGAGAATTTACTGTTTTACAAATCTCCCCTCGCCCCTCTTTGTCAAAGAGGGGTATAAATGAAAGAAAAAAAGGATACCATCATGGATAAGATCGACAAGGAAGAAGCCGGCTGGCTGGTCGCCCTGGCCTGGCTGAGCGCCCTCGAGGAAACGGCCCGGGATTTCCACGGCACCCGCCCCCGCGTCTTCAGCGAGCGGGCCTACGAGCACTCCGTCCAGTACTACCTCCACCCCCTCGGCGACGAGTACGGCATGCAGATCACAGAAGTCCGATTCGATCCGCGGCGCCCTCGAGAACTACATCCAGATCGGGATCGCCGGCGGCCTGTTCCGGGACGCCGCCATCTTCGAGCTCGTCGAGGTCAACCAGACCACCTCGACATCACCGTCCACGACTGCGTCTATCTCAAGAGCTGCCAGACCCTGATCGACGAGGGCTTCTCCGTCCGCGACCTGACCTGCGCCCGGATCGGCTGCTTCCGTGCCGCCGTCAAGGCCTTGGCCAACATCGACTGCGACTACCAGGTCACGTCGTTCAACATCGACGGCGACTGCAAGGGCTACATCGAGAGGGTCTGAGGTGAGCACCCCGGAACCGTCCTCCTCGACCCTCGAGCGGAGCCTGCGGACCATCCGCGAGAGCTCGGACGCCGCCGTCGTCCGCTCCGCGATCATGGACCTGGGCTACGAGGCGCGCCCGACGTCTATCCCGTCCTCATCCAGCAGCTCGACGACCCCAACCAGGGCGTCCAGCACGCCGCGGTCATCTCGCTGGGCCGCTACGGCAAGCCTGACGCGATCGAGGACCTCGTCAAACCCAAGATCTTCCGCTCCTCCAACTCCAACATCCGCTGGGCGGCCGTGGCCGCGATCGGCAAGCTCGGCGACTACCGGGTCATCGACCATCTCCTCAAGGCGGTCGAGGACCCCGAATGGATCGTCCGGACCCAGGCCGTCACCGAGCTCATGGGCAAGGTCAGGGATGTCATTGCCCGGCGGGACATCCAGCTGGCCCGGGTCCTCATCCACATGTTCGGCCTCGACAACGAGGAGATCGTCCACCTGGCCATCGACGGCTTCCAGGAGCTTGGGCTCGACAGCCTGCCTCTCCTCCACGAAGCCCTGACCAACTCCTCCGCCAACATCCGGGCCAACGCGTCCCGGGCGCTGGGGAAGCTCAAGGCCTGCCAGACGACGCCGCATCTTCTCGACCTGCTCAAGGACAGCGAGAGCGAGGTGCGCGCGGCGGCCTGCGAAGCCCTGGGCAGGATCCAGGACATCTCGAGCCTCGAGCCGCTCGTGGCCATGATCCAGGACAACGTCGAGAAGGTCCAGGAGAAGGCGGGGGAGGCCATCGTCGGGTTCGGGCGGGCCGCGACCGTCTCGCTCCTCAACGCCCTCAATCTGGAGCGGGACAAGTTCGCCCAGCGGGCCTTCATCAAGTGCCTGGGCGCGATCGGCGATTCCAAAGCCGTCCCCTCGCTCGCAGGATATCTGCGGAGCAGCTATTTCATCGTCCGGCTGGCGGCGGTCAGCGCCCTCGTCCGGTTCGGCCACGCGGTCGGCCCGATTCTCGTCCCGATGCTCTCGTATAACACTTCGGACATCTCGACCCTCGTGGCCGACGCGTCCGACAAGACCCATCCCGAGCTCCAGCTCCGGGCGATCAAGGCCCTCGGCGGGCTCGAGGACCATCGGGCGGTCGGATTGCTCAAGGGGATCGTGGCCGAAAGCCTCCCCGACGTCCAGGAAGCGGCCACGGCCGCCCTGTCCCAGATCGGCTGCGCCGCCTGGGGCCGGTGCTGCGCCCTCCGCGTGCTCACCGAGGTCGGCGACGCGTCGCTCGTCCCGGCGGTCTTGCCGTCTCTCAAGGACGACTCGGACAACGTCCGGTACGAGGCGGTCCGGGCGCTGGCCAAGCTCGGCGGGGAAGCGGTCCTCAAGGACCTCATCCCGCTCGTCCGGAAGGACCGGGCGGATTTCATCCGGGCCGAGGTCGTCCGGGTCCTGAAAAAGGTCAACAAGGGCGATCCGGAGATCCTCCAGATCGGGCTCAAGGGCCTCAAGGACCCGAGCCGCGACGTCCGCTCCCAGTCCGTGCGGCTGGTGGGCGGGTATCTCGACAAGGCGACGATCGAGCCGCTCCTCGCGGTCCTGGCCGACAAGCACTGGAGCGTCCGGGAAAGCGCCGAGATCGCCCTGCTCAACTTCGGCAAGGACGTGGTCGAGCCGCTCATCAAGTCCCTGCACAGCCGGCTCTGGACGACGCGCTTCCGCGCCGCGAGGCTCCTCGGCGAGATCGGCGACCCGCGGGCCGTCCCGCCGCTCGAGAAAGCCTTCAAGCGTCCGCGCGAGCACCAGGACGTCGTCAAGAATATCGAGACCGCTCTCCGGAAATTGCGCTCGGGCGCATCGGCCTGATATATTATCTCTATCATCCGATTGAAGGAGAGGTCTATGCCCGATTATACCTTCCGTCCCCTGTTCCCCCCGTTTCCGGACACGACCGAGTACGAGCCGGCCGGCGGCAAGGAGCACGTCGCGACCGCCCTCTTCGAGGGGCGCGAGGTCGTCAAGGTCGCGCCTGAGGCCCTGACCGTCCTGGCCGAGCGGGCCTTCACCGACGTCGCCTTCCTGCTGCGGCCGGGTCATCTAGCCCAGCTCGCCGAGATCCTGAAGGACCCCGAGAGCTCGTCGAACGACCGCTACGTGGCCCTCGAGCTCATCAAGAACGCCGTCATCTCCGCCGACCGGGTCCTCCCGATGTGCCAGGACACGGGCACGGCAATCATCATGGGCAAGAAGGGCCAGCACGTCTGCACCGAGGGCAACGACGAGGACGCCCTGGCGCGCGGGGTCTTCAACGCCTACACGAAGAACTATTTCCGCTATTCGCAGAACGCCGCGCTCAACATGTACGACGAGAAGAACACGGCCACGAACCTCCCGGCCCAGGTGGAGATCGCGTCCGAGGAGGGGGCGGCCTATAAGTTCCTCTGCATCGCCAAGGGCGGAGGATCGGCCAACAAGACGTATCTCTTCCAGGAGACCAAGGCCGTCTTAAATGCGGAGGCGCTGCCGAAATTCCTGATCGGCAAGATGCGGGGCATCGGGACTGCCGCCTGCCCGCCCTACCATTTGGCTTTTGTGGTCGGCGGGACGTCGCCCGAGATGGTCCTCAAGACGGTCAAGCTCGCTTCGGCGCGGTATCTGGACGAGCTTCCGAAGAAGCCGGGGCCGGAGGGATATGCCTACCGCGACGTCGAGCTCGAGGACATCCTCCTTGCCGCGTCGCGGAAGCTGGGGCTCGGGGCTCAGTTCGGGGGCAAGTACCTCGCCCTCGACGTCCGGGTCATCCGCCTACCGCGGCACGGCGCCTCCTGCCCGATCGGGTTAGGGCTGAGCTGCAACGCCGACCGGAACATCAAGGCCAAGATCACGAAGGACGGGCTGTTCATCGAGCGGCTCGAAAGCGATCCGGCCAAGTATCTGCCGACGCCGGGCGCGGAAGGGGAGCCGGCGGTGCCGGTCGACCTCAACCGGCCGATGAGCGAGATCCGGGCGACGCTGTCGAAGTACCCGGTCGCGACGCGGCTCTCGCTCAGCGGGCCGATCATCGTCGCCCGCGACATCGCCCACGCCCGGCTCAAGGAGATGCTGGACAAGGGCCAGGACCTGCCGGCCTATTTCAAGGACCACATCGTCTATTACGCCGGGCCGGCCAAGACGCCGCCGGGATACGCGTCCGGGTCGCTGGGGCCGACGACGGCCGGCCGCATGGACGCCTACGTCCCGATCTTCCAGGAGCGGGGCGCGTCCATGGTCATGCTGGCCAAGGGCAACCGGGGCAAGATCGTGACCGATGCGTGCAAGAAGTTCGGGGGGTTCTATCTGGGGTCGATCGGCGGGCCGGCGGCCCTCCTGGCCAAGGAGCGCATCACGAGCCAGGAAGTGGTGGCCTTCCCCGAGCTCGGGATGGAGGCGATCTACAAGATCACGGTCAAGGATTTCCCGGCCTTCATCCTGGTCGACGACAAGGGTAACGACTTCTACGCCCCGCTGATGGGGTGAGCCTGGCCTGGGCAGGCGCCTCCCGGTCAGTTCAGGCCATACCAAAGCTCGGCCGGATAGTTGATGAGGATTTTTTCGTTTTTATAAAGGCCGGGCAATCGGAAAAGCGCCCCTCCCGGGCGCAGGCGGCCGGAATCGCCGGCCTTGCGGGCGGCGACGAAAGACGGGATAACGTTGAGTGCCGCCGCCGTGAACAGGATTTCTTCCGCCGTCGGGATTTCGATTCGAGCTTGGTGGGATGATTTCACGTATAACGGGTACGCTTTCTTGGATGCGATCGGCCAGCGGCGCTTTTCGATGGCGTCCAGATCGTCGAACGTCAGATACCACGGTTCGCCGAAGGTCAGGCTCCACGTCGTCATCTTGTCGTATATCTCCTCCGGCTTCAAATCGGAATATTGAATCCGCGCGTCTTCGGCCGTCGGGTAAAAGGCGGCCCCATAGTTGATCTCCGAGTTGCCCATAACGACGGCGTAACGGGGAGGCGCATCCGCGGGAAAGCGGATTTCCAGCGGAAATTCATCATCCAGCCAACGCCACGGCTTCCGGCGAAAGAAATATGCCGCCGTCGCGAACAGCTCCCCGAGGATCCGCGAGGAGATTCCCTCGACGTCCTGAAGGCTCGGCCGAAGGGGGCCGCGGCTCATGTGACGCTCGAAATCCCCGAGAACCGCGTCGACGGTGGGGAGGCTTTTTCGGAACGCGCTCTCTACGCCGATCTCGGCGAGGAGAGGCTTGGAAGATCGGAACGCGGCGCCGTCGTCGAAGATCATCCGGGCCGGCCGCATGGGCTTTCCCGAGCCGGCGGCCGGCTCGAGCATGGCTTTATGGAGACGCTCAAGGATCGCTCCGACCTCGGGCCGATCCTCGAAAATTTCCGATTCCCGGATCAGGTCCGCGTCGGCGTCCAAAACGAGCATTTGGAAAGGGCGATACGGTTGGCCGTTCTTGCTCTTGAGCCAGAGCCGCGCCGGACGGACGGTCACGAGCCACGTGTGATCGGATGGCTCGAGCCGGCCGGCGTCAAAATGCGCTTCCTTTTTCATCCCGTGCCTTCGTGCGCGATCTCTCTTTTAGGAGCATATGTATGATCGGAAAGGGCGTCAAGAAAAAATGTTTACTTTTTGTGTGTCCTTGCAGCTTTTTTTCCTGACGATTTAGCTCTTTGAGAGCGCTCGGCAAGAATCTCACGCTCCAGATCTCTTCGGACATCATCAAGAGAGACGCCTTTTCCTTCGCGGTATTCTCGCGAAGCCGCTTCAATCCTTTTGAGGAATCCGGGGATCGCCAAGAGCTCGAGTGATTCCTTGCAACGCTCGGCGTAATCGTCGATCAAGCTCGACGACGATGTCGTTCATTTTCTTGTTTTCCAGGCTGGCGATTGTTTTCAACAGCTTCTTCTTTTCTGCCGGAATTCGGATCGTCGCGGTTTCCATCGGCGCTCTCTTTCGCAAGTAGATTAAGCGATTAAGCGCCTGATGTCAATCGGGGCCCGCCGAACCGTTTCAGTCCGAACATAGGAATAGACGGGGCGATCCGCCGGAATTCTCAAGATCACGTCCCCGAAATCGGCGGAAGAGCGTTACGGCGCCAGGATCTGCGGCGGGCGGAGAAATAGGCCAGCGAGCAGATCATCGTGACGATCCCGACAACGCTAAGGACGTAACTCGCGTCGACGAAGAAGTCGACGTGGGTCAGCGCTTTCTGGGCCAACGACTTGTAGAGCAGGATCCCGACGCTCCCGGAATATCCCACGAAATCCCCGACGTAGATCAAAAACCCGGCGTTGCTTTTATAAGAGAAGGCGGCGATCAGGCGGTCATAAAGCAGCCCATTGAAGGGGATAAAGCTCAGGAAGAGGCCGAAGCCGACCAGGAGCATCCACAGGGAAGGGCCGAGGACTCCGCCCTCATAGAGAAGGGTCACGGCGCCGACGATGCCGAACCCGGCGATAATGGCCAGGTGGTTGATGATGACGGCCCGGAAATTGTCCCTGATCCTGAGGACGAAGGCGAGGATGAAGAGCACCCCGAGCGTCGCCGGCGCCTCGGTCGCGGTGAAGATGGCTGAAGATCGCCCGCGGCCCAGGGACTGCCATATGTCGGCCATGTAGTTGTCCCGGAAGTCGCGGAACGCGCAGAGGATGACATAGCCGACGAGCAGGAACGCGAATCCTAAGGCGAAGGACCCGAAAAAGCGCCGCCTCTCCCGGCTGTGCATCGGGACGCGCTCGGTGCGCAGGGCCTTGTCCTCCTCCGTCGGGGGCGGGAGGGTCTCCAGCATCCACGCGGCGGCGAGAAGAGGGACGAAGAACGCCAGCCCGGTGACGAAAGGCATGGAAAATTCCGAAACGCCCAGGTTCAGGAGAGCTTTCCCCGCCGTCTTGACGGCGCCCGAAGCGAGGACGAAGCTCGAACAGAGGGCCAGGGCGATGATGTCGGTGCGCTTACGGCCTTCGATGTAGCTGAAGACGAGGCCCCAGATCATCCCGAGGGGCAGGCCGTTCAGGAAGAGAAAGATGAAATTGACCGGCGGCGGCACGACGGCGAAAAGGACCAGGGCCGTTTCGGCGACGCCCATGAAGAGGATGAGCAGGGCGGGACGGCGGACCCGGGTGACCTCGGCGATGACCTTGATGCCGATCCCCTTCGAGATCGCGTAGCCGACGAGCTGGCCGATGACGAGGACGGTCTTGTAATCCATCCCCGCGAATTCGAGCCCGGCGAACTGGCCCGCGGCGAACGGCTTGCGGAAGGCGTACATGCAGAAATAGGCGGAAAAGGCGGCCACGGACGCATAGAGGGTGAAAACCGAGTCGCTTTGCCGGCTCAGCCAGAGCCTGACGGCGGCTTTTCTCGTCATGAGGCGCGGCTCACGGGAAGCTTAGGCGGAGCCTCTGCCGTTCCTTGTCGCGCGCCTCCTCGAGATCGGCCGGGGAGTCGATCTCGGTCCAGGCGGAGGGATCGATCTCGGCGAGGCGGATGTCGAGCTCGCAGAAGAGCGACATGAAGACGTCGTCCCAGTAGCGCTCGGCGAAGTCGCCCCGCTCCACGAAATCCTCGAGGCGAGCCCGGACGACCGGGGCGTCTGCGGCCGTCCAGTAGGTGAGCCCGCACTCGATGATCCCCTCGCCGCCGGCGACGTCGATGCGGTCGATCCGGCCGTCGGCGCCGGCCCGAATGATCCACTCCTTGGAGAAGCCGGAGCGGCGGCCGCCGAAGACGAGCGACTTCATGGGCGATGCGGAGGGGATATAGTTCCGGTGCATGCAGACGTCGGATTCGGCGACGAAGCTCTCGGCCAGTCGGTCGCGGACGAGGTAAACCGTGTACATGTTGTTCCAGACGTCGAACTTGTCGTTGTGGACGAAGTCGATGTCCGGGTACCTGGCCGCGAGATCGGCGAACCGCTCGGGCCGGTGACCGGTGACGATCGTGATCTCCTTGACGCCGCGTTCGCGGAAGAAGCGGATCTGGCGCTCGATCAGGGAAACGCCCTCGACTTCGACGAGGGCTTTGGGCCGGTCCGCCGTGAACGGCATGAGACGGGTCCCCGTCCCGGCGGCCATGATGATCGCGTTCATGCCCTATACCAAATCATAAAGCGCCGCGTATTGGCAAGAGAAAAATGGGGGGACGTAGCACTCGTTTCCCGATTTCAAGATTGGGGGACATGATACCCTGCCACCATGCGGGGCCAGGGAATCACGTCCCCGAAATCGGGAAGCGAGTGCGTCGTCCCCCTAATCCGGACGGATTATTCGATTTCTTCGAATTCGGACTTGGGCGCGCCGCAGTTCGGGCAGACCCACCAGTCCGGGAGGTCGGCGAAAGCGACCCCTTCAACCGCTTCGTCGTAGATATAGCCGCAGACCCGGCAAACGTATTTCTTCATGTTCATACCTCCCTTCGTCCATGATAAGCCACCCGGCTCGGGGGAGTCAAAACAAATCGCTTGACAGCCCCCGGCTCATATGTATAATTATACATGATTATGAATAAGAATACTAAACAGAGGCGGCAGGAGGCCCTGGCCGCCCTCGTCCGCGCCCGGCCGCTGGCCAGCCAGGCCGAGATCCGCCGGGCCCTGGCCAAGCAGGGCTTCCGGACGACCCAGGCGACCGTCTCCAGGGACATTCGGGAGCTCGGCTACGTCAAGGCCGCGTCCGGCCCGCACTCATCGCGTTACGGGCCCCTCCCCGCTGCTGGATCGGACGCCCCGGACGAGGAACGGCTCCGGGTCGCCTTCCGGACCTTCGTCACGGGCATTCGGGGGACGGGCCAGCTCGTCCTCATCAAGACGACGCCGGGCAACGCCGCGGGCGTGGCCGGCCTCGTCGATCGCCTCGCCCGGCCCGAGATCGTCGGGACGGTCGCCGGCGACGACACCATCCTTGTTGTCGTCGACCGCGAAGAACATCGGAAGAAGATCGAAGATGTCTTTCTTGGGCTTCTCTGACCCCAGCCGTCCCCGGAGGCGGCGCCGCCGCCGCGCGCGGCGCACCTGATCCTCCCTTCCGTTGCGTTCCCCCGCCGGCTCCGGCAGGCGGTCGCCAACCTCGATTCGAAGGAGAAGAAGATGAAAGTGCTAAGGTATTTTGTACGGCCAGCAGAGATATTGTCCCCCTTTGGAAAAGGGGGATTGAGGGGGATTTTATGATTATACAAATCTCCCCGACCCCTCTTTTTCAAAGAGGGGTACCAATTGAGAAGCGTAAGGAGTCGAACATGAACGGCAAGAACAAAGTGATCCTGGCGTATTCGGGCGGGCTCGACACGTCCGTCATCCTCAAATGGCTGATGGGCAAAGGCTACGACGTCATTGCCTACGTCGCCGATGTCGGCCAGGGCGAGGACCTGGCCGAGGTGAAGAAGAAGGCCATCGCCACCGGCGCCTCGAAGGTCTACGTCGAGGACCTCAAGACCGAGCTCGTCACCGACTACATCTTCCCCGCCATCAAGGCCAACGCCATCTATGAAGGCCGCTATCTTCTTGGCACCTCGCTGGCCCGGCCGCTCATCGCCAAGCGCCAAGTCGAGATCGCCCACCTGGAAAAGACGAAATACGTCGCCCACGGATCGACCGGAAAAGGCAACGATCAGGTCCGCTTCGAGCTCGGCTATTTCGCCCTCGACCCGTCGATCGTCGTCATCTCGCCCTGGAAGGACAAGGAATTCCTGGCCGCCTTCCAAGGCCGGTCCGACCTCATCGCCTACGCCGCGGCGCACGGCATCGAGGTCAAGGCTTCGACGGCCAAGCCGTACAGCGAGGACGCCAACCTCCTCCACATCAGCCACGAGTCGGGGATCCTTGAGGACCCGGCCCTGCCGCCGTCCGAAGACGTCTTCTCCTGGACGACGAGCCCGCAGGCCGCGCCCGACGCCGAAACCGTCCTGACCGTCCACTTCAAGGACGGCATCCCGGTCAAGGTCGTGGATGAGACCAACGGCGTGACGAAGACCGCCCCGTACGAGCTATTCAGTTATCTGAACGAGGTCGGCGCGGCCAACGGCATCGGCCGCGTCGACATGGTCGAGAACCGCTTCGTCGGGATCAAGAGCCGGGGCGTCTACGAGACGCCCGGGCATGACCATCCTCCGCGCGGCGCACATGGACATCGAGGGCATCGCCATGGACCGCGAGGTCATGCGGCTCCGCGACATGCTCAGCCCGAAGTTCGCCGAGCTCGTCTACAACGGGTTCTGGTTCTCCCCGGAGATGGACTTCCTCATGGCCGCCATCAACAAGAGCCAGGAGGTCATCGACGGGAGCGTCCAGCTCGCCCTCTACAAGGGCAACGTCATGATCACAGGCGCGGGAGTCGCACAGCTCGCTCTACGACCGGGAGCTGTCGAGCATGGACATCGAGGGCGGGTTCGACCAGCAGGATTCCGCGGGGCTTCATCAACATCAACGCCATCCGGCTCAAGGCCCACAACGCCATTATGAGCAAGAGAGGAAAGAAAGTAACCGATTTCATGAGGAACGGGAAGTGAAGGCGACGGTCTGGAATAAGCGCTTTCCCTCGCGGGCCGAACACCCGGCCTTCGAGAAGATCAACGTCTCGATCGGGGCGGATTCTTTCCTGGCCGGGGCGGAGCTTCGGGCCTCGGCGGCCTACGCGGCCGGATTGGCCAAGGCGGGCGCGATCACGCCCAGCGAAGCCCGGGCGATCGACAGAGGGCTGAAGAAGGTGGGAGAGATGATCGCCGCCGGTGAGCCGCTCGACCGGTTCGAGGACGTCCACACGGCCGTCGAGATGCTGCTCGTCGAAACGATCGGCGAGGCCGGGAAGAAGCTCCACACGGGCCGCAGCCGGAACGAACAGGTGGCCACGGACGAGCGGCTCTACCTGATGGACGAGCTCCCCGGGATCGAAGGGCGTATCGAGGCCGTGGAGCGAGGGCTCCTGCCGGCTGGCCGAAAAATACGGCCATGTCCTCATGCCGGGCTACACCCACCTCCAGCGCGCCCAGAGCGTCCTGTTCGGCCATTACATCCTGGCCTTCTTTTGGGCCCTCGAGCGCGACAAGGAGCGGCTCCGGGACGCGGAGAAGCGGATCTCCGTCCTGCCCCTGGGCTCGGGCGCCCTGGCCGGATCGACCACGCCCCTCGACCGGGACGATCTCAAGGACCGGCTCGGGTTCGCCGCCGTGTCCCCCAATTCCTTCGACGCGGTCGGCGACCGGAGCTTCATCCTGGAGACGATCGCCGCCCTCTCCTTCGTCGCCCTCGACCTATCCCGGCTCGGCGAGGATCTCGTCGTCTTCTCCTCGGCGGAATTCGGGTTCTTCGACCTGGACGATAGCCTGGCGACCTCGAGCAGCCTCATGCCCCAGAAAAAGAACCCGGATATCTTCGAGCTGATGCGGGCCTGGCCGGGGAGGCTGTTCGGCCACTACAGCCGCCTGTTCCTTGTCCTGAAGGGCCTGCCGTCCTCCTACAACAAAGACCTCCAGGAAGACAAAGAGCCCTTGCGGGCGGCCATCGAGGACGCCAAGATCGTCCTCGACGCGGCGGCGGCCGCCATGACGCGGATCAAGCCGAACGGGAAGAGGATGCGGGAAGGGCTGACGGCCGGGATGTTCGCGACCGACCTCGTCGACCACCTCGCCCGGAAGGGCCTCTCCTTCCGGGAGGCTCACGGGATCGTCGGCGCGGTCGTCGCTTTCGCCGAGCAGAAGAAAAAGAGCCTGGACGCTTTGAGCGTTGAAGAGCTCAAATCCTTTTCCCCGCTCTTCGGGGAGGATGTCCGCACCGTCTTCGATCCCTTCGGCTCGGTCTGCCTGAAGAAGACCGCGGGATCGACGCATCCCGACGAGGTGAAAGCCCAGATCGCGGCGGCGAAGCGGGCGCTCTGAGGGGAACCCAAAAAAAGCCTTAAGAGCCTTTTAAATTCTTGTTCAGGAAATTCCGCGTCATCGCCGGGACGGCGGGATCCTTGAAGCCGCCGTGCCCGCCGCCCTTGACGGTGTGGAAATCCGGAAGGATCCCCGCTTCCGCCAGGGCGGCCGCGAGGATCTCGCTTTGGTGATGGGGGACGAGGGGATCCGCATCGCCGTGGACGATCAGGAAGGGAGGATCGTCGGGGGAGACGTAGACGATCGGGCTCGCCAGCGCGGTCTTCTCCTTGTTCTCCTGGATCGGACCGCCGATGAGCTGCGACTCCGGGGAGTCGGCGGCGTCGTGGACCTGTCCGTTCGGGAGGCGATGGGCGTCCATCTGGAGGAAATCGGTCGGGCCGAAATAATCCACGACCGCCTGGACGCGGCTGGATTGATCGAGGTTCTCCCCGACGTCGAACCGCTTGACGTCCCCGGTCGTTCCGAGCATCGCCGCGAGATGACCTCCCGCCGATGCTCCCCAGGCCGCGAACCGCTCGGGATCGAGCCCGTATTTGACCGCGTTCGCCCGGAGCCAGCGCACGGCCGCCTTGCAGTCCTCGATCTGGGCGGGGAAGCGGGCGTCCTGGCTGAGGCGGTAATCGAGGCTGGCCACGGCGCGCATATCTTAGGCTTGTTTTCACGTAAGATCGCCTCCCGAAAGAAATCTCATTCACCACTTCTGCCCGTGGCAGGAGAAGCAGGAAGGGCCGGACCCGCCCCGAAGGTCCGCGCCGTGGCACATGACGCAGTTCACGGTCGGATTCGTCAAGCCCGGCTTATGATAAACCCCGTTCATGTTGACCGTATGGTCCGCCGGGTGCGTGTCCGTCGTCGGGGTCTTACATCCGCCCGCGGCAAGCGTCAAAGCGAGAATCCCCGCGGCGATGACGCGTGTCGGATTTATCCTCATATCGATCTCCATCCTAAATCCAGTAAACCGATATGTTACTTCCGTTTAAGGAAGGAGTCTAGGTAAGCTCAGCTTTTGAGCAGCTTCAATGTGAACAGGATCATCCAGGCCATGCACAGCAACCCGCCCGGTGCGGCGAGGGCCATCGCCTGGCTCAGCATGCCCGGGACGAACGTGACGACAACCGCGTAGACAACCATGAGCAGGCTTCCGGCGAGCCCGGTCCAACCGGTCGCCCTGCTGAAAACGCGGCCTTTGAGCATGGCCAAGCCCATGAGGGCGCCGGCGATATTCGGCAGAAGAAAGCTGAAGAACGCGCCCGGGCTGCCGTGCGCGCCGCGAGCCAGCATCGCTTCGCCGGCGGCGGCAAACAGGCTCCGCTGGGCTTCGGCGGGCGCGGCGGCGTATTTCGCGCTGAGGTCGAGCATGGGAAGCGCGACGTTGCCCGCGATGAAAACCGTCGTGCCGACGAGGAATACGGCCAAAGCGAGCCAGGCCAGGACTCCTTTAGATCCACGATGGGCCGCGGCAAGGGCGAGGTAAGCCGGGACGAGCAGGATCTGGTTGATCACGTTCAGAAAGTCGAGGTTGTACAACCCGATCAGCGGGCTTTCCCGGATCTGGGCGAACCGTTCGACCGCCGTCTTCGGCAGGGCGTCCATTCCGCCGCCTAAGGTATTGCCAAGTACAAGATCGAGAACGATCCCGATCAGGGCCAGGATCGTGGCGTATCCGCCGATCCGGTAGATCGATTTCCATCGCGGATCTTCAATGCCGGGAGTCTCGTCCCGATTCGTTTGATCAAGCGCCATGAAGGCCTCCCGTATTCAAATTTTTAAGCGGGCACTATAGCACATTCGGCGTCCGTCCGGACTCCGATATTCAAGATGGACCGACTCTGTGTTATATAGTACATCAGTCGAGATGCTCAGGTACACTTTTCCGGAGGGATCATGACCGCATCTTCCGTCCGCTTCCGCATGGGCCTCATCGTTTGCGCCGTTCTCCTCGTTCTGGCCGGGACCGCTCCGGCCCAGACGCTGTTCAACGAGTCTCTGCTCAAGGCCTTCCCTTTCCGCGCCATGGGCCCTTACCGGGCCGGCTCCTGGGTGACCTCGTTCGCCGTCCCCGACGCGCCGGCGCGCGACCACCTTTACACGCTCTATGTCGGGACGCGAAACGGCGGGGTGTGGAAGACGACGAACAACGGCGTCACCTTCGAGCCCATCTTCGACGCCCAGCCCAAGCTCTCGATCGGCGCCGTCGCCGTCGCCCCCGCCAACCCGAAAATCGTCTGGGTCGGGACGGGCGAGGCGTACTGCGCCCGATCCTCGAACTCGGGCGACGGGATCTACAAGTCGACCGACGCGGGCAAGACCTGGACGAACATGGGCCTCCGCGATTCGCATCACATCGCCCGGCTGGCCGTCCATCCGGCGAACCCGGACGTCGTCTATGTCGCGGCGATGGGCCATCTCTTCACGCCGAACGCGGAGCGGGGCGTGTTCAAGACCTCGGACGGCGGGAAGACCTGGCAGAAGGTCCTCTTCGTCAACGACAAGATCGGAGCCGTCGACATCGTCATGGTCAAGTCCGACCCGGACACGCTCTACGCGGCCCTGTACGACAAGGTCCGCGTGCCCTGGCATTACGAGCTCGGGGGGCCGGAAAGCGCGATCTACAAGACGACGGACGGGGGCCGGACGTGGGCCCGGCTCGGCGGCGGGCTCCCGACCGGACGGATCGGCCGGATCGGGATCGACGTCCTGCAGAAGAGCCCCGGGACGCTCTACGCCGTGGTCGAGAACGGCAACCGGCGGCCCCCGACGCAGCAGGAGATCGACCTGGCCAAGAGGCGCGGGTCCGAGCCCGCTCCCCAGACCATGGGCAACGAGGTCTACCGGACGGACGACGGCGGGCGGAGCTGGCGCAAGGTCAACAGCGGCTATGAGGCCGCGCTCAACAAGGCGCCCTATTCCTTCAACGAGCTCAAAGTCGATCCGAACCACGCCGATACGGTCTACATCACCGGCCAATCGCTGGCCAGCACGAACGACGGGGGCAAGACCTGGAAAGGCCTGAGCTGGCCGTCGGATGGGGTCATGCCCAAGGCCTTCGGCGACTGGCGTGCGATGTGGATCGATCCCCAGGATTCGAACCGGCTCATCTTCGGCTCGGACGGCGGGGTCAACGTGAGCTACGACCGGGGCCGGACGAGCATCCATCTCGCCAACCTTCCCCTCACCGAGTTCTACGCCGTCGGGGTGGACATGGAGGAGCCGTACAATATCTACGGCGGCCTTCAGGACCACGACTCGTGGAAAGGGCCCTCGAACGGCTGGGCAGGCGAGATCAGCGCTTCCGACTGGGTGACGGTCGGCGGCGGCGACGGCATGTTCAATCAGGTCGATCCGACCGACAGCCGCTGGCTCTACAACGGCCGGGAGATGGGGACGTTCTGGCGGCTCGACCAGACGACGGGCGTCCAGACCGCGATCCGTCCGGCGCGGCCGCAGGGCGCTCCGGCGCCCCGGTTCAACTGGACGCCTCCGCTCGCCCTGTCGCCGCATAATCCCGCGATCGTCTATGTCGGAGCCCAGGTTGTCTTTCGTTCATTCGACCGGGGCGACCACTGGCAGGAGATCAGCCCCGACCTGACCACGAACGACGAGCCCAAGCTCCACGGCGAGGGCTTCATCTCGTATTGCACCCTGACGACGCTCGCGGAGTCTCCGGCCCAGGCCGGCGTCATCTGGGCCGGGGCCGACGACGGCAAGGTCCAGGTGACGAAGGACGGAGGGGCGAGATGGCTCGACCGGACGCCGAATCTGGCCGCGGCGGGCGCCCCGGCGAATTATTGGACCAGTCGCGTCTTCCCCTCGCCTCACGACGCGGGGACGTGCTTCGTGGCCAAGACGGGCTGGCGCCTGGATGAGTTCAAGCCGGTCCTGTTCAAGACGGCGGACTTCGGCGAGACGTGGGCGCCGATCATGGGCGACCTTCCCGGCGACAAGCCCGTAAACGTTGTCGTCCAGGACCGGAAAAATCCGAACCTTCTTTTCGCGGGAACCGAGCAGGGCGTCTACGTGACAATCGACGGAGGCAAGGGCTGGCTCCCCTTCAAGCAGAACATGCCCTGGGTCAAGATCACGGACCTGGTCATCCACCCGCGCGAAAACGACCTCGTCGTGGCGACCTACGGCCGCGGTCTCTACGTCGCCGACATCACTCCGCTCCAGGAGATGACCGCGGAGTCGCTCGCCCAGGACGTCTATCTTTTCGACGTCGAGCCGCGGACCCAGCGCGTCTACGGCGGAATCGGAAACTACCAGCTTCTCGGGGACGTGCCCCTCTTCACGCCCAACGAGCCGAACGCTGCGGCGATCAAGTACTACCTGAAGGACAAGCCCGCGGGGCCCGTCAAGGTCACGGTCGCCGATCCTTACGGGACCGTTTACCGCGAATTGACCGGCAAGCCCGAGGCCGGGATCGGCACGGTCCTGTGGGACATGCGCGCTCCGCGGCCTCAGGGCGCGGCGGGCGGGCAGCGCGCCTTCGGCGGCGGGGCCGGGGCGTGGGCCGAGCCTGGCGAGTATGTGGTGACCCTCGAGGCCAACGGCAAGAAGCTGACGAAAAAGGCGGTCGTGCGCGGCCGCCAAGGTTGGACGGTCGGCGCCGTCCCGGTCGTAATTAAATAATGAAATCCGGGGTCGCGTCTACACTTTCCATTTTTCGATACTTTTTCCGCATGTTCATCTTAAAGGTGGAAAGTGTAGACGCGACCCCAGGTGGAGCGAAGATGAAACCCAAGGTGAAGTTTGGTCCTTGTGCCTGCGCGTTGGCGGTTCTTCTGACCTTGAACGCCTGCTCGTCGGGCGGAGGACGGCTGGCGGAAAAAAGCTACCCCGACGGCTTCGCCCTGAAGCACCCCGAGGACTGGCGGGCCGAGGTCGTCGACAAGAGCTTCATCTTCGTCACCGCGCCCGAAAGCGCGGCCGAGCCGGCATTCCTCCTCATCTATCCGTTCTTCCTGAGACAGCCAGCGGCGGCCGACGCCTGGCTGGAGCAAAACCTGGCCTCATTGGGCAAGTTCTTCCCGGAAGCGGCGATCGAAAAGAAACAGCGGCTGCGGACCCAGCCGGACGAGTGGGCGGTCAAGCTCGGGTTTCGCAAGAGCGGCCAGGCGTTTTCGGGGCTCGCCCTCTGCTCGATCTACGATCGGAGCGGCATCCTCTACGTCGCGGCGGCCAAAGCCGACTCCTTCGAAAAGAACCGGGCCTCGCTCCTGGCCATGCTCCAATCGTTCCGCTTCGTCGAGCCCGCCGAGGGCCGCGCGACGTCCGGGCCGCGCGTCCGGTACGTGAAGTTCAGCGATCCGGCCGAGAAGGCTTTCACCCTGGATGTCCCCGAGGGCTGGCAGACCCAGGGCGGGACGAACCGGCGGGCGGCCGTGGACGTCGTCCACGCCCTCCAGACGGTTTCGCCCGACCAAAAAATCATCATCCAGTTCAACGATCCCAATCTCCCGGCTTTCGCCATTCCCAGCCCGATGCTCGTCTCCACGGGCTTCCGGGAGGGCTCCTGGTATTCTCCCGGGTATGGAGTCCGGAATCTGGTCATGAGATATAAGCCGGGGGGACAATTCCTGAAAGAGTATCTACAGCAGAATTATCAGCCGCGCGTCGAGCAATTCGCCTTCGTCAGCCAGGCCGACCGGCCGGACATCGTCGCCGGTTTCAATCGCATCTACGCCGGATTGCAGTCCGCCGGCGTCCAGTTCACCCGGCACGCCGGGGAAGCGGCCTTCCGCTTCAGCCGCGGCGGTGAGCCGTATGTGGGATTCGGACTGGCCCTGACCCAGGTCGTGTATATGCCGGCGATGCAAGGCGGGAACTGGAACGTGGACACGCTCCTGGTCTATGCGAGCCCGGAATCCCAGGCCGAGTTCACCCAGGCCGTCTTCTCCCATATGTTCGCGAGCATCCAGTGGAATCCCCAGTGGCTGGCTTCGCAGCAGCAGCTGACGGCGGACGTGTCCAGCATCGTGGCCCAGACGGGCCGGGAGATCTCCAAGATCATCAGCGACTCGTACTGGACGCGGCAGGGCGTGATGGACAACGTCAACCGCAAGTTCTCGAACTATATCCTTGGGGTGACGGACGTGACCGACCCGGAGACGGGGGAGACCTGGAAGGTCGAGTCCGGGCACAATTTCTACTGGGCCAAGCCGGGCGGGGACGCCGTCGCCGGGACGAACACCTACACGAGGCCGGATATCGACTTCCGGCCGCTCAAAGAATTGAAGTAAGAAGCTCCGGTTTCATTGGAAGGCACGAGCGAGGGCATCGTGCTCGTCCGGGGCGATCGCGCCGACGGCCTTGAGCGTGTCAGCGATCCAGCGGCCCTTGAACTTCATCCAGGCGTCGTTCGTCCGGGGATCCGAGCGGAGCGGCCGGGGGATGATCGCCGCCAGCCGGACGCATTCTTCGAGGGTCAGGTCGGCGGCGTCCTTGGCGAACCAGTGCCGGGCGGCGGACTGGACCCCGAAAACGCCGGGGCCGAACTCGATCAGGTTGAGATAGAGGGCGAAGATCCTGTTCTTGGGAAGGGCTTTCTCCAGCCGTCGGGCGAGCCAGATCTCCTTGAGCTTCCTCCAGAATGTCTTGTCCGTCGAGAGATAGAGGTTCTTGGCCAGCTGCTGGGTGATCGTGCTCGCCCCCCGGACGAACCGCTTCTCCTTCAGGTCCTGTTTGATCGCCGCCTTGAGCTCGACCATGTCGATGCCCTTGTGCTCGTAGAAGGACGCGTCTTCGCTGACGAGGATGGCCTTCTTGAACAGGCTCGGGATCGTCTCGAAAGCGATCCACTCGGACCGGGGGACGAAGGCCCGGCCCGCGGCCTTGGCCTCCGCCCGGCGCTGCCGTATGAGCGAGGTCGAATCGGGATTCCGGGTCTTGAGGCCGGAAACGTCGGGCAGGGTCAGCCCGACGACGAGGAGAAAGATCGAAACGGCGGCCAGCAGGGCGGCGAAAACCGCGCCCGCGCGGAGGACGAAGCGCCAGCCCCTGCGGCGTCTGGGAGAAGGGCTGCCCTCTCCGTCTAGAAATTCGGTACCTGAATACTCAACCACTCAATTGCCGTAAATGACGATAAATGTTTTTTGGCCCTTCTGGCTTTTGTATGGACAACAGAGACGTTGTCCCGCTTTGGAAAGGGGGATTAAGGGGGATTTTTGGATCATGATTTACAAATCTCACCTAACCCCGATGCGCATTCCGTTCCTTTAATTTTTTAGTATTAGGAACGGAATGCTTCCAGGGGGCTGGCGCCCCCTCGGCGCTTCGCTGACCCCCCTTGGGCAGGGCTTGTGGCCCTGCCCAAATGAAACAAAAGAGATGGAACTTGCCCTCAAATAGGGGAATCCATTGAAAAGTCCGAAGAGCCGATTGTCGAAAACAGGTAACTATCATTCTTATCAATACGTTACCGAATTAAGAGGTTGAGTATTCAGGTACCGATCTATAAGGTACCGATCTATTCCAGCTATTTTTTGATCAAAGAGGCCGACTGGCGGTTCTCGCCGGTCACGGGGATGGTCATGTTGGCCGGCTCACCGACGGCCACGACCCCGGCCATGCTGGCCTTCATGTCCGATTTGACGTAGATGCCCTCTTTGATGGCGAAGTACCAGACGTCCGTGCCGTCCATCTTGATGTCGATGGAGATGCCGACGCCCTGCTGCTCCAGGCTGCCGGTGACCGCCCCCTTGACCGCGACCTTGATCCGGGCGCACTCATAGCCGTCCACGGTCTCGATCCCGTCGAAGGTGTTCACGTTCGTGAAGTGAATGCGCGTCTCGCCCGTGCCTTCCTTCTGGATGATCGTGTCCTCGGACGGCCAGGTGTCGCCGATCTTGACCGGCTTGTCGGGGACGTCGGAGAAGAAAGCCTGGAAGCCCGAGCTCAGGTCCCGCTGGCCGCCCGTGGGCATGTCGTACTTGATCGCCTCCGCGGCCGAGACGTCGATCTCCTTGCCCAGCTTCGAGACGATCATGTCGAAGCTCTTGCCGACGATCACGCTCAAGTCGGGCGAGAAGTTGCCCTGGGGCGAGGAGACGTCGGACTTGGCCGCGTCGATGGTCACCCCGAGGACGATGTTCCCGTCCTTCAGGCCCTTGCCCTTGACCGTGAAGTCCGTGCTCGAGACGCTTTCGGTCGTCATGGCCTGGCCCATGACCTCCATGTTCTGTATCTGCGTGCCCGAGGTCCGGTAGGAGAGCGTCCGGCTCTCCGGGAACTGGTAGGTCAGCGTCACCGCTCCCTGCGGGGAAACGGACGTGACGGCCGCTCCGCCTGCGGCGACGAACACGGTCAGAAGAAGGGCGAAAGCCTTCATCCCTTGCGGAAGTGCGCGTTTCTTGTTCATTGGAATCTCCTCAAAAACGGTCATTTGGTCTTCTTGACGTTGACGATTTCTTTGGGGGTCGTGATGTAGGACTGCAGGATCAGCTCCCCGTTCGAGGCGAAGGCGAGCTTGCCGTCCTCGTAGAGCTGGCCGTCGCCGTTGCCTTTGGCGTCGATGTCGAGCATGATGACGAGAAAGAGGTAGCTCCCCTGGGTCCGCTTGCTGACGCCCGTCTCCAGGCTCCGTGAATCGGCGGCCATGAAGAGCCTGGCCCCTTTCTCGGTCTGGATTTCGGAAGCGGCGTAGAAATCGATCTTCAGGCCGAGGCCGCCGGTGAACTGGAGCGATCCTTTCTTCAGGGTGTGGAAGGTCTGGTAGAATCCTTCGATATCGCCCGCGGCGAGGAGCTGCTGGTAGCGGGCGACCTCTTCGGCCGTCGTTAATCCATCCACGACGATCTTGACGTTGGCGACGGCCGCGCGGTTGGGACCTCCCCCCATGAACATGCGGCCGCGGTATTCGGCCTGGGCCGAGAGCGTCCCGCTCAGAAAGGCGATCGCGAGAAGCCCGCCTAGGACGGAAACGAACCGGCGGTGGAATGGGGTCATATCGGCCTCCTTGCTGTTTACGTATTATCCCTCAAATCGGTTCAATTTTCCATGCCGGCGCGGCCTTCGCGGGCGGCGTACCGGGCCGTCCAGGCGACCTCCCCGCCCGTTTCGGGCGTCAGGGTGAGGCGGAGGATCCGCCCGTCGCGCCCGGTCCGGGCGAGCTTGGCGCCCCGGACATCCAGGGCTTCAAACGCCCAGCCGGCGGGCTCGGTCAGATAGAGGATATAGGGATCGCCCTTCACCGTCAGGCTCCGTCCGGCGAGCGCCGCCCCGCTCCAGGACGCCTCGAGGAGGTCGGGGCCGCCGCCGGTGACGTGGCGGCTTGTGGCGATGACCTGGGGGACCGGCTTCCGCTCGCGGATGATGAATGCCTGGGAGCGGAACTTGGGGTCGATCGGCCCCGGCCGGAACGAGCCGCCGAAGCTCCCGAGGAGCCGCTTCGTCCAGAATTCGAAGACATAGAACTCGCGGCCGGGATCGAGCCCCAGGTCGGCGAAGGCGATGTCCCGGTCCTCGCCTCCGGTCCGCCCGAGCGCCAGCCAATTCTCGAAGGGCCGGTCGATCTCGAGAGAGTAGAGGAAGCAGGCCGGAGTGTATCCGCCGTCGAAGGGGCGCGGGCCGCTGCCGCTGACCTCGGAGTCGACGCGCCCGAGGAGCGCGGAGCGCGAAGGATCGACGTCGTAGAGCTGGCCGGGGCGGGTGTCGAGCACCGGGACCGTCCGCCGGGCCGGCTCGATTGCCGGGGTCCGGTAGAGGGCCGGCTTGTCCGTCAGCATGAACAGCGATCCGGTCAGCGTCGTGACGAGCGTCGAGCGCCAGCCGTCCTCGTTGAGCTCGATGTGGTCGGGATCGTTCCGCCAGACGACGTTGTTGAAGGAGTTGTACTGGGCCAGGCCGGCGTAGGAGAAGCCGTCGTCGCCGATGCGGCAGGCGTCGATGAGCCCGGTGAGCTCGGGCCGGATGCCCCAGCAGCCGAGGAGGAAGGTGTCCCGGCCGATGACGTCCCGGACCGTCTGCACGTATTTCCGGTAGGCCGCGACGAGGTCCGTCTTCGTCCGCTCGAAATGGCTCCGGTTGGCGTTGTAGCCCTCGTAGCGCAGGTGGCGGAGGGCGTCGAGCTTGATGTATCGCCATCCCTGGTCCATCAGGCCCCGGTAGAGCGGCTTGACCACGGAATCGAGGGCTTCGGGGACCGAAGCGTCGAGGGCGTAGCTGATCCAGTTGCCGCGCGCCGGAACGCCGCCGGCGCCGCGGACGAACCACCGCGGATGGGCGTCGACAAACGCCTTATCCGCGACCGTAGCCGCGGTCCAGAGGCCCGGGGTGAGGCCCTTGCTTTTGATGAAATCGGCCAGGAACTTGAGGCCGCGGGGAAACTTGGCGTTGGGGACGAGCCAGCTCTCCGGCGCGCCGGTGCCGCGCTGGTAGCCGTCGTCGATCTGGAGGATGTCGAACCCGAACGGGCCGAGCGCTTCGGAGAACGCTTCGGCCGTCTCGACGATGTCCTTCTCCGTCACGGCGTCGTAGAAAGCGAACCAGGAGATCCAGCCGGCCACCGATCCCGGCCAGGGCTTGTAGGTCCAGGGCTCATAGAAGGGGAGCCCGCGATGTTTCTGGTAGAACCGCGGCCGGAAGCGGAGGACGATCTCGGCGCCCTGCGCCCGGAGGTCGAAGGACCGGCCGTCGGGGCCAAGCTTGGCGGGGAGAACGGTCGCCCCCGGCCCGGCGTCCACGGATAAGACCCAGTCCGAACGCCGGTCGTAGACGGCCCGGTTGAGGAGGCTCCGGCTCATCCCCGAAACATGGCGGACGATGACAGGTCCGGCCCCGCGGCGGTCGCGGCGGTCGGCTTCGCAGGCGAAAGCTTCCTCGCCGGCGCGGACCGTCCCTTCGACCGCGAGCGGATCGCGTTCGCTCCCGAAAAGCAGGGCGACCTGCTCGATCCTGTTGCCGTCCCGGTATACTTCCGTCCGAAACATCGTCCCGGCGGGATCCCCCGAGACGGCGGCGTCGAAAATAGCCTTCCCGGCGTAGGTGACCGAGAGCCGTCCGTTCGAGAACTCGATCCGGGCGGGTTCGTTGGGCGGAGCGGGAACGGCGGGAAGCTGCGAAGCCGGAGACAGGAACCCTGCCGAAACTGTCGCGGCAAGAAGAAGCCAGGCCGTTCGTATGCCGTTGGTCATGCGTTTTTTCTCCCGGATCGCGTTGAGGGGGCGAGGAATTGAGTTTACATGGTTGACCCGGGGACGTCAAAATGTAGAGAATGGCTTAGACTGGAGGCGGTAACATGAAGAAACGGTTCCTCATCCTCGCCGGATTGATCCTCGCCGTATCGGCTCTCGAAGCGTTTCCCCAGGCCGCCCGGCCGGCCGCAGCCGTCCCGGGCGATCTCCAAAAGCTCCTCATCCCCAGGCAGAGCGCGGTCCGCCTTGTCACGGCGCGCTACGATGCCGACAGAAACCTCTTGAGCGGATTCTATCACGCCGTTTCGCCGGTCCGCTTCTCCCGGTTGAAGCGGTTCGACCTGGACTGGGCGGCCGCCCTCGACAAGCTGCCGACGGCCGGCCTCGCCCCCGCGGAGAAGGCCGACCTGACGGCTTTGACCAAAACGGTCCGGGAGAACGCGGGCCGGGTCGAAGCCGATGCGGCCGCGGCCGCTCAGATCGCTTCTCTCGTTCCTTTCGGCGGGACGATCGCCGGTCTCGAAGAGGCGAGGCTTCGTATGGAGACTATGAACGCCCGTCGGTCCGCCGTCGTCCTTTCCGGCGCCGCCGCGGAGGTTGGGAAGGTCCGGTCAACCCTCGAGGCCTCGCTCAACGATCCCTCCCGGCTGGGCGGCCTCGTCCCGGCTCGCGGCCTGGCGGTCCGAACCGCCGACGCCGTCAAGGACCTTCGCGGCGTGCTCCGCGGCTGGTTCGGCTTTTACAACGACTATGATCCTCTCTTTACCTGGTGGATGGCCCAGCCCTATAAGGATACGGACCGGGCGCTCGAGGAATATGAGGCTTTCCTTAGGGAAAAGGTCGCCCCGGCCGTTCCGGACGTCCCCGTCCCCCCCGCGCCGCCGGTCGATGTCCCGGCCGCGCCCGCCCCGCCTCATGACGAGGTCCCGGACCTCGCCGCCCTGCTGGCCGTCCCGCCGGACGAGATGCGCGGCGTCGTTCAGAGCTTTCGGGGGGCCCTCGGCCGCGGCGGCCGGGGCGGCGGAGGCCGTTCGAGCGAGGCTTCGGTCCGGCCGCCGGACATGAAGACGCTCGCGGCCTGGCGGGACGCTTTGAAGAGGATCGCTTTCGATAAGCTCAGCCGGGACGCACAGGTCGACTATCTCTATATGCGCAACACACTGGACGTCTCGCTGGCCAGGGCCGGGCGGCCGGCCGCGCCGGAGCCCCCGGTCAAAGCCGACGCGAGCGGCATCGCCGGCCGCCCCATCGGGCGCGAGGCCTTGATCCTGAGCCTATCCGAGGAGCTTATCCCTTACACGCCGGACGAGCTCATCATCCTGGCCGAAAGACAGTACGCCTGGTGCGAAGCCGAGATGAAGAAGGCCGCGGGCGAGCTGGGCTTCGGAGAGGATTGGCGGGCGGCCTTGGAGAAGGTCAAGGAAACCGCCGTCGAGCCGGGCGGCCAGCCGGACGTGATCCGGGACCTCCTCCGCCAGGCCGTCGCGTTCATCCGCTCCCGGGACCTGCTCACCGTCCCCGAGGTCGAGGAGGAAACGCTCCGGATGGAGATGATGTCGCCGCAGCGCCAGCTCGTCAATCCGTTCTTCACGGGCGGGGCGGTCATCTCGGTCTCCTATCCGACGAGCACGATGACGACTCCCCAGAAGCTCCAGAGCATGCGCGGCAACAACCCCCACTTCTCTCACGCGACCGCGTTCCACGAGATGATCCCCGGGCACAACATGCAGGGATTCATGAGCCAGCGGTTCGGCGGCGTCCAGGGGAACCTGGGCACGTCCTTCTGGGGCGAAGGCTGGGCGCTCTATTGGGAGATGCTGCTGTATGACCAGGGCTTCCACGCCAAGCCGGCGGACCGCGTGGGGGCGCTCTTCTGGAGGATGCACCGCTGCGCCCGGATCGTTTTCTCCTTGAAGTTCCACCTCGGCGAATGGTCCCCGCAGGAATGCATCGACTACCTCGTCGCCAAAGTCGGCCACGAGCGGGAAAACGCGGCCGGCGAGGTCCGGCGCTCGTTCGCCGGAAGTTACGGTCCTCTCTACCAGGCGGCCTACATGCTCGGCGCGCTCCAGATCTGGGAAGTCAAGCGCGAGCTCGTCGACTCGGGAAAGATGACGCTCAAACGCTTCAACGACGCCGTGATCCAGGGAGGAAGCAAGCCCGTGGCCCTGCTTCGCCTCGCGCTCGGGGGCCGGAAGCTGAGCCGGGACATGTCCCTCGAATGGAAATGTTATAGCGCCCTTCTGGGGAGCGGCCGCTAAGCCGTCCACCAGGAACGCCGGACGAGAACCGGGGCTAGAAAGGGGCCGGCGGGCCTTGGGTGTCGCAGGAGGGCCGGCCCGCCGGCCCGAAAATTAAGAAACGCTCAATTCTCTTAGAACTCGAACTTGAGTGTCAGCTGGGCCGCGCGCGGCGACTGCGGGCTCGTCTTCCGCGCGTACTGGTTGATCCCGCTGCTGTCGACGTAATCGCGGCGGATGTCCACGTTGCCGAAGCTGCTGTACGCGCTCCAGTTGAAGACGTTGTAGACGTCGACGGTCAGCTCCAGGCGGAACCGCCCGATCGTGAAGCCCTTGGCCAGCCGGGCGTTGACGCTCCAGAGGTTATCCGTGGTCCGGCCGCTGTCGCCCCATTTCTTGCCCACATAGTACGCGTTCCGGGCCTGCCAGACGATGTCGCTGACCCGGCGGCCGTTGGAGATCGTGACCAGCGGAGCGGTCGCGTCCCAGGCGTAGTCGCCGGTCTCGTCCTGGAGGTAGGTGCCCGAATTTCCCGAGATGAACGTCGAGGCGAGGATGTCCAAGGGCAGGCGATAGAAGGCGGAGAGATGGAAGGCCCAGCGGATGCCGTAGTTCGTCCAGTTCAGGGCGCCCGAATCGGCGTAGACGAACTGCCGGGGATCGTAGGTGTCCCACTGGACCTGGTAGTAATTCCGCCACATCAGGGAATAGTTGGCCATGAAGCCCCATTTGCCGCTGAAGTTCCGCTTGAGGTTGAAGAGGAGACCCTTGTAATCGAACTTCCAGCGCCGGTCGTCCCCCCCGTACCAGGTCTTCATCTGGATCCCGTCGAATTCGGGGAAGCGGCGGTCGACGAAGACCCCGTTCTGGAAGACGGCGTTGACCTCCTCCGTGTTGGACGGGTAGTTCACCCGGTAGATGAAAGTCGTGTCGAAGACCAGGTTCCAGGGGAGCTCCCGTTCGAACGAGAGGACGAACTCGTCGTTGTACTCGGGCTTCAGGCCCTTGTTGTAATCCGCGTTGAGCGGCACGGCCGGGTCCGAAAAGATCGTCATCGCCTCGGGGCCCTTGCCGATGTCGGCCGCCGCCATCCGGTACTGGACCGTGGCCATGAACCGGGATTCCTCGAAGTAGTCCCCCGTCCCGACGTATTCGTAGTACCTGCCGTAGTGGAGCTTGAAGACCCCGACCTTCTCCCAGTTGTAGGTCAGTCCGAGGCGGGGAGCGAGGCCGGTGCCTTCCAGGATGACGTTGCTCCGGATGCCCGAATAGATCTTATCCAGTGAGGGGTCCATCTCGTCCCGCCAGTACTGGTCGTTGCGCTGGTGCTCCAGGCGGAGCCCGAGATGGAGGCTGAGGTTCTTTGAAACGAGCCAATTGTCCTGGAGGAAGAAGTTCTGGCTGGTGCAGTTGGCCGCGTTCGTGTACTGGGTCTGATCGGCGCCGGCCGGGGCCTTCCTCTGGTAGCCGCGGTAGACGTAGGGCTGGCTCAGGCCGTAATTGGCGTAGTCGAGGCCGTAGGAGTACTGGTAGAAGCCGAGGGCGTCCTCGTTGTACTTCCGGGTCCAATCGGCGTACTGGTAGGGCCGGATGTCGATCCCGGCCTTGAATTCGTGGGCGCCGGTCCCGGCCAGATCGCCTACGAGATACGTCAGGTTCCCGGAGAAGAGGATGTTGTCGCGAACGGAGAAGTATTCCTCGCCGTAGCCCTTGTCGTAAAGGAGGGCCGAACCGGCCTGGAACCGCTCCGTGTACGTATAGAGGGGGTTCTGGGTGCGGGAGAAGTTGCTCCGGGGCTTGTGCTGGTAGCCCGCGACGAAGTTGAAGAAGACCGAGTCCGAGACGAGCCAGCGCCACGTCAGCGAATACATCGGGCCGCCCCGTTCCCCGCGGTACGACGTGTCCATGGTCGAATAGACGGTGTTCGGAAAGGCGGCGGGATCGATCGTGTTGAAATCGTTCTGGTAGATGGCGCTGAGGGTGTGCTTGGGCGTGGGCTGGAAGGTCAGCTTGAAGTAGGGCATATGGCCCCGGGTTTCCCGGACGATCTTGTCGAGGACGATCGTATCGGGGTAGACATAATTCTCGTTGTTGTACTTGTAGGAGCCCATGAACCAGAGCTTGTCCTTCAGGACCGGCCCGCTCAGGGTGATGTTGGGCTCGATGTAGCTCGTCGCGCTGGGGGAGCCCGCGGTGACGTTCGTCCAATTCCAGGACTCGGGCCGGAACTGGACGAAGGCCGAACCCTTGAAGGTGTTGCCCCCAGACTTCGTGACGATGTTCATGAAAGACGAGCGGGCGTTTCCGTACTCGGCCGATGCGCCGGCCGTCTTGACGTCGATCTCCTCCATCGCTTCGTAGTTGAAGTTGTAGTAGGAGGTCCCGCTCATCGAGTCGTTGATCTCCATCCCGTCGATGACGATCTTGTTCTCGTAGCTGTCGTCCTGGTTGTGCTGGTTGAACATGTAGGTCCAGCCCGGCCGGAGGTTGTGGGTGACGCTCGCGGCGTTGACGAGCGGGGAGTTCCCCCACACGCCGGCGACGCCGGGCAGGGTGAAGAAGACGTCGATGTAACTGACCCGCGGTCCGAGCGGCACGGTCTGCAGGAGCTCGGTCGTGATCGTGTAGCTCTTCGCGCTGCTCTCGACGTCGATGTTCGGACGCTCGGCCGTGACGTTGACCGTCGTCTCGATCGTTCCTTCCTTCATGACCACGTCAGCCGTCGCGGTCTGGCCGATCTGGATGGGGACGCCCTTGAGCCAGCAGGTCTCGAAGGCCGCGAGCTTGGCGCAGAGGGTGTAGCGTCCCGGAGGAAGGTAGAGGAAGCGGTAGCCCCCCCGGGCGTCGGTGAGGACCGACCGCGGGCTCATGAGCGCCTCGCTCGAGATTTCGATCGTGACGCCGGGAAGCGGCAGCCCCTGGCCGTCGCTGACGGTCCCGCGCATCGTGCCCGTCGTGATCTGGGCCGGAAGCGGGCCGGTTAAAGTGAAAGCCAGGAGTCCGAAAACCAGAGCGATCCTCATGCGTTTGATGAACATGGTGCCTCCCTTATCCCGATGATCAATAGAATAGTTGCCTAAAGCGGGCAAGATCGGAGCCGATTTGAATTCTCCATCAGTTTCAGCTGACATTTGGCTCCTTAGCTCAAATATCGCGCAATCGATTGGAGCAATCGTTTGGCACAATCGTTTGTCTAATTATTATTCCCAAAAAAATAGCGTGTCAAGTGATTTTTTAGATATTTTGATGAAGCCGTATCAAGCGGCGAGCTCGCGCTCGATCGTCTCGAGGCTCTTGCCCTTCGTCTCGGGCACGCGGAGCTTAATGAAGACGAATCCGGCCAGGCAGATCGCCGAATAGAGCCCGAAAGTCAGGGCCGGTCCCAGCGCCCCGTTCAGCAGGGGGAAGGTGTAGGTCAGGATGAAGCAGGCCGTCCAGAGTGCCGACGTGGCCACGGAGACCGCCGCGCCGCGGATGCGGTTGGGGAAGATCTCCGAGATCAGGACCCAGGTGATCGGGGCAAGCGAGACGGCGTAGCTCGCGATCGCGGCCAGGATGCAGACGACGACGGCCGGCCCGCGAAGATGGAAGAGATATCCGAGGCCGATCAGGGCGTGAAAGAGGGCGATCCCGGCGCAGCCGACGAGCATCAGGGCGCGCCGGCCGAAGCGGTCAACCGTCCGGATGGCGACGAGGGTGAAAACGAGGTTCACCGCTCCAGTGATGACGATGTTGAACAGGATCGAGCTGACCCCGTAGCCGGCGGCCCGGAAGATCTCCTCGGCGTAGTTGAAGATGACGTTGATGCCGCTCCACTGCTGGAGGACGGCGAGGACGACGCCGATAAAGAGGATATTGCGCATCCGTGGCTCGAGGAGGTCGCCGAACCGGACGCGGCCGGTTTCCGCGGCGGAGATCGTGGCCTGGACGGCGGCCGTTTCCGACTCGCCGTAAGCGGCGCCGCCGATCCTGGCCAGGACGCGGCGGGCCCGGTCGGGACGGCCGTTCTTGACCAGCCAACGCGGACTCTCGGGGATGAAGAGCGCCCCGGCGAAGAAAGCGAGCGCCGGGACCGCGACCGCGGTGAACATCCACCGCCAGCCGAGCGTCCCGTTCCACGAGGACCGGATGAGCTCGGCCCCGGCGCCTTCCGGAACGGGCCGGGCGATGAGCCAGTTGGCGATCTGGGCGGCGAGGATGCCGATGACGATCGTGAGTTGGTTGAGGGTCACGAGGCGCCCGCGGAGATGGGCCGGAGAGATCTCGGCGATGTAGACGGGGGAGAGGTTCGAGGCCATGCCGATGGCCACTGCCGCCCAGGATGCGGAACGCGACGAACAGGGTGAAGGACGGAGCCCAGCCGGTGAGGACCGACGAAGCGGCGAAGAGGAGGGCGGCGGCGATGAGGAGCCGCTTGCGGCCGAAACGGTCGCTCAAACCGCCCGTGAAGAGGGCTCCGACGAGGCAGCCGACCAGGGCGCAACTCATCGCCCATCCCCGGACGGCCTCGCTCGCGAGCCCGAAGAACGGCTCGAAGAACGGCTTGGCTCCGCCGATGACGACCCAATCGTAGCCGAAGAGGAGCCCGCCCATGGCCGCCACGGCCGAGATGAGCCAGACGTGGCCGAGATTGAACCGGGGGCGGGATTCCGCCGGGGGGACTTCCATGTTGAGGGCTCATTATACTATTTCCGCCCGGCTTGTATGATAAAATCGCCTTTACAGGAGGTTCGGCCCATGCTCCATCCCGTCCGCTCGATCGCCCTGATCCTGACCGCAGGCTTATCCCTCATTTCCTTTCCGCCGGCCGGCGGATCGGCTCCCGGGCCGGATTATGCCGTCAAAGCCGTGCCCATGACCGCGGTCACGCTTGCCGGCGGATTCTGGGGCGACCGCCAGGCCGTGGACATCAAGGTCACGATCGCCCATGAGATGAAAGAATGCGAGGCGACCGGGCGGATCCGGAACTTCGAGCTCGCCGCGGCCGCGCTCAAGGGCGCGACCGGAGGGAAGCTCCAGTCCGCGTACGCGTTCGATGATTCCGATGTCTACAAGGTCATCGAGGCGGCGGCCTATGTCCTGATGCTCAAGCCCGATCCCGAGCTCGAGAGGAAGATCGATGTCTGGATCGAGAAGATCGCCGCCGCTCAGGAGCCGGACGGGTACCTGTACACGGCGCGGACGATCAATCCAAAGGCTCCGCCGCGGATGTCGGGCCCGGAGCGCTGGCTCAACCTCGCGGACAGCCATGAGCTGTATTGTCCCGGCCATATGTATGAGGCGGCCGTGGCCTATCTCCAGGCGACGGGAAAAAAGAGCCTCTTCAACGTGGCCATCAAAAACGCCGAGCTCATCCTCAAGACCTTCGGGCCCGCGCCCGGCCAGCTCAAGCTCCCGCCCGGCCACGAGGAGATCGAGATCGGCCTGGTCAAGCTCTACCGGACGACCGGGGAGAGGAAATACCTCGACTTAGCCAAATTCTTCATCGACCAGCGCGGGAACGCCGCGGGGCATAAGCTCTACGGGACTTACGCCCAGGACCACAAGCCGGTCGTCGAGCAGGACGAGGCGGTCGGGCACGCCGTCCGGGCGGCCTATCTCTATTCCGGCATGGTCGATGTGGCCGCCCTCACCGGCGAGACGCGCTACATCGCCGCGCTCGACAAGATCTGGACCGACGTCGTCACCAAGAAGCTCTACCTCACCGGCGGCATCGGCGCCGCGGGCGGGATCGAGGGCTTCGGCCCGGCCTACGACCTGCCGAACCCGAGCGGCTACGCCGAAACCTGCGCCACGATCGCCTTGGCCCTCTGGAACTGGAGGATGGCGCTTTATCACGCCGACGGGACCTACATGGACCTCTTCGAGCGGGCGGCCTATAACGCCTTCCTCTCGGGCGCGGGGATGAGCGGCGACCTCTTTTTCTACCCCAACCCGCTCGCCTCCCACGGCCAGCACGAGCGGACGCCCTGGTTCACCTGCGCCTGCTGCCCGCCGAACGTCGCCCGGTTCATCGCCCAGTTCGGCGGGTTCATGTACGGCGTCGCGGACGGAAAGGTCTTCGTCAACCTCTACAACCAGGGCGACGCCGAGGTCGAGACGCCGGCGGGCAAGGTCCTTTTCGTCCAGACGACGCAGTACCCGTGGCTGGGCGATGTCCGAATCGCCGTCAGTCCCGAAAACGCCGGCCCGCTCACGCTCATGGTCCGCATCCCGGGCTGGGCGCTGGGCCGGCCGATCCCCGGGCGATCTCTACCGCTATGCCGGAGAGATGAAGGAAAAGCCGACGGTGAAGGTGAACGGGCAGGCCGTCCCGCTCGCGATCGAGAAGGGGTATGTTCCGATCGCCCGCGAATGGAAGCGGGGCGACGTCGTCGAGATCCATCTCCCGACGCCCGTCCAGCGGGTCCTGGCCAACGAGAAGGTCAAGGCCGACATCGGGCTGACCGCCGTCGAGCGCGGCCCGCTCGTCTATTGCACGGAATGGCCGGACAACGCGGGGCTGCCGAGCTCGCTCGTCCTGGAAGACGTCGCGCCGCTCAAGGTCGTGCCGCGCGACGACCTCCTGAACGGGATCGTCACGATCACCGGCGAAGCGACCGCCTATCGGGAAAAAGCGGGAAAGACCGTGAGCGGGAAGCAGCCCCTCACCCTGATCCCTTATTATTCCTGGGCCCACCGCGGCCGGGGCGAGATGGCAGTCTGGCTGGCCCGGTCCATGGACAAGGCCCGCGTCACGCCCGAGCCGACGATCGCCTCGCTGGCCAAGGTGACGTGTTCGCCGGGCGGAAAGGGTGTCGAGGCGGTTCATGACCAGTTCGAGCCGGCGAACTCGAACGATCACGACCACGGGTATCTCCACTGGTGGCCGAAGAAGGGGACGGCCGAGTGGGTCGAGTACGATTTCGGCAAGCCGGTGACGATATCCGAGACGTCGGTCTATTGGTTCGACGACACGGGTCAGGGCGAATGCCGCGTTCCGGTTTCGTGGAAAGCGTTCGTCCGGGCGGGAGGGCAATGGGTTCCGGTGAAGGCCGCGGACGCCTTCGGCACGGCCAAGGATGCTTATAACGCGGTGAGATTCGCGCCGGTCGAAACGACGGGGCTGCGGCTCGAAATCCAGCTGCCGGCCAAGTTCAGCGCCGGCATCCAAGAGTGGAAAATCAAATAATTCGGGGGACAGTATACGTAATTCCCGAATTCGGTTTTATAGTTGATCGAATAATTAGGGAATTACGTATACTGTCCCCCGAATTATTCCATCGAGGAGGGAAGAGGATGAGCAAGACAAATCGGGCGATCATTGTTTGCGCGATTTTTACCTTCGCCGGGATTATAAATACCATCGCCCGTCCGGCGGCGGGGCAGGGGGCTGCGAAAACCCCGTCCGGTGCGGCGAATCTCATCCCGAACGCTTCGTTCGAGGACATGGACGGGAACCGGCCGGCGGGCTGGCGGCCCGTCAACTTCGGCGCCCGCGGGACATTCGCCGTCGATGAGGCCGTCGCCCACAGCGGAAAGCGAAGCGCCCGAATCTCATCCGAGACCGGGGCCGACGCGGGCTACCAGATCGTCCTACCGGTCAGGCCCTATTCGAAATACCGGCTCAGCGGCTTCATCCGGGTCGAGAATGTCGTCCCGGGGACGTCCAAAGGCGCGCTCTTCAACGTCCACGGGATGGACATCATGACTCCCGCGGTGAGCGGGACGCGCGATTGGGCCTGCGTCCAGACCGAATTCGACCTCGACGCCGTGGATTCCATCGCGATCAACTGCCTCTTCGGCGGCTTCGGCCGGGCCACGGGCGCGGCCTGGTTCGACGATCTCGAGCTCACTCTCCTCTCCTCCCGCCCCATGAAGCCGCAGGCGGCCATCGACGCGGCGACGACTCTCGCCCCGATCTCGAAGTACATCTACGGCCAGTTCATCGAGCACCTCGGCCGGTGCATCTACCAGGGGATCTGGGCCGAGATGCTCGAGGACCGCAAGTTCTACTACGGCGTCGGGGCCAAGGAATCGCCTTGGAAGGCCGTCGGAAACGCGCGCAACGTCCGGATGAACCCGATCCTTCCATATGTCGGTGTCCAGGCCCCCGAGATCCGGCTTACCGGCAAAGGCGAGCCGGGCGGGATCGTCCAGGAGGGCCTGGCCGTCCTCGCGGGCAAGAAGTACGTCGGCCGGATCGTCATCGCCGGAGACCCGGGCGCCCTGCCCGTCCGCGTCAGCCTGATCTGGGGCGAAGCCCCCGAGGCGAGGGCCACCGTCGCGATCAACGAGCTCGGCGGCGATTACCGGACCGTGCCGCTCGCTTTCACGGCCGGAGCGGCGAGCGATGCGGCGAAGCTTGAGATCGCGAGCTCGGGGAGCGAGGCCTTCCGCGTCGGGACGGTCTCGCTCATGCCCGCCGACAATGTCGAGGGCTTCCGGCCCGACGTCCTCGAGCTTCTCCGCCGGCTCGATTCCCCCGTCTACCGCTGGCCGGGCGGGAATTTCGTCAGCGGCTACGACTGGCACGACGGCCTGGGCGATCCCGACCGCCGCCCGCCGCGCAAGAATCCGGCCTGGCAGGGGGTCGAGCACAACGACGTCGGCATCCATGAGTTCATGCGGCTGTGCGAGCTCATCAAGACGGAGCCGTTCATCGCCGTGAACAGCGGCCAGGGGAGCGAAACGTTGGCCGCCGACGAGGTCGAGTACACGAACGGCGGGCCCGAAACGCCGATGGGGAAGATGCGGGCCAAGAACGGACATCCCGCGCCCTGGGGCGTGAAGTGGTGGTCCATCGGGAACGAGATGTACGGGAACTGGCAGCTCGGGAGCATGCCCCTCGAGGACTACTGGAAGCGTCACAACCGCTTCGCCGCGGCCATGAGGGCCAAGGACCCCGCGATCAAGCTCATCGCCGTCGGCGAGGTGGGGCCGTGGAGCGAAGGGATGCTCGCAAACTCGGCCGAGTTCATGGATCTACATGAGCGAGCATTTCTACGTCCAGACCCAGCCCGGCACGCTCAGCCACGCCAACCTCGCCCCGCGCCAGGTGAAGCGGATCGCCGACGCTCACCGTAGATACCAGCAGACCATCCCGGCCCTCAAAGGCAAGCTCATCCCCGTCGCCCTGGACGAGTGGAACTACTGGTACGGGCCTCACATTTACGGCGAGCTGGGGACCCAGTATTTCCTCAAGGACGCGCTCGGCATCGCCGAAGGGCTGCATGAATACTTCCGCCAGAGCGACATCATCTTTATGGCCAACTACGCCCAGACCGTGAACGTGATCGGGGCGATCAAGACGTCGAAGACCGCGGCTGTGCTGGACAGCACCGGCGTCGTCCTCGAGCTCTACCGGAACCATTACGGGACGATCCCGGTGAAGGCAGGCGGATCGCCCCAGCCGCTCGACGTCGCCGCGGCTTGGAAGGACGCCTCGAAGAAGGTCCTGACCGTGGCCGTGGTCAATCCGATGAAGACGGCCCTGTCGCTTCCGCTGACGATCAAGGGGGCGCGGTTCCCCGCGACGGCAAAGCTGTATCTCGTGTCCGGGGCGGACGAAATGGCCTGCAATGTCCCGGGCAAGGAGCCCGGCGTCACGGTCAAGGAAACGCCGAACGCGCCGTTCGGCCGGACGCTGACCCTGCCGCCGCTCAGCGTCTCGCTCTACGAAATCGCCGTCCGCTGAGAAAATCGTAGAGATAGATTCGCGTTTTTCGGACAGGCCCGCTCGGCTCGCTAAGGGCAAGAGCGCGGGTCTTATCTGCTCCGGGGGCTTCGGGATCGCCCACCGCTCACGTTGGAACCCTTCTGGTTCCCCCCCGAATTAGGCGGGGCCCCCCCTCCGTTCCGCTGTCGAGGGACGCTTACTTGCAGTCCGCCCCGAGTCATAGGGGCGGTAGGAGGGGTAGATAAATACGATGGATCTTGAAAGCGTCCCGATGATTGGGCGATCCCTTCGCCCGCCAAAATAATAATTGCCCGCATGCTCTTGCCCTGGCTCGCGCGGGCTGTGTTCGAGAACTTCGTTCATATTTCCAATCAGTATACGCTCCATATTGAGTCAAGCCGGAATTTGTCGGGCGGCGCGGGACATGGTATCCTAACGCGTTTTCCGATGGACCCGATCGAATCACCGCCAGACGCTCCGCCGCCGACAACGCGCCGCATTCTGCGCTTCTGGCTGCCCCTCGAGGCGACCTGGCTCATGATGGCCGCCGAAGGCCCGTTCCTGGCCGCCGTGATCGCGCGCCTTCCGGCGGCCAAGGAGAACCTGGCCGCGTTCGGGGTGGCCACGGCCCTGGCCTGGATCGTCGAGTCGCCGATCATCATGATGCTCTCGGCCTCGAACGCCCTCGTCCGGGACGGCGTCGCCTACCGGAAGCTCCGCCGGTTCTCGTTCGCCCTGAACGGGGCCGTGACCGCGATCATGGCCATTCTGATCTTCCCGCCCGTATTCGACGTCATCGCTCGCCGGGGCATCGGATTGACGCCGGACGTCGCGGCCATCGCCGGCCGGTCGATCATATTCCTTGTTTTGTGGCCGGCGGCGATTGGTTTTCGCCGCTTCTATCAGGGAATCCTGATCCGCGATCACAAACCTCGTGCCGTGACTTGGGGCACCGTGATCCGTCTGGCGACGATGGCCGTGACCGGCGTCGTTCTGGCCCTCATCGCGAAGCTTCCGGGAGCGAGCGTGGGCGCGGGAGCGCTCGGGGCCGGCGTCGTCGCCGAGGGTTTGGCCAGCCGGGCTATGGCCCGCCCTTCGATCCGCGCGCTCCGCGCCCAACCCGAAGAGACGTGCGCGTTCGGGCTCAGCATGACCCGGCGCTCGGTCATGAAGTTCTATTCGCCCCTGGCTCTGACCTCGTTCCTGTCCTTCTTCATCAATCCCCTGACGACGTTCTTCCTGGCCCGGGGCCGGATGCCCCTCGAATCCCTGGCCGTTCTGCCTGTCGTCGTTGGATTGGCCTTCATCTTCCGCACGGCCGGCATCGCCGTCCAGGAGGTCGTGATCGCCTGCGTTGGAGAGGCAGCCGACGTCCGCCGCGTCCTGGGCCGGTTCAGCCTGCGGCTCGGGGCCCTTGCCTCCCTGGCGATGGCCGCCATCGTCCTCACCCCGCTCGGCTCGCTCTGGTACCGGGCCGTCTCCGGCTTGCCGCCTGACCTGGCCGCTTTCGCCGTCCTGCCGGGGATTCTCCTCGTGGCGCTGCCCTTTCTGGAATCCGTCCTTTCGTTCGAGCGCGGCGTCCTCGTCCGCGCCCACCGGACGACGCCGATCAGCGCCGCCGTGGCGATCCAGCTGGCCGCGACGACGGCGGCGTTCGCCCTCGGCACCCTTATCCTGGATTGGAATGGAGCGGTCGTCGTCGGCCCGGCCCTGACGCTCGGCTATCTCGGCAGCAACGCCTATCTCGCCGCTAATCTCCGCCGCAACAATTCGGTACCTGAATACTCAATCACCTAATTATTTGCCGGATCGAATTAAGTGATTGAGTATTCAGGTACCGAATTCTAAACGGAAATGGAGAGCCGGGCATATTCCCTTCGAGGCTAATAATGAGAACGAGAACCCGAACCCTATTCTTTCTCCCTTGGCTTGTCGCTTTCTTCGGATTCGTCCCCGCCTCGACGGCCGGCCCCGCAAAAGCTCAGGCGTCCGGTCCGGAACGGCTCGTCTCGTTACTCAAAGAGAATTCGTTTCGCGATGCGGACAGGCTCGCTACGGTCCTCTCGTCGAATCCGGCCGGATTGGACCCGTTCCTTGCGGGCTTGTGCGGCCTGGCCGTGCTCAAGGCCGGACGGATCAACGAGGCCGAAGCGCTCTTCAAGAAAGCGCTTTCCGGCGCTCCCGACACGCCCGAAGCCCATCTCGGGCTCGGACGGATCGCCCGCATCAGGAACGACGCGGCGGGGGCCGTCGCCCATTTCCGTCGCGCCGTTCCTTCGGCGGTATTCTATGAAGAGGCCCTGAGGCATCTGTGGCGGGCGACCTGGGACCTCGGCCGCGTGGACGATCTTGCCGGCGTTCGCGATCTGGCCGTCGCGCGTTACGGCCGAGAATCCAAACCTATCGCTTCGCTGTTCACGAACGGTTTTGACCAGGTCCGGGCCCTGTCCGGAAAACGTCTCTTCCAAATGGAGGGACGTTTCGACCGGATCGAGGTTCCTCTCCTGACGGGTCCGGAGCATCCCCGGATCCGCATGATCTCCCTCGGGATCAATGGGAAAGGCGAATATCCCTTTGACATCGATTCGGCCTCGGCCGATTTCCTGACGGTCAGTCCGCTTCTAGCCGAAGAGATCGGCTTGGCCCTCACCGGAAGCGCGACGGCTTCGGGCGTCGGGACGGCGACGGCCGCCGTCCGCTTCTCCGTCCTGGACGAGGTCGGGCTCGGTCCGGTGACGTTCCGGAATGTTCCGGTCATGGTCTCGGACATTCATACCTTTCGCGGCCTGAAAAAAGGTCTGCTCGGGACCGGGCTCCTCAAGCGGTTCAATGTCACGATCGACGCCGAGGCGGGCCGCATGATTCTATATCCTCTCGATCGGCCCGATGTCCTCCGAGCCGCCATCGACCGGGCGGCGATCGCGGCCGACGTTCCGCTCCATCTTTTCGACCAGACGGTCGTCGAAGCGTCCCTTGCCGGCGGGCCGCCCGCCCTCTATATCCTGGATACGGCGGCGGCGACGCATCTCGTCGATGCCGCGTTCTTCGCCGAGCACATCAAGCCGAAGCTCGATCCGGCCCGGATCGTCCGCGGCGGCATCCAGGGGGCCCAGGGGGCCCAATACGTAAACCGGATCGATGGCGTCCCGGTCGTTCTCGGCTCCCTCGCTTTCGAGGGGCAGAGTGCCCACGAGTTCCGCATGGACGAGCTGAATATGATCGGAGGGCGGTACGCGGCCGGCCTCCTCGGAAATCCCGTCCTGTGGCCCTACCGGGTCCACATGGATTTCAAGGCCGGCCGGCTCATCTTGGAAAAGCGCCTCGCCGGACCGGGGGCGTCTTCCCGCTCCTCCGCCCGCCTTCCATGACCGCCGGCACGCGTCCCGCCATCAGCGCCTCGATTCCGTCCGGCGTTCGGGGAACGATAGCCGAAAGGATGACGGGAGCACCGGTCGTGATCAGGACGTCGTCCTCGATGCTGATGCCGAAGTTTTCGGCGGGAAGATAGATCCCCGGCTCTACGGTGATGATCATTCCGGGCGCAAGAGGTGCCGAGCCGGCAAAGGGATCATGAACGTCCAGGCCGAGCGAGTGGCACGTCGTATGCCGCCAGTCGGCGAAATTGACGAAATCTCCGTATCCCTTTTCCGCCGCATACGAGGTGGCGATCGAGTTGAGCGCGGATAGAGTGATTCCCGGCCGGCAGGCTTCGATGACCCGACGCTGGCACTCGAGAACGACCTCGTAGACTTCGCGCTGCCGGGCCGTGAAGATGCCCGACACGGGTAAGGTTCGGGTGATGTCTCCGGCATAGCGCTCATATTCCGCCCCGACATCAACCGCCACGACCTCGCCGGCGTTCATCCTCCGGGTGTTGTCCTGGTAGTGGAGGATGAGTGAATTCGGGCCGGAGCCGACGATCGAGGCGAAGCTCGTCCGCGGTGCGCCCAGCGCTCGAAACCCGTCTTCGATCACATCCTGGAGCTCGGACTCGATCATCCCCGGCCGGAGCGCCGCCATCCCGGCCAGGAGCCCGCGCCCGGTGATATCGGAGGCCCGGGCAATCCGCTCGATCTCGTTGGCGTCCTTGACCATGCGGAGAACGGCGAGCGAGAGGCTGTTCCGCCGGAAATACGGCTGGCCGGCGAGGAGTCGCTCGATCACGAAACAGCTAGGGTAGACATACGCCGGGTCCGAGGGCGCATACGCGATGGAGAAATATACGTCCGGATCGTATGCCAGGCCGGCGGCGAGGAATAAGCCGATCTGATCGCGCCGGAAGACGTTGACGATCCCTGACGTCCGGACGATCTCGTCTCCTGAAACGAGGCCGAAAGCCGAGGGCCCGAGAAAGAGCTTGTCGGCCAGCGAATCTCCGGACATCAGCAGAAAAGAATCGGGAACGGCCAAGCCGGTCAGATAATAGAAGTTCTTGTCCAAGCCGGTTGTCGTTTCTTCGTTTCCCGAGAACAGGATCGCCTGACCGCCCAGGGTGAGTCGGAGTTTGTCGCGCCGGGCCGCGAAGGCGCTCTCTCCGACCGCCGCGGCCGGCTGAAGCGAGACCGAGAGGACCGTTGCGGCAAGGAGGAGGGAACCGATCTTCCATTTCGTCTTCATAACCGATCCTCCAGGCCCCTTCAGAAAAGATACACACGCGCCCCGGCGACGACCGTGGGACCGCCGAACGAAAATTCGTTGACCGACCTCAGGCTGTAGTATGCCGATTGTTGTTCGGCTTTCCCGAACTCGTACCCGAGGGCGGCCGTGAGCGAGAGGGCCTTGCCGATGAAGAGCTCAAGCGCGATCTCGAACCTGGGCATCCAGGCATGGAAGGATTGTTCGCTCGTCGAAGTCTGAGTTTTTCCGGTGGAGTTCGTCTCGGATTCTACGGTCCGGTCGAGCGAAGCGTACGCCGCTCCCGCGCCGATGGAGACGAGGACCGAATCGGAAAGCACAGCTTCGTAGCGGACAACCAAGGCCGCCGGGATGGCGGACCAAGTCTGGGTTTCCTTGGAGTAATAGTAACCGGACGTCGAATTCGTTTCGAGGGATTGCGTCCCATACGAAACGGTCCCGACCAGAGCCAGGCGCCGGCCCATGCGGAATCCCACTTCGACACCGGTCCTCAAAGCGGGCGAGGAAGAGGCCCCCACCGGCGCCCCGCCGGTGTTGATACCGAGGCTGAATTTCCTCCGGTTTTCCGCCGAGGCGGACGGGCAGACTAACAAAGCGATCAACGACAAGGAGACGATCCCCGCGATACCGCGGTTTTTCATGTTCCCTCCTCGGGTCGCGTTCACCAGATTGGAATGGAGACGGCGACACCCGCGATGGCCGGATTATAGCCCCGAATCGGTAGAAAATCGAAAAATCAAAAGCGAAATATCGGGGGGACAGTCCACGAAATACCTCGCTTGTCCGAGATGGCGATTTAGGGAATTCGGGAGTTACGTATACTGTCCCCCGATGCGCATTCCGTTCTCTAATTTATTAGCTATTAGGAACGGAATGCTTCCAGGGGGCTGGTGCCCCCTCGGCGCTTCGCTGACCCCCCTTGGGCAGGACTTGCGGCCCTGCCCAAATAAATCAAAATAAAACGGGGAGCCGTGGATTAGCTTAAATAATCTAAATTATTTCTGGACCGGGGCCGCGGCAGGTGCCGCGGGCGCATCCTTTTTCAAGTAAGACACTCCCTCGGTCCACCATTTCGGCGCCGGGGCGCCTTTGAGGAAGTAGTCGAAGAACTCGAAGAAACGGACCGTCAGGTCCTTCCGGTTGGCCAGCCCGCGCAACCCGTGCCCCTCGTTGGGGTAAGCGAGCAGGACGGCTTTCTTGTTGTTGTAACGCAGAGCATGGTAGAAGGCGATCCCGTTGATGAAGCCGACCGTGGGATCGGACGTCCCGTGCATGATGAGGAACGGCGCGGTCACGTTCGGGACGTGGGTCAGGGCGGATTCGAAACGGTATTTGTCGGGCTTGTCCCATGGCGAGAAGCCCCAGCGTCCCTGGTCGTAGAGGTAGTAATTGAATGCGGTGTCGCCGCTCCCGCCCTGATAGCCGTAGCCCCAGCCCCAGGGCATGCTGAAATCGTTGTAGAGGTCCACGACTCCGGCGCCCATTCCGACCGCGGCGAACATCTTGGACATCGTCCCGATGAAAGCCGCGCCCTCGCCGCTGTAGCTGTGACCCGAGACGCCGATCTTCTTCGGGTCGGCGTAGCCCAGCTCGATGACCTTCTTGGTCGCCGCCTCGACGCACTCGAGCATGTCGGAGTGCGAGTTCCCGGTCCGGAAATGGACGTCCGGGAGCATGGCCAGATAGCCGTCGCTCGTCGCCTGCATCGGCATCCGGCCCATGCTGGGCAGGAAGGCCGGGGCGTTGTAGATGTGCATGTTCTGCGAGTTCTTCTCGTAGAAGATGACGATCATCGGCCGCTTCTCGCCGGCCTTGTAGTCGTCCGGGATGGCCAGGATCCCCTGGAGCCGCTTGCCGTCCTTGTTCTTGTAATCGAACAGGAGCCGGTGCCCCCAGAGGAACTCGCTCTGCTGCGGGTTGGCGTCCGAGATCTTCTTCGAATCCTTGAACCCCGGCCCGCTGACGCGCAGGTCCGGGTATTCGATGAACGTCTGCCGGGTGAAGAGATATTTGTCCGCTTTCATCGCCCGGACCGGATTGCCGTAAGAGGCGTCCTCGAAGACGAGCTCCTTCAGCTGCCCGTTGGCCAGCTCATAATAGCCCGACTTCTTAGTCCATTCCCCGTAGGCGGACAGGGTCTGAGGCTTGGTGAGATCGAATACGGACCGGGCCCTCGCCGAGCGGGGGAGGGTTGGGTCCGGCGGTTCGACGCGGAGGAGGCGGAAACGGACCTCGTTCTTCGCCCCGGCGCCCCCCGTGAGGTTCTTCGGAGCAGAGCCGTCGATCGGGACGAGCCATAGATCGTAGCGGTGATTCGCGATTAAACCTTTGCCGTCGTTCGAATAGCCGGCGACGCCGTAGAAAGGCTTGATGCCGGGGTGGTCGTCTTCCATATCGGTGAAGTTCACCTTGCCGGCGCCGAGGGCTTTGGCCGTCCCGGCGGCCAGGTCGTAGGCGACGATCGCCCCGTTCTTCCAATAGAGGAAGTGGGTCCCCTGGGGATGGATGCCGATGACATGCCCGCGGCCGGTCAGCTGGCCCTTGGCGATCAGCGTCCTCTGCCCCGTCGCCGTGTCCACCCGGTAATAGTCCCCGGACGGCTGGAGCTTTTCGTTGCGGAGGTAGGCGCGCTGATCGAGGCCGACGGCCCATCGGCCGTCCTCCGAGACATCGAGGTCGCGCATCGTCTCGTCGGCGAGCTTGACGAACTTTTTCGCCGCGACGTCGAAGGCTTCGCGGAAGGTGAAATTGCGGTCCTGATCGGCCCTGTTCATCTGGAGAGATTGGACCCGGTCGTCCTCCGTGTTCCAAACGTCCACGTTGGCGGCTTCGTCGGTCGATTTGCGGGTCGTCTCGGGCGTCGGGACCTGCTCCTTCATCCCGAAGAAGATTCGCTTTCCGTCGTCGCTCCAGGCGAGGGCGGCCCGGTCGCTCGCGATCCAGCCCTTGGGAAAGCCTTCGGCTTTGGCCGGCTCGAAGACGGCCGGAACCGCCGGGGCCGCCCCGTCCTTCAAGGCCGCCGGGACGTCGGAAAATGCGACGATGACATTGTCCCTCTCCCGCATCTTCTCGACCTCGAGCCCCTTGAGGACGGCGAGAGACGTGCCGTCGTCGTTCCAAACGAGCCGGTTGTAGACCTTGGCGTCGTTGTCGAGCGCCGTGACGCGGCCGCTGCGGGCGTCAAAAACGAAGAGGCCGTTCCCGTCCTTGACGTCCGCGTCCACGGTGAAGGCCAGGAGCTCGCCCGTCCGGTTGAAGGCGAAGTCGGCGACGCTGCCGAGGAGTTGGAAGCGTCCCGTTTTCAAGTCGAGCAGGACGGCATCCTGGCCGCGCGAGGCGGCCGGTGCCGTCGCGGCGCCTGTTGCGGGAGCCACCTGAGGCGGCATCCCGCCTCCCCTCTGCCCGCCCGCTGCCGGAGCTTCCCCGCCGCGCCGCCGGAGGACGAGGTGGGTCGACGTCGGCGAGAAGGTGATCATCCCGATATTCTCCCAGGAGCGGACGGCTCCCGTCTCGAGGTTCCGTAGGTCGACCCGCCGCGGCGGGATCGGCGCGGCCCCTCCTCCGCGTTGGCCTGCCGGCCCGGTCTGGCCGGCGGGGGGAGCCCCGACTTGGCCAGTCGAAGGCGGAGCGGCGGGAGCCGATGTCGAAGACGTCGAGCTCGAAGAAGATCCCGAGCCGCCGCGGCCTTGCCGCGCCCGCTGGGCGGCGCCCGGGTCCACCTGATAGGCGATCCACTTGGAGTCGGGCGAGAATACGGGCGCGGACGCGTCGTTCACCGTGACTTCGGCGTTCGTCTCGAGGTTCAGCAAGTGCAGAACCGGCTTCGTTTCGGCCGCAACGACGTTGGTGAGCTCGAGGACGTAGACGACCCATTTTCCGTCGGCCGAGATCGCCTGGCCGCTGATCGTCTTCCACTTGGCGTAATCGTCGACGGTCATGGCCTTCTTTGCGGGGGCCGGAGCAGCGGTTTGCGGACCGGCGAAGGCCGGGGCTAGGGCCAAGCCAAGGACCATGGCCAAGATGAGGATCCGGCGGCGGGCGTACAGGGACTTCTCCGACAGAGTTTTCATGGGAGCTCCTTGAGGACCGAAGATGCGTCCGGATGGGATGTTCAAGAACCCCTATTTAATGAGGGCGGCCCCGAAAAGTCAAATGAAGGGATTCCGGACGGTCAAGCCCCGGATCTTGAGCCCGGCCTGCAGGTCCTCCGAATAGAGGATCTCGCAGTCGGATCGAAGGGCCGCCGCGACGATCAGGGAATCGTAAAACGAGAGCCGCCAGGCGTCGGCGATTTCGAGGGCTTGATGATAAAGCTCCGGACTCGTATAGATTTCGCAGAGCGGCTCGAGCACGACGCTCAGGTAGCGCTGGGCGTCCGCAAGGGACAAGGGGATGACGAACTTGCGCGTCGCCACGTTCAGGAATTCCTGAACGACCTGGGAGCTGATGATGCCGGAGCCGTTCTCCAGGGCGTCCGAGACGAGATGCCTGGCGGTTTCCCGTTTACGGGGATCGGTCCGGTCGAAGGAATAGACGAAGATATTGGTGTCCAGGAACGCTTTAGCGCTCATTCATCTCTTCCCGGGAGAAGCGCCGCCCCGGATGGACGTAATCCATCGAGGACATGAAGGCTTGGAAGTCGGTCGTCTTGGAGCTCTTGTTGAGATATTGGCGCATCCAGCGCCGGAAATTCGCGTTCAGCGTGGTGTGCTCGCGGCGGGCTTTCTCCCGGACTTTGCGGATGAGATCCTCGTCGGCGCTCAAAGTGATGTTTTTCAATTTTTCTGCCTTATAATTAATCACGAATAAAGTGTGCACTATAATAGTGTGATTGTCAATATCTGATTTCTCAGACTATTCATATGAGTCTTCCCCGATGAAAGACTCTATTCAAGAGAAAAAAAATCGAGATGTTGTCCCCCTTTGGAAAAGGCAACAGAGCTCTTTTTCAAAGAGGGGAAAACCCGAAGTGCCTTATTTTATTTCGACCGAGAAAAAATTGAAGTCGGCATATTCCACGGTCGTCTCGGAACGGACGAACTTCCGGCCGCGCTCATTGATATAGGCTTCCTCGAGGACGAGCCGCGTCGGAAAGCGGAGTCCGTTCTTTTCGACTCCGAACTCCGCCGTGACCACGATCCGGGGGCTCATTTTGTACTTCTCACCGCGCTTGCCGAAAACCCCCTGCCGGCCGACGCGGCTTTCGTCCCATTCGATCTTCAAGATCAAGCCCGTTTCGGGCTCGATCCACGCCTTGCCGGAGACGTTTTGCGCGACCAGGGCTTCCGGCCTCGGCTTGGCCTCGACGATAACGGCCGGCTTTCCCCCGACTTTCGTCCGTCCGGTGACGGCATAATCGAAATCCCCCCGGAACCGCTCGGCGAAGAGGGAGGCCGGCGCGAGGAGGGCCCTCCCGTAATCGAGGTTGGCCGCCTCGATCTTCGCGACGGGCGCGCTCGGGCTCCGGCCGTCCTCGGCGAGAAGGGTGCGGGTCTGGCGGATCGAGCCCTTGAGGTTCCGGATGAACTGGAAATGATGGACGAGGGAGCGGCGGGACCGCGCGGTCGAGCGGCTCAGGATCGTCGCTCCCGGGGCGAGCCGGCTGCCCGGGGGTTTCGACCAATCGGGGGCCGCGGCGGGAGGATTCTCGACGTCCCGCGTCAGGTCGACCTTTTCCTCGATCGTCTCCCTGCAGGTGAAGTCGAGGGCCGCGCTCTCCAGCCGGCGGCAATAAGCGGCCTCCGCTTCGAGGAAGGCGGCGAGATCGAAGGGCTTTTCCCCGGCGGCCTTCGTCTGCCCAAGCGCCGGCTGGGGCGCGATAGGGGCAACGGCCAAAGCGATCAAAAATGCCGCCAGCCGGCGGCTAAAACGTGGAGGATCGATAAGGCGGATGTGCACGGCGCCGCTATTTTACCTCGACATCGACCGTGAAGAACTTAAAATCTTTATATGCGACGGACGTTTCCGAGCGGACGAACTTGCGGCCGCGATCGTTGAGATAGGCCTCCTCGATAAACATCTTTGTCGGAAAACGGATGCCGTTCTTTCCGACGCTGAAATCCGAGGTGACCGTGATCCGCGGCTTAAGCTTGTATTTTTCGCCGCGCTCCTGGAAGATCCAGTAGCGGCCGATCCGGCTTTCGTCCCATTCGATCTTGAGGATATCGCCCGTGGCCGCGTCCACCCAGGCCTTGCCGAAGAGGTTCGTCGTCCGGGGAGCGTCCGGCTTCGGCTTCGCCTCGATGACGACGACCGGCATCCGCTTCAATCTCTCCCTCCCGATGATGACGAAATCATAGTCTTTCTGGAACCGCTCCGCGAAAACGCCCGTCGGAGCGAGAAGCGGGGTTCCAAAATCGAAGGTCGTCATATCCAGCTTCGCCTCGGGGATGTGCTTCCTCTTCCCGTTCTGCTCGATGAGCGTCCGGGTGTCCCGCACGGCTCCATTGAAGGCCCGGATGCACTGATAGTCGTAGACGAGCGAAATCTGCCCTCGCGTGGTCGTCCGGCTCAGATTCGTCGCCCCCGGGGCTAATCTTCCGCCCGGGTCGACCGACCAATTGGCCGTCGGCGCGAGCGGCTTTTCGATGTCCCGGGTCAGATCGACCTTCTCATCGATCTCCTCGAGGCACGTGAAATGCAGGGCTACGCTCTCGAGCCGGGCGCAATACTGGGCCGCCGTCTTGAGGAACGCGGCGAGGTCAAAGGGCTTCTCCGCGGCCGTCTGAGCCTCGGCGCGCGCCGGGAGGAAAGGGCCCAACAATAACAAAGCCAAGATCGTTGAGAAAACAGCGGAACGCCGCCGCAGGATCGGAGTTTTCATCGTCCGCCCCCTACGGCCCCCGCTCCGTTCTTCTCGATCAGGAAATCCCGGCCGATCTCGGCCGCCACGCCCGTCGCCGGGTCCTCGGCAATCACGCGCAAGGTGTATTCATCCGTCTCGACCGCGGGGATGGTCAGCCGGACGAGGACGCGGCTTCCCCCGAAGCAGGGCGATTCGGAGAGGGTTTCGAGAGGCACCGGGATGTCCTCGAAGGTCAGCTTGTCTTTGAGCAACGCCCGAATCCTCATCTTGGGCCGCGCCGCCCTCGCGTCCAGGCAGGGAAGGACGGCCCAAATGTCGGTTTCCGCCGCGAGCGTCCGGCCGAAATACGGGGCATACTGCCGGGCGTCGCATCCGAGAAGAGCGGAGACCGCGTCCGCGGCGGGCCTGTCCCCGGTATCGTCCGGACCGGATGCGTCTTCAGAAGAGCTGGCGCCACGGTCAGGCTTGAGCAGGAGCGGGGCCGTGATCGACGAAGCCATCGTCCCGGCCGCCGGCGGCGTCCATGTCTCTCCTGCCACGGCCGCCGCGCCTGTTTCGAGGTCCCGGACGACGATCCGGCAGCGAAACGTCCGTCCCCCGCCGCGGGCAGCGCGGCGGCGAAGGAGGCGAATTCGTCGCCGATCCCGGTCCAGATCCTCCTCGCTCCGTTCCTCGGCGACGATGTTATCCCCCCGGTCGAAGAGGAGGCTCACGGCCTCGATCCTCCGGGCGCCTTTCTCCCTGAGCTCTCGGACGAGGGACTCGGGCGACAAGGACAAGACCGGCTCCGTTCTTATCCGAGCCGGGCAGGACAGCCATTTCGAACCGGATGGGCCGCTGGGACATCGGATTCTCGGACAGGGCCAAGTCGACGAGATGCATCCTTTTTTCGAGGCGGTCGTAGTCGCCGAACATCTTGGAGGCGTAGTAACCCTCCTGGGTCCGAACGACGCATCCCGGCCGCCGCACCGTCACTTTGATCTTATGATATTTGCCGTCCCAGGAATCTTGGACCGGATACCCGAGGACGTAGTAAGCCGCGGTCAAGGTCTGGAAGCGGGCGACGCTCTCCTTATAGTTGAAAATATTGCCGTAGTAGCGTCCACCGGTGGCATCGGCCATAAACCTCAGGGTCGCCGCCCCGGTTTTCATCTCGGACGCGGCGTTCAGCTCCTCGGTGTTCATGGGATGGACAGAGACGTTCGATGCGGCCAACTCTTTACAGAGGTCTTCATAAGCGGTGCGGAGGTCGGCGTTCGAGTCCCGGGGGTCGCTGAAGGATTTCCGGACCTTACCTTCGACGATGGCGTCCGCTTGGGGCATGAGAGTGCCGGCGGGAAGCCCGGAGGAGAAGAGAACGAGGGTCTTCTGCCCAGGCACAAAGCGCATGGCCTGGGCGAAGCGGGTCAGCCGTTCCATCGTCATTTTAGCCGCATATCGGGCGTCCGCGATCAAGGCGTCGATGCCGCCTGCGTTGGCTGCGGCGGCCGCGGCCGAACTGCCCTGGTAGGTCAGCGGCGAAGCGGTCCGGGCGTCGGCGAACCCGCCGGCTTCGATAAGGCGTTGATATTGGGCTTCGAGTTCCTCGGCCCGCCCGCCCGCGCCGGCCAAGCCAAACGAGGCGACCGATTTATGGATTTCGGCCCGGTCGGAGGACAAGACCTGGTAGACCTGAATGCCGCGGAGCGCGGAGAGGGTGATCACGCCGACTTCGTCGGTCGGGAGGAGGCCCGTGTCGACGAAATGGAGCGCGGCCTCGGCGGCCTTGAGGGCGCCTTGCGGGGTCGAGTTCATGAAATCGAAGAAGAAAAAGATCTTGCGGTTGAGGAGGATCTTCTCCTGAGGCGCCGGCGCTGGAGCAGCGTCCGCCTTGGCGGGCCCGGCCACGGGCAGCTTGTGGGCTTCGAACTCGGTCAGGACGACCGGTTTTCCGTCATCGACCAGGACGAAATCGTCCTTGGTCAGGTCGGTCACGGGGTTGCCGTTCTTGTCCGTGACGATGACCTGAACGAGCTTGAGGGTGACTGTCACCTCGTGCTTGATGGGCTTCTGCGTCTGCGCCGCCGCGGCGATGGCCGCGAGCGCGCATCCGGCAACCCCCGTCCAACGCAGCCTCATGCTCCGACCTCGCATGGCGGCTCCTCCCCGTCAACGGATCGTCAAGACCGTCGATGCATGCGCGACCGCTCCCGCGGAAGCGGCTTCGGCGAAGAAGTAGAGAAGATACGTTCCCCGTTCGAGATCGCCCGTCCCGATGACGAGCGGGTAATAGACGACATCCCCCCGGGGGACGCTGTTGAGACACTGGATCGCGAGGTTCGTCCGCGTCCCCCTGGACGCTTCGACCAAGGCCGCGCGGAGCGCGATCGCTTCCATGTCGATGGCTCCCGTCACCACGCATGGCAACAGCGCCACGATCGCCCTCCGGCCCCGCGGGATGGCCCCGAAGAGCGGGGCATAGTTGCGGTAGTCGAAGGGGTACGGCGACATCCGCTCGGGGGTGATGAGCGTTTCGGTCCGGTTCAGCTTGGAGCGGCCTTCTAGATAGGCGGCCCCGGCCGTATCGTCGGTAAGGAGTAGAGGGCGGAGGAGCGCAAGCGGCCGCGAGCGGGCCGACAGCGCCGGGACCAGGGCCGACGCCGTGGCTACGGCCGCCGTCCCGTTTTCCAGGTTCCGGACGACGATCCGGCATTTGTACTCGCCCGGGTCGAGGGCGATCCGGGTCGAGTAGAAGAGGGATTTTTCGGCGAACCGGCTGAGGCTTTCTTCCGACCGACGCAGGTCGACGAGGTCGCCCCGCGCATCGAAGATGAACCGGACGATCTCCGACTTTCCCGCGCTGAGGTGGTCGAGCGTTTCCGGCGGGAGCTTCATCAGGAGGATGAGCGTCCGGTCGTCGTCCGGGCCGGAGAAGGCGTTCATCGATGCCGCGATCGGGGTCTGGTAGATCGGGTTGTCGGACAGGGCCAGGTCGGTCATCTGGAGCTGTTTTTCGAGGGCGGAGAGGTCCTTGAAGGGGAGAGGGTTGAAATATCCCGACTGGGCCCTGACGTCGCAGCCCTTCCGCGTCGTACGGACGGAGACCTTGCGATACTCGCCGTCCCAGGCCGCGGCGATCGGATAGCCCAGGACATAATAGGTCCCGGTCAAGGTGACGACGCGGTCGAGGTTGTCCTCGAAGGCGTTGATGTTCGAGTAGTATTGCCCGCCCGTGTCCTTGGACAGCTTGGTCAGGGTGTAGAGGCCGGTGACGTTCTCGTCCTTGAACATGAGGTTCTGGTTCTGGGACACGCCGCCGGTCGTGAACATGGCCCGGTAGCCGGTCCCGAACGTCTGCTCGTCCATGGCGAAGAGGGAGTCGACCTTGGCCGCCTCGCGCGTGTCGAAAGCGAAGAATGTGCAGTTCGACGTGGCCAACTCTTTCATCATCGCTTCGTTCTGCTCGCGCAGGACGAAATCGCCGAAATCCGACTTGTTTTTCGTGCCGTATCCCCCGATGACGTTCCCGTAGATCATCGAGCTCGGGACGCCGGTCGAGAAGAAGATCAGGTGCTTCTGGCCGGGGACGTACCGGAGGGCCTTGGCCAGCTCGGTCAGGTTGAGGATGAAGTTCTGGGCCTGGCCTTTGGCCTCCTGGCGCCGCCAGTCCATAGTGGCCTCGTTCGGCGGGGCATTTTGGCCGCCGCCGAGCTGGGTGGCCGGTCCCGTGCCTTCGGCCGCCTGGCGCCAGTATTCCTGTTCGATCTCGTCGGCCCGACCCGCGACGTCCTTGACGGCGATGGTGCCCAGGGCCTCCCGGACCTTTTTGTGGTCCGTGGTCAGGAACTCGTGGACGGACAGGCCCCGGGTCAGGGAGTATGTGATCAGTCCGATCTCGTCGCCCGGCTTGACGTCCTTTTCCATGAACTTGACCGCGGCGTCGATGGCCTTGCGCGCTCCGCGCTGGTTGTTGAAGGCGAAATCGAAGAAAAGGAAGAATTTGCGGGCGAGGGCGGTTCTTTCCGGCGCCGCCGCGGCCTGCTCGGTCGCCGGCGGCGCGGCTTTCTCGGCTTGGGCTTCCGGCTTTGGCGCGGGACGCCGCTCGTTCATGGCATGCCGCTCGAACTCGGTCAGGGTCTTCCGCTCACCGTTGTCGTAGATGATGAAATCGTCCCGGGTCAGGTCGGAGACGGGATTCCCTTTGCCGTCCGTGACATAGACCTGGATGAGCTTGAGCGTCACGACGACCTGGTGCTCGATGGGCCGCTGTTGGACCCGGACGGCCTCCTGCCCCGGGCGCCCGGCAGCGGCGAGGACGAATCCGGACAAGGCCGCGATCGACAGGACTGCGACGGCTCGGAAACGGCGGGCTTTCATGCGCTTATTCCCAACTTTCACTTTGCGCCGGGCCGTCGAAAAAGTCAAACCTCGCCGGCAAAAGACGCTTCAAGAAAGACACAGCATTAAATATACCAACCTCCCAAACCAATTTTCCCCTGATGCCGGCCCCGTACGCGCCGTTCAAACGTCCCAAATAGAAGACACCTGTTAAAATCCTTGACGTCTCGCGCCGGTTCGAACCTCCGGGCCGCCTAAAAACTTTACAGGCTCTTCAAGCCTTTTATGGGTTCCCCCCTTTGTGGACAGGTTCCGGCTCTTTTGATTTATTTGGGCGGGGCCACAAGCCCTGCCCAAGGAGGGTCAGCGAAGCGCCGAGGGGGCGCCAGCCCCCTGGAAGCATTCCGTTCCTAAAACTAAAAAATTAAAGGAACGGAATGCGCATCCCCCCTTCGTCCCCCTTTTCCAAAGGGGGAAAACACATCTGTTGCCCTTTTCAATTGGGGACAACATCCGGCCCGGCGTTAGGCGCCGTGGGTCCGGATCCAATCCTCGACCGTCCGGGAGAGGATTTCGCGGAGGCGCTCGCCGCTGCCGTGGATCGGGCGCAGATCCTCGGCCAGCCCGGAAAAGCCCTTGCGCTCGAGCCAGGTCGAGAAGACGTCGCGATCGGAGAGGGGCTGAATGCGGGCCGGGTCGACGCGCTTGAGGACCGCGGACAGCTCTTCGAGGCTGAAGATGCGCTCTCCGTCGATGACGAGCGGAGTCGCTTCGATGATCGTCCGCTCCTTCTCGATCTCGGTCAGGAGCTCGTGGACCATGGCGAAGCCGCGATCCTGGCGCGGGCGCAGGACGTCCCCCAGCCTCGGGAATCCGTGCATGTAGAACCAGGTCGAGAAGGCGTCCCGCTCGGCCGCGCGCTCGAGCACGCGGCGCAGCCCCGCCCCGCGCTTCGTGTCGCGGGCGGCCTCGAGCAGGAGGTCGTTCATCTCCTTGATGTCGCGGACGCGGATCGCTTCGTCCGCGCCCGGGGCCGTGGCCGTGAAATTGCCCATGCCCGTGTGGTCGTGGATGGCGTCCCGGAGGATCCAGGCGCTTCCCGGATCGCCCTTGGGCAGGATGAACGCCTCGCCTTTGAGATCCTCGGCCGACTTATCCTTCGAGGCGACGATGACGGGGATGCGGGGATAGTATTCCCGGACGAGCCCGATCAATTCCCGGCCGGCCGGGCCGGCGGGCGTCCCGCCCTTGGGAAAGAAGAGGTCCGTGATCAACCCGATGACGTCGTCGCCGCGGCCGCGCTCCCTGAAGCGGGCCCGGTCGATCTCGCCCGCCCGGACGACGCCGAAGAGGGCTTCGAGGGCCTCCTCGAACGTCCGGGCCAGGAGCACGTCGGCCCGCTGGCCGATGATCCCGTAGAGGACGGGGAGGAACTGGGAGAACCAGCGCGGCTCGTCGTCCACGATCAGGAAGATGAAGCGCCGCTCGCGCGCATATTTCCGGATGTTGAGGAGGTCCTCGGCGGCGCGGGCGGCCGGGCCGATGATGGCCGCCGGGGTGACGTCGGCCCGGTCGACGGCGAAGACGAGGTCGGCTTTGGCGGTATAGGGGTATTTCTCTTTGGCCTCCGCCGGCGGCGAGCCCTGGATGAAGTCGTTGAAGGTGAGGAGGACGCTCAGCTCGTCCGCCGCTCCCTCCATGGCCCGCCCCGTCTCCGAGACGATGAGCCCGGCGTCGTCGAAGACGCGGACCGTCGCCCCGCCGTCCGCGCCCCGGCCGGGCGCGAACGGTCCGCGGCCGATCTCCACCTTCGTCCAGGGCATGCTTTCGGCCAGGGAGTCGCCCGCCCGGCGCACGCTCTCGTCGGCGGCGAAGATGACGGCCCGGGAGAACCGGACCGGGTTGAGGACGCGGGGCTCGTAGGCGGCTTCGGGGATCATGCCGGCTCCGCGACGAGGCAGCGGGGGACCGTCGAATCCGCGAAGAGCGTTACGGGCCGGGAAAAGGTCCGGACGTAGGCCGGTCCGTCCCCTTCGGCCGGCTGGAAGAACCAGGGATCGAATATGTCCTCGAGAGGGGAGACGAAACCGTAGATGATGTTCTGCCCGACCAGGTTGGTCAGGAAATGGGTCCCCTGCGTTCCGTACATCCGCGTCCGGAGGCGCTTCTGATCCTCGTCGTATCCCCCTTGGATCATGTAGAGGAAATGGCTGCCGTAGATCCCGCCCTTGGAGAGCTCTTCGGGCTCGCGGAGCGGCTCGGCCCGGGCGGCTACATCGACGCCGTACTCGAAGATGGCCGCGGCCTGGTCGATGTCCCGGAAATCCGCCGGGATCCCCCACTCCGGATTGCCGCTGCCGAGACGGCCGGGCACGACCATGATGAATCGTTCCCCCTTCGCCTTGAACGCCGCGTTCAATCCGGCGATCCGGGCCTTGACCTCGAGCCGCCGGTCCGCGCGGTAGAGGAAGGGGGAGACGACGACGGCGGCCCGGATGTCCGGTTTGACTCCGTGTCCCTGGAAGCTCCGGGCCGCAATATAGACGCGGCCGGGCGGATCGGGGAAGCGAAGCGGCTCGTGGGCGAAATCCGGGAACTCGGTCAATTGGACGACATGGAACACTCCCTCCGGTCCGTCCGGCCCGGGGACGAGGTTGAAGACGAACTCGATCTGGAATTCGCCGCGCGTCGCTCCCCGGAGGGCGTCCATGATCTCGAGCAGGCCGTCACGGAAGCCGAAGCGGTTTTCCTCGACCGGGCCGGCGAAGGTGATCGTGTCCTTGTCCAGACCGAGGGGTTCGCGCCGGGAGCGGGGCGCGAAGCGGACGCTGAGGAGCCGCATGGTTTCGAGCTCCTCTCCGGAGAGCGTCTCGTTCTTCGTCATGTCGAGGGCGTAGAATTGGCGCTGGCCCGGCCCCATCATCCGGAGGGGGACGGGGTCGCGGATCGTGGCCATGGCGATGACGGGGAACTGGTCGAGGACTGTGGCGTATCCGTGGCCGAAGGCCAGGCGGGCGAACCCGTCGCGCGGGTCCTGCGTTTTCAGGGCGTAGGGAAAATGGGAGTTAGCCACGCCGGAGACGAGCGGGAAATAGATCGGTCCGGCGTCCGTCTCCTCGAACACGCCGGGGATGGGGTTGATCACGATAGCCATCTTCTCGGTCCCGCCGGGCGGCTGCTTGCGCAGGAAGTCCTGGTAGACGAAGTGGACGGCCAGGAGGAGCTGGGAGAAGCGCCGGCCGAAGGAGGGATGGTTGTTCGGGAGCATGAACGAGGCGTTCTCGCCGGCCCGCAGGACGGCCGGCTCGCCCTCGGCCACGCCGGCTTCGTCCGTCGCCGAGGAGCGGATGCTGATCGGCGTCCCGCCCAGCTCCTCGAGAATCCCGGCCAGGGTCCGGACGTCCTGATCGTCGAACCGTCCGCCGAGGCCGATATAGCGGTCGTAGATCGACGTGGTCAGGATGCGGGTCGGGAGCTTCCGGGCCCGCAGGGCCGGCGTCTCGGCGATCCGGGCGAGGCCCGCCCCCTTGCCGCCCATCCGGCCGCGGCCGTAGACGATGACGTCGCCGTCCGCGTCGAGAATCGTCCTTGTCACAAGACGTAATGCCGGCCCGTCTTGCGGGCTTCGTACTGATCCTTGATCCAGGCGTAGGTCACGGCCAGGCCGTCCTTGAGCGGCGTCTTGGGCTCCCAGCCGAGGACCTTGCGGATGAACCGGTTGTCGGAGTTGCGGCCGTGGACGCCCTGCGGGGCGGTCAGGTCGTAGTTCCTCTTGATCTTCACCCCGGCGATCTTCTCGATGATCGAGACGAGCCGGTTGACGGTGACGAGCTCGCTCGTCCCCAGGTTGATCGGGGTGGCGATGAGAGCGTCGGTGTGGGTGATCATGTCGATCCCCTTGACGCAGTCGTCGATGTACATGAAGCTCCGCGTCCGCGTCCCGTCGCCCCAGATTTCGATCGCGTTCGTTCCGTCGTCGACGGCCTTGATGATCTTGCGGCACAGCGCGGCGGGCGCCTTCTCCCGGCCGCCGTCCCAAGTGCCCCACGGACCGTAAACGTTGTGGAAGCGGGCGATGAAGGTCTTCATCTTCCGCTCGGCCCAGTATTCCTGGCAGAACATCTCCGAGATGAGCTTCTCCCAACCGTAGCCGCGCTCGGCCATGGCCGGATAGGCGTCGCTTTCCTTCAGGGCCTTGACCTTGGGATCCTTCTGGAGGTCGGTGTTGTAGACGCAGGCGGAGGAGGAGTAGAAATAGCGGCTGCAGCCGGCCCGATAGGCCGACTCGATCATGTGGGTGTTGATCAGGACGCTGCGCAGGCATTCGATCCGGAATTTCTCGATGAAGCCCATCCCGCCCATGTCGGCGGCGAGCTGGTAGACCTCGTCCGCGCCCTCGACGGCCCTGCGGCAGTTCTTCTCGATGCTCAGGTCGAGGCAGAGGCACTCCGTCCCCGGCGCCCGCTGGTACCACTCGGTCAGGGGTTTCTTGTCGACGGCCCGGATCTTCCGGAAGCCTTTGTTCCAGAAATAGCGGGCCAGGTTTCCTCCGATGAAGCCTCCGCCCCCGGCGATGACGATCTGGATGTTCGGGTCGATCGCGAGGGTTTTCTCAGGCGCTGCGGTCTTGGGCATGGGGTCCTCCTTGGTTTTGGTTCCGTCCGAGGATCTAGTTTATTTCGATTCCCCGCCTTCAAGCAAGCGCATCCCGCCGATCCCCGGCCTTTGGCCGGCCCGGATCATCCGGACGGCGATCCCGATCCGGCGCTCCCGCGTCTCAGGCCGCTTGGCCTCGATGATCCACCAGACGAACATTTTTTTCGGCGAAATGGGGAGCTTCTCGAAGGCCTCGCCCGCCCCCGCCGCGCTCAGCGCCTGGAGGAAATCCTCGGGAGGTTCGAGCCGGAGGTCGACCTTGTCCAGGGCTTTCCATTGGCCGTTCCGCCGGGCGACGAGGACCTTGGCCCAGCCCGCCTGGGTCATCCGGCCCTCGGCCTTGAGCTTGAGGACGAGCTTCTTGTTGCGAACCGACCAGATGCTCGAGGCTTTGCGGGGCGTGTAGCGCTGAGCGTAGCGCTCGGCGTCGATCGTGCGGACGGTCGAATCGATCCAACCGAAGCAGAGGGCCTCTTCGAGGGCTTCGTTGTATGTGACCGAAGTTTTTCCCGAGCCCTTCTTATAATAAACGAGCCAGATCTCGCTTTTCCGGGCGTGGTTGCGGACGAGCCATTTCCGCCAGGCCTCGCGCGTCTTGAAGAGACGGGCGCCTGGCGGGGGGATCGGGCCGTTCACGACCAGCGGTCCGGGCCGATCAGGACGGCGGAGCAATAAAGGCAGCGGAAGGTTTCGCGATCGCCCTTCCCGGCCGGGCCGGGTTCTTTTTCGTCCGCGGGCCCGGCCGTCTTGGCCTCGGCATATTCCCCCTGACAGGACCAGGCCATCCGGCCTCTCTGTGGTTTTTCGGATTGTGCTTTGCCGCGCACCATCCGGCCGCCGCAGAGAGGGCAGCGGATCTCGCGATGGGGGTCGTCGGGCATGCGCTCCGCTATTTCGCCGCTTCGTCGACGATGGCGCGGACGACGGCGTCCACGGCGGCCGCCAGGCTATCGAGCCCCGCCTCCGGGTAGAAGTCCTTGATGACCGCGGGGCGGAGCGCGCTGATGACGGTCGCGCCCTCCCGGACATAAACCACGATCGGGCAGGGCAGCATCAGGGCCGTCTTGATGTCCCGCTCCAGGGCCTCGTGGGCGAACTTGGCGCTGCAAACCTCGATGATCTTGAGCGGGCCCCGCTCGAACCCTTTCGCCGCCAGCGTGGCCTGGACGTCATGGACATGGAGGACGCGAAACCCCTTGTCCTGGCTCGCCTTCTCGACGGCGGCGACCGCTTCGTCGAACGGCTTGGCCGTGGCGACGGTGTAATCGAAATCCGTCATAGGTTGAAGTATTTCTTGAGCTCGGCGACTTTGTCGGTCTTCTCCCAGGTGAACTCGGGGAGCTCCCGGCCGAAATGGCCGTAAGCGGCGGTCTTCTGGTAGATCGGGCGCAGCAGCTTGAGCATGTCGATCATGCCCTTCGGCCTGACCTGGAAGATCTTCCGGACGGCCTGCTCGGCCTCCCGCTCCTCGACCTTGCGCTCGCCATGAAGGTTGAGCATGAGGGAGAGGGGCTCGGCCACGCCGATGGCATAGGCGAGCTGGACCGTGCAGCGGGTCGCCAGGCCGGCGGCGACGATGTTCTTGGCGATGTAGCGGGCCGCGTAGGCCGCGCTCCGGTCAACTTTCGTAGGGTCCTTCCCGGAGAAGGCGCCGCCGCCGTGGGGGCAGCTCCCGCCGTAGGTGTCGACGATGATCTTGCGGCCGGTCAGCCCCGTGTCGCCCTGCGGGCCGCCGATGAAGAAGTTGCCCGAGGGATTGATGAAATACTTGATGTCCTTGGAAAGCCAGGCGTCCGGGATGGCCGGGTGGACGATGTGCTTGAGGACCTCGCGCTCGATCGTGGCGTGGTCGACGCCCTTGCGGTGCTGGGTGGAGAGGACGATCCGCTCGACGGCGACGGGCGTGTGGCCCTTGTAATGGATCGTGACCTGGGATTTGGCGTCGGGGCCGAGCCAGTCGATGACGCCGGCCTTCCGGACCTCGGCTTGCTTCTCGACGAGCCGGTGGGCGAGCATGATCGGGAGGGGCATGAGCTCGGGCGTCTCGTCGCAGGCGAAACCGAACATGAGCCCCTGGTCTCCGGCGCCGAGCTCGCCGCCCTTCTTGACCACGGCGTTGTTGATGTTGGCCGACTGGCGGTGGAGATGGTTGACGATCTCGGCGCTCTTGGCGTCGCAGCCGAGCGACCGGGACGTGTATCCGATCCCCTCGATCGTCTTCCGGACGATCTTGGCGACCGAAATCTTCGCCTTCGAGGTGATCTCACCCGCGACGACGACGATGTTCTTGGTCAGAAGCGTCTCGCAGGCCACGTGGGCCTGGGGGTCCTGGGCGATGTGGGCGTCCAGGATGGCGTCCGAGATCTGGTCCGCCATCTTGTCGGGATGGCCTTCGGACACGGACTCGGAAGTGAACAAATACTCTTTTTCATTCATGCAACGATCCTCCTGTCTTTTCATTCCAAAAAAAAAGCCCGGCACTGAATACTCCCGTGCCAGGCGACTTTTCTGATTCCGTTGTCGGCTCGGTTTTTTAGCACCTTTTTTTTGCGGCTGCAATAGACCTCAAATCGGCCCGCAGTCAGTTATCAAAGATCGAGTTCACGAGCCGCAGTGGCCGTGAAGTGGTATTTGATAGCACCGAACGGCCGGTATGTCAAGAAAATTCGCTCCGGGATTGCCCCACGCTCACAGGGAACCCGAGCGGGTTCCCCCCGCGCAGCGCGGGTCCTCCCTCCCATGTTCGCTTAGGGGCAATCCCTCCGCTCGGAGAGTTTTTCAGAATTCGTCCAACGCTCACGTTGGAATCCGAGCCGGTTCGTTCCTTTCCCGAAGCGCCGACCATTCCCCCTATGTTAGTTAGGGGGCAGGGAGTAGAAGATCAATAAGAAAACTCGGGGGCGCTTCGGGCAACCTCCTGATGTTCGCTTATGGACGGACCCCTTCGCCAGGCGAGTTTTTCAGAATGGCTCATGAAGACCGCTTAAAGACGGGCTCGTATGTACGAGAGCTTTCGGAATAAATCAAAGCGGCGGCGGCGTCGGATTAGAGCGAGATGACGGAACCGGGCGGAAGGCGGCGGAAGGGGAGTCCGGGCAGGGGCTCGGAGCACACGACCGTTCGTCCGTCCCGTTCGGCGGTCCAAAGATGATAATAGGGGAGGACATCCGCGCCGTGGGCATAGACGGCGATCCTCTCGTCCTCGACGAGGCCGATGTTGAGGGCGGCGATCTCCCGGGAATGCGAGGTGATCTCGCGGACGGCAGCCGAGAGGACTTCGTCGAGCGGGCCCGCGGCCGCGTCGGGTTTGAGAAGCGACCAGATCTTCTGGGCCCCGATGCGCCCTTCGAGAGGCCGCGGGAACGCTACGCCCTTGAGCAGACCGTTGAAGACGAAGGCGCGACGGCCCCCGACGAACGGCTGGTTGAACTCCAGCACCTCTTTCTGATCGGAGAACGAGGCGCTCCGGGCGTGGAGGAGGAAGATCCGGCCGGTCGGGATCTCATCGAGCGCTTCGCCGTCCTGCCAGATCGGCCGGAGAGATTTTATCGTTTGCCATGCTCCCGACGGAGCCTGCGAAGAGGCGCCCCAACCGTCGGCCTGCCGGTCGCCGTCGGGCGCCCGGCTGAGCCGGGCCATCTCGGCGAAGGCGCGGAAGAGCGGGCCGGGATCGAAGGCCTCGGCCGAGCGGACGATCAGGAAGCGGCACATGGCTGGGCGGCGAAGGCGGGCAGGAGGAGGATCTTGCGCAGGGTTTCGACCAGACGCTCGATATGCTCCGGTCCGATGATGTAGGGGGGAAGGAAGCGGACGACGTCTTCGCCCGCCGGGATGGCCAGAATCCGTTCGCGCTGGAGGGCTTTGAGGACGCCGTCGCGGGAATGGGCGACCTGAAGCCCGATCATCAATCCGGCCCCGCGGACGTCGCGGACGAGCGGCGATGCGAGCGAGCGCAGGCCCTCGATCGCCGCACGGCCGAGGTCGGATATGGCGGCGAGAGCATCGGAATCGAGAAGCCCGAGCGTGGCCTGAATCCCCGCCGCGGTCAAGGGATTTCCGCCGAAGGTCGAAGTATGCGCTCCGCGCGGCACGGCCCGGGCGACGGCTTCGCTGACCAGGGTCGCTCCGACCGGAAGCCCTCCGGCCAGCCCTTTTCCCAGCGTGACGATGTCGTAGCGGAGCGGCTCGGACTGAGAAGCGAGGAACCGTCCCGTGCGTCCCGTGCCGGTCTGGATCTCGTCCAGGATGACGAGGACGCCCCGGTCATGGCAGATCCGGAAAGCCTCGGCGAGGTAACCCGGCCGGGGCGGGCGGACGCCGCTCTCGCCCTGGATGGGCTCGACGATAAAGGCGGCCGTCCGGTCGTCGATCGCGGCCTCGAGGGCGGCCGCGTCGTCGTATGGGACGAAGGCGAATTCCCAGAGAAGGGGCTCGAAGGCCGCGCGGTATTTGGCTCCGTCCGTGGCCGAGAGCGCGCCGAGCGTCTTGCCGTGATAGCCTCCCCGGCAGGCGATGAACCTCTTCCGGCCCGTGGCCAGGGCGGCGTACTTCAGGGCGGCTTCGTTGGCCTCCGTGCCCGACGATGAGAAGGACACGCGGGCCAGCCCGCCTCCGCAACGCGCGATCAGGGCGTCGGCGGCGCCCGAGCGGGCGGGATGGGAGAAGCTCCCGTGGAGGCTGACGATCCGGTCGAGCTGCCGGGCGAGGGCCTCTTTGAGGGCGGGATGGCCGTGGCCGAAGATCGAGACTCCATAGTTCGACATGAGGTCGAGATAGCGGTCGCCTTTGGAGTCGATCAATTCGACCCCTTCGCCCGCGACGAAGACGAGCCCGCGGTCGGGATAAGCGGCCAGCAGGCTCATGAAAAGACCGTCCCTCCGCCGGCCAGGGCGTCCTGGATGGGATGCTCGGTCCGGCCGTCGGCGAAGATGATCTCGCGGACGCCGCTTTCGAGCGCCTTTTTCGCGGCCATGAGCTTCTTCTTCATCCGGCCTTTGGCGCAGGGCAGGTAAGTTCCGATCTCCTCCCGGGCCACCCGGGGGATGAGGGTCTCGGGCTTCTCGAAGTCGTGCAGAAGGCCCGGCGCTTCGATGAGAAAGATCACGGTTTTAATCTTCATGGCCGCGGCCAGGACGACGGAGGCTGTGTCGTTGTCGGTGTTGACGATCTCGCCGTCCGCGGTCACGGCCGGCGCGCACAGGACGGGGAGATAGCCGTTCCGCAACAACGTCCGGAGGAGGCAGACGTTGACCTTCTCGACGCGGCCGGTAAGGTTGTCGCGGTAGAGCTTGGTTTTCCCGGCCTCGACTACATAGAGGTCCTTTTTCGGCGCCGCCTCCCAGAGCCGGCCGTCCACGCCCGTCAAGCCGATCGCGGAGACGCCTCGGGCGATGAGGCGGGCGACGATCCGCTTGTTGGCCAGGCCGGCGTAGGCCATCAGGAAGACATCGAGCGCTTCGCGGTCGGTGTAGACGCTCGAGACCCCCGACGGCGAGACGACCGTCCGGACGGGAACACCAAGGCGCGCGGCGAGCTCGGCCCGGATCGCGTTCGCCCCGTGGACGAGGATGACCGGCCGCTCCTCGCGCAACTCGGCGATGTCCGCGGCGATCCCGTCCCAGTTCAGCCCGGCGCCGCCGCCGGCCTTGATCAGGATCATGCCGGGCCGCCTCCGAACCTCTTTTCGAACGTCCGGACGTCGGCCGACGTCGTCTTGCCGGAGATCGGCGTGTCGATGATCATCCGCCGCTTATTCCCGAAGGCTTCGGGCGAGAGGCACTCGTATTTGCCCGGCCCGAACTTGATCAGGGCGTCGAGATGGATGCCCGCCTTATGGGCGAACCCGTTGGCGGGATTGGTCACGAGATGGGGCGGCATGTCCATGCCGCAGAGCTTGGCCACTGCGCTCTCGGCCGGGGTGAGCCAGCGGAGCTTGTAGCGGGCGGCCGCGGCCTCGTCCAGGATGAGAACGTTGGCCAGGAGCGAGCTGAGTGGGGTGATGCCCGTCCGTTCGCCGATCCCGAGGAGCGAGGTGCTGATCCAGTTCGCCCCGGCCTGGAGGGCGACGATGGCGTTGCTCACGGCGTGGCCGAGGTCGTTGTGGAAATGGGCCTCGATGTCCGTGTCGGGGAATCGACGCCGAAGGGCCCGGACGCGGCGGAAGACCTCCCATTCCATGGTCTTGCCGAGCGTGTCGGCGACGGCGATCCGGTCGACGCCCTCCTCGACCGCCGCGGCGTGGAGGTCGAGGCGCCCCGGCGGCGCCTGGCCGAAGAAGTCCTCGACCCCGACCCGGACGATGAGCCCCCTGCCCTTGGCCGTCCGGATGTTCTCCCGCAGCCGGGCGGTGTACGAATCCGGCGTCTGTCCCATGGCCGCCAGCCGCTCCGCGTCCACGGTGCAGAGGATGTTCACCCCGTGGACGCCGGCCTCGGCCGCCCGGGCCACATCGTCCGGATGGTTGCGGATGTGGCTGAGGATCCGCGGTCCGGCCGGACGGCGCGCCCGGACGAGGGCCGAGATCATCTCCTTCACGGCGGGCTGGGCGGGATTGCCGACCTCGACGAAATCGACCCCGATCCGGGCGAGCGAGGCGAAGATATCCTTCATCTGGGCCAGGCTGAAGTCCGCCCGGGAGAACTGGAGGCCTTCGCGGAGAGTCGAGTCGATGATGCCCTTGAAAGCGGGAAGAGGGGAGGTTTCTGTCATGTTTACACCGGGTGGAGGCCGGGGAACTCGAGGCCCTGGGTCTCCGGGAAGCCGGCCATGAGGTTCAGGCACTGGACCGCGTTGCCGGCCGTTCCCTTGACGAGATTGTCGATGGCGCCGAGGACCACCAGGCGGTCCGAGCGGGCATCCTTTTCGAACCCGATCTCGCAGAAATTTGTGCCAGCGAGGATCTTGGGCTCGGGATAGCGATAGAGGCCCTGCGTCTGCTTGACGATCCGGACGAAAGGCTGGGCGGCGTAGGCCGAGCGGTAGGCCTGCCAGACTTCGCGCTCGCCCGCCGCCGGGTCCTTGAGGAAGGCGTGGATGGTCACAAGGATCCCCCGGACGATCTCGACGGCCGTGGCCGAGATGAGGACGGTCGCCGTACCGCCCGCTTCCCGGAGCGCTCGCTCGATCTCCGCCGCGTGGCGGTGGCCGGTCGGCTTGTAGGAGCGGACGACGCCCGACCGCTCGGGATGGTGGGACGAGTCGGACGGGGCGTGGCCGGTCTGCGAGCTTCCCATCTTGGCGTCGACGATCACGGGCTCGGGCTTGATGAGATCGGCTTTGACCAGGGGGTAGAGGCAGAGGATCGAGACGATCGCCTCGCATCCGGGCCCGGCGACATAGCGCGCTTCCCGGATCCGGTCGGCGTAGAGCTCGGGGATGCCGGGCGTGAACCGCCCGATCCAGTCCGGGGCGGCGTGGGGGGTCCCGTACCAGGATTCCCAATCGCCGGCGGAGGCCAGCCTGAAGTCGGCCCCGAGGTCGATGATCTTCTCGGCCTTGGCCGCCCAGAAATCCATGGCTTTCATCGACTCGCCATTCGGCAGGGCGAGGAAGAGGACGTCGCAGGCCTCGAGGGCGTCCCGCCGGACGAACGTCTGCGTCGTCAGGCCGCGCAGGTTGGGATGGAGGAGCGTTAACGGGCGGCCGGCGAAGCGGTCGCTCGTAACCTGGGCGATCTCCACTCCGGGGTGGGGGAGGAGAAGGCGTAGGAGCTCGCCGCCGGCGTATCCCGATCCGCCGACGATCGAAACACGCAGGCTCCGGGATTGCCCCACGCTCACAGGGGAACCCGAGCGGGTTCCCCCCGCGAAACGCGGGTCCTCCCTCCCATGTTCGCTTTGGGGCAATCCCTCCGCCGGAGAGTTTCTCGGATTTTGCCCCACGCTCATTATAAACCGTCCTTGGCGACGCGGAGGCAGTGGTCGATGATCGCTCCGGAGATGCTGACGCCGGTCGGCGCCTCGGAGTTCCGGAACTCCATGGTGTGGTTCACTTCGTTGACGAGGAGCCCGCGCTCGGACTCGAAGAGGTCGACGGCGAGGAGGCCGCCCCCGACCGCGTCCGAAGATTTCCGGCACACCGCGGCGAGCTCCGGGGTCACCGCGTAAGCGGCCGCGGTCCCGCCGCGGGCGGTGTTGGTGATCCAGTGCGCCGATGTCCGGCTGATCGCGGCGATCGTTTCGCCGTCCACGCAGAAGGCGCGGATATCCCGTCCGCCGGGCTTGCGGATGAACTCCTGGAGGTAATAGGCCTTCTGTGGAGGCGTCCCCAGGACGTCCTTGTGCTCGAGGATCGCTTCCAAGGCGTCGCGGTCGTTGACCTTGGCCAGCATCCGCCCCCACGACCCCAGCGGCGGCTTCAGCACGACGGGGAAGCCGCCGAACGACTCGACGACCTGAAGGGCCCGCGCCGCGTCGAAGACCATGGCGAAGCGGGGGACGGCGACGCCGGCCCGGCCGAGGAGGAGGGAGGTCTGGAACTTGTCCTCGCAGGCCCGGGCGACGCGGAGCGGGTTGACGACGGGCACCCCCAGCGATTCGAGAAAGGCGACGGCGTAGTCCCCCTTGACGGTCGAGACCGACCGCTCCAGGGCGACGTCGAAGTCGACGCGGAAGGCGGCCGGGTCCAGGACGCATTCCCGGATGTCGACGGCCGAGACGGCGACGCCGCGCGCCCGGGCCGCGTCGAGGAGGAGCTTCTCCTCGGTCCGGATCGTCGAGTGGAAGAGGGCCAGCCGCGTCATGGGAGAGGAGTTCAGCAGACGGCGGTCACTCGCCCCAGTCTTCCTCGATCCGCGGGGCCTCGGCGAAGAGGAGGCGGGATCCGTCATGGCCTTCGACGACGAGCATGGACTGGCATTCGGGGCAGGGCAGGATCTCGCTCCGCTCCGGGTTGCGGGACGGGGTCACGAGGGCCGAGCAGACGGGGCAGAACCCGCGGGCTTCGATTTCGATCCGTTCCATCGACATGGCGTTTCTCCTTCCGAACCGCCGGGCGCCCGCGCGGGGCGCTCCGGTCGGCGGGATTGTCGGCGGGACCGGGGGGCCGAGTCAATTTTTTGAAAAAGAATGACAAAACACAACACGATATGTTATAAATTGAACATGGAAACCGTTCCCCAGATCGTCGCCGGCATCGTCCGAGGCTCGCCCTACCTCGAAGAGGCCCTCGCCGCGGGCATCGTCAACCATTCGGGCCTGGCCCGAATGATCCGCCCTCAGGTCCAGCGGGAGGCCCAGAAGCGCGTCCAGCCCGGCGCGATCATCGTCGCCGTCGGCCGGCTCGCCCGGTCCGTGTCGCGCCGCGGCCGGGTGTCGCGGAGCGCCTTCCGCCGGCCGCCCGATCTCATCGTCCGGCTGAACCTCTTCGAGGCGACCTACGCGAACTCCCCGGACCTCATCCGCAAGCAGCGCGAGCTCTTCGCCCGGCCGGGCCCCCATCCGCAGAGCTTCCTGACGATCACGCGCGGGATCAACGAGACCACGATCGTCGCCAGCCGCGAGCTCCGCGAGCGGATCCTGGCCGTCTGCCGCGGGGAGCGGCTCATCTCCCAGATCGGGCACCTCGCCTCGGTGACGGTCATGCTCCCGCCCGGGACGGCTCTCATCCCGGGCGTCTACAGCTTCATTTTAAAGGCGCTGGCTTGGGAGGGATTGAACGTCGTCGAGGTCGTCTCGACCCTCAACGAGTTCACCGTCGTCCTTGAAGACAAGGCGATCGACGCCGCTTTCTCGATCCTTAAAAGGTTGTTCTAAGCGATCGATTAAGTGCTTCGAGTGCGTCGTCCCCCTAAACTTCGATCTCGGCGTAGCGCTTCCGGGCGAAGCGGAAAAGAAGAGCGGTTCCGGCCGCGGAGAGGACGGCGAAGAGGGCGGCCAGAAGGGCGAGAAGGGTCGTTCCCGGGACGCCGCGCTTGAGCAGGGCCGCCGCAAGCCAGCCCGTCCCGGTCAGGAAGCCCACCCCGGCCAGCATCGAGAAGAGGACGTTCAGGTTCTGCTTGATCGCCTTCTGGGGATTGGTCCAGTCGAGGAGCGGCCGGGCCAGGTCGATCAGCATGCCGATGATCGTGAGGAGCATCCCGGCGAGGAGGGCCAGGCCGACGGCGGGCGCGAGCTGCCCGGCCGAAAGATGGAAGATCGCGACCAGGGCCGACGGTCGAGACGGCCACCCCCAGGACGGAGATGGCGTAGGAGTGGACGAGCTTCGCCGCGACGAGGTCGCGGGGCGCGACGGGGATGACCTTGGACATCCAGAACTGGCCGCCTTCGCGGGAGAAGGTCGAGGACGCCGTGCCGTTCAGGCTTCCGCTCACGGTCAGGAAGGCGGCCGCGCCGAGGACGACGACGGCCGGGTTGGCCGCGCCCAGGAACTTGACCAGGAAGACCTCGGTATCGCCGCCGGTCTTGACCATGAGGATCATGACGACGGGGATGATGACGACGACGAGCACCCCGTTGAGAAGGAAGATCGGCGTCCGGTTCATGATCCGCCATTCCCGCGCCAGGAGGGCCCGGAACGGCCTCCGGCCGGAGGAGACGCGGCGGGACATCTCCGCCGGCGAGAGCGTCCGGCGGCGGGCGCTCGTCTCCCCGATCCCGACCAGGCCCCGGTAAAAGAGCTTTTCGGACAGGACGATCAGAGCCAGGAAGAGAGCGAGCGAAACGCCGGCGAAAAGGGCGAGATGCGCGATTCCCGTCGCCCCCGGGCCGCCGGCGAGCGCCTTCGTCGCCCAGATGCTGGGCGGGAAGAAGGCGCCGACGCGGTTGAGGAGGCTGTCGGGCGCGGAGAAGAACGCTACGGCGGACTGGGCGCTCAAGCCGCTCTCATTGGCCCGTCCGACGACGGACTGCAGGGCAATCGAGCCGGCGATCAGGATGAGGCTGCCGATGAGGATGAGGGCGTCCTTCTTCCTCGAGACGTTGACGAGGCGCATCAGGGCGACGACGAGGAGCGACACGACGGCCAACGGGATGACCGGAAGGAGGAGGTAGACGAGCACGGCCGCGATCCAGTAGTCCGGTCCGCGGCCGGCCTTGATCCCCCATGTAATGAGGACCGGCGCGACGAGGAGGAAGACGGTGACATATTCGTTGACGCAGATGACGATGAATTTCGAGAGCATGACCTGGAACGGCTTGAGCGGGAGCGGGATCAGGATTTCCAGGTCGCGGGAGAAATAGAAGGCCGAGATGACGTAGTACAGCCCGAAAAGGAGGATGAGGACCTGGCCGGTGAGCAGGGCGAAGGTCAGTATGGCGGCCTGCTGGTTCATCGGGGTGAGCATCCCGTAGAGCCCGGCCAGGAGCTTGATCCCGGCGTAGAGGGTCGGGGCGAGGCTCACCGCGGCCAGGGCGAAAAGCGGCAGGAGCCAGCGGTCCTTCTTCTCCGTGAAGAAGCGGTAGGCGATCGCCCGCAGTCCGAAGTTGGCCCGCAGGCCGGTCCGAACGAGGGCGGGGAAGGGCTTCATCTTTTTACTTGTCGGTCAGGTCGAGGAAGATCTTCTCGAGCGACGACTCGGCGTTGAGCTTCTTCAGCTCGTCCATCGTCCCGCAGGCGACGAGCCGCCCCTTGTCGATGATCCCGATCCGGTCGCACAGCTTCTCGGCGACCTCCATGATGTGCGTGGAGAAGAAGAGCGTCCCGCCCTTGTCGCAGTGCGACCGCATCAGCTCCTTGAGGTGGTGGGCGGAGCGCGGATCGAGCCCGACGAGCGGCTCGTCGAGGACCATGACCCGGGGGTCGGGGAGGAGGGCCGCGGTCAGGACGATCTTCTGCTTCATCCCGTGCGAGTAGCTCTGGATCGGGCTGCCCACGGCCGAGCTGAGCTCGAAGATGTCGAGCCAGCGCTCGATCCGGCTCAGCCGGTCGGCCTTGGGCACGCCGTAGACGTCGCCGATGAAGTTGAGGTACTCGAGCCCGGTCAGCCGCTCGTAGACGGCCGGCGTGTCGGGCACGTAGGTCGTCAGCGCCTTTGTCCTGAGCGGCTCCTTCTGGACGTCGATGCCTTCGACGAGGATCCGGCCGGAGTCGGGCCGCAGGAGGCCGACGACGAGCTTGATCGTCGTCGTCTTGCCCGCCCCGTTGGGGCCGAGGAAGCCGAAGATCTCCCCCGGGGGGACGGTCAGGGTCAGCCCGTCCACGGCCTTGATCCGGCCGCGGTTGTAGCTTTTCGATACGCCTTCGAATTCGATCATCGGACACTCCTGCGGAGCCGACTACGATAACACAACTCGGCCTAGCGTTCTATTGACAACGGACGCCTTTCCCGCTATTTCATTAGGGATGGCTCGCGAACCGGGAAGAGAGGCCGATCCGGCGGAAGGCCGGCCGCTGCTGAACACGAAATCGCTCAAGGAGCAGGTCTACGACTATCTCCGCGAGCAGATGGGGCGCGGCGAGCTCCTCCCCGGCTCGGCGATCGACATGGAGGAGACCTCCCGGCGCCTCGGGGTCAGCAAGACGCCGCTCCGCGACGCCCTGCTCCAGCTCGAGTCCGAGGGTTTCGTAACCATCCTCCCCCGGCGGAAGATCCTCGTCAACGGGCTGAACCTCGAAGAGATCCGGGATTATTACGAGGTCATCGGCGCCCTGGAAAGCATGGCCCTGATCTCGGGCTTCGACCGGATCGGCGAAGCCGAGACCGCGCTGATGGACCGGCTCAACGCCGAAATGGCGGAGGCCATCGCCCAGGACGATTTCGGCCTTTACTACGCCAAGAACCTCCTTTTCCACGACGTCTTCCTCCAGCTCTCGGGCAACACCACCCTCAACCGGATCGTGACGAACCTGAAGAAGCGGCTGTACGATTTCCCCCGCCGCCAGGGGTTCGTCAAGGAATGGGAGCAGGCCTCGATCGGCGAACACGCCAAGCTGACGGCCCTCATCCGGGCCCGCGACCGGGAGGGCGCGGCGGCCCAGATCCGCGACATCCACTGGTCCTTCGCCGTCCAAGAGGCGTTCATCGTCCGTTATTACACCAGGGCATCCTCCCTTGCGGAATGACCTTTGTTCCCGGCGCAGAAACGCCTGCGCCGCCGCCGTCCTCGTCCTCCTCGTCCTTCCCTCCGGCTGCCGCCTCTGGCGCCTGGAGCAAAGGCTCGACCCGGTCAACGCCGATTTCCTCAACCGCGTCCGCTACATCGTCACGTCCGAAGAGCGCCGGATCTTTCTCGAGCTCCCGGACCCCGACAAGCCCGCGTTCATCGAGGAGTTCTGGAAGCGGCGCGATCCGGACCCCGCGACCGAGGAGAACGAGTTCAAGACCGAATATTTCAAGCGGATGGACGAGGCCTCGCGGATCTTCATCTCGGAGGGGATCCCGGGCTGGCTGACGGACCGCGGCCGGATCTTCATCCTGTTCGGGAAGCCGACCGACCGGCTCGAGGAGTCGATGAGCGCCGACATCGCCACCCGCTGCCGGGAGATCTGGTTCTACGGCGATTTTCCGGTCGTATTCGTCGACGAGACCTGCACCGGCCGCTTCAGCCTGTTGACTTATGACCTGACCGCGATCCGCGAGCTCAACCTGATGTACATGCATTACCTCAACCAGGCCCAGGAGGAGGCCCAGACGCCGCCCCCCGAATCGAAGAAGCGGTTCGACGTCCGGGCCCGGCTTCGGGACGCGGCGCGCTCTTCCCAGGCCCTCCGAGCGGTTCTTGTCGTGGAGGTTCCCTACGACCGGATCTGGTTCAAGTCCGAGGGACCCGCCCTTACGACCTCTCTCGAGGCCGCCGTCGAAGTCCAGGACGGGAGCCGGAAGGCGGTCCACACCTGGAGAAGCACCCATCCGATCAACCTGGGGGAGGAGGAGCTTCGGGAAAAATGGGGGAAGTCCCACGTGATCGAGATCCCGATCGTGATCGACGCGGCCGAGGAGCTCGACCGTCTCCGGTCCGGACCCGTCTATGTCTCGGTCACCGTGACCAACACGACGGGGAACGAGGTTGCCCGTAAGCTCGTCGAATTCCGCTGAGGCTCCGGGTTTGCCCAACGCTCACGTTGGAACCCTTCTGGGGATCGGGACCCCCACAGGATCATTATCATATTTCTCTACCTCACCTACCGCCCCTAGGACTCGGGGCGGACGGCCGGAAGGCGTCCCTCCTGCTGGAACGGCCCACCCCTCCTGATGTTCGCTTATGGGCAAACCCTCCGTTCCTTTCCCGAAGCGTTGTCAAATTCCCCCTTTTTCGTAGGGGGCAAGGGGGTAAAGAGAATAGAAAGATCGGGAAACGCTTCGGGCAATCTTCGGAATTTGCCCGTGGGATCGCCGGATTAGAAGCCGATCTTGACGCCGAACCGGAAGGTCCGGACCCCGAACACGCTGAGGACCTTCCCGTACGTCGTCGAGACCGTGTAGACCGGCGTCGCCATGTCGGCCCGAAGCGTCCCGCCGGGATTCAGGTCCTTGTTCTCGCCGCGCTCGCCGAGGGCGTTGAGGATGTCGAGGATGAGGGACAGCCGTCCCGCCGAACCCAGGGTGAACTGCTTTTCCAGGCGGAAGTCGAAGTTCGTCCAGGACGGACCGCGGTGGTCGTCCGAGGTCTCCACGGCGACCGAAGCGAAGGGGCTGAGCGTTCCCGCGCCCATGTAGGCGCCCGGGAAGTAGACGCGGTCGAGGGTCCGGACGATCGGCGCTCCCGAAAAGTGCTGGAAATATGCGCTGGCGAAGAAGCCTTGGGGCAGGGCCCAGGTGCCGAAGACCCGGACCTGGAAGGGCCGGTCGACGGCTAGAGGAGCGCTCGTCGAGAGGGCCGAGTTCGGCGTGTCGAAGGCCGCGGTCCGGCCGTAGGCCGAGATCGAATCGGCCTGGATGTTCCCCGTGAACGAGGTCCAGGCGATCGAGCCCTGGACCTGCCAGTTGTTCGACATCCGCTTCTCGAAGGTGATCGCGGCGGCCCGGTAGTTCCGCTCCGCGCCGTCCGGATTCGCCGCTTTGAGGACCGGCGCCGGCCGGTCCGCCCGCAGCCCGTAAACGGTCAGGGCGCGGTCGTCGGACGTCCCCAGCGCCCCGTCCCATCCGGGATCGGTGACGGACAGGGGAAGCCAGATCAGGCCCTTGTCGTCCCGGGCGGCCGAATCGAATCCGTTGGCCGAATCGACGTCCTCGATGAGATTCCGCGTCCGCTTCCAGACGTACCGGAAGCCGATCCGGAACCCGGCGGCGATCTCGTGCTCGAGCCCGGCGGAGAACTCATCGGTGAAGGGGACTTTGAACGAAGGATAGGCCGAATAGGCCGGGTCCTGGCTGGGCATGGACAGGAGCTTGTAGCTGTCGTCCGGCAGGAGGTCCATGACCTGGTTGCCGTTGAGGTCGAGCCAGAGGAAGTCCACGGCCGAGGGGGCGAAGATCTGGCCGAGGCGGTACTTGTCGAGCCAGAGCGGCTCGAACGACCGGCCGGCGGAAAGCTTCAGCGCCGTTCGTCCGTTCCCGAAGACGTCCATGGCCAGGCCGAAGCGGGGGGAGAGGGTCAGGAATTCGGCGTTGTTCTTGTCCGACTGGGTCAGGGCGTCGAAGGGGGACGTGGCTCCCGCCGAGTGGAATTGGTCGGAGAGCGTGGAGAGCAGGAGGTCGCGATCGGCGACCTCGGGATTGAGGAGGAACGGCCGGGCGTCCCAGTTCAATGCCGGGCGGCTCTGGGCGGGCTGCATGGCGAAGGCATAGTCGAAGCGGACCCCGAGGGAGAGGGCGAACCGGCCCGAAATCGCGGTGTCCTGGAGGAAGGCCGAGAAGCGCCGCGTCCCGTCCTTGACGCCCCAGAGGGCGCTTCCGTAGGGGGCGGGGATGATGCGCAAAAGCCCTTTCCCCTCGCCCATGTAATAGGGATTGCCGGCGGCGTAATCCTGCCAGTAGACGTAGTAAGGATTCGAGCGGTACCAGTCCTCGGTCGAATCGCTCTGCTCGAACTCGCCGCCGAACTTGATCTCGTGCTGAGCTCCCAGGAATCGCTGGAAGATATGGGTGAGGGTGATCGTCCCCCACAGCTTGCTTCGGCTGTGGGCGTCGTTGTACGGGGAGGCGCCCCAGGTGATCTTCTGTTTCTCGTCGTAGAATGTGAAATCCCCCTGGCTCTGGGCGAGGAGGGTGAAACCGCGGCCGGAATAAGCGGCCCGGGCCTCGACCATCGTTTCGGGATTGATGGCGAAAACGACCTGATGGACCGTGGAGATCGTGTTGTCGCCTTCGAGCCTGGATGTCGCCGAAAAGGCGACGCCGTCGCCGAAAGAGCCCGCATAAACGGGTTCGACGGCGTGGCCGAGATGGAAATTGCCCGAATACCGGATCTGGTTGGTCGCCTGGACGGTCAGCCGGCCCGAGAACATGGTCTCGCGGTGTTCGAGGTCGTAATGGGCCGTGTCCGCAAGCCCCAGAGCCTTCATCCGCGCCTCGGGCGATGCCGGATTGACCTGGTCCCAGCCGAGCCGGCGGAAGCCCAGGAAATACCAGGCCCGGTCCTCCCAGAGCGGCCCGCCCAGGGAGAGGGAGAAATCGCGGTAACGGCTGTCCTGCTTGGGGGCGTTCGCCCGCAGCGTAAGGAGCTCGGCGGGCGTGTAGAGGGATTTCGTCAGGCCGACCCCGGTCGAGGTGTAGAGCAGGGAAACACCCGTGGCGTTCCCTCCTCTCTTGGTCATGACGTTGACGTAGATCCCGTCGGCCTGGATGGCTTCGGCCTTCCGGCCGGCCAGGTCGAACTCGATCGCTTCGATTCCCTCGACGTTGACGTTGCCCGTCGCCTCGCCGGTGAAGATATCGTTCGTCGGACCGCCGTCCAGGGCGAAGAGCTGGCCCCGTCCGCTCCCGCCCAGGATCGAGGCCGTCCGATCGTACGGACGGTCCTCGCCGAGCGCCGTGGGGACGGTGGTCAGCAGGTCATAGATGTCCCGGCCGCGTGGAAAATGGTCGAGCGTCGAAGCGTCCAGGGTGACGACCCAGGCCGGGTTCCGGACATCGACGGCGGGGGTCCGGAAATCGACGGTCGTGTCCACCTCGGTTTCCGAGGCTTCCAGCACGATGGAGATGTCGACCGTCTTGCCCGTCTCGACCCGGATCCCTTTCAGGACCTTGGCCGCGTACCCCGGGAACTCGGCCCGGAGCTCGCAGACGCCGGAGAAGAGGAACGGGAACTGGAAGGCCCCCGTCTTTCCGACGCTGTAGCTCTTGTAACCAAGGACCGACGGTCCATAGAGAAGGATGGAGGCCCCGACGACCGGATTTCCCTTGACGTCGACGACCTTGCCCCGGAGGGTCCCGGAAGGCGATTGGGCCAGGCCGGACGACGCCAGGAAGAGAAGGATGAGCGCCGCGCCGGCGATAATCTTCTTATTCATAGGTATGGTTGGGTCTCCAGAGCGTTCTTACAGGCGAACCATTATAGCCTTACGTGGCTTAAAAATCATCTGTTACCTGTTTCGTTGCGTCCGGAGGCGGATTCGGACCGGCCGCGGCTCTCGCGCGAAGTCAGGCGCGGCCCTGATCGGCGGCCCGATTCCGGACGGCCCAGGCGGCCGAGCCGATGATCCCGGCGTCGTTGCCGAGGGAGGCCCGTTCGATCGAGCAGCAGTCGAATGTCGCCTTGTAGGAACGGTTGCGGGCCGAATCCAGGGTCGGGCGGAGAAGAAGATCGCCGGAGGCCATCACCCCGCCTCCGAGGAGGATCTTTTCCGGGTTCAAGAGGTTGAGCAGGATGCCCAAGCCGATCCCGAGATAATATCCGGCCCGCGCGTAGGCCCGGCGGGCGGCTTCTTCGCCGGCCCCGGCCCGGCGGGCGATCTCTTCGGCCGTGACGTCCTCCGGCGCCCCCGTCGCTCTCCGGTAATCGCGGACGAGGGCCGTGGCCGAAGCCTCGGCCTCGAGGCAGCCCTGGCGGCCGCAATGGCACATCGCGCCGTCCGGATTGACGGTGATGTGGCCCACTTCCCCGGCGTAGCCGCAGCCGCCCTGCCACAGCCGGCCGCCGAGGATGATCCCTCCGCCGATCCCCGTCCCGATCGTCAGGAGGACGAGGCTCTGGACGCCGCGGCCGGCCCCGTGGGCCCATTCGCCGAAGGCGGCCATGTTCGCGTCGTTGTCGACCCAGAAGGGGACCTCGAGGACCCGGGCCAGGGCGGGCTGGATGTCGAATTCGTCGAGGCCGGAAAAGTTCGGCGATTGGAGGATCTTCCGGGTGCGGAGGTCGTAGATCCCCGGAATGCCGAATCCGGCCGCTTCGATCGGCTCGGGAGAGCGCCGCTCGAGCTCTTTCCAGAGCCGGCCGACGAGGTCGAGGAAGCCTTCGATCGTGGGCGGCGTGGGGGACTTGTCCTTGAAGAGAAGCGTGCCGGCGCCGTCGATGAGCCCGTATTTGAGCTGCGTTCCGCCGAGGTCGAACCCCGCGTAGACCGGCATGGTCAGGACTTCCGGCCGAGGGCGGCGTAGTTCGCCGGGGCGTAGAGGAGGGCGTTCAGCCGGTCGATGTTCCGGTTGAGGAGCGTCGCCCTCTCGTCCGCGCCTGGGACATTCTGCAGGCGCTCGTCGCCGAGCGGGGCCGAAGTCTTGATCTCGACCCCCGTGAACCCGGACGCTTCCATCAGGAATCGAAGGGCTTCGGGATGGACGGGCATGCGATGCGTGAAGTCGAGGAAATAGACTTGGACCAGGGCGAAGACCGAGGTCGGGTTGACCGTTTCGAGAAGAAGGACGCCGCCCGGGGCGAGCTTGGCGTGGGCGAGCTCGACCAGGCGCTTGAGGGCGGCCGGACCGAGATGCTCGATGACCTGGGAGGAGAAGACCCCGTCGAGACACCCGTCGGGCCGGGCGGCCAGCTTTTCGAGGAGGTCGCCCTGTTCGCAATCGAGGCCTTTGTCCCGGCAGAGGGCGACCATCTGGGAGTTGCCGTCGATCCCGCTCCCTTCGAAGCCGTTGGCCCGGAGAAGGTCGAGGAACTCGCCCCGGCCGCAGCCGAGGTCGAGGATCCGGCCGCCGGGCTTGAAATGGATGAGGTAGGGCCCCTGCTGGCGCCGGACGTCGTCTTCGCCGCCGCGGAAGCGGTTCTCGAAGGCCGTATAGAAGGCGGCGTCGAGAGGCTCGAGGTGGGCGCGGACGAGGGCCGGAGTCGGCAGCTTCCGCTCCTCCAGAACGGCGAGGAGGCGCTCGAGCTGGTCCTTGAGCAGGGCGAACGTCTTGACGAGCCCCGCGGCGTCCTCGGCCGCGGCGGCGAGCCGGTCGACCCGCCACTCCAGGCTCTTGAAGATCATCCCGACGTGGTTCGAGGCCAGGGCGTCCCATTCGCGGTCCTTGGCGTCGACGACCGCGCTCTGGAGCTCGAAGAGGGAGGAGAGGGCCGCGGCGAGGGCGGCGGGGTCGGACGGCGCGGGCTGCGCCTTCAGGAGATCAAGCTGTTTGGTGAGTTCGTCTTGTTTCGCCCGCCGCTCTTCGGCGAGCTTTTCGATCGTCCGTCGCATCAACCCTGGGGAGAATGCGGCTTGTTGTCGGGAGGAGCGGTCTGGTCCTTGTCCTTGTCTTTTTCCTTGTCCTTCCCGCCGATGGAGCTCTTGAAGTTCTTGATGCCTTCGCCGAGGGATTTGCCGAGCTCGGGCAGCTTGCGCGCGCCGAAGATGATGATCACGATGAGCAGGACGAGCAGAAGCTCCTGCGGGCCGATCGTTCCTAGGAAAAACATATCATTCTCCTCTGATCTACGGATCCAAGGTACCCCTTTGACCGGCAAATGTCAATTTGCGGGCGCCGGGCATCCTCCCCGTCTCCGGGTCAGGATCCCGGCGCCCGTCGGCGCGGCGATGGGACCGCCGTCGGACCGACCCTCCCTATTTCTTGATCGTGAACCGGATCAGGTCATCGACCAGCCCGCGGATCTCGATCTTCGGCGCCCCCGCGGTCAGGGGGAGGAAGACGAGCTCGACGAGGTCCGCCCGGCCCCGCTCCAGGATGCCGGAGGCGCGGTACCCGCCGACCCGGAGCCGCCCCGTCCCGTCCTCTTGCGCGTCGACCGCGGCGAAGCTCCGCGTCCGGTCCGTCCGCCGGACCCCGAGGAACTGGAGTTCGCTCGGCTCATAGCTTAGCTCGATCCCGAACGCTCCGATCCCGAACGCTTCGCTCACCGCGACGGGCACGGTCAGCGTCCCGTCCGGCTGAGGCAGCGGCTTTCCGATCTCGATCGTTTCGTTCTCCGCCCGGCGGTTCTCCGCGACGGCCGCGCGGCCGGCGCGGGTCTCGGCCCGGGCCAGGTCTCCCGCGGGCTCGATCAGGACGAGCTCGGTCGATCCGGCCGCCCCTTCCCGCAGGCGGAAGACGAGGCGGGCCAGGGCGCCGAGCTCTTCCGCGGAAGCCGCGGGCCGCTCGGCGACGCCTTCGATCCGGACCATGCCGGGGGACGTCACGAGGCCTTTGATCTCGAAATCCTTGGTCAAGGGCGTGGGCAGCACTCCGGCGAATTCCAGCACGTCGCTCCTGTAGCCGACGGTGAACCCGAATTCCCGGATGCCTCCGAGGTTCGTCAGGACCACCGGGACGACGACCGTGCCGTTCTCCCGGGATATCGTATCGATCAGGGAGAGCACCCGGCGCCCGTCAGACGGCCGCGAGGCCGCGAGCCCGCTCGCTTGCGGAGCCGTTCCCGTGCAGGACCCCGGAAGGATGATCCTGCCGAGATAGTCGTCGAAGATCATTTGGGCGTCGCCGGGTGTCGTCGTGCCGCTGCAGCTGGGGTCCGAAGTCGCTTTCTGGCAGTCCGTGGCGACGAGGAGGCCGAGATAGATCTCAAAGGCGTTCTGGGCGTCGCCCGGCGTCTTCGACCCGTCGCCGTTCACGTCCCCCAAGCCGGGGCAGGCCTGGTAGGTGAAGACCGCCGTTTTCGGCATGGGAGTGAAGACGGCGATCCCGTCGGCATACTCCTCGATCCTGGACGTGGCCGTCGTTCCGTTTCCATAGCTCGTGGACTTGACCCTGAGGTTGACCTTGACCAGGCTCCCCGTGCTCAAGGCCGGGACGGTCGTCCCTCCGCCCGCGAATCCGCCGATGCGGATCCTGCCGTTGCCGAGATTGTTCCCGGCGATGGTTGCCCAATTCCCGGTCAGGGTCCCCTTGGAGACCCCGACATAATCGAACATCGTCGCGTCATAGACGAACTCGAGGCCGAAGGTCGAGATCGAGGCCTGGTTGCCGGAGATCCCGGCGGACGCGTCGACGAGGATCCCGGAGGTTGCCGAAGCCGGGACGTGTCCCAGGATCATCGTCCCGCCCGTGCTGTTGGCCGCATAATCCTGCGCCGTCTGGCTCGCGGCGACGGCGGTGTACGACCGCGACGCCGGCGTGAACCCGTATCCCGCGAGCGTGGGAGTCGCCGTCCCGGACCAGCCGGTGTTCACCGTCGCCTGGTAGACTCCCAAGGCGTTGGTCGCCGGATTCCCCGGCAGGCCGTTCAGGGCCACGTTCGCCAAGGGCAGGCCGCCCACGGTGATCGTGCCCGATATCGTATGTGTGACGATGGCGGAGATCGTGAAGACGGCCTGGCTGATGTCGCTGATCGAAGCAGTGGAGGCGTCGCTGATGCGAACCAGGCATTGGATCGAAGGCGTGTTCGGGATCGTCCAGGCATAGCTTCCGTCGTTGGGCGTCGAGGCCTTGATCGTCGTCCAGATCGATCCGTTGTTCGTCGAGTACTCGATCTTGACGTCGCTGATGATGCCCGTCGAGGTCCAGGTGATGTCGTGCGCGGAGCCGACGATCCAGCTCTCTCCGCCGTTGGGCGAGACGACCGTGAGGGTCCCCGCCTGGGGAGCGGTCGCGCCCAGGACCACCGTCACAGGGGTATTCCCGCCTTCGGTGACGTTGACCGCGGCGGCGTTCCCGAACGTCAGGGCATTGTCGTACCATTGCATGTCATAGCGGCCGAAGGGAGAGAGGGAATCATAGATCTGCAGCTTGTAATTCCCGGGCAGGAGACCCATGATCTGGAGATAGCCGCTTGCGTTGGTGCCGGCGCCCAATTTCAACCGTGTTTCATGGAGGGCGTCTTGGAGATAAACCGTGGCCGGGACCCCCTGGCCCAGGCCGTTCCGGACGTTGATCGTCAGGGTCCCTCCGCCCGCGGCCAGGACGCCATCGATGTTCGGCGTCGTTCCGTTCTTCGCGACGGCGACGGCCCCGGCCGTCGCCAGGGAGGTCTGCCCGCTGTAGAACTGCGAGCGCAGCCCGCTCCCGGCCTTGGTGCTGGCATCGAAAAGGATCTTCGTCTGGCCCGCCCGGACGTTGATGGAATAGGTCCCATCGGCCGCCGTGAGACCGCCGCTCGTCCTCAAATACATATTGCTGGTCGCATCGTAGGCGATGATCTGAATTCCCGATACCGGGTTCCCGCCTCCGTCGGTGACTCTGCCGCTGATCGTGCCGCCCGGTACCAAGGTCATGTTGATGTTCGGAGTTTCGACGCCGTTCGTGACGGGGACATTCGCGGCTTGTCCGAAGCTGTAGGAATCGCTGTAAAATTTCAGGGGATATCCCGTCAGCTGGAACATCAGCCGGCAATTCCCCGCCGGCAGCCCCGTGATCCGGTAATTCCCGCTGCCGTCCGTCGTGGCCGACCAATAACCGAGCAAGGCGGCCTCGGGCCAAGCCGTGACGGTGACGCCGGCCAGCCCGGCTCCGCCTTCGTCCGTGACCCGGCCGCTGATGATGCCGCCGGGTCCCAGCTGGGCGTTGATGTTCGGGGTCGTGACGTTGACGGTCACGGCGACCGGATCGGACGTGTTGAAATCGGGCTTGTCGTTGTACCATTCGGAGAGGTAGTTCTGCGACTGGTAGGCCGCCAGGAACAGGACCTTGTAATGGCCGGTCCCGAGGCCGGGGATCCTGTACTGGCCGGCGGCGTCTGTCACGGCTTTATCCGTGGCCGCCTGGACCAGGACATTATCCAGAGTATAGGCCCTGACCGTGATGTCCGGGATCGGATTCCCCGAGAGATCAGTGACCGTTCCGCTGATCATGCCGCTGTTTGAGATCGTGAAGAACGCGTCGCTCACATCGACGATCGTCGGGGCCGCCGCGTCGCTGACCCGGACGAGGCAGGTCGCGGACGTGGTGTTCAGGGCGGGATCGGTCCAGCTTCCCGGGACCCAATAATACGTCCCGTTGTTGGCCTTCGAAGCGATGATCGTCATCCAATCCGTCCCGCCGTTCGTCGAATATTCGATCTTGACGTTGGCGCCCGCGCCCGTCGATGTCCAGGTGATGGAATGTCCCGAACCCAGCATCCAGTTCTCCCCTCCGTTGGGCGAGGTCAGTATGATCATGCTCGCCGGGACGGACCCGGTCCCGGTCAGGTTGAGGACATAGGGATTCTCGCTCGCGTCATTGCAGGCGATCGAGACCTGAGCTGTTTTCGCTCCCGCCGCGGTCGGCCGGAAGCGGACGGTGAAGGTCGTCGTCCCCGCCGGGGCGACCGGCGTCGCGGGCTGGGCGATGATCGAGAACTGATTCGCGTCCGCGCCCGTGATCGTCAGGGGGAGGCCGGTCAGGGTCAAGGCGTCCGTCCCTAGGCTTTCGATGGTGAAGACCGTGTCCGTATCCGTGTTGAGGGCTTTCGAGCCGAAGGCATATGTTCCGCCCGTGGCGATGCTGACGGCCGCCTGCTTGAGGTTGATCTCCGGGTTGAGCGCGGCCAGCACGCCGTTCTTCCCGGACGCCGTCCCGCCTTCCGTCACGGTCACGACCGTCGCCGCGGCGAAGGTCGCCGCGTCGGCGTACCATTCCGGCGCGTAGCCCTCGGCGGCCGCGTTGAAGAAGATCTTGTAGTCGCCCGGAGGGACATGGGCGAACGAAAATCCGCCGGTGCCGGCATCGGACATCAGGCCGGCCCGGGACCACGTTTCGTCCAGGACCGAGAACAGCCGGACGTTGACGCTAACGGGATTCGCCAGCGTGTTTGTGACCGTCCCGGAGACCGTCCCGCCGGAGCCCATTTGAGCGTTGATCCCCGTGATCTTCCCGCCCGCGACGGTCGCGAGCAGGGTTCCCGATCCGAATGTGGGCTTGTTGTCGTAATACTCAGTGGCGAAGATGGCGGGCGTGATCCAAAATCGCATCTTGGCCCCGCCGACGGGGACCCCGTTGAGGGAGTATTCCCCGTTGGCATTCGTCCGGGCGAGGTTCCCTCCGGTATTTCCCTCGGAGTCGTAGCTGCCCACCCATGCGCCGGCCAATGGATTGGCGGAGGGGTCGGTCACCCGGCCCTCGACGATCGCCCCGGTCTCGAGCACGACGTTGACCAGGTTCTGAGTCGCGCCGGCGGCCAAGGTGAGATGATTGGACTGACCGATGCTTTTCTTGTCGTTGTAATATTCCGCGACCACGTTGATCGGGGCCTGGTTCACGCAGCCGTCCGTCCGTCCGTTGGCTTTTCCGGCGGTCTGCAGGTCGTATGCCCCGGGGACATAGGCGATCGTGTAATACCCGCCCGGGCCGGTGGTCATGCACGGGAAGCTGACGTTCCAGTCGTCGGGGGCGTGGGTCAGAGTCAAGAAGACCTGTTCGATCCCCTGGCCGGCTCCGTTCACCACCCGGCCGCTCAGGTATCCGAGGCCGAAAGCGGTCCCCGTCTCGAGCGTGATGCTGTAATCCGCGTGATCCGTCGCGTCGGCGTAATCGGTCGTGATATAGCCGATATAAATGTAATACCAGCCCGAGGGGGCATTAGCGATATACAACGTCTCATTGTCGGACCCGCTGATGACGACCCCCCGGACCTTCAGCCCGCCGTCGAGGAGCTCGAAATCGACGTCGCTCCGCCAGTCGGTCGGCGGCGGGACGGGATAGGGGGAGGTCACGCGGACGTTGACCTTCAAGTCCTTGCCCGCCTCGGAGGGCGGAACGAAGAATTTGTACCAGTCGATGTCCGTGCCGTTGATGCCGTCGTAGACAAGGTTCGGCGTCGTCCCGAGAGGCAGGATGGACGCCGAGGCCGCGTCGTTGTTGGGCTCGGTGATGTCGCTGTAGATCCTGAACAGGTTGTTGCTGACGTCGAAGAGCGCGGCGTTCGAGGCGTCGCTGACCCGGATGAGGCACTGGTTCGAGGCGGCGTACGGCAGGGTCCAGGGATGGGTGCCGTCGTTGGGGGTCGAGGCGATGATCGTCGTCCAGTTCGAGCCGTTGTCCTGCGAAAGCTCGATCTTGACGTTGGCGATGGCTCCGGTGGACGTCCAGGTGATGTTGTGGGCCGAGCCGACGATCCACGCCTCGGCGCCGTTCGGCGAGGTCAGGGTCAGCGTCGCCTGCGTCGCGACGGAGGAAAGCTTGGCCACGAAGGCATCTTGAGCCGCGGAAGCGTTGATGGGGCGGATCGGCGAGCCCCAAGACAATGCGCCATAACCGACAACATAAGCGGTCCCGCTCGCATCTACGGCAATGCCGCTGCCATAGTCGTGATTGTTGGTTGCTCCCAGGAATACGTTCCACAGCATGGGAGCGCCGTTGTTGTTCAGCTTCGCGACAAAAGCATCCGAATTTCCGGTGTAGGGAAGGTCCGGGGAGCCCCAGTTGCTTCCGGTACTGCCCACGACATAGACGTTTCCGCTCGGATCCAGGGTTATGCCGTTGCCGGTATCATAACTCGACCCTCCCAGGAAGCCGTTCCACTGCAGAGCGCCGCTTGCATTGAGCTTCGCCGCAAAGGCATCGCCGGATCCGGAATAGAGACGGACGGGCGTTCCCCAGATGCTATCGCTCCTGCCCGTGATATAGACGTTTCCGCTCGGATCCACGGCAATGCCGGAGCCGACGTCAGTATTCCCCACCGCTCCCAGGAATGTGTTCCACTGCAGGGCGCCGCTCCCGTTCAGCTTCGCGGCAAAAGCATCGTAGGCGCCTCCGAAGGCCCGAACCGGCGTTCCCCAGGTCGCGCTGCTCGTGCCGGTCACATAGGCGTTCCCGCCCGCGTCCACGGCAATGCCGTGCGAATATCCGGTCATTGTCGGCCCCAGGAACGTGTTCCACTGCAGGATACCGTCCGAATTGAACTTGGCGGCAAAGGAATCATCGCCTCCGGAGAAGGCGCGGACCGTATTAGTCCCCCCCCAGGCATCCAAGCTGAAACCTGCCATATAGACGTTCCCGCTCGCATCCGCGGCTAAGGCGTCGATATGGTCGCTGAGCCCTGACACAGGTTCGAGTTCCCACGTCACAAGGCCGCTGCCGGTGACCTTCACTAATTTAGAATCATAAGCCACATAGATGTCCCCGCTTGGACCCAAGGCGATCCCTGCGATAACACTGCTCGTATTCGACTCTCCCACGAATGTATTCCACTGGAGGACGCCACTGCCGTTCAGCTTAGCGACAAAGGCGTCTTTGCCCCCCGTGAACGCCCGGACCGGCGAGCCCCACGTTTGGTCGCTCTTGCCCGCGACGAAGATATTCCCGCCCGCATCCACCGCGATGGCGTAGCCGTTGTCGCCGGATAGGCCTCCCAGGAACGTGTTCCAGGTCAGGTTGACGGTCCCGGCCCCGAAGGCTTGGCCCCCGGCCGGGATCAGCAGAAAGGCGGATGCCATGACGATGAGCAGCGTTCGATTTTTCATTTTCCCCTCCCGGATAAATCGCGAGAAATGTTCTTCTTTATGATCTTCATCGATGCTGAATCCGGCAATTTCGCAGATCGTCCGTCAGCTCGAGGATCTCGATCGAGCCGCCCCCCGCCCCCAGGCGAAGGAAGAGCAATTCGACGATCTCGCCCGTTCCCTTCTTTTGGACCCCCGCGGCCGCATATCCCCCGATCCGCAGGATTCCGGGCGAAATCTCGTTCCCGTCCACGCCGATGAATCCCTCGGTGAAGCGCGTTCTCCGCACGCCCATGAATCGATAGGCCTGCGGGTCGAACCCGATCTCCGCTCCAAACGCGGCCAGGCCGAAGACCTCGCTGAGCTCGATCGGAATCGCCTGGACGCCGTTTTCCCGGAGCCGCGCCGGGCCGGGGGCGATCGTCTTGAGGGCCCTCGGCCGCTCGTCGAGGACGACCGTCCCTTCCCCGGCTTCCGCGCCGGCGAGATCGCCGCCGAGGCCGGTGACGAAAAAGCGGCCTTCGCCGGATGTCCGGGTCCGTGCCTCGAGCACAACGCAGACGACGGCGCCTTCTGACTCCGCCGTGGCGACCGGCTCGGGAGCTTGGCCGCTGATCCGGACGATCCCCGCGGCGATCTCCAATCCTTCGATCTCGAAGGCTTCGGTCAGCGGCGTTTTCATCACGCCTTTAAATTCAAACAGGTCCGTCCGGAAGGCCAGGTCGAAGCTGAATTCCCGCAGCCCGCCGGGCCCGCTGACCATGACGGGGATCACGATCTCATCGCCCGGCCGGCCGATCGTCCCCAAGGCTCGGACGCGGCGCGCGGGCCCGCCCGGCACGCTCGCGGCCCGGACCCCGGCTTCCGGCGCGGGAGCCGCCCCCGCACAGGACCCGGGGAGAACGATCCTGGCGAGATAATGCTCGAAGATCTTCTGGGCGTCTCCGGGCGTTGTCGCGCCGTCGCAATTCGCGTCCGAGACCGTCGCTTGACAGCTGGTCGGGACGAGGGCCCCGAGATAGATATTGAACGCCTTTTGGGCGTCTCCGGGCGTCTTCAGGCCGTCGCCGTTGATGTCTCCCAGGTCGGGGCAGGATTGATAAGTGAAAGTCGCCGACTGCGGGAGAGGGGTGAAGGCGGCGATGCTGTCCGTATACTCTTCGATCCTGGAGGTTGCCGTCGTTCCGTTCCCATAGCCCGCGTTTTTCACCCGGAGCTTGACCTTGACCAGGCTCCCGCCGGTGCCAGGCGGGATCGCCGTCCCCGCGCCGGGGAATCCACCGATGCGGATCCTTCCTCCGCCGAGGTCGTTTCCGGCGACGCTGATCCAATCGCCCGTCAAGGTCCCCGCGGCGACGCTTTGATAATCGAACAACGCCGCGTCATAGACGAATTCGAAGCCGAACGCGGACACGGGCGCCTGGTTGCCGGAGATCCCGCCGACCGCTTCGACGAGGACGCCCGAGCCCGCCGCGGACGGAACATGGGCGAGCGTCATCGTGCCCGCGATGCCGCCGGCGGCGTAATCCTGGCCCGTTCGGTTCGCCGTGACGTCGGCATACGACCGGGTCGACGGGATGAAGGCGAATCCCGCCAGCGTGGGCGTCGCCGTCCCCATCCAACCGAAGCCCACCGTAGCCGAATAGGTCCCCGCGGCGTTGGTCGCCGGGTTCCCGGGCAGGCCGTTCATGACGACATTCGGGAGCGGCGAGCCGCCGGAGGTGACCGTACCCGAAATGGTGTATGTCGCGGAATCGACGATGAGAAAAGCCGCCTGGCTCAGGTCGTTGATCGCGGCGTTCGAGGCGTCGCTTACCCGGACAAGACACTGCGAAGACGGCGGGCCGGGGACCGCCCACGGGTGGGCGCCATCGTTCGGTGTGGAGGCAATGACGGTCGTCCAGGCCGCGCCGTTGTTCGTCGAATATTCGATCTTGACGCCGGCGATGGTGCCCGTCGACGTCCAGGCGATGTCGTGCGACGATCCGACGGCCCAGCTCTCCCCGCCGTTGGGCGAAGTCATGGTGAGTGTCGGCTCCGTGCCGCTGCTCCGGATCGTAAAGGCCGCGTTGCTCGCGTCGTTGACCGTCGTGTTCGAGGCGTCGCTCACCCGGACGAGGCAGGCCGTCGAGGGCGCGTTCGGGACGGTCCACGGGTGCGTGCCCTCGTTCGGCGTGGAAGCGATGATGGTCGCCCAGCCCGCGCCGTTGTTCGCCGAATATTCGATCTTGGCGTTGGCGATCGCACCCGTCGATGTCCAGGTGATGTTGTGCGCGGAGCTCACCGCCCAGCTCTCCCCGCCGTTGGGCGTTGCGACCGTCAGCGACGGGGCCGCTGCGATCGTGAAGACCGCGTTGCCCACGTCGGCGACCGAGGCGTTCGAGGCGTCGTAGATCACAACGAGGCAGACGGAGGAGGGCACGTTCGGGATGGTCCAGGAATAGGATCCGTCGTTGGGCGTCGTGGCGATGATGTTCGACCAGGCCGAGCCGTTGTTATTCGAATACTGGATCCTGACGTTGGCGATCGTGCCCGTCGAGGTCCAGGCGATGTCGTGCGTGGACCCGGCGATCCAGCTCTCTCCGCCGTTGGGCGAGGTCAAGGTGATCGTCGGAATAGGCGCGGCGGAAATCGTGAAGACGGCGTTGCTCACGTCGTTCGTCGTCGCGTTCGAGGGATCGCTCGCCCGGACGAGACAGTTCACCGAGGGTGTGCCCGGGACGGTCCAGGGGTGGACGCCGTCGTTCGGCGTCGAGGCGACGACCTCCGTCCAATTCGCCCCGTTGTCCGTCGAGTATTCGATCTTGACGTTGGCGATCGCGCCCGTCGACGTCCAGGTGATGTCGTGCGACGACCCGGCGATCCAGCTCTCCCCGCCGTTGGGCGAGGTCGCCGTCACGGACGGCGCTTGCGGTGCGGCGTTGGAGGCGTACTTGAGAATCCCGCCGGCGTCGTACGCGATATGGATAAAGCCGGAGCGGTCGACGGCCATAGCGCAATGGTCGGCGGAATTTTCGATGGGATCTAACACCCAAACCGTGCCGTTCCAATACGCATGTGCGAGCTGGGCGACGGAACCTGGGCCCACGAGCGAGAGATGCGGCCCGCCGGTCGCATCGAGTCCCATGGAGAGCGAGGGATAGCCGGAATTGTACGGAATGGCATCGATCGTCCACGTCCCGCCGTTCTTGATCGCATGCTTGTATCCGGACAGATATTCCAGATAGGCGATATGAGGCCTGTTGGACGGATCGAAGGCCAGTGATGTCAGGTTGGGTTCCCAGTAGACATCCGGCATGGGAGCAATCGTCTCGATATCGAAGTGGGACACGTCCCACTGGGCGTATTTCAACGTGGCCGGCGTGATCAGCGTCCCGTCCAATGATCTTCCTTTGTCCTGATAGCTGATGCCCGGAAATCCGTTCGTGTCCAGGGCGATGGACGGATGGTATCCCAGTCCGCCGAAGCCGTCTCCGGTGACGGTGACATAATCGACGATGATCGCATCGGCGTAACACGTCCTCCAGTAGCCGAGGCAAACATAGGAGGCGCCGCCCTCCATCAACAGGGCGATATGGGCGGCACCGGAGGCCTTGTCGACGGCGATGGCGCATTGCGCCCACGCGAGGATCGGACTGGGGTAAGGCATCAGAGGATCGTCGGGCAGCGTAATAACGGTGGATGTCCAGATCCCGCCGGCTCTGTGCGTATATTTGAATTCGAAGCTCCCCCCGTCGTAATAGACGATGTGCGGATCGTCCGAGCCGTCGAGCGCGAGGGAGATCCCCCCCCCCGTCGTTGTCGCCGCCCGTGCCCACCGTCGTGATGGTCCAACCCGTTCCGCTCCGGAAGGCGTATTTGATTGTTCGATCGGTCCAATCAAGGTAGCAGATGTGAGGATTGCCCTGGGAGTCGAGGGCGAGCGATGGAAATTGCCCGGTCGGGGACACGGTCCCGATGTTCCATGCGGCCCCGGCGCGGTCGGGGATGGCGGCCGAGAGCGCCAGGCTGCAGGCAAGGAGGATCAGCGGAATCAGGGCGGCTTTATTGAGTTTCATGATTGGTTCCGATCTCGAGGATCGCCGGGACGGAATCGGAAGCTTTCCCATAGGCCTGCCCATCAGCCTATGATTCCAATGTCAGGATTGTATCCTGACGTTGTCATGATTGCGTGTCGAGAATGAGCGAAAAAGCCTTTCGGGACATGGATATTCTCGAGGCTTATCCGCATTAGGAACGTAATTCATGAAGCGGGAAAAGAGAGAAAGGCCCCCCCGGACGGATTTTAATACCCGCATCGCCCTCCTTGTAAAATTAAGCGGAGTTTATCCCCGCGTGAGAAGCGATGTCAAATACAAAGAGCGGGAAACGATTAAGAAAAAAGGGTGCCCGGCGGGGCGCTATTCAGCGAGGGCGAAATCGACCGCGGCCGCGGCGTGGAGGGCGGTCGTGTCGAAGACCGGGACGGATACGTCCTGGGATTTAATGAGGAGGGGGATCTCCGTGCAGCCCAGGATGATCCCCCGGGCGCCCCGCTCGATCAGCCGGTCGATGACGGCGACGTAGTCGGCCCGGGACGAGTCCTTGATGACCCCGATCGCGAGCTCCGAGAAGATGACCTCGTGGACCCGGTCGCGGTCGTCCGTATCCGGGACGAAGACGGTCAGGCCGTGCTTCTCCTCGAGCCGGCGGCGGTAGAAGTCCATCTCCATGGTGTAGCGCGTGCCGAGGAGCCCGACCGTTTCGAGGCCGGCGGCCTTGATCGCCGCAGCGGCCGCGTCGGCGATGTGGATGATGGGGATGCGGAGGACGGGGGTCAGGGCGTCCACGCAGTTGTGCATTGTGTTGGCGCAGATGACGAGGGCTTCGGACCCGGCCATCTGGAGCTTGAGGGCGGCGTCGATCATCAGGGCGTTCAAATGGCCCCAGTCACCCGTCTTCTGGAAGTCCTCGATCTCCTGGAATTCGAGGGAGTAAAGGACGAGGCGGGCCGAGCTCGTGCCGCCGAGCCGCTTCTGGACGCCGGTGTTGATGAGACGGTAATAGTCGACCGTCGAGTGCCAGGTTACGCCGCCGATGAGCCCAAGGGTCTTCATGGAAGGGTCCTTTCGTCCGGAGAGGCTATTATGTCCGGGCTTGGCGGTTTGGTCAATCGCCCGCGCGCCGCTGGAATCATTGACCATGGTTCTAAAATATAGTACTATTGACGCATGCGATTGTCGGCGAAAAAGCTTGAGGCGCTGCGGGAGGCCGAAGGATTGTCCCTCAACGCCCTGTTGAAGGAATCCGGCGTTTCAAAAACCGCGTATTATCACCTCTTGAACAAGGAATCGGTCCTCCCCAAGTCGATCGAGGCGTTGGCCGCCGCCCTCGGCGTCAAGCCGGCCGCTTTTCTTGATGATAGGAATGATGCGAAAACCCGGATGATCCGGCTTTTAAAGCGGGTCGAAAGCATCCACAGGGACGATCCGACTCTCGACCGAGAAAATATACGTCACATCCTCGTCCTTCTTGATGAAAAGCCCATCGAACGGTTACGCAGGAGCCTCGTCCGTGCCCAAAAACCTCATCTTTTCGACTGAAGAAATAAGGTTTCTCGAGGCGCTCAAGAAACAGAAGGTCGAATTCATGCTCGTCGGCGCGTCGGCGGCGGCGCTGCAGGGCGCGCCGGTCGTGACCCAGGATGTGGATCTCTGGTTCGAGAATTTCCTCGATCCGGGCATTGCGCGCGCCCTGAAAAGGGTCGGCGGCGTCCTCGTTCCCTCATTCGGCGAGAATCCGCCGACGTTCGCCGGAAAGTCGGTCAGGCTCTTCGATGTCGTTTTGACGATGCACGGGCTGGATGCGTTCGCGGAGGAAAAGAAGAATTCCTTCGAGATCGCCCTCGGCCGGGTGAAGGTCAGGGTCCTGGCGCTGGACCGGATCATCAAGAGCAAAGAAGCCGTGCGCCGTCCGAAGGATCTCCTTGTCCTGCCCGTTCTCCGCGAAACGCTGAAAGTCCTGAAAAGACATAAGCCCCAGCCGAGTCGTTAAGCCCATGCGGGTCGCGCGGCATCAGCTCTAGTATCCCTGGGTGAAATTTTGCTTTCATTTTTTTTGATAAAGTAAGTGCAGGATGAGAAGGGTTTTGGGGATCGCGGGAGTTTTTTTCCTTTTATTTCTACCGGCCTGCGAGAAGGTCACGCGCGAGCATCTCGTCGATCTCCCGAGCAAGTTCGAGTTGATCTCCTTCTCTTACAGTCAAAACGCTTCCCTTCAAATCAGATGCTGGTTTGGGTCCTCTTCGGCCAACTATGGAACGGATTGCGCCGTCGTCTCAGGGACGATCGATTGGGGGGATGGAGTCAAAGAATATAAAGATAATCTTTCGCCCTGTATTGCGGCCCACGGCGTTCCTGATAAAAATAGTTGGAGTTCCCAGATTATCAGCCATACGTATCCGGCGGTCGGAAGCTATCTGATGAAAGCGGAGCTCACGGCCGCGTTTACGAACGGCCCGGTTACTTCGAAGCTGGAGTGGGAGATTATGATTACATATTAGTCAATTGATTCCCCTCTTTGAAAAAGAGGGATTAGGAGAGGGACAACATCGCTGTTGCCCGCAAGCGGACGACGCCGCACCCCGCGGCGACAAAAGCCTGAAGGACCACTTTTTATTTCGTCGCTAATCGAAAGGCGCCGATGCGCGTCGAGTAATTCGTCGCGCCTTTCTTGAGATAATCTCCGACGTACCAGATCGTCATGTCGTCGTCCGGGTCCATGGCGGTCTGAGCGTAGTCCATCCAACGGAGGGTGTTCGTCTGCGACGCTTCGCCCTCGGCGAGGACGGCTTCGCGGAGAGTCAGTTTCCCGGGAGGGTCGTTCGCCAGGCGTCCGGCGAAGCGCTGGCCCGCGAAGTTTGGCGTCCCGCCGAAGGAATACCCGATGCCGATGTTCCCCGCCGCGTCCATGGCCGGACTGGCCATCCAGCGGTAGAATCCGCCGGGCGCAAAGGTTCCCTGCTGGTGGAGCTTGACGGCGCGGTTGCCGCCTTCGATCCGGAATTCGTACCACCGCACGCCGCCGCCTCCGGCAGAGGTCGCGACCGAATGGACCGCGACGATCGATTCCTGCTTCCCGATCCGGCGATAGACGAGCCGGGCCATGATCTTGTCGCCCTGGGCGTCGAGGCGGCGCTCGGTCCCGGGTTGGGGAACGGCCGACGTCAATTGCCCATCGCCGAGGTAATGATAAGGCGCCACGGCGATCTTGACCGGCCCGTCGACCCGCGTCTTCGAGGGATCTTTCCAGTCAACGTGGAACGTCCAGGCGAAGACGGCGTCGTCCTCGAAGACTTTCTTGAGCTGCGTTCCGCCGGCGGCCATCATGATGTTCGGCGCGCCGGGCGGAGGGAGTTCTTTTCCGTCGAGGTCGGCGTTGTTGAGGAAATTCACGCCGTCGATGATGAGACCCTGTTCCGTGGCCGGTTCGCCCTTGAGCATCCGGGCCCGGTCGGCGACGTAGGCGTGCTTCTGGATAACGTTGTCGCCCGTGCTCGTCGGGATGTAGTAGCCGTCCGGCCAGATCGCGGGCCGCGGATAATCGGGGAAGAGAGGCCGCAGGAATTCGTAGCGATAATAGGAGCCAAGAGGATCGGGGCTCGTGCTGATCGCGTAGCACATAGCATAGGAGCCTTGGACGGGCTGCGGCTGAGGCTTGACCGTGGGTTTCTGGCCGGGCTGCCCTGGTGCGGGAGCGCCTCTTTGGCCGCGTTGCGCCTGTGCGGCGGCCCTGGCCGCGGCCGCGGCGGCTTTTTCTTCCGGAGTGAGAGCAGGCGGCTGAAAAAGGAGGAGAGCCGACCCCGGCTGGCCGGCGACGGCGGGCGGGCTCAGGTGGGCGGGATCGCCCATTTTGGGCGCCGGCGGGTCGTTCTCCTTGGGCGCCATGCGGCGGAAGATCGGCATGACGACGAGCCACCGGTCGGCGAGCTGGTCGTAACGGACCACGGCGTCGCCGTTGTTGATCTTGGCCGCGTCGCCGAAGTCCTTGAAGACGTTGTTCGTCGGGACGGGGCCGTAGAGGATCTTGCCTGTCGTATCGAACCGCTTTCCTTTCTTGGTGAAGACCGCCATTTGAGAGTTAACGGTCTGGACGATGTGGTCCGGCCCGACGGCGATCGAGTTGTCCGAGGGATTGCGGAAGATCGCCGATCCCTGCGGGCCGTCGAACCCTTCGCCGAGGCCGTCGAAGGAGGCGATGAGGGAGGGCGCAGGCTTCGTCCCCATTTCGGTCTGTTCGACCGCCGCGCCCGCGGGCGGGATCTTCGGGGCTTCCGCCGGCGGCGGATCGGATCTTTGAGTCGATTCAGCCTCTTCGTTGCTAGGCGCGAGGGCTTGGGAGGGAATCGAGCCGAGGGGGCGCGAAACATCGTGCGCCATCGCACTCCGGGCAGAAATCGCCCCGGCTTGCGGCGGCAACTCCCTGGGGCTGGGGAAAGCGGCGAAGAGGATGAGGAGTCCGGCTCCGAGGAATAGAATCCCTTGAATCCAAGTCCGAGAGCTTAGCCGCGCGCGCGATCCCTTCATTCCACCCTCCTTCATAAAATGCTGCCAGTCATCTGAATAATCCTATTTTGTTCTTCAGCCTTTTCTATGGGTTCCCCCTCTTTAATCCTTTCTCTGCCTTTTCAAGGGACGAAATAGGCTTATTCAGATGACTGGCAGCGATTTCGTCAGTGATTTCGTTGGCCGTCATTTTTTCGTGAACTTCAGATTCCGCACCCGGCCCGAGTTGGCGCTGAACCCGACGACGCGGCCGCGGCTGTCGCGGATGAAGCGAAAGAACGTCGTCCCTCCCGACCGGGAGGCGAAGCCGTCCATGTATGTCGGCTCGAGCATCATCGCCGCGTCCGGTCTTCGGCGGAGGGTCAATTTGCCCTCCTTCACCTCGGCGACATACGTGACCTCGAGCTCATCGCTCCAGTATGATCCCGCGTATTCGACAAGCGCTTCGGGCGTCGGGCGCGCCGGCTCCTCCCGCGCATAAACGGCGGGAGCGACGCCGGCCGCCGTGACCCGCACCATGGGGGCTTCCGCCCCTTTGGGCTTTATGAATACGAGCTGCGTTCCGCCCGTCGTCGTGAAGCACCCCTGCGCAACGCAGACGAGGGCCGGGCCGCGGCCGGCGTTGTCCGCGAGCCTGCCGTCCTTGATCGCGAGGCTCATGACCGCGTCGGTCCTGGGATCGTGATAGAGACCGGCCCAAGCCTGTAGCTCCGCGGCCGGGACCGGAATCGGCTCGATCGCGGGAGCCGGCTTGAGCGCTCCGGCCAGGACGATGTCGGCGACCTTATGGGCGAGATCGGACGGGTTCGCGCCGCCGAAATTGCTCAGGACGGCGATGGCGGTCTTTTGTTCCGGAAAGCGGACGAGATAAGCCCTATACCCCGCCGTGGATCCGCTGTGGCTGACCTCGCGCACGCCTTTGTACGATCCGACACCGAGCCCCAGGCCGTAGACCGTCGGCGTTCCGTCGTTCAGGACCATGGGGACTTCCATCTCATCGAGCGCGGCGCGGTCCAAGATGCGGGGCGTCCAGAAATTCTCGGCCCAGACGAGGAGGTCGCCCACCGTTGTCAGCAGGCCGCCGTTGCCGTAGACGTTGGTGAAGGGCATGTCCTGGCGGTACGCCGGGCCGGGGCCGAGCGAATACGCGGTCGCCCGGCCTTTGACGATCTCGGTAAAGTCGTCGCGCCATTGGGTGCGGAACATGCCGAGCGGCTTGAAGATCCGCTCCATGCTGAAGTCGGCCAGCGATTTGCCGCCGGCGCGCCGGACGACCCAGGCCATGAGGGCATAGCCCGTGTTGCTGTAGAGATAGTCGCTGCCCGGGGCGAAGTTCAGGTCGCGCTGCCGGCTGACGAGGTCCAGGATCTCGTCCAAGGTGTGGACGGCCTGCCCCGGCGGACGTCCGGCCGCGGAGAGGAGGCCCCATTGGTCGCGAATCCCGCTCGTATGGGTCAGGAGATGCTTGATCGTGATGAGCGGGCCGAATTGGGGAACCTCGGGGAGGAGCTTGCGGATGTCGTCCGTGAGGGCGAGCTTCCCGTCCCGGCAAAGGAGTTGGATAGCCGCGGCGCTGAACTGCTTCGAGACCGAGCCGGCCTCGAAGATCGTCTCGGGCGTGATCGGGACGTTGTATTCGAGGTTAGCCATTCCATATCCGCGGGTGTAGATGATTTTCCCGTCGCGCCAGACGCCCAGGGCGCATCCCGGCCGGGTCGTCGTGTCGAACGCGGCGAAAACCTTGTCGATGGCGGCCGCCGCTTCGGGGCCGGCCGCGTTGACGCCGAGCTGGGCCGAAGCGCTCACGGGGGCGAGGATGAGGGCCGCGGTGATAAGGATCCCCGCCGTCAACGCGCGTGTTCTCGAGTGATCCGTCACGGGACCCTCCTGCGATGGACTTCGGCGATGGTCATCTTTTCGTGAATTTAAGGTGTCTCACGCGGCCGCCGCTGATGGAGAATCCGTCGACCCGGCCGCGCGGATCGCGGGTGAAGCGATAGAAGGTCGAGCCGCCGGCGACGAATCCGTCCTTATAGGTCGGCTCGAGCGTGAGGGCCGGGTCGGGCCGGCGGCGGAGGGTCAGCTTCCCGTCCACGATGCCGGCGACATAAGCGACCTCGAGCTCCTCGCTCCAATACGAGCCCGCGAGCTCCGTCAGCTCCGCGGGCGACGGGCGGGCGGCCTCGACGCGCGCATAGGTCGCGGGAGCGACCCCGGCCGCCGCGACCCGCAGCACGGGCTCGCCCTTTCCCGCCGGCGCGATGAAAGAATATCGCGTTCCCCCCGCCGAGAGGAAGCATCCCGGTTCGACGCAGGTGAGGGCCGGGCCGCGTCCTTCGCGCGCCGCGAGCTTGCCGTCCTTGACGATGAAGCTCAGGACCGAGTCCGTTCTCGGGTCGTGATAGAGACCGGCGAACGCTTGAAGCTCCGCGGGTCGAGCCGGGACCGGTTGGACCGCCGGAGCCGGCTTGAGGGCGCCCGCCAGGACGACCTCGGCGACCTTATGGCCGAGATCGGGGGCGTTCGTCCCGCCGAAATTGCTCAAGACGGCGATGGCGAGGCGCTGCTCGGGGTAGCGGACGAGGTAGGCGCGATATCCGGCCGTGGAGCCGCTGTGGCTGACCTCGCGCAGGCCTTTGTATGTGCCGACGCTCAGCCCCAGCCCGTAACCCGTCGACGTCCCGTCATTCAGGACCATGGGGACTTCCATTTCGTCGAGGGCGGCGCGGTCGAGGATGCGCGGCGTCCAGAAATTTTCGGCCCAGATGAGGAGATCGCCGACGGTCGTCAGCAAGCCTCCATGACCGTAGAGGTTCATGAAGGGCATGTCCTGATGGTCGGTCGCGTCCGGGCCGGGCGAATAAGCGGTCGCCCGTCCCTTGACGATCTCGGAATAATCGTCGCGCCATTGGGTGCGGGACATGCCGAGCGGCTTGAAGATCCTCTCCATGCTGAAGTCGGCCAGGGATCGGCCGCCGGCGCGCAAGACGACCCAGGACATGAGGGCGTAGCCCGTGTTGCAGTAGAGATAGTCGCTTCCCGGAGCGAAGTTCAGGTCCCGCTGGCGGCTGACGAGGTCGAGGACCTCTTCGAGCGTGTGGACCGCTTTCTGGGGCGGGCGGCCCGCGACGTTGAGAAGCCCCCAATGGTCCCGGATGCCGCTCGTGTGGGTCAAGAGATGCTTGATCGTGATGAGCGGGCCGAACTGGGGGACCTCGGGCAAGAGCTTGCGGATGTCGTCCGTGAGGGCGAGCTTCCCGTCCCGGCAGAGGATCTGAATGGCCCCGGCGGTGAACTGTTTGGAGACCGAGCCGGCCTCGAAGATGGTCTCGGGAGTGATCGGGACGTCGTATTCGAGGTTGGCCATCCCGTAGCCGCGGCTGTAGATGATCTTCCCGTCGCGCCAGATGCCCAGGGCGCAGCCCGGCCGCGTCGTGGTGTCGAAGGCGGCGAATATCTTATCGATCGCGGCGGACGCCTCGAGTCCGACGAGGTTGACTCCGATCTGGGCCGAAGCGCGCGCGGGGATAAGGACGAGGACGATGAGGAAGGCGGCGAAGACGGCGATCTTCTGCGGGGCGCGGCGTGGGCTCACGATGATCTCCTGAATTCGGTGCCAGTCAACTGGATCACTTATTTCCCCCCTTTATATTCCAGCCGGTCGCCGCCTGTCAAAGTTCAATGCGATTCGCCGTTCTTATTTGACGAGCGGCGACCTGCCCCGTCGCGCTCCCCCAAGTTGACTATGGCTGAAATAAGAAATATTATCCCGGTTCATGATCCGGCCCGCGGCCGCTCAGCCGCTCCAAGGAGAACGCTCATGATCTCCCGCCGCCGCTTCCTCGCCATCAGCGGTCTTTCCGTTTCACTCTCCGGGTTCGCCGCGTCCCTGCTCGGACAACAAGCCCCCACCAAGCCCGCGGGCCAAGGCCAGGCCCCGGCTCTGGGCGCGAAGCTCGAGAATATGCTCGCCGGCGTGAAGCCCCTCGGCCCCGAGGACTATGACGCCCGCCTGCAGAAGGCCGCCCGCCTCATGGGCGACAATAAGCTCGACGGTGTCCTCCTCACCGGCGGGATCAACCTGACCTATTTTACGACCGTAGGCTGGGGAACGAGCGAGCGCACGTTCGCCGCGATCCTGAACAAGAAAACCCACCCGATCTGGGTCTGCCCGGCCTTCGAGCTCGAACGGGCCAAGGAGCTCATCCCGGCCGGACACGACGTCCGCACCTGGGAGGAGCACGAGAGCCCCTTCGCCCTCATCGGCCAGGTCCTGGCCGATCTCGGCGCTCGCGCCGGCCGGCTGGGCGTCGGCCCCTCCACCGCCGGATTCCAGATCTTCGGGCTCAAGCGCGACGCCCCGCAGGTCGAGCTCGCCGACGGCGCCATCGTCACCGAAGGCTGCCGGGGGACGAAGACGGCTAAAGAGATCGCCTTCATGGACCTGGCCAACAAGATCACCAAGCTCGCCTACCGCGATGGCTTCAAGCAGATCAGGGAGGGGATGACGCCCCGCGACCTCTCCGGCGCCATCGCCGCGGCCCATACCCAGATGGGGGCCCGCGGCAGCGGCGGCCCTCAGTTCGGACAGGCGACCGCCTTCCCGCACGGCTCGCGCGCCCCGCAAACCCTCAAGCCCGGCGACACGATCATGGTCGACGGCGGATGCAGCGTCGAAGGGTTCAGTTCGGACGTGACCCGGACGATCGTCTTCGGCAAGGCGACCGACAAGCAGCGGAAGGTCTGGGACATCGTCAAGAAGGCCCAGGACGCCGCCCTCAAGGCCGCCCGTCCCGGCGCGAAATGCGAGGACGTGGACGCGGCCGCCCGGAAGGTCATCGAGGACGCCGGCTACGGGCCGGGATACAAATATTTCGCCCACCGGTTGGGCCACGGAATCGGCATGGAGGGCCATGAATACCCGTATCTCGTCAAAGGGAACGCGCTCAAGCTCGCCCCGGGGATGACGTTCTCGAACGAGCCGGGGATCTATATCTATGGAGAATTCGGCTCACGGACCGAAGACTGCATGGTCGTCGCCGAGAATGGGGCCCGCCTGCTCGGCGGCATGCCCGCGGTGTCCATCGACCAGCCGTTCGCGGACAAATAAGTATGTTGGTCCTCCAGGCTTTTATGTGGGCAACAGAGATGTTGTCCCCCCTAATCCCTCTTTTTCAAAGAGGGGAACCCATGTCGAAATCGGGAAACGATCCGACCGCTTAAAGGAGGCGCGCGTGAAAAGACACAAGATTTTGATCCTGGCCGGCGCGGTTTTGATCCTCGGGATCGCCGCCGCGGCTCAATACCTTCCGAACCTCTACTGGACGTTCCTGCCCAAGCCGCAGATGGACGTGATCGTCGGTGAAGCGTCGGGCGAGACGGCCCTGCACACGATCATGGACCTTAACGCCTACAACCGCGACCGGTCGCGGGAGGAGTTCGCCGGGACGCTCTTCGAGACCCAGGTCATCATGAACGCCCTGAAACGCTACGGCATCCCGGGCGCCGAGAACGTCGTCTATCAAAGCGGAGAAGCGTGGGACGGCATTAAGGGCGAGCTGTGGGAGGTCAAGCCGCGGCTGCAGAAGCTCGCCTCGATGATGGACGAGGTCGGCATGCTCGCCGCGGGCAGCGCCAACACCGACGTGACGGCCGAGCTCGTCTGGGTCGGCCGCGGGACGCTCCCCGAGATCGAAGCGGCCAAGGTCGAAGGCAAGATCGCCGTGACCGAGGGGAGTCTCGGCGGCGTCTACAACATCGCCTGCAACCAGAAGGGCGCCCTGGGCGTCGTCTCGATCGCCATGTCGCGGCCGTATTTCGACCCGCTCCAGATGCCCTGGGCCCAGGTCGGCAGGCGGCGCGGCGGTCAGCGCGGCGGACAGCCGCGGCGGCCAACCGGGTCAGCCGCCGGCCGGCCAGCGGGGCGGCCAGCCGCCCGCGGCCCAGCAGCCTCCGGCGCAGCCGGCGGCCCAGACGCCTCCGCCTCCGCCGAAGTTCGCTTTCCAGGTTCCCGTCCGCGAGGGCGATTACCTGAAATCGCGGCTGATGGCCAACGAGAAGATCACGGTCCACGCCGTCGTTCAGTCGAAGCAGGAAAAATACACGTTCAACAACACCCTCGCCTTCATCCCGGGGACCGACCCGAGCGCGGGCGACATCATCCTGAGCGCCCACCTCTTCGAGGGCATGGTCAAGCAGGGCGCGAACGACAACAACTCCGGAAGCGCGACGATCCTCGAGGTCGCCCGCATGCTCAACACGCTCATCGGCGACGGGCGCCTGGCCAAGCCGAAGCGCGGCATCCGCTTCATCTGGGGGCCGGAGATCTCCGGGATCGGAGGCTGGGTCAAGGCCAACAAGGCGATCATGGACCGGACGCTCTGCAACATCAACATGGACATGGTCGGCGAGTACCTGAGCAAGAACCAGGCCTTCTTCTGCCTGATGCGGACGACGTTCGGCAACGCCCACTACATCAACGACGTCATGGAGAACTACTACCGGTACGTCGGCGAGGGGAACCGCGAACGCATCCAGAACCGCGGGGACTTCTACAAGGTCCCGGTCCGCGTCGTCGCTCCGTTCGGAGCCGATGAGCCGTTCTATTACTCCATCGAGACGCATTACGGCGCCTCCGACCACGAAGTCTTCAACGACTGGGGCGTGAAGGTGCCCGGGATCATGATGATCGCCTGGCCCGATCGCTGGTACCACACGACCGAAGACCTGCCCGATAAATCGGACGCGACGGCGCTCAAGAGGGCGGCGGCGATCGGCGCGGCGGGGGCCTACACCGTCGCCTGCGCCGACGACGCCATGGCCATGAAGATCGCGGCCGAGATCGCGAGCAACGCGACGCGGCGGCTGGGACATTACCTGGTCGCGGGACTCGAGAGCGCTCAACGGCGCCGAGGCCAAGACGTTCGAAGAGGCTTATCGAAACGCCCGCGCTTATGTCGAGGGCGGAGCGCTCAATGAAAAAGATACGCTCGATTCCGTCCTCCAGCTCGCCGCGGACAAGGCCGGGATGGGCGCCTACCTGGCCAAGCTGAAGAAGTCCGTGGACGGCGTCGCCGGAGCGAACCTGCTCGCCCTCGAAGCGCGCATGGAGATCGTGGCGAAGACGCTCGGAATCAAGCCGGTTGTCCTGGTCGTGAGCGACGCCGAGAAGAAGGCGATGAAGGTCATCCCGAAGGTGACGGCCAAGCTCACCGGCGGGGGACATCAAGGTTATCAGCCCGCGCTCACCGCCGTCCCGCCGGAAGTCCGGACGAAATATCCGTATGTCGCGAGCGTCGGGAACACGGCCGAGCTGAACCTGCTCATCAACGGCAAGCACAGCGTCCTCGACATCAAGAAGCTCCTGGACGCCCAGAATCCGCGGAAATCGACGGTCGAGGGGATCATGAACTACCTCGAGGTCCTCAAAGCCGCCGGTTTAGTGGAGTTTTAATCGGGGGACGACGCACTCTGTCCCGCATTTCGGGGACGTGATACCACACCGTCGGCCGTGAGGTTGACGGTGTGGTATCATGTCCCCCAATCTTGAAATGCGGGGGACCGAGTGCGTCGTCCCCCATTTCGCCCCTAATCCGGCGTGGTATAATGCCCCCGGCGTAATCACCTTTTCGAGGCTGAAATGCTCCCAACAATCGAATGGCGCGACGATACGGTCGTCATGATCGACCAGAGGAAGCTCCCTCTGGAAGAAATCTATGTCGTTTGCCGGACCTACGAGGAAGTCGCTGCCGCCATTGAAACAATGGTCATCCGAGGCGCCCCGGCCATAGGTCTCGCCGCGGCCTATGGGATCGCCATCGGTTTCCTGGCCGTATCGAGCTCGGCCGGAGCGGATGACGCCTTCCGGGCGATCTGCGAGCGGCTTCGCCGAACCCGTCCGACGGCCCGCAATCTCTTCTGGGCCATCGAGCGCATGCAGGCGAAATACGCCTCGCTTAGCGGCAAGAATCTCGCCGACGTGAAGCGGGCTCTCGTCGCCGAGGCCAAGGCGATGGACGCCGAGGACGTGTCGATCAACGAGCGTCTCGGCCGGAACGGGTCGGAGCTCGTCAAGGACGGGGACGTGATCCTGACGCACTGCAACGCCGGCGGGCTGGCCACGGCCGGCTATGGAACGGCCGTCGGCGTCATTCGTGCCGCCTTCGAGCAGGGCAAGCGGATCCGCGTCTTCGTCGATGAGACGAGGCCGTTCCTGCAGGGCGCGCGGCTCACGGCCTACGAGCTCGAGCAGCTGGGCATCCCTTATCACGTCATCACGGACAACATGGCCGGTTGGATGATGCGGGGGGGCGATGTGAACCTGGTCGTCGTCGGGGCCGACAGGATTGCTCGGAACGGCGATACGGCGAACAAGATCGGGACTTATTCCGTCGCGGTCCTGGCGAAAGAGAACAGCGTTCCGTTCTATGTCGCCGCCCCGATGAGCACGTTCGACTTGTCTCTGGCGACCGGGGACGAGATCCCGATCGAGGAGCGCCCCGCGGCCGAGGTCAAAGAGATCCACGGCCGCTTGACCACTCCGCCGGGCGCTCGCGTCCGCAATCCCGCCTTCGACGTCACCCCGGCCCGCTATATCACGGCGATCATCACCGAAAAAGGCGTCTTCCGCCCGCCTTACTCATTTTCATGAAATTACTGGCGATCGAGACGTCCTGCGACGAGACCGCCGCCGCCGTCCTCGGCGACGAAGGCAACGTCCTGAGTAACATCGTTCTTTCCCAGGACGAAGTCCACGCTCCTTACGGAGGGGTCGTCCCGGAGCTCGCCTCGCGCCAGCACATTAAATCGATCGTCTACATCGTCCGGGAGAGTCTCGACGCTGCGGGAATTGGTCTAGATGCGGTCGACCATTTCGCCGTCACCCAGGGCCCCGGTCTGATCGGCTCGCTCCTCGTCGGATTGTCCTTCGCCAAGGGCCTGGCCTACTATCAGCGCAAGCCTCTTGTCGGGATCGACCATGTCGAAGCGCACATCGAGGCGGCCTTCCTCGAGAACCCGGACATCGCCTTTCCCGCCCTCGCCCTGGTCGTTTCGGGCGGGCACACGTCGCTTTATTTCATGAAGAGGCGCCTGTCGTACGAAGTCCTGGGCCGGACCCGAGACGACGCCGCCGGCGAGGCGCTGGACAAGATCGCCAAGTTCCTCGACCTCGGCTATCCCGGCGGCCCGGTCATCCAGAAGCTCGGAGAATCCGGCGACCCGGCCGCTTTCCCATTCGCCATTCCGCGCATGACCGACCGCTCGCTCGACTTCAGCTTCAGCGGGCTCAAGTCGGCGGCCATCCGGACGGTCCGCGAGAATAAGATCACCAAGGACGCGCCGCTTCTTGCTGACTTCCTGGCCTCTTTCGAGAGCGCAGTCGTCCGGACGCTCCTGCAGAATCTTTTCGCCGCGGCCGAGGCGAGCGATCCGAAATCGGTCCTCATCTCGGGCGGGGTCGCCCGAAATAAAAGGCTCCGGGCCGAATTCGAGCGCCAGGCGACGGCCCGCGGGATGAAGCCGTACATCCCCTCGCCCAAGCTCTGCACGGACAACGCGGCGATGATCGGCGCGCTCGCCCGGACGCGGATCCTCGCCGCGCCGAAAACCCGGCGGACGCCCGCCCTCGACCTGGAGCTCGACGCCTACCCCCGTCAACCCGTCTGAAATTGGCGCTCTGAAATCGCTGCCAGTCATCTGAATAAGCCAATTTCTCGAGGGCCCCGTTTCCAAATAAATGGCTTATTCAGATGACTGGCGCCGATGTTAAAGATGTTGTCCCACTTTGAAAAAGGGGGATTAAGGGGGATTTACAAATCTCCCCTAATCCCGATGCGCATTCCGTTCCTTGTATTTTCGAATTTTTGGAAACGGAATGCTTCCAGAGGGGGCTGGCGCCCCCTCGGCGCTTCGCTGACCCCCCTTGGGCAGGGCTTTTGGCCCCGCCCAAATCAATCAAAAGAGTTGGGACCTGCGCTCAAAGAGGGGAATTCATCGAAAAGCCTGAAGAGCCCGAATTTGCTGGCGACAGAGTTTAGTGGTTGAGTATTCAGGTACGGAATTTGGAAGCATTTCGAAATATGAGAAATAGGCTTATTCAGATGACTGGCAGTGATTTCGTCAATCAAGAGGCGCGATTTGGAAGAAATACGGCTCGACGACCTCTTTTTTCGGCGACAGCCGGACGATATCGATCCCGATCTCGTAAAAATACCGGCCGCGGAACATATAGCTTGCCTTCGGCTCGAAGACGAACTCGCGGATTTCTTTCAACGTCCGGCCTTCCGTGAGCGGCAGGTCGAAGAACCGGACGCGCGTCTCGAAATCCTCGGTCTCCGACCCGTAGGCGATCTTCAGCCGGTCGAGCTTCTTCTCGGAGGCGAAGACGAACCGGTGCGGCCGGACCTCGTGGAGATAAAACCGGCCGTTCTCGCGCGTTATGACCGCATTCCCCGTCGCGTTGAGATAGAACCCGAGCTTGGTCTTGACCGGATAGTCCGACGTCCAGGTCGGATAGAGGACGGTCCGCGGCTGCCAGCACCACATCCAGAAGACGCCGGCGAGGAGCGCGCAGGCAATAACGAGATGCGTCCTCCTTGTGATTGGGGTCGCGTCTACAAAATTCAATTTTTTTGAATTTTGTAGACGCGACCCCATTCCGAAAATCGCATACAGGACCGCCAGGGCCGCGACGGCTGCGATCCAGACCGTGTTGGGCGGATAATCCTGGACCGGGAATTTCAGGAACGACGGCAGGAATGGCGGTCCGAAGAACCGCATGTTGCTCAGATAGACGAAAAACGCCCCGGCCCGCTCCGTCACCTCGTGGGTTGTCGGCTGATAGAGGAAATCCGGATGAAAATGCATAAGGACGGCGATCGCGACGCTCGCCGCCGCCCCGATCCCGAACGCCCCGCGGAAGAACCGGTTCCGCGTCCCCGCGACGAAATGCGCCAGCATCAGCGCGCCGATCCAGATGAGCGGGGCCAGGACGCGCCCCTGCGGCGAGACGCCCTGCCGATGTGTGAAAAACGCGTAATTGAAAAGGAACGGCGCCGCGACGAGCGCCGCGTATCCGACATCGCTCCGCCGCTTCCTCCACGCGGGGACGATCCCGAGCAGGGCGAATAAATAGACCGGCGCATAGAGGAGCAGCCCGTCGCGTTGATCGAGAAAATAATCGAAGAACGAATCGAGCCGCATGGACAGGGGATAGGCCAGGATCGCCTGCATCAGGGCCCGCGAGCGCTCGGGCGACTGGATCCCTTCATAAACCGCCATCGGGGAGAACGTCCCGTACATCGCATAGACCGTGCCGTAGAAAGCGAGCGCCCCGACGACCGGCAGCGCCAGAAAGAGCGGCACCCGGGCCCGCGTCTTGTGGCGGAACCACAGAGCGTGGCACGAGACCAAGACGAGAGAGCCGAAGATGAAATTATATTTCACCCCAAACCAGAAGAACGTCCCGAGAAGGAAGCCCATGAACAGGACTTGGCGCTTCGTCGGCGCTTCCTCCGCCGTCATCTTGCGGAAGATATAAACGGAGAACAGGGCGATCGGAAGCTCCGGGTAAAGGTGGGTCGCATAAAAGATGATCGGCGCCGTGAAGGCCGAAATCGCCCACACTCCAAGCGCCAGGCCCTCCCGCTTGAACCGCTGCCGGACGAGGAGATAGATCTGCGTCCCGAGCAGGGCGGCCCAGACCGACAGGCTGCCCTTGAGAACGAATGTCAGCGCCCGCCCCTTGAGCAGCCCGGCCAGCGCGTACCACGGCAGCATCAGGAAGGAGATCCCGGGCAGATTGATCGGATACTGGTAATCGGCTCCTTTCCGCCCTTCCCGCGTGTAATGCTCAAGGACGATGTCCGGCATCTCGGCCCGGTCGTAAAAGTGGAACCAATCCTGGCGGGCGTAGTTGTCGGCGACGTTGATGTCTTGGTCGTGGAGGAGGCTGTCCGTCGTCATCAGGTAAGACGGCTCGTCGCCCGAGAACGTGACGCCCTCGCTCACGAGGACGAACGCGGCAAGGTTATAGACGAGAAACGCCGCGAGGAACAGGATGACGAGCTTGCGCCGCAAAGGCAGAGCGGCGATCTTCTCCCGCCAACCGCCGATCCTCCCTCCAGCCGTCTTGAGGAGCGGGATGACCGATGTCAGCCGGACGAACAGAACGGCGCCGATGACGGCCAAACCGAGGATAGCCAGCCGCGCCCGTAAATCCCCCCGTGTCCAATAATGGACATTGAGAAGCGGCGTGAGAAGCAGGAACAGGGCCGGGACCAGCATCATCCTGTCCGCCCGGAGGCGCTCGCCCAACTCCGCTCCCAGCAAGCGCGACTCGAACCGGGCCAGGGGCTTGATCCCGAAAAACAACGCCGCGAACGCCGCCGCGGCGATCCCCAGGAAAAGGACCCCTCCCGTCCCCGAAAGCTTCAACCCGTGCCTCAGGACGGTCGCTCCGCCCGATTGGATGAGGATCGTCAGGAAAAGCGAGATCCCCACGGCGATGAAGAAATAGAGCGCGGGAGCGCTGATTCGGCCGCGGCGTTCCATTGCCTGAGGTATAACCAGAAGGGCCGGGAGTGTCAAGGTCGGGGAAATGTGCTATAAACCCCACGATGAAGCGCGACAAGAAGGTCATCGTCGTCATGCCGGCCTACAACGCCGAAAAGACGCTCGAGCGGACCCTGAACGACATCCCCCCGGACTGGGTGGATGAGATCATCCTGGTCGACGATAAGAGCGCGGACGGAACGGTCGCCCTGGCCCGCAAGCTCGGCCTGACCGTCATCGCCCACGAGAAAAACCTCGGCTACGGGGCGAACCAGAAGACCTGCTACGCCGAAGCCCTCGCCCATGGCGGCGAGATCATGGTCATGATCCACCCGGACCATCAATACGATCCCACCGTCCTTCCGGCGCTCGTCCTGCCCCTCCTCGACGGCGCCTGCGACGCGGTCTTCGGCTCGCGGATGCTCGGCGGCCGTCCCCTCGAAGGCGGCATGCCCAAGTGGAAATACCTGGCCAACATCTTCCTGACCGCGATCGAGAACGCCGCGTTCTACATGTACCTGACGGAATACCACTCGGGCCTGCGGGCTTACACGCGCCGCTACCTCGAGGCCGTGAATTTCCAGGCGAACTCCGACGACTTCGTCTTCGATTCGGAGATCATCGCCCAGGGCGTCCTGCACGGGATGCGCATCCGGGAGATCCCGATCGAGACGCGCTACTTCGCCGAGGCGTCCCAGATCGGGTTCGGCCGGAGCGTCGTTTACGGCCTGTCGATCCTGAAGACGCTCGTCAAGTTCAAGCTGCACAAGAAGGGCTGGGCGCGCTTCGCGATGTTCAACGGACGGGACGGATCCCGAACACGTACGGGTTGATCCCCGTCCGCACGTCCGACATCCTCTCGAGATGGAGGGTGGCCCGGTACAGGTATTTCCCGTTCCAGCGATAGGCGGGCGGCGACTCGATGATCCGCGTCTCGACCGTCCCGTTCGTCGCGGCCTCAAAGAACGGGGCGTCGAAGATCCCGAATTTGAGCCAGTAATTCCCCGCCGTGGAGCCGTAGTCGACCTTGAGCTTGGCGATCGGGCTCGGCACGGCGAAATAGAAATGATAGTCCCGGTTGTCCTCGAGCAGGCCGAACCGGCCGTCCTCGCCGCCGCGCGCGACCCGCGACAGGGCGTAGAAGCTCAGCGAGCCCGACGGCTCGAGGGCGACCCGCCGCTCCGGGATGAGCGGGACGCGCGGGAAGAAGACGAACCAGACGAAGGCCAGGGCGAGACCCGCGGCCGCCAGTACCTGGTAATGGCCGGAACTTCAGGCGGATCGTCCGCGGCCGGGCGTATCGGTACCCGACCATGAAGAGCAGGATGAGGAACGGCCAGACGAAATTCGGCAACCAGCGCCATTCGGGGACCTTGAGGAACGAGGGGAGGAGCTTGGGGAGGGAGAAATGGAGGTTGCTGAGCAGATAGAAAAGGCTTCCGCCGCGCTCCACGGTCCCGGCCGTCGTCTCCATGTACAGGGCGGCCGGTTTGACGCAGAAGATCCCGACGAAAACCAGGCTCAGCCCGATCCCGAGGTTCTCGGTGAAGGTGAAGAGCTTCTTCGTGTTGTGGGCTAGGAAGTATCCCATCAGGATGGCCGGGCCCCAGATCACGGCGATGAGCGGCCGGGCCGGCGGGGCGTAGCCCGTCCTCTGGGTCAGGAACGCCGAGACGAGGATGTACGGCGCGATAATAAAGACGATAAGCCATAGCTCCCGCATCCTCCGCCGCGCGATCTCGATCAATCCCAGGAAGCCGAGAAAATAGACCGGGGCGGTGAACAGGAGCCCGTCGCGCTGGTCGAGGAAATAGCCCAGGAGCGTCTCGATCCGGAACCGGAACGGGATGCCCGTCAGCATTTCCTTGAGGAATCCGACGGTCTGTCTTCCATCCATCGCCCCCTGCCAGGAGACCGACGTTGGGTTGAGCGAGCCGTAGACCGAGAGTTGGAAAAGGAAATAGAGGCCGACGTTCACGGCGGCCGGGGCGAGGAGATAGACGAGGTCGCGGGGCGAGCGGTGCTTTCGGCCGACGACCCAAATCGCGTAGAGGAAGAGCGGGACGAGGATGAAGAAATATTTGAGGGCGTGGAACCAGACGAACGAGGAAACGACGAGGCCGAGCCCGACGAGCGCCCGCCGGCCGATCTTCTCGGAAAAGCGGAAGACGCGGAAGGCGGCGAAAGCCCCGAGCGAGACGATGATCTCCGGATAGACGTGGATCGAATAGAAAAAGACCGGCGCCGTGAAGGAGAAGAGCAGCCAGAGGAGAAGGGCGGCGCGGTCTTTGCCGAACTTGCGCAGGGCGTAAAGATACATCTGGAGGCCGAGCAGGGCCCCGAAGAGGCTCAGGCCGAAGCGGACGAGCAGGATGATCCCGGCTTTCCCGAACAGGCTTCCGACGGCATAGAAGGGGAGGAGCAACACCGCCGTCCCGGGCGAATGGAACGAATACTGCCCGCCCGGCTTGCGGCCCGGCAGGACGTGCGGCGCGATCGTCGCCCCTTCTTGGAGGAAGCGCTCATAATCCCGATTCGCGTAGTTGTTGGCCAGGTCCACGTCGCCGTCGGCGAGGAGGCTCCGGGAGATCATCAGGTAATGCGGCTCGTCACCCCCGAACGTCGCCCCGCTGAGGAACATCACGACCGAGCCGATGTTGAAGACGAGGACGGCGGCGAGGAAAAGGACGACGAGCCGGCGTCGGAGCGGCCAGCCGTAAAACCGCCGCGCCCGGGTCAGCCATGTCGGAGCCGCCCCGCGGACGCGGAGCACCGCCCGGACGACCTTGAGATAAACGACGGCCGAGAGAGCGGCGATGAGGAAGAGCGTCAAGCGATGGCTCAGGTCGTCCCGGTCGAGGTAATGGACGAGCGAAAGGGGAGCGAGGGCCAGAAGGAACAAAGGGATATACGTGCTCGCGTCGAGGTCGAGAGCGTCGTGATAAGAGGATCCGCCGATCTCGGCCAGGACCGTGGCCGAGACGGCCCACAGCCCGGCCAGGGCGACGAAGAGGACTCCGGTCAGCAGCAGCCAGGCGACGGGCTTGAAGACAAAAGAGTGCTTGACGAAGGTGAATCCGGGGACCTGGCTCCAGAACTGCAGGAACAGCGCCGCCGCCGCGCAGGAACCGAGGAGGATCGACGCCCGCCGGATCCGCCAGGAGATCGCCATCGCCCGGATTTGTAGTCCACTTATGGGGGGAAGTCAAGGCGGCGCTCCGGGAACCGGCCGAAAACCCTGGCTCGCCCCGTTGCGTATATAGAAGGGACGGCGGAGAACCGTTTTTTCCCGCCGCGGAATCTGCTAAACTGAACGGATATCGCGATCGGAAGCATTCCGGGAGAACACCTATGATAGCGAAAACGCGCCTTTTATCGGCCCTGATCCTTCTCGCCGCCCTCGTCGCCGGAGCTCCGGCCCAGGCCCCGGCCCAGGACCGCCAGGTCCTCAATCTCAGCCTCGAGGACTGCGTCGCCAAGGCCCTCAAGAACAACCTCAATGTCGCGGTCGAAAAGATGACGCCCGAGCTCGCAGGCCTGACCCTGGCCAAGGCCCGGGAGATCTTCCTGCCCCAGTTCAGCCTCAGCTACGGCAATGACCGGCAGGAAAACCCCTCCAACTGGTGGATCCAGGGCGCCGGCACGATCACGAGCAAGCTCTTCGACTACGGCGTGACCGTGGCCGAGATGATCCCGACGGGCGGGAACCTCTCCCTCTCCCTCCAGAGCTACAAATCGGACACGAACCAGGCCTTCCAGCTCATCAACCCGCGCTTCGGCAGCACCCTCCGCTTCGATTTCACCCAGCCGCTCCTCAAGAACTTCGGCCTGACCGTCACCAAGCGGCAGATCCTCCAGTCGGCCAAGAACCTCGACATCGCCGAGAAGCAGCTTGAGTCGGCGATGATCGACACGATCTATCTCGTCCAGGAATCCTACTGGAACTACGTCTTCGCCATCGAGAACCTGGCCGTGAAGAAGCAGTCCCTCCAGCTCGGTCGGGACCTTCTCGCGAACAACAAGAAGCAGGTCGAGTTCGGCCAGCTCGCCCCGCTCGAGATCCTGAACGCCGAATCCGTCGTCGCCCAGCGCGACGCCGACCTCATCCAGGCCGAGGGACTCGTCGCCCGGAGCGAAGACGTCTTGAAGAGCCTGATCAATCTCTCCGCCGAGGGGGACGTCCGGGCGATGAGCGTCGTCCCGAGCGACCAGGCCGAGCCGAAGACCGTGAGCGTCGCCTATGACGCCGCCCTCAAGGACGCCCTCGAGCGGCGGCCCGATCTCAAGATCCTCAAGACGACGCTCGAGACGAAGGACCTCGCCGTGACCGTGGCCCGCAACCAGTCGCTCCCTTCGCTCGACCTGAACCTGTCCTACTGGAGCCCGGGCATTTCCGGGGATATGCTGATCTATCCGGACAACGATTTCTTCAGTCCGCCGATCGGCAAGATCCCCGGCAGCGCGAGCGATTCGCTCCGCGACGCCTTCAAGCTTCTCTACAGCAACTGGAACGTCGGATTGACCCTCTCGGTCCCGGTCGGATCGATCGTGTCCAAGGCCGACTTGTCCTACGCCCGGGCCGACCTGGCCCAGAGCCAGATCCGGATCAGGAGCCTGGAACAGCAGATTGCCCTCGAAGTGAGCGACGCCCTCCGAACCGTCGAGATGAACGCCAAGCGGGCGGAAGCCTATCGCGTCGCCCGGGAGCTGGCCGAGAAGAGCCTCGACGCCGAGACCAAAAAGCTGGCCGTGGGATTGTCCACGAACTATTTCGTCTTCGAGTTCCAGGACAAGCTGGCCAACGCCCGCTCGACCGAGCTCCGGGCCAAGATCGACTCGATCCTGTCCATCGGCCGCCTGGAAAAAGCGATGGGCCTGAGCCTGTCCAAGCGGGGGCTCTCGCTCGCGGAGTGAGGCTTCATGAAATCCATCGTCGTCTATGAATCCTACTGGGGAAATACCGCCGCCGTCGCGAGAGCGATCGCAGAAGGCCTCGGCCCGGGCGCGCGCGCTCTCTCGACCGCTGAGGCGACGGCCGCGGTGATCGCGGGAGCCGACCTCATCGTGGCGGGCTCCCCGGTCATAGCCTTCAGTCTCCCGACCGAGAAGATGCGCGAGAATATCCGGGCCAAGCCGGGCAAGTCGCCGGCGCCCCCCGATCTCTCTCATCCATCCCTGCGATCTTGGCTCGAAGCGCTGCCCAAGGGGCATGGCCGGGCGGCTGCGTTCGAGACGCGCGTCAAATTTTCTCCGGGGGGCGCCACCTCGAAAATCATGGATGGGCTCAAGAACGCCGGATATACTCCGATCGCGGACGCACAACGTTTCATCGTGAAGGGCAAATTCGTGCTTCTCGACGGCGATCTCGACCGGGCCCGCCAATGGGGCGCGGACCTGGCGAAAGCGATGGGCTAAACCGAAATATCTTCTGCCGAAATTAAAGTACGACCTTCCTTAAGCTTTACTGATAGTCGAAATTCTTGACTTCTTTAGAATCGGGTACAATAATCCCCTCATATAACGCTTTCTTGTTCGGGGAGTTTGATGTTTTTATATTCGAGCCCGGAAGATTAAGAACCGCAGAAATCCTTTGGATAATTGGAGTCACGGACGAGCGTATTTATGATTCCGTTTGAATGCTATTTGCGCAAATAAGCTAGAGAATGAAACGAATTAAGTGTTTCGTGGCGATGGCATTCGGCCGCGTCGATTGTGATGAGGTTTATTCAAAACGGATTCTTCCGTTACTTCGGACTTTAAACCTCGAACCTATCCGGGTTGATCGTCGTCAACACCGCGATGACCTCAACAACTTCATCATTAGATCACTGAAGGACTCAGACATTGCCTTGGCGGATCTCACATACGCGCGCCCGTCTGTCTATTATGAAGCTGGTTTTGCCGAGCGTGTCGTGCCGATAGTTTACACAGTTAGGAAAGATCACCTAAGCCGAATCCAGCGCGACGACAGTTTGCATGTCCATTTCGACCTCGAAATGAAAAAGATAGTGGAGTGGGAGTCCCCGAATGATCCCACTTTCGAGGTGCGCTTGAGAGCACGCCTTCTTTACCTTATCAAGCCCTTATCCACTCAGTTGGCAACAATCGATCGTGAGGAAGCAGAAAAGCGGGCTTTCTCGAGTCTTTCAGTCAAAGATCGCTGCGAATCGATCTCCCATCAGTTTTTAAAACAACTTCGCTTGAAACGGTTCTGGTTTAGACCACTAGTCAATGTGAACAGCCCCGCTCAGTGGAAAATCGAGCCGGCGAGTGCTATCATCGCCGCAAAACTCGATCGGCGTAAGGCTGTTTCCGTAACAGTCGCAACGGGAGAAACGATCAACAAGTCGCAGATACGAGCGGTGCTATTTTCGGGGACAGGATCACGTCTTCTTGACTGGTATCATAAAGAGTACATTTCGCAGCTCGACGAACACGTCTTTTTTTGTGCATTATCGAGAATTCCAGCTCTTAGGCTCACTTCGAACTTCCCAGAAGTAAAGCCGACCGACGTTGCTGGATGCTTCGTCGTCTCCCGGCCCGAAAAATATTGTAAAAAGCTTCGCAAAACAACGATTTGGCTTCTTGGGCCGCTCGCATCAGAACGCATTGCCTCGGTCATGGCACTCCACTGCATGCGATCCATAGGATGTCGAAAAACGAATAAGTACACATCTATTTTGATGCCAGTGCACAGCAATCAAGGAATGATCGTTTTAGAGAAAATAAAAAAGCGTAGGGACTTATTCCTCCGCAGGGCTTAACTGATCCGAATAATCGGACATTATGCCGCGACACGCGACGAGATTTGAGCATATAATAATTCAACGATAGAAAATTATTAGGCGATTATAAACGATTTTGCACCAAATGAGAGACGTTTTGGGCCAGCAAATTGAAGAGAATCTCCTTCCGGTGATTATACCTGAACTCCATTTCCTTGAGATAGAAAGGGAATTTCTCCGGCGAGACGCCGTGGAACTTGATCAAGCGCTCTTTGGCGAAGGACCAGAAGCCTTCCAAGCCGTTGACGTAAACTTTTCCGCTCGCGTATCTCTTTTTATGATCGACCCGCAGGTGGCGATAGCCGCAGAACATCAGTGTGTCATAGCTGCGGAATTTATCGGTATAGACGATCGATCCGCGACGGACCGTCTTGATCGTCATATTCAGCAAAGAAGAAGCCGTGACGTCTTTGACGGCGTCGACCCTGACCACTCCATTCCGCTCCAGAATGCCGAAAACAGGGACTTTATGAGCAGCTCCCCGGCCACGCTTCCCCTTCCGCTTTCCTCCGAAGTACGATTCGTCCATTTCGATTTCGCCACGCAGAAGATCATCGGCTTCGGGAGTGTGGGCCACAATCGATTTTCGAATCACGGTGACCGCTTTGAGAGCCGTGGGATAACTAAGACCGACTTGCTGGGATATCTTGCGGGCCGAGACCTCGAGTTCAAAGAGTTTGAGGATCCAGAGCCAGGTTTTGGAAGAGATTTTGACTTCATTAAGCCAACGACCGGAGAAGTCGTGGAAAGTAAATCCACAGTTCTTACAACGGAACTTTTTGTCACGGATTCGATAGACCTTATAGCTCCGACAACGACTGCAGAAAACATGGCCGTTTTTCCAGCAGAAATTGCGCAGATAACGTCGCGCCCTATTCTCTGTGTTAACAATGAGTTCGAAAGCTTTTAAGTCCATCGACACCATTATAATCTGGTGTCAAATCTTTTATAATCGCCAATTATTATTATCTACACGTATGTTCGAACAAGCCTTTAAAAACATCGACGACGTCCTCTGGAAAGAGGCTGGCTGCACGACCGAGCTGGACTACACGGAGCAGACATCCTGGCTCCTGTTCCTGAAATATCTCGATGGATTGGAGCAAGACCGCGCCGATGAGGCCGCGCTGGAGGGGAGGAAGTACACCTTCATCCTCGATAAACCTTACCGTTGGGAATCCTGGGCCGCGCCAAAGGGAAGGGACGGCCAGCGCGACCATAATAAAGCCCTGACCGGCGACGACCTCCGCGACTTCGTCAAGCAGAAGCTTTTCCCTTATCTTAACGGCTTCAAGCATAAGGCCAGCGGGCTCTCTCCGTGAAGAACCCGAACGGTGGCAAGGAAGTCAGCCACCGCAGTCAGCAAGCCATCATGAATGAAATGGCCGCGCTGGATGCCGAAAGCGCGGAAGTATTAGGGAAGATCAGGGGGCTGATATGAAACTTACGTCATCATTTTTTGAGGAAATCCGCGAGCTGATTCTTTCCGCCCGCGCTACTGTGGCGCGCGGTGTCGATATGGTCCAGGTGTATACGAACTTCGAGATCGGCCGCCGCATCGTACAGGAGGAGCAGAAAGGCAAACAACGGGCGGATTACGGAAAAGAGGTGATCAAGGCCTTGGCGGGGCGTCTGACGGGGGAATTCGGGAACGGATTTTCGAAGAGTAATCTTGAATACATGCGCCGTTTCTATTTGGCTTATGAAGACCGCGGATCTCAAATTGCCCAGACAGCGTCTCGGCAATTGTCCGCGTTGAAAATAACCCAGACAGCGTCTGGGCAATTGCCATCGTCGCCGGAGAAACGCCCGTTTTCTCTGGGCTGGTCCCACTATGTTTTCCTGCTCGGCATTAAGAACCAGGAGGAGCGCAGCTTCTACGAGATCGAAGCTGCCGGCCAAAACTGGGCGGTGCGCGAACTCAAGCGCCAATTCGATAGTGGGCTTTATGAACGCCTGGCCCTGAGCCGCGACAAGAAAGGACTCCTCCAACTGGCGCGAAAAGGACAGATTGTCACCGAACCTAAAGACGTGCTCAAGGAACCTCTTGTTCTTGAGTTTCTCGGCCTTAACGAGCAGGCGCGATATTCCGAATCTGATCTGGAATCAGCCATCATTAACCGCATCGAACACTTCCTCCTCGAACTTGGCAAGGGCTTCTTGTTTGAAGCCCGGCAAAAGCGCTTCACTTTCGACGGCGATCACTTCTTCGTGGACCTCGTTTTCTATAATCGGCTTCTTCGCTGCTACGTCGTTATCGACCTCAAGATCGGTAAACTCACGCATCAAGACCTCGGCCAAATACAGATGTATGTCAACTACTTCGACCGCTACGTAAAGACCGAAGGCGAAAGCGCCACCATCGGCATTATCCTCTGTCAGAAAAAGAATGAAGCGCTGGTCGAGATCACTTTGCCCAAAGGCGCGAACATCCATGCTAAGGAATATCAGCTCTACTTACCGAGCAAGGAGGAACTGCGGCGGAAACTTGAAGAATGGACCCGGGAGTTGGGGGGATGAATAGGATTGTTGAGAATAATCTTGGGTTGAGACATAGAGAAGCTGGGGGTGCTGGAGAATAGAAGGGGGCCTCTGGAGAGTGCCCGAAACGCGAAAGAAATTATTTCAGGGGCTTGCCGAGAAAGGCTCCGGGGGCGAGCAACTGGCCGAGATGCAGTAGATCATCGATGCCGAGAAGAGCGAATTATTCGATGTGCTCGCCCATGTGGCTTATGCTCTCAGGAGGAAATCGGCCGGATTTTCGCCGGATTTTAGAAATATTTAAATCAGCCGGCCGTCGCTTGACCGGATCCTGACTTTCGGGATTAGCGGAGCCGGGCCCCGAGGCCGCAATCAGATCTTTAGCGTTGCGCCAGGTCCAGGACAACCGGCCGCCAGGTTTGAGGATCGTTGGCGAGCCCGTCCGCGAAGCTGATGATCTCAAGGCGAAGCGCGGTCACCCGGATCAGGATGAAGTCCGGGCCGCGGTTTTTGTCCTTGTACAAGGACGTCCAGGCGTCTTTCCAATGTTTCGCTTTCTCGGCGGGATCGTCGACGATGACCGCCTTTCCCAGCAGGGTCACGTAGCTCATACCGGCGGGATCAAAGTAAACGAGCGTGACCCGCGGATCCTTCTTGATCTGGGCGATCTTCCGCGTGACGGGATTGGTCCCGATCCAGACGGACAGGCCGTCGTCGGGAGCGAACGGATCGACGATTCTCGCTTGGGGATGACCGTCTTCTCCGAGGGTGACGAGAGTGCAATATTTAGCTTTTTCCATCACCCGCTTGGCCGCCATGACGATCTTTGCCCGGTCGGGCGGTGCGGCTTTCCCGGCCGGCTGCTGGGCCATCATGGGCAGAGTCATAGCCAGGATCCCATAGCTTAGGAATATTTTCTTCATCATCAGGCCGTTTCTCCTTTGCGGGACGTCAGCCGTAATCCTCCATGATCTTGCGGGGACGATTTACGGCCCGATCCTCATTCTTCGTGGAATGAATGTCAAGCCCCGACGGCTTTGCGCCCGGATAGGGCCGGATTCCGGAGGGCAGGGCGGATGGCTTTTTAGCGGAAACCCTGATATATATAGCCTTTACGGTTATCCGCGACCAGAGAGAAAAAAGCTCCGTATCGACTTCGGGCTTACGGAGAAAATCACCCGATCGAAGAGGAGGAAGAGATGGGATTAAAGCGGCAGCAGATGCGTATGCGGCAGAAGGCGGCCCTGGAACAAGAACTCCAGAACCGGATGCTCTTCCTGTCCGAAAAGGGGATCGTGGCTCGCCGGGCCGATAAGGACACTCTCGTCAGAGGAATAAAGGCGAAGATCAAGGCCGTGAACCGCGGGCTGAAATGGTACGCCGAGAACGAAAAGAAAACGGAAGAGATAGCCAAGATAAAAGCGGAACGGGCGGCGGCCCCCTCCAAAGAACAGCCGGCCGCAAAGGCCGAGAAGCCTAAGAAAGCGGCCGAAGAAGGCAAAGCGAAAAAGCCCAAGACCGAAAAGAAGGCCGCCCCTCCGAAGGCCCAGGAAGGCGGACAGAGCTAGTTGTAATCCTCCATAGTCTCGCGGCCTTCGCCGAGCAGCTCGCCGGCGAGCTCCCTCATGCCTTCGTCCTCCCAGAACGGCAGCTCGGTCTGCATGCTGAAGTACTTGAGTGGGATCGGATGGGTGCCGACGATGACGGGTAGGCCGTATTTCTTTTCAATGAACGTCTTGAATGAGCGGATGTGGGGGCAGGGGGGATAGCCGACGATCAGTCCGGTCGCCGAGGTGGATGGCCTCGGCCCCGTTCTTCTTCATCTCTTCGGGGACATACTCGACGTTGCCCCCGGGGCAGCCGCCACAGGTCGAGAAACCGACGACCTCGAGAGGCTCGTCCTTCGGATAACGGGCGAAGGCCCCCGCCCGCTCCCGGACCGAACGAAAGCATTTCCCCCCGCCGCACGTCTGATAGCGCCCGCAGATGATGATCCCGATCTTGGCCATGGCGAATCTCCTTGGATTCGGGGAACGATTTCCTCACCGATCGTGATTCTTCACCGAGATAATGTCAAGCGCGGCCGAATGCCCGCCGTACTTGACGCGCGAGGAAAAGGAGGCGTATTTTTGTAGCAGGTCTATGGGAATCCCTTTCAAGGAGGGGAGACCATGCACGAACCGGATCGGGGGGCGCGGGGGTTGTCGTCTCGGACTTGGCAGGTCGTTTTCGGCGCGCTTATACTTTTTCCGTTTTCCAGGCATCAGGGGAGCCAAATAAAGCCGGTGAATCTGGACGAGCTCCTAAAAAAGACCTGGGAGTATTGCGTCCGGCTGGACCAGATCTCTCTCTACTTCACCTGCACCGAGGAGGTCTCGGAAAAGATCTATCAGCCGTATCTCGATATTGATTGGGTGCCGCGGGGCCGGCGATTCATCCAACACGATTTCGTTTATGATTACCAGCTCATCCGCCGCAATGCCCGGATCGCCGAGAGGCGCAGCCTGCTCAAAGAAAACGGAAAGGATCGCCGCGTCGAGGACGCGACGTTGCGCACGGAACGATTCAACTATAAAACCTTAATCTTCGGGCCCAAGGGGATCCTTGGACCGATGGCCCAGCTCCACAACACGTACACGATCGACGGGACGGATAAGCTTTGGGGCCGACCGGCCGTCGTCGTCCGGGTCGCCCCCCTGAATCCTGAAGAAGCCCATTGGCTTTACGGCCGGGCCTGGCTGAGCCCGGAAGATGGGAGCGTGTTCAAGATCGAATGGGAGGAGAAATCCATCGGGAACTATGAGGAAGCCCTGGCGCAGGCCAAGAGGCTGAACGCCAAGCCGGTCATCTCTTTTGCTACGGAATATGAATTCGAGAAGAATGGCATACGCTTCCCCAGCCGGTACAAGATCGTCGAGGACTACCAAGGTCGCTCGGATCCATCAGCCGCCTGCGAAAATCCGAGCTCGATGTCCGGTGCCGGGACTATAAATTTTTCACCGTCGAAACCGAAATCATAGCCAAGGAGGGGAACTCATGAAAGACTTCAAGCGCCGGGCGATCCTTATGGCCGTTGCCGGAACGATCATCTCCACCGCTTACGCGCAAACGATCGAAGCCGTCGACGGAATCCGCTTGGTCCACAACGAAAAAGGCGGACTCTGGGCGGGGAGCCCGAAGGTCAAGCTCGAGCTCGTCCGGACGATCGGCGGACTCGAGGAGAAGGACCCGAACCTGGCTTTCAGCTCCCCGTACGATGTCGTCCGGGATGCGGCCGGCAACATCCTTGTTCTGGACATCCGCGAGTGCCGCGTCCAGAAGCTCGATCCCGAAGGAAAATTCCTCATGTCCGTCGGCCGCCGCGGCCAGGGTCCCGGGGAATTCCAGTCGCCCTCATCGATGGACGTCGACGAGGCGAACAACCTGTTCGTTTTCGACGCCATGGGGCGAAAGATCGAGGTCTTCTCCCCCGCGGGCCGCTCCCTGAACACGATCAAGCTCGAAACGTACGGCTTCCACTCGATCCGGAGGCTGAAGAGCCGTCAGTTCGTCAAGGGCGGGGCTCTATTCCTCAGGGATTTGACGGAGGGATCGAGAAAGCTCCCGAAGCTCCTGTCGATCGTCGAGCGCGACGGCCGGATTCTGAAATCCTTCGGAGACGCGACGGACTACAAGGATCCGAACGTCAACGCCCACGCCAGCGCCTTTTCTTTCGACAAGGACGCTCAGGAGAATATCTTCCTCAGCATGACGTATGAGAACCGGATCGAGAAATACGGCCCGGATGGGAAGCTCGTCTGGAGGGCGGACCGGCCGTTGAATTACGGGACCGAGGTGATCGACAAGGGATTCATCCGGCGTGACGAAAAAGGAACGGGAATCCAACAGCCGAAGATGAACATGGTCTCGTTCGGGATCGCGGCCGACGGGGCGGGCCGGATCTGGGTGAATACGTTCCATCGGCAGATGAAGCCGGAGGAGCAGGGATCGACCATAACGGTCGGAGGGATGACCCGGACCTTGAAGCAAGCGAAGATCGAAAAGATGGACGTCCACAAGCTCGAGATCTTCGATCCGGAAGGCGTTCTGCTCGGGGATATCCCCCTGGATCACATTGCCCACGGGATCCGCATCTTCGGCGACACGCTCTTCGTCTGGGAGCGCAACAACGCGATAGTTTACCAATACCGCATCGTCGATATTACATAAAGCCATAGGACCGACGGGAAATGTAGAAAAGGGCGGCTTACCGAGATGTTTCCTATATATTAAAAATGAATACAATTATATTCAAATAATATATAATATCAAAAATGCTGAAACTATCAAGGAATGAAGCCGCTTTATTGAGGCTGTTTTTTTCCAATACAGCCCACGAATTCTATATACAGGAAATTGGACGAAATCTCGGCGTCAAACCCGGCACGTTCCAACGGACTCTCTATAGCCTCGAGAGAATGGGCATCCTGGCAAGCCGGTACCAAGCCCACGCCAGGTTTTTTCGGGCGAATGAAAGCCATCCGATTTTTCATGAGCTAAAGAGCATCGTCTTCAAGACGATCGGCGTTATGGACAGCCTCAAGAAGCTTCTCGAGGAAATCGGCGACATCGATGTCGCGTTCATTTATGGTTCCTATGCCAAAGGCCGGGAGAATCCGACCTCCGATATCGACTTGATGATGATTGGCGCGCCGGACGAATCGTCGATCCTTCGGCGCTTAGACGCGCTCGAGCGCGCACTGGGGCGTGAGATCAATTACCGGATCATCGCGTCTATAGATATTGTCCGGGAAATGCAGTCCTGCGATCCGTTCCTGACTCACGTCCTGGAGGAGGACAAGATCTTCTTGATCGGCGATGAGCATGGACTTCGAGCGCTTGTTACGGGATCATCGGATCAAGAAGGCGGCGCCTGACAGTCGCCAGGTTTATAAACAGCTCGAACGCGCGGCGAAAGATCTTCGAGCCGCCGCGCACGTCTTCCCGGTCGACCGTACTTGGTGCTTCACCATTGCTTACCAAGCGATGATCAGAGCCGGCCGAGCGTTTATAATTTCTCGGGGATATCTTCCCGGCCCGGTGAATTCTCACGCGACGATCATCGAGTTCATGCACGATGCCCTCGGTCCTCCGGCCGCGGACCTGTTGCTTCGCTTCGACCGGATGCGGCGGAAGCGGCACGATTTTCTTTACGATTCGCTCAATTCTACGTCGAATGATGAGGCTCAAGAAGCGATCAAGGCGGCTCTGGAGCTCATTCGAACGATCAAGGATCTGACTCAAACGGATCCCACTCCAAACCCGGGCGCTAAACTCTGAACAGCCCGGCGGGGGCCGGCTTAGGGATGGTCCTCACAGTCCGAAAGATCCAAAGCGGAGCGGAGGGCGGACTCGAGGGCGATGAGGTTCCGCTCCGTCAAGCTTCCGATATAGTTCGTTAAGACGGCTTTCGGCAGGCTCACCAGCTCGTCGCAGTGCACGGCGCTGTCGTGCTTGAGCCCCTCGGTCGGGCCGACCGGGACCTGGGTCGACAATCCCAGGCGCTCGGAGTAGATCGGGGCGCAGATGACGGTCGAAAAACGGGATTCGATCAAGGCCCGGCGGCTGACGATGACGAAGACGCGCGAGCGCTTCGGATCGCGGCTCGACGGATGGGCGACCCGGTAGAGATCCCCGCGCTTCACAGCTTCCCCTGATAGGCGAGGACGTCGCCGGCTTCCGCGTTGAGGGCGTCCGCCCGGTCATTGATGAGCCTAACGTCCCGGGCCGTCCTCTCCTTCCGGGCGATGTCGGCAATATAAGCCCAGAGGGCCTTTTCGATGAACTCGGAGCGGTTCTCGACGGCCTTCCGGTCCAAAGCCGCCAAGAGCTCCCGAGAGAGCGTGATCGATGTCTTGACTTTCATACCACCAAAGTAATACTCATTTCCTCGATTGTCAATCCTCTCCTCTCGGTCCGCGGCTCGATGCGACACACCCTTGAGGACGCGGTTTCGGCCTTCCGATTCTCAATCCGTCGGCATTTCCGCGAATCGCGTCCCCTCCTTCCACGCCGCCTCTAAGGGAACCCGAGGATCTTTGCGAATTTCGCCGCCTTTGGGGCGACGGTGAGAATAGCGGGCGCCCGATCGAGTCCCTCTCAATAGGCGAATGGCCAGATAAATACGAGGAGGGTGAAATGAAGCATGAGCAAATGACTTCGATGCCGCAGCTTCCTTATCCGACCCGCTGGGTTTCGGCTCCCAACGGAAAGGTCGAAGAGTACATCATCCCGGACCGGGAAAAAGCGGCGGTTCTCGAGAAGCTCTACATCTTCGATCCCGTGCCGTCGCTCTACGAAACGATGTTCGACGTGCACGAGGAGCGGCACTTCAAGGTCGGAGAGTTCCGTGTCGTCCGGGACGGCGGCATGGACATGCTCGTCAGCCCTTACTTCTTCGAGAGCGGCGGGACGGTCATCGACTGGCTGCCGCCCGACGTCAAGCCCGGCCAGACCGTCCGACGGAAGGTCCGGGGGAAGAGCGGGGGGATTATGGAGACCATGTACTTCGGGCCGATAAAGCGGTTCGTCCACTGAGGGGTAGAAAGAGAGAGGTCGAAAAGCGAGATTCGATCAAGGTATGGCGGCTCGATCTCCTTGACACCGGCGGCCGGACCGGAATATTTTACCGCCATACCAATGCGAATCTCCGTTTAGGAGGGAATCCCATGCGTTTTCCGCGTTGCGGTCGTTTGTTGTTGATCCTGATTCTTTCCTTATCCCTGGGCGGTTGGGCCCAGCCTGCCAGCCAGACCGGCCGGGGCGCCCCGCCTCAAAGCGCGGCGGCACAGCAAGCCGGCCCGCAGGGCGGCGCGGCCGCTCAGCGCGGCCAGCGAGGCGGCGGCGTTGGTTTTTACGACTATGACGCGACGGCACCGGCCCAGGGCGGGCTTGATCCGAGCGCCAAGCCCGCGGAGTCGCACCAGAAGATCACCCTCGACGGCGGGGTCCTGGCCTATACGACCCAGGCGGGGTATCTGCCCCTCCGCAACGCGACCACGGGCCAGCCTGAGGCGTTCATCTTCTTCACGTCCTATGTGAAGGAAGGCGCCGGCGATCCCTCGGCCCGCCCGCTCGTCTTCTTTTTCGGCGGCGCTCCCGGAGTGTCGGCGGCATGGCAGGAATTCGGCGGCCTAGGCCCGAAACGGGTGAAAGGGATCGGCGAGGGAACCGTTCCCTCCGCTCCCTTCGGCTGGACCGACAATCCCAACACCCTTCTCGGCGCCGCGGATCTCGTCTTCGTGAATCCGGTTGGGACGGGCTTCAGCCGCCCTGCCGCGCCCAGCCGTGGAGCGAACTTTTGGACCACGTCCGGCGACATCGCCTCGCTCGCGGAATTCATCCGCGCTTTCCTCGCTGCCTCCGACCGGCGCGATTCGCCTCTCTTCTTGGCGGGCGAAGACTTCGGCACGGGACGCGTGGCGGGCCTGGCAAGCTATCTTTGCGATCACAAGATCCCCGTCGCGGGGGCGATCCTGCTCTCCCTGACCCCGTCCGCCGATGCGATCGCCGGCGACGCCCAGCACCTCACCCTCCTGCCGAGCCTGGCCCTCGCTTCCTGGGCGCACAAGAAGCTCGCTCCGGAGCTCCAATCGCTCTCCGCTCCGGCGCTCGCGGACGAAGCCCGCAAATTCGTCTCGCGCGAATATCTCCATGCCCTCTACAAAGGGGACCGGATGACGGCGGAGGAGCGCTCCAAGGTCCAGGCGAGCCTCGTCCGCTACACCGGCCTTTCCCAGCTCTTCATCGCCAGCAACAACCTGCGCATTCCGCTCGACCGGTTCACCGCCGAGCTCTTGCGCGCGGATCGAAAAGCCGTTTCGAGCTCGGACGCGCGCGTCGCGGGATTCGTCCCTCCGAGCGGAGGCGGCGGCCGCGGCGGCTTCGGATTCGGCGGATTCGCCGCCCCGGCCGTCGATTACGGGCAGAGCTCCCTTGCGCCGGGCTTCCAGATCGCGTATGAGGCTTATCTCCGCAAGGAGCTCGGGTTCACCGGCGGGGCGGGCCTCTTTTATCTCTCGAGCGGCGGGATCGGGACCTTTACTTCGACGGGGAACGACGACGCGAGCCTCTCGACGGCGTTTGTCCGGAATCCGAAGCTCCGCCTCTTTGTCGGGATCGATTATTTCGACCTCGCTTCTCCCTTCTACGCAGCGGAGTTCACCCTTGCCCATATCGGGCTCTCTCCGGACGTCCGCGCCCGGAACATCGTCGTGAGCCATTACGAGGCCGGGCAGATGCCTTATCTCGATGCCAAGGCCCTGCCCAAGCTGCAAACGGACCTCGTCCGGTTCATCCGGGAGAAATGACATGAACACCCAAAACAGCTTCTCCGGGCTCAAGATCATCGGGTTTATGCTCCTCGTTCTGGCCACGGCCGCCTCCATCCCCGCGCAGCAGCGCGGCGGGACCGCGACGCCCAACAACTTCTACAGGTTCAACTACAACCTGGAGGACATGCAGCCGATCGTCTATCCCGCCGAGCCCATCGCCACCAAGCATACGATCCGGCTCCAGGGCGAAGTGATCCCGTACACCGCCCGCGTCGGTTTCATGCCCATCCGCAACGCCACGACCGGCGTGAGCGAGGGGCATCTTTTCTATGTCTACTACGCCAAGGACGGCGTCACCGACAAATCCAAGCGGCCGGTCTGGTTCATTTTCAACGGCGGCCCGGGCGCGGCGACGATGTGGCTGCACATGGGCGCCTTCGGCCCCAAGGTGGTCAAGATGAGCCCGGACGGCTTGGCCACGCCGCCGCCGTACACCTATGTCGACAACCCCAACTGCCTCCTCGACACGGGCGACCTCGTCTTCATCGACGCCATGGGAACGGGCTTCAGCCGTCCCGACAAGCCGGGCTACGGCCCGAACTTCGGCGGCGTGGACAACGACCTGGCCGCTTTCGGCGAGTTCATCCGCAGCTTCCTGAACCAGTACAACTTGTGGGGCTCGCCGCTCTTCGTCGGCGGCGAGAGCTATGGTACGACCCGCGGGGCCGGCCTGGCCGGGTACCTCACCGACCGCGACTGCCCCATCAACGGCGTGATGCTCCTCTCGGCGATCTTCGACACGAACGCGGGCGCCGGCGAGCAGCGCCAGCTCGGCACGCTGGCGACCGAGATCATGACCGCCCATCACCACAAGAAGCTCGGCCCCGACCTTCAGAAGCTCTCCGTCGACGAGATGGCCGAGGAGGCCCGCCGCTTCGCCGGGGGCGAGTACCTGGAATACCTCTTCGACGGCGCCCGGGCGACGCCGGCCCAGCGCGAGTCCGTGCTCTCGAACATGGCCCGCCTCACGGGCCTGCCCAAGGCGTTCATCGACAACCTCGACCTGCGCGTCCCGCTCGGCCCGTTCTCGACCGAGCTTCTGCGGGACAAGCACCTGATGACCTCGCGCCTCGACTCGCGCTTCGCGGGGTGGCAGATCGACGGCGGCGCCTCGAACACGAGCTTCGACTACAGCAACGCCAACATCGAGAACTGCTTCCTGACCTGCTTCGAGGCCTACATCCGCAACGAGCTGAACTACAAAAACGACAGCCTCTACTATGTCTCGGGCAACGCGCCGCCGTGGTCGGGCGAGTACAACACCGTGGTCAACCTGGAGAACGCCTTCGCCAAGAACCCCCACATGAAGCTCTTCGTCGGGTTCGGGTACTACGATTTCGCCACGCCGTTCTACCCCGTCGAATGGACCCTGGCCCACCTCCGTGTCTCGGACGAGGTCAGGAAGAACAATATCTCGCGCGGCTATTACGCCTCGGGGCATATGGTCTACATCGACCAGAAGGAGGCGGCGAAATACCACGCCGACCTGGTCAAGTTCGTGAAGGGAGCTCTGCCGAAGTAAGGCGCCGGCGCGCGATAGCCCGCGGCAGCCCGCCTTGCCTTCGCGGGCGGGCCTGTGGTAATTTCGGGCCGTGCAGATTTCCGCCGTCCTGATCACCTTCAACGAAGAGCACAACATCGAGGCCGCCCTCCGGAGCCTCGAGGGCGTGGCCGACGAGATCGTCGTCGTCGACAGCCACAGCACGGACCGGACGGCCAAGATCGCCCGCAAATACACCGACCGCGTCTTCGAGCGGGCCTGGACGAACTACGCCGAGCAGAAGAATTTCGCCGACGAGCAGGCCCGCCACCTCTGGATCCTGTCCCTCGACGCCGACGAGCGGCTGTCGCCGGCGCTGCGCGCCGAGATCCTCGGACTCAAGGCCGGCGCTCCCGACGGCGCCGGGTTCTCCATGCCCCGCCGCGTCTTTTATCTCGGCCGCTGGATCAGGCATTCCGGCTGGTATCCCGACCGCCGCATCCGGCTTTTCCGCCGCGACGCCGCCCGCTGGGAGGGCGCCTATGTCCACGAGCGCCTGGCCCTGACGGGAGAGGTCCGGCCGCTCGCCGGCGAGATCCAGCACTTCACCTACCGGACGATCGCCGACCACGTCGCCCGGATCAACACCTTTTCGGAGCTGGGGGCCCAGAAGCTCTATGCCGCCCGGCGCAAGGCGCGCTGGCGGCATCTCGTCTTCCTTCCCCCCGCCCGTTTCCTGAAATCCTACGTTTTCCGGCTCGGGTTCCTCGACGGGTTCGCCGGGCTCGTCATCGCCGTCATGACCGGATACGCCATCTTCCTCCGTTACGCCAAGCTCCGCGAGATCTGGAAGAAGGGAGAGCGCCTTGAGCCTCTTTCAGATTGACGCGGGGCGAGAGTGGCGGGGCGGCCAGCGCCAGTCCCTCTACCTCGCCCGCGAGCTCAAGGTCAAGGGCTACCCCTTCCGCTTCGTCGTCCAGCCCGGGAGCCCCCTCCACGAGAAGGCCGGGGCCGAGGAGCTTCCGGTCGTCCCCCTGGCGATGAAGAGCGAGCTCAGCTTCGGGGCCGCCCGCCGCCTGGCCCGGATGATGCGCCGGGAGAAATGCGTCCTGGCCCATTTCCACGACGCCCACGCGGTCTCGGTCGGCGGGATGGCCTGCCGCCGGGCCGGCGTCCCGATCCGGATCATCTCCCGGCGGGTGGATTTCCCGCTCAAGACGAACCTCTTTTCGCGGAAGAAATACACCCAGGACATCGACCGGATCATCGCCATTTCGGACGGGGTCAAGGACGTCCTGCTCAAGGGGGGGATCGCCCCAGGGGTCATCGACGTCGTCCCGTCGGGGATCGATTTCTCTCCCTTCGATGCCGTGACGGACCGGACCTTCTTGAGGCGGGAGTTCGGCTTCGCCCCGGACGATTTCCTGGCCGGGATCGTCGCGGCGCTCGAGGACCACAAGGGCCACCGCTATCTCATCGACGCCGCCCGGATCATCAAGGCCCGGGCCCCGAAGGTCAAGATCATCGTCGTGGGCAAGGGCTCGCTCGAGCTCGAGCTCGACCGGCAGGCCCGCGAGCTCCAGGTCGACGACCTCGTCTACTTCCTCGGCTTCCGCGAGGACGTGCCGCGCCTCCTCGCTTCGCTCGACGTCTTCGTCCTGTCCTCGCACCTCGAAGGGCTGGGGACGTCGATCATGGACGCCATGGCCAGCCGGCTCCCCGTCGTCGCCACCGCCGTGGGCGGCATCCCCGAGGTCGTCAGCGACGAGAAGACGGGGCTCCTCGTCGCGCCGCGTAGCCCGGAGGCCCTGGCCGACGCGATCGTCCGCCTCTATTCCGACCGGCCGCTGGCCAAGCGCCTCGGGGAGCGGGGGTACGAGGTCGTCCACGAGAAGTTCTCGGCCGAGGCGATGGCCCGCCGGATCATCGACATCTATGAGAAGATCGCCCATAAAAAAGGAATCAAGCTCCGGGTTTGAGCTTATTTGCGGCGGGTGACGCTGTACTCGAGGAGGTCGCGGAGCAGCCGCCGCGCGCCGCCGGTATCCGGCAGACCCCCGATCTCGATGAGCGCCAGGCGGCGCATCCGTCCGATCCGGGCCAGCAGCCGCCGACGGACCCCCAGCGTTTCGGCCAGCTCCTTGACTTCGTCGACCATGGCCGGGGTGATCTTTGGATTGCCGAAGATCTCCCGCAGCCTCCGCTTCTGCCGGGCGGACGCTTCGCGGAAGAGGAAATGGGCGAGGAGGGTCTGCTTGCATTCGCGGACGTCCGATCCCACGGGCTTCCCCAGCTCTTCTTCCGTTCCAAACAGGCCGAGATCGTCGTCCTTGAGCTGGAAGAGGACGCCCAGCGTCTCGCCGAGCCGGTCGAGCTTCTCCTGGACCCCCCGCGGCGCGCCCGCCAGCTTCGCCCCCGTGAGAAGGGGAGCGGAGAACGTGTAGCGGGCCGTCTTGTAGAGATAGAGGCGGATGATATCGGGCGGCTTGATCGCGGGCGAAGCCTCCCCGAAATAGAGGTCCTGCATCTGGGCCAGCCCGACCAGCCCGAGCTCGTGCGACCAGAGGGAGAGGATCTCGGCCCGGACGCGCGGCGCGGCGGGGAGCGAGGCGAGGATCTCGAAGGCCAGGAAGAAGGCGATGTCGGCCAGGCAGATGCCCATGCCTTCGCCGAAATGGGCGGCGTCACGGGAGGCCAGGGCCCGGCCCTGGAGGGCGTACTCGTGATGGAGCGCCGGACGGCCGCGCCTCATCTCGTCCCGGTCGATGATGTCGTCGTGGATGAGCAGGGCGGCCTGGATGAGCTCGACCGCCGCCCCGGCCCGGACCGCCGGCCCGCTCGCGCCGCCCCCGATCCTCGCTCCGATGGCGACCATGCCGCTGCGGAGCATCTTCCCCGTCTGGGCGAACGGACCGAGCTTGCCCAGGGCGTCCTCGCCCCAGGCGTTGACCCGGGCATAGGCCTTCCTCTTCTCCCGGAGAAACGCGTTGAGGTACGCGCTGACCCGGCGCCTTTGACGCTCGAAATCGTGCAGGGACCGACGCGTCATGCTCCCGGCCTTTCCGTGCGCGCCGCGAGGAGCGCGACGATGCGGTCGATGACCTCGATCGGCGTCGAGGCGCCGCTGGCGACGAAGACGGACGCGCACCCCTCCAGCCCGAGCTCGGGGATGCGCTCCGGATCGTCGACGAGATGGACCGTGGCCTTCTGGCCGCCGGCCAGGTCGTAGAGATGGCGGGTGTTGGCGCTCGTCCGCGATCCCACGATCAGGACGCAGTCGGCTTGCTCCGCCTCGACCCGGACCTCCTCCTGACGCTCGGTCGTCGGGCGGCAGATCGTGTCCTCGAACCGGACCTCCGGCACGATCCGGCGGATGGCGTCGAGCACGGCGGCCGCCTCCTCCCGGATGAACGTCGACTGGACGACGACGCCGGCTTTGCTGATGCCGGCGAACGCTTCGGGCGTGACGTCGCCCGGCGAGCGGACGATGATCGCCCGGCGGACGTGGCCGGCGATCCCCTTGACCTCGTCGTGCCGGGGCTCTCCGATGATCACCGGCTGGAACCCTTCGCTCTCGAGCTTCTGGGCCCGGCGATGGATGACCCGGACCATCGGGCAGGTGGCGTCGACGACGGTCACCGGGCGCAGGGCGAGCCGGTCGAAGACGGACTGAGGAGCGCCGTGGCTCGGGATGATGACCGTCGCCCCGTCCTCGATCTCGGCGACGTCGTTGGCGATCCGGATCCCCTTGGCTTGCAGGCCGCGGATGACGTGCTCGTTGTGGACGATGTGGCCGAGCATGTAATAGGTCCGTCCCGGGCTCGTCCGGAGAAGGTCCTCGACGAGAGTGAGGGTCTTCTTCACCCCGAAGCAATAGCTCAGGTGCCGGGATAGGATGATGCGCATGGAATCCGGTTTCCCCTCCGTCCTTTTATATCAAAAACCGCGCCCGTTGTGCTAGATTAGGAAATGATCGAGCGTCCTTCGGGAGGGATCTTCATGAGCCGATTCAGCGTCGCGATCGTCCTCGCCGTCTGCCTGGCCGCTCCGGCCGCCGCCCGGGCCGAAGCGCCCGCGCCGCCGTCCCGGCCCGCCCCGGCCGCGGCGAAGCTCGCCTTCGCGGTCAAGCCGACCCCGCTTTTCGTCGCGGACGGGAAGGCTCTCAAGAGGCGGGTTGACCTCGAGATCGACAATCCCGGCCCGGCCGCCGCCGGCCAGGTTCGGATCAAGGGCTTCCCGAAGCCCGTCACGCTCGCGATTCCCTCCGTCCCGGCCGGCCGCTCGACGGCCGCCGTGCTTCTCCCCGACGCCGCGGCCGCGGTCAAGGCCTCCTTCGACCTCAAAGTCGGCCGACTCTCCGCCTCTCGGAAAGAGACGATCGCCCCGCAGCGCAAGTGGACGGTCTACCTCCTCCCGCACTCGCACACCGATATCGGCTATACCGACCTCCAGTCCCGGGTGGCCAAGAACCACCTCGATTATCTCGATTCCGTCATCGAGTTCTGCAAGGCGACGGAAGATTATCCCGAGGAGGCCCGGTTCCGCTGGAACATCGAGGTCGCCTGGGCGCTCCAGAATTATCTCCGCTCCCGTCCCGAAGCCAAGGTCCGCGAGCTCCTCGCTCTCGTCCGCTCCGGCCGCGTCGAGCTCTCCGGGCTCTTCCTCCAGCTCTCGGACGCCTTCGGAGCCGAAGAGCTCGTCCGGGCCGTGACGATCCCGCTCGATCTCAGCCGGGCCCACGGCCTCCCCCTCCGGGCGGCGATGAACAACGACGTCAACGGCTACAGCTGGGGTCTTCCCCAGCTTTTCGCCCAGGCCGGGGTCAAGTATTTTACGACGGGCATCAACGAGACGCGGTCCAAAGCCCCCCTGCGCCGTCCGAACCCGTTCTATTGGCAGGGTCAGGACGGGAGCAAGGTTCTCGAGTGGAACGGCGAGCATTACCTCTTCGCGAATTACGACCTTCTTCTCCACGAAGGCTACGAGAAGAGCTTCCCCAAAGTCACGGACTATCTCTCCAAGCTGGCGGCGCGGGGCGACTATCCCTATGACCTCATCGGCTTCCATATCAGCGGCTACGTCACGGACAACTGCCCGCCGAAGATGGAGATCTCGGACCGCGTCCGCGAATGGAACGCAAAGTGGGCCTACCCGCGGCTCCGGCTGGCGACGATGAGCGAGTTCTTCACCGCCCTGGAGAAAAAATATGCCCGGGTCATCCCCGTCCATAAGCTGGGCTGGCCGGACTATTGGACGGACGGCATCGCTTCGACCGCTTTCGAGACGGGGGTCAACCGGGCGGCCCACGCCGAGCTTCGCTCGGGCGAAGCCTGGGCGGCCCTGGCCCGCCTCGCCGATCCGGCATTCTCGTATCCGGCCGCCGACATCGCCGACGGATACGAGAACACGATGCTCTATGACGAGCACACCTGGGGCGCGCACAATTCGATCAGCGAGCCCGATTCCGAGTTCGCCCGGTCCCAATGGGCGGTCAAGTCCGCGTTCGCCTATACGGCCGGCGAGATCGGTCGCACGGTCCAGGCCCGGAGCCTCCAGGCCCTCGCCCGGACGATCCCCGCCGCGGACGCCTGGTCGCTGGCCGTCTTCAATCCCCTGAGCTGGGAGCGCTCGGACATCGTCCGCGTCGCCCTGCCAGGCGCGCTTTCCGGCGGCAAGCGCCCCTTCAAGCTCGTCGAGAAACGGAGCCAGGCCGAGGTTTCCTATCAGATCGTGGACGGCCGGACGCTCCTCTTCCAGACATTCACCGTTCCTTCCTTGGGATACGCGGTTTACGCGATCGTCCCCGACGTTCCGCCGAGCCCGCCGGCTCCCGCGGCCGAGATCGGGCCGAACGCGATCGAGAACCGCTTTTACAGAGTCACGGTCGATCCGACCTCCGGCGGGCTCGCGAGCGTCGTGGACAAGGAGACGGGGCAGGAGCTCGTCGACCGCTCGTCGGCCTGGACGCTCAACCAGTACATCTATGAGAATCCGGTGGGCGGCCGCGCCGCCGTGGACGACATGAAGAAACGGGCGGCCTTCGACCGGGTGAGCCCGGTTTCGGCCGAAGCCGCGCCCGGATTGCGCGGGCCCGGCGCCTCGAGTCTCGTCATCCGGTCGAAGGCCAAGCCGTGCTCCCTGATCGAGCAGGAGATCGTTCTCTACGACGGGATCAAGCGGATCGACGTCATCGACCGTCTCAGGAAGGACGAGGTCGTCGAGCCGGAAGCCCTCTACTTCGCCTTTCCCTTCCGGGTCGAGGGGGCCAAGGTCCGCCTCGAGCTCGCCGGCGCGACGATGCGGCCGGAGACGGAGCAGCTTCCCCGGACGACCCGCGACTGGCACACCGCCCAGACCTGGGTCGAGTTCGCCGGGACAAAGCAGAGCGTCGTTTGGTCGCCGGTCGAGGCCCCCCTGGTCCAGTTCGGCGATATCAATACCGGGAAATGGCTGGAGAAGCTCGACCTCAGGAACGCCTTCGTCTTTTCATACGCCATGAACAATTATTGGATGACGAACTTCAAGGCCGCTCAGGGCGGGGCGATCACCTTCCGGTACGCTTTCACGAGCCGGAACGGGGGGGCCGATCCCGTCGCTTCGACGCGTTTCGGGTGGGACATCCATTCTCCCTTGAGCGCCGTGTGGATCCCGGCCAATGGAGGGAAAGGCGATCTTTCCGGCGAAGGGTCGTCCTTCGTCTCCCTGGACAAGCCGAACGTGGCCGTCCAGGCCGTGAAAGCTCCGGCCGTCGGCGGCGGGATCGTCCTCCGGCTGCGCGAGCTCGCCGGACGCGAAACCCGGGTCCGGATCACGATCCCGGGCCTTAAAGCCGCGACCGTGACCGTCGAGGCCACGGACATCGCCGAGGGGCCGGCCAACATCGCGACCGTGATTCCGGGGTCGATCTACGCGGATCTGAAGCCGTTCGGTCTCCAGACGATCGTCATCCGGGAATAGCTCCGGGATTGTTCCTTTCCCGAAGCGCCCTCGATTCCCTCCATGTTAGTTGGAGGGCAGGGTGGAGAAGATCGATAAGAAGATTCGAAGGCGCTTCGGGCATTCTCCCAATGTTCGCTTATGGGCAATCCCTCCGTCCGGAGAGTTTTTCGGATTTGCCCCGCGCTCACGGGAACCTCTGCGGTTCCCCCGGAAGCCGGGTCCCCCTCCCAATGTTCGCTTTGGGGCAATTCCTCCGCCCGGAGAGTTTTTCGGATTTGCCTCGCGCTCACGAGAGCCTCTGCGGAGGCTCCGAGATCGCTCACGGCTCACTGAGGGAACCCCTTAGGTTCCCTCCCGCAAAGCGGGTCCTTCCCTCCTGATGTTCGCCGTTGAGCGACCTCTCCGCCCGGAGAATTTTTCGGAGTCGTCCAGCGTGAGCGTTGGGCAATTTCGAAAAAATCGCTAGCGTAGGGATTGCCCAAAGAACTTGGATTGTGGGGCGCGAGGGGAAGAGGGTCCGGGGGACATACCGAGGCGAGCGGGCATGGATTCCCGGCCGCAGGCCGGGAAGAGCGAGCCGAGGAACGAGCCGGTTCCCGCGCCGGGGGAACCGGCGTGCCGCCGGACCCTCTTCCCCGGGAGCCCCGCATCCACGCGTGAGCGTGCGGTAATCCTGGAGCCGCACATTTGACTTTTAGGCGGATTTATATAGAATCCCCGCATTGTGCCGCGGGATTTTTATCGCCCAACGGAGATCCCGGACTCGAACAGGCGGTCTTCCTTGCCGCCGTGCGCATAAAAAGATGAAGGAGGAAACCATGAAAAAAGCATTGATCGTCGCATTTTGCGTCCTCGGTCTCGTCACGGCCTCGTCCGCGACCCTCGTGACCAACAACAACCAGAGCGCCATCTTTCTCCGCCTGCCGTCCCGCGCCGCGTCCCTGGAGCTTGACGCGGTGTACTACAATCCCGCCGGCCTGGCGGTTCTCAAGGACGGCTGGCACTTCAGCCTGAACAACCAGTCGATCTGGCAGACCAAGACCGTCGAGAACGACTTCCCCTTCCTGAACAACGGAACGTACGACGGCAAGGTCAAAGCACCCGTGTTCCCGGGCATCTACGGAGCGTACAAGATGGGCAAGCTGGCCTTCTCGTTCGGCTTCAACCCGGTCGCCGGCGGAGGCTCGGCCGAGTTCGCCACCGGCCTGCCCTCGTTCGAGTGGAATTTCTCCGCCCTGCCCGGGATGATCTCCCAGATGGGGATCCCGACGAACAAATACTCCGCCGACATCTACTTCAAGGGCACGTCCGTCTATTTCGGCTTCCAGTTCAATGTCTCCTACGCCCTGTCCGAGACCTTTTCGGCCGCCATCGGGGCCCGGTACGTCTCGGCCTCGAACACGTACGTCGGCCATATCCGGAGCGTTTCCATCAACCCGACCATGCCGGCCCTTGGGATGACCGGGAGCATGATCACGGCCAAGTCCTTCTTCACCACGATGCAGGGGTACTACTCCGCGATCGGCAATCCGGTCGGCGCCGCGACCATGGGAGCCTATGCCTCCCAGATGGGCGACCGGGAAGTCGACGCCAAGCAGACCGCTTCCGGCTTCACCCCGATCCTGAGCCTCGATTTCCACCCCACGAACAATTTGAACATCGCCCTCAAGTACGAGATGGCGACCAAGCTCGAGTTCACGAACGAAACGACCAAGGACGACGTGGGCATGTTCCCCAGCGGGGCCAAGACCCGGCTCGACATCCCGGCCTTCCTGTCCATCGGGGCCAACTACGGCATCATGCCCGGCCTGCGGGCGACGGCGTCGTTCGACTACTTCTTCGACAAGTCCGCGAACCGCAACGGGCTCGAGGACCTGATCAACTCCAACACCTTTGACCTCGGCTTCGGGCTCGAATACGACATCTCCGACTTCCTGCTCGTGAGCGCGGGTTACCTGATGACCAAAGTCGACGTCATGGCCGACTACCAGGAGGACCTCGGCTTCGACCTCAGCGCCGATACGATCGCCGGCGGCTTCCGGCTGAAGCTGAGCCCGAAGTTCGACATCGACCTCGGGGTCATGAGCGTCTCCTACAAGAGCTACAGCAAGGACATCACCTATGTGTCCGGGACGACGCAGCTCGGCAAATATCCGGAGCGATACTCTCAGACGACCTTCGCCGTCGCCCTCGGCCTGAACATCCACCTGTGATCCCGCGGCGGGGCCCCGGGCGTCCGGGGCCCCACCATACCTCTCCCATGACGCCCTCATATCCCCCTTCTTTGAAGTAAGGGGGCAGGGGGATAGATATCACTAATAAAATTTGGAGGCGTCATGGGCAATCTTCTACGCCCTCAAATCCCCCTTGTGCCCGAAACGCCTCCCAATTTTCTTATTGGTTTTGACCCTCCTGCCTCCCTTCCAAGAAGGGAGGATTCGCCGGCGTTTTGGGAAAGGAACGGCAGGGGGATAGAAACCAATAAGAAAATCGGGGGCGGCTCGGGCAGAGCGCGTAAGCGCATATTTTCTCCATTCTCAATCCCCCACTATAAGGATCCTGTCTCCATGATAGAATAAGGCCGCTTGAAATAAGAGACGGGACAATTGGCGGTGGCATAACGTCGCTCGCCCCCAGGAGGAATCCCGATGTGCCCCCTGACCTACAGGAAAGCCGGCGTCGATATCGACGCGGCCGACGATTTTATCCGCCTGATCAAGCCGCTCGTCCGCTCCACTACGCGGGCCGAGGTTCTCGGCGGGATCGGCGGCTTCAGCGGCCTGTTCAAGCCGCGTCTCCGGGGGATGAAGGATCCAGTCCTCGTCTCCTCGACGGACGGGGTCGGGACCAAGATCATGCTGGCCGACCTTCAAAAGAGATACGACACCGTCGGCATCGACCTCGTGGCCATGAGCGTGGACGACGTCGTCGTCACGGGCGCCGAGCCGCTCTTTTTCCTGGACTACATCGCCTGCGGCAAGGTCCGCAAGGCCGTGCTGGCCGAAGTGATCAAGGGCGTCGTCAAGGGATGCCGCGAAGCGAATTGCGCCCTCCTCGGCGGGGAGACGGCCGAGCTTCCCGGGCTCTACGGCCGGGACCAATGGGACCTGGCCGGCTTCTGCGTCGGGATCGTGGACCGCTCCAAGATCATCGACGGCCGGACGTCGAAGCCGGGCGACGCAGTCATCGGCTTGGCCTCGAGCGGCCTCCACAGCAACGGCTACTCGCTGGCCCGCGGCGTCTTTTCCAAGACGGAGTTGCGCGGCCCGATCGGCGCCCGGCTTCTCCGGCCGACGCGCATCTACACGAAGGCGATCCTCGAGGTGATGTCCCGTGTCCCGATCAAGGCCATGGCCCACATCACCGGAGGCGGCTTCTACGACAACATCCCCCGGGTCGTCCCGGACGGTCTGGGAGTCAGGATCAAGAAGGGATCGTGGCCGATCCCCGGGATCTTCACGCTCATCCAGAAGCGGGGCCGGATCGCCGACCGCGAGATGCACCGGACGCTCAACATGGGGATCGGGATGGCCGTCGTCGTCGGAGCCGGGGACGCCGGCCGGGCCGCGGCCCTCTTCACCCGGTTCGGGGCGAAGGCCTATCTCATCGGCGAAGTCGTCCGTGGGCCGCGCGGGGTCGAGCTCATTTGATCCTGGGGAACGAACTCCGGGATCGCCCAACGCTCACGCTTCGGTGCGGGGCTCCCGGGGAAGAGGGTCCGGCGGCACGCCGGTTTCCCCGGCGATGAAACCGGCTCGTTCCTCGGCTCGCTCTTCCCGGCCTGCGGCCGGGAATCCATGCCCGCTCGCCTCGGTATGTCCCCCGGACCCTCTTCCCCTCGCGCCCCTCAATCCAAATCATTGGGCGAGCCCTCCGTTCCGCTCCCGAAGCGCCGACAAATCTCTCCTCGCCCATGCCGCTTTCGGATTTTTGTATTGATTTCTACCCCCCAGCCCCCTACGACAAACAGGGGGGATTTGATAGCGGCCTGGGAAAGGTGTGCAGGGTGGAGAAAATTAATAAATGAATTCGGGGGCGCTTCGGGCTATCTTCGAATCCCCTATAAACTCTCGCTCTACTTGACTAGGTCCTTCCAGGCGAACAGGTCCGGCACGAGCTCGTAGCGGGCCAGGGCCGCGGCGACCTCGGGCGAAACTTCTCTCAGCCAAGCCCCCAGCGCGTCGATCTTCTTCTTGTCGATGCCGACCATGGACACGACCGACGCCTGGACGGACGTCGACGCGTAGCCTTTCTTGGCTCCGGCCGGGAAGAGGGGATCGAGCATCCGGCCGTTCGGGTTGAGGATGACGAACGAGCGGATCCCCCTGGCCTGGAACGCCTTGTCCCAAAGCGGGAGAGCGTAGCCGTAGTGGGTGCAGTTGAGGCTGGCCAAAAGGGGGACGGTTCGGTCGGGAACGCGAGCCAAGGCTTCGTCCACGCAGGACTCGATGAGGAGGGCCGTCTCGTCGCTGCCGGGGCCGTTTTCGATATAGTCGGCGAGCTCCGGGCAGGCCTGGCCGACGATCCTCGCCGGAGCGATGCCGCGGGCGGCGAGGCGCCGGGCGTGCTCGCCCTCGGAGATCGTCGTCTCGGTCCCGAAGATGACGGCGACGGAGCGGCCGTCCTGACTCATCCCGCGGGCGATGAGGTCCACCCCCGGATCGACGATGTCGAGAATGGGGGTTTTCGTCTTCCGGGCGAAAGGCGTTTCGGCCGTGAGGACGGAAAGGGTATTGCAGCCGACCAGGATGAGATCCGGATGAGTGCGTTCCTCCAGGCTGGAGAGGGCGCGGCTGAAGATCGCGATCTTCCGCCCGCGGTCGCGGAGGCTGTTGTAGCCGCTGTCCGAGGCGAAGAGGGCGTTGAAGAAGACGAATTTGACCGAGCGGAAGAGCCCGGCCGTCTTCATCCGCGCGGCGGCCTCGGCCATGATCGAGAGACCGCCGAAGCCCGAGTCCGTGACGGCGATCGTCACGTCCTTCTTGGCGAAGAACGGAGCGAGGTTGGCGGGGGAGGCGGCGGCCGGGAAAACAGACGGGATGGCGGCCAGGCCGAGAATTGCGAGTGGGGCGATTCGTCTTTTTATCATGCTCTCTACCTGCTCGGCGACATTTTACCCCGGAAACGTATCGGAGGGAACAGGGATTGAGACGATTGACAAATGAATCATTATGCATCATAATGCGAATCATGAAAACGATTTCCCTTCATGGAGTCGACAAGGAGCTGGAGCTGAAGATCAGGGAAAAAGCCGGCCAATACGGGCTAAGCCTGAATAAAACGCTCAAAAAGATCATCGGCGATTCGCTCGGAGGAACGAGCGGGTCCATGGAACCTCGGCGTGATTTCGACGATCTCTGCGGCGCCCTGTCCGCGGAGGAGGGCGGGGATCTGGCTCAGGTCCTCGCCGAAATGGACCGAGTCGATCCGGAGAATTGGCGATGAGCCGCGTCTTGATCGACTCGAACGCGTATTCCCGGTTCATCTCCGGGGATCGCGCGGTCGCCGAGGCCCTCAATGCGGCCGGATCGGTTTTGATGTCGGTTTTCGTCCTGGGCGAGCTCCTGGCCGGTTTCAAAGCCGGGGCGAGGGAATCGAAGAATCGGGAGGTCTTGGCGGCGTTCATGAACAAGCCTTCCGTGCGATTCCTTCCCGCGGGGGAAGATACGGCCGATTATTTCGGCCGGATCTGGGCCGCTTTGCGCGCGGCCGGCCGGCCCATTCCGATCAACGATATCTGGGTCGCCGCTCAGGCTCTCGAGACGGGATCCGTCCTGATCACATACGACGCCCATTTCGCGGAAATTCAGGGGCTGAGGCTTTGGGATGCGCCAAGGGGGTTCGATTAAAACGCCGTCATCAGGCCGGTGAAGAAGCGGTGGGCCTTGCCCTCGAGGTCGTGGGTGTACTCGGCCAGCCAGCGGACGTTGCGCCGCAGAAGATGGCTGACGTTGAACGTCAGCGTCTGATACTTCGCCCCGGCCAGGCTCGAATCGATCCGATTGTAGGCGAGCGTGTAAAACGTCTTGCTCTTGTCCGCCTTGGCCGAGAAGGTCGCCTCGGCGAGATAAGCGTCCGACGTGTGCTCGAAGCTCATCGGGGCGAACTCGGCCCGGATGAAGAGAGGGTTCGAGTCCGTCCGATGGACGTACTCGAGCAGGATCTCGACCTTCGGCAGCCTCAGGCGGATGTCCGGCCCGAAGTACGTGACGCTGTTCGTCAGCCCCCCGTCCCCCTCCTCCTTCCCGGCATATCCGAGCACCCCGATCCGGAGCTTGTCCTTCCAGAGGCTCTGGGCCGCCCGGAAAATGAAGCTCTTGTACTTGTCGGAATCGAAGATCTCCGCCTCGTCGATCCCGTTTCCGTTGACGACCTCGGCGACGAAATCCAGGCCGAAAGCCGTGCCGTATCCGGCCATGATCCCGCGGTCGTAGGCGAGATTGATCTTGCTCGATCCCACCCCGAACTTGTAGATCATGTAATTCTCGACCGTGAGCCGCGTCTCGGTCGGCTTGATGGGATCGGTGACGCGGAACTGGCCGATGAAGAACCAGAGCGGCGTCCCGAACAGGTCGTGAAAATTGAGGTAGGTGTCCTCGAGGCCGACGATCTTGCTGTCCTCGGTCATGAGGAAATAGGTGTAGTAGGAGATGTGATCCGAGATGTTCCCGCCGCTGATGATCTTCATCGCCACGGGGGTCCGGAAGTCGGCTTTCACCGCGGCGTTCGGCTCATAAGAGAGATACCCGTCGAAGCGCATCGCCAGGGGCAGCTCGCGCAGGAGCAGGAGCGTCGCATCGCCCGTGTCGACCGTCGCCCGCGGCGGCTCCTTGTCGGGGATCCGATAGCCGTTGTCCATGAACTCCTCGCCGAAGGCTTTGAGCCTGGGGACCGGGGCGTGGCAGACGTCGCAGGAGTAGCCGTACTTGCGGGCGAAGGCCGGGATGGCTTTTGCTGACCCGGCAAGAGTCCCCAAACAGAGAATGAAAAACGCGAACTTTTTCATGAAAAACCCCCTCCGAAATCGCGTTGGCTTTGGGGCAGTCCAACGCTCACGTTGGAACCCTTCTGGTTCCCCCCCGAATTAAGGCGGGGCCCCCCCTCCTGATGTTCGCTTATGGACTGCCCCTTCGCCAACGAGGTCAAGAAATCCGATAAAGGTACCATCACCTTCTCCTAATAAACGACTTTAAAGGACGTGTCGGCCGCATTGACCTCGACCGTCGCGGCTTCCTCGGCCGGGACGCTCAGGAACTCGGCCACCGACCGGACGAGCAGGCGGTAGTTCAGCCGGGCGACGATCTTGAGCGTGCCTTCAGGGAGCGTCTGGGGCAGCGTCCAGGTATAGGTTTCGATCTTCGTCTCGCGGGGCGCGATCCGGTAGTCCGTGCCTTGGGAGGCGGTGTTCCATTGGCCGATCGTCAGCCGGCCTTTGGGATCGAAATAGGGCAAGCGGAAGATCCTCTGGCCCTCCTCGATATCGTCGCGTTTGACGCCCTTGAAGTCTGGCCGGCCCATCATCATATCGCCCATGTCCTGGTAAGCGAGCTCGTTCGAAGTGATCGTGTATTCCTCGCCCGGAAAGCCCTTCTTGTCCACCGGGAGCCGATACGTGACGCCTTTCGCGTCCGTGGCGATGACCTCGAGCCAGAGCTGGCGCTCCTCGGCCGATCCGGTCGGGACCTTGTGGCCGGCCTTGGCGTTGTAGAGGTGGACGGAGATGACGGTCTTCTCCCCCGGCCCGATCTCCTCGGCGTCGGCATAGACCTTCATCTCGATCACGCCCCGGAGCTTGGCCGGGACGTGTCCACCGGGAAAGTTGTGATGGGCCACGTTCGGGAGCGCGCCGCCCATGTCGGCGCTCTTCCCGGGGGCATGCCACATGTGGCAGTCCTGGCAGCGGACGCCCTGCTTCGCGTAAGGGCCGTCCTTGTACTCGAGATGGGTGGATTTGACCCAGATCCCATAGGGATTCTTTTCGTTGTGGCAGGTCCCGCAGAAGTCCGGAGACTGGATGAAATCGGAGGTTTGCGTGTCGTGGTGAGGGGAAACGGCGCCCGGCCTTTGCCCGTATTTCAGCTTGCCGGGCTTGAGGATGTAGTTGTAGTTGAACGGCAGCTCGCCCTCGAAGCCCGGGATGATGTGGCAGATGTCGCAGGAGACGGCTTCGTTGGCCCGGGAACCGGCCGAGGGCAGGGGGGGCGGCGTGTCGCCGATGAACAGCGCGGCCGGGGCATGGCAGCCGTTGCATCCGGCCTTGACCTCGGCGACCTTGGGGTCCCGGTCGGCCTGGGGCACGGCCAGCTTGAAATATTCGATCTCGTCCCAGGGATGGGTATAGGCCTGGGACATCATCGCCGACCTCCATTCGGTGAAGATCTCCCGATGGCACTGGGCGCACCGCCGGGGCGTTTCGAAGAGATCGTAGGACTTCTTCTGGGCGGGCGTCGGTCCGGCGATGGCCAGAAGGACGAGAGTGCAGAACACAACCGGCAACCCGAGTTTCCACAATTTGGGCATGTTACCCTCCTCTTCCGGATTCCCGCCAGCTGCTCTTTATATAGCACAATCTCTTTCCGCACCTCAAGCCGCGCGGGGGAGGGAGCCCCCTCCGATTTTTCCTTGTGCCCCGGCTTCCGGATTCATATACTAGCCGAATGACCGATCCGGGAAAAAGCTTCAAACGAAGGGACGACGTCGCGGTCGTTTGCCTTTTCTTCTCCTGGATCCGGCGCTTCGTGAAAGGACGGCTATGGGGATGATCGACGGACGGCTGTTCATCCGGGGGAGAGGGTCGAAGGCCCGGCCAAGCTCGTCTCGAAGAGCCCGGCGACGCTCGAGGCGGTCGGCGAGGTCTCGCTCGCCTCGGCGGAGCAATGCGCGGCCGCCGTCGACGCCGCGACGGAGGCTTTCCCGGCCTGGAGCGGCCTGCCCGTCCGGGAGAAAATGCGGATCTTCCGGAAGGCCGGTCAGGTCCTGCTCGAGCGCCGGGTGGAAGCGGCCCGTCTCATCTCGCTCGAGAAGGGCTCTCCCCTAAGCAATCGGTT
>CAWKFB010000007.1:0-93403 GCA_963848835.1 Candidatus Aminicenantota bacterium | reverse complement strand
TTCTCGAACTCAAGAATGTCGGGCAGGCCGAACTCGACCTCAGCGGTGTCCATTTCACCAATGGAGTGCAGTTCACTTTTCCCAACGGAGCCAAGCTCGGTCCCAACGAATTCGCCGTCCTGGTCAGCAATCGGGACGCTTTTGCCAGCAAGTACCCTGGGGTGCATGTGGACGGCGTCTACACTGGCAGGCTCTCCAATAGCGGCGAGAACATCACCCTCCTGCACGCCGTCGGCACGCCGATCTTTTCGCTGACCTACAGCGACAGCGCACCCTGGCCTCTCTCGGCGGATGGCGAAGGCTTTTCGCTCGTTCCGACCAACCCGAGCCTCAATCCTGACCCGGGCAATCCGGTGAACTGGCGGGCCAGCTCGCGCCTGGTGGGTCCCCCGGCGCAGACGATGTTCCAGGCCGACCTCCAGCCGGTATGGATCAATGAGATTTTGACCCACACCGATTTGCCGGACCTGGACCAGATTGAGCTGTTCAACCCCGGCCCGGCCAGCGCCGATATCAGCTCCTGGTATCTGACCGACTCCCGGCTGGCGCCGAAAAAGTTCCGCATCCCAGCAGGCACCGTCATTCCACCCGGCGGTTACCACGTCTTTAGCGACTGGACTTCGACCCCTCACCCACCGGGAGTCGACCCCAGCTTCCGCCTCGATTCCCACGGTGAGGAAGTCTACCTTGTACTCGGCGGATGCCGCGGGGGAACCTGACCGGGTATCAGCGACGGGTTCAGCTTTGGGGCCGCGGCTAACGGCGTGACCTTCGGCCGCTACGCGACCAGCACGGGCGAAATCCAGTATCCAGCCCAAAGCACCCGCACCTTCGGTGCGGCCAATCGCGGGCCGCGGGTCGGGCCCGTGGTGATCAACGAAGTCCAATACGCCCCGCCGCCCGGCGGGACGAGGAGTTCATCGAGCTGAAGAACATCACGGACAGTCCGGTCAAACTCTACGATCCGGAGCACCCAGCCAACACCTGGAAGATCGAAGGTGTCGGCTTGGCTTTCCCGGCGAATAGTGAGATCCCGGCCAACGGGTTGGCTCTGCTCGTGGCGAACGATCCCGCCACATTCCGCTCCCGCTATGGCGTGCCGCCGAGCGTGCCGATCTTCGGACCCTATCCCGGCGTGCTGCAAAACAGCGGCGAACTGCTCGAGCTCACGCGGCCCGACCCGCCCGATGTAGACACGAATGGCGCTGTGGTCGTGCCTTACATCGTCGTCGACGCGGTCCGTTACAACGACAAAGCCCCGTGGCCGACGAATGCCGCGGGCCTCGGTTCGTCGCTGGAGCGTATCAGCCCAGCGGCCTATGGGAACGACCCCATCAACTGGCGCGCCAGCTTCGCCAGCTCCTCACCCGGATTCGAGAACAACGATAACCGGCCCCCGCGAGTGAACCCGGGCCTGGACCAGACTTTTCAGTGCGCCAGCTTTCCGTTTGTCACGAACCTGGTGGGGAGCGCGACCGATGACGGCCAACCAACCCCACCCGGCCAGCTGGCGGTGACCTGGACCCAGATCAGCGGCCCGGGGCCGGTCGTATTTGGTACTCCTAACCAACGATCCACTTCGGTGAGCTTCCCTGGAGTGGGCCGCTGTACGTCTTTCTGCTCACCGCCGATGATGGGGCGCTCCAGGCCAACCAGGCCCTGACCATCTCGATTGAGCGGACTCCCTCAGACGTCACCTTTGTTCCGGCAGGCGCGGTCTGGAAGTACCTCGACGATGGGTCCAACCGGACGCGCTCTGGCGCACACCGGAGTTCGACGATCGTACCTGGCGCACGGGCTCCGCGCCGCTTGGCTACGGCGATTCGTCGATCAAGACCAGCATCGGCTTTGGCCCGGACAGCTCGAACAAATACGTCACCTCCTACTTCCGGCTCGGCTTTAACGTGAGCCATGCGGCCGCCGTCAGGAAACTCTCCGTGCAATTGCTCCGCGATGACGGCGGTATCGTTTACATCAACGGCATCGAAGTGTTCCGGAGCAACCTGCCGGAGGGCGACATCGGCGCCACCACCTTCGCCAGCGCCGTCGTGGGAGGCGCTGACGAAACGACCTTCTACGAAAGCTCAGTCGATCCCGCCGTGTTGAAAGAAGGGCGCAACGTCGTGGCAGTGGAAATCCACCAGGCCAATGCCCCCAGCTCTGATCTCGGTTTTGACCTCGCCCTGACGGGGTTGGCGCTGCCGGATAACGAGGGGCCTCTGGTCAATGCCGGTGCCGATCTCACGGTCACTTTACCGGCCCAAGCGAATCTGCAGGGCTCCGCGCTCGATGATGGTCTGCCCGTTCCTCCGGGCCAGCTCACGATCACCTGGTCTCAAGTCAATGGTCCGGGCCAGGTCACCTTTTCGAACACCAATTCGGCGTTCACCACGGCGACCTTCAGCACCCCGAGGTGTCTACGTGCTCCGCCTGGCGGCCAGCGATAGCGCACTCACGTCCCAAGACGATGTCACGGTCACCGTCAATGGCGGGGGTTTCGCCACGTGGCAGGCACAGTTCTTCAACACAGCCGAACTGGTCGGAGCCATCGATCAGCGGGGAAGCCGCCGATCCCGATCAGGACGGTCACAGCAACCTGCAGGAATTCAACGCCGGCACCAATCCGAGAGATGCACGAAGCGTCCTGAGGGCCGAATCCGTTGAGTGGAATGGCGCGCCGGGAGTGCCATTGACGCTGCGTTTCGAGGCCATGCCCGGCAAGAGCTACACCGTCGAGTGACCAGGATCGGATTGGCGGCGCCTGGACACGGCTGAGCGACATCGGGTCACAAACCACGGCTCAAATGGTCGAAGCCAATGATCCGACTCCTCCCACTGTGGGCACGCGCTTTTATCGGATCCTGACACCGCGGCAACCCTGATTACCACTACAGCGACACTTTGCAGGGGTAGGGCGCGGGCGCTGTCGCGCGCCCTGACTGACTGATCCTTTTCATTTCGAGTTAAGGATGAAATATCCATTCAATCATCATCTCATTTTATGACTGATGCCGGATGCGGAACCCTATGATGAGTCAGCCAGGGCGCGCGACAGCGCACGCGCCCTACCCGTGACCGTAGCTTGAGGGCGTGGCGTAGTGTTCGTTAGGATGGACATGGTGCGGGCGCCGGCTATTGTCCCAGCTCGTGCATCGAGCCGGTGCTCGCGCTCTTTCGGCGCGGACGGTGGCTGGGGACGCTGTTGATCTCAACCAGTTACCGTGCCGTAACCTCCTGGAGCAGCTTGAAGAAAGCCTTCTTGCGGTCGGTGTTCAGCCCCCAGTGGACGGGCGGAGATTGGTAGCCGTCCTGGTAATTGTTCTTTCCGGGATCGAAGTAAGCCCCACGAAGCGTACTCGCTGATGGCCGCTATGAAATTGTTCGGACGGTTTGTCGAAGTCGAAATGGTCATCCTCGTTGAACAAGATTGGCTTTGGGGTGTAACCGGCAACGCGGCGGGTCCGGCGAACCATGTCAGCGATCTTGTCAGGATCGGAAACGCCGTTGCCGTGAATCAGGAGGAAATCGGCGGTTCGGACCACATTCTCGAGAGGAATGGTGCCGCCGCCATAGGACGTGCTGACCAGCAGCCGTTGTCCTTCCCGCCCTTTCTGTTGAACGCGCTGGATAAGTTCGTGGACGCGCGCGGGCTGGAGAATGGGATGATCGTAACGGACGTTGCACTCGTTGTTGATCTCCACCAGCACATTGCGGTAACCGTGATCGAGCAGCCAGTCCGTCGCATTGTCCGTGGCGCGCAGGACGGCAGCTTCATCCCGCAAACGTTCGTCCTGGCCGAAGTAGAAATAGCCGAGGATCACGACCATGCCGAGTTCGATCGGCGCGGTCCAGAATCCGCTCCAGCCGCCCGATGTAATCGGGCCGCAGCGAACCATCCGCCTCGATGGCCGAATTGTGCCAGGGCTGCTCTGCCCGAATACCCTTCCGGCGATCCGCCCTGCAGGTTGATCGTGAAGGCGAGCAAACCGTGTCGCCGCCACTCGGGCATGGCCGCCAGGAACTCGCTCCGTGTTGCGGTCGGCGTCCCACTTGCCGGTGTCCGGATAGGCCCACCGCTTTACGGTTTCCGGGTTCCGGTCGTCGAAGATGCCCTGGACCATTCGCGAGTTCAGCAGCAGCCCTTCAACCTTGTGGCCCTGCCAAATCCGCCCAGGGTAAGTGGGCTGGCCGTTTATGTGGAACTGTTCACCGACAATGGACACAACAGTCTGGCGCGCCCGCAGGAGCCCTGAAACGGGAGGCTCAGCGGCGGCAGCACCTCCGGCCACCGGCAGCCCGACGTTGAGCAACAGCAGCCACCCGCAGATGGAACGAAACACTTGGGCAGTCAGATTCATAGGTGTGTGGCAGGATAACGCGTCTTCGAGCGCGCTGGCAAGCCAGTCAGCCATGCGCCGCCAGGACCAACGGAACGCCGAACCGTTTCAGCAGGCGGGGCATGAGCGGCCAATCGCCCCATCCGCGCCGATATGGAAATCGGCGCTCCGATTCTCCAACTGTGAGCGGCAGAAAGAACAATCCCCGAACAATCCTTGACAGAATTCCGGGCGGTCAATAGAAGGGTATCAATCCGTGACTCCGTATCGCGCAGCGTCAGGAAAGTCCATATGTGAGATGTAGCTCTCTGCACCATGAATACTCCTAAGCAAACCTTCCGGTCCGTTTTATTCGCGGCGGCGGTCGCCGCAGTGCCAATCGGTTCCCAGGCAGGGACGATTACCTTCGCCGATTTCGACGGAACGGCAGACAATACCGCCATACCCACTCCTCCGGCCGGGCTACCCGATGGGATGACCGCCAGCTGGACCGGGTTGCCCCTGCACACCACCGCCGGTGACACGCCCATGAGCGTGACGACCTCGGGAACGAACGCATTGCTGGCCTTCTCGCCGCCGGCGATCGTCTCTTCCATCAACGCGCTCGACAGTGCCGGCGGCACGCCCGTCACGGTTGTCGGCAAGATGAGAGGGATCGAGGTTTGGCGCTACACGTCTCCGGGCGACCATGACTGGGCCAAAATCACGGCCGGCGCCGGCAAGGTCGTCGACAATATTGTTTTCACCGGCCAAGGGAATTTCTACGACGATCTCGAAGTGGAGGCCGCCCCGGACACCGACGGGGATGGGTTCGTGGATGCCGACGAGGAGATGACTGGCCACAAGTCGAACGACCCCAATGATAACCCCAGCACGACCGCCATTACGGATTCCGTCGCCCAATACAACACCTCCGGCACTCAGGGCGAGAACGACTGGTTTGCAGGTTATCGTAACTACACCAAGGACGGCGGCGGCACCGACTACGACCCGGACACCGGCTTCATTCCGTTTCCCGATAGCACCTATTCAGGCGGCGGCTGGGCGCTCGGCGGGAACCCTCCCTGGACGCAGCTTTATGCGCGCGACCTGCACCCGAACGGCGCCAACAATGGCGACGTTCACTGGGTGATCCGCCGCTGGGTGGCAAGCCAGATTACGAAAGTGACCCCGCTGGCCATTCGCTGGCATGCCCACCACCAGAACGTCACCTGCGGAGGTAACGGTGTCACCGGCGCTCTCTATCGGAACGGCAAGCGGTTGGACAGCGAGGTCATCGCGGGACCCGATAACGTGGGGGTCACCCACACCTATTATGTCAATGTGAGCCCAGGCGATCGCTTCGACCTCGTTCTGAGTCCGCGCGGCCTGGATGGCCAGGATAACGATGGCTGTGATGGCTCCCAGACCTGGATGCTCGTTGACTCAACCATCCCAACCAAAGCCGTGCAACCGGACGGTTCAACCTTCGTCCCCGCCAACGCAACCGATAGCGACGGCGATGGCTTGCCGGATGCCTGGGAACAAATCTATTTCCCGACAGATCTCACCAAACTCTCCAGCACCGGTGATTACGACAAAGATGGCGTCACGGATCTTCAGGAAAACCAGCGCACCAGCGATCCGACCAAGCCCGATACCGACGGAGATGGCCTGAGTGACCTCGTTGAGACCGGCACCGGCGTTTTTGTGAGCAAGACAGACACCGGCAGTAACCCGAGCAAGGCCGATAGCGACGGCGACGGTCTGACCGATCCCGCGGAAGTCAACGCCAATCCTGCCACCAACCCCAACAAAGCCGACACCGACGGTGACGGGTATTCGGATCCCGATGAAATCGCCTGGGGCACCAACCCGACCGATGCCAAGGATTATGCGACCGCCGCGGTCATCGCAAACTCACAAACCGATTTTTCCGGCGTCCAAGGCCAAAACGACTGGTATGCCGGTTACCGCATCTTCGATCCGTCGACTGGCTCGACCAATTACGATTATAATGCCAACTCGGACTTTGTTCCGTTCGTCGGGGGTGCCGATCAAGGCGCTTGGGACGGTGTCAACCAGACCTGGAACGGCGGATCCTGGGACCTAAATACGGCCGACGCCGGGCCATGGACCTACGAGTCGACACTGGACGTCCACCCGAATGGCGTGAACAGCCCCGCGACCATCGACGGCGCGGCGGACCCGGCTCAGGAACAGTGGGTCATCCGCCGCTGGGTGGCGAAGAAACTGACCAAGGACACCCCTGTGACCCTCATCTGGCAGGTGAAAAAGACCAATCTCAATGGCACCGGCGTCACCGGGTTGCTCTTCGTCAACGGCAAACTGGTCGATTCCAAGGCGATTGAGGGCACCGATGGCACCGGCGAAATTCGCCGTTACCCTGTCACCTTGAAGGCCAATGACATTGTGGACCTGGCCTTGGCACCCGTCGGCCCGACCGGCGACCGGCAGGACGGGTCAGATGGATCCCAAACCTGGTTCTGGGTCGATACCAGAGCCGTGACGGATACCAAGCCGACCTTGAGTCTGGCGCGAAGCACCACCGGGATTACCTTGACCTTCACCGGCACCCTGCAAGGTGCGGATAAGGTGGAAGGCCCCTATACCGATGTGAACGGCTCGAGCCCGGTGACAGTGCCGTTCTCCACTGGCGCCGCGAGGTTCTACCGGGCCAGGCAATAATCCCTGCTCGAGTCAAGGCCACTCGGGCAAGACCGCGCCCGCCAACCTACTCTCGGGGGTTGGCGGGCGCATTTGTTTCCAGGAGGACGCCCACGTGCCTGCCAGGCGCACACGCCAAAGAAATGCTAAGTTCACCGGCGTGAGTCGATCCCGGTCAATCGTTTTCTGGCTTGGCGCGATAGGAATGGTCCTGGCAATGCACGCCCGGGCCGACGTGGCACCGCGCGAGAACCCGCCACATCCAGCTGCCGTGCCACCAGCAGCGGTTCCCAGGTACCGCACTCCAGCCCTGCCGGAGATCCTGATTAACCGGTTCCTGGCCCTGGATTGGGCCGAAAAAACCCGGCTGACCATCGTCCCCACAATGCACTTGGTCGAGACGGAGCACTTCCTGGTGTGCAGCGCCTGGAACCGGTCGAACGACGCTGCGTTAGCTGCCCTCTGCGAGAGAATGTACCGGAAACTAGAGGAGCAATTCGGGGTCTCGCCCACCGAACCGGTGTGGGTTGGGAAATGCCCGATTTACCTCTTTTGGGAACCCGCACATTTTGCCCGTTTCATTTCGGAGGTGGACCATAGCCGGGCACACGACTCGAAACTGGCCCACGCCAACGGTTACCACGCGACGAAAGACGGGTTTTCTTACGTGGTCATCAATGGGGTGTCGGAGTTTGGGGCAACCGAGGAACAAGCCAAAACCAGGTTCTTTCATGTCCTCGGTCCACGAAGGCACTCATGCCTTCCTCAACCGCTACATCAGCAACCGACCGATGCCCCTTTGGGTTGAAGAGGGGTTGGCCGACTACATTGCCGCCAGCCTGGTCCCGCAGTCGGAGGCGAATCGGACTTACCTTAATGCCACGCGCCTCGCCTTGCGGAGACCTGAAATGCTCCAGGAACTGTTCGATAAAAAGCAAGACCTCACCCCGATCCAGTACCGGGCTGGCGCAGAGCCTGGTGCGGTTCCTCGTCAGCCTGGATCGCAACGCTCTGGTCCAGTTCCTCCAGGCGCTGAAAGAGGGGAAGAATGAATCAAAGGCGCTGATGGAATCTTATCACGGCTCCAGGCAGGACCTGGTCCGCGAGTGGACATTGTTCTGGCAACGGGGACCAGGCAAACCCATCGCTAAACACCGCGGCCCGTGAACACGTAAACTTTCCGGTCCGTGCACGGAACGTGCAAACTCCCGTCAGGGCCGAACGAGGCCCGGGCCTGAATGGACCGCGTGGCTTCAAAAATCGTTTGGCCTTTTCCCTGCCCATCGATGGCATGCAGCATCCCGAGAGGGTCGCCCAGGAACGAAGCGCCGCCCGCTTCACACACCCCGCCTGCCACCAGATACTCGCAACCTGAAGCGTATTGGAACAAGGCCGTGCCGTCCGGGCCGATGCCATGGACGATTCCAGCCAGGTCTGCCAGCAAGACCGCCCCCTGTTTGCGCAGGGCTGGTGTGCCCTGCACCGAGTTGGGCAGTTCGTGGCTCCAAAGCAACGCACCCGAAGTCAACGACCAGGCGAGCAATGAACTGCCGCTGGTCCTGGTTGACGACGAAATAAACCACGCCCCGTTCTTCATCCAAAACCGGGGCCGCAGCCACCAGGGTGCGCCGGGCGCCGCGTTTCCCCTCCGGTGTGCGGTGCACGACAGATTCTTCGCCCCTGGCGTTTACGCGGACAAGTTCCACGCCCTGACGCGCCACGGCCCGGAGGCGATAGATGTCCCCAGCGCGGCTGGCCGCGGCAGCCGCTTGTGGCGAAATGCCGGCGTCCCATGAGAATCGTTCCGCACCCGAATTGGCCTCGAGCGCGTAAAAGCGTCCACCCCAACTGTGCAACACGACCGCGTCCACTTGCGGCAGATAGAGCAAGTCCGATAAAATGCGAGGGTCGCTCTTGGTCGGGATTTCCCTGCGCCAGTTGATCGATCCGTCGGCGGTATCGAGGGCGCAGAGCCAGCCGGTGTGCGTTCCGACGAAGAGCCGCGGCTTCGCCGTGCTGAGAGCGGGTGTGGCCGAAATTCCTCCGGGGAGTCGGGCGCGCCACAATCGGTCGCCGCTGCCGCGAAAGGCCTGGACCGTGCCGGCCATATCGGCCACGAAAACCCGGCCCTGCTCGTCGAAGATGACGGAGGCGAGCACGGCGCCTTCGGCCGATAAATGGCGGCTTGGTCGGGGATCCAGTTGCACGGTACGGTCGAACAGACCCCGGCGCGTGCTGTCGCCCCCGGCCGTTCGCCAGACCTCAGACGAGTTGATGAGTTGCTCAGCCACGGCTATTGGGAGCTGTCCGCCGGTAAGTCGGTTGATACTCGAACCGAGCGGTTTCGAGGCTTACGCCCGCGATTTCCAGTTGCGCAATGCGGTTTTCCCCCAGACCGTTGCGCTGGGCCAGCGCCAGGTAATTCGTGCCGTTCACAAACGGCCAGTTACGATCCGGCGCATCCGGGTCGAAGCCCATGACCGCCGCCGCCACGGCATCCGTGCAGACGGCATTGCCTCCGGCGATCAGCAAGCCGGGGCGTGTCACGGAAACCATCGAGCCGAGCCACCAGCCTTCCGCAGCCTGAATGGTGCTGATCCCATCGATGACGGTCAACTGCACCGGGAACGCGGCATTCAGATCGACGATGAAACGCGGCACATTATAGCCGTGGTCGCCTTCAACGGGTTTGCCGGTGAACGTGGTGACCGACGTCAGCGGGGGGCGGGTGCAATTGTGCATCGCCTTGTTCCGGTATCCGAACGCATTCTCGTCGGGCTCTTGATCGAGGTCATCTCCGTACAGGCTGCTGGGTGGGATGCCGAACAGGTTCTTCATTCCGCCCGTGATCCCGCCGGACACATGGCTCTTGAGTTTGCACAGCGAAACGAGCACATCGGTTTCGGCATAAAGGCGGTTGACCTCCCACGCGCTCGCCAACTCACCACCCCCAGGCACCTTGACCAGGGCGTAGTTCCGGTAGCGGCCTCGATTGCGCGTGTTCTCAAATCGCGCCCGCCCGTCCATCACGCGGTTAAACGCTGGCAAATCGAACCCATAGCCCGCAAACGCATCCGGCTCGAGCGAACGGAATGGCAACTGATCGCAAAAGATAATCTCCTTCGCGCCATACCCCACCAGCAGGCTTCCCAGGGCCTGGGCAACCACCGGGTGCACATGCACCGTCAGCCAGAGCGGAATCCCGGACACATCCTCTCCCGAGGTGTTGACCAGGTTGACTTTGACGGTCACACGCTTGTTCTTCACCAGGCGGCGCACATGCCCCAACTCATCCAACAGGTCCGCCAACACGCGCCGGACGCCTGCATACTCATATCGCTTGCAGAGGCCGATGGCTGTCAGCGCGCGCGTGGGGCGAGCGGCGGAATCCTCGGCAGCTGCGCGCGTGGTCGCCACGGCAGGCGCCACCGCTGCCGCAGCGGCCCACTTGAGAAAATCGCGGCGGGTGAGCACACCGCCCGGACAACGCGGCATGGCTGCAAGGTTGGGAACCTCAAGTTGCATGGCTTTACCCAATAGCATAAAGAAAGCGACGTTTGCCCCGTCTGTCAACTGCGGGGGCACCTTCCGCAATTGCGGAAGGTCTTGCAGGATGCTGATGGAGAGGAGCTAACAACGTATTTCTGCAAAATTTGTACACAAAAACTCCGGTAAGGAACCGAGAATTGGAGCGCCGATTTCCACATCGGCGCGGCTCTGGCGGCTTAGGACCAATTCCGGCGCCGAAACGGAGTTCGGCGCTCCGGTGCCACTAACGCGATACAGCCCCAGAGCTTAATTGCCCTTGGTTTGATCGGCAATGATCTGCAGCACCTTGGGAACAGCTTCCTCCACTTTCGTCGGTTGGAGCGCCCCGCCGCGGAGCTTGATCTCGACCTCGCCTTTGGCCAGCGACTTCTCGCCAATGCCGACCCGAATCGGGAAACCGATCAGCTCCGAGTCTTTGAACTTGACTCCAGGACGTTCATCGCGGTCATCGAGGATCACTTCGACCCCATGGGCAGTTAATTCAGCATAGATCTTTTCAGCGGCCGCCAATACGGGACTGCCGGGCGTAATGCCCAACGGGGTAATGCAGACTTGGAATGGGGCCACTGACAAGGGCCAGATGATGCCGTCTTTGTCCTGGCACTGTTCGATCACGGCCTGCAGGGTCCGGGTGACCCCAATGCCATAGCAGCCCATGATCGCAGGATCTTGCTTGCCCGATTTCGTCCAGAAAGAGGGCGCCCAGCGCCTCGCTGTATTTGGTGCCCAGCTTGAAAACATGGCCCACTTCGATGGCCCGCTGGATCTTGCAGTGGATGCCCGCACGCGGGACAAGGTTCGCCGGCCTTGACCAGGCGCAGATCGGCCCACTTTGTGACTTGAATGTCGCGTTCGATGGAGACGTGGCGGATAATGGAAACCGTCTGCGTTGGCACCCGTGGTCATCCCGGCGCTGCCGCGCAGGTTCTCGTCGGCATAAACCGGCAGCCTGGTGAACTGCGACCGCGCCGAGACTGCCCGGATGAGCGCCCATAGCGCTCGAAGATCTCCTCTGCCAGTCGCCGGCCGGAATTCAGCGGTGCCCAGAGTCCCGGCCAGCTTGGCTTCGTTCAGTTGGTGATCGCCACGCATGAGGACGAGCACGAGTCTTGCTCTCGACGAGGTAAACGAGGGTCTTGATCTGGTCTGTCAGCGGCGACGCTGTAGGGCGGTTTGCTTAGCGCCTCGATGGTCACCACTCCCGGGGTGGCGAATCGTTCCGGGTCGGCCGTGCTGCCCGAGTTGGGTCGGTGACGCTCCGGGACCCTGCTGACGGCCTTCTCCACGTTGGCGGCGTAATCGCCCGAGTCGCAGAACGCCACTTCACTCTCGCCCGTCTCGGCCGGCACCATGAATTCGTGCGAGAACCTTGCCGCCCATCACGCCGGTATCGGCCTCGACCGGCATGGCCTTGAGCCCGCAACGCTGGAAGATGCGCACGTAGGCGTCGTACATTTTCTGATAGCTGCGCTGCGCCGCCTCATCGGTGGCGTCGAAGCTGTAGGCGTCTTTCATGATGAACTCCTTGGCCCGCATCAGACCGAAGCGAGGGCGGATTTCATCGCGGAACTTGGTTTGGATCTGGTAGAAATTCTTGGGCAACTGGCGGTAGGAGCTGATTTCACCCGCGACCAGCGTGGTGATGACCTCCTCGTGGGTGGGGCCGAGAATCCACTCCTTCTTGGCGCGGTCGCGGGCCTTGAAGAAGCACATCCCGGCGCGCTTTCATAGCGGCCGCTCTTCTGCCAGATTTCCGGCGGTTGCAGGGCGGGCATCAGAACTTCCAGCGCCCCGGCGCGGTCCATTTCCTCGCGGACGATCTGTTCGACCTTGCGCAGCACGCGCAAGCCCAGGGCAGGAAGGTGTAGAGGCCGCCGGTCAGCTTGCGGACCAGACCGGCGCGCAGCAGAAGTTGGTGCGAGAGAATCTCAGCATCGGCGGGCGTTTCTTTGAGAGTGGGAATAAAGGCTTGGGTCCAACGCATGGTGGGGCAGTTTGAAGCACTCTGTCCTAAAGGGCAAGCTGCTGGGTTTACTTCACCGTGTTCACCAGCGGCGCCAGCCCTTGAATGCGCACCTCCAGCCGATCTCCCGACTCGATGGGCCCGATCCCGCTGGGCGTGCCGGTGAGGATAATGTCGCCCGGCAGCAGGGTCATGTTGGTGGAAATGAAACTGACCAGCTGAAAACAGTTGAAAATCAGCTGGCTCGTATTCGAGTTTTGCCGGAGCTGGCCGTTTTGGAAGAGCTGGATGGTCAGATCGTGAGGGTCGATCTTGGTTTCCACGTACGGCCCCAAAGGCGTGAAGGTGTCAAACGACTTGCACCGCGCCCATTGGCTTTCCGCCTGCTGGATGGTCCGGTCGGTAATGTCCTGGGCCGCAGTGTAGCCGAAAATGTACCGCGCCGCGGCCGCGGGCGTGACATTGCGCACCCTGCGCCCGATCACCACCGCCAACTCCGCTTCAAAATCCGTCCGGTGGGCCGGAAAAGGGATCTCGATCTTGCCGTCATCCGGGATCAGCGAAGTGGAGGCCTTAAGCCAGAAAAGCGGCTCTTTGGGCAGGGCCTTGCCTGTCTCCCGGGCGTGGTCGGCGTAGTTCAGGCCGACCGCAATGACCTTGGAAGGGGCCACCGGCGTTAACGTCTTGACTCCTTTGAGCGGGAGCGGCTTCTTCTCATACGAGGGCGAGCCGAACACGTCGCCCTGCAGGCGAAACAGTTCACCATCGACAACCTTCGCAAAAAAGATGTCGTCGCCCTTCTGGAATCGGCCAATCGCTGCCATATAAGGCTGCTATTCTAACAAATCGCCGCTCGCCCTCGCAAGCCGAAACTCCGGGAGAGTGGAGGATCCTGCAATTCGCAGGGCTGCATCAAGCTCATAAGACTCAAGCTGGGCTTGGGTGAGAGGAGGTTTTTCGCTTTGATTTTTCACAGGGCGATTGGGCGCGTGATCAGGCGGATAGCTTTCCAGCGGTTGAACTGATTCTCTTCGGTCCAGTCCCTTCATCATCAAAGGGGTCATCATCAAAGATAACATGGGGTGGTCAGGCTGGGAAAAATTCGGCAACCTGACCACACCGATGATGATAACTAAACGCAACAAGGCTACAGCGAACAACCAACCGAAGCAATCAATCCCGCCGACGGACACACCGTTGGTGCGATTGGCTGCGGTTTCCACCACGGCAGCGTTGGCAGGGCACAACCGCTCACCTCGGCCGAGTTTCTCCAAGAGCTCCAACGGCAACGAGCACAACGAGGCACCAGTGCGGATGTGGAGGAGTTGGCTGAGGCCATCATGGCGGCGGCGACACCGGCACCAGCCACTTGAGGCTCCGGCCAGCCCGCCGGGAGCACCGCGGGCAGCCCACGGCCACCAGGTCATCAAGCTGGGCATCGACGTGCATCTGGATCGCTACGTGGTGGTGCGCCAGATCGATGGCGGTGCGCCCCAGCCGCCGCAACGGTTCAGCCCGCGCCAGTTTCTGGAATGGGCCAAGAAACAGACGGCGCTGGCCCAGCAGGTTTACAGTTGTTACGAGGCGGGCCCCTTTGGCTACAGTTTGCATCGGAAGCTCAAGGAGCTTGGGCATTACCAACTACGTGGTGCGGCCCCGGGATTGGGACGAGTATGGCAAGAAGGTCAAGACCGACAAGCGGGACGCCAAAGCAGATGGTGCTGCAGCCTGGACCGGTATGTCGCCGGCAATCCGGAGGCGTTCTGCGTCGTGCGCGTGCCCACCGAAGCCGAAGAGCAAGCCCGGAGCCGCTCGCGCCAGCGGGAGAGCTTGCAGAAGGAGAAGCAACGTCTGGCGGCCCAGGGACGCAGCCACGCCCTTTATTACGGCGCGCATCTGGAGGGCGCCTGGTGGACCGGAGGTCTCTGGAAGGAGTTGGTGGTGCCGCCCATTGTGCTGGAGTTGCTGGAGCCGCTGCGCCGGCTGATCCAGGCGCTGGAGCAGGAGCTCAAGACCTTGACCCAGGCGCTGACCGACGCCGCCCCGGAGGAGCTGCCGATGGGTTTGGGCAAACTGACCTATGAAGTGTTGGAGCGAGAAGTGGGCGACTGGAACCGGTTTGACAATCGGCGGCAAGTGGCCAGCTACACCGGGATGTGTCCCCGGGAAGACAGCTCGGCCCAACGGCGCTTTCAAGGGTCCATCAACAAGCACGGCAACCCGCGCGTGCGCACCGTCCTGGTGGAGGCCTCCTGGCGCCTGGTGCAATACCAGCCCACCTACAAGCCGGTGGCCAAGTGGCTGCCGGTGTTGACCAATCCCAAGACCACCCGAGCCAAGCGCAAGCAAATCATTGTGGCCATCGGCCGGCAGTTCAGCGTGGACTGGTGGCGAGTGCGCACGCGGCGCTGCCAAGCGGCCGATCTGGGCTTGAAAACCAACCCGACGCCACCGACCGTTGCCGCCCACCCCGCGAGCCAGGAAAACCAAGGCCGCCCAGAACGCTAAAGACCAAACCCAAATCCCCAGCGGCGTATGAACACCCAAGAAGATCAGAGAGAAGAAACGATGAGTTTTTCGCTTTGGACCTTGGCTTGCGGAGTCATCCTCCAGACAAAAGGCCTGCCCCAAACCGGGTCGGGACAGGCCCGGATGCATCCGCAATCCAAGGGCGACCCGGTGCTCGGGTTGCACTCCTGCAGAGCCCTATCCCCCGTGCCGCGCCCAGAGCATGAAGCGGCGAGCCGGACCTGTCATCTGCAAAATTAACGGAGGACACGCACGAACCAACTAATCGCCCAAGATCGCATGACACTTTTGGAGCGTAACGGAGACCGTACTGACCCCTGGGCCTTTGGATGGCCCGATTTAAAGATTGGTCTCCGTGCGCTCCTCTGGCCGGATTGGAAACGATATAGTGTACTCCCCACAGGGATGTACGGATAGCAGGTTAAGCCAGGTCAACAAACCGGCGCTCGCCAGAGGAGACGATCCAAAATGCAACGCAACGTTCGAGCAAGACTAGAAGATGAAAGAAAGAACTGAGAAAGAAAAAACTTTCCCCTTGACGGACCACCCCATAGCAGGGGTCAGTCCCGGAGAATACGAGATTCGTCTTGACGCTTGGTGCGACACAGCGGCAGTTTCTGGAAATGGCGAGGAAGCTGCGGGTCCAATATCCGGGAGCGGTATATCACGTGATGAGCCGAGGGAATCGGCGCGAACGAATCTTCGTGGATGATCAGGACCAGCGGAAGTTCCTCCAGACACTCGGGGAAGCTTGCCAGAAGACCGGTTGGCAGGTGCATGCCTATTGCCTCATGGACAATCATTTCCATGCGGTGGTGGAGACGCCGGAGCCCAACCTGGTCGATGGCATGAAATGGTTTTTGGGGACCTACACGTCTCGGTTCAACCGGAGGCATCGGGTGGTGGGGCACTTGTTTAGCGGACGGTATAAAGCATTGCCGGTCGATGGGAGCGGCAACGGCTACTTGAAAACCGCCTGTGATTACGTGCATCTCAATCCGGAGCGGGCCAAGCTCTTGAGGCCCGAAGAGTCACTGCGCCAATACCACTGGAGCAGCTATGGGGAATATTTACAATCATGAGGATGTCTGGAGACCCGGGATCTCCGGGACCGACCCCTTCGATGTGTCCGCGATCACACTGAAGAAGAAGCGAGCGTAGTCCGGCTTGAGCTGCCTGCCGCGGGTGTACGCCCTTGATTTTGACCCACTCTTCCTTGGGCTTCATGATCAAGCCTTGAACGCGAGGGATTAAGTCCATGCCGAACCTCCTAACCGAATCCGAATCCGAATACCAGGAATATATACGCGCGGGAGAGGCAAGTCAAATTCCGTCGTCGGAAAACGCCGCCTCCGGCTGGCGAAGAGCCCAGGACGTTCACTGATTCACCGGTCTTCTTACCCACCCTACCCTCCCTACAATAGGGAGGGATTTGTCAACGTCCTGGGAAGATTCTTATGGTTCCGGCGGGGGAGAAGAGCGCCTCCTTCGAATAAAATTCGTCGTCGGCGAAGAGCCCTGATCGCCCACAAATTTTATTGAGCTATTATCCCCCCAACCCCCCTTAGGAATAAGGGAGGATTCGTCGGCGATCAGGGAAAGGTGAGGCGCGGGGCGGACTCGAACCGCCGAATCGAGGTTTTGCAGACCTCTCCCTTAGCCACTTGGGTACCGCGCCATCAGTCTCATCTGAAGTCAGGCGGGAGGAACGGAATCTTGGAGCGGGCGATGGGACTTGAACCCACGACCTTCTGCATGGCAAGCAGACGTTCTACCACTGAACTACGCCCGCAGAAACATGCGATAAACTAACAGAATCGCTCCGGACTGTCAAGAAATGCTAACGCGTTTGGACGAGGTCGCCGGCCCGGAGGGCGTCCCGCGCCGAGAGGACCTTGACCGCCGAAACCCGAGGGCCCGCGTGGACGACGATCAGACTGGCCAGGCCCTGCCAGACGGCGTTTTTCGCGTCGCTTCTGAAGGCGACAAGCTGCTGTCCGGACCGGATCCCCTGATCGGTCCCAAGCTCGACGAGGGCCATCTGCCCGGGTCCGATCTGGCTGGCCCGGTTGCCGAGGAAGAGGACCGGACCTTGCGGCCCGTCCGCTTTCCGCTCCACGGCGGCGAATCCCTGGTCGACGCCCTTCAGAACCTCGTCGCCCGTGGGCGGACCGAGGACCTGGCCAACCTGGATGGCTCCACAGGCTTTTTCGATCCGGGCCCGGCCGGCCGCCGCGTCCAGCATCTCGATCTTGGCCCGTCCCCTCTGGTAGACCGCCGTTACGGGTTTGGCGCCGCGGGCCGTCACCTTGACCGTTTCCCCGATCTCGAGGATATTCAGAACCTGGCCTTCGGCCAGGTTGTCGCCGGGAAGCCGCTTGAAAACGAAGAGATCGCCTTCGAGGAGAAAGCTCCGCTCCTCCATCCGCTCGGCGGCGTCGATCTTGAGGCGGGGGACCTCCTCGACGGCCAGAAGCGAACAGGCCAGGTCGGCGTCATCGATGAGCCGGAGCTCCTTCCTGGGGCGGTCCTGCCCGGACACCGCCGCGAGAAGACATAACAGCGATAATCCCCAGACGGCCGCTCTGCGCATGATTCACCTCGCTCCCAGAGGATTTCCCGGACCGCGGTCATTATACTTCGGCCCCCGGACCGGCACAAGGAGGCCGTCGGCCGCCCCCGTCGCGGCCTCGGAACGATCCGACGACTTGACAATAGCCATATGCTCTTTTATTATGGATGCACACAGTCTTTCAGCAAAGAGGAGACGTCCGATGGGGAAAAAAGATCTCACGGCTCGGATGGCCAAGGACGCGGGCATCACTCTGCATCAGGCCCAAAAGGCCTTCGCCGCCCTTCTGTCTCACGTCAAGAAAGACCTGAAGGAAGGGCACAAGGTCAACTTCTCCGGCTTCGGCAGCTTCGAGATCAAGGTCCGGGAGCCGCGCCGGGGCCGCAATCCGAAGACGGGCGAATCGATCGACATCCCGGCCAAGAAGCGGATCCGGTTCAATCCCAGCCGCCGGTTCAAGAACCTGCTCTAGGGCTTCCCCGGCGCCCGGCCGGCGGGGCGATAGACAAAGACCGCCGACTCCTCTAAAATAACTTTTCAAGGAAACACATCCCGTGAGCCGCATCCGCGTAGCCATCCTCTTCGGCGGCCGGTCCGCCGAGCACGACGTCTCCATCATCTCCGCCAAAGCCGTTCACGCTCATCTCGACCCCCGCGCCTACGAGACCGTCTCGTTCTACATCGGCCGGGACGGCCGATGGAAGAGCGTCGCCTCTCCCGCCGTTTCCCGGAGCGCGCTCGAGCGCGGAAAGAGGGCCGCCTTCCTCCCCTGGGATTCTCCGGCCGATCCCCGCGGCGGCGGGATCGACATCTACTTTCCGGTCCTCCACGGGCCGTATGGAGAGGACGGGACCATCCAGGGCCTGCTCGAGATGGCCGACGTTCCCTACGTCGGGGCCGGGGTTCTCGGCTCGGCGGTCGGGATGGACAAAGCGGTCATGAAAACGCTCTTCCGGGCGCATGGGATCCCCACCGTCGAGCATGTCATCCTGACCGAGCCCGAATGGCGCGCCCGCCCCGCGGAGGCGCTGGCCCGGATCCGGACCAAGCTCCGCCGGCCTCTCTTCGTCAAGCCGGCCAACCTCGGCTCGAGCGTCGGGGTCACCAAGGTCTCCGGCTTCGGCGGCGTCGCGGAGGCGATCGAGCGCGCCTTGATGTACGACCGCAAGGTCGTGGTCGAGCGGGGCGTCCGCGGCCGGGAGATCGAGTGCTCCGTCCTGGGCAACGACGATCCGCGGGCTTCCCTTCCGGGCGAGGTCTTCCCCCACAACGAATTCTACGACTACGCCGATAAGTACCTCGACGGCAAGACGCGCTTCGACATCCCGGCCGTCCTTCCGGCGGCGGACATCCGGAGGATCCGGAGCCTCGCCGTCCGGGCGTTCAAGGCCTGCGACGCGGCGGGGATGGCCCGCGTCGATTTCTTCCTCGAAGCCGGGACCAACCGGGCGCTCGTCAACGAGATCAACACCATCCCCGGCTTCACCTCGATCAGCATGTATCCCAAGCTGTGGGAGGTGAGCGGCCTTCCCTTCAGCCGGCTCGTCGAGCGGCTCATCGAGCTCGGCTTCGAGCGCCACCGGGCGAAGAAGCGCCGCGTCGAGAGAGACGCAGGGTGAGGGTTCTCGGCATCGATTACGGCGACCGCAACGTCGGGCTCGCCCTGAGCGACGCGCTCGGGTTCACGGCCCAGCCTCTGATGACGTATCGCCTGACCGACCGCGATCCCGAGGACCGGGCCTTCTTCCAAGAGCTCATCCGGAAGCACGAGATCGGCCGGATCGTCCTCGGCTTTCCCCTGCGCATGGACGGCTCCTCCGGCACCCGGGTCGACAAGACCCGCGCCTTCGCCGCGTGGCTGGCGGCCTTCGCCGGCGTCCCCATCGATTACTGGGACGAGCGGCTGACGACGCACCAGGCCCTCGGACTCATCCACGAGCAAAAGGTCAAGCAGAAGGCCAAGAAAGCCGTCCTCAACCAGATCTCGGCGGCTCTCATCCTGCAGGGCTACCTCGACAGCAAGCGCGCCCATGACCTCCCTCCTGAAGATCGCTAAGACCGCTCTCGCCGGCGCCCAAGTCCTCCTCCTGGGCGGCTGGGTCTGGCTGGCTCTCGAATCGCGGGCGGAAGGACCGCCGGCCGGCCGAGTGGTCGTCTTCGAGGTCCTGAAGGGAAAGAGCGTCGTCGCGATCGCCGCCGATCTCCGGAAAAGCGGCGTCATCCGCCGGCGCACGCCGCTCGTCCTCGCCTACGATCTCTTTTACGCCCCGCGGAACGTCAAGGCGGGTGAGTACGCGCTCCCGGCGGGCGGACGCATCATGGACATCCTCGCCGCCCTCGTCGAAGGCCGGGTCGTTCTCCATCCGGTCACGATCGCCGAGGGCTTGACGGAGAAGGAAACCTTCGCCCACCTGGCCGCCTCGGGATTCGGCCGGCTCGAGGACTTCGAAGCGGCCGCGCGCGACACGTCCGACATCGGCCTGCTCGACCCGAAGGCGGAGAGCCTCGAAGGCTATCTCTATCCCGAGACGTATCATTTCCCCAAGGGCACGCCCACGGCCGAGGTCCTCCGCCGGATGACGGGCCAGTTTCGCGACGTCTTCGACGCTTCATTCCGGGCCAAGGCGGCCGCGCGCCGGATGAGCGTCCGGGACGTCGTGACGCTCGCCTCCCTCATCGAAAAAGAGACGGCCTTGGCCGGAGAACGGAAGCTCGTCTCGGCCGTGTTCCACAACCGGCTCGCCCTCGGGATGAAGCTCGACTGCGATCCGACGGTGATCTACGGGCTGACCCTTCTCGGCCCGTTCGAGGGACGGCTCCGGACAAAGGACCTCAAGACCGACACGCCTTACAACACGTACTTGCATGCTGGGCTCCCGCCGGGGCCCATTTGCAGCGTGGGGCGCGATTCGCTGGCGGCCGCCCTGGAGCCGGCCGAGGCCGATTATCTCTACTTCGTTTCCCGCAACGACGGGAGCCACGAATTCAACCGTTCCTTCGCCGACCACCGCCGGGCCGTCCAGAAATTCCAGCGCGCGCCAGTGATGCGTCCCGGAAATAAATTGCCTAATTGATAAATGATGTAGACGCATCACATCCGGGGGAGTTTGAGGGGGAATGGATTGATTCCCCCTCAGGGGGTCAGCGGAGCGGAGCGAGCGCCGAGGGGGGAGCTTGACTCCCCCCTGGAAGTGTCCCGTCTCCGAGGAAAATAAACGAAAGGAACTTATGAGACGGGACACTTGGAGGCTGATTTCCGTTGCCGGTCCCCATGAATTCTGCTATAGTGCTTCTTTCATGAGACGTAAAGGTATTTTACAGACGGATCGCTTTTCCGAGCCAAAGTGCCGCCCAACAAGGCTCCCGCGCTTGGCATAGAAGTTGCAAATGGGAAGAATGTCGCACTTCGTTGCGTCTAAGATTTAGAGGAGAAGCTATGAAAATCCATCGCGTGATCGCCCCCCTGATCCTGGCCGGATTCGTCCTCGGCCTCCTCGCCGTTCCGGGGGTCGCCCAGCAGGCGAAACCCGAGGCGAAACAGACTCCGCCGTCAAAGACTTATATCCCGAAAGAGATCAAGGACATCCTCAGCCAAAATCTGGCCACGCGCCAGACGCGTCAGGACATTCCGTTCACGATCTTCAAACAGCTGTACCTTCCCGCCCGCGACGCGTCCTACATTTTTTTCTTCTATAAGATCAAAAACTCCGACCTCGGATTCGTCCCGGCACCCGCCCAGCCCGGCGCCGCGGCCGACGCCCCGGTCAAGGTGAAGGCCGTCTTCGACGTTTTCCTGCAGTTCCATCAGATGGAGGAAGGGAAACCGGTCAAGGTGATCAAGGAAGTCTATGTCCCGGTCACGCTCGAAAAGGACGCCGCCGGCTTCGACGCCAACGCCGAGGAATGGTACACGGTCGGCTATCCGCTGATGCCGGGATCCTATCTCCTGGCAACGAGCGTCACCACCCATGACCTCAAGAAGATCGGCACGGGCTACAGCGACTTCGTCCTGCCGGACTCCAAGTCGTTCACCGACAAGCTCGACACGACCCCGATCTTCTTCAACAAGGAATACAAAGAGCTTCAAACCGCGGAAACAGTCGCCGAGTTCCACCCCGGGTACCTCCGCTACGCCATCCTCCAGATCTCTCCGAGCATCGACAACGTGCTGAAAGTCGGCGAGAACATAGAGGCCTTCTTCTACATCTACGGGGCCAAGCCCGACGCTTCCGGCGCCTTCAACATCGAGTGCCAGTTCGAAGTCACCAAGGGCCAGGAGCCGATGATCAAGTTCGCCCCCCAGTCGTATGCGAATCCGTTCATCGACCAGCCGCTCCCGATGAAGCAGACCCTGGTCACGAAGCAGACCGACGAGAAGGGCGTGGTCAAGGAAAGCCAGAAGGTTCAGGACCTCGCGGTCGGCGCGTACACGTTCACGGTCAAGATCACGGACAAGATCTCGGGCCTGACCGTCTCGAAGTCGGTGGACTTCACGGTGGTCGAAGCCCCGGCCAAGTAAGCCCGCGTCGGAACGGTCCGGCCGAGCCCGTCAGCCGATCCGGAGATTGAAGATTTTCCGCGAGCGGACTTCTCCGTTCCGGCTCGCGACGATCACGTCGACGTAAGCCTTCCCCGCCGGGAGCGCCCGGGGGAAGTCGAAAACCGCCGTCTTCATCTTCTGCAGGTCCTCGGGCTTCCCCTCCAGGACCCGCGTCTCCGTGAAGTCGTCCTTGGCCGCGCCTCCGTCGAGATAGATGTGGAAGGAAAAATCGAACTCGATCCTCAGGAGGTCGCCGCGCTCCTCGAAGGACAGCCCGCGGAGGGGGAGCGTGGCGCGGAACTCCTTCTTCCCTGAGTCGTAGATCACGTCGAAGTTGATGTACTTGGACGGGGCCCGGCCTCCGGTGAAGGTCTCGCCCAAACGGGCCATCTCCAGGGCCGAGGATAGGTCGCCGATGATCTCCTGGATCGTGTAGGTCGCGTCGCCCCGGACGTCGTAAAAGAGGACGCCGACGTCGTAGCGGAAGTAATACCAGACGAGGATCGGGCCGACGCGCAGGTCGTCGGGCGGCTCCATGTATTCCTCGAACTTGTCGGGGGGGCCGAGATAGAAATAGATCCGGCCCCGGTCGGTGTTGATCCCCTTCCCCCCCTCGCGGAACCGCTTCTGGACGTAGTCGAGCCTCCGGTCGAGCTCCTCGCGGAACTCGTTCTGCTCGGTATCCGGGTCGGGATCGCGCCGCTCCCAGAACTCCTTCATGAACTCGCGGCGGGCGTCGAAATCGGGCAGGTGGAGGAAGATGTCCTCCTCCGCCGCGGTCATGACCAGGCGGGTCTTGTCATAGAAATCGCGGCTCTCCGGATCGAGGCTGACGGTCACGGGCGTCCCGCAGGCGGCCAGGAGGAGGGCGAGAAGGCCGGCCGCTCCGACCGGCCGGAGCCATGCCCGGGGCCGCGGCGATGTCATTTTTTCTTCAGGTAGTCGAGGAAGCCCTTGACCTGGTCGGTCTTCTGGGAATCCGGGAACTGCTTCAGGAACTGCTCGAAGACCGCGATGGCTTCGGTCGTCTTCTGCATCGAGACATAGGTCAGCCCCATCTGGTAAAAACCGTCCTCGAAGGTCTTCTGGACCTCGACGGACTGCTTGAAATACTTCAAGGCTTCATCGTACTTGGTCAGGTTCGAGAAATTCAGCCCGATATTGAAGAGCACGGTCGGGTCCGTGATCTTGGTGTAGTCGACCTTGCCGTACCATTCGAGGGCCTTTTCGGTCTGGTTCCGGTTGAAATAGCAGTTGCCGACGGCCACGATGGCCGTGGTGTCGGCCGGGCTCTTGGCCAGGACCTTGAGGTAGGCCTCCTCCGCCTTGTCATATTGCTCCTGGGCGAAGTAGGAGTTGCCGACGTTCTGCCAGATGATGTACGCGTCGGGGTACTTGGCCAGGATGGCGTTGTATCCCTCGAGCGCGCCGGCGAAGTTCTTCTGATCGAAGAGCTGGTTGGCGTCGCCGAGGAGCTTCTTGAGCTCATCGGTCAGGACGAGCCCCTCGACCTTCTGCAGGACGACCTTGATATCGGGCAGCCGCTCGAGCTCCTTGACCGATACCGCGGTCCTGAACGGGGCGTAGCCCGATTTCTCGAAATCCAGGTTCCATTCCCCGCCGCTCAGCATCGTCGCGGCCCACTTCCCATCCGGCCCGGTCTGGACCGAGAAACCGTCCTGGTGCTTGACGGCGAAGAGCTTGACCGTGACGCCCTCGATGGGCTGGCCCTTCTGGTCCATGACCAGCCCGGTCAGCCGGCCGCGGCCGCCCCGGTAGGCTTGGGCGGACAGGGCGCCGGCGATAAGGACCAGGCTGAGGACGAATATGAGGGATCTTTTCATTACCGCCTCCGGATGATTCAGATGCAACTTTTATGCCAGGATCGCCTCTCTCCGGGCCTGCTCCCGGCGCCTTCATTGTAGCAACATGGGGGCAATTATCAAAGGGAATTCGGCGAGGGCGGCCCCTCGCTCGACGGGAAATCCTGACGCTCTGCCTGTCACTCGAGCTCCTAGGAGGGCTTCGGAATCGCCCATCGCTCACGTTGGAACCCTTCTGGTTCCCCCCCGAATTAATGCGGGGCCCCCCCTCCTGATGTTCGCTCACGGGCGATCCCTTCGCCCGTTTGATCTTTCCAGATATGATGGTCGAAGAAAAAATCGCGTCACTTCATTTGGCGAAGCCCCGCTGCGCGGGGCTTCCCGTCGGAGCTCGGGACGCAGAGCTGGGATTTCCCGATGTCGCTCGAACCGCACCTCGCCTCCCTACAGAGAATTTTTTCGAATCGCCCGCCACACGGCTTGCTTCCTTCGGCCAGACAACGACCGACGATCGTGCAGAGTGGAGGGGGGTTCCGCTTCGGGGGGAACCGCCGATACCGGTTCCCCTGCCGAAGAAACAGGTTCGGCGGCTCCTGTTCGCTGCGGGCCTGAACCGTGCGGCCGACTCGGATGATGCGCGGAGCTTTCCCTGCGGACCCTCGTCAGAGTGACGTCAGGCGAATCGGCCAGCGGCGTGGCCGTCGGCGGGAGCTTGCGAGAGCGATCGCAGATAAGCGAACATCGGGGACGCGTCTTGCCTGATCTGGCGGCGAGCCGAGGGCTCCCGGAGGTGAGCATTCCATCGTGAGCGTGGGGCGATCCCGAGCTTTGAGCACGTGACCATATTGCAGACGCTGAGGCGTATACAAAGGGACGGCGAGGAGACCATCGGGGCGCGGAGGGCGCAGCGCCTAGGAGCCTCGAGCGCCAGGCAGAGCGTCAGGATTTCCCGTCGAGCGAGACCGCCCTCGCCGATTGTACTTGAATTGGGGCGCGAAAAGGTCTAAACATACGGAGACCACGCGACGCATGAAATACACCGCCGACCTCCACATCCACTCGAAGTTCTCACGGGCCACGTCGCGGGACATGACCTTCGACGCCCTGGCGTACTGGAGCAAGGTCAAGGGCATCTCGCTGCTCGCCTCGGCCGACTTCACCCACCCGGAATGGTTCTTCCTGACCCGGGAGAAGCTCGAGCCCAAGGGGAACGGATTCTTCCGGCTGAGGAATCCCCAGCGGCCCGATTGGGAGCCCTTCCGGTCCGTCACCCTGGGGCCCGACGACGTCTCGTTCGTCCTTTCGACCGAGATCAGCTTCATCTATTCGAAGAAGGGCCGCGTCCGGAAGGTTCATCTTCTCCTCCTGGCCCCGGATTTCGAGTCGGTGGATAAGATCAACACTCGTCTCTCCGGGCTGGGCAACCTCCGTTCGGACGGACGGCCGATCCTGGGCATGGACGTCAAAGGATTCGTCCGCCTGGTCGCCGATCTCTGTCCCCAGTGCGCGGTCATTCCCGCCCACATCTGGACCCCCTGGTTTTCCCTGTTCGGGGCGAATTCCGGGTTCGACGCCATCGAGGAGTGCTTCGAGGAGATGACGCCGTTCCTCTTCGCCCTGGAGACGGGCCTGTCGTCCGACCCGGCCATGAACTGGCGGCTGTCCGCCCTCGACCGCTTCGCCCTGATCTCGAACTCGGACGCCCACTCCCCCGCCAAGATCGGGCGCGAAGCCAACATCTTCGACGCGGACTTCAGCTACAAGGGGATGATCGACGCGATCAAGAGCCGGGACCCGGCCCGCTTCCTCGGCACGGTCGAGTTCTTTCCCGAAGAAGGCAAATATCACTGGGACGGACACCGTAAGTGCGCGGTCGTCCTCGATCCGCGCGAGTCCCTCCGGCTCGGAGACATCTGCCCGTCCTGCGGAAAGAAGCTCACGATCGGCGTGGCCCACCGGGTCGAGGAGCTGGCCGACCGGACCGCGGACGAGGTCCGGGACGCCGCCCCGCGCGCACCCTTCCGCCGCCTCATCCCCCTCAACGAGGTCATCGCCGAAGCGTGCGGGAAGACGCCCGAGAGCCAGGGCGTCTGGGAGCTTTATTTCCGGTTCATCCACGAGTTCGGCGACGAGCAGACCGTCCTGACGGAAACTCCGGCCGCCGACCTCCGCCGGATCTCTCCGGAGCGGGTGGCCGACGGGATCGAGCGGATGCGCAAAGGGCTGGTGAAGATCTCCCCGGGCCACGACGGCGAATACGGGACGATCCGGCTGTTCGATCCCGACGGCGCCTCCGATGCCCCCGGCGGGGGACAGATGTCCCTTTTTTAGACGCAACCGTTCGCCTTCCGGCGGGAGTTATACCAACGGGCTCCGGGGGACATGGAATCATGTCCCCAGGCCCCCGTGCGGTTTGACCGGGAGACCAACATGACCTATAATAAGTCGGTGAAAAAGAACGTTTTAGGCCTCATCATCATCCTCCTGCTGGGGTCGATCGCCGCGGCCGCCGCCCCGCAGAAGAAGCTGACGTCCAAGAACCTCCCCCCTCAATTCCGGAAATGGCTCGACGAGGAAGTCGTCTATATCATCACCCCCAAAGAGCGGGAGGTTTTCCTCCAGCTCGGGTCCGACCGGGAGCGGAACATCTTCATCGACGCCTTCTGGAAACAGCGCGACCCCGACCTGTCGACGGAGGAAAACGAGTTCAAGACCGAGCATTACAAGAGGATCGAATACGCCAACAAATGGTTCGGACGGGACGTCCCCGGCGCCGGCTGGCGGACGGACATGGGCCGGATCCACATCATCCTGGGCGAGCCGAAATCGGTCGAGAAGTACGAGAACGACTACGAGCTCCGGCCGACCATCGTCTGGTTCTACGACGGCATGGCCGAGATGAACCTTCCCGGAACGTTCACCCTGATGTTCTACAAGCGCGACATCAACGCCGAATACAGGCTCTACTCTCCGGTCGCCGACGGACCCTCCCAGCTGATGGTTCATTATTCCGGAGACGTGGCCAACATCGAGGCCGCCTACGCCGTGCTGGCCAACATCGCCACCACGGTCGCCCAGGCGTCGATCTCGCTCATCCCCGGCGAGACGCAGTTCAACCTCACGCCCTCTCTGGCCTCGGAGATCCTCCTCCGGCAGCGGATTCCGGCCGCGCCCCTCGAAAAGATCAAGGACGACTACGCCGAGAAGCTCCTCCGCTACAAGGACATCATCGAGGTCGACTACAGCGCCAACTACATCCAGAGCGCGGCCATGATCGACGTCTTCCAGGACGCCCAGGGGCTCTCCTTCGTCCATTACGCCATCGAGCCGTCGCGGCTGACGTTCGAGCAGAACGAAGACCGGTACCGGGCCGAGGTCCTGATCAACGCCAAGATCAGCGACCTCAAGGGCCGGACCGTCTACCAGTTCGACCGGACGTTCCCCCTCCGCTTCGATCAGGCGCAATTCAGCCGCGTCCGGCCCCTGCCGGTCAGCTTCCAGGACCTCTTCCCCCTCGTCCCGGGCAGCTACAAGGTCAACATCCTCTGGAAGAACACGGTCTCCAAGGAGTTCACGACGCTCGAGGCCGACATCCTCATCCCCGCCCGGAACGCCTTCTCCATGAGCCAGCCGATCCTGGCCTACCGGACGGACCGGGAATCCAAGTATCGCGGGACGAACAAGGCCTTCCTCGTCGGAAACGTCCAATACGTGCCGTCCCCGAACGGAATCTTCCTCCCCGGCGACGTCATGAACGCCTTTTTCCAGGTCCAGAACCCCCCTGCGGACCTGCGCGAAAACGGCAAGATCGAATTCACGATCTTCAAGAACGCCCTGCCCGTCGCCACCCGAACCCGGACCTTCAAGGACGCCGTCCACGGAACGGACTTCAGCGAGGACTTCTCCCTGGCCGGATACGGGATCGCCAACTACCTCCTCCAGATTTCCGTTCAGGCCGCCGACGGGACCGAGCGCGTCGGGGCCAAGATCCAATTCGGCATCACTTCGATCCCGAACTTCCCCCGGCCCTGGATCGTTTCCACGCCCTCGCCGGCCTCCGACGATCCGTCGATCCGCCACGCCCTGGGCAAGCAGTATTTCCAGCTCGGGGACGCCGCCCAGGCCCGCCCGCTCCTCGAATCGGCCCACCGGGGCAACCCGGGATCGGCTCCCTACGCGCTGGACTACGCCCAGCTTCTCTATTCGCTGAAAGAATACGCCGAGGTCCGCTCGATCGCCCGGGCGTTCATGAGCGACGAGCAGAAATACGACTTCCTCCAGCTCCTGGGCGACGCCTCCCGCGGCCTGGGTGAATACGGAGAAGCGGTCACGTTCTACAAGGATTACCTGGCTCACTTCGGGACGAACATCATCGTCCTGAACAACATCGGGGAATGCTACGTCCGGCTGGGGAACGTTCCGGAGGCCCTGATCGCCTACGAGCGCTCCCTCGAGCTCGATCCGAAGCAGGAAACGATCCGGGCCGCGGTCAAGTCCCTGAAGGATAAGAAATGACCCTGGACCGCGCGCCCAGGCTCGTCCCCGCCCTCGCCCTCCTTCTGGCCGTCCTGTCCTCGGCCTGCGGCTCGTACCGTCTCATCCGCCGCATGGAGCCCGAGAGCCGCGAATTCATCTCCAAGGTCCGCTATCTCGTCACCGCCGAGGAGCGCCGGATCTTCCTGAATCTGCCGTCGGCCGAGCGGCCGGCCTTCATGGAGGAGTTCTGGAAGAAACGGGACCCCGACCCGGACACCGAGGAGAACGAGTTCAAGACGCAGTACTTCCAGCGCATCGACGAGGCCAATCACCTCTTCACCGACGGCGGCGAGCCGGGCTGGCTCCAGGACCGCGGCCGGATCTACATCCTCCTCGGCCCGCCTTCCGAGCGCGAGGTCTACCCGCGGGGGGTGACGTTCTACGGCATCCCGACGGAGGTTTGGTATTACGGGTTCTTTCCCATCGTCTTCGTCGATCCGGATTGGACCGGGAACTACCGGCTCGATCCGTCCAGCCCGGCCCAGCTCACGACGATCATGAAGACGCAGCTCGCGTGGAAGCCCCAGGTCGAGGCGGGGGCTTCGCTCCTGGAATTCGACCTGGCGGTCGAGAAGAAGAGCCCGGCCGGGGGGCTCGGCGTGCGCCTCCGGGTTCCCTATGCCAAGATCTGGATGACCTCCGGGGACAACAAGGAGCTGCGGACGACGCTGACGGTCACGCTGATCGGCGAAGACGCGTCCGGAGCCAAGACCCAGGAAAGCTCGAGCGCGTATCCGCTCTCCCTGACCGAAGAGAAGGTCGAGGGCCTGCGCGGAGAATTCTACGTCATCGACCTCGAGTTCGCCCCCGCTCCCGAGTCGCGCGTTCTCGTCGTGACCCTGGCGAACTCGGCGGACAAGGGCACGGTCTCGAAGCGGAAGAAGCTTCGGGATTGCCCCCTCGCTCACGGGAACCTCTGCGGTTCCCCCGGAAGCCGGGCCCCCCTCCCAATGTTCGCTCCGGGGCAATCCCTCCGCCGAGAGAGCTTTTAGGAATTTGTATCTACCTCATTCGTGAACCGGCCGGACGCAATTTCCTTTACCGCGCGGAACGTGCTAAAATACCGATTTGCCGGAATTCAGGCGCATTTATCGTGTGCATTTTTGGCACATAAGTTGCATCATAACTCTCGTGGAGGCGTGAAATGAAACATCACTCCCGGAAGACCATAGCGGCTCTGGCGGCGATCCTTCTCCTCGCCGGAGGCCTGGCCTTCGGCCAGGCCGGACGGGGCGTCGGACGGCTCGGCGGGATCGTCTACGACCTCGAAGAGAAGCCGCTCGAGGGCGTCAAGCTGACCCTGCAGTTCGCGGACAACCCCAGCCTCAAGTTCGAGACGACGTCGAACAAGAAGGGCGAATGGTCCTTCCTTGGGCTCGGCACGGGCAACTGGACCATGACCGCCGTGATCACGGGCTACATGCCCCAGGACAAGACGCTGTACGTCAGCCAGCTCTCGGTGAACCCGAAGGTCGTGGTCCATCTCCAGAAGATCACCAAGGGCGCGGGCGTCGTTGCCGACGAAGCCACCTTCGCCATCCTCGAGAAGGGCAACGCGCTCTTCAAGGAACAGAAGTTCGACGAAGCCATCGCGGCCTACCAGGAATTCCTGAGCAAAAACCCGAACCTCTACCAGGTCCAGCTGAGCATCGGCGACTGCTACCGGGAGAAGGGAGACTTCGAGAAAGCCATCGAGACGTACAAGGCCGTGGTGGAACAGGCCAAGCTCGACGTGACCCTGGGCAGGGAGATGACGGCCAAGGCCCTGGCCGGGATCGGCAACTGCTACCTGAAGCAGGGCAAGATGACCGAAGCCCAGGACCTTTTCCGCCAGTCCATCGAGAACTCCCCGAAGGACGAGATCCTCGCCTACAATGTCGGCGAGATTTACTTCTCGAACCAGGCGTTCGACGACGCCCTCAAGTATTTCGCTTTGGCCGCCCAGATCAAGCCGGATTGGCCGGACCCGTACCTCAAGCTCGGCTATGTCTACCTCAACAAAGCCGACAACCCCAAGGCCATCGAGAGCCTCGAGAAGTTCCTGACCCTCGAGCCGGAGGGGCCGCGGGCCGCGCTGGCCCAAAACATCCTGAACGCCGTCAAGAAGTGACCGCCGCCCCGTGGCGAAACGCAAGCACCACAAGCCGCGCCGGCCGGACCGAACGGAGGGGCCCCGCCCCGATGGGCCCAAGCCGGCCGTCCGCGCGTCCGGACCGGCCCCCGCTCCCGCGCCGGCCGGAAAGCGCCCGCCGCGAAGAACAGCTTCCCTAGGCATCGCGGCCGTCCTGATCCTGGCCGCGATCGCGGCTTTCTTCCTTCTCCGCGGGGGCCCGGCCGTCAGCCGCGGGGAGCGCCTCAACGTCCTGCTCATCACCCTCGACACGACCCGGGCCGACCATCTGGGATGCTACGGGGCGGCGGGAGTCAAGACGCCCAATCTCGACGCTCTGGCCGCGTCCGGCGTGCGCTTTTCCAACGCCTACGCCCCGGTCCCCCTGACGCTCCCGAGCCACGCCTCGATCATGACCGGGCAGAACCCGGTCGCGACCGGCGTCCATAATAACGGCGCGTATGAGCTTGCGGCGGACCGGACGACGTTGGCCGAGGTCCTGAAGGCCGACGGCTACGCCACGGCGGCCTTCGTCGCCTCGTTCTCGGTGGATTCGCGCTTCGGGCTGGCCCAAGGTTTCGACCACTACGACGACAACTACCAGGAAGGATCGCCGTTCAAGGCGGCGAACGCCGAGCGGCGGGCCGAACAGGTCTACGGCCTCTTTTCGGACTGGATGGACGCCAACCCGGCCGAACCGTTCTTCGGCTGGGTCCATTTCTTCGATCCCCACATCCCCTACAACCCGCCCTCGCCGTACAGCGAGGAATTCTCCGGCCGGCCGTACGACGGAGAGATCGCGTACATGGACTTCGTCTTCGGCCGGGTCATGGCCAAGCTCCGCGACCGCGGTCTCCTCGGGCGGACCGTGGTCGTCGTGGCCGGCGACCACGGCGAGGGCTTGGGCGACAAAGGCGAATGGGGGCACGGCGTCTTCCTCTACGACGAGACGCTCCGCGTGCCGCTCATCATGGCGGCCGAGGGGCATTTGCCGGCGGGGGCCGTCGTCGCGCCCCGGGTCCGGCTGATCGACCTGATGCCGACCGTTCTCGATCTGATGGGCCGCCCCGCTCCGGAGGGAACGCAAGGCGTGAGCCTTCTCCCCTACATCCGGAAAAAGGAGCGGGCCGATCTCGATACTTATATCGAGACGTACTACCCGAGAGAGAATTTCGGCTGGGCTCCGCTCAGCGGGCTCATCGTCAAGGACTGGAAATACATCCGCGCCCCCAAGGAGGAGCTGTACGACCTCGGCCGCGACCCGGGCGAGCGGGACAACCGCATCGTCGGGGAGGCGCGGACCGTCCGGGAGATGCGCGACGGGCTCGACCGGACGGTCAAGGACAGCCTCGCCCCCGGCGCCGCCTCAGGGAAGAGGACGCTGACCGCCGAGGAAGAGAGCCGGCTCCGCTCGCTCGGATACGTCGGCTTCTCGGATAAGGGAGCCGGGGAGGCGGGCGCGAGCGGAGCTTCGGCCCTCGAGCCCGATCCCAAGGACAAGCGCGACGAGCTGAAAATGTACCAGGACGCCGAAAACGCGGAATTCCGAGGCGATCTCGCCACGGCGGCCGCCCTATATGAAAGGATGGTCGGCCTCCGGCCGTTTTCCGCGTCCTCGTATGTCAGCCTGGCCCTGGTCCAGGCCCGGGAGAAGAAGATGGACGCCGCGGTGGCGACGCTCAAGCTCGGCTTGGAGCGCATCCCGGGGAACGAGACGCTGCTGCTGCGGCTCGGCTACACGTATCTCGTCGAGGGACGGACGCAGGAAGCGTTCGGGACGATGAGCGAGGCGCTCCAACGAAACCCGAAGTCGATCGACGCCCTGACGGCCGTCGCGGTCATCCTGGACAACACGGGGAAAAAGGCCGAAGCGAGCGCCTATTTTGAGGAGGGATTGGCGGCCGAGCCGGAGAACAAGTTCCTTCGGACCGCTTACGCGGGAAATCTCGCCACGAGCGGACGGCTCGAGGAGGCGATCGGGGTCCTGGAAAGGCTTTCCCGGGACTATCCAAAGGAGATCGGCTTCCTCCGCCAGCTCGGGATCGCCTACGGGATGACCCGGAATTTCGACAAATCCATCGAGTGCTTCAACCGCATCCTCGCCGGGGGGCCCAATCCCGACGCGCTGTACAACCTGGCCCTCGCCTACCGGGAGAAGGGGCAGACCGCCGACGCGATCCGCTGCCTCGAGCAGTACCTCCAGGCGCCGCAGGGCGAGCCGGAAGAAAAGATCGCCGGCGCCCGCGCCGAGCTCGCGCGTCTTATTAAGAAATAATCGGGGGACGTAGCACTTATTCCCCGATTTCGTAAGCAAATTTCGTCAATCACTTCTCGCCGTAATAACCACTGCTCGGATTCTTTTTACCCCGCCAGAGTGTTGAATTCTGATTCTTTGCTTAACACAGGTAACTCATTTTATATCAATCTATTATGGGCTAACCGAAGCCCAATATATTCCTTCGATGAATAGCCATTGTTTCCGTCTCCAGAGTGAGAAATTGACATTCCGGGACACGTTCGTTTTATTGAGCTCAATATCGACATCTGGAGATGAACCCGATGCCCAGAATTGCGAGAGTCGTTTTCCCAGGTGTTCCGTTTCACATCTATAATCGGGGGAATCATAAAGCCGACGTCTTCATCCTCGACTCGGATAAAATGCTCTTTCTCAAGCTTTTAGATGAATGCGGAGAGAAATTCGGTGTCGTGTTCCTAGCGTATTGCCTTATGAACAACCACTTCCACCTGAACGCAATCCCCAAGACGGAATCAAGCTTCGCCAAATGTATTGCGGAAATAAAGAGGAAATACACTCTGATCATCAACGCCAGGGAGAGCTGGACCGGCAATCTCTGGGATGGCCGTTATCATTCCTTTCCAATGGATGCCGCCTATCTATTCAATTGCGTTAGATATACGGAGCGAAATCCGGTCAAAGCCGGCCTCGTTAAAAAGGCTGAAGACTATCCCTGGTCGAGCGCCGCGGAGCACGTATCCGGAACGCGGAAATCACTTCTCCGGCTGACGGATATTCGCGAGTTCATTGATGTTCCGGATTGGTCCCTCTTTCTCCAGGCGGAAGATTCACCTGAACTCGAAAGAGAGATCAAGCTCCACGCGCGAACAGGACGGCCGCTTGGATCAAAGGAATTCATCGAAAATCTCGAAAGGCTGGCAGGGCGGTCTCTCGCGCCAAAGTCGGCGGGAAGGAAAAGAAGGATGGAGATTTTGACATCGCCCGTTTTCCAGGGCCTCGATCCCGAGAAATAAAAGCCCCCAATCTGACGTTTATTGTTAGAACAAAATTGGGGAATAAGTGCTACGTCCCCCGATAAAGAGAAATAAAAGCCGCCATCTGACGATTTTTGTTATACGAAATCGGGGAATGAGTGCTACGTCCCCCGATTAAAAAAATGGCCCGGCGCCCCGAAGGGCGCCGGGCCGGTGTATCTTAGCTGCGATACCTGCTTCTGCTCGTGCTTGGGCTAAACCCCGTCCTGCTTAGAAGGAGAACCGGGCGCCCAGGCGCCAGGACCAGGAGCCGAACCGGCTGGTCCACATGCCATAGCGCGGGTCAAGCGGGTTGACGGTGATCTTCGTGGCAACCAGCTGCTTCCAATCCACATAGTTCGTGGCCTGAGCGAGGAGCTCATCGTCCGTCAGGCGGAGCATGGAGTAGTTATACCGGTCGTAGTAAGCCTGAATCGTGGACGTGTTGGTGACGTTGCTGATCGTCGCGTTGAGGTTGACCGTGTAGCGCTTGGCGATCCTGAGGTTGTACTCAAGATACAGGTCCGCCCACATCGTGAACGGAGTGCGCTGGTCGAGGTTGTTGTAGCCGTCCGGGAACACCTGCATGTCGTTGAAGCTCAGGTTCGTGTTCCGCGGCAGGCCGCTCCGGGCGTAGCCGACGAATCCGACCGTCAGCCCGAACGGGAAGGCGTAGGACCCGAACGCTTTGAAGTAGTGGGTGCGGTCCGAGGGGAGGATGCCGTCATAGGCTTTCCCGTGGATGTCGTAGCGCTCGAACCACATGTCCCAATACCGCTCGACGTTCGGCGAGTTCCGGCCGCTCTCGTCCGAGGACGACAGACCGCCGTAGTTCCCCGTCATCTGGCTCCAGGTGTAGTTGAACCCGCCCTGCCAGTTGTTGGAGAAACGCTTTTCCACCGACAGGTTGAGGGCGTAGTATTCCCGTTTCGGCTTGGGGGCGGGCCAGAAGTTGTCGGAGAAGATGCCGCCCTGCGAAACCGGGAGGCCCTTGCCTTCGGCGGGGTTGCCGATGAAATACTGCTCGTTGAAGTCGGCGTCGTAATAGCCGATGTCCTCGATCGTGCGGATGAGGTGCTTGTAGACGAACCGGGCGCCGAGGGAGATCTCCTCGGTCAGCTTCTTTTCCGCGCCGAAGGAGACCTCGGACTGGGCGACGGGCTTCATGTTGGGCTCGGTGGCTTCGAACGAGCCGGTCCGCCAGTTGCGGGAGCCGAAGTAGGTGTTCGTGGCGGTCTGGCTGGCCTTGTCGGTGACATCGCCATTGGCCGCGATCTTGGTGAAGTCGTAGTCGTCGAGCGTGAAGTAGCTCGTCCACCACTTGAACCCGCCGTACGCGCCTTCCGCCATGTACAGCTTCATGACGTCGTAGTAGATCCCGAAGCTGCCGAAGACCTTCAGGCTGGAGTCGCCGAAGACGTCATAGATGACGCCCAGGCGGGGGGCCAGCTTCTGGTCGAAACCGAACTGGATCGGCTTGGCCGAGTAACCGGGGAGCGTGGTGTCCGTGGACATGGCCGGGACATATTCGCTCTCGGTCCGGACGCCGAGGTTCAGGGTCAGGCGGTCGCCGATCGTCCAGGAATCCTGGAGGTAAAGGGCCCAGTTGTCGCTGTGAATCGCCCAGAAGTTGCCGTAGGGCGAAACGAAGCTTCCCCGGATCTGGTAGTTGCCGTACTTGCCCTGGACTTTCTGGCCGTCGGGCCACTGGTAGTAGTTGCCCCAGACCACGGTGACGTAAGGATGGGCCGAGGAGGCGTCGACATCCTCAAAGGGCCGGATGAACTGGGCGCCGAACTTGATCGCGTGCTCGCCGGCGATGCTGAAGTAATAGGTCATGTCGAGGTTGACGCTCGCCCGGCCGTAGATCCACTTCTTGTACTCGTACATCGAGGCCGACCAGTTCGTCCAGCCCGAGGAGTGCCGGAGGCTGTCCGGGATCTCGGGGTACGTCGTGGTCGAGGTGTTCGAGCCGGAGAACGCGTACCGGGTGGTCGGCATGACCATTTCCTGGCCGGTCGTGTTGGTCCTCTGGTAGCCGCCGCGCAGGCTGACCAGGAAGTTGTTGCTGACGGTCCAGTCCGCGGTCAGGTTACCGGAAATGTTGGGATAGCCCCAGCGGGATTCCTTGCCGGGAAGAATGGTGTTATCCCAGCCCCTGTTCCACGGATAGTTCTTGGCGGACGTCCCGGCGATCGAGGGGATTTCACCGCCGAAGGACCTGGAGAAGTTGCTGACGCCGGACAGGGACACGCGCATGCCCTTGAACGGCTGCGCGGTCAGCTTGGCCTGCCAGTAGAGATAGAGGTTCTTGCTGGCGAACTCGTAGGTCTGGCGGCCCTGCTGCGGGTCTTGCCTCGTGTCGCCCGGAACCTTGGCCGCGGCCAGATTGACCGGGTCGGTCATGAACCAGCGATTGGCGGTCGTGCTGCCGTAGGTCGGGTTGAAGGAGGCGAAGAACCACAGCTTGTCCTTCATGACGTACCCGCCCAGGTTGAAGACGCCTTCGAACCTCTGGTAGTTGTTGCGGTCTTTACCGCCGTTGTAATAGATGTCGTCGTCGTTGACGTACTCGATATCCGCGGCGTCCAGCGGGTTCTCCCAGTAGGGGTTGATCCGCAGATAGTCGCGGTCTTTCCCCTGGAACAGGAGACTATTGTTGTTGTAGTACCCGAAGATGTCGCCGTGGAACTCGTTTCCGCCGGACCGGGTGATGACGTTGATCACGCCGCCCATGGAGCCGCCGAACTCGGCGCTGTACCCGGAAGCCGTAACCTTGACTTCCTCGAGCTGCTCCATGACCACGCCGCCCTGCACCACGAGGCCGTTGTGGATGTTGGAAACGTTCGTCCCGTCAACATAGTAGACGTTCTCTGTTCCGGAGGCGCCGTCGACGGACAATCCGCCCTGCATGCCTTCGGTCTGGACGCCTGGAACCGTGGACAGCAGTCCCTGGAAGTTCCGGCTGCGGGGCAGCTGCATGAAGACGTCCTTGGACATCGTCGTGCCCTTGGTCGTCGATTTGACGTCGATCAGCGGGCTCTGCCCGACGACCGTGATCTCTTCGGCAACCGCGCTCTGAGTGAGGGTCTCATTCAGGCTCAGGGTCTGCTCGAGCTGCAGGATGATGCCCGTACGGATCTTCTGCTTGAAGCCCGGCATCGAGAACGTGATGGTGTAGGTCCCCGACGGGAGAGCGAGGAGCCGGTATGTTCCGGACTCGTCCGTGATCGAGGAGGCGGTGCCCACCAGGCGCGGGCTGGTCGCTTCGACCGTCACGCCCGGCAGGGACACGCCCTGCTCATCCGTCACCTTGCCCGTGATCCTTCCGGTCGGCGTCTGGGCCACCGCGAAGGACGCGATCAAGGCGAGAGAGAGCAGCGTGAAAACGCTTTTCTTAAGAATGCTCATTCGATTGAACTCTCCTTTTCTCCAATTCAAAACCCCCCGGAACGGAATCCTTTGCGGCCTCCGTCCCGGACCTTCGTCCTTGGACGAAATTCCTTCTATTCTCACCTCCTTGTATGATCGGATAAAACATAATAATTGCCTTTGGATATCACCCCTTTTATCGCAAAAAACATGCCAACCCCCAGGGGGCCGAATAAATGGATAATTGTGTTTGTTTTCAATTAGTTACAAAAGCAAATCGCCCCTTTACTATCCATTTATTTGAATTTCATCCATATTTTTGGATTCTTGTGCTTTATTCATTAAATTGACAAGAAGCCGTTGCCGCCCTATATTGGATCATCAGGAAGGAGCGCTCCCGATGGAAATCGAGATGAAACTCAAGGGCCTAGTCGTCGACCCGATCTCGAAGATGCCCATCGTCCTCCTCGAGGACGCGGCCGGGGGACGGATCCTTCCCATCTGGATCGGGACCTACGAGGCCAACGCCATCGCCCTGACCATCGAGCGGGTCACGACGCCCCGGCCGATGACGCACGACCTCCTCCGCAACGTCTTCAACGGCCTCGATATCGCCGTGGACCGCATCGTCGTCACCGACGTCCGCAACAATACATTCTACGCCGCCATCCATTGCCGCCATCTGGACCGCGAGGTCGTCATCGATTCCCGCCCCTCCGACGCCATCGCCCTGGCTTTACGGATGGCCTCCCCCATCTTTGTCGAAGAGGAAGTCGTCCACAAGGCCCACGGCATGAAGCTCGAGGACAGCCTGGAGAGCTCGGAGAACCTCCGCAAGTGGTTCGAGGCCCTCTCCCCCGAGGAATTCGGCAAATATAAAATGTAACGGGCTGCGGGGAATTCCCTTCGGAAGACGCGAATTTCCTCCAGCGTGGAAATTCGCTCCTCGTGCTCGCTCCGCTCTCCTCTCCCTTTGGGCGAGGAACCATGCCCGCTCCGCTGCGCTGGCTTCCGAAGGGAACTCCCCTCGCCCTACCATATTTCGAACTTGCCGCCTCCTCGGTTTTTCGAATTAGTCTGAGAATCTGCCTCACCCTGCTCCGACGGCCTGATCACCCCAACGGGAGCCAATTCCGCAAAACGGCTGCTCGGACTGGCGGACGGGAGCGGAGTCGACTCGCCAGGTGACGCAGCGAACCATCAGCGGCCGCAGCCGGGTCCCGTCGCTATCGCAGACTTGCGCGGATACTTCCTGCTTGGGCGCGAGGGGGTTCCCTGGCGAACATCCTTCGTGAGCCGTTGGGCGACCCCGGAGCCCCGTTTTAAGTCCGGAGGCGGGAGAGGAAAGTCAGCCCGGCGAGGCCGAAGACGAGGTTCGGCCCCCAGGCGGCGAGGAACGGGCCGAGGAAACCCACATACCCCAGGCTGCGGAAGACCCCGATCGCGACCCAGTAGACGACGGCGATGCCCAGGCCCACGCCGATCCCTACCAGGGCCCCCTTCCTTCCCATCGAGAAGGCGAAGGGGACCCCGACCAGGGTCATGATCAGGGCGACGAAGGGGAAGGATACTTTCGACATCAGGTCTACGCGGAGGCGGACGGTCTCGAAGCCCATCCCGGCCACGTCCTTGATCTGGCGGCCGAGCTCCCGATAGGTCAGCTGGGCGGTGTCCTTCTCCTCGCGGAGGAAGATCTCTTCGCCGGGCTGGAGCTTGAGATCGAACGCCTTGGCCGCTTTATATCGCTCGCGGACCCCCCCTGTAAATTCCTCGACCCAGCCGTCCTCGAGCCGCAGCGTATCCCCCGCGAGCACGCCCTTCCGGGCGAACACCCGCCGGTTCATCGTCCACCGGCCCAGGTCGAGGTCGAAGATCGAGAGGTGATTGAACGTCGATGTCTTGGGATCGAAATAGCTGTAGTTGTAGAACCGGTCCCCCGCCTTGTTCGAGACCCACCTCCGGGTTTCGTACGTATAGCTTTGGACCGGGGCGTCGTTCAAGCGGTTGCGGAGCTCCGCGGCCCGGAGATTGGCCCGCGGCAGGATGTTCTCCTGCATATAGAACGCCAGCCCGCCCAGGACGAGCGAACAGAAGACGAGAGGAAGGATGGCCCGGTAGACGCTGATGCCGCAGGCCTTCATGGCCGTGATCTCGTTGGTCTTCGTGAACAGGCCGAGGGTCAGGACGGCGGCCATGAGCGCCGTCACCGGCAGGCTGAAATGGATGAACTCCGGGATGCGGGCCCAGACGAAGGCGAGGAGGAGCGAGAGCGCCTTGTGGTGCCGGTACATGTTGTCGATCTGGTCGAAGATCGTGACGATGATCGAGATGCCGACGAGGCTGGCGAAGATGAGGAGGGCAATGAAGGTATAGCGCCGGATGAGATAGCGGTCGAGGATGTTGGGGAAGGCGATCGAAAGCCTGAGCCTGCGGACGCCCCGGCCGGCCCGGGCCTTTTGCTGGGCGAGAAAGACCCGGCCGCGGAAAAACGAACCGAAGATCGCTCTTTCCCTGGCCATGGCCGCGAAGAGGAGGAGGCTCACGGCGCCGAGAAGGATGTTTCCGCCCCAGATGCCCAGGAAAGGCGAAACCCGTCCGTTGAGGGAGAGGTTGACCCCGGCCGTGAAGGCCGTCCAATAGATCAGGATGATCAGGATGCTGAGGGTGAAGCCGCTCGTCCGGCCGCCCTTCCGGGTCGACGCTCCGAGCGGCAGGCTCAGCAGGACGAAGATCCAGCAGACGAAGGGCAGGGCGTACTTCTTCTGGATCTCGACGCGATGGGAGCGGATGTCCTGGTTGATGTCGATGAGAGCCGTCCGGCTCTCGCCCCGCTGCCAGTCGTCGGCCCGGATGTTCCTCCGGGCGACGTCCCGGGCATCCCTCTCCAGGACGGGGACCCGGTCGCGGGCGGCGGCCAGGCCCGCCCGGAGCTCGCCGAGGCTCTTTTCGGCGATCCGCTTCTCGCTCGTGAACGTGGCGAAGAGACCTTCGGCGTTGATCTCCTCTTCGAGCCGGCTCGAAGTCCAGACCCGCGAGCTCTCCGGATCGGCCAGGGCCGTCGAAAGCTGAAGGACGTCCCGGAGCTCCAGGACGGCCCGCTTGACGTCGGGGAAGACGCGGAGGCCACCTTCCCGGGCCAGGATGACGCGCGGCTCCTCGGGCGGGTCGTTGTAGAGGAGAAAGACGTCGCCCCAGCTCCCGTCACGCCGGACGTTCTCGATATAGAGGGTCATCCCCGCCAGGCTTTCGTTGAATTCCCGCGGGTTGAACTGGAGGTCGACCCGGTTGATGACGGCCTTGGCGAAGGTCTGCGACCAGCGATAGTTGAACCGGGGGGCGATGACCATGGTCAGGAACGAGGTCAGGAGCCAGCCGCCCAGGGCGAAGACGGCCAACGGGCGGAGCATCCGGGCCGGGCTGATCCCGAGCGTCCGGAAGGCGGTGATCTCGGAGTCCGAGGAGAGGCGGCCCAGCCCGGCCAGGAAGCCCATCAGGACCGACATGGGCAGGGTGAAGGACAGGACGGCCGGGAGGAGGTAGACGAGCAGCAGGAGGGTCGTCCCGAGGGGGACGCCTTTGGCGATGAAGAGCTCGGGCGCCCGAAGGAGCTCGTTCATCAGGAGGACGAACGTGTAGATGGTCAGCCCGACCGCGAAGGGAGGCGCGACCTCGCGCAGGACGTAGCGGTCGAAATACTTGAGCATCGTCCTCCAATATACCAAAAAAATGGATAAGAAAAAGGCTTTTCAGGCTTGCTAGGGGGACAACAAAAAAAGGGGGGACGGTTCAAGGACCGTCCCCCCTGGAAAAAACGTTTTTGGAAGGGAAGCTTAGTACATGTCGCCGGGAGGCGTCGGGTACCCGGGCTTCTTTTCCTCTTCCGGAAGCTCGGCGATGAGGCCCTCGGTCGTCAGCATGAGGCCGGCGATCGAAGCGGCGTTCTGCAGGGCGATCCGGACGACCTTGGTCGGGTCGAGGATGCCGCCCTTGACCATGTCTTCGTACTTCTCGGTCAGGGCGTTGTATCCCATGTCCTGCTTCATCTCTTTGACCTTCTCGACCACGATCGAGCCTTCCTGCCCGGCGTTCGTGGCGATCTGCCGGAGGGGCTCTTCGAGCGCCCGGCGGACGATGTCCGCGCCGATCTTCTGGTCGCCCTCGAGCTTGAGGCCGTCCAGGGCTTTCTGGCTGCGGAGCAGGGCCACGCCGCCGCCCGGAACGATGCCTTCCTCGACGGCCGCCTTGGTCGCGTGCATGGCGTCCTCGACCCGGGCCTTCTTCTCCTTGAGCTCGGTCTCGGTGGCCGCGCCGACCTTGATCAGGGCCACGCCGCCGACCATCTTGGCCAGCCGCTCCTGGAGCTTCTCCCGGTCATAGTCCGAGGTCGTCTCGTCGATCTGGGTCCGGATCTGCTTGATCCGGGCCTGGATGTCGGAATCCTTGCCCTTGCCCTCGACGATGGTCGTGTTGTCCTTGTCGATGACGACCTTCTTGGCCTCGCCGAGCCAGGCGACGTCGACCTTCTCGAGCTTGACGCCGATGTCCTCGGTGATGACCTTGCCGCCGGTCAGGATGGCGATGTCCTCGAGCATGGCCTTGCGGCGGTCGCCGAATCCGGGGGCTTTGACCGCGGCGCAGATGAACGTGCCCTTCAACTTGTTGACGACGAGCGTCGCCAGGGCCTCGCCCTCGACCTCTTCGGCCACGACGACGAGCGGCTTGCCCATGCGGGCCACGCTCTCGAGGAGCGGGAGCATCTCGCGGAGGTTGGAGATCTTCTTCTCGTGGAGGAGGATGAGCGGATTCTCCAGGACGGCTTCCATCCGGTCCGGATCGGTCACGAAATAGGGGGACAGGTAGCCGCGGTCGAACTGCATGCCCTCGACGATCTCGAGGACCGTTTCCATGCCCTTGGCTTCTTCGACGGTGATGACGCCGTCCTTGCCGACCTTGTCCATCGCCTCGGCGATGATCTTGCCGATGGACTGGTCGTTGTTGGCCGAGATGGCGCCGACCTGGGCGATGTTCTCGCCGCTGACGACGCGGCTGAGCTTCTTGAGCTCCTCGACGACCGTGCCGACCGCCGTGTCGATGCCCTTCTTGATCATGGTCGGGTTGGCCCCGGCCGTGACGTAGCGGAGGCCCTCGCTATAGATGGCCTGGGCCAGGACGGTGGCCGTCGTCGTGCCGTCGCCGGCGACGTCGGACGTCTTGGACGCGACTTCCTTGACGAGCTGGGCGCCCATGTTCTCGAGGGTGTCCTTGAGCTCGACTTCCTTGGCCACGGTGACGCCGTCCTTGGTGCTCGTGGGGGAGCCGAACTTCTTGTCGATGACGACGTTCTTGCCGCGGGGGCCGAGGGTCGCCTTGACCAGGTTGCTCAGGATATTGACGCCTTTGAGAAGCGAGTGTCTCGCCTCATCACCCAACATAATCTGTTTTGCCATGATGTCGATTTCTCCTTAAATGGCGCGCGCGGATCAGCCGAGCTTGGCCAGGATCTCTTCTTCGCGCAGAATGATGTGCTCTTCGCCGTCGATCGTGACCTCGGTCCCGCTGTACTTGCCGATCAGGACCCGGTCGCCCTTCTTGACCTCGAGGGGGATGATCTTTCCGCCCTCGTCGAGCTTGCCCTTGCCGACGGCGATGACCTCGGCCTCCTGGGGCTTTTCCTTGGCGGTGTCGGGAATGATGATCCCGCTGCGCCGGACTTCCGTTTCCTCGATCCGTTTCAGAAGAACACGATCGTATAACGGGGTGATCTTCATAAAAACCTCCTCTTAGATTTGTAAATTGAATTTAGCAGTCGCGAAAACGCAGTGCTAATATAACGCCTTCAAGGACGGTTGTCAAGGGGGAAAAGGAGAAAAATTAGCAGTCGTGAGGGTCAACTGCCAGATATCTTCTTCACTTTTAGGATCTTCGCCCGGTTGTGGAGCGTATTGCGGTGGATGCCCAGGGCCTTGGCCATGGCGGACTTGTTCCCCTCGTACTTGCGGGCCGCGGACTCGAGGTAGATCTTCTGGAACTCGCGCAGGGCGTCGCGGAAGCGGACCTCTTTATCGACGAGGTCGGAAATGAGGATCTCCATTTTCTGGTGGATGTTGAGCTGGTCAAATTTTCTTTCCATCGACGCTCTCGCTTTTGACGATTTCCCGATAGGCCGACTTGAACTGGTCCTTCAGCTCCTGGGGGATGAGCCCGACCATGGTTTTAGTCAATCCGAAGCAGTATGGGGCCAGCCGGGACGCGGCGAGCGAAGCCTTGTTGATCGGAAAGACCGTGAGGGCGAAGACGAGCGCCCCGCAGATGAGCATGCCCTCGATCAGGCCGAAGACCCCGCCGAGAAGGTGATTGGCCAGCTTGAGCGGACCGATCATGATCCTGGACAGGATCGCGGCAATGAGAAGCCCGACGCCGACCACCGCGACCAGGACGAGGATGAATCCCAGGAACTTGGAAACGGCAGGGTTGACGAAGGTCTTTTCCAACCAGACCGCGACGGGCTTGTACCACCGGGCGGCGAGGATGAAGCCGGCCAGGGCGGCGGCGACGCCCACGGCCTCCTTGATCAGACCCTTGACCAGCCCGGAGATGAGGGTCCCGAGCATGATGACGGCCAGGACGATATCGAGCCATCCGACCATGTCAGGGCCTCCTTTTCCGCAGCGCTTCGACAACTTCGAGGCCGCCGTCCCGGATCGAGCCGAAGGCGACGTGCGGCTTGACCCGGCCGTGGAAGTCGGACCCGGCCGTGGGAACGAGGTCGAGGTCGCGGGCGATCCCGGCGAAGGCCGCCGTCTGTTCCGGCGTGTGGTAGGACGTGTAAACTTCGACACCGGCGAGGCCGCGGCCCTTGAGCTTGACGAGGTCCTCGCGGGTCGTGTTCTGGAAATAAGCGCCGGGATGACTGAGGACGGGGACGGCCCCGGCCGCCGGGGCCATCTCCAGCACTTCCAGGAGCCCGATATGCCGCTTGGTCACGAAGGCCGGGCGGCCCTCCATGAAATAATTCTGGTAGAAGTACGACGGAGCGCGCGGCTCTTTCTCGGGGGTATAGTATTCCGCCAGCCGGACGTCGTCCCGCGCGCCGGGCTTGTCGAGGAGGATCCGGGCGATCGTGACCCCGAGCGGGGCCATTCCGCGCGAGCCGGCCTCGACCTCTTCCCAGGTGATGTCGAGGCCGAGCCGCCGGAGCATTGTCGACGCGCTCCCGGGCCTCTTCGAACCGCCCCCGCGTGACCCGCTCGGAGATCGCTTCGACGGTCCCGCTCGTCCAGTCCAGGAACGGCAGAAGGACATGGAACTCGCGGCCCTCGAAAAGGGTGGTGACCTCCATGCTCGGGACGACCTCGACCCCGGAGCCGGCTGCCGCCGCGATCGCCCCGGGATAGGCCGAGGTCGTGTCGTGGTCGGCGATCGAGATGGCGGCGAACCCTTTTTCCTTGGCGAATCCGATGAGCGCGGCCGGGGAGAACTCCCCATCGCTCGAATGGTCCGAATGGATATGGAGGTCGACGAAACCGCTCATCGGACGGGCCTCAGAGGTCGTTCTTGCCCGAGAGGAGCCGGTAGATCTCTAGATATTTTTGGGACGTCTTCTCGATGATCTCGGGCGGAAGGGCCGGCGGATCGGATTGCTTGTCCCACTTCGTGCTCTCGAGATAATCGCGGACGAACTGCTTGTCGAGGCTGGGCTGGCCGTGGCCGGGGGCGTAGGTGGCCAGGGGCCAGAAGCGGGAGGAATCCGGGGTGAAGATCTCGTCGACGAGGATGAGGTCGTCCCCCTCGAGGCCGAACTCGAACTTCGTGTCGGCGATGATGATGCCCTTGGACAGGGCGTGAAGGGAGGCCTTCTGGTAGAGGGCGATGCTCGCCTTCTTGATCCGCGTCGCCAGGCGGGCGCCGATCCGCTTCTGCATCTCCTTGAAGGTGATGTTCTCGTCGTGGCCCTGCTCGGCCTTGGTCGACGGGGTGAAGATCGGCTCGGGGAGCTGGTCGGATTCCTTGAGCCGCTCGGGGAGGCGGAGTCCGCAGACCTTGCCGGAGGCTTTGTATTCCTTCCAGCCGGACCCGGAAAGATAGCCGCGGACGACGCACTCGATGGGGATGACCTGCGTCTTCTTCACCAGCATCGAGCGCTTGTCGAGGATCTCGCGATGGGGCGCTAAGGAAGCCGGGAACTTGTCGACGTCGGCCGTGATCACGTGGTTGGGGCAAACGAGCTGGGTGAAGTCGAACCAGAACCGCGAGAGCTGGGTGAGGACCTTGCCCTTGAACGGGATGAGCGAGGGCAGGACGTAGTCGAAGGCCGAGATGCGGTCCGTGGCGATGATCAGGAGCTTTTCGCCGACCTCATAGACGTTCCGAACCTTGCCCTTCTTGAAAAGAGTGAATCCGGGCAGAACGACGTCCGCATAAGCTTTTTCCATGTTGCACCGTGATCTAGGGTTCCTGGGAATTCGCGAGCAGGGTCCATCATACCGAAATTCGGCCTAAAAGTCGACGCTCCGGGATTGCCCCACGCTCACATGAGCGGGGCTCCCGGGAACCCTATCCCCTCGCGCCCCGTTTGATTGAGGTTCGCGCATGGGCAATCCCTCCGCTAGGAGAGTTTTTCAGAATTTCGTGGTTCGAATCCTTCCCCCTCGCGCCCCGGGGCCGGCGTTTCGGCAAGCTTCCGTTTGCCATCGGCGAATTTCGAAGATCCCCTTTGCGCAAGGGCAATCTTGAAATTTCGGGGAGTAGCTGTGGACGGACCGCCTGCTGGACTGGCGTCAATCGGGGCGGAAGCCGATGAAATTGTAGAGGCGGGCGTGAGCGTCTCGGTCGCGCCGGAAGGAGAGGAGGCGCGGGTCGCAGTGCGTGCAGGAGTCGGCGGCAAAGACCCGGCGCGGCGAGAGGCCGCGGGAAACGAGCTGCCGCCGGTTCGCCCCGGCCAGGTCTAAGAGGAACGCGCCGGGCCGGGCCGGCGAGCTGCGGAAATCGCGTCGCGACAGGCCGGCGGAGACGAACTCCCGGCGGACGTCCTCCCCGACCTCGTAGCACGCCGCGCCGATGCATGGGCCGAAGGCGGAAAGGAGGTCGGAAGGACGGCTGCCGTAGCGGGAAATAAGCGCGGCGACGGTCCTCTCCAGGATCCGCAAGCGCGTGCCGCGCCATCCGGCGTGAACGGCCGCGGCGAGGCGTTTCTCCGGATCGACGAGAAGGACGGGAAGGCAATCCGCGGTCTTGATGACAAGGAGAAGTCCCGGCCGATCCGTGATCAGGGCGTCGCCCTTGGGGCGGGGCGCGCGCGGCCGAGGGGCATGACCGGCGATAACGACGTCGGCGGAGTGGACCTGGGAGAGCATGACGATCCGACAGCGGGCCGCGGCGGCGAGCCGCCGCAGCGAGGGAAGGTCGAGCGACCGAGTGCCGAAGCCGTGGACGAGGCCCGGGACGCGCTCGAGCGCCCCGACCGTCAGGTATTTCTCTTCGCTCATCGCCGCGATTATAACACGGGGCTTCCGGGGTAAGGGTTCTCGGGCACGCCGGTTCCCCCGGCGAGGGAACCGGCTCGTTCTCCGGCTCGCTCTTCCCAGCCTGCGGCTGGGAATCCGTGCCCGCTCGCCTCCGTATGTCCCTCGAACCCTCACCCCTCGCGCCCCGCAATATAAAACGCGACCGGCCCGCGATAGTGCGCTAGCTTTCGCAAATCCTGACGCGGACTGACTCGGCCGATTCGCTGCGTCACCCTGATGAGCGACGTGCTCGGAGGGACGCTTACCGCCAGTCCGCCCCTAGTTTTAGGGGCGGTAGGTGGGGTAGATGAATATGATGAGTCTTAAAAGCGTCCCGGCGCTCATCGACCGAGTCATCCGATCGTCAGGCTCGCGCGCCCGACGGCCGATCGTGGGACGGAATTCGCTCCGTTCCCATCCCGAACGCCGACGAATCGGTCTGATGTATCCGGGGCGCGAGGGGGGCTCCCTGAGCGGGCCAGCGCAGCGAAGCGGGCACGGTTCCGCGACCGGAGGGAGAGGAGAGCGAGCGAGCACGGGGAGCGGATTTTTCTCGCTGGGAAAAATCCGCGTCCCGATCAGGAAGCCCTCCGGGAGCCCCGGTCTTATGCGTCGCACTTGTCGGGGAGAAACCCAAGCGGTAAGATAGCGGGGCAGGGAGCAAACCATGAAGATTTTCGCGCTGCTCATCCTCGCCGCGTTCGCCGCGGCCGCCGTCCAGACCCCGGCCGAACGGCCTCGGGCCCGGGAATTCGGGATCAAGACGGGCGTCCTCGAGCCCGGCCCGCTCAACGCCATCACCGATGTCGCGGGCGTGGCGGTCGGACAGGTCACGATCATCGAGGGTACGGACGTCCGGACCGGCGTCACGGCCATCCTGCCCCATACGGGGAACATCTTCCAGGACAAGGTCCCGGGAGCGGTCTTCGTGGCCAACGGATTCGGCAAGCTGACCGGCACGAACCAAGTCCGCGAGATCGGGACCATCGAGACGCCCATCGTCCTGACCAACACGCTCAGCGTCCCGACTGCCGCGGACGCCGTTCTGGATTACATCCTCGGCCTGCCGGGGAACGAGGGCGTCGTGTCGGTCAATCCCGTCGTCGGAGAGACCAACGACAGCTTCCTGAACGACATCCGCGGCCGGCATGTCCGGAAAGAGCACGTCCTCGAGGCGATCCGCAAAGCGGCGGGCGGTCCGGTCGCGGAGGGATCGGTCGGGGCAGGCACGGGCACGATGTGCTACGGGTACAAGGGCGGCATCGGGACGAGCTCGCGGAAGCTCCCGGCCCGCCAGGGCGGATACACAGTCGGCGTGATCGTCCAATCGAACCACGGCGGGGTCTTCCAGATCGCGGGGACGCGCGTCGCCGATCTCCTGAAAGAAAGCCCGTCGGCCTTCCCGTTCGATTCGGGGCGGCCGTCCGATCCGGTCGTCCAGGGCTCGATCATGATCGTCGTCGCCACGGACGCCCCTCTCGACGCCCGGAACCTGGAGCGGCTGGCCCAGAGGGCCGGGATCGGCATCCACCGGACGGGCGGATACAACTCCAACGGAAGCGGCGATTTCATCATCGCCTTTTCCACGGCATCCGAGGTTCGCGTCCCTCACCGCGCGCCGGCGCCGACGCGGACCGTGACGCTCCTCCGCAACGAGAATATCTCGCCGCTCTTTCTCGCCGCGGCCGAAGCGGCGGAAGAGGCCATCCTCAACTCCCTGTTCAAGGCCACCCGCGTCGAAGGCTACGAGAAGCACGTCGCCGAGCCGCTTCCGCTCGACAAGCTCAAAGGGATTTTTAAATGAAAAAGATACTGGGAATATTGGGCGGAATGGGGCCGGAGGCGACGGCTTTCTTTTTCAAAGCCGTGATCGCCCAAACGGAAGCGTCGGTCGATCAGGAGCATATCCCGACGCTCGTATGGAGCGATCCCGCCGTCCCGCCCCGGACCGACGCCATCCTCGGCACCGGGCCGAGCCCCCTCCCCCGCCTTCGCGCCGGCGTCCGGCGGCTCGAAAAGGGCGGCGCCGGGCTCATCGTCATGCCCTGCATCACGGCCCACTACTGGGCGGCCGAGATCCGCAAGTCCGCCCGCGTCCCGTTCGTGAGCCTTCTCGACGAGACGCTCGCCTACGCCCGAAAGAGCCTCCCGCGCGTCCACACGATCGGGCTCATCGCCAGCTCCGGCACGGTCGCCTCCGGCCTCTGGACGGCGACGTTCGCCAAGGCCTGCGTCGGGGTCATCGCCCCTTCCCCGGCCGAACAGGATCGGGTCATGGACGCGATCATCGGCCCCGGCGGGATCAAAGCGGGCGTCACCTCCGGCCGGCCGCGGACGACCATCATCACTATGGCCCGGCGCCTCATCGCGCGCGGGGCGGACGCGATCATCGCCGGCTGCACCGAGGTGCCTCTCGTCCTGCGGCCGGAAGACCTCGCCGTCCCTCTCATCGAGCCCATGACGATCGGCGCCCGCGCCTGCGTCCGCAAAGCCGGGTATCGGTTGAAAAAAAGCTAGCGCCCGTCCGGGGCTGGGCCGAAGAGCCTGACCTCGGCCACGGACCACATGAATTCGTCCGACGTCCCCGTCTGGACGATGCGGACCCGTCGTGCCCGGACGGCGTCGAAGCGGAGCGTCTGGCCGGCCTCGATCTGGTTCCGCAGCAGCTCGCCGAGGAACTCCGCACGCGAATAGCGCGCCGTGACGGGCTCCCAGCCCAGGCCGTCCTCGGAAACCTCGACCCGGAAGCCGAGGCCGTAATCATGGAACGAGGACCCGGCGCGGAGCGAAATCGAGGCCAGATCGCGGACCCGGCCGAGGTCGATCTCGACGAACTGCCCGGGCCGCTTGGTCTCCCCCGCCGACCAGACGGTGGTCAGATCGCCGTCCGTCAAGGCCTTGGTCCCTTCGCTCCTCGGGTGCGCGGTGATCGTCCACCCGGCCGGAGAGATGGGCGTCGTTCCCTCCAACGCGTCCCGCTCGTCCGCACGGCCGTCGCCCGGACCGGGCGTGAAGGAATAGACCAGGTCCTCGCCGAGCTCGTTGGACAGGGAGTTGGGCCGGCTGAAGGAATATGAGAAGGTCCGGGCGAGCTTGAGACGCGGATCGGCCGCGGCCTCGAGGCGCCGGCGGGTCTCCCCGTCCGGGCCGCCCGGGAGCATCTTGGCGTGGACGACGACGCGGGTCACCCCGAACAGCCTCAGGAACTCCAGGCTCTCGCCGTCCGGGAAATCGCGGAAGACATCGCGGGCGAGGAAGCTCGAAGCGGGGATGAACCCGCTGTAGCCGTTGACGAGCGTCTTGCGGTGGATCGTGGCGAAATAGAGATAGACGGATTCGTCGGGGATCCAGTCGTGCATGGGCAGCTCGAGGACGACCGCGTCGGCCGGCTCGCCGGCAAGCCAGCGATAGGTCGGCGGGACGTCCCGCCCGACCGGGACCGTGACGCCGTCGATCGGCCAAGCCAGGAACTCGACGTTGAGGAGGAGGGCCAGCCCGGCGCAGACGGCCGTTCGCGTCCCCGGCCGCTTGAGCGCGGCGAGAAGCCGCTCGGCCCCGAAGCCGGCCAGAACGGCGACGCCGAACAGGACGAAAACGGCGAAACGGACCGGCTCTCGAATCCCGTTGAAGCCCAGGACATGACGATGGAAGAAGGGGAAGGGCATCGGGACGAGCATCGTGGTTTTGCCCAAAAAGGCGAAGCCGGCCCCGAAGGAGAGGAGCATCGCCCAGGCCGTGAGGACGGAGTAGGAGAGGACCGAGCGCGACCGGGCCGAAGGCGCGGGCGAGCGGAGATGCCGGACCAGGCGGAGGATGAGGACGGCCAGCCCGACGAGGAAAAGATAAAGAAGAGGCTTCACCCGGCTGTTGGCCGAAAGGCGAAGCGGTCCGATCGAAACGCCGGCGCCGCCGAGGAGCGCCGCGGCGAAGCTGAACACGCTGAGCCCGGCGACGAGGGCGAGCCCGACGCGGATGAGCCGGCCGGCCCATGGCCGCCGCGTCTTCCCGGGCGCGGCGGGCGGAAGATCGGTCCCTCGCAGTCCCCAAGCCGCCGCCCCCGCCAGGACGAGGGCTAAAAGGCCGGGGAAGAGGTACTTCTCCGGGCTTCCCAGGCCGGAAAGGAGCTTTCCCCAGACGAGGTTGGTCGGAAAGGCGGCCAGATAATTCTGTATCTCGGCCCCCAGGGCGAGCTCCCTCTTCAAGCCCATGTTCCGGAACGCGGTCGTATACGGAAGCGAGAACAGAGTCAGGACGCCGGCGGCCGGGACGAGAGGAAGGGCGAGCTTCCCGATCAGGGACGCCGTGAGCCTGCGGCGCCGGAGCCAGAAGAAAGACGGGCAGGACGAGGGCCAGGATCGCGATCGAGAAAAGCCCGTAATAGACGCAGGCGAGCGCCTGGATGACGAGAAAGAGGGCGAAAAGCCAGGCGTCGCGGCCGCGCTCTTCATCCAGGAAGCGGTGCAAAAATAGGAAGAAGAACGGGATCCCCACCGACCAGAGGAGTTGAAGGTGGGAGACGTGCATAATCTTGAAGGAGCTGAAGGCGAAGACGATCCCCGCGAGAAGGGCCGCCCCCGGATTTCCGGTGAGGCGCCGGACGAGGAGGAACGTCCCGAAGCCGCTCAGGATGAAGCCGAGGAAAAGGGCGAAATTGTGGGCCAGGACGGAATTTCCGGTCAGGTATTCCACAGGCGCCGCGGCGAGGGCCTCGGGAAGGAGATGCTCGGAGAAGGCCAGCGCCCCGGGATAAGGGTGGAAGATGTTCGCCTGGAAGAGGTCGAGGGGGCCGCGGAAAGCCTGATGCGCAACCCAGGACAGGATCCATGAGTTCAGGAGAGGGTCTCCGGCGTCCCGGACGCCGTCCGCGGGCCGGAAGGAGATCGGCGCGAGCTGGATCACGGACAGGACGGCGAACAGGGCCAGGGCGGCGAGGGCTGTCGGTGTTCGTTTCACACTTCAATCCTTGATGACGGTCATGTTCAGGACGGGATTCACCTCGTGCCATTCGCGCCCGGGCTGGGGATCGAACCGGGCGATCCCATAGACCCGGACCCGGTCGCCTTCGCGGACGGCCGGAAGGGACGCGGAATCGAGGATCTCGCAGACGACGAACGGCTCCGGTTCCGAGGGCTTGCCGATGAGCTTGAAGCGGAGGATCCCTTCCTTCGGATCGAATAGGACCTCGTGGACGATGCCTTCGACGCTGATGCGGGGGCGCGTGTTCGCCGCGACTTCGGAGACGGAAAGCGGATGAAATTCGCCGGCGGCGGAGATCCAGGTCCGGAACGAAGAGAAGTCCCGCCCGCCGCCGAAGAACGTCCGGTTGCCCGCGAGCACGGCGATGAACAGCATGAGCACGATGAGGGCCAGGATCAGCACGGCTCTCGGCGTCGCCAGGGCGGCGAATCGGATCTCCCAACGCCGGAGCCAGCCCCCGACCCTCGAGGACGGCTCGGCGGGGCCGGAGAGGATCTCGGAGATCCCCGGGGCTTTATTATTGGCGGGATCGGCCTCCCCGACGGAAAGACCACGGACGGCCGCGCCCGCGGTCCTGAGCCGGGCGATCTCGGCCCGGCATTCCGGGCAACGAAGAAGATGCTTCTCCAGACGCTCGACCTTGCCCACGGGGAGATCCCCCTCGAGGTAGCGCAGAAGCCGTCTCTTCGGCCCGGTCCGGCGGCAGCTCACGTCCGCCCCTCCCGGCGACTCGCTTCCCCCGAAGAAAGACGGAACGGCCGGAGATGCTCTTCGAGCTCGGCCAGGGCCCGGTTGAGCCGCGAAGCCACGGTCCCCGGAGAGCGGCCGAGGACGCGGCCGATCTCGACATAGGAAAGCCCTTCGAGATAGCGGAGGACGACGACGTCGCGCATCTTGGGGGAGAGCCGCGACAGGGCGATCCGCAGGACCGTCCGGCTCAGGTCCGGATCCGGCGGGCCGGCCCGGCCGTCGATCTCATCCCGGCTGCCGAGGATGGCCTCGAGCGGCATGGGCGGGACGCCGCGCCGCCGGTGGTAGCTCCGGCATTCATTGCGGGCGATCCGGTAGATCCACGTCTCCAGGCTCGAGCGGAAGCGGAAACCGCCCAGGCCGCGGAAAGCCTTGAGAAAGACCGTCTGAAGGATGTCCTGCGCCTGGCAGACGTCGCCGACGGAATAGACGACGAAGGTCCAGATGCGGTCGCGGTAGGCCTGGTAGAACTCCCGGAAGGCGGCCTCGTCGCCGGACCGGACGGCCAGGGCCAGCCGGCGGTCGCGGTCGATCTCCGCCGCCGCGAAGCCCGGTCCCTGCGCCGGCACGGGAATCGCCGTCGGTCTCAAGCTCGTCTCCTCCCGCGCAACTATAAGCCCCGCCGGAGAACGGTGTCAAGGATGCGAAATCGCCCGGTTTTCTTGACTTTGGCCGGTCGTTCGGATATAACTCATGGGCCTTTGCATATGTGAGGAGGTGAATTTCTTGGCGTTTGTCCTCGTCGATGAAGGCGAATCCATTGAAAGCGCGCTGAAGCGGTTCAAGCGGAGAGTTCAGCAGGAAGCCATCATTAAAGAGATCAAGAAGCATTCCGTCTACTTCAAGCCGGGCGAAAAGAAGCGGATGAAGGAAGCCCAGGCGCGCAAGCGGATGCGCCGGCGGATGAAGCGGGAAAAAGATCTCGACTATTGATCCTCCAGCCTCCTCAGGTCGTTCCGAAGACCCCCAAGCCCCCGTGGCTCAAGGTCCGATTTCCGTCCCAGTCTGACTTTTTTTCGGTCTCCTCCCTCCTCAAGGGAGGAGGCCTGCATACCATCTGCCGGAGCGCCCGCTGCCCGAACATCACCGAGTGCTGGACCGGGCGCACGGCGACTTTTCTGATCCTGGGAGCGGTCTGCACGCGCGCCTGCGCATTTTGCGCCGTCGACAAGGGCGCGCCCCTGCCTCCCGACCCGGCCGAGCCTGAGGGCGTCGCGGCGGCCGCGGCCGAGCTCGACTTGGCCTACGTCGTGGTCACGTCCGTGACCCGGGACGACCTCCCCGACGGAGGAGCGGGCCATTTCGTCGCGACCATCCGGGCCCTCCGGCGGAAAAGGCACGATGTCCGGATCGAGGTGCTCGTCCCGGATTTCGGCGGCCGGCCCGAGCCGCTCGCGGCCGTGCTGGCCGAGCGGCCCGAGGTCCTCAACCACAACATCGAAACGATCGAGCGGCTTTACCCCGCCATCGGCCGCCCGAAGGCCCACTACCGGCGCTCCCTCGAGGTTCTGCGGCGGGCCAAGGCCGCCGGGGCGGTGACCAAGTCCGGGCTGATGGTCGGCTTGGGCGAGACGCCCGAGGAGATCCTGGAAACGTTCGCCGGCCTGCGCGAAGCCGGATGCGACCTTTTGACCCTCGGCCAGTATCTCCAGCCGACCCGGGCCCACGCGGAAGCGGTCCGCTACGTCCCGCCCGGGGAGTTCGACGGCCTCAAGGCCCGGGCGCTCGAGCTCGGCTTCGCCGGCGTCGAAGCGGGGCCGCTCGTGCGGAGCTCTTTCCACGCCCATGAGCTTTATGCTAACCTACAGCACTCCCGGAAAGAGCCCGCATGCGGTATCTGATCTTCAGCGACATCCACGGCAACCTCGAAGCCCTCAACGCCCTGCTGAAGTTCATCCAGAAGCGGAAGATCGATCATTTCGTCTGCCTCGGCGACCTGGTCGGATACGGGGCTTCGCCGAATGAAACGATCCAGAAGGTCCGGAACCTCAGGCCGCTGTCCATCATCCGCGGCAACCACGACAAGGCCGTCAGCGGGGCGGATTCGATCGAGACCTTCAACCCCATCGCCGCGGCGGCCATCCATTGGACGAAGAAGCGGATCATCAAGAAGAACGCCGAGTTCCTCACCCACCTGAAGAAGGGGCCGCAGGTCGTCCACGAGCAGTTCACCATCTGCCACGGCGCGCCGTTCGACGAGGACTACTACATCTTCGGCGAGTTCGACGCGGCCGAAGCGTTCGACTACCTGAAGCTGCCTCTGTGCTTCTTCGGCCACACCCATTTTCCCTTCGTCTACACGAGCGCGAGCGGACGGACGGGGGTCGAAGGCACATTCATGGAAGGGAACGCGAACGAGGTCAAGCTCGAGCGGGGGCTCACCTACCTGATCAACCCGGGCTCGGTCGGCCAGCCGCGCGACCGGAACCCGCGCGCCGCGTTCGCCATCTACGATTCCGACGCCCGGACGGTCAAGTTCCACCGCATCGACTACGACATCGAAGAGTCGAAGAAGAAGATCTACAAAGAGAACCTGCCGCCCGCCCTGGCCGAGCGCCTCTCCCTCGGAATTTAATTCTTCGGTCCTTCCGGGCTTTTGTGTGGGCAACGGAAATGTTCTCCCCCTTTGCAAAGGGGGATTCAGGGGGGATGCGCATTCCGTTCCTTTTATTATTTAGTTTTTAGGAACGGAATGCTCCCAGGAGGCTGGCGCCCCCTCGGCGCTTCGCTGACCCCCCATGGGCAGGGCTTGCGGCCCTGCCCAATAAAACAAAACGAAAAATCTCCCCTGGCCCCTCTTTTTCAAAGAGGGGGAACGACTCGAAAAGCCTGAAGATCCGTTTTCTTATTGCGCGTAGCAGTACAGGCAGCCGTGGGGGCAGGCCTGGGCATAGCTCCCGATGTCCACGGACTTCGTACAGCCGCAGTCGGAACGCTGGCTTCCGTCTTTAGCGCCGGTCGCCCGCTCCCCGCGCGGATGCAGCGCGCTGAGGAGCCGGCCGTCGATGCAGGCGGAGCGGAGGATCCCCCGACCCGCGATAAACGGCTGGGCGCAGGCATGCAGCCGGAGCTCATATCCCCGGGCGATCTCGGCCAAATGGGCCGCCGCCTCGATCTTCTCCTCCCGCGGCGGATCGACATAATCCATCCCCGCCTCGAGGGTCCGGCGGACGGATTTCCGGTACCATTGGGCGAAGCTGAAACGGATGTCCCCGATCCCGAGCCGGGCGGTTTGATTCGCCAACACCTCGAAAAACGACAGGTTCGTACGCGTCGCGGTCCCCTCGCGCCAGGTCAGGATGGGATCGAAGCGCACAGAGACGCGGCGGGGATCGCCGACGATGGATACGAGGCCCGGGAGCTGGGCAAGAGCCTCTCCGGCGGGGGGCGCCCCGGTTCCACCGGGCTTCCCCCCAGCCCCGTGATCGTGAAGAGAGCATAGAGCTGATCGAACCGGTCCAGGGCGCGCCTCAGCCCGTGCCGGTCCTCGATCAGATTGGAGAAATCCTTAGACCACAGGACGACCGTATGGACCGATTCCGGACGGAGGTCTATGGTTCGCATCCGGCCGCGGGGGCCGAGAACCTCGACCGATCCCCGTTCGAGAGCCTCGGCGAGCCACCGCGGGTAAAAGGCGACGAGGTCCGTCCGCCGCGAGGCGCTGACAACCGTTTTCACGTTCCTTGACACTCCAGGCGAATGCCCTTAGTATTCTAACGGTCCAAGCGCGGCCTCATCAATCCATGCCCGTTCTCGAAGCGAAAAACCTGGTCAAGTCCTTCGGGACCCGGACCGTGGTCAAGGGCGCCGGCGTCACCGTCCGGGCGGGCGAGATCGTCGGCCTGCTCGGCCGCAACGGCGCCGGCAAGACGACCATTTTCCAGATGGTCGTCGGGCTGCTCCGGCCCGACCAGGGCGCGGTGACCCTCGACGGCCGGGACATCACCCGCGTCCCGACGCACGAGCGCGCCCGGGCCGGCCTGACCTACCTGCCCCAGGAGAACTCGGTCTTCCTCCGGGCCACGGTGGCCGACAACCTCAAGCTCGCCCTCGAGCTCCGGCCGGTCCCAAAGGGCGTCCGGAAGAAGACCGCCGCCGACCTGCTCGAGGAATTCGGCCTCTTGCCGCTCGCATCCCAGGCGGCGCACAGCCTTTCCGGAGGAGAGCGGCGGCGGCTCGAGATCTGCCGCGCCCTCGTCCTCGACCCGAAGTTCCTTCTTCTCGACGAGCCTTTCACCGGCATCGATCCCCTGACGATCGCCGAGCTCCAGAAGATCATGACCCGGTTGAAAACGCGGGGGATCGGCATCCTCCTCTCGGACCACAACGTCCGGGACACCTTCCGCATCGCCGACCGCGCCTGCATCATCGATAACGGGGAGATCCTGATCGAGGACGCGCCGGTCGCGGTCGCGGCGAACCCGGAAGCGCGGAAGCGGTTCCTGGGGGCCGAGTTCACCTTCGGGGAAGAGCGGAAGGCGGCGTTCTAGGGCCGCGTCGCGTCAATCTTTCGAGGCGATGAGGCGGCGGCCGAGCGTTTCGCCGAGGAAAAAGAGGAAGAGGAACAGATACCCGAGGAGGAGCACGCCGAAGAACAACCCGAGCGGGACCGCCGCCCGGGTCAGGAAGCGGAAGACCGGAAGGGCCAGGATCCGCGACGCCAGCCAGACGCCGGCGAACCAGATAAGGGCGACGAAGAACACGTCATAGACCGCCGCCTGAAGGAAGCCGAAGAAACCGAGTGACCTTCGGAAAACGAAGCTGGGGACCGGCTCGGTCTCGTCCTCGCCGGCTTCGCCCGTGCTCCGAGACTCCGATCTTCCGTTCCGGCTCCTCCGCGCTCTTCTCTTCCATCTCTTCCGTATCGGACTCTTTCCGCCCGGGGATTTCGATCTTGGACAGGGTTTCAGGGATGCCGATCGTCGGCTTCGAGTCGTGCCGCCCGGCATCGCGCATGACCTCCTCCTCGAAGTCCATGGTGTCGCCCGGAGCGAAGCTTCCGGCTCCGCCCGGCTTCCCGATCTCTTCATCGCCTTCCGTCTCGACGTCCCCGGTGATCTTCGATGACTGGGCCAGGCGGGGAGGCCGCTCGTTTCCTCCAGGGGGGCGATGATCTTTTTTTCCTCCCGGGAGAGCGGGATCTTTTTGTGCTTCTTCTCGAGCGCCTCGATCAGCCGGGCGATCTCCGCCCGCGTTTCGGCCTCGTCGCGATCTTCATCGCTTTCTTCCGCTTCTTCCGCTTCTTCCGCGGCTTCGCGATACTACGGCGGCTTCCGCTTCTTCACGACGCTCATCCGCAGCCGCGTCCTCTGTCTGTCGAGCTCGAAAGCCTCCGGTCGACCCGCCGGAGCGGCGTCTCCCAGATCCTCTTCCTCGGCGTCTTCGGTCTTCGGCTTCCTCGACTCAGTTTCCTCGGTTTCCTCGGCTCTCTTCAGCCTTCTTCGTCCCCAAGGAGCTCATCTTCGTCTTCGATCTTATCGCCGACGAGGTCTTCGTCGTCGTCGTCGCGTTCGCGCCCGCTCCCGGATCCCGGCTCATCCATATTTTGCGGAACGGATTCCCGGGGCTCGTCCCGAGCGTCCTGGTCGTCTTCGGATCCGGCCGCCGCGGCGGGCGGGAGCGGGCTCGGGCCCGGCCTCCGCCTCTTCGAGGTCCGGGCGCGCTTCTTCGGGAGCGGCCTCGTCGGCATCTTCGAATACGCTCGAACGGCTGCGTTCGTTTTCCCTCTCGGCCTTAATTTCCTCCGCTTCGGCCGGAGGCTCTTTCCGTTTCGCGGCGACCGGGATGACGGGATTCGGCTCGGGCTCGGGTCCGGGCTTCGGCGCGGGCGCGGGGCGGGTGGCGGGCTTTTTGGCCGGCTTCGGCTTCGCCGCCGCGCGGGGCTTGGGAGCGGGGATGATGATCGGCTCGGAGGACGCTTCCAACTCGTCCGTTCCGAGCTCTCCGGCTTCGTCGGGAAAGGGCCCGTCGCCAGCGAGCAGCTGCTCGAGGTCGATTTCCTTCTTGTCGGGCTCTTCGTCCGAAGGCTCGGCGTCCCGGAAATCATCGTCCCGGATCTTTTCTCCCTTGATGTCTTCTTCGATCTCCTCATCCTGGGGAAAAAGAAGCTGGGTCCCGCAATTGTTGCAGTACTTCTGGGATTCGTCGATGATCGCTTTGCAATAAGGGCAGCGGCGGATGGCCATTACCTTATTTATAGGGGGAAACAAGGGCAAAGTCAACGCTTTAGGGGGCAGGAAGCGATATTGTGTCGCCCGGGGAAAAATGCTATTTTAACGCCGGCTGGGCGATTAACTCAGCGGCAGAGTACTACCTTCACACGGTAGGAGTCACTGGTTCAAATCCAGTATCGCCCATCCCACATCTCCCAGGACGTCGACAATTCCCCCTTGTTTGTCGCAAGGGGGCCGGGGGTTAGAAATCAATAAGAAAATCCGGGGACGTCCTGGGCAATCTTCAACGTCGCGGGAGAGGTGTGGAGGCGTCTTCGGCTCTTCGCCCGCCTAAGGCGGCGCCTTCTCCCGCCGTCCTTTTGCCCCCCGCTGAATTTCAAGGGGGATAACTAAGAACTGATCCCGCTATTTTTTATCGCCCGCCGGAAGGTTTATCCGGCGCCAAAGGTTCTGGAAGCGCGGGTCATAGCGGACGGAGTCCCAGACGGGCTTGCCGAGGTAAGGCAGGTTGGGGTCGCGATCCTCATAGGCCTTCTCGAGCCAATCGACGGCCCGAACCTTATCGCCGGCAAACATGTACTTGATCGCGATGTCCACACCCCCAACCCTGCCGGATTGTTCGTACCGGGCCGCCATAAAATCCCCAAGACGCCGTTGCACTCCCTCGTATCCGGCCTCCGCAAGACCTCGCTCAACGCCGCGGCGCGCTCAGGATCGCCGGCGGCCCTCTCCCTTTCCACAGCGAGCAGCTCGTCCCGCATCCCCTTCGCGAAGAGAGCCTCTTCCAGGTTGGTGAGAGCGACCGGCGCGTCGGGTTGCATGGCGAGCGCCGCACGGGCCGCGGCAAGGGCATCGTCGTAGCGCCGGCAATACATCAGGACCGAGGCGTAGAAGCTATGAAACAACACGTTGAACGGGTCCAACTCGAGCGCCAGCTTGATGTTCGATACGGCCTCGTCGAGGCGCCCCATGTTCGCCAGGAAGTGCGAGTAGAGGGCGTGAGTTTGCGCCGCGTTGGGGTTGAGCTCGAGGGCCCGCCGCCACTCCGGCTCGGCGCCGGCCCAGTCCCAATCGATCCATGTCCTTATCGAAGCCAGGATTTCGTGAGCGACGGCGGAATTCTCGTCCAGTTCGATGGCCCGCAGCGCGGCGGCGATGGCCTTCGGTCCCGCCTCCTTGGGCGACGCGAGGCCCATCTGGTTCCGGCCGGCCCAGACCCAGGCGCGACCGACGTAGGCCGGTGCAGTAGGAGGGGTCCTTCTCGAGGGCCAGATCGACGTACTTTTCGGCGATGTCGATTCCCCGTGGCGTCAGCTGCGTCCAGTGTTGGAAGGCCCTGAGGTAGGCATCGTAGGCCTCCGGGTTGACGGTGCGGGTGGAAGCCAGGCGCGCCTGTTCGGCCGGCAGCAGCTTGAGCGCCAGCGCCTTGGCCACGCTCTGCGCCACCTCGCTCTGCACCGCCAAGATGCCCGAGAGCTCGCGCTCGTAGCTGTCGGCCCAGAGCTGCGTCTGGTCCCGCACCTGGATGAGTTCGGCCGTGATGCGGACGCGGTTCTTCTCGCGCCGTGTGCTGCCCTCCAGGACATAGTTCACACCGAGCTCCTGGCCGATCCGGTCGATCGGCGTATCGCCCTTCTTGTAGCGCATGACCGAGGAACGGGCGATGACACTGAGGGTCTCCGGGTGGAGGCTTCCGAGCTGGGTAATCATCTCCTGGGTGAGGCCTTCGGAAAGATACTCCTGTTCGGGATCGCCCGTGAGATTGACGAACGGCAGGACCGCCAGCTTGACGGCGCGGGCCGGGGCGGCGTTCCGTCCGAGAAGCCGGTCCCGGACGCCGCCGACATTGATACCGATCCCGAGCCCCAGCGCGACGACGAGGACGGCGGGGAGGAGATACGCGATCTTCAGCCCGAAAATCCTCGGTCCGGATGGCCGGCGTTTCGCTCTGACCGGCCTGAATCCTTCGGCGACGGCGGAAAGATCCTCCCGAAGCTCTTCCATGGTCTGGTAGCGGTCGGCCGGTTTCTTGGCCATGGCCAGGCCGACGATCTGCGCCAGCTCGGGGGCCGTGCCGGGACTGGCCTTCAGTAAAGGCTCCGGTTCGCGATGAAGGATGGAGTAGATCACGGTCTGGTCGTGGTCCCCGGGGAAGGGCAGCTTGCCGGCGAGCATCTCATAAAGGACAACGCCCAGCGACCAGATGTCCGTCCGTTGGTCGAGATCGCCTCCCTTGGCCTGCTCCGGCGACATGTACGCCACCGTGCCCAAAGTCGTCTGGCTCCGGGTGAGCGAGCTTCCGCCCCGGAGCTTGGCCAGCCCGAAATCCATGAGTTTGGCCTGGCCCTTCTCGGTGACCATGATGTTCGCGCTCTTGATGTCCCGGTGGATGATGCCCTTGCCGTGGGCCTCGTCCAGCCCCGAGGCGACCTGCCGGGCAATGTCCAGAGCCTCATCCGGCTTGAGCAGTCCCTTCTTGATCCTGTCCCGCAGCGTCGCCCCGTCCACATACTCCATGGCGATGTACGGGCGCTCCTCGCTTTCCCCGACCTCGTGGATAACGCAGATGTTCGGATGGGACAGCGCCGCGGCCGCCTGGGCCTCGATGAGGAATCTCTCTTTGAGCTCCGGCGAATCCATCAATTGCGGCGGCAGGAACTTGAGGGCGACGCAGCGCTTGAGCCTGAGGTCCTCGGCCTTATAGACGATCCCCATCCCACCCCGGCCGATCTCCTCGATGATGCGGTACTTCCCGGCAATGAGCTTGTCCTTCGCTATGACCGGAGGAGGTACCGCTAAGGTTTTCGTCAGGGAATCGGCTATCCCGGTATCTGCCTTGAGCGGCCCCCCGCACTTCCCGCAAAAGTTCGTCGCGTCGGGGTTGTCATACTGGCATTTCGGGCATTTCATGACCAACTCGCTCTTGCCGATGCCCGGATGTTATCACCCAGGCAGATGCCGGTCAACGCGAAACACGATCGGCGGAAGCGCGTTTTTTCCCGCGTATCAGATAGGCATACAGGAACAGCAGACCCACGGCGGCCGGTAAGGTGAGCATCCACAAAGCCCGAGGTTCCCGGGCGGCCATCACGCCAACGGCCGCGGTCCCGGCCAGGATCAAAATCGCACCGATAAGTTCCTTGAACCAGCCGGCGACGCAACCCGCAAAAATCAGGAAAAACCCAGTAGTGTCTGTCAAGTTTCCTTGGAAAACAGACGGCTTTCGTCTTGGCCTGCATTTTCCTCTATTGAAGGAAATTGCCTTTCCGGGACAATAGATAAGCCGGCCGCGGGCGGGCATCGAGAACGGGAAATGGAAGATCCGGGTTTCTTGTTATAATGGATCGCACAGGGAGGCGCCGGATGCCGGATAAAAAAACCGCATGGCGAAGGATTCTGGGCGGAATCGGCTGGCTGCTCCTTCTGATCGTGATCACCGCCGTCGTCTGGCGGGTCTTCATCTATTCCTGGGCCTACAGCTGGGGGGCGACCGAGAGCGAACAGATGGCACCCCTCCCCGGCGACGAGTTCGGAGAGGCGTCGGTCCCGCAGCATACCTTCGGATTGACGATCAACGCCCCGGCGGACGAAGCCTGGAAATGGCTGGTCCAGATCGGCCAGGGCCGGGGAGGATTCTACAGCTACACGTTCCTGGAAAATGTCCTCGACGCCGGAGCGATCCGCAACACGAACGAGATCAGGCCGGAATGGCAGGAGCTGAAGCCCGGCGACACCATCAGGCTGGCCCGGGAAGAGGGCATGATCCAGCTCAAGGTTCTTCGGGTCGATCCGGGCCGGGCCCTGGTGCTGACATACTGGGGCGCTTTCGTGCTCGAACCCGCGGCCGACGGCCGAAGCTGTCGGCTCCTCATCCGCAGCCGGGTCGAGAGCCGGCCTCTCCTCCGCTTCGCCCTGTCCCTCACTCTCGATCCGATCCACTTCCTGATGCAGCGGCGGATGATGCTGGGGATCAAGGAGATGGCCGAAGCGAAAACCCCGGCGGATCGGCCCGTGATCCCCACGACTTCGGATTATCTCTGGTTCTTCTCGATCCTGGGGGTCCGGCCTCCTGATCATCGTCATGCTCTTCGCCCGGCGCCGGCGGGGGCGGCTCCTGACCGCGATCGGCTTGTCCGCCCTCATCACCATTGTCCTCTACCGCTTCCCGCCTGTGCCGCTCTCCGGGATCGGCTTGGCCGTCTTCACCCTGCTGGTCTTCATATGGCGCGTTCAGCCATCAGGCCGATCCGCCCCGGCGCAAGATCGCCGCGGCATGGTTTGATCCTCAATGAAGACGCTCATCGTCCTGGCCATGCACGGCGCCCCGGCGAACGATTTCCCCCGCCGGGAGCTAGGGGAGTTCTTCGAGCTCCATGGGCGCATGGAAACGTCGCCCGCCCCTCACGATCCGGCGATGGCCCGCCGCCATGGAGAGCTCGAAGACAGGGTCAAGCGCTGGCGGCGAACGCCCCGGACCGACCCTTATCATGCCGCTTCCTTGGAGCTGGCCGGCGCGCTCGAAAACGAGACGGGCCTCCGCGTGATCGTGGGATTCAACGAATTCTGCGCCCCGGACCTCGACGAGGCCCTGGACCGGGCGGCCGGGGACGGGGCGGAACGCATCCTCGTCCTGACCGCAATGCTGACCCGCGGCGGCGAACACGCCGAACGCGACATCGCCCATGCCGTCGACCGGGCCCGGGTGAGACATCCGGGCGTTGAGATCATCTACGCCTGGCCTTTCGAGACGCGGGCGATCGCCCGGTTCCTGGCCGATCAGGTCCGTCGGTTCGCCCCCGGCGAACGAGCCGATTAAGGCTCCTTGGATCTCATCCTCTTTTGGCACGATTCTTGGATAAATTCGGAGGGAGGGGCGATCATGAAATCCATCCTGATGATCTTCGGCATCCTTCTCATCGTCGCGGGAGGGATCTGGTTTTTCCAGGGGATCAACGTCATTCAGGGAAGCTCGATGACCGGCCAGAGCCGCTGGGCGATCTACGGGGGGATCGCCGTTGTCGTCGGCATCGGACTCGTTATCTTCACCGCCAGGAAAAAAGCCGCACCGCGCGCTTGAATCGGCGGAAAGCGGAACAGAAGAGAAGAGCCGGAACCCCTTAAAGCTGGTTGGAGGAAGCGACGGGCCAGTCGATCCCCGCCAGGATCTCCGGCGTGGATGGCGGCAGAAGACGGGCCGGAACGACGAGACGCGCCAGGGCGGGCGCGCTGACCCCGCGCAGCGGAATCCGGAGCGTCCGCCCGGCCCGGATGATCGTTCCCGCCAAGCCGTTGTACTGCTGGATGGACCTCACGCTCGTCCCGTAGCGCCGCGCCAAGTGGCCGAGGGTCTCTCCGTTCCGGACGTAATGGGGGACGCTGTAGACGGGCGGTTTGATCCTCTCGAGCTTAACCAATTGGGGATAGACCCGGCGGCCCATCTCCTGGGCGACGCGATTGAAAAACCGGACGTGATAATGAGTCCTGTGGCCCGCGACGTGAACGACGACGGCCTTGGCCGAGCCCTTGCCGACCTGGAAGACCTGGTCGAGCCAGTCCTTGTCCTCGCCGATCTTGAGCGCGTACGCGTAGAGAAGCCTCTGGATCCCGGCATCGAGAAGGATCGTTTCGATGTCGGTGAAGGCGAGCAGGGAGCGGACGAGGGCCCAATTGCGGGGCAGGTCCAGGTTGGCCGCCGAGCCGGGGATGAATCCGCTTTGCGCCCCGTTCTTGTAATACAGCCCGAAATCGACGTCCCGGCCGGACTGATGGGTCACGTGCCGCTTCATCCGGCCTCCCGCCTCGAAGCTGATGTCGCCGATGCTGATCGGGGGCGTGCCGGGGAAGAGCCGGCCGACGGCGGCGACCGAGGCGTGGACGAATTCCATGGTTTCCGCGGTGCCGAACGCGCCTTCCGCGGAGACGATGTTCAAGCCGGGCTCGGCCCCGAGCGGAACCGGGTTGAGAAGGATCCCCCCGCCGGGGGCGCCGATCGAGATCGAACCGAGCGACGCCTGATCGGTTTGGACGATCCTGAACAGCTCGTCGTCCGAAAGATCGAGGAGAGCGGACGGCGCCGGCACGGCCGCGGCTTCGGCGGCAAGCGACGCGCCGGTTTCGGGAAGAGGATTCACTTGAGCGGCCGGAAGACCGGTGACCAGGCCGCGGACGATCCCGAGCCAGATCCCGATCCCCAGGCAGAGGTTGATCATGAGCCTGCTACGCGTCCATTTTAAACTTCCTTCCCCGCCGGTCAAGCAAAAAATGCGGAGACCGACAAAGGCGGGAGGCCGGCTTAGGCCATTATCTTGCGGATAAGGCGGGTGATCTCCCTGAGGGTGAAGGGCTTCATCACAAGCTCCCGGATTCCCGTCTTCCCGACGATGCCCCCGTTGATCTTCTCGCTGAAGCCCGTGCACAGGATGATCGGAATGTCCGGGTTGATCCTGACCAGCTCCGCGGCCAGCTCGAGCCCCGACATCCGGGGCATGATCTGATCGGTGATGACCAGGTCGAAAGCGCCGGGATCCTTGCGGAACGAGGCCAGGGCGGTGCGCCCTTCGGATCGGGCGGTCACGCGATAGCCGAGCCGCTCCAGCCCCTCGGCCAGACTCGTGCGCTGGGCTTTTTCGTCTTCGACAAGGAGGATCCTCTCCTCCCCTTTCAAAGGCAGACTCGACGAGCCGGGGCTTTCGGCGTGCGTCCCTTCCGGGAGCCGGGGGAAATAGACGTTGAAGACGCTGCCGCGGCCGGGCTCGCTGTAGACCGTGATCGCCCCGCGGTAGCCCTTGATGATGCCGTGGACGACCGCCAGCCCCAGGCCGCTCCCCTCGCCCGTCCGCCGCGTGGTGAAGAACGGCTCGAAGATCCTTTCCTGGAGGTCTTTCGTCATGCCGCAGCCGGAATCGGCGACGGTCAGATGGACATAGGGGCCGGGGCTGAGGTCGGGATGGCGGGCCGCCAGGGCCTCGTCCACGTCGAGCGGCCTGAGCTTGATCTCGAGGGCCCCGCCCCGCTCCCTCATGGCCAGGGCGGCGTTCTGGCACAGGTTGACCAGGACCTGATGGATATGGGAAGGATCGGCCAGGACGAACCCGCATCCCGGCTCGAGCGCCTCGTGGATCGTGATCTCCTTGGCCAGGGTCGAATGAAGAAATTTGACTCCGTCCTTGACGACCGGGACGATTTCGAGGGGTTTCCGCTCCCAAGTCCTCTGGCGGCTGAAGGTGATGATCTGGTTGACGAGCTCCTTGCCGCGGGTGGCGGCCTGGAGGATGGTGGGGAGAGGTTTCCGGGCGGGATGGGAGGGATCCAGGTCGAGCAGGGCCAGCTCGGTGTTGATGATGATCGCGCCGAGGATGTTGTTGAAATCGTGGGTGATCCCGCCGGCGAGGGTCCCTAGCGCCTCCATCTTCTGAGCCTGACGGACCTGGCGTTGCAGCGCGTTCTCGAGCGTCACGTCCTTCTCGGTGACCAGCCCGCCGATCACCGTCCCCGCCGGATCCTTGGCCGGCGAGATCGTCACTTCGAGGTCGACGGGCTTCGCCCCGCCGAAGGATCGCGTGAGGTGGCCGTGCCACCTCTCTCCCTTGCCGATGGCGTCCCGGATCGCCTCGGCGACCGGATCGCCGGCGAGGAGCTCGAAATACGGCCGGCCGATGATCTTATCCCGCCCGGCATGGTTGATCGTCTCGAAGGAGGCGTTGACGTAGCGGATCGTCCCGTCGAGGTCGACCATGACGACGGCATCGGAAGCCTGCTCGACCGCCGCGCCCAGGCGGAGCTTCTCCTGCTCGGCCAGGGCCTGCCGCAAGGCGTCGGCCCGCTTGCGCTCGGTGATGTCCTGGGTGATCCCGAACCCTCCGAGCAAGCCGCCCGCACCGTCGAATTCCAGATACGCTTTTTCGCGGACCCATTTGACCAGGCCGGCGGCGATGATGCGGTGTTCGACATCATAAGGTTCGCCGCGCATTCCCGCATTCCATCGCTCATCGACATAGGCCCGGTCTTGGGGATGGACGGCCTCCAGAAAAGCTTCATAGGTGAGCGGGGTGCCTTTCGGGATCCCGAAGATGCGATGATTCTCGTCGGACCACGTCAGGACGTTGCGCCGCGTGTCGAGCCGCCACCAGCCGATCTGGGCGACCTCTTCGGCATGGTCCAGGTCCTGGCGGCTCCGGCGCAGCGCTTCCTGGACGCTCTTGATCTCGTTGATGTCCGTGACGGTCCCGACGAAACTCGTCGCCCGCCGGTTCTCGCCTTCGCCCTCGAAGGAGGCGATGCCGTGGGCTTCGATCCAGCACACGGCGTGGTCCGGCCGGATGATGCGGTACTCCGCTTCGTAAGGCTGGGGATCGCGGGGGTCCAGGGCCGCCTCGATTTTGGCCCAGAGAAGGGGGGCGTCTTCAGGATGGATGGACCGGGCGAAGACCTCGTCGATCCGGAGGGAGGGGCCCGTGACGCCGAAGATCTCCCTGAAGCGGTCGTCCCATGAAACGATCTTCGTGATCGGGTCGTAGTGCCACCAGCCCATTTGGGCGGCGTCGAGAGCCAGCTGGCGCTGCTCGGCGGTCTTTTCCCGCTCCTCCTCCGCGCGCTTGCGGTCGGAAATGTCGATCGACGCCCCAAGGATGGCGTCTTTCCCGTCAAAAACGATAGGAACCCCCGAGGCGAGGATCCAGAACGGCCGTCCATCCTTGCGCTTGACCCGGATCTCGCGATTGAGGAGAACACCGTCCTTTTGCAGCTCGGCGATGATCGCGTTGCGGTCCGCGGGGTCCACATAGAGGTCCGGCGCCGTGCGCCCGAGGACCCCGCCGGGCTCGAATCCAAAAGCCCTCTCATAGGCCCGATTCGCGTAAAGGATCGTGCCGTCCGTCACGCGGCTGACCGCGATCTGGGCCGGAGACGCTTCGGTCAGGGCACGGAAACGCGCTTCGCTTTCGCGCAGGGCTTCCACGGCCCGTTTCCTCAGGGTGATATCCCGGAGATAGAAGTTGACGTAGTTCTCCCCCTCCGGACGGACGGCCGTGTACCAATAGGTCCGTCTATTCGCATCGGCCAGCTCGCCTTCGACGACGGGAATCTCCTCCGCCTTAGCGGCTAAAGATCGGAGGACCGCGGGCGCCGGCGCATCGCCTCCCTGGCTCAGGTCGGCCAAAAAGGCTTTGGCCGAGGCGTTGGCGTAAAGCAGATCGCCGCGAAAACTCAGCCGGAAAATGGGGTTGGGATTTTGCTCGGGGAAATCGGCCAACCGAAGTTGATCAGCTTCCCGGACGGGTTTTTCGTTCATGGACGCGTCTCCGAGACGGCGGCGGCCCGGGCCGCCCGATTCCTCGGCTTCGCCTTTACCATTGTCGGATCGGCGCATTGTAGCACGGCGGGGCGGCCGCGCCTAGCCAACCGCCTCGAATCGATCCGTGGCGGGACGGCGGGGCAGGCCGGCTCAGGGAATGTCCCGGCGCTCGAATTTCCAGAGCGCCAAGGCCAGGAAAACGGCGATCAGAAGGAAAAAGAGGGCGATCGAACCGGCGGGGATCCCCCCCGATCTCGCGATGGACCGGGGGTCGTGATATCCGTTCACGGAATATCGCACGAGAAAGGCGGCCTTGGGCCAGAGCTGGCCGACAGTGTGGGCCAGATAGGACAGGAGGGCCAGCAGGAAGCCGGCGAAGGACACCCGGCCGGCCGTCCGGCCGAACGCCGAGAGGAACAGGGTCACGGCGAACCATGTCAGCTGGAGGAGGAAGAAGCTCGCGGCCATGAGGAGGATGGAGGCGGCGCCGACGGCTCTGAGATGGTAGACGCGCTGGCCGAGGATCATCGCCCCCACACCGGCCAGGCTCATCGCCGCGAGCGCCGCCCCGGCGAAGGCGGCATGAGCGGCGAAGTACCGGCCGCGGGAGATGGGCTGGCCGAGGACGAGCTCGAGCGTCCCCTCTTCGATCCCTCCGGCGACGGCCTGTGAGGCGAGAACGATCGCGACGGCGCCGCCGGCGGCCAGGACCACCGGATGATTCCAGGCGAACGCAAGGAGGTCCGCGGGTCCGAAGCCGCCGATGTACTGCTCGATGAGGCCCTTCATCGCCGGCGGGAAATTCTTCGAAACCTCGGCGAACAAGGCGGGAAGGTCGATGCCCGCGACGACGGCGCAGATCAGGAATTCGAACCCGGCGAAGACGGCCGTCGAAACCGCGAGGAAGGTCCACCGGCGGCCGAGCAGGCGCTTCCAGAGGTTCTTCATGGCGGGCCCGGCGTCAGGCGGCCCCTTTTTCGTAGAAAGCCAGGAAGATGTCCTCGAGCTCGGCCTCGGGAAAGACGAAGCGCTCGACATCGGCCTGGGCGATGCGGCGGAGGACGGGATTGACGTCCCCGCGGACCCACAACAAGGCCGTGGAGCCCTGGATTTCCGCCCGGGCGATCCCCGGAACGGAATCCAGACCGGACGGCGCGGTTCCCTTGAACCGGACTTCGAGTCTCCGCAGCGTCCGGGCCCGAAGGTCTTCGATCGTATCGACCGTCACGATCTTCCCTTGACGCAGGATCGCGACCCGGGCGCATACGGATTCGACCTCGGACAGGACATGGGACGAAAACAGAACGGCGCGGCCGCGCGAGGCGAAACCGTGGATCAGGGCGCGAAAGGCCGACTGGACGAGGGGATCGAGTCCCGTCGTGGGCTCGTCGAGGAGGAGGAGGGAGGGATCGTGCTGCATGGCCGCGACGAGGCCGATCTTCTGCCGGGTTCCGTGGGAGAGGAACTTGGCCGGCCTCCCCAGGTCCGAGGGGACCAGGCCGAGGGCTTCGACGAGCGTCGCTCGAAGGCGCGGGGGCTTGGCGGGCCGGAAGCCGGCGAAGTGGTCGAGGATCGCGTCGCCGCTCATGTCGCCGTAGAGCCGGACCTCGCCGGGAAGGTATCCGACGTCGAGACGCGAACGGACCTCCTTGGGATCCTGCCCGAAAACGCGGACGGAGCCGGCCCCGGCATGGATGAGGCCGAGGACGATGCGCAGGGTCGTCGTCTTGCCCGCCCCGTTCGGCCCGAGATAGCCGAAGACCTCTCCCGCCTCGACCGAGAAGCTCACGCCGTCGAGGGCGCGGATCGGGCCGAAACGCTTCGATAGGCCTTGGATGACGAGCGGGACCACGGCGCTCCTTTCGGGAGGATTATAAACTAAGACGGATCCTTCACGTCTTTTCGAAAATGATCTCGACGAGGTCGAACCCGATCCCCTTGGACCGCGGATCGGCGCCCGTGAGATGAAGATAAAGGAGATTCTCGCCGCGGCGCATTTCGAACACACCCAACGGAAGGGCTTCGCTCAGCGACCGCGCCGCCGCGTAGAGGTTCGCCGGCTCCCCGGCCGGACAATCCCGTTCGAAGAGCCTCAAGATTCCTTGGTCGGGGCCCAGGACCGCCTTGACCGAAATCCTGTAGCGCCCCGCGGCCGGAAGATCGCAGATGAACGAGACATGATGGCCGTAGCGGAAGGGACCCGAAGTCTTCATTGAGAAATAGCGGACGTCATCCTTCCCCACACGCTCGGCCGCCTTCGTCCAGCTCGCGTTGCGGAGCGAGGTCGTGCGGATGGGAACGTTCCAGCCCGGGACAAAAACGATCCGGTCGAGACTCGCGACCCTTCGAGCCGCCGCCGGGAGAAGAGGGGCGGCGGGCGGCGGCGGTTCCTCCGAATAGAGAAAGACGACGCTCGCATAATCCGTCGGGATCGCGTTCCCCTCCGGTCCGTGCTCGATCGTGTAATCGATGCTCTTGGCGTAGGCGTACGCGTCCGTGATCATAAAGCGATAGCCTCCCGTCCGGGCCAGCGGCTTTTTGTAATCGAGACAGCCGCTGAGCGGGAGGGAGGTCCGCGTCTCCCAGCGGCCGGGGATGTCGTAATATCCTCCGTTGAACGAGTCTTCGGAGCCCGTTCCGAAGATCGCCATCTCGCCGTCGATCTCGGCCCGGTCGTCGCCCTCGAAGAAGGGCGTGCTGCCGGACTCGAGGCCTTGGGCCTGGAGGATGACGCCGACCACGTGCCCCCGTCCGGTCGTCCGGAGATACGTATACGGGACGCCGGGGGTGCAGGGATTCTCGCGCCGCCAGAGGGCGTAGAAGCGGCCTTCGTCGGCGGCCTTGCCGAGCGGGGCGTGGACGATCTCGGCCCGAACGCCGATCGGAGGACCCGCCGTCCTTTCGGAAACGAGCTCGACCCGGGCCGAGCGGGCGAACGGCATGGGAAGATAGACATAGTTCGTATCTTCGTCCGTGCCGAGGAGGAGGGAGCGAACGGCGGGATCGCCGAAGCTGTAGCCGAAAAAATCGCCCACCGGGCAGCTGACGGCCGGCTCGGCCGCCCCGTCCCAGAAGATGCGGATCAGAACGTCGCGCTCCGTTCCGGCAAAGGCGGAAGCGGGCCCGAGCTTGAGACCGAGGATCCGGCCGGGGCGGGACGATTTGAAGAGGGTCAGCGATCCTCCCGGCGCCAGAGACCCTTGGACCGGGGTCCGGGAGACGGGCGTCCCGGCCGGAACGAGCGCCTCGCTGATATCCGTCCCCGTCCGGGCAAAAAGCTTCGCCGCGGCGTCGAGATGGCGCCGGAATTCCGGGGAGGGCGGGTTTTCGAACGTCGGCAGGTCGGTGTCCGGGGGATATTGGGCGTAATTGATGTCGTAGAACATGAAGGTCTCCGCCCGGAGGAGGATCTTGCAGGACTTTCGGAATGTCAGCGGAACGTAAGACGTATAGCCGCCGGCGCCCGTCACGGCGAGAGGAGCGAGGAACGGCGCATGCGTCCCAGCATAGAGATCGGTCAACTTGAGGCTGATCCGGGGCGTGCTCTCGCCGTCGAAATAGAACTCGATGAGATCGTCCGTCGGCGTCGGCGTGTGGATCCGGGTGATGATGCCAGGCCCGGCAATATCGGCCAGGACCAGGCCGCCGGGCTCCTTGCGGACGAAGGAATAGGCTCCCGAGAATCCGTCGTCGTTGCCGCCCTTCCGGTCGTAGCTCGAGACGAGCCCGACCTTGACCGATTGTTTGAGCCGGGGCAGGAGGTCGAGCCGGCTGAGCTCCTCGACGCCCAGGACCCTCGCGCCGACGGAAGGCGCGCCGCCCCCGCCCGAACAGAAGCCGAGGCCGAGGACGAAAAGGATCGGGGCCAACGCGCCGAGCCGGAAAGACGACCCGGGGGCCGTTTTTTTCATGACCATATCGCATCCTCCTGGAATGGTTTTATCCCCGCCCGGAAATTCATGTCAAGCGGTTTCCGAGGGCCGGCCCCGCCGGCAAATTGATTCCCCGCTCCCGATTCCCATATAATCCGGTTGCCATGAAGATCCTGAAGCTCCTCTTCAAGCTCATCGGGGCGGCGGTCCTGATCGCGGGTCTCTACCTCGGCGCGGTGATCGGGCTGGCGACGGTGACGGACTTCCGGCCCCCGGACATCGTCCCTCTCGACGTCCGGGCCAACGGCGCTTCAGGCGAGCTCCTCGGCTCCGAGCTGACCGTCCTGTCCTGGAACATCGGCTACGGCGGCCTGGGTGCGGACATGGATTTCTTCTACGACGGCGGCAAGATGGTCCGCCCGACCCCGGCGCAGGCCGACACATTCATCGCCGGGATCCTGGACCATCTGCGGGCCTCGGCCGGCGCGGATTTCATCATCCTCCAGGAAGTGGACAAACGCTCCGCCCGGACGGGGAAGCGGGACGAGACGGAGATCATTGAAGCCACTCTCCGGGGGTTCGCGAATTCCTTCGGGGTCAACTACCTGGTCCGGTTCAATCCCGTCCCGTTCCTGAATCCGCTCGGCCGGATCGAGGCCGGCCAGATGACCTTGTCCAAGTCCGTCCCGGTCTCGGCGGAGCGGTATGCTTACCATTCCGCCTATAGCTGGCCCAAGCAGCTCTTCATGCTCGACCGCTGCTTCCTCCTCTCCCGGTTCAAGACCGCGGGTGGAAAAGACCTCGTCCTCCTCAACAATCACAACTCGGCCTACGATCCGGGCGGCGCGCTCCGCCAGGTCGAGATGCCCCTCATCCGCGACTTGATGGTACGGGAATTCGAGAAGGGCAACTACGTCGTCGCCGGCGGCGACTGGAACCAGAATCCGCCCGGCTTCGACCCCAAGGCCCTGGGAGGCCCGTTCCCGGCCCAGGCGACCGAGGCGATGAGCGACGCGCTGTTCCCGGCCGGCTGGACGGTCGCTTATGATCTCCGCTCGCCATCCAACCGGGACGTCGGCGCCCCGCTCCGGCCCGGCGCGACGAAGGCGACGGTCATCGATTTCTTCATCCTCTCGCCCAACGTCCAGGTCCTCGAAGTGAAAACCCAGCCGCTCGACTTCAGATTCTCCGACCACAATCCGGTCCTCCTCGAGATCGGCTTGAGGTGAGGCTATGAACAAGAACGCCCTCTCGGCCGCGGCCGCGTCCCTTCTGATCTTCGGCGCGGCGGCGGCAAACCCGGCCCAGGTCCGCGACGCCGACCGGCGGATCTCCGCCATCGTCCAGGAGATCGGTCCTGAGCTCATCGCCGTCCGCCGCGACATCCACGCCCATCCCGAGCTGTCGACGCAGGAGACGCGCACGGCCGCCCTCGTCGCCGACCGGTTCAAGGCCCTCGGCCTCGAGGTTCGGACGGGAATCGCGGGAACGGGCGTCCTCGGAATCCTACGGGGAGGCAAGCCGGGACCGGTCGTCGGGCTGCGCGGCGATATGGACGCCCTGCCCATCACCGAAGACACGGGCCTGCCCTTCGCCTCGACCGTCCGGGCCGTCCTCGGCGGCAGGGAGACGGGCGTCATGCACGCCTGCGGCCACGACATCCACACGACCGTCCTGATGGGCGTCGCGACCGTTCTGTCGCGCCTCCGGCCGGAGATCGCCGGGACCGTCCTCTTCATCGCCCAGCCGGCCGAGGAATCCGTCGGCGGCGCGGCCCGGATGATCCGGGAGGGCGTCTTCCGGGACATCAAACCCGCCGCGATGTTCGGCGTCCATGTGGACGACTCGGCCCCGGCCGGGGTCATCAAGTACGTCCCGGGCTACGCCATGGCCAACGTGGACTCGGCCGCGCTCTCGGTCCTGTCCGAAGGCGGCCACGGGGCCCATCCCAACATCTGCGTCGATCCGATCGTCGTCGCCTCCCAGATCGTCGTCGCCCTCCAGGTGCTTGTGGCGCGGCAGATCGACGTCCATGACGACACCGTGATCACGGTGGGCTCGTTTCACGCCGGGACGGTCAGCAACATCATCCCCGAGCGGGCCGACCTCAAAGCGACCGTCCGGACCTTCGGCGACGACCAGCGCAAGGTCGTCCGGGAGAAGATCGAGCGGACGATCGCCAACATCTGCGAGGCCTCGGGGGCGAAATATACGCTCGAGTATTCCTTCGGCACTCCGGCGACGTACAATGATCCCGCCCTGACGATGGAGGCGGTCGCCGTGGCCGAGCGGCTGCTCGGCAAGGCAAACGTCGTCCGGGACGCCCCCGGCATGGGCGGCGAGGACTTCAGCTATTTCGGCCGGGAGATGCCGGCGGCCATGCTCTACCTGGGCGTCGAGCCCAAGGGATCGACGGCCACCTTGCATTCGCCTTTGTTCACGGCCGACGAGGACGGCATCGCCGTCGGCGTCCGGGTCCTGTCCGCAGTCCTGCTCGACAAGCTCGACCGGCTCGGAGCGGACGGTCCCCCTCGATCTTCGCGATCGCGGTGACGATCGGGGCCGGGCCGAGGCCTCCCGACGCTCGCCGGCCTCAGAACCGGTATCCGCCGTAGATCTGAAACACGTTGTTCTTGGCGTTGACGCTGGGGAAGAAAGAGGGCGGTTCGGCGACCTCCTTATAAAGCTTCCCGAAGCTGATATTGATCCTCGCCCCGACCAGGAATCCCATGAACGGAGAGACCTCCACGCCGCCGGCCAATCCGTAGTCCAGACGATTGAAGAGGTCCAGAAGCTTGTCCGTCTCCGGGTCGCCCGTCGCGGCCCCCTCGACTTTGGCCTTCAATAGATAAGAGAGCTGGAATCCCGCCTGGGCTCGGACGATATTCGCGAAGTTGAGGGTGAGCAGCTGGGGCAAGAGGAGATAGTCCAGCTTCACCGAGCCCGTCGTCTGGTTCGTCTTGAAATCGTAGCCCTGGCGCGAGAAGACCAATTCCGATTGGAAGCCCAGCAAGACTCCGCTCGGCGGGCCCATGAAAACGCCGGCCATGAAACCGGTCTGGCTCGATGCGTTGATCGACGAGGCGTTCGTGACGTTGGCGAAGTTGAATCCGGCCTTGACCCCGATCGACGCGCCGGCCGAGAGGGGGGCCAGGAGCAGGAGCGCCGCGATGACGACAGCTTTGATCTTCATGTCTTCTCCTTTGGCGCCACGAATAGGACGCCTCACCCGCATCGATAATGCAATCGGCATGCCAACCGGAGCCGGCGGCGGAATGAGGGAAAGCCATGAGACTAATAATCCTTTCCACGATTGCGCTTTAAGGCCTCGAAATCGAGGCAAAACGATGTCAAATCCGGAGCGCGGTCGATCCGGAAACCAAACGGACGGCCCGGCTTTTCCCTTTTCGCCAGCGGAAAAAATCCCGCCCGAGAGGAATTTCAAATGAATTTCACCCTTGACATCCCGAAGCGCTTTCTGTAATCTGCGCGCATGCTGCTTCGAAAAGCCGGTCAGGCGGTCGAGCCGACGCGTCGGCCGGTCTCTCCGAGCAGCGCCTCCGCGCTCTATTATTATTATTTCGGGCCCCAAGCCCGATAAACCACCGTCCTCCCTTCCTCTCCTTTTTTCCAAGGGAAAGCTCTGACGCTAGGAGGCGCAATGGAACAACCCCAGCTTTTCGCCCGTTCGGATCGCCCGAAATCCGTCATACCCGTCGGCTCCCTCAGGTTCGGGGAGTCGTTCATCGTGATCGCCGGCCCGTGCAGCGTCGAAAGCGAGCGGCAGCTCCTGGACACGGCCTGGATGGTGAAGGAGGCCGGCGCGGACGCCCTGCGCGGAGGCGCGTTCAAGCCGCGGACATCGCCCTACTCCTTCCAGGGATTGGGGCTCGCCGGGCTGAAGATCCTCGAAAAGGCGCGCCGCGAGACCGGGCTGCCCATCGTGACCGAGGTGCTCGACCCGCGCGACGTCCCCTGGGTCTCCGAGTTCGCCGACGTCATCCAGATCGGGGCGCGGAACATCCAGAATTTCTCCCTGCTCAAGGAGGCCGGCAAAGGCAGCCGACCGGTCCTGCTCAAGCGGGGAATGAACTCCACCCTCGAAGAATGGCTCAACAGCGCGGAATACATCCTGAGCGGAGGCAACTCCGGCGTCATCCTCTGCGAGCGGGGCATCCGGACGTTCGAGGTCTACACCCGGAACACGCTGGACCTGAGCGCCGTCCCCGCCATCCGTGAGCTCTCCCATCTTCCGATCATCGTCGATCCCGCCCACGGGACCGGACGGGCGAGCCTGATCGAGCCCATGTCGCTCGCCGCGGCCGCCGCCGGCTCGGACGGACTCCTCATCGAGGCGCACGTCCATCCGGAGGAAGCCGTGAGCGACCGGCCCCAGACCCTGCCCCCCGAGCCGTTCCGGAACCTGGTCCGGAAGGTCCGGGCGGTCCGAGAATGTTGGGAGCGGCTCCAATGAGGCCATTGAGGCTCCGAAGGCCGGACGCGCGCACCCGGATCGCGTTCCTCGACGGGCCCGCCCGGCTCGAGGATCATTGCCCGCGGGCGGGCTCGATCCTGGTCACCGACCGCCGCGTCTTCGGCCTTCACCGGAGCTTTTTCTCGGGCTGGCGCGTGCTGTTCGCCGGACGGGGAGAAGGGCGTAAAACGCTCGCCGCGGTGGATGACCTGCTCAAGCGCCTCCTGCGCGCCGGGGCCGACCGGACGACGACCGTCGCGGCCGTGGGGGGCGGCCTCGTGAGCGACGTGGCCGGCCTGGCCGCGGCCCTCTACATGCGGGGGCTCCGGCTCGTGATCGTGCCGACGACGCTCCTGGCCCAGGCCGACGCCTGCCTCGGAGGGAAGAACGGCGTCAACCTCGACCGCTTCAAGAACCTGATCGGGACGATCCGACAGCCGGACCTCGTCCTCATCGACACCGGCTTCCTCGAGACGCTCCCGCGCCGCGAGGTCCGCAACGGACTGGCCGAGATCGTCAAATCCGCCGCCATCGCCGACGCGGGCATGTTCCGGGACCTCGAGCGCCATGCCGGGAAAGCCCTGGCCCTGGATCCGGCCGTGACGCGCGGGCTCATCGAGCGATCGCTTCGCCTCAAAGCCCGGATCGTCGAGCGCGACGAGCTCGAAACCGGCCCCCGCCGGCTCTTGAACTTCGGGCATACCTTCGGCCACGCCCTGGAGAGAGAGGGGCGATTCCGCCACGGCGAGGCGGTCGCGGTCGGGATGTGCGCGGCCGCCCGGATCTCGGCCCGGCTGGGGCTTCTGCCCGAAACCGAAGCCGCGCGGCTCATCCGGCTTCTCCGGTCCCTCGGGCTTCCCACGTCCGCGGGCCGGTCAGCGGCGCGCGCCTCTCCTCGATGGACAAAGACAAGAAACGGGCCGGTGATGCCGTGCGCTTCGTCCTCCTGAAAGGCGCGATCGGCCGGGCGATCATCCGCTCGATCCCGGCCGGGGAGCTCAAGGAGCATTTCGATGCTGTGTGTTAGCCTGGCCGGACGTTCCGCGGCCGCCGTCGCGCGGGCCTTGCGCGGCCGCCCCTTCGCCGAGATCCGGCTCGATGCGATCGAAGACCTGACGGAAGCCGGGATCCGGACGATCTTCTCCGGCCCCGGCCGCAGGATCGCGACCTTCCGGCCGGGACGCGTCCCGGAAGCGGAGCGCCTGCGGCTTCTTTGCGCGGCCGTCCGGGCGGGCGCGGCCTACGTCGACGTGGAAATTGAGAAGCTCGGAGAAGAGTCGCGAAAGCTCATCCGGGAAGCCAAGCGCCGCCGGTGCCGGGTGATCATCTCCTATCACGATACGGAAGGCACACCGTCCCGGGCGATCCTGGAACGCCTGCGGAACAAGGCCTTCGCCGCCGGCGCCGACATCGCCAAGATCGCCTGCCGCAGCCGCGGCCGCCGGGACAATGCCCGGCTCCTCGGCCTCCTCGACGATCCGCGGCCGACGATCGTCATCGGGATGGGGTCGAAAGGCGCCATCACGCGCGTCGCGGCCCCCGGGCTCGGCGCTCCCTTCACCTACGCGGCTCCGGCCCCGGGCCGGCAAACCGCGCCCGGCCAGGTCCCGGCCGCGGTCCTGGTCCGCGTGTGGAAGGCGATCGCACATGCCTGAGCCCCGGATCTTCGCCGTGGCCGGAAATCCCATCCTCCACAGCCTCAGCCCGGAGATATACCGGGCCGGATTCGCCGCCGCCGGACTTCCCGGGCTCGCCACCCGGCTGGCCGCCCGGTCGGCGGCCGAAGCGCTCGTCATGGCCGACCGGCTCGGGCTCGCCGGGATGAACATCACCTCGCCGTTCAAGGAAAGCATCCTGCCGCACCTTTCGGGGCTCGATCCCGCCGCCCGAACAATCGGAGCGGCCAACACCCTCGTCCGAAAGGACGGCGGCTGGTTCGGGTTCAACACCGATCCCGACGGAGTGGTCGGCGCGCTTGAGGCGGCCGGACGAAGCCCGCGCGGGCGGCGCGCGGTCATCCTGGGCGCGGGGGGAGCCGGACGGGCCGCGGCGTTCGGTCTCGCCCGGGCCGGGGCCTCGGTCACTCTCGTCAACAGGACTCCCGGCCGGGCCGAAGGCGCCGCCCGCGCGCTCGGCTGCCGCGCGGAGGTCTGGGCGCGTCGCGAAGATTGCGTCCGGACCGCGGAGATCATCGTGTCCTGCCTCGCCGTCCGGGAGCGGGTGATCGGACGGGAATGTCTCCACAGCGGCCAAGTCGTGCTGGACGCCCTCTATCCGGCCTCGATCCTATCCGAGGACGCAGCCGAGCGCGGCTGTACCGTCATCCCAGGCGTGGAATGGCTCCTGTATCAAGCCGTCCCCGCTTTCGCGCTGTTCACGGGGCTCCCCGCGCCGGAGGCGGCGATGAGAGAAGCGCTGCGGAGCGCGACGGCCCCGGTCTCCAAGCCGGGATTGGCCCTCATCGGGTTCATGGGCGCCGGGAAAAGCACGATCGGAGAGCTGGTCGCGAGGCGGACCGGCCGCCGCTTCATCGATACGGACGCTCGGTTATCGGCCGACACCGGCCTCTCCATCTCCGATTATTTCGCCCGTTACGGCGAGGCGGCCTTTCGGAGAAGGGAGAAGCGGCTGATACGGCGGCTCGACCTCGGCACGGACACCGTCGCGGCCTTGGGAGGCGGCGCCGTCCTGGATCCGGCGAACGGCGAGCGCGTCAAGCGCGATGCCGTGACGTTCTGGATCGCGGCCGATCCCGGGACGGCCGGCCGGAGGATCCCCGACGGAAGCCGCCCGCTCTTTCCGATCGAGGGGTCCCCGGAAGCGGCCGAAAGGATCTTCCGCGGCCGGATCACGGCTTATGCCCGGGCGGCCGACGCGGTCGTGGGCAACGACGACGGAGACGGCGGGCCGGAAGCCGCCGCCGAAAGGATCATCGATGAGATACATCGCGCCCTCGACGATTGATGGGACCATCGCCGCGCCGCCTTCGAAGAGCGTCGGACAGAGGCTGCTCCTCGCCGCGGCTTTGGCCGAAGGCCCGTGCGTCATCCGGAACGCGGGCGGCTGCGGCGACGTCGTGGCGGCCATGGAGGCGGCCTCGGGGCTCGGCGCCGATGTCCGGCTCGCCGGGGAAGACATTGAGGTCCGCGGCGGCAGCAGGGCCCGCGGGGGCCGCCTGAACTGCGGCGAATCCGCGACGGTCATGCGGATGGCCGCGCCGATCGCGGCCCTGTTTCCGGAGCGGTTCTCGCTCGAAGGAAGCGGGAGCTTGGGGAGGAGGCCGATGGAGATGATCGTGGAGCCTCTGCGCTCCCTCGGTGTCGAATGCGCGACGGCCTCGGGCTTCCCCCCCGTGTCCATTCGGGGCCCCCTCCGCGGAGGGCGGATCGCGGTGGACGGATCGCTGACGTCGCAATTGGCGAGCGGCCTGCTCATGGCCCTGCCCCTGTGCCGTGAGGATTCCGAAATCGAGGTCCGGAACGCCGTCAGCCGGGGCTATCTCGCCCTGACGCTCGCGGTCATGGCCCGCTTCGGAGTCGCGGCCGATGCGGACAAGAGCGCGGTCCGTTTTCGCGTCCGGGGCGGCCAGGCCTACCGGCCGGGCGTCTATGCCGTCGAAGGGGATTGGTCGGCCGCGGCTTTCTGGCTCGTCGCCGGGGCCGTCGCGGGCCGGACGATCGTCACGAACCTGCCCGTGGACCAGCCGGACAGCGCGGTTCTCGACGCGCTGAGAGCGGCCGGAGCCGAGGTGGAGCGAACCGGGGACCGGGCCGGAGCCGCCCGGGCGGATCTCCGCGGTTTCGAGTTCGACGCGACGGAATGCCCCGATCTCTTCCCGCCGCTCGTCGCCCTCGCCTGCTTTTGCCCGGGAACGAGCGTTCTCCGCGGAGCCGGCCGGCTGAGGCACAAGGAAAGCGACCGGGCCGCGGCCCTCGAGGAGGAGTTCCGGAGGATCGGGGCGGACGTGACCGTCAGCGGGGACGTGATGGCGATCCGCGGCGGACGCCTCCGCGGGGGAACGATCCGGTCCCGGGGCGACCACAGGATCGCCATGGCGGGCGCGGTGGCGGGCCTGGCTTCGGAGGAGGGGGTGGCCGTCGAAGGGCCGGAATGCGCGGCGAAATCCTATCCGGAATTCTTCGACGACCTCGATGCGCTGAAGGAGAAGACATGAACACGATGGGAAGGATCTTCAGGGTCAGCCTGCTCGGCGAATCCCATGGGGCGGGCGTCGGCGCGCTTCTCGACGGCGTCCCGGCCGGACTGCCCCTGAAAGCGGGCGATTTCGGCCGCGATCTCGGCCGGCGGCGGAGCGGCGAGGCCGGGACGACCCCGCGCCGGGAAGAAGACCTGCCGGTCTTTCGAACAGGCGTGTTCGCCGGCCGGGCAACGGGCGCGCCTCTTCTCATCTGGATCGAAAACCGGGACGTCTGGTCCGCGGGCTACGCAAGGTTCCGCCGGACGCCGCGGCCGGGGCACGTCGATTTCACGGCCGCGGTCCGGTTCGCCGGGTTCAACGATCCGCGGGGCGGCGGGCATTTTTCGGGCCGGCTGACCGCACCGCTCGTGGCCGCGGGCGTCGTGGCCAAGAGAATGATCGCCCCGGCCCGTGTCCGGGCGCGCCTCGCCGAAGCCGCGGGCCGCACGGGCCGAGGGGAGATCCGAGAAGCCGTCGCGGCCGCGGCTTCCGAGGAGACTGGTCGGCGGCGTCGTGGAATGCCGGATCACGGGGCTTCCCCCCGGCTTGGGCGAGCCGTTCTTCGATTCCGCCGAGTCGCTCCTCGCCCACGCCGTCTTTTCGATCCCGGGCATCAAGGGGATCGCGTTCGGAGCGGGGTTCGATGCGGCGCGAATGCGGGGGAGCGCATTCAACGATCCCATCCTCGACGCGCGGGGACGCACCGCGACGGCGCACGCGGGCGGGATCTACGGCGGCCTGACGGGCGGAGGCGAGATCGTCTTCCGGACGGCCGTGCGCCCGGCGGCGAGTATTTCCAAGCCCCAGCGGACGATCGATCTGAAGACGGGCGGCCGGCCGTTCTCCGCGTCGGCGGACGGCACGACGCCTGCTTCGCCCTCCGCGTCCCCGTCGTCGTCGAAGCGGCGGCGGCGATCGTCCTGGCCGACCTGATGCTCATCGCCGGCCGGATCTCCCGAGTCGCGGGGAGGAGGCCATGAGCCTCGAGGACCTCCGGGACAGGATCGACGGGCTCGACGACCGGATCATCCGATCATTGAACCTGCGCTTCCGCTATGCCCTCCGGACGCGAAAGCTCAAGAAGGCGGCGCGGGATCCGGAGCGGGAGCGATCGATCCTTTTGAGGGTGCGAGAGCGGGCCCGGCCGCCGGCGGATCCGGAAGCCCTGACCCGGATCTACCGGAAGATCCTGGCCGAATCGCGAAGACTGCAGGAAAAGGAGAAAACATATGAGGATCGCCATTCTGGTGCGGGAAAGATGGGGGCCTGGCTGGCCGGGAACTCGGCGCGGAGAACTCCGTCGCCGTTCATGACGTCCGGCGGGACAGGGCCGAAGCCGTCCGCAATGCCGAGATCCTTCCGGCGCTCGAGGACCTGGCCGGATTCCGCCCGGAGATGCGTCGTCAACGCGGTGACGCTCTCGGGTACCGTCGACGCGTTCCGCGCGGCGGTGCCCCGGCTCGAGCCGGGCTGTCTCCTCGTCGACGTCGCTTCGATCAAGGGCGCCCTGCCGGAGTATCACGCCGGCTGCGCGGTTCCGGTTCGCCTCCCTCCATCCGATGTTCGCGGCCGACGTTCGCGGACATGGATTCCCTGCGGAACGAGAACGCCGTGATCATCTCGGAATCGGACGCCGCGGGGACGGCGCCCTTTCGCTCGATGTTCGGCCGGCTGGGCGTTCGCGTCTTCGAATACTGGTTCGCCGAGCACGATCGGATGATGGCCTATTCGCTGACCGCGCCCTTCGTCGCCTCGCTCGTCTTCGCCACCGGCGTCGACGAGACGGTCGTTCCGGGGTCCACGTTCTCCCGCCACCTCAAGATCGCCCGCGGGCTGCTGGCCGAGGACGACCAGCTCCTGGCCGAGATCCTCTTCAATCCCGGCTCGCTCCCCCAGCTCGACAAGGTGACGGCCAACCTCGAATATCTGAAGCACGTCATCAGGGGACGCGATCACGATGAGGCCCGGAAGCTCTTCGGCCGGCTGCGGAAGAACCTGGAGTGACATCATCAGCTTCTATGCTTTGGCCGAAAGGGCGCTCCGGATGGAACAGGAGGGCCGGACGATCGTCCGGCTGAATATCGGGAACACGAACCTTCCCGCGCCGGCGGCGGCCGTCGAGCGGGCCGTGGCTTCGTACGCCAGGTCGGCCCGGGCGGCTACGGATCGGCCGCGGGCCTGCCGCGCCTCGGCGCCTGATCGCGGAGCGGGAGGGATGCGGGACGGAAAACGTCGTCATAGGACCGGGCTCCAGCTCCTCATCTGGGGCCTGTTGAGCGTCCTGTGCGACAGGGCGACATCGTCGCCACGCCGTCGCCTTCTCGCCCGCCTTCGCCTTGGCCGCCGAGAGCCAGCGCCTCCGCTTCCTGCCGCTCCCGATCCCAGCCCGGGCCGGCTCGGGTCGGCCCGGGCTCGGCGCGCCTGCCGGGCCGGGTCCCGAGCCGACCGAACTCCACCTCGAGCTCCGGCAGGAGCGCCATCAGCCCTGTGCGCTCCTTGCCCGGCCCCGCGCCGAGGCCCAGGACGAGATCGGCAATGACCTCCCGTCCCATGGATCGGGCGAATCCCCGGGCGAACCGCTGGAACTGCGCCAGATCGCTGCGCTGGGCCACGGCCTTGTAGAAGATCTGGAGCTGGAGGGCGATCTGGTCGTAGGCCTCGTCCAGGTGGACCTGGAGGATGCCGAAGCGGTCCAGGTCCATGCGGACCGGGAAGCCCATGCTCCTCCAGGCGCGGCTCCAGGACGGCCATGTAGTCCTTCAATCGGGAGAATCCCTCGGCGCTCCGGGTGGCGGGCCCGCCCGGGCAGGACTGCTCGAGGCTGTAGATGGCGTCCTTGGCTCCCTGGATGTCCTTGCAGGCCCAAAGCATGGCCCGGACCGCTCCCGGAAGCTCGCCGCGGGGTGCCGTGACCAGGCGGTTGGCGCCCAGGATGAACCGACAGGCGTGTATGAGGCCTCCGCCCGAGGTGGCCGCGGGCTCCACCACTTCCGGCGCCGCCTGGCTCTGGTTCAGGAGGAGACGGACCGTTCCCTGGAGAAGCCGCCGGGAGTTCGCCGTCAGGGGCACCGGGGCGCGGACATCCTTGGAGAGTAGCTCCGGGTTCGGATGGAAGATCTCGGGGGTGTGGTCTTCGGCGACTGGTCCGAACCATGGGGGGTATTGTAACCGGCGAGGTAGGTTATTTCTTGCGCGGGTCCTTGCGCCGCACCGGCCGTCCGTAGACCACGAGGTGGCGGTCGCTGACCATCCGCACTTTCAGGCCTCCCAGGCCGGCGGCCCGGATCTGCGCGCGCACCTCCCGCGGCGTGAATGCCGCCAGGAGCGACCGATGGAAGAGTTCCTTCAGGAGGGGCGCTGCGCCCTGGGAGTGGATCCGCACGAGGCGTCGGGCCGAGGCGAGGTCCGCCGGCCGGGCCAGGTCCTGGACCATCACCATCCCGCGCTTTCCCCCAGGCGCCCCAGTCCCGCAAGGCGGCCCACCTCGCGCCAGAAGGGAATGGGATCCTGGAGGTGGTGCAGGAGGCTGTTGGAGAGGACCAGGTCGAAGCCTCCAGGGAGGCGGCGGAGCCTCTTCGCATTGCCCAGGAGGAGCCGGATCCTTTGGCCGAGCCCCTCCTGCGCCACCCGCCGCGCCGCCTCGCGGAGCATGTTGCGCGAAGCATTGACGGCCAGGACGCGCCACAGGGGCGCCCGGCGGCACAGGAATACGGGGATCTCGGCGGGGCCCGTCCCCAGGTCAATGGCCCGGCCTCGCGGCCCCGCCAAATGCAGAGCCCTGCGGGCGACGCCATCGTTCACTTCGGAGAAATCGGCGTCCCGGTAGCTTTCCACCTCCAGCCGGTCATCGATGACTTCCGGCTCGGGGCTTCTCCGCAGGGGGGGCTTTTTCGATGGGCTCAGGGCTTTACCTGGCAGATCTCATGGATGAACTTGACCCGGTAGAGGCTCAGGGCCATTCTCGACCCCGCGGCGCTGGTTCAACCGGCTCAGGGATTTCTCGGTCTTCACGAACTGCAGGATATTGTCGAGGAGCCGGTTTGGGAAGCCTTCGCTGGCCTCGCAGGGGATGAAGATAGAGGTCGAAGTCGCCCGTGGCACCCGGCGTGATCTGGATGTCGTCCTTGTCGTTGTACTGGCCGTCGGCCTTGCCAGCGAGGATGCCGGAGACGATCCGGCCGTCGCCGTCGATGGCGATCTGGATCAGGTAGATGGGCCTGGGGGGTGCGGACTTCGAACAGGAAGGGCTGGCTCTTGTGGAGCTGGAGGTCCCTCCCCTGGGCATGGACGAACCTCCCGCCGAAGGAGACGCTCGTGCCGCTCCACAGGAGGATCAGGTAGGAGCCGATGCCCACGGCCAGGGCCGCCGTTGCGGCCAGGGTCACCGTGAGAGCGAAGGAGCGCTGCTTCGCCAAAGGGGTGAGCTTGAATTTGCGGAAACTCTTGTGTCTCTTGCCGTCCGTCTGGAGCTTGGTCTCGTCGACCTTGAAGGCCAGGTCCTTCTGGAAGTTCTTCTCCCGGTCCTTGCAGCGGCTGCAGAAGATGAGGTGGCTCTTGATCTCCACCCGCTCCGCATCCTGAAGCTCCTTGCGGATGTAGGCGAAGAGCTCCTTGTCCCCGGGGCAGTCGTTCCCGGCAATCGCATTGGTGATTTCGTCGGCGAGGGACTTCTCGTCGAGGAGATCCCGGAGCGGATCTTTGCCCGTTGGCTTGGTGTCTTTGGATGCCATGATTTGCCGGAAGAGTATATGCCGCTGGGCAGCGAACGGCCAACGGGGCCGGGCCGGAAGATGTTCCCGGAACCGGGCCGCAGAAGTGTGAAGCTTGTGCGGCGTGCTCAGCGGTTCCGGCCGTCATTGGGGAGCGCGGCCGCTTCGATGCGCCCGTCGGGTCCGATAAGGTCGAAGGACTCCCAAAGGTTCACGGTGGGGCAGACGTGGCGGGGGACCGCGAGGACCGGATCGCCGATGCGCAGGTCCCGCGCCGGGCCCGGACCCGCAGGACCGTGTGCTCCTCCGAGATCGCAGCCACCTCGAGCCCGGGGATGCCGAAGATCTCCAAGGGGCCCGCGTCGATGGCCCAGCGCTTGTGGCCCATGTCGATGGTGATCCGGTCGGAGCCGGGCCGGTCAATGACGCGGGCGAAGAGGAGGCAGGCCGGCGTGAAGAGACCTGGCAGGAGGCGCTCGCTGGCCGAGTCCCAGTAGATCCAGGTGCCCGGGGAGACCTCGATCTCCGGGTCGGAGTTGGCGGTGCCGCCAGGCCCCTGGCCCGGCAGGAGGCGCCGCAGGACCTCCAGCTCCGCAAGGAAAGCGGGTGTGCCTGCGACCACGATGCGGGGGACCGGAGTGCCGCGACGGGCCAGCTCGCCGGCAAGGGATGTCGCGAGAGCCATGGAGCGCTCCGCTTCGCGCGAGCGTTCCTCCGCCGTGGCGCCGTGGTTCTGCCCGGCGTAGGCGTGGAGGCCGGCGAAGCGCAGGCGCGCCGCGGAGTCCGGGAGCCGGCCGATGGAATCGAAGAGCGCCAGTGCAGCCGCGACGTGGATCCCCGTGCGTCCCATGCCCACATTGAGGTCGAGGAAGTACTCGATCGTGACGCCGGACCGGGCGGCCGCGGCCGCCAGTGCCGCCGCGTGCTCCAGGGCGCCCACCTGGGCCCGGAGGACCAGGGGCGTGTCCGTCGAGGGACGGTCCGCGGCGATCGTCCGGGCGTTCGTCGGGCGTTCGTCAGGGCGATGGTCCGGGCGATCCTCTCGGCCAGGTGGGGCAGTGGGGGATAGGCAAGGAAGATGTCCCGGACACCGGCCGTCAGGAGGAGGGTCAATTCGTTGGGCGTCGCTTTGAACCGGGTGATCCCGGCCTCGATCATGCGGCCCACGGTCCAGGAGGACTTGCAGGTCTTGGCGTGGGGGCGCAGGAGGCGGAAGGGGCTCGGAAGGGGAAGGCCCCGCGGCAGCGTTGGTGCGGGTCTCGGTTTGGGCCCCTGTCCAGAGACGGGGAGCGGGAGCCGCGGCGGGGGAGGCGGGGTCATCAGCGAGCGTCCCCAGGGAGGTCTCAAGGAGGGTCCGCATCCGGGCGATGTCGGCATCCACCTGCGAGCGGAAGACCAGAAGGCGGGGGCTCTCCATGTCGATCGTCGTCGCGAAGGGATAGAGGGTCGTGTCCAGGACTTTGAGGGCTTCGTTCATGGCGTGTTAGAAAGAAAGATAGTCGGGGTTCGGTCCGCGCTCAAGGAGAAGCCCGCGCCGTGTCGGGGTCCGTGTCCAAGCATGAGTCCGGGTCCGAGTCCGGGTAAAAAACCTCTGTTTGCGTTGCTGAGGCCTTCGCGATATAGTGCCATTCCCACCGTGTCCCCGTAGCTCAGATGGATAGAGCGGCGGTTTCCTAAACCGCAGGTCAGGTGTTCGAGCCACCTCGGGGATACCATTTAAAGTCATTCAATACAGGGAGTTACATAAATGTCCCTTTGTGGTTTTTTAAATGCCGGTCAGGTAGTTGACACTTCAATGACACTTCCGGGATTGCTCCTCGGGTAGTACCCCGGCCCGTCCCTGGACTTCGATGTCCCTTCCTGGATACGATCTTGGGTGTAGTCGTTGAAACCGGGGCTTCTGTTCAAAGGGAGGGTTGCCATGAAGAAGATACTCGCGGTCTCGGTGTTGTTGAGCGTCGGCTTTGTTGCTGGGGTGTCGTGGAAGGAACTAACAGCCCACGCGGCAGGTGGAGGAGGTACGTCCAACGGGAACGGCGACGTGAACGGGGACGGGAAGATCGACATCAGCGATGCGATCTACATTCTGACCTGGCTATTCCAGGGAGGGCACGCGCCGGTGGCGATCGAGTGCCCCCGCCGGACTTCCCGCCACGGGGCAGACGAAGTGCTACAACGCGGCAGGGGCGGAGATCGCCTGCACGAGCGCCGACTTCCCGGCCAGGACGGCTTCTACCAGGCGGGCTGCCCGATCGAGGGCCGCTTCGTGGACAACGGGGACGGCACGGTGACGGACACCTGCACGGGGCTCATGTGGCAGAAGGACACGGCGGACGTGAACGGGAGACGGAATCGAGCGACGATGCAGGACCGCCTCAACTGGCAGGACGCCCTGAAGTACTGCGAGAGCCTGAGCTTCGCCGGCCACGACGACTGGCGTCTCCCGAACGTGCGGGAGCTTCGAGAGCATCGTCGATTATGGGCGCTTCAATCCGGCGATCGATCCGGTGTTTGGGGCGGTGTCGGACTGGTACTGGTCGTCGTCGACCAACGTCAGCAGTCCCTAGCGGCGCCTGGTACGTCTACTTCTACGACGGCTACGTCCTCTACGGCGACGGCAAGGGCGACCAGCTACTTTGTCCGTGCCGTGCGTAGCGGACCATAGATCATTTGATGATCCCCTTGGTGGGCGGGACGGTGAATTAAGAACCCCCGGAGCCCGGTGAGGCCCCGGGGCATTGTGGTGAAGTGCGTCAGGGATCGAACAGGACGCTCGGCCTCGTCCACTCCGCTGCCTCGCGGATGGACCGGAAGACCTCCGAGACCGCCAGAGGAGGCCTGCCGACGGGCAAGGGCTGGAAGATCGTCGCCATGCCCTTGGCGTCCAGGAGGTTCACCCGCTTCAAGGGCGGGTCCTCCTGACCAAGGGGACAGGGATAGCTCTCCATCAGGCCACCGCATCCGCACACCACGATGGCATGCTCGGGCGGGGCGGGCGACGACGCTGAAGGTGCCCGCTGTGCGCATTGGGGTGGTCCGAGCATCCCCGTTCGGATATCATGGGCCTCGCTTTCCCCGATCGAATGGAGGAGAACCCCCATGGCCGCTCTTGCATTCCTGGTCCCCCTCGCGGCGCTCCTGATAAGCGCGGACCCCGGCAGCCCGTCCCCGGCCGAGAATTCCGTCCCGTCCATCTCCGGGCGGGTGGTGGATGACGGGAAGGGCATTGCCGGAGCGAGGGTGGTCGCCATCGAACAGTTCTTCGACCCGGATGCGAAGCTGACACCCCTCTGCTCGCTGGGATGGGTGCCCGACCGCCGCGAGACGGTTGCCGGGAGCGACGGCTCCTTCCGGCTCCAGGGCCTGAATTTCCATCTGTGCTATACCCTCCAGGCCATCGCGCCAGGATTCTCCCCAGCCGAGGAAAGGAACCTGCACGCGCCGCGCGAGTGGTTGGAGGTCCGGCTGGGGCCAGGGGAGGCGCTGGCTGGCATCGAAGACGATCCGACCGGCCGGCCGGTCGAGAGGGCTCGGGTGGAGGCGTACCAGAACCTCTCCGGCAGTCTCTTTGATCTCATGGAGGGCACGGGAGTGTCCTTCCCTCGACGCCGTCTCGAGCGGATCCTCGGGCGCCTTCCGGTTCCTCACCTTGGGAAAAGGCACCTATGACTTCTGCATCACCGCCCCGGGGCACAGGGAGCGGTGGATCGAGAAGGTCGAGGTGACCGCCGGCGAGAACGGAGAGCATTGATTCACGATCGAGCCCGGCCTCCGCATCTCAGGGGCCGTCGTGTCCCCCGATGGTAAGCCGGTGGCGGAAGCCCTGGTGAGGGTCCGTTACCCGGACGGCGAAAAGAAGCGGAGGGTCCTGCACCGGAAGGTTGATGCGCCGGTGACGGACGGCGTTCCGACGGACAATAAAGGCGCGTTCCTCATTGACACGCTCGACGACGGAAAACACCGGATGGTCTCACGCACCCCTCTTACGTGACCGCGGTCCAGGAAATCTCCTCCAGTACGGAGGGAGTCCGGATCAAGCTGGGTCGCGGCTGGATGATCTCCGGGCAGGTGCGGGAATCGGTGGTCCGACCGGCCCATTCCCGGCGTGCAAATCTTGGCGGACCACGTCGAACCGGGATTGCGGAAGGAGGCGGTCACCTCGAAGGATGGGATGTACTGGATCCGCGGCCTCCGGACGGGCAAGACTTCCCTCCGGCTCCGGCATGCCGGCCATTCTCCGATCCCACCCCGAGAGGTCGAGGGCGAGGAAGGCCGGGACCGTGAAGGGCTGGTCTTCGAGCTGGAGCTGTACGGCGACAGTCCACGGCCGTGTGGTCGATTCCCAGGGGAATGGCGTGCCCGGCGCCATGGTGATGGTCCATCAGGTCCCACGTCAAACAGAGACCGGGACGCAGGGAACTCGTGCCAGAAGTCATCATCGGGCTCGAAACCACGGACTCCTCCGGGAAATTCACCTTCGACGACCTGCCAGCTGGGAAGAGCATCCAGCTCAGCGTCCACACCCAAGCGTATCCCGACACGGAGACGCCGCCTTTCCCCTTGAACCCTGGCGAAACCCTTGCCATTCCTGACATCGTGCTGGAACAAACTTCCTATAGATAACGGCTCGTACCCGCCGCCCGGCGCTGCGCCCTTGACCCCTTGGTCGAAGGGGGGCCTGGTAGTGGAGCAGAGGTTCGGCGAAGCCTTCGAGACAACATTGAGAATCCCCGGTGATTCCGGCGGTTTCTTCCGGTAGGAATCGAGTCCACCGGGGATCTGGGTTAATCGGTCGTGGTCGAGAGTGAAGTCCGATGCAAATCCACCCGTCCGGCCCGAGGATGGAAATCATGAAGTCGAAGGGCAGGCGAGTCGCTTTCGCAACTGGCGTCATTGCCCTGATCGTCGTCCTCGCTGCATGGTTCTTCCAGCAATACTCTCCAGACCTGTTATTACTACCTCGATCTCCTGATCACTTCGGATCCCTACCAGGAGTACCTCTACTCGAAGGATGGCAGCCCCCAGCGGAGAGCCCTGCGGGCGTATCTGACCAGGAAAAGGAGTGAGGAGCTGATGATCGATTCCTGGTTCCGGCCCTATCCGCCGACTCTGAATTTCACCTACGTTGAACCCGGGAAGATCGAGGACTACCTGTCAGTTCCCCCCGACGCAATGCCCCTCGCCGAGCAGATCCTGGAGGACATCAGCATCTTCCCGATCGAAGGTAGCTCCCTCCGTCGATTGGGCGTCGACCGGATCGCGCCGGCGGACAAATCCCTGTACCTCGTACGAGCGTTGTACATGAAGCGGGATGTGAAGTACCGGACTACCTCGAGGACAACAAGCTGCTGGTCGATTACAGCACGATCGGGACGAGGACCGAACCTATGCGGCGAGACGCACTGGTGATCGCCCTGCCGACCAACCCGGAAGAAGTCTTCGTCCAATGCGCGATGGATGAGCGAGCATCAGTGGTGTCCCGGAGGAATCGAGCCAGCGAAGTTGTGCCGGTGAAGTGCTCCTGGTCTGACCAACCACCCCTGCCAACCTCCGCACCCTCCCTGAATATCCTCGGAGCCTGCGTAGCCTCACCTCCCCGCCCTTTTGACGGCCTGGCCTCCGTCCACGCCCTGGCGCTGCGCCCTTGACCAGTCCCCGATGCCACGGGAGGATGGACACCATGAGGACGAGGGGCCGATGGGTCGCAACCACGACGGGGATCCTTGCGATCTCCCTCCTCGCCGTCACCGGGTACTGCCCGCCACAGGCTTTTTGAGGAGTGGAGCCTCCTCGAGCTGAAGTGGGAAGCGGCGCCCGGCGTGAGGCGGCCATCCGAAGGCTCGCCGACCTCGGCTCCCGCCGGACGATCCCCCTCCTCTCACCGTCCGGGAGGAGGACCGGCTCCAGGTCGCCGCGGGCAGAGCGCTCCTTTACCTGGGGGAGGAAGGAGGGTCCTCCTTGCTTGATGCTCCTCACAAAGGCGAGTGGGGAGAGTTCCTATTTTCCGGATATGACCATCACCCGCCACATCTTCGAAGTCCCGCCACAGGAACGGACCCTGCAGATCGTCCCGGCGCTCCTCGATATCCTGGGCAGGGATCGTGATTTCGGCCCGGGAGATGTGCACATTCCTACCCCGCTGTCAGATCCTGCAAAGGAATTGATCCAACAGGTCGAGGGAGTGGAGACGTCCCTCTTCGCTTACCTGGAGAGCGGCGATGCCACGGTTCGGCTGGGGGCCGTAAAAGCCCTGGGGATCCTGGATGCCAAGATGAATGGAGTACCAGAGGCCCTGGCGACTGTCACGGGGGATCCGGTTCCGGACGTCCGGCAAGCGGCGGCATACATTATAGAGAAGTTGATCAGGGCCCGTTCCCAGGATGACCGGATGGAGCTAAGCGATCGAGACGGCATTGTCCACCCACTCCTGTCCGCACTCGATAGTGATCCCAGCTGGACCCTGGTCTGCCATTCCCTGCTCCATGCCGCGGGTGATCGGCCGGGAACGAGGCGATCGCGGCCCTGAACCGCCGCTTCGAGAGCCCCAGTGCCGGCTCCCGCAAGGTGGTGATCCTGGCCGCATTAAACCTCCATGACAACGAATTGATCCCATCGCTGATCCGGGCATTGTCTGACCCAGAAAACGGGAACCGCAAGGAGGCATTGCGCCCTCGGCAATCTCTCCTACTCTCTGGGGGAGCCGGCACTCCCCACCCTGCGGCGTCTCGAGGAGGATTACCCCGGACCCCCAGGTCCGGGCAATGGCGAAAAAAGCCCGGACGACCATTGAGCACCCCAGGAATCACTGAAGAAAACGAGGAGATCTACGAGATGGGGGAGAAGATATCGGTGACGATCAATCCCGCCTGTTCCCAAAATACTCCCTCAACCTCCGGACCGTTTGTTAGATATTCTCTTCCGAACCACGTAGCTGAACCTCACCGCCCGCTTGCCCGCCTGGCCGAAGTCCACGCCCGGCGCGACGCCGACGCCGACCTTCTCGCAGACGGGTCCCATGATCACCGGAAATGCGACATGGAGGGGATCCTCCGGGGTCGAAGGAACCGTTCCGGCGGACAAAGGAGGGCGAGCCGGTGCTGCCGGGAAGGCCGCAGAAGTAGGCGGCGATAAGGCTGCGAGATCAGGGTGGGGATCGCGATGTCGTTGTTCGGTTCGAAGGCAAACCGGCAGCAGCTTCCAGCATGATCAAGGACGAGCCAACCGAGATTGCGGACCGGGTGTCCACGGAGAGCCACTCGATTCAGAGGACCGGGTAGAACAGCGAGAGTCACAATCACGCCACAGCTTGCTTCAGGCCTGCGTCGTGTGGAACGTCTTCCTTGCGATCGATCTTTTCATTTTCGTTTCCGTGGTTCCGTCTTTCAAAGCGATGTTCAAGGACATCGGGAAGGACCAATGGGCGCCCACCCAGATCGTCCTCGATGCTCCACAATTCGTTCGCTCACCGATGGCATTGTCGCCACCGGCCTGTTCGTCCTCGCCGTGACGGGTGGGATCCTCTGGCTGCCCTGGTCGAACAGGTGGAAGGCGATCGTCTTCAACCTCATGGCTTTTGCCGCCTTCCTCCTGATTCCGTACCTGGTCATCATCACTCTCTTCATGCCCCTCATTGGTGAAGTCAAGTCGGTCGGGACGCCGCGGTGAACGGGATTTGGAGCCGACACCGCCCGGGTCGTTTCCGCTACTGGCTGCCACGTTCTGAATACGTAGACATTACGCCCTCCGGCCCCAACGACACCAGTCCTGGACGGACGGGGGGCCACAGGGCGCGCTTGCCCTCCTGGCCGAAGTCCACGCCGGGTGTCGACCACGCCAGCCACTAGCAGCCGCTCCGGCAGGCTTTCCAATTCAACACGACGTTCATCCCCCTGCTTGAGTCGCCCCACGCGCACTATGCGCAGGATTTCGTTGACACGATACCAAGCCCTGGATAACCTATCTGACATGAACGGTCCACGAGCCACGCGCATCTTCCCCCGGCTCCACCCATCGAGCTGGACCAGCCCTCACTCATTTCTTATTCTAGTTCGTCCCGCTAACCCCTTTCGTGGTTCGCGGGAGGTCAGCAGTTGGCTGACACTATTTCCATGGAGGGCACCGGGGTGTGGACCCCAACCGGTCTCGAAAACCGGGGCGGCCGTCAGGCCGGGTGTTCGACTCGTCTGC
>CAWKFB010000006.1:0-373995 GCA_963848835.1 Candidatus Aminicenantota bacterium | reverse complement strand
GTGCTGATCGCGGAATTGCTGCGGCAGGGTTGAGCGCCGCCCACACTGGCGCGGCTCGCGGAATGACTATATACGGTGCCGCGCGCCAATTCCGGCGCGGTTGTTTCCCGCACCGCGTACTCCATGCCCAAGATCACCTATATCGATTCCAACGGCACCGCGCACGGTCGATGCCGAGGTCGGCGCGACCGTGATGGAAACCGCGATCAAGAACGGCGTGCCCGGCATCGAGGCCGAGTGCGGCGGCGCCTGCGCCTGCGCCACCTGCCATGTCTATGTCGACGAGGCCTGGCGCGAGAAGACCGGCGAGCCGTCGCCGATGGAAGAGGACATGCTCGACTTCGGCTACGATGTGCGGCCGAACTCGCGGCTGTCGTGCCAGATCAAGGTGCAGCGAGGCGCTCGACGGGCTGGTGGTGACCACGCCGGAGAAGCAGGCGTAAGTCTGCACTGTGCTACGGCTTCATCCCGGTAGGCGCCACCTGGGAATTTTGCAGGTTCATGGCGTCGAGGCTTCTTCCGCACCAGGCCGGAGGCCTTCGCCTCCTCGACGAACTGGTTGACATAGGCCAAAGCGTCCGGCTTGCCCTTCGGCACCGCCACCGCCGTCGACGAATTCGAAAGCCGCCGTCGAGAATGCGCGAGCCCGGGATTTTCGACGCCAGGCCGGTAAGCGACTCCCGCGACAGCGCGATGCAATCGATCTCGCCGGCCTTCATGGCGGCGGTCGCGGCATCGACGCCCGGGAACGACACGAAGGTGGCCTTCGGCGCGGTGCGCTGCGCGGCGCGGAAGGTCGTGGTATTGGCGGCACCGCCGATGCGCACGCCTGGCGTGTTGGCATGTCGACCGTCGTGATCTTGCAGCCGGGCGCCGCCAGATACGTGCTTTGCAGCAGGTGGTAGGCATTGCCGAAGTCAACGAATTTCTTGCGTTCCTCGTCGACCGTCATGAAAGTCACATCCCACTTGCCGCCGCCGCCGAATTCTGGATCTCGCCGGAAGCCAGATGTGCCAGGAATTCCACCGGCACGCCGAGTTTATTGGCCAGTGCGCTGCCAAGCTCGACGGTGACGCCGCGAAATTTTCCGGTCGAAGCGTCCTTGACCGCATAGAGCGCCGACGGCGAGGGCGCGACCGCGATGGCGACGCGCAGCTTTCCAGTGGGAACCAGCTCCTTCATGACGTCTGCCCTGGCTGTCGCGGAGAGAGCGCCGGCAAGCATGACAGTGACGATACCGAGGCACCGGCAATAAGCGAATGTTATTTTCAACGGTCCGAAGGAAACCGAACCGCACTCACTTCGCCGCCGGCGGCGCCACGGTCGCGGACTGGTTGCTGCGCTTGAGCGCCTCGGCGACGAAGCCCGAGGCCTTCATCTCCTCGACGAAGGCGCGCAGATAGGCCGCGCCGGCCAGGCGGCCCTTGGGCGTGCCCATCGCCTGCTGGATCTCCATGAAGCGGCCGTCCATCACCCGCACCTCCGGATGGTCCTTGGCATAGGCCACGAGCGGCTGCTTCACGCCGGCCGCGACTTCGAGCTTGTCGTTGACGAACATCTCGATCATGGCGCGCCCGCCGCCGGCCGACGCGCGGCACGACGGTGGCGTTCTTGATCGTGCGCGTCAGATAGAGGTCGTAGGCCGAGCTTGAGGCCGACCGCGATGCGGACGCCGGGGCGTCGACGTCGTCGATCGCCTTCAGCGGAGAATCCTTCCGCACCATGTAGGTGCCCTCGATGATCACGTAGGGCGCGGTGAACTCGATCTCGGCGGCGCGCACCGGCTCGACCGCGAGGAAGGCGATGTCCCAGGCGCCGGTCTTGACCGCCTCGAACACCTTGCCGGCGGCCTCGAAGGTGACGAGCTCGACCGGCACGCCGAGCCGGCGGCCGAGTTCGCGCGGCGAGATCGGCGGTGATGCCCTTGGGCTGGCCGGCGGCTCGTCCTTCTGCGCCAGCACCGAATTGCCGAGGTTGATCGCGGCGCGCAGCTTGCCGGTGGGCGCGAGGTCACTCAGGGCGTCTGCCTTGGCCATTGCCGTCACTCCACAAGCTAGCATGGCGCTGGCAAAACCGACGCACAAGCGATGAGCGAATGTCATCTTCAACAGTCCGGCCGTGAACGAGTGGCCAAGTCTAGGCTATATCGCGGGTTTGCCAAGGCGGGGTGCTGCCGTTCGGGCCAGTGCCAGGACGGCCACAAAAACCGCCAGCCAGACCATGCGCGCGCCATAACGGTCGTGCGGATTGGAGAGTGCACCACACACAAACGCGTTGGCGAGCAGCGCGAGTGCGCAGGCAGCGGCGACCTCACCGAGATCCCCCGGAATTGTTTTACGCAAGGCAAGCAGCAGGATTGCCGGCAACAGCACCATCGACAGCAGCGCTACGGGATAGTGCAGGCGGTTGAGAGCGGTGAAGGATAGCTCGCCTTGCTGCTGGCGGGCCGCGTGCATGGCGGGCGCGAGCTGCGGGGTATAGCGCTCGATGATCGCATAAGTGTGCCAGATCGAAGTGACGACGCCTTCGCCGCTATGCACCTCGATCAACTGCTTGCCGGTGGCGACAAGCGCGGTCTCGGCCTGCAGGCCGGGATAGGCGATCACGCTGGCGACCGCGATGTGCTCCATCTCCGTGCCAAGGCCGCCGAAGCGGCCGAGCCGGTCGAACAGCGGACTGCCCCAGAACCAGACGTCGGCGTCGTCGGGCAATTGGTCCTTGTAGGCGCAAAGCTGCAGCTTGGGGTCGGGGCAATGCTCGTCGAGATATTTCTTGACGATGCCATCCTGCAGCATGCGGCCGAACGACAGCGCGAAGCCGCCCGGCGTCCAGGCCAGCCGCTTGGCCACGACATAGTCGGCGGCAAACACCATGGCGATACCGAGCGTAAGCGCGATCAGGCCGCGCCAAATGCCGACGATGCGGCTGCGCCGGCGGGCGATAAGAAAATGCACGACAGCCGCCAGCATGAGCGCGAGCAGCACGGCGAGCGTGGCGTTGTGGGTGGCGGCGGCGACCGCGATCAGGATGATGAGGCCGATCGGCTCGGCGCGTGTGAGCGTATCGGCGCGCAGCAGCAGGAGATAAAGCGCCAGAACGCCGAGCCCGCAGAAAATGTCGGTGAGCAGGATCGACGTCAGCCAAGGCAGAGTTGAGAGGATCGACAACGCGGCGATGATGCCGAGCAGTATGAGCGGCCGCCGCCCCAGGCCGTGGGCGCGCAGCATCAGCGCAATGACCCAGACCGTGGCGGCCGCTTGCACAAGCAGCACCGGCCAGAACGCCAGCGGCACGCCGGCATTGAGCATGAGGCCGTAGACCACGGCGCGGCTCGGCACCAGGATGCCTTCGTACCAGCGCGCGAGATAGCCGCCGGTGTCGTATTGCAGCAGCGCAAAGCCGTTCCACAATGCGGGGGCAATCAGCAGCGCAATCGACATAATGACGGCAAGCGCCCACAGGGCGCCTTCGCGCGCTCGCATTGCCCGAATTCCCCGGCCTTACGTTTATTGTCGTTTCTTGAAGCCAGTTGTAACCGGCCTGACGGCGCCTGGGCTAGGGGCGAATTCTCATTATCTGTCGCCTCAGCCGGTGGCGGTGATCACGTAGGCTTTGATGCGGCCGTCGACCGGTCCGCTGCCAAATCGACGCGCCACTGCGTCAGCCGCGGCCTTCGTTGCCTCTGCTAGGCGCGATGCATCGCGCGCCTCGATTTCGTTCCGGAGCGGCGATCCTTGACAGTACGCAATGGCCGGATCGCTCGGCGATGCGGCCCTGCTCCTGTGCTCGACGGCATCGATTGAAACGTCTGTAAATCCCGCGGCGGTCGAGCTCCGCGCGAATTCTTTTCCACGTCGTGATAACCATGCGGGATGCGGGCCATGAATCGAGGCGGGTCTTGCGGAAAGACCGTCGCCAGCGCTTCGGTCACGACATCGGCGAATTCATTGTCGGCGATTTTGTCCCAGACGTTGAAGAAGAAACGGCCACGAGGCTTAAGAACGCGGCGGGCTTCCCGGTAGGCCGCAATCTTGTCCGGGAAAAACATGGCGCCGAACTGGCAGGCGACGACATCGAACGTTTTATCCTCAAACGGCAGGGCGAGCGCATCGGCCTGCCGCCAGGTGACTCGATTGGGCTGAGACTGCTTCGTTGCGGCATGATCCAGCATCGGCTGGTTGAGATCGGTCGCCACGATGCGGGCGTGCGCGGGAAGCCGCGCTGCGATGGCTCGCGTCAGGACGCCGGTCCCGGTAGCCGTCTCCAGCAAATCCGCTGGCTCACGCGGGCGATCCGCTCGGACAGGTCGCGCGCATAGACTTCAAAAATGAGCGGTACGAGTAACCGTCATACATTTCCGGGATCGATCCCCCGAATAGTTTGTCGGTCGTTGCCATTGCGCCGTCCGTTGCGAGATGCAAGTCGCCCAACTTAATGCAACCGGAAGATCGCAAGTCACTTAGCTGGTGCAACCAGCCGCAGAGCGGCTATTCTGCCTGATGTTCGTCACCTTCTTCACCGAACTCAAAGGCGCCGGCGTGCCGGTCACGCTGCGCGAATATCTGACGCTGATGCAGGCGATGGACAAGGACCTCGCCTCGCGGCGGGTCGAGGATTTCTATTATCTGTCGCGCGCGGCGCTGGTGAAAGACGAGCGCAATCTCGACAAGTTCGATCGCGTATTCGGCCACGTGTTCAAGGGCCTCGAACTTGCTGAGCGAGGCGCTCGAGCGCCGAAATCCCGGCCGAGTGGCTGAAGAAACTCGCGGAGAAATATCTCACCGACGAGGAGAAGAAGCAGATCGAGGCCATGGGCGGTCTCGACAAGCTGCTGGAGACCTTGCGCAAGCGGCTCGACGAGCAGAAGGGCCGCCACCAGGGCGGCTCGAAATGGATCGGCACTGCCGGCACGTCGCCCTTTGGCGCCTATGGCTACAATCCGGAAGGCGTGCGCATCGGCCAGGACGAGAGCCGCCACAAGCGCGCCGTAAAAGTCTGGGACAAGCGCGAGTTCAAGGATCTCGACGACGAGGTCGAACTGGGCACCCGCAACATCAAGCTCGCGCTGCGGCGCCTGCGCAAGTTCGCGCGCACCGGCGCGCCCGACGAACTCGATCTCGACGGCACCATCAAGGGCACCGCGCACAAGGGCTACCTCGACATTCTCTGCGGCCCGAGCGGCACAATTCGGTAAAGGTCCTGCTGTTCTTCGACGTCGGCGGTTCGATGGACTGGCACATCAAGGCGACCGAGGAACTGTTCTCCGCCACCCGCACCGAATTCAAGCACATGGAATACTTCTACTTCCACAATTGCCTCTATGAGAGAGTGTGGAAGGAAAACCGCCGCCGCCCACGAGTCGACGCCGACCTGGGACGTGCTGCACACGTATCCGCACGACTACACGCTACGATTTCATCTTCATGGACACTCCGCCGACCCTGGGCTTGATCACCCTGAATGCGTTCGTCGCCTCGACCCATCTCCTGATCCCGATCCAGTCGGCGTATCTGTGCCTCGAGGGCACCGACGACCTCCTTGAAACCGTGGAGAAGGTGAGGAGGGTGGCCAATCCGGGGCTCCAGATCCTGGGCGTCCTCATCACCTTGCACGACACGCGGACGAACATCGCCCGGGACGTCGTGGAGAGGATCCAGCGCGTGTTTGGGGACAAGGTCTTCAAGACAGCGATCAGCAAAAGCGTCAAGATCGAAGAATGCCCGGCTTACAAGGAATCGATCTTCACCTATGCCGGCGGCTCGATCGGCGCGCTTCAATATAAAAAAGTCGCTGAGGAGATCATCGAACGTGCAAAAAGTTAAGAAAACCGGACTGCCCGAGACGTTCGGAATGCGCCATGACACGCATTTCGTCGATTTCATCTCCAAAAAGGCCGCCGCGCCGCTGGTGCGGATGATCTCCGTCGACAAGATCGAGCCCAATCCCCGCCAGGCCCGGAGCGAGCTGGGCAATATCACGGAGCTGATGGCCTCCATCAAGGCCCGGGGAGTCCTCGAACCGATCATCGTCCGGCCGGTGGGGGACAAGTACGAGATCATCGCCGGGGAGCGCCGGTTCGTGGCCTCGAAGAATGTCGCCCTCAAAGAGATTCCGTGCATCGAGATGAACGTCGGAGACAACGAGGCCATGGAGATATCGCTGATCGAGAACCTCCAGCGCAAAGACCTCGATGTTTTCGAGGAAGCCGACGGCCTGAAGATGCTCATGGACACCTATGGCTACAGCCACGGCCAGATCTCGGATAAGATCGGCAAGGCCCGCTCGACGATCACCGAGATCATCAACATCAGCAAGATCCCCAGGCCGGCCCGCGACCTCTGCCGCGAGACCGGAATCGACAAGAACCGCAGCCTCCTCATCGAGATCTCCAAGCTTGGAAGCCCGGAAGAGATGCGCGCGCTCATTCAGAAGATCAAAGAGCGAGGCCTCAAGCGCGAGGACACCCGCGACCTGACCAAGCTTTTCAAGGGAAAAGAATCCCCGACGAAGAAGATCCGTCATTATGTATTCAACTATAGCCCTAAGGAAGATAAAACCTATAATCTTCGGATCGAATTCAAGAAGGAATCGGTCAGCCGACTTGAGATCATCAGGGTTTTGGAAGATCTATTATCCAAGCTGAAGATTCATAATTAAGCGGCTGCCGCAAGCAAGCTCTCCCATGAGAGAAGGCTTTTTCGGCCCTCGCCCGCCGTTCTATGCTAGTTTACATAATATTCATTATGCGACGCACTAGGCACAGTTTTATTAATTCATTTATTATCAACTATTTAAATACGATTGCGAACTGTGGAAAGATTCCTCGACAAGAAATTGTGCTTCTGTGGAATTCCAGCCCCAAGGCTTGGGGCTGATGCGAACCTCAGCGCTTTATCGCGGGGATCTTCGTCTTATCCCCGCCCCGGTCCGCGTAATCGCGGAAATGCCTTTCGGCTCCCGCTGCGTCGCCGGCTTTGAGGGCCAGCTTCCCCAGCTCGTAATGCGGCTCGGGGGCGCGCGGCTTGATGTCCGCCGCCCTGAAGAACGCCGCCCGGGCTTCCGCGGGCCTTTCGAGCGAGGCGTAGATCCCGCCCAGGCCGAAAAAGGCGCGATACGAAACCGGGTCCGGCTTGACGGAGAGGGCGATCTCGAGGTCTTCTTTTTTCGGAACGCCCGGGAGCGTCCGGGTGATCTCGATCTCTTCGAACCGGATGGCGTCGCGCCATTGCGCTTCCGCGGCGTCGCTCGCGCCCGCGGCCTGATAAGCGCAGCCCAGGTTGTAGTGGGCCCAAGGATCGTTCGGGCTCAGCTCGACCGCCTTCTCATAATACGTCTGCGAGAGAGCAAAATAACCGGCCTGGAAGAAGATATTGGCGATCAGATCGTAAGCGTCGCGAAAGTCGACCTTCAGGGCGATCGCCGACCAGGCGGCCCGGAGCGCTTCTTTCGGACGCCCCGAGATGTCATAGATCTTGGCCAGATCATAGAAAAACCCGGGATTCCAGTCCTGGATCTCGACGAAAGCACCCAGCCAATCCCCGGCTTCCTTCAATCGCGCGTCCCGGATCATCTGCAAGACGATCTCGTTCACCGCCCTGTCGACATCTAAAAGCTTCTGTTCAAAGATATATCGCCATACGATCTTTCTCTTCTCGATAAAATCCAAGGAGAACGGGATTTGCTCCGGCGCCTTCTCGAGCTTTTTCCTTTTCGCCGCCATCTCCGCGAGCCCCTGGATCTCCGGATCGCCTTGTGTGAACAAAGCGGCCTTCCGGAGCCGCGCCGCGGCGAGGTCGACGTTTCCGGCCAGCAGATCGTGACGGACGAAATTCTCAATCACCCAATCCTCGAAGGGCCGGAGCGCTTGAGCCGTTTCGAAGAAGGCCGTGGCCGATTCGGCCTCCCCCATCATGTCGGCAATGATGCCGCGGAGAACGTAGAACTCCGCCATATTCTTGACCCTCTGGGTCGCGGACGACGCGGCCGCACCCGCCTCCGGCCATTGCCCCCGCCGCATCGCGCCGGCGATCGTCTGGAGATGGCACTCCCCTTCCGGATATTGGAAATCCATCGCCCTGTAGAACGCCGCCTCCGCCTCCGCCGTCGCGCCTTTGCGCGCCGCGCACAACCCCAGGACGAACAAAGGAACGCCGGCGTTGGGGTATCGGGCCGCGAACATCATCGGCTTGACCGCTCGGACGCGCCGTCCGAGCTCCTGCCCTTTCACCTTGATGAATTCCTCGGCCGCCTGGGCGGCTTCTGCGTACCTTCCCTTTTCATAATGGACGAGCGGCAGCAGCGTCAGGGCCTGCCAGTTCTCCTTGTTCCGGACGAGCTCGCTCCGCAGGGCCAAGGCCGCGTCGTCGAGCCGGCCGAGCCGGTACAGCGCATAGCCCTTCCCGGCCCGGTTCCCCTCCTCCCCCGGATCGTCGGCGATGGCTTTGTCGAATTGAACGACGGCCTGCCCGTAGTTGAGCATGTCAAGGTACAGCCGGGCGGCCTTGGAGGCCTTCTCGGCGCCGGTGAGCGCCGCGGGGGGGCCGGCCAGGACTGCGGCCGTGAGAAGTACGAGAGCAAGCAACCGTCGAAGAAACATGTTAATTATTATGGGCCTTTCAGCGTCCCGAAATCAAATGACCGCGCCGCGACCATCCGAACGAAACGGTTTCAGCCGCCTCTTGAAGAAGACCCGCCAAACAAGGTTTAATAGGACGGTATGAAGACTCATATCAGATTCACCAAGATGGTCGCCGCGGGCAACGATTTCGCATTGATCGACAACCGCCGCTCGAGGCTCTCTCCCCGCGCCTTATCTGCGTTCGGAGCGCGCGTATGCGACCGGAAGTTCGGCGTCGGCGCGGACGGACTTCTCGTCGTCGAAGCCTCCCGCTCCGCGGATTTTGCGATGCGGACGATCAACCCGGACGGATCCGAAGCCGAGATGTGCGGCAACGGCGCCCGGTGCTTCGCTTTTTATTGCGCCGGGCTTTTGAGGAAGCCCAGCGTCGACCTGAAGATCAAGACGCGCGCCGGCTTCATCCGGGCCCACGTCGACGAAGACCGGATCGGGATCGACCTGACGGCGCCGCGGGACCTCAAGCTCGACATCCCCGTCAGGATCGGAAACCGAACCCTGCGGGCGCATTTCATCGACACCGGCGTCCCGCACGCGGTCGTCTTCGTCGACGCGGTCGGGGCGATGGACATCATCGACCTCGGCCGCCGGATCCGGCATCATCGGGCCTTCGCCCCCCGGGGAGCGAACGTGAATTTCGTCGAGCTGACGGGCGCGGGCTCGGCCTCGATCCGGACCTACGAGCGCGGCGTCGAGGATGAAACGCTCGGCTGCGGAACCGGATCGACGGCCGCCGCGCTCATCGCGGTCCTCAAGACGCGGCCATCATCCGCGGCGGAAAAGCGGGAGACGCGCCGGAGCTTCGACATGCTAACCCGAAGCGGCGACGTCGTGACGATCTCTTTTGCTCTGAAAAACGGGATTTTTTCCGGCGTCCGGCTAGAGGGAAAAGCCTCCTTCGTTTACAAAGGGACCTGGCCTCTCCAAAAGCCCCCCAGCCGATCATAGGACGCACCCGCCAGCGCGTCTTGATACCCCGGCGGGGCCACCTTGAGATTATGCCCCTATCTTAAAACTCTCCCGCGGAGGAATTGCCCAATAAGCGAACATCAGGGGGTGGGGCCCCCGCAGATTAAGCGGGGCGGGACCCGCGGGGGGTCCCGACCGTGAGCTTATGGGCAATCCCGGAGCCCCGGCTTGGCCAGCTTGATCGTGGTCCAGAAGGAATATATCGGCGGAACCCGATCGATCTTCCGCGCCCCGGCCGTGATGTCGGTGCCCCGGCCGGAAGTCACCTGTTCGTTGGCGATGTCGGACTGGGCCCCACGTTGCCTGGCCAGCGCCTGTCTTCCCGCTTCGGTCAGGCCGCCCCATACGAACTCGAGCGATACCGTCGTCCCCGCCGCGACGCCCAAGCCCGGCAGGGCCGGATTCACCCGGGCGAGCGGGATGCCCACCTCAAAAACCAGGTTCTTTTTTTCGTTGGTATACTTAAACAGGACGGGCGGTCCGGCGACTCCGGCTGGGACCGGGACGAGGTCCCCCTTTTTGTCCACGACCTCGGCCATGTAATAGTTGTAGAAGGGCGTTTGCCGGATCTTCGCCTTCTGCTCGTCGGAAACGAATCCCTGCCTCTCCAGCATGGAGATCGATTCGTTGGCCGTGATCCGCTTCCGGTGGAGGCGGATGCCGTAGTCCCGGTTCTCCTGGCCCGCGGGATCGACGCGGAGGGTCAACCCGCCCTCCTCGATCGTGCTCCGGAGCTTGGGGTCCGTGATCATGAACAGGAGATAGAGGTTCGTTCCGTCGTTGCGGAAGGCATACTGGACGCCGTTCTCCCACTTGGCGAACTCCGTCCCCTGCCAATCCCCGCTCGAAGCGTCGAGCTTCGGGGGCTGGTCGACCCAGAGGCTGTCGACGACCGGCGCCTGGGCGAGAAGCGCCGTCGCCGCGGCCAATAAGATGACGACCCCTGACACCCGTCCATAGGCCTTGTTCGTCATGGTTGAAGCGTTTCCTTTATTCCGAACGCGATGAAAGGTCAGTATGGAAGAAACGGCCGGAAAATGCAAATATAGACTCATGACCAACGCCGGCTATCGCTATACGGATCGCGTCCTCGAGCCGGACGAGGGCCTCTCGGTCGAGGATTTCTACTCCTTTCATTACACCCACTCGGCCCGGGAATTATGGCGGCAGCGAATCGATCGAGGTCAAATGACGCTCAACGGCCGCCCGGCGTCGCCGAACGATCCCCTGGCTCGCGGCGATCGTCTCGTCTATGATCGTCCGCCGTGGGAAGAGCCCGAGGTTCCCAAAAATGTCGCGGCCCTGTTCGTGGACCCGGATGTGGTGGTCCTGGCCAAGCCTTCCGGACTGCCTGTCCTGCCCGGCGGCGGCTTTTTGGAAAATACGCTTCTTCACCTGGTTCGGCTGAGCTATGGCGTATCCTGTTCCCCTCTCCATCGGCTGGGCCGCGCGACTTCGGGGGCCATTCTCTTCACGAGGAACGCCCGGACAGCGCGCGTTTTGAGAAAGGCGATGGATGAACGGCGGATCCGCAAGGTGTATCTGGCCCTGGCTTCGGGAACCGTCCTGCCGGAGGCATTTACGGTCGAGGCGCCCATCGGGCCCGTTCCCTATCCGGGAATGACGACCATCCACGCGTTTTGTCCCGACGGGAGGCCGTCCGTAAGCCACGTCCGGGCGATCCGCCGGCTCCCCGAATTGAACGCGACGCTCCTCGAGGTGACCATTCCGACGGGACGGCCCCACCAGATCCGGATCCATCTCAGCTATGCCGGATTCCCCCTGGTGGGCGATCCTCTCTATCAAGCCGGAGGAATTCCCTTTGAAAGCGCCGGAAAGGATGGAAGACCGGCCCTTCCCGGCGACGGCGGATACTTCCTCCATTCATGGAAGATCGGGTTCCCGCATCCCGAAAGGGGCGAGGAGGTGGAGGTCATGAGTCCTCCCCCTCCCCTTCTCGATCCGGCCGAGCGCGCCTTTTGCCGCCCTGACCGCCGGGACAATTGCCCCCGGCGCGGCGATGATTCACCGGCGTTTGACTCCGCCCGCGGCCGCGGTTAAGATTTTTCTTTGAAATCGGCGGTAGAGGGAGCATGGCCAAGAAAGCCCGCGGCAAGCGGATCTTCCGGATCGGAGCGATCGTTCTCGCCGTCGCTTTCGTGCTGATCATCGCCGGATCCTTATATCTCTATTTTCATACGGCGACGCTCAAAGGATATCTCGAGCGAACCCTTTCGAAGCGAGCCGGCCTGACGGTCGCCATCGGCCGCCTGCACTACCGGCTCCTCCCCTTCCGGGCGGTTGCCGACTCGGTTCGCATCGATCTTACGGTGTCGGCGGGCCGTGCGGACATCAGGATCGGGCGGGTGATCGCTTCCGGAGGCCTCCGCCGGTTGCTGAGAAAACAAAAGCCGTATTTCGATTCCGTGACCCTTTCCGGTCTGGACGTGGAGTTTTTCCGACGGCTCGGCCCCGGGCCGGCGAGCGCGGGCGGCATCGCCGATCTGGCCCGTCAGGTCTCCGAAAACCTCGGATACGCCGGCGCTTGGGTCGTTCAGGACGCGAACCTTCGCCTCCGCGGGCCCGGGGAGGGCGATTGGGATCTTACGGCCGGCGGTACGAGCCTCAAGGCCGGAAGGACGGGCGCGAACGCCGATATCCATCTATCCGTGGCCAAGCTCGTTGTCCGCTCGGTTGAGCCCGTGTTCACCCTCGCGGCGGGCCTTCGGGCCGAGGCGAGATGGCCCCTCGAAGGGCCGTTCTCACTCGAGGGGAGCCTGGAATGGACGAACGGATCGCTTTCCCTGCCCAAACGGTCCTGGGAAGGGGGGGGATTCACATTGAAAGCCGGTTTTCAAGCCGGCGACCGGAGCGTCAAGCTTGCCTCGTTCGATCTCGACCTCCCGGAGATCGCCGTTCTTTCGGGCTCGGGAAGCGCCCGATGGGGCGGGGATTCCGAAGCCGAAGCCGAGACGGTTCTCGAGATTTCCGACCTCGATCGGGCGAAAAAGCTTCTTGCCCCCTTCCTCCCCTCCGATCTGCCTGCATTTTCCCTGGACGGATCCGCGCGCTGGGAGGGAAAGCTGCGCCGGGAGACGGTTTCCGGCGCGGGGAAGGTCCAAGTCAACGGCTCGCTCTTTCTGCCGGCGTCCCGTTTCATAATGAACCGGGCCGGCCTTTTGATCGATCAGGCTATTCAAGCGGAGCTTCGCCTTCAGAGCGGGACGTCCGGCCTCCGGATCGGCGGGCTAATCGAAGGGCGCTCCGGCGGACGGCTGGCGGCCGGGACCATACGCGCCGAAGGGGTTTCCTTTCGCCTCCCAGTCGATTATGAAGGCCGCCGGGTGATCAGCGGCTCTCTCCAGGCGCGCGTCCGCGAGCTTAATCTTCCGGCCGGAAGCCGGGAGCTCAAGCTCTCCGATATTTCCATTGCCGGCCGGCTCGCCTTCGACGGCTTGAAGCCGGGGCTCGAGATCGGCCCGCTGACCATCGATGTTCCGAGGCTCGGCGGATTCGGCCTCAGAGGGGAATCGGGCCTCAAAGCGCCGCCGATGTTCAACCTGTCCCTCGAAAGCCGGGATCTCGACCTTGGACGAGTCCTGGGGGCATTTCCCGCTTTCGTCCCTCCGGCCGTGGCAGCGTGGAAACCCAAGGGAAAGTTCGGCTTCTCTCTCGAGATCAGGAATGGGCCCGCCGTCCCCGCGGGGTACTTGGTTCGCTGTGCAGCCGATCTCAGCCGCCTCGCTTTTCAGGATCCTGCGGGCGATATCGCCTCGGAAAATCTGGAGCCGCACTTAGAATTAGAGGCCGAGGTCGGGCCGATCGTCCAGGCCATCCCGTTCTCCCTCAAATTCAGCCTGCCCCAGGGCGAATCCCTCTGGAAAGCGGCCTATTTCAACTGGAAGACATCGCCCGTTCGCGTCGAGCTTCAAGGGAATCTGGATCGCCGTTCCAAGCGAGTCGAAGTTGCATCCGCCGCGATGTTCTTTTCTCCCTTAGGAGAGGTCCACGCCCAGGGCTTATTCGATTTCGGCTCGAGACTCCGCTCCGCTTTCCGGCTGGCCCTACCCTCGATCGACCTGGCCGCGCTGAGCGTATTCCTGGGAAAGACGATCTCCGGCGGAACGTCGGCCTGGGAGATCCAAGGCCGGGCGGAAGTTGAAGCCGATCTCCGTTTCGGCTCCTCTTATGAAGTCCGGGGCATCGTCCGGGCTCGCGAAGCTTCGGCGAGCCGGAAGGATCGCGCGTTCGCCCTCGCCGGTGCGGATCTCGACCTGCCGTTTTCGTTTTCTCACGGCCTTCCTCCCGGCGGCCGGAGGTCTTTCGACCCTCTCTCTCCCGGCTATGTCGCGATCCGGTCCCTGGAAACGCCGCTTGCCTCCTTCAGTCCGCTACGGATCGACTTTTATTCGACCCGGAATCTCTTCCTGTTCTTCCCGATCGAAGTCGTCCTTTGGGGATCCCGGCTCCAATTGGGGCAGTCCGTTCTGGCCATCAATCCGGTCGCCCGATTCGTTCGGGGCGTCTCCAACCTGACCCTGACGGACCTGGACTTCTCCAGGCTTCCCTTCGCCTCCAAGAACTTCAGGCTCGCGGGACGGGCCTCGATCCCGACATGCGAGATGGAGATCCGTCCCGGGATGCTCCGCTTGACCGGACCGCTGCGGGGGGAGCTCTACGGCGGCCGGCTCACCCTGGACGAGATACGGGTCACGGACGCCCTATCCGCCGGGCGGAGGATCTCTTTCCAGGCGAAAATCGACGGCCTGGACCTCGAAAAATTCACGGCCTCCGTCCCCTTCGGCGAAGTCACGGGGATCGTCGACGTCTCGCTTCGGGATTTCGCCCTCTCCTACGGCCAGCCCGAAAATTTCAACCTGTCGATCGTTTCCGTTCCCGTAAAAGGGATTTCGCGAAAATTCAGCTTTAGTGCCGTAAACAGCCTGTCCATCATCAGCGCCCCCGGAACCATGCCCGCAGCCTCGAACAACCTCTTCACCCGGCTCATCCCCAGCTTCACTTACAGCCGGATCGGCATTGCCTGTTCCCTTAAAAATGATATCTTCACTCTTCAGGGGACGATCGTCGAGGCGGGGATCCAGTATCTCGTCCGGAGATCCGCGCTCTTCGGCATCGACGTCGTCAACGGGAATCCGAACAACAGGATCGGCTTCAAGGACATGCTCGAGCGGATCAAACGCGTCGGTCAAGGCCCGGAAAAAAAGTGACGGAGCCGGATTCTTCTGCTACAATTTTCCATGATCTTGAGTTCCGGAAAGGGGTGACCATGAGCCTCAGAGCCTTCAAAGCCGTGATTTTAGCCGGATGGATTCCGGCCCTGATCGGCTGCATCACCGTCAACCTGTATTTTCCCGAGGGCGCGGTCAAGAAGACCGCCGAGGAGATCGTCAACGAGGTCCGGAGCTCCGACCCGGCGAAGAAGGAAGAGATCAAGAAAGACGGGATGGGGTCTTCGGAGGACCTCGTCCCGGGCCCGCATGTCGAGGCCGATCAGGAAACCGAGGTCAGCACGCCGCGGATCCGGGCCCTCAAAGAGTCCATCAAGGAGCGGTTCGGCAAGATCGTCCCCGCCTTCGACGCCGGCCGGGTCGGCGAAACGAATGACGGAGATCTCCAGATCCTGAACGAGGACGGATTGTCCCTCCAAGACAAGTCCGGGCTGAGAAAGCTCGTCAAGGACGAAAACCAGGACCGCGCCGATCTCTATGCCGAGGTGGCCAAAGCCCTCGAGATCGACGCCGCTCAGATCGTGAGGATCCGGCAGATCTTCGCCGAGCAGTGGATCGGGAAAGCCCATCCCGGCTGGATGATCCAGAAAGCCGACGGGAGCTGGATCAAGAAGGCCTCGCCCTGAGGCCGAATCGGGCTTCCCTCCCCCGCCGTCTACTTGCCCAGGACCTTCTTGATCCGGCCGATCTTTTCCTGGGCTTTTCCGGCCAGCTTTTCGCCGGTCCCTTTCGCTCTCAGCTTCGGATTATCGCTGAGCTTCCCGGCGATCTCCTTGAGCCGGCCCTTGGCCTGGTGAAACTTTCCTTCCGCTTGATCCTTCTTCCCTGATTTCATGGTATTCCTCCCTGACGAGCGCGCCGCTCTATTCCGATCTCTTATCCGAGCTTGAAAACGACCATTAAAATCCTGATGAGCAGCAGGATCCAGCCGGCGACGATGAGGATCCAGGCGATTTTCTTGGCCACGCTCACCAGGAGCACGAAAACGGTAATGATGACCAGGAATCCCAAAGGATCGATGAGATTGCCCGGAAAGACGACGCCGGGGAAGATCGATTGAACGACCTTGATGATCCCCGCGCCGATCTGATGGGCCAGGTAGTAGATGAACGTGAGAACGTCGTGAAGGACGGCATTCACCGTTTTCGACGTCGTTTCCTGGAGAAATAAGCTATTCATGATGTTTGGGCCTCCTTGGACCGTCGGAATTCCTTGTTCTCATACCGCCCTGAGCGCATTTAATAATAAAGCATCAGGTAGATCTTCTGCTCGCTGTTGCTTTTGCGGACATCCGGAGAATCCCGAAGAAAGTTGTGCTTTTGGTAGTACAGATATTCAGCTCCAAGGCTGAGATTCTTGAAGAGTCTGACGGCGATCCTGGGCTTGAAGATACCGAGGATTTTGTGTCCGGCCGGCCCGATGTAGGTCTGCAAGCCGTAACGGTAATAGATCGCCGTCAGCTGTCCCCTATTCGCCAGATTCAGAGTGCTTTCAAATTTCAGCTCCCAGCCGCCGGAATAATCATAATTCCGGAGATGAACCCCGGCTTCCATGATATCGATAGAAGGCGAGTTGCTGGCGGCCAAAGGCACGAGCCCGAGATGGAAGGCGGTTTGCAGATTGGAATTCCCGGACAGCCGCCATTTCGCGACGACGCCCCCGCCGAAGCCCAAGGTCCCGATTTCAAATATCTTGCTGTCCCAGTAATTGTAATGCTGGAAAGCCCCGAACAGCATTTCCAGGTTTCCGGAATGAATCGTCCGGCCGAACAATAAGCCGTAGCCCGTGACATTATCCAGGTATTTGTGTCCGACATTCTTTCCGTAGCTGAGATCGATCCTGACCTTGAAGAAATCGAAAGGCTTGCGGGGCCGGACTTCAAACGGGTCCCCGTATTCGAGATGAATATTGAGAAGCGCGCTGGTGCTCCCCGTTCCGAAGGTGGTTCCTTTGTTGAACCAATGGGCACCGGCGGCCAAAGCGATATTGAGCGGCTCTTTTTGATAGACTTCTTTCGGGGTGGCCCGGCTCAACTCTCCCGAGAAGAGCCGGCCGACAAATCTTCCGGGACTCAGAATAAAAGCTCCGCATTCGCGGAAGAATCTCTCCGCCCCGGTCGTTCGATCATCCAGGAGATTCGAGCTCAGGCGGTAAAGGATTTCGCCGATAAACGCGCCGCTGATGGTCGTGTTGATGATATCGTTATACGCCGGCCGGGTAGTTTCCGCGAAATATTCCCAGGTCAGGCTGCCCAAGAAGGTAAAAGGCAAGGAGGCGAAGTAGCCGTATCCGCTGGCTCTGGCGGAATTGAAAAAGAGGCCTCCGGAATAGGGGTGAAAGAAAAAATTCATCCCGAACCTGTCGGTATCCCATTCCCAGCCCAGCTTGAAGTTGTTTTTCCAGGTTTGAGGTCCGATGCGGGCATAGGAATAATTAAAAACAAACCGATCGACGGCCCAGATGAAAGCATCCGAAGCGACGACTTTGAGGGCCACGACCCAGCCTGATGATTTCTTGTTATACTCGGGGTCGTCATTCCGCAGTCGAACGAGCGGATTCACAAACGGCTGCTGCTGGAGGGAAAAGGCGACCGGATCGCGGTCGCCTTGATCGGAGCCGGAGGTGAGCGCTTGAAACGGAGTTAGAGAAAAAAGCGCGGCCGCGCCGTCTGAGCGGTGCCAACCAGAACGCAGAGGATCGTTGCTCCCGGAGCCGAAGGAGCCGGAAACGGCTGCCCCGCCGGCATGCAAAATCCCTAAACCGATGAAGGCCATCATCGCCAAGGGGATAAGGCAGGGGAATCTTTTCGTGTTCTCTCTCCTGTAAGACGAAATTTAGTGCAATCCGTGTGCCAATTCACGAGATTCTAATGATTTCCGTTTTCCCCGAGTGAGCTTCCCGCCCCAGGCTCTCCCCGCCGAGAAGGATGGGCTGGCGGACGGGACCCGGTCCCCGTTTTCATTCGGGGAACGTCCCGACCGGGCGATGCTCTTTGGAGAGAAAAGTACTGTTTTGCAGGATAATAATCGACTTCCCGGCGATAAATCGGGAGATGAGTTACCCCCGGAAAAATGAAGCCTTCTCCACTGGGATTAGTCATTTATTCGAAATACCGCGCTTTCCCGGCGATCGGGCCGCGATTGTCCGTTATGGGACGAGACAGCCCCGCCGAGAGGTAGACGAAAAACACTTGGCACGAAAACCGCATAATAATGCGTGGTTTCTCTCGAGTCCATCGCTTCCTTCAAGATGCAGGGGGGACATCGGACGGCGAGAATCCAAAGAAACATAAGGAGGTCCAGGCTCATGAAAATCGTCGGAATCATCCTCATCATCCTGGGAGTTTTGGCTCTGGTTTATCAGGGAGTCCAATATACGTCGAGGGAGAAGATCCTGGAGATCGGCTCGCTCAAGGTCTCCGCCGACACGAAGAAAAACATCCCTTTGCCGCCCATCGTGGGAGGAGCGGCCCTCGTGGCGGGGATCGTGCTCGTCGTCATGGACCGCCGAAAGACAACCTGAGTCCCTTGCCGATCTCCTTCGCTCTTCGCGATCGGGGAACCGCCATGATCTTCGACAGGGCCGAGAGCCTCACAGGATCAGGGCAAGATCGATGACCCGACTCGGATTCTGGAAGAAACTTGGCCTGACTTTGATCCTGGCCGCGGCGGCCGTCTCTTCGCTCATTTTCTGGAAGCGGTTCGACATAGGCGCTTGGTACCTGAATCGGAATCCCCCCGCTCAGGAATTGGTGATCCTTCAGATGCTGAAACAAGCCGGACCGCTGATCGAGCGCGACGTGCAGATGAGCTTTCTCCAGAAGGTGTTCAGCGCTCTGGCCGGCCGGAGAAATGAAAAAGAGAGACAGGCCGACGCCCTCAAAGACGTCCGGGCTTTCGGCGAGATGTGTTTCCGGAACCGCTGGATCACCTTCATCAAGGCGCCGCGCTCAATTCCGATGAACGACGGCCGTTCCCGCCCGTTTCACTTCGCCCTGGCCTGGAATCGGGAGAAGGCCGGCGAGGTTCTCGCGGCGTTCAATGCGAATCTTCTGAAAAGAAGATTCGACGAGATGAAGATCAATCCAAAATGCGGTTTTTTCGTCGACCTGAGGCTTTACATCGAAAAGAAAGCCAAGGCGGATTGATCCCCTGGACACGATCGAAGCGGCGGAAATGCGGCCCGGTGAGATTTGGCGGAGGGTCGTTTCCTCGGGCCCATTCTCGGAAATCGATCCTAGCCGCCCCGAGAGGAATGATCCGCGCGAGACCGCGGGATTCACCGTCAACGGACTTGAAAAAGAGCCGAGTGGGAAGCCTGAGAATTAAGGACCATTTTTTTGAGGACAATGATGAGATCCTCGAAATCACTGTCTTTTTCGCTCAAGAATCGCGGCAGCAGGAGATGGGCGAGCTCGAGGGTGCTCTTCTTCCGGTCCGGGACGACAAGGACGATATAGATCTCCGGGAGCAGCTCCCGGAGCGGCAGCATCTGTCGTAGCTCCGCCCGGCTCGCGGCGGAAAGGACGGCGATTGAATCCGGCGCGATCGGCTTCCGGAGCCTGGCGTGAAAATCCTCGAGCTTCGTGAAGCTCTCGATTTGACCTTCCGGGACCGCCCGATGGATCGCCGCTTTCAATCTCCTGTGGGCGGGATCATGACCGCTCGAATAGGTGAGCAGCTGCATGGGGTCTTCTTCTTTTCATGCCGATTTCAGCGTCATCCCAAGATCGACGAAGCGTCCGGCGGAGCGGCAAGGCTCACCGCAGGTACAACGCCAATCCCACGCTGACATAGCTGCGGGAGTTGTCGTTGAGGCCGATCCCGAACTCGGCCAGGAAATCGAGGTCGGAGTTGATGGCGTACTCGAACCCCGGCACGATATGGGCCAGAGTAAAATTCTGGTCCGAGTTCTTGAACGAATCGAAGGCGAGCTTGAGGCCGCCGTAGAGCTCCAGCTTCCCCGCCCTGGGCCTGGCGCTGATCAGAAGCGAGGTATCGATGCCGGAGCTGTCCCCTCCCCCGTTCACATTCGTCATGTGACCGCCCAACCCGATCGAAGCATTGACATTCTCGCCTTGGAGGAGCCAATACTCGGCATCGACGCCGAAATAGGTGAGTCCCTTGAAGCTCGCCGCCTTGGCTTCGATGTCGAAGCGCGGCGTGAATCCGTAGCCAAATCTCCCGGCCAGACCCCAGAGGGGATCGGCGCCGTTCTTGCCGAGAAGAACCGTCGGGAATAGAGCCAGCTTGAAATTGCCCTGGTTGATGGTTTCGGCCGAGTTCATCAACACGTCCTGCGCGGAAACTTCGGCCGCGGCGGCGACGAGAAGCGCCGTCGAGGCCAGAATCACGATGATCGCTTTACGCATGTGTCATCTCCTTCATTTATATCTCCAAGCGTCGTTCTTCTTTCTTTCCATGTCTACATGACCAAGAAACGTGCCAGATTTAAAAAAACAGCGCGATACACTTTTTAAGGGAGGAAATGTCAGGGGCGCGGCCGTTTCCCCTCGAAACGGCCGTCCTTTGGCCTTTTAGCCAGCACTTATTCCGATTATTGAGCAGTCATTCTCAGCCGGATTCAAGGCCGGAACCGGCTTTGCCCCGGTCAAGGATTCAGAGAAGGCCGGTGTTTTCGGAGAAGGGTGTAGAATCTCGAGGGTGACAGGCCGGAAAGCCGGCAGGCCTTGGCTTGATTTCCGCCAGCAAAATCGACCAGCTCTTTCAAATACCGCTGCTCGGCTTCGGAAACCGCCGCCGTCCGAATCGCTTTCAATTCCGGAGGCGGACCCGGATGACTCGGCCGTTGTTCGCCGGTTCGAAGCGGGCCCATAGGCTTAGGGAAGGAATTCCGCGCCACCTGGATGCGAATATACGTCGGAAGGTGTTTCGGGAACAGGATCGGTTCTTCTTTCGCCGAAAGCAGGGCTTTCTCGAGGGCTTGAATGAGCTCCCGGATGTTTCCGGGCCACCGATAGGCCGACACGACGTCCCAGAATTCCGGAGACGCCCCTTTGGCTTCAATCCCGAACCGTTCGCACAGGGAGTTCATATAATAGGTCGTTATTTTTCGGATGTCTTCGAGCATTTCCCGCAATGGCGGCAATTCGATCGTGAGCGTCCGGAGCCGAAAGAACAGATCCTCGCGGAATCGGCCGTCTTGAACCATATGTTCCAGGTCGCGGTTGGTCGCCGCGATCAGCCGGAAATCGCTTTCGATTTCCCGGCGGCCCCCGACCGGCCTGAAGCGGTGCTCCTGAATGACCCGGAGGAAGCGCTTTTGGATCAGAAAGGGCAGCTCGCCGACCTCATCCAGGAACAGCGTCCCTCCGTCGGCTTGCTTGATCAAGCCCTCCTCCCGCCGATCGGCTCCGGTGAAGGCGCCTCGCTCGTGCCCGAACAGGACGCTCTCCACCAGGGTCTCGGGAAGCGCCGTGCAGTCCACGACGACGAAATTCCTTTTCGCCCGCGCGCTGTTGTAATGCACCGCCTTGGCGAAAAGCTCCTTCCCGGTTCCGGTCTCGCCGGTGATGAGGACGTTGGCGTCGCTGCCGGCGGCCTGGCTGAGGAGCTCCAGGCTGGCCGTGATCTTTTCGGAATCGCCGATGATGTCCTTGCGCTTCAGGTGGACGTTCGGCTTTCCGTTCGTCCTTTCGGCTCGATATTCGAGCGCGCGCAGGATCGGAAGCTTGATCGCATCGAACGAAGCCGGCTTTTCTATATAATCCCAGGCGCCGTTTTGGATGGCGCGCTCGGCCTCGTCCGGGTCGCCGAGGCCGGTGATGACGATGATCTCCGGCGCCGATCGGGCGGATTTAAGGCTCGGCATGGCGTCCAGGCCGCTTCCGTCGGGCATCCGGACGTCCAGGAAAACGATATCGAAAGACCCGGTTTGGACCTTTTGAAGCCCGGGCCGGAGAAGGTGGACCGAGGCCGGTTGATGCCCCAATTCGGCGACGACTTTGGCGATCCAATCGCAGATCAACCGATCGTCATCGATGATGAGAACTTTAGCCATGAAACTACGCCCGCTTCCTTTCCTTGAAAACATTAACGGAATTCGGGATGTGAGTCAATAGCCCAACCAGGCTCCGGCGGAGAGTTTCCGGGCTTTTTTTAAATCTCGCGGGTAGCCCCGGTGGAGTTTCAGGCGGAACGGATCGATTCCCCCTCAGGTAAGCCGACACAACGGAGCTAAACGCTGCTGGGGGAGCTTAATTCCCCCCCAAGGGACACTAGGTTCGCTCCCGAAGATCTCACATGGACCGGCGGGACAAGCCGCCCCCTGGGCCTGTCCCGCCGTCGGACGCTTCAAAATTAAAGGATCGCGACCAGGCCAATGACCGCGAGAATAACGATGATGATGATGATGATATCCCGCGTCGAAAGATAGCCTCCGCCCGCGTCGGATTCGGTGATCACGTCTTGAGCGCCGAGGACGAAATGATTCGCCGCCCCGGCCTGCGGAACCGCCGGCTTCTCGACGGCCGCGGCAAATGTCGCGAGCATCACGACCATCAACAGGACACTACCCGTTTTCAGGCCCGTTTTCATTCGTGTTTCTCCTTAGCCCTTCACTTTATCCTGGGCGGCCTTTTTCAGCTTTTCGTTGGCGATAATGGCGATATCCACCCGCCGGTTTTTCTGCCGGCCTTCGGGCGTATCGTTCGTCACGATCGGCTGCATTTCCCCGTAGCCCGAGATCGAGAATCTCGCCGAGCTCACCGCATCCGTCGCCAATTCGGAGGACACGGCTTGAGCGCGCTCCTTCGAAAGGGTCATGTTGTAGTCTTCCGTTCCCGTATCGTCCGTATGGCCCTCGATCAGGATGTTGGTATCGGGGTACTTGTTCAGGATCTTCGCCAGCTTGACCAGGTTCGTTTTGCTGACCGGCCGCAGGGCCGATTTGTCGACGTCAAAAAGGAGCCCGCTGTCAAAGGTGATCTTGATGCCTTCGCCGATGCGCTGGACCTCGGCCCCCTCGAGGTCCTTCTGAATTTCCGCCGCCTGTTTGTCCATATAGCTCCCGATGATGGCCCCGGCCGCGCCGCCGACGGCCGCGCCGATGATGGCGCCGAGAACGGTATTTCCGGCGGCATGTCCGATCACGCCGCCGAGAACGGCGCCGCCGGCGCCGCCGATCACGCCCCCCTGGGCGGTCTTGCTCCAGGAGGCGCAATTAACGGACGCCAAGACGAAAACCATCACGATGGCGGCGGCCGCCATCCTCCGCGAAAGCCGCGCCCACGGCCGGCGGCTTCCCATGCTCGCGTTGTCAGGCATTCGGTTTCTCCTTTTGTTTGATCTCGTCGAGACGCGCCTGTTCAATATAAATTCCCCGGACTTGGAGATAATGGTTCCGGATGAACTCCTCCTTGGGAGCGAGGCGGACGGCCTGACCCAAGGATTTCAGGGCGGGGACGAACCTCCCCTGCGTGGCGTAGGCCAGGCCCAGAACGTCATGGGCATAGGCGCTTTTTGCGTCCAGTCCCAGGGCTTCCAAGGCGAAAGCCTCGGCCTCTTCGGCCTTGCCCTCTCTCAAGCTGACCATGGCCAGGCTGTAAACGGGATAAGGATCGCCGGCGAGGGATTCCCTTGCTTTCGCCCATTCCTCCCTCGATTTAGCGAACTCCGACCGCCGATAATACGCCGTAGCCAGGTTGATCGAGGTCAAGGCATCGCTTTGGAGGGCGGGAAACGGGAACGGGACTTGGACGGGGACCACCGCCATCATCCAGCGGTCCTGGTTGCGCCCTTTCCCCAGCTCCCAGACCTTCATGAAATCCCTGAACTTCATGGCATACCGCTCTCCCAACAGGGGGTCATGGAAGATGATCTGGCGGTCATCCTCATCAAACCCGATGACGACGCGAAAATGTCCGATGGGGAGCTGCTTCAGGGTCTTCGTCAGGACGATCACGGGAATGTCTTTTGCGATCACGTCTTTCAAGATCTGCAGGCTTCCCTGGAGAGAGTAGCTTTCGAACCCCCGGCCTCGAGGATACAAGACCATCTCGGAGTTGTAGGTCGCTTGGCTTTCGGAATCATAAATCTCATCCGTGATCTTCCGCTGACTGAAGGAGTGCGCGGCGTCCCAGTAGTTGAGGACCATGGAAAGGCAGGCCGGGCCGCAATGATTCCTTTCCAGCCATTTTTCGAACGGGACCGTCTGGATCAGATGCCCTTTATCGGGTCGATATTTCTCGTATTTGACGAATTGTTCCGAGAAGAGACGGGGCGTCATGAGACCGAGGCAGGCCAGGATGATGAAGACTTTCGTACGCATGACGCCCTCCCTCATTCCCGCCCCTTTCGGCGTCCGGCCGATCGGAAATGGCCGATGGCCGCGGGAGAAACAGCTTCCCCCGCGGCCTTATTCATTGAATAGCCGCCCCGGACGCGCTCGCGCTAAAGGAGAACGCCCAAGCCGATCAGGGCGAGAACGATGAGGACGATCAGGAGGATGTCGCTCGTAGTGAGATAGCCGCCTCCGGCGTCCGATGCCGTGATCACGTCTTGCGCGCCGAGGACGAACTGGGTCGCCGCCCCGGCCTGCGGAACCGCCGGCTTTTCGATGGCCGCGGCGAAGGTCGCGAGCATGGTGAACATCAAGAGGATACTGCCGATCTTCACGTGTTTTTTCATTCGAGTTTCTCCTTTTGGAAATGCCGTTCAAGCCGCCGATCCGGCCCTATCCCCGTCAGAGGATCTTCTTCCCTTGGAGCAGACGTATGATCAAAACGACCAAGGCGATGACGAGAAGGACATGGATCAGACCGCCGGCGTGAAAGGCGAACAGGCCCAGGGCCCAAAGGACGACGAGGATGACGAGAATCGTTTCGAGCATGTTGTTCTCCTTGATTCCTTTAGCCTCTCGGCGTCCTGTTCCCGGCTGGGCGGAAAGACATCGGACCACAGAGAAGCAACCTTATATAATGCAGGTTTCGTGCCAGCGCGGTTCCGCAGGCGTGGAAGATCGGGTGAGCTCGAGTCGGATCGGTAAAAGGGAGCGATTCGGGATTAAAGGGGACGCGAAGCTAGGAAAAACGTGAGCTTCTCGGCTCGCCCGCGATGAACGGGTCCTTTCCAACAACACTTTTACTATGAAAAGACATTTCCCCGGTTTCCCGATCCCGTTCGCTACTGTTTTGCCGGGAACGGCGGGGGTGATCTCAGCGTTTGGCCACCGAGAATCTCTCCGAAACCACGCCCCAGTCGATCGCTTTGATGAACGTCTCGATGTAATCGGCTCGTTTGAGGCTATAGTCCGTAAAATACGCGTGCTCGAAGACGTCCATGATCAGAAGCGGAGCGCCGCCGGCCAAGGGACCTCCGTCATGCTCGTTGATCCAAACATGGAACAGCTTGCCGGAAACGGGATCGAGGGTCAAAACCGCCCAGCCGATGCCGCGCAGGACGCCCACCGCCCTAAAGTCTTTTTCCCATGCGGGAAGGGTTCCGAATTCGGAAGCGATGGCCTTCTGAAGGGCCGATTCCGGGTCCGGAGGGGCGCCCCCTTTTTTCAAGTTTCCGAAATACAGCTCGTGAAGCCGCATTCCGTTGAATTCCCATCCGAACCGGCGCTTCTGCTCGGCATAAGCCGGCGTATCCGCCTGGCCTTCCTTCAGCAGCCCCGCCGTGGCTTCCATGAGCTTGTTCGCGTTCTTGACATAACCTTGGTAAAGCGTGAAGTGGTCCCTGAGGAGCTTCTCGCTCAGTCCCTCCGTTCCGATCAGCCGGTCGAAATTTTGGGCAACGAATGTCATGGGCTCCCTCCTTCCGGGAATTTCAACTTCCGGTCCCGATTCCAGCGCCGAACGGGATGATCCGGAAATCCACTCCCGAATCTCTTCCCTGCCGCCTCTATTTGCCCAGGACCTTCTTGATCTGACCGAGCTTTTCCTGGGCTTTTCCGGCCAGCTTTTCGCCGGTCCCTTTGACTCGCAGCTTCGGATTATCGCTGAGCTTGCCGGCGATCTCCTTGACCCGGCCCTTAATTTGGTGAACCTTGCCTTCCGCCTGATCTCTCGTTCCGGATTTCATGGTTAACCTCCTCTCGATATCAACGTCCCTCATGCAATCCCCGTGCCAGGGTCAACGCAGATATAAGGCCACTCCGACGCTGAAATAGCTGCGCGAGTCGTCATTGAGGGCGATCCCGAACTCGGCCAGGATATCGAGGTCGAGGCTGAGGGCGTACTCGAGCCATTCGCCGAGCCGGGATCTATAGGATCTTGCGGCCCTGCAACAGGCGGATGATCAAAACGATCAGGGCGATGACGATGAGGGCATGGATCAGACTCCCCGCGTGGAAGGCGAACAGTCCGAGGGCCCACAGAACGATCAGGACCACGATAATCGTTTCGAGCATTCCGACCTCCGTTCTTCGATCCGACTCGCCCTAATTATTTGCAGTATTCGTGCCATTTTCGTCGGGTTTCGAGCGGTCGGAAAATCGATTTTTGGGTCGAAAATCCGGGGATTGCGGATCGGGCGTCCAGAAGGAAAGGAAAATTGTCCTGAGAAACGGAACATTCCCTCAGAACGGGGAGATTTCCGCCGGGCGCGGCGCCGCGGGATCCGACAAGGCGTCGGGCTTACAGCCCCTTGCTCATCGCGTTCAGGAAGTCCTGGTTCGTTTTGGTCTTGCCGAGCTTGTCGATGAGGAGTTCCATGGCTTCGACCTCTCCGAGCTGGCTGAGGACCTTGCGCAGGATCCAGATCCGGTTAAGGTCGGCCTCTTCGATGAGGAGCTCTTCCTTCCGCGTCGCCGAGCGGTTCATGTCCATAGCCGGGAAGGTTCGCTTGTTGGCCGGCCGATCTCAACCCCGTAATCTCAGGTTTCGAGCTCAGGCGCGCGACCCATTGACGATCGTCCATAAGAACCAGTTCGCATGGGGGGCCAACCTCGTAACGCCTAGATTGCACGCCAAGCGCGCCGAGGCGTGGGGCGAATAGATGCGGGCCTCCATCTCCTGGCGAGCGTCCCCATCCGATTTACCGGCTCTCGGCCGACCTTGACATCGTCCGAAGACCTGAATATCCTCAGTGGCTAGATGGGAATTTCGAGGTGATGCCGGACGAGGCTTCAAGCCCCGGGCAGAAAAAGGACATTCGTATCCTTAATAGAGGCCGTTTGACCACGTTGTACGTTAACAACGCGGCTCAAAACGGAGTGCCTTATCTTCAGAATAAACGAGACACATTATTCTACTGGAGGTTTTAAGGATGAAAAAGCCCAAACGCTTACCGCTTACTGCAGCAGGATTTCCGTTGATGTTCAGCATGGTTGGGCTCTTGATGGTGGGAACGGCTTTCGGCGCAGGTGCGGGAACAGTTGTCAAAGGCACCCTCGGCGACGTACGCCTGATTACCGGCGACGTACTCGAACTTGAGTTCTCAAACCCGGTTTTCAACGATGCCGACGCGCAGGCAACATTTGGCATTCTTATCGACGGCAAAGAAGTTGAATGGAAATATCTTTCCTATTTCGCTTTCGGAGAATATGCCGATAAACCTGTTGTCAACGTGCGCTTGAAAAAAGCGCTTGTCATCGGCCAAATCCGCGCCAGATGCCGCGAAAACGACGCAAACGCGGAATATGACCGTACAGAAGACACAGTCGGACCTCTGACCGCGTCAAAAATTGCTGTAAAGGCCGGCGAGACGACAAAGGTTCCGACATGGCACTCTTTCTATCTTGAAAGATCTCAGGGCTATATGTCCAGATTCTGGACCCATGCTTCGCGTAAGGCCGGAAATGGTCATGAAATGTCTGTTCTTGGCGACAAACTTAAGAACTTCGGCGTAGATAAGTACGATTTCTCAGATGCCGAACAGCCTAAGTATACGGACGAATATGTGGTGAGAATGGTCGGCGAAGGAACGAACAAACTCCTTGGCCGCGCCGAATATATGTCTCTGCCGATGATTTATGCGGGTTACACCGCCTTAATCGTAGGCCCGACTCAGTCAGTTTATGAAGCGCCCGAATACCGGGAATTTTATAAACACGGCGAGACCACGGACACTTTCACACGTAAAATGATCAAAGCCACCGAGGTTCCCGGTAACTTCAATCCCAAAACGGGCAAATATGTCAAGCCTTATATCGTCGGAACATCCGACGACATTATGCGCCATTACGCACCGATAAAGACCGACGGAACTCCCGCCAAGAATAACGAAGAATCGGCCCGTCCGAGATCAGACCATTTCTATTTCGGTGAAGCGTTCTTCGACATCGCCTATGAGCTTGCGGTCGTCCAGGGCAGCCGGAAATATCCGTTGACGGCGCTCAACAAATCGGACGATTACCGCTTTGACCTTCACCTTCAAGAAGCTTATGACAAGGCAAAAAAAGCCGGGATGTGGCCGGGAACGAAAATGATGAAAAGCGTCAAAGACTATTATGTTTACGGCGCGATGGCGTTCCAGGAATTCATTCCCGAAACTCGGCGATTCGAGTCGGAGTCATTCCCGATCAACACACGGATGGAAGTCTACGACTATGACTATCCGCTTTATTGGGCGTTGTCCGGGATCCACGGAAAATGGTGCTATTGGGCGGGAAAAGGCGCGGGACAAACCTCCAGCGGCTCCACCGACGGATCTAAAGTCAATACTCCGTGGTGGTGGAGAAATCAGCCGGACAATTTCGGCCTTCCCGAAACGCCCCACGGCACAGAGGGTGTACCCTATGAACCTCTCAAGATTGAGAAAGCCGAAGTCGTATCCAAAAATGAGGTCCATGTTTACTTTAACCGCGAAATAAGCGCAATCAGCGCGGTCATGCAAAACAGCGGCAGCGAAAGAGCAGCGACAAGCTCTAACTTCAAGATTTATCTTGACGGTAAGGAAATTCCTTTTACCTCGGTCGTGACGGAAAGAGGTTATCTCTGGAAAAGCATCCGCTTGGTAGCCGCAGAGAGATATCTGGATGCTAATAAACGTTGGAGTCACAGAAATTATACTGATTTGGACAACGGCAACCCTTATGGTCTCGCGTTCCAGGGCTTTACGCGGAAGGACATTGACAAGCGCAAGATTGATAACGGCGGCTGGATCGCAAACGACCAGCCTGTCGGCGAAAACGCCCTTGAAATGGGTACTTATGTTGGTCTTGAAGACGCGATCAGAGATTACGGAGCGGGTCTTACAGGCAAGGTTGAAGTGGCGTATGTCGGCGGGGGCGACGATGTTCTTGACTGGGGCGGCAACGAGCTTGCGCAGGGCAAAGTTAATGCCGTATTCAAACCGTGGATCGGTCATGTTTACAGATCCGCTCTCACAGGCCTTTATATTTACCTCGACACCGCGGTCGCCGAAAAGCCTTACTATATGTATACACGCGCGGGTTACAAACAGCCGACCGCGAAAGACGTCGCCATGGCCGCGGGACATCAATATGAAACCCTCCTGACGAACAACAGCCGCAAAACCTATCCGACCAGCTCAGGTGGAGCGGACTTCGACAAGGCGTTCGCCAAGGGGAGCGGTGACAACCCAAGCTTCGTCCATACCGAGGGCAACTCAAACAGAGCCACAGCTTATTCTTGGAACAACGGAACGGTAACGGTGGGCGCGCAAAGCTTCACCAACGGTCCGGTCACTTATGACAATCCAGGCCAAAGAATCGCTGACGGATTTACACAGCAGAGCGGCGGTATGAAGATTGCCGCGGGTTCCGTCATGGGGCATCACAACGGAAGGCAGCCGGACTCCAGCTCTTTGGGCGGCAGCGACGTCGGCGAAAGCCTTCGTGTCGAAGGCTGGGGCGGACGTAAGTTCCAGTCCGAGGACGTCGGCGTCCTCAGAGACTATAATTTAAGCAGATACAGAAACGAGTCCCTCGTATTTCACGAAGGCGGACACGGCGTTGACAGCGCTTTACCGATATACGCCCAAAACATCTATAATGACGTAACCGCGGCCTACGTGACCGCCATCGCTCCCGAAAACGGCATCAGATATCACAGCGTTGACGGCGTGGCGGTGTACATCGGAAAAAGAGGTGAATATATTTCGACGGGGAATACGTTCTTCCACGGCACCATGCGTGAACAGTTCGAGGGCAAAATTGACCCGACTTGGACGCCCATTTCCAACAGGTATGAATGGAACCGCTATGATCCGTACGGTATTGAAGCGTTTAAGAGAATGTATTACAACGGCGACCTTAACCTCTGGTACGGAGGCAAAGCGCATATTGGTAACCCGGCTTACAGAGTCATTCTGGAAGATTGGAAGCTCCTCAGAGATCTCGGACGGACCGACCCGAACTACGAATTTGCCAAGGATTGGGACGATGAGAACGACTTGCTTGCCTGGGGCTTGGGCGTCCCCGCAATCGCGAGAGAAAATCCTTACACCGGCTGGGTCAACCCGCTGGTCAAATGGGTATCCTACAACTCTCCGTCCATCTGGGATATCGAGCCTTATAAAAAGCCAACCAGAACCGACTGGCGTAAGGATATCAAATTTGACTTTGACGGCGGGCATCCTTATTACCCCGGCCCGGTCAGCGATGAATTCCCGAATGGGGAACAGATGTTTGCGAACCTGATTCATCCGTTCCTTTCAGAGGATGGCGTTCCCATGCCCACCAGACCCGCTGAAATTGCGGCTCTCATTGCTCCGGTTGAAGCCGGGATCGTCGCAGGATCCCTCCGGATGGTCAGCAAGGTTATTTTCGAGTTCGAGCTTAAAGACGTCAACGGCGAAATAAACATGAATAACGCCATGACCACATTCGGTCTCACGGTTGATGGCGCGAAGACACACTTCTATTTCTGGAAGTTCGATAGGCAGCCCGATGGCCACGCCAAAGTTCAGCTTCGTCTTGAGTGGCCTGTTGAAGACCCGACACTCGAACTCACCGTTATTAAAACCGGCGAGACCGTTACCTCTCACTGAGGCTGGGTGAAGCTGAGCCTCTCCTAGGACGGGAAACGCCTAGGGCAAACGCCTATCGATTTTTATGGCCCGCTTCCTTCCGCGATGAGGTAGGAAGCAGATACGCGATCGGATTTCGCGGGCCTCAGAGCCCCTTGCTCATCGCGTTCAGGAAGTCCTGGTTGGTCTTGGTCTTGCCCAGCTTGTCGATGAGGAGCTCCATCGCCTCGACCTCGCCGAGCTGGCTGAGGACCTTGCGCAGGATCCAGATCCGGTTGAGGTCGGCCTCTTCGATCAGGAGCTCTTCCTTCCGCGTCGCCGAGCGGTTCATGTCGATGGCCGGGAAGGTCCGCTTGTCGACGAGGCGCCGGTCGAGGTTGATCTCCATGTTGCCGGTGCCTTTGAACTCCTCGAAGATGACCTCGTCCATCCGGCTCCCGGTGTCGATCAGGGCGGTGGCGATGATCGTCAGGCTCCCCCCCTCCTCCACCTTGCGGGCCGAGCCGAAGAACTTCTTGGGCTTGTTCAGGGCGTTGGCGTCGATGCCGCCGCTCAGGACCTTGCCCGAGGGCGGGATGATGGCGTTGTGGGCCCGGGCGAGGCGGGTGATCGAGTCGAGGAGGATGACGACGTCGCGCTTGATCTCGACCAGGCGCTTGGCCTTCTCCAGGACGATGTTGGCGACCTGGGCGTTCCGGGCGGGCGGCTCGTCGAACGTCGAGGCGACGACCTCGCCGTCGACGCTCCGCTGGAAATCCGTGACCTCCTCGGGCCGCTCGGCGACGAGGAGGACGATGAGGAAAATCTCCGGGTGGTTCTTCTCGATCGACTTGGCGATCGTCTTGAGCAGGGTCGTCTTGCCGGCCCGGGGCGGCGAGACGATCAGGCCGCGCTGGCCCTTGCCGATCGGGGTCATGAGCTCCATGATCCGGGCGTTGAGGTTCTTGGGGTTGCCGTCCTGGAGCTTGATCATCTCGTGCGGGTAGAGCGGCGTCAGCTGCTCGAAGTGGATGTTCCGCCGCGAGTCGATCAGGACGTCGGGATGGGTGAAGTTGATCGCTTCGACCTTGATCAGGGCGAAGTATTTCTCCCCGTTCTTGGGCGGCCGGACGATCCCGGAAATCGTGTCGCCCGTGCGGAGCTGGAACTTGCGGATCTGCGACGGCGAGACGTAGATGTCGTCCTGGCTGGGCAGGTAGCTGAACTCCGGGGCCCGGAGGAAGCCGAAGCCGTCCTCGAGGGCCTCGAGGACGCCCTCCGAGAAGAGCAAGCCCTGGCGCTTCGCCTGGGCCTCCATGATCTTGAAAATCAGGTCGTGGCGGTTGTCCTTGTCGATCTCGGACTCCGGGATGCCGATCATCTCGGCGATCTTGAGGATGTCCTTGATGTCCCGTTCCTCGAGCTCGATGAGCCCGTACTCCCTGGTTTTCGAGACGCTCTTTCGGGGCTCTCGGTTCTGGGGGCTTCCTTCGCGGCGTCTTTTGCGGCGTCTTTGGCTGAGTCTTTCGTCATGATCGTACCTCTTCTCAATGGGTTCTCGGGGGCTCGTGAGGGGTTTCGCCCTCCTCCCCGTCTTCGGCCGTTTCCCCGGCCGGGGTTTCGCCTCGGGCTCCGCGGAGGCGTCGGGCCGGACGGCCGGTCCGGCCGGCTTCGGCGGCAGCTCCCGGGTCAGGACGAGCTTGAGGACGTCGTCCATGTTCTCGACCAGGTGGATGGTCATGTCCTGGGCGAGAGATCTTGGGCAGGTCCTTCAGGTCGGGCTTGTTGTCGATCGGCAGGATGGCCACGCGGATGCCCTCGCGGTGGGCCGCCAGGAGCTTCTCCTTGATCCCGCCTACGGGCAGGACCTTGCCGCGCAGGGTGATCTCGCCGCTCATGACGATCTTCTTGCTGACCGGGATCTCGGTCAGGAGGGAGAGGATGGCGATGGCGATCGTGATCCCGGCCGAGGGGCCTTCTTTCGGGATCGCCCCCTCCGGAACGTGGATGTGGATGTCGAACGATTCGGCGATGTCCCGGGCGATGTTGAGCTCGAAGACCTTGGCCCGGACGTAGCTGAAGGCGGCCTGGGCCGACTCCTGCATGACCGCGCCGAGCTGCCCGGTCAGGACGAAGCTGCCCTTGCCCTGGACCTTGCTCGTCTCGAAGGTCAGGAGCTCGCCGCCGAACTCGGTCCAGGCCATCCCGATGGCCACCCCGATCTCGTCCTCGCGGTCCACGGCCGAGCGGCGGAACTTGGGCACGCCGAGGTAGCTCTCCAGGTTCTTGATCGTGACCTTCTCCCCGTGACTCGATTCCCTTCTCCACGACCTTCTTGACGACCTTGCGGCAGATCGTGGTGATCTCGCGCTCGAGGTTGCGGACGCCGGCCTCCCGGGTGTAGTCGTTGATGATCTTCTTGAGGGCGGAATCCGAGATCTCGAGCATGTTTTCGGTCAGGCCGTGGGCCTTCAGCTGCTTCTGCCACAGGAACTGGCTTGGCGATCTGGAGCTTCTCGTCCTCCGTGTAGCCGGGGAGCCGGATGATCTCCATCCGGTCGATGAGCGGCCGCGGGATGGGGTCGAGCATGTTGGCCGTGACGATGAACATGACCTGGGACAGGTCGAAATCGGTGTCGATGTAATGGTCGAGGAAGGCGTTGTTCTGCTCGGGGTCGAGGACTTCCATGAGGGCCGCGGCGGGATCGCCCCGGAAGTCCATGCTCATCTTGTCGACCTCGTCGAGGAGGAAGACGGGATTCCGGGTCCCGGCCCGCTTGATCATCTGGATGATCCGGCCGGGGTAGGCGCCGATGTAGGTCCGGCGGTGGCCCCGGATCTCGGCCTCGTCCCGGACGCCGCCGAGCGAGAGGCGGACGAACTTCCGGCCCGTGGCCCGGGCGATCGGACTTGCCGAGCGAGGTCTTGCCCACGCCGGGGGGGCCGATCAGGCCGAGGATGACGCCCTTCGGGTTCTTGACGAGCTGGCGGATGGAGAGGTATTCGAGGATGCGCTCCTTGACCTTCTCCAGGCCGTAATGGTCCTCGTTCAGGATCCGCTCGGCGTCCTTGAGGTCCCGCTTCTCGCGCGATTTCTTGGCCCAGGGCAGGGCGATCAGCCAGTCGAGGTAGTTGCGGCAGACCGTCGCCTCGGCCGACATCGGCGGCATGGACTCCAGCCGCTCGATCTCCTTGCGCGCCTTATCGGCCGCGTCCGGAGGCATCCTGGCCGCGACGACCTTCTTCTTGAGCTCCTCGAGCTCGCCCGCCTGGTCGTCCTTCTTCGACCCGGCCGCTCCGCCCGGGCTGAAGGTTCCCTGCCCCGCTTCGCGGCCGAAGGGCGTCTTGCGCCGGCCGAGGCCGGATTTGCCGTCCTTGCGGGATTCGGCCTGGCCCAGCCGGAAGTTCTCCTTCTCGAGGAGGAAGAGGAGGTGCCGGACCCGCTCCCGGCTGTTGATCGTCTCGAGGAGGTTCTGCTTCTCGTCGAGGGGGAGGAACATGTGCGAGGCGATGATGTCGGCGATCCGGTCGGGCGTATGGTCGCGCAGGGCCGGAATGATCGACTGGAAGTTCGCGTTCTGGCTCAGCTTGAGGTATTCCTCGAACAGGACCAGGGCCCGCTTGAGCTCCTCCTCGTCCCTCCTTGCCCGGGGCCTCGATGATCCGGATCTCCTTGGCCAGGACCTGGTAGTACGGGAAGGAGCTCGAGAAACTCCAGGATCCGGGCCCGCCGCTTCCCTTCGACGATGACCTTGACGTTCTTGTCGTCCATCGGGACGGTCCGGATGATCTTGGCCGTGACGCCCGAGGGAGTAGATGTCCTTGGGGCTCGGGGTTGTCGATCGAGGGGTCCATCTGGGCGGACAGGATGATGAGCTTGTCCGTCTCCGCGGCCTTTGTCCAGGGCCTGGATCGAGGACGGCCGGCCGATGATGAACGGGACGAGGGTCGAGGGAAAGACGACGAGGTCCCGGAGCGGGATGAGCGGGACGTTCTTCAGGATTTCGGGATGGGTCGCCGCTTGGGTCCATGGTTCAGTCTCCCTTGGCCGGGCGCTCCGGGCTTGCCGCCGGCGCGGTCGCTCGACCATCCGCTTGCGTGATCCGGATCGTCCGCCTCGCTTGGCGGAAGGCAGGTCGAACATGAGGTCGAGCATGAGGTCCTCGATGATCGTCCGCAGCCCGCGGGCCCCGAGCTTGCGCTCGACGGAGTTCTGGGCGATGAGCTCGCAGCGCGTCCTCGGCGAACTCGAGCTTGACGCCGTCCATCGCGAAGAGCTTCTGATACTGCTTGATGATGGCGTTCTTCGGTTCGGTCAGGATGCGGACGAGATCGCGCGGCGTCGAGGTCGGTCGAACGTGGCCGCGACCGGGATCCGGCCGACGAGCTCGGGGATCAGGCCGTACTTGATCAGGTCCTGGGGGATGAGCTCGGCCAGAGGCGCTCGGAGACCGGGGCGACCGATTGGCCCCGCGACTCCGACTTGAAGCCGACGACCGAACGGCCCAGCCGCTGGGCGATGATCTTCTCCAGCCCGACGAAAGCCCCGCCGCAGATGAACAGGATGTCGGTCGTGTCGACGGGGATGAACTCCTGGTGGGGGTGCTTCCGCCCGCCCTGGGGCGGGACGTTGGCCACCGTGCCCTCGATGATCTTGAGGAGGGCCTGCTGGACGCCCTCGCCCGAGACGTCCCGGGTGATCGAGGGGCTTTCGCTCTTGCGGCTGATCTTGTCGATCTCGTCGATGTAGATGATGCCCTTCTGGGCCCGGGCGACGTTGCCTTCGGCCGCCTGAAGAAGCTTGAGGATGACGTTCTCCACGTCCTCGCCGACATAGCCGGCCTCGGTCAGGGTCGTCGCGTCGGCGATGGCGAAGGGCACGGACAGGATCTTGGCCAGGATCTGGGCCAGTCAGGGTCTTGCCCGTCCCGGTCGGGCCGATGAGCAGGATGTTGCTCTTGGCGATCTCGACGTCGCCGACCCGTCGCGGGGCAGGCTGGATCCGCTTGTAGTGGTTGTAGACGGCCACGGCGATCTTCTTCTTGGCCAGATCCTGGCCGATGATGTACTCGTCCAGGGCGGCCTTGATCTCGGCCGGGGTCGGGATCGCCTCGGGCTCGCGCTCCGTCTCGGCCGGCGCGCGGACGTCTCGGCCCGCAGGGCGTCCTGGGCCGTCTCGACGCACGCGTCGCAGATCGTAGACCCCGCCGGGCCCGGCGATCATCTGTCGGACCCGCGAGCGGTCGCGTCCGCAGAAGCTGCAGCGGACCCGCCGCGCCCGCCTGTCGCTCGTTCGCTTCGTCCATTCTATTCCATCGTTTCCGCGGTTCCGGGGCTGCCGGTCAGGCCCGAGCTTCCCCGGGCCGGACGCGTGAAGATACGGTCGATAAGGCCGTACTCCTTGGCCTGGTGCGCCGTCATGATGAAGTCCCGCTCGATGTCGGCCTGGATCTTGTCTTTGCGTCTGGCCGGTATGCTTGACCAGGATCTGGTACAGGGTCTCCCGCATCCGGAGGATCTCCTTGGCCTGGATGGCGATGTCGGACGCCTGCCCCTGGGTCGCCGCCGAACGGCTGGTGCAGCAGGACCCGGGCGTTCGGGCAGGGCGATGCGGCTTGCCCGGCGTGCCGGCGGCCAGGAGGACGGCGGCCATGCTGGCCGCCTGTCCGACGCAGATCGTCGAGACCGGCGTTGGCGATGAACTGCATGGTGTCGTAGATGGCCAGGCCGGCCGTGATGCTCCCGCCGGGCGAGTTGATGTAGAGCGAAATCTCCTTCTCCGGGTTCTCGGCCTCGAGGTAGAGGAGCTGGGCGATGACGAGGTTGGCGCCGTCGTCGTCGATCTCGCTCCCGAGGAATACGATTCCGTCCTTGAGGAGGCGCGAATAGATGTCGTAGGCCCGCTCGGTGCGGCCGTCCTGTTCGACGACGAAGGGAATGAGGGTCATGGGACGATGCCGGGGGGTCATTCCATTATAGCCTGGCCGACCAGGAAGTCAACGTCTTCCGGTCGCGGAGGGTGTGCTTCAGGCTCTCCCGGCGGCCGTCGGCCTCGAAGGATTCCACGGCCCGGGCCAGCGGGAATCCCGTTCGCCTTGGCGAGCGCCTCGATCTCCGCGTCGACGTCCTCTTCGGAGGCCCGGATGCCCTCGATCTCGGAGACCTTGTCCAGGATGAGATGGCGCTTCAGGTTGATCTCGGCCTGCTTCCGGCCCGCCGCCCTGAGCGCCTCGGCGCCTTCCTTCGTCAGCGGCTGCCGCGGGGCGGCCTGGGACAGCGCGTTCCGGAGGACCGCCTCCGCCTCCTCTTCGACGACGCTTTCCGGTAGATCCACCGTCGTCCGGTCGAGGAGGTCTTTGAGCACGTCGTCGGCGGTATCGCGCCGGGCCGCCTGCTCGCGCGCGGCGGTGAGCTCCGCCCGGATCTTGTCGCGGACGGCGGCGAGCGTCTCGAACTCGCCCAGGGTCTTGGCGAAGTCGTCGTTCGGCTCGGGAAGCTGCTTTTCCTTGATCGAGACCGCCTTGAGCCGGTACTCGATCTCCCGGCCGGCCAGCCGCTTGTTCGGAAAATCGGCGGGATAGGCGTGAAGGAAAGTCTTTTCCTCTCCGGCGGTCATCCCGGCCAGGTTGGCGTTGATGGCCGGGTCGTTCTGGGGGTGGCCGACAAGGACGACGACCTTCTCGACGGGCATCAGGCGCTTCGTCCGGGCGTCCTTGCCCTGGAGCTCGATCACGGTATAGTCCCCGTCCGCCGCCGGCCGGCTCTCGACCGGGACGTACTCGGCGGCCTTTTCGCGCAGGTCGGCGACGGTCCGGTCGATATCTTCCTCGGTGACGGTCACGGTCCGCTTATGCACCTGAATCTTAGTGTAGGAGGGCAGCTCGAACTCCGGCCAGGTTTCGACCGTAGCTTTGAACTTGAGCGGCCCGCCCTCGTCATAATGGACGTCGTCGACGCTCGGGATCCCGACCGGCTGGATGTCCCGGGCCTTCAGGATCTCTTCCAGGACCTTGGGGATGAGGGAATCGACGACGGAATGCCGGATCTCGTGGTCGAACATCTGCCGGACCATGGTCCGGGGGGCCATCCCGGGGCGGAAGCCCTTGATCTTGGCCCGTTCGGCGTATTCGCCCAGGATCCGCTCGTACTCGCGGGCGGTCTCCTCGGCGGAGAGCTCGGCCTCGATCTCCCGGCGCGACGGCGCCGGGACGGTCACGCTTGTTTTCAGCCGTTCGTTCGGTTCGGTCATGGATACACCTTCGGAGCGATGTGGGCAGAGCGGGAGTCGAACCCGCACTCCCTCATCAGGAACTAGGTCCTAAGCCTAGCGCGTCTGCCATTCCGCCATCTGCCCAAATTCAGCCGGCGGCGTCGATCCCCGGACCCTCCCGGGGTAAATTTCTCGAGGCCAGACGTTCTTTTATGGATGAAAGATCGGGAACGCTGTACGAAAGGAATATTTTAAATACCACATTCTCCATTCGTTGTCAACGTCAAGCGGCCGATCGGGAACGGATGCTCCGGGATCGCCCAACGCTCACGTTGGAACCCGCCCGGTTCGTACCTTTCCCGAAGCGCCGACGATTTCCTCCATGTTAGTTGGAGGGCAGGGTGGAGAAAACGGATAAGAAGATTCGGGGGCGCTTCGGGCAATCTCCTGATGTTCGCTTATGGGCGATCCCTCCGCCCCGGCAACCACTTCCCCATTTTCTTACCTTGGTTCGCGCGGGCTTCTTTCAATATTTCGCTCACCGTCCCACGATCGGCCTTTGGGGGCGTGGGCCTGACGTCCGGACGACTCGGACGATGAGCTGGATGGGGTCCCCCGGGTCGGGGGAAGGATGCGGCGAATTCGGCCGAGCCGTCCGCGGCAGGATTAGCGAACAGCTAAGCACCGTATTAAGGCGTATGCGTCCAATATTACGGGGCGCGAGGGGGCTCCCTGCGAACATTCTTCGTGAGCCGTGGGAGCCCCCGGGAGCCCCGTTTCTTTTACTGCGCTGCCCGGAGCGCTTATTTAATGTACGACTTCAGCTTGGCGGCCAGGTTCGGGTCGACCCCCTGGAGCCGCTTGACCATCTCCTGGGCGCTGTAGCGGTCCTTCAGGTTCAGGTAAATGACGCCCAGGTTGAACAGGGCGTTGGGATTGTCGCCCTGGAGGTCGACGGCCCTCTTCATCGGGTCAAGGGCCTTGTCGAAGGCCTTCTGCTGCATATAGCACATGCCGATGTACATCCAGCCGAAGACATGGTCGGGGACGAGCTCGACGTTCTTCTGCATCGCCGAGATCGTCTCCTTGTAGTTCTTCAGGTTGTAGTAGCAGAAGCCGATCTGGAACCAGGCCAGATCGCTCGTCGGCTTGATCGCCACGGCCTTCTTGTACTGCTCGATCGCCTCCGGATACTTCTGGAGCTGCTGGTAGATCAGGCCGAGGTTGTAAAGGGACTGGTCGTCGTTCGGCTTCAGCTCGGAGATCTTCTGGGCCGCTTCGATGGCCTTCGGCCACTGGTTGACCTTGCTGTACATGTCGAGGATGTAGGAATACCAGGTCGCCGCGTCCTTCGGGACGACGACGGCCAGGGACTTGTAGGTTTCCTCGGCCTTGTCGAGCTTGCCCGACTTCTGGTAAGCCTGGGCCAGGTTGTAGAGGATGTTCTGGTCCTGGGGCTGGGCCTTGGCCGCCTCGGCCAGGGCCGCCGCGGCGGCGTCGAACTGGTTGGCGTTCATCCGGCTCATCCCCATCCGCTGGTAGGCCGTCCAGGCGTTCGGCGGGTTGCCCGAGAGGTACTTCTCGTAGGCGTCGCCGGCCTTCTGAAACTCGCGCGTCTCCTCGTAGGCGTTGGCCATGTAGAGATACGCTTCGGTGTTGGCGGGCTTGAGGGCGACCGATTTCTCGAGGGCGGCGATGCCCTCGGCCGATTTCTGGGTCCGGACGAGGACCCGGCCGAGGCCGAAGAAGGCGTCGGCGTTCTGCGGGTCGAGCTCGGTGATCTTGCGGAACGCGGTCACCGCGCTCGTAAAGTCCCGCTGCTTGTCGTAGACGCGGGCGAGCAAGTTCCAGACCTCGAGGTTCGCGGGCTGGGCCTTGGCCACCTTGTCCAGGTATTTCTGGGCGTTGAAACCGTCGTTGAACTTGTCGAAGAGCCGCCCGGCCAGCCAGGCGTACTCGAGCCCGTTCTTATAGTCGTCGGCCTTCCAGGCCTTCCAACCGGTCTCCTTGGCCGCTTTGGAGAGCTCGACGGCGGCCGAGGCGGGAGCGACGAAGCGCAGCCGGCTGTCGGGAACCTGGAGCACCCCGACGGCCTGGCCCTGCTCGTTGATCACGACCGCGCCCGTGAAGGTCTCGGGGGCGGCAAGCGTCGTCTCGGCTAAGACGAGGCCCTTCCCGAGCTCGTGGACGGTCCGGACCTCCCCGGACTCGGCGACGAACTCGCCGGACTCGTTGATCCCGATGACGGTGAACTTCTTGCCGGGGCCGAGGGAATCGAATCCCCCGACCGAGAGCGGGGTCACCTTTCCGTCGATCTTCAGGACGGCCAGATCGAGGTCCTTGTTGACTCCAAGAATGCCGTCGACATCGACTTCCTTGGCTTTGATGTTGAAGCTCGTCGCGCCGACGGCCTGGGCGACGAGATGGTAGCTCGTCACGGCCGCCGTCGGGCTGATGGCGAAAGCCGTGCCGTGAGCGACCTCTTTCTTGTCCTTGTCGAGGATGACGAGCCGGAGGACGCCGGGGCCGAACTGTTCGACGAGCTTGGCCTTGTCCTCGGCCTGGCCGGCAAGCGCCGGGAGCGCCGCGATCAGGAAAACACCTAGGATGAGAGCGGTCATGCACCTGGTCTTCATGAATCCTCCTGATCGTCCGACAGGAGCCGGACGATGATTAAAAGGTATCTTACCGCCGGAGGATGGTTCTGTCAAATTCGGGCCCGCGCTCCGGCCCGCCGCCTCCGATTGACAACCGTCCGACCCTGCGATAGCCTGACCGCGATGCCGCTCTTCCGGACGAAGCGAGCCTGGATCATCGCCGCCGCGATCGCGCTCGTTTGCCTCCTGTTCGGACTCAAGGGCCGGACGGCGATGGCGGATTTCGAGGTCAACACCAAGGCCGGCGGCCGGCTCCTCGCCGGCGAGACGCTCTACCGGACGGCGGACGAACACTGGCAGTTCAAGTATTCGCCCTTCTCCGCCCTGATCTATCTCCCGCTCTCGCTCCTCCCCCTTCCGGCGGCCAAGGCGGTCTGGTTCCTCATCGTCGCGGCCGCCGTCGCCGCGGTCATCCTCCTCTCCCGGAAGATCGTCGCGGGAACCGGCCCTCCTTCGGTCCTCGCCTCCGGTCTGGCCGCGGCCGTCCTGGCCCGGTTCTTCCTCCGGGAGCTCCAGCTCGGCCAGATCAACGCGGTGATCACGGCGATCCTCCTCTTCATGGTCCTCGAGCTCGGGATAAGCCGGACCGGGCTCTCCCCCGCCGCGGAAGCGCGGGCCGGGATCCTCTGGGGATGCGCCACGGCCCTCAAGCCCTACGCGGTGATCTTCCTTCCCTATTTCATCCTCCGGCGAAAGCTCCGGCCGCTTGTCGCCGGCCTGATCGTCATCGCGGTCTCCCTCGTCGTCCCGGTCCCCTTCTACGGCTTTTCCGGGCTCGGGACCGTCCTCAGGGAATGGATCCAGACGCTCTCCCGCTCGACCCCGGGCCTCTTCGATACCCAGGACAACGTTTCACTCCTCGCCCTGTTCGTCAAGGGGACGGGAGATGTCCCGCTGGCCACGATCCTGTTCGCCGCGACGACCGGAGTCCTCGCCCTGCTGACCCTGGCCGCGGTCCTGAAAGGAAAAGCCCTGGCCGATCCGCTTCCTCTCGAAGCGGGCCTGCTCCTCCTGTTCATCCCCCTCCTCTCCCCCCTCGGCTGGGATTACACATTCCTTTCCGCGTATCTTGCCGTCCTTGTCGTCTTCAGCCGCTGGGACCGCTTTCCCGCCGCGGGACGGATCTTCCTGGCTCTGAACGGCCTCCTTATCGGCCTGACCCTCTACGATCTCCTCGGCCGGAAGCTTTACGCCTCTTATATGGCCCTCTCCATCCCGACCTTGAATTTCCTGGTCATCGCCGCCGCGCTCTTCTATCTCCGATGGAGAAAAGCGGCGTGACCGCTCCGATCTCCGGAGCGCGCCGGAAGCTCGTCCGCGCTTATGCCCTCAGCCTGGCCGCGACGATCGTTTGGCTCGCGGCGATCGTCCTCGCTCCGATCCTGAGGGAAGCCGGGAGCGGCGCCTCCTCGATCCTTTACGCCTGTTTCGCCCCGGTCTGTCATCAGATCCCGGGCCGGTCGTTCTCTCTCTTCGGACACCCTCTTGCGGTATGCGCCCGCTGTTTCGGCGTTTACGCCGGCTTTCTCGGAGGCATGATCCTCTACCCTTTCATCAGGGGATTCCGCGACCTCCGGATACCCCGCCTGAGGGATTTCCTGATCGTTTTCCTCCCCTCCGGGCTCGATGCCGCGGCGAACGTCCTCGGCCTGTGGAACTCACCGAACCTCCCTCGCTTCCTGCTCGGATTCGCCTGGGGGGCGATCCTGCCCTTCTATTGGATGGCCGCGCTCGGGGAGCTTTCCTTGGGCCGCCTTGCAATCCCGCCGGCAAAAAAATAGAATGAGGCCTCATGAACGAAGGACCGATCGCCTCTAGAACGGGCATGTGGGTTCCCGTCCTCGTGGGGGGGACCGCCGCGGGTGTTCTGTCCGGGATCCCCTTCATCAACTGCCTCTGCTGTCTTTGGATCCTGGGAGGAGCGGCCCTGGCGGTGCATCTCTACGCCCGGGACCGGTCCGTCCCGACGACGCCGGGAGACGGAGCCGTCATCGGCGCCTTCGCCGGGGTGGCCGCCGCCGCCGCCAACACGGTGATGAACATCGTTTTCCAGTCGGCGAACCTGGCTTTCCTCCGCCGCGTCATCGAGCGCCTCTCGGCGAACATGGACAACTTCCCTCCCGAGTGGCAGGACTGGATCAACAAGGAGCCCGGCCCGGTCTCGCTCTCCCAGCTCCTCGTCAGCCTCGCTTTTTCCGCGGCCGTCTTCGCCGCACTGGGCGCCCTGGGAGGCGTCCTGGGGGCCGCTCTCTTCGGCCGGAAGCCGGCGGCGCCGCCGGCCGGTTCTCCTCCCCCGCCCCCCCTTCCGCCCGAGATCAAATGAAGCTCCTCAAGACCCAGGTCATCATCAATCCCGAGTCGGCCAAGGGGGAGACCCGGAAGCGCTGGGCCCATATCCGCGAGGGGATCCGGCACGTCATCCACGAGTTCAAGTTCGAGTTCACGGAGAAGCCGCTCCAGGCCATCGAGATGACCCGGGCGGCGATCAAGGACGGCACCGAGCTCGTCATCGGCGTCGGCGGCGACGGGACGATGAACGAGATCGCCAACGGTTTCTATGAAGAAAAACGGATCATCAATCCCGCCGCGACCCTCGGGATCGTCCCGTCCGGCTCGGGCTGCGACCTGATGCGGAGCCTGAACATCCCGAACCGGCTTGACGGCGCCCTCGACGTCATCACCAACGGCCCGTCGAACTCGATCGACGTCGGCCGGGTCCGCTTCCGCGGCGCTTCCGGCCGGGATGAGGAAAGGGTGTTTCTCAACGTTTCCGACTTCGGGGTCGGAGGCGAAGTCGTCCACGAGGTCAACCGCCGGCGTCTCGAGCGGAAAGCCTCGTCCTATATCCGCTGTCTCGTCTCGACGATGGCCCGCTATCGGAATAAGCGCGTCCGCATCCGGGTGGATGGCCGGGAGCTGCCGCGGGGAGAATATCTCATCGGGGCCATCGCCAACGGCCGGGTGTTCGGAAAAGGAATGAAAGTCGCCCCCCTGGCCAAGCTCGACGACGGGCTGTTCGACGCCGTTTTCGTCCGGGGGATGCGCTTTCTCGAATTCTGCACCAAGGGCTGGCGCCTTATGAACGGATCCCACCTCAAGCTCCGCAAGGTCAGCCACCTCCGGGCCCGGCGGATCGAGGCGGAACCGGATCAGCCCGAGCCCGTTCTCCTCGAGCTCGATGGGGAACAGCTGGGGATGCTTCCGGCCGTCTTCGAGATCGTGCCGGGGAGCCTCTCGGTCAAAGGCTATCTGTAGGCCAGGCGCGGATCGTTCGTCACGATCCGGCGGCCGCTCGCGTCGATGATCTCATAGATCGCCGTCCGCTTCTTCACCGAAATCTTCCCGAGGTAGCTGTTGACCTTGGCGACATAGGCTTTCGTTTCGGCATAAGGCGGCACGCCGTCGTATTTGGCCACGGCGCTCGGGCCGGCGTTGTAGGCGGCCAGGACGAGGTCTTGCCGGCCCGGATAGGCCTTCTGCAAGTCCTTGAGGTACTTCACTCCGGCCTCGATGTTCTGGGCGACGTCGAAGGAATCCTCGACCCCATAATCCTTGGCGGTTTCGGGCATGAGCTGCATCATCCCCAGGGCGCCTTTGTCCGAGACCGCGAAACGGTTGTAGGCGGACTCGGCGGCGATGATGGAGTGGACGAGGGAAGGGTCGACGACATAGCGGCCGGCGATCTGCCGGACCAAAGGATCGTATTGAACCGCGCGCTTCTGCAGCTCGCCGCCGAGGCCCACGGCCCGGGCGGAGGGAGGCGCCAGAAGGGCCCCGCAGAGTCCGGCGGCGCAAAAAATCCAGACTCGTTTTCGCATCGCCATCATTGTCGTCGAGGCGCCTTCGGGGCTCAATCGCCTTTAGGGGTGATTCGCGAGGTGCTTTTCGAGGACGGCCGGGCTTTGCTCGAGGGCCTTGTCGAGCCCGTCCGCCTTGGATCCGCCCGCCTGGGCGAAATCCGGACGGCCCCCTCCCCCGCCCCCGATGAGCGGGGCCAGGGATTTGATGACCTCGGCCGCGGAGACGCGGGAAGTCAGGTCCTTGGTCACGGCCACGACGAGGAACACCTTCTCTCCGCCGGACGCGCCCAGGACGACGATCCCGGACCCGAGCTTCTGCTTCAGCCGGTCGGCCAGATCGCGGGCCTCCGTCGGCGGGAGGCCTTCGATCCTTCGAACAAGAATCCGGATGCCCCGGACCGTCTTGATCTCGTCTTCCGCGGGGCGCTCCGTAGCCCCCTGGACGAGCTTCTGACGGAGGGCCCGGATCTCGTGGTCCTTGTCCCGGAACTGTTCCTTGATCTTCTCGATCTGATCGGGCAAATCCAGGCGCGACGTATTGAGGGCCCGGGCCGCCTCATGGAGGATCTCCTCGGTTTCCTGGATGTGTCCGAGCGCCTCGGCCCCGGTCAGGGCTTCGATCCGGCGCATCCCGGCGGCGATCCCGGCCTCGGAGACGATCTTGAACAGCCCGATCTCGCCCGTCGCCGGGGCGTGGGCCCCGCCGCAGAGCTCGCGGCTGAAGTCTCCCACGGCCACGAGCCGGACCGTCTCGCCGTACTTTTCTTCGAAGATGGCCATCGCTCCGTCCCGGATGCCCTGCTCGAGGGTCGTCTCATTAATAAGGACGGAGATGTTCTCCCGGATTTTCTCATTCACCAGCCGTTCGACCTTGCGGATCTCCTCCGGCCGGAGGGGTTGGAAATGGGTGAAGTCGAAGCGCAGCCGGCCGGGGGTGACGAGCGAGCCGGCCTGCTTGACGTGGCCGCCCAGGACGCCGCGCAGGGCGGCATGGAGCAGATGCGTCGCGGTGTGATTGTCCCGCGTCGCTTTCCGCCTCTCCTCGTTCACGGCCGCTTCGACCCTCTCGCCCTCGCGGATCGTCCCGCGCGACACGGTCAGCCGGTGGCTGGAAATCCCCGGGACGGGCGCATACGTCCCTTCGATCATCGCTTCTCCGGCCGGTCCCAGGATCCGGCCGGCGTCTCCGACCTGTCCCCCGGCTTCGGCATAGAACGGCGTGACGTCGAGGACGGCCTCCCCGCTCTCCCCTTGCCCGATCGAAGGCACGCGGCGGCCGTCGCGGAAGAGGGCGACGATCCGGGCGCCTTCGACTTTGAGAGCCTCGTAGCCAACGAACCGGACCGCGGTGTCCTTGAGGTCCTCGAACAGCTTCCGCTCTTTGGCCTGCGCCTCCCCGCCTTTCCAGGCGGAGCGGGCCCGGTCCTTCTGCTTTTCGAGCTCGGCGGTGAAGCCGGGCTCGTCCACGGTCAGCCGCTCTTCCTGGGCCAGCTCCCTGGAAAGGTCGAGGGGGAACCCGAACGTGTCATAGAGCTTGAAAGCCGCCTCGCCCGAGAGGGCCCGCCGGCCGGCCGAGCGGGCCTCCTGGACGTATTGATGAAAGTACCGGATCCCCGAGATCAGCGTCTGAGCGAAGCGGTCCTCCTCCGAGCGGCAGACTTCGGCGATGAGCGGCAGGGCGGCGGTGAGCTCGGGATAGGCGCCGGCCATGACGTCGGCGACCGTCCCGGCGAGCTTGAAGAGGAAGGGCTCGTCGAGCCCGAGGAGGTTGCCGTGGCGGAAGGCCCGCCGGATGAGGCGCCTCAGGACGTAGCCGCGGCCGTCGTTGGCCGGCATGATCCCGTCGCCGATGAGGAAGGAGGCCGCCCGGGCGTGGTCGGCGATGATGCGGAAAGAGACGTCGCTCTCGCCTCCGGCAGGGTATTCCCGGCCCGAGAGCTCGGAGATCGCCCGGATCAGGGGCATGAACAGATCGGTCTCCCAGTTGCTCCGCTTGCCCTGGAGGACGGCCGCCATCCGCTCGAGCCCCATGCCCGTGTCGATCGAGGGCTTGGGCAGCGGGACCATGGTCCCCGACCCGTCCTGGACATACTGCATGAAGACAAGGTTCCACAGCTCGACGAAGCGGTCGCTCCCGCTCTCGATCAGGCGCTTGGGGTCGCCGGGCTCGATCGCCGGATCGATGTCGTAGTGGATCTCGGAGCAGGGCCCGCACGGCCCGGTTTCCCCCATGGCCCAGAAATTGTCTTTCTTGCCCAGCCGGAAGATCCGGGCCGCCGGGACGCCGGCCCGGCGGACCCAGAGGTCGAAGGCCTCGTCGTCCTCCTCGTATACCGTCACGTACATCTTTTCGGGGGGGAGCTGGAAGACGTCGATCATCAGGTCCCAGGCGTAGGTGATCGCGTCGGCCTTGAAATAATCGCCGAAGGAGAAGTTGCCGAGCATCTCGAAGAAGGTGTGGTGCTTGGACGTCCGGCCGACCTGCTCGAGGTCGTTGTGCTTGCCGCTGACCCGCATGCACTTCTGGACGGTCGCCGCCCGGGTGTAGCTCCGCGTCTCGAGCCCGAGGAAGATGTTCTTGAACGGATTCATCCCGGCGTTCGTGAACAGGAGCGTCGGGTCGTCCTTGGGCAGGAGCGGCGAGGACGGGACGATCTTGTGACCGCGCGCGGCGAAGAAATCGAGGAAGGTCCGGCGGATCGTCGGCGAGATCATCGGGTCTTCGTCCCTCCGCGCGGGGCCGTCCCGCCGTCCTTGTCGATGGATTTCTCCATCTCTTCGAGGGCGATGTCAGAGGTCGATTGGACGCCATCGACCCGGAGCCGGAAGTTATCCGGGCTGCTCGAGTGGCGGATGCCCTGCTCGAGGGAGATGAGCCCTCTCTTGAACAGATGGTAGACGGACTGGTCGAACGTCTGCATCCCGTATTCGGAGACGCCCGAGGCGATCGCGTCGTGGATGGCCGAAGTCTTGTCCCGGTCCCGGATGCACTCCTGAACGTAGGGGGTCGCGATCATGACCTCGACGGCCGGGACCCGGCCGCCCGCGTCGGCCCGCGGGATGAGCCGCATGGAGATGATCGCCTTGAGGATGCTGGAAAGCTGCGTCCGGACCTGGCGCTGCTGGTGCGGGTTGAAAGACCCCACGATCCGGTTGATCGACTCCGTGGCGTCCGTCGTGTGAAGGGTGCTGAACACCAGGTGCCCCGTTTCGGCGGCCATGAGGGCCGTCTCCATCGTCTCCGGATCGCGCATCTCCCCGACCAGGATGATGTCGGGGTCCTCGCGGAGGGCGCTCCGCAAGCCGCGGGCGAACGTCGTGACGTCCCAGCCGACCTCGCGCTGGTAGATCGTGCTCTTCTTGTCGCGGTGGAGGAACTCGATGGGGTCCTCGATCGTGATGATGTTCCGGCGGGTCGTGGAATTGATATGATCGACCATCGAGGCCAGGGACGTCGATTTCCCGCTCCCGGTCGTCCCGGTGACGAGGACGAGCCCGCGCTCGTAGGCGCAGACCTTTTCCAGGACCGGCGGCAGGTTCAGGTCGCGGATGGATTTGACCTCGAAGGGGATGGTCCGGAGGGTCATGGCCAGCGTCCCCCGCTGGTAGAAGATGCTTCCCCGGAACCGGCCGAACCCGGGGAGGCTGTAGGAGAGGTCGATGTCCAGGTCCTGGCGCAGCTTGCGCCTCCAGACTTCGTTCATGACCTGGTCGGCCAGCGCCTCGGTGTCGCCCGCGGACAGGCGGGGCAGCTGGGGGATCGTCGTCAGGGCCCCCTGGACGCGGAACTGGGGCGGCGCCCCGGCCTTGATGTGGATGTCCGAAGCCTCGAGCTCCAAAGCGGCTTTCAAGATGACGTCGATGTCCATGGCCGTCCTCCTCGGTTCCTGGACCGCTATCTTATCAGTATGCCGGGGGGCGAATCAAATGAGCGGGAAGCGCGGCCGTGATGCCGGGACACGGGGTCAGGCCGATTCCCCGCAGTAGGGGCACGTTCGGCTCCTCGGCGGCAGCGGGCGGCGGCAGTTCCAGCAGGGGACGGAAAAAGAATGGTCCCGGGCCCGGATGCGGCCGAGGATGTCCTCGATCTCGCTCGTCCGGGCTTTTTCGCCCCGGATCGCGGTGAGGGCCTTGACCACCTCGGACGGGCGCTGGGCGCGCTCCTCGACCTTGGAGGCCAGGCAGGTCATGATGATCGCGTCGAGCTCCTTGGGGATCCGGGCGTTCTTCAGCCTGGGCGGGGTGATCTTGCCCTCCTGGGCCTTCTCCAGGATCTTGAAGGGATCCGGGTCGAAGATCGGCGGCCGGCCCAGGATCATCTCGTAAAGGATGCAGCCGATCGAGTAGATGTCCGAGGCGAAGGTCGCCTTGCCCTGGAACTGCTCGGGAGCCATGTAGGGAGGCGATCCGATCCGGGTCGTGGCGTACGGCACGTTCTGCAGCCAGGCCGAGGTGCCGAAGTCGGTGATCTTGAGCGTCCCCTCCTCGGAGATGATGATGTTCGAGGGGCGGAGATCGCGGTGGATGATCTTGTTCTTGTGGGCGTGGTCGACGCCGGCGCAGAGCTGCTTGGTGTATTCGATGGAGGTCTCGATCGAGAGGACGCGCTCCTTCTGCAGGATCCGCTCGAGGGTCCGGCCCTTGACGTACTCCATGACCATGAAGAAGGTCTTGTCTTCCTTGTCGGCGTTGATCATCCGGACGATGTTCGGATGGTTGAGGGCGGCCTGGAGCCGGGGCTCCTTGAGGAGCTTGAACAGCTCCTGCGACTGCTTGTGGGGCACCTTGATCGCGACCTTGATGTCGAGCCAGGTGTCCTTGGCCAGGAAGACCGAGCCGAATCCTCCGCTCCCGAGCGAGCGGATGATCTCGTACTTTCCGACTTTCTGGCCTTGGAGGAACATGTCAGTCGTTCCAGAAGTGAAGGGCCATCGCCGCGGCGAAGACGGCCGCGGTCTCGGCCCTCAGGATCGTCCGGCCCAGGCTGACGGCCCGGTATCCGGAAGCGAGGATCTCCTCGAGCTCGGCCGGCTCCCAGCCGCCCTCGGGCCCGACGAGAAGGACGGCTTCGTCCGGGGGTGATGCGCCGGGTCCGGCCAGGATATCGCGGAAGGGCGTCCCGCCCTGTTCGGACAGGACGAGCTTCGCCCCGTTCCGCCGTTCGGCCAGGAAGGCGGGAAGCGGGACCGGCGCCGAGATATGCGGAAGACGGCCGGAATGCGATTGCTTGGCCGCGGCCAGCGCGATCCGCGCCCAGCGCTCCGTCGGACTCCCTCCGCCCCGCCCCGGCTTGACGACCGAACGGCGGCTGAGGAACGGAGCGATGGCGAATACGCCCAGCTCGGCCGCCTTTTCGACGACTTCCTCCATGGCCTTGGCCTTGAGGACCGCTTGCCCGAGGGTGATGCGCACGCGGGGGGATTCGGGCTCCTCGGCGGTCAGGATGACGAGCTCGGTCGCCCCGGGGACCGATCTTCTCGACCCGGGCGGAATAAAGGGCGCCGCATTCGTCGAACAGCCGGACGGTGTCCCCGGCGTGCAGGCGCGCCACGCGGCTCAGGTGATGATGCTCCGCGCCCGCGATCCGGCCGCGCGCGCCGGCGATGTCGCGGCGGGCGATGAAGAAATGATCGGCCGTCAAGCCTCGTCCTCTCGCGGCTTCGTCCGGCTCTTGACGACCTTCGACCGGCCGATGACCTCGAGGTCCTCGCCCCGCAGCTCGCCGAGCTTCCGCAGAAGGGCTTTTTCCTCCCGCGAGAGGTCCTCGGGCGTCCGGACGGCCACCTTGACGAACAGGTCCCCGGGCCTCCGGCTGTTGAAGTCCCGGATCCCCTGGCCCTTCAGCCTGAAGACCGCGCCGGATTGCGTGCCCGCGGGAATGCGCAGCTTTTCCTCGCCGTCCAGGTGGGGATCTCGGCCGTGACCCCGAGCGCCGCCTGGACGGCGCTGATCGTGATCTCGGCGACGAGATGGCTTCCCTCCCGGCCGAAAAAGTCGTGCGTCTTGACCTTGAGCTCGACATAGAGGTCCCCCGGCCGCATCGAACGGCCGCCCGCCTCGCCTTCCGCCTCGATCCGCAGCCGCGTCCCGTCCTCGACCCCCGCCGGGATGCGGACATGAAGGGTCCGGGTATTCCTCCGGAGACCCGAGCCGCGGCATTCCTCGCACGGCGCGCCGATGAACTCGCCCTGTCCCCGGCATTGGGGACAGGTCCGGGCCAGGGTGAAGAAACCCTGCTGGGTCCGGACCTGGCCGCGGCCGGCGCAGGTCGGGCAGGCGGACGGCCGCGTCCCCGGCTTGGATTTGCTCCCCTTGCAAACGGGGCAGGCTTCGGACCGGTTGAGCGTGATATCTTTTTCCGCGCCCCGGGCCGCTTCCTCGAGGCTGATCTCGAGCTCGAGCGACAAATCGCGGCCGCGGTCGGGCGCCCGGCGCTGCCGGCCGCCGAACAGGTCTCCCATGCCGAAGCTGAAGCCGAAGAAGTTCCCCAGGATGTCCTCGAAATCCTCGAAGATCGAGGTATTGAAACCGCCGAAGCCTTCGCCCCGCAGGCCCTCGTGACCGAAGCGGTCATAGGCCGCCCGCTTATCCGGATCGGCCAGGACGCTGTAGGCCTCGGCCGCCTCCTTGAACTTCTCCTCGGCGGCGCCGTCGCCCGGGTTGCGGTCGGGATGGTGCTGGAGGGCCTTCTGACGGTAGGCCTTCTTGACCTCATCGGGTGAGGCGTCCCGGCCGACGCCCAGGACCGCGTAGGGGTCACGCTTAGCCACCGGTCGGGCCTCCGCCGTGCCTCTCCAGGGCTTTCGCCTTCACGCTGAGGTCGTCGATCTCGCGCCGGGTCAGACCCGAGGACGGCTTGACCTCGATGGACTGCTCCAAGCCGGATTTGACGTCCCGGGCCCGAACCTGGACAAGGCCGTTCGCATCGATCTCGAAGGTGACGTCGATCTGGGGGATGCCCGCGGGAGCGGGAGAGATGCCGGTCAGGTCGAGGAAGGCGAGCGAGGCGTTCAGGGAGGCCCGCGGCTCCTCGCCCTGGAGGACATGGACGCGGACCTGGCGCTGGTTGTTATCGACCGTCGTAAAGGCCCGGGTCTTCTTCGTCGGGATGGTCGTGTTCTTCTCGATGAGCTTTTCGAAGCCGTCGCCCTCGGTTTCGATGCCGAGGGACATCGAGGTGACGTCGAGAAGGAGGACGAGCCTTTCGGAGTCGCCCTGGAGGATGCCCGATTGAACCGCGGCGCCGCAGGCGACGGCCTGGTCGGGATCGACGGATCGTTCGACGGCTTTGCCGAAATAATCGGCCATCCGGCGGCGAAGGAGAGGCATCCGCGTCTGGCCCCCGACGAGGAGCACGTGGTCGATCCTGTCCGCGGCAAAGCCCCGTTCGCCGAGCGTCCGCCCGATGATCGGGACCATCTTGTCGACAAGCCCGCCCGTCAGGTTCTCCAGGGCGGCCCGGGTCAGGCTCGCCTGGAGGTGGCGCGCCTGCTCCCCGGCGAACAGGAACGGGAGCTGGATCTCCGCCTGACTCGTGAAGGACAGCTCGCACTTGGCCCGTTCGGCGGCCTCCTTGAGCCGCATCCGGGCCGAAGCGTCTTCGGCGACCCTCTTCCGGTCCTCGGTCGGCAGCATGCCGACGAGCCAATCCATGACCCGGGCGTCGAAATCCTCGCCGCCGAGGTCGGTGTCTCCGTTCGTGGCCAGGACCTCGAAAACGCCGCCGGCGATGTCCAGGATCGTGACGTCGAAGGTCCCGCCGCCGAGGTCGATGACCGCGATCTTGCCGCTCTTGGTCTTGTGAAGCCCGAAAGCAAGGCTGGCCGCGGTCGGCTCGTTGATGACCCGGATGACCTCGAGTCCGGCGATCTCGGCGGCGTCCTTGGTCGCCTGGCGCTGGGCGTCTCCGAAGTGGGCCGGGACGGTGATGACGCATTCCTTGATCGAAGCGCCGACGTGGGATTCGGCGCACTTCTTCAGATAGGCCAGGATGTGGGCCGAAACTTCCTGCGGGCTCATGCTCCGGCCGCCGGCTTCGACCAGGATGTCGCCGTTGGGGGCCTCGGCCAGCTTGAAGGGAAGCCGCCGGGCCATGGCCTGGACCTCGGGGGCGGCGAACTTCCGGCCGATCAGTCGCTTGACCGCGAAGACCGTTCCGAGCGGGTTGATCACGGCCTGGCGCCGGGCCGCCGGACCGGCCAGGATCTCGCCCGACGCGCCGAAGGCCACGACCGAAGGGGTCGTCAGCCCGCCTTCGAGGTTCGGGATGACGCGCGGGCGCCCCCCGGCGAGGAGAGCGAGGCACGAGTTCGTCGTCCCCAGATCGATGCCGATGATCGGGGCCATCTCAGCTCCGGACCGGAACGAGGACCTTGACCATCGCCGGCCGGAGCAGCCGGTCGTGGAGGAGGAAGCCTTTCTGGAGGACTTCGCCGACGGTGGGCTCCGAAACCTCCGCCGATTCCTCGCTCGCGACGGCGGAGTGAAGGGTCGGATCGAAGGGCTTCCCTTGGACCTCGATCTCGACGACTCCCCGCCGGCGGAGAAGCTCGGCGATCTGCTTGGCGATCAGGGCGATTCCCTCGATGGCCGAGGGGTTCTCCGATCCGGACAGGCTCTTGAGGGCCCGGTCGAAGTTATCCTGGACGCCGAGGAGTTCCCTGAGCGCGTCGGCCAGGGCGAACTGGAGGAAATCGCTCTTTTCCCGCTCCAGGCGCTTGCGGGAGTTCTCCATCTCGGCCGCGATTCTCAGGTACTTGTCGTTGAGCTCGTGGATCTCCTTCTTGAGCTCCTTGATCTCGTGGTCTTTGCGTTTGAGCTTGGCTTTGATGGCGTGATGGTCATCGTGGTTCGAGGAGGCGTCGGACTCGGCCGCCGGATCGGGGCGGGGCGTGGCCTTCCCGGGCCCGTCTGGGGCCGGCGGCGCGGCCGCCGGGGCCTGCGGCACGGCCGGCGGCCCGGCCGTCGTCGCGGCCTCTTCGTCCGGCTTGTCTTGGCGGTGTTTTGGATCCATGGACATCGTCCTTCAGGCTGGATTCTGGCGGATCGTCCGGCTCAGCTTCTTGGCCACCTCGTCGACGAGGGGGATGATCTTCTTGTAGGGCAGCCGTTTCGGCCCGATGATGCCGACCGAGCCGAAGACCTGCCGCTCATCGCCGTAGTGGGAGAGGACGAGGGCGCAATCCGAGATCAGGGGGACATTCGCCTCGGATCCGATGAGGACCTTGACCCGGTCGAGGGAGATGAAGTCCGCAAGGAGCTTGGCCAGGCTGGTCTTCTCTTCGAGGTTCTGGAAGAGGGAGCGAAGCTTGTCTAGATCGACGGCGTCGAACTTGCCGATAAGCCGGGCGGCCCCCTGGAGGATGATCGGGCTGTCCCGCTCCTCCTGGGACAGCGAGTCCTTGAGCAGGGTCATCAGGTTGTTGAAGGCCTGCTCGAACTTGAACTTGAACGCGGGCAGCTCACTGCGGAGGTAGTCCCGAACGGCCTGCAGGTTCCGGCCTCGGAAATGGGCGTTGATGTAATGCGATCCCCGGTCGAGCTCGGCCTGATCGAAGTCGATCTCGGTCTCCACGATCTCGGTCAGGACCAGGTTGAGGGAGGTCACCAGGATGAGCATGACCTTGGCCTCGGCGATGCGGATGAACCGGACGTGGTGGAAGTGGATCTGGGACATGCGGGGAGTCAGGACGAATCCGAGGCTGTCGGATTGATCGGCGAGCAGCCTGGACGCCTCGGTCAGGAGGCTGTTGAGGTCGCCTTTCCGGATGTTCAAGCCCGCCCCGAGCGCCCCGATCCGGTCGAGGGTCAGCGGCTCCGCGTCGAGAAGGCAATTGACGTAATAGCGCAATCCCTTGTCCGTCGGGACGCGGCCCGCGGAGGCGTGAGGCTGGGACAGGTAGCCTTGCTCCTCGAGCTTGGCCATGATGTTGCGGATGGTCGCGGGCGAATCTCCGATGATCCGCTTCTGGGCCAGGAGCCCCGAGCTGATCGGACGGCCTGCTTTGAGGTAGGCTTCCACGGCCGCGCTCAGGACGGTCCGGTCCTTTTCGCGCAGCTCGGTCGTTTTCATCTTCGTTCGCGGGACATTATAGCCGCAATCCGGGAATTCACAAAACGGGCGGCCGGCCGGCCCGGGGCCCTCTTCAGGCGCTCCGCCGGGCTTCCGTGAAGACGATCCCGGCGGCCTTGATCTCCTCGAGGATCGGGACGTAGATTTCCTTCTCGACGGGGATGCGGACGCCGGTCAGTCCGATCTTTCCCTCCAGGACGAGCCTGGTCGCCGCCGCGGCGGGATAAGCGACGGTCCGGGCCATGGCCGATTCGCCGCCCGGAATGCCGTAGTCGATGAGCGTCGAGGTGATCCTCTCCCGCTTTCCGTCGCGAGTTTCGACGAGGAAATCGTGGCGAAGAACGACCATGTCGCGCTCCTTCGCCGTATAGCGGAGCTTGTTCAACATGAGCGTCTCGAGGACGTCGATCGGCGCCGCCTGCTCGAGGCCGAGGGGCTCTTCGCCGAACAGCCCGAGCCATTCGAGGCGTTCGAGGATCCGCGGCTCGAGCTTGAACCGGTCGCGGATGGCCTTCTTGGCGTTCCAATCGACGGGCATACCGAGGAAGCCCTGGATGAACTTGAGGCTGGTCATCCCGGCCAGGTTCTTCTCGCCGGTGTCGAGGAGCCCGATCTCCGTGATCTTCTTGAGCGTTTCGCACCAGCCCGGATAGCGGAGCGTGCCCCGGAGCATGGTCCGGGTCTCGGGGATGCCGTAGAGATCGATATAGGGAACGGAATTCCGGTTGGGGTAGGCCTCGAATTCGCCCAGCCCTTCGATCGAGACCTTCGTGCAGCTCTCGAACAGGTCCTCGCCCGGAACGAAGACTTCCTTTCCGTCCTTGAGGTAGCGGGCCGCGTTCTTTCCGGCCAGCAGGACTCCCCGGGGGCTCCAGGAGAACTTGTACCCGAACGGGTTCGTGTTGGAATCGGGGGCGGGAAGCCCTCCGCAATAGGAGATGAACCCGAGGACGCGCCCCCCCTCGCCGTGGACCCGGTCGATGATCCGCATCGCCTCCATATGGTCGATCCCGGGATCGAGGCCGACCTCGTTGACGAGAAGGACTCCGGCCCGCCTGGCCTCGGCGTCGAGCTCGCGCATGGCGTCGCCGGCATACGAGGTCGTGACCATAGGCTTCCCCCGCCCCACGCAGAGGCGCGCGACGGCCGGATGAAACGTGTACGGGACGAGGCTGACGACGACATCGGCGGCCGCGATCTCGCGGCCGAGCTGTGTCTCGTCGGCCAGGTCGAGGGCGAACGCTTCTCCGGACGGGTGCTTCCCGACCAGGGCCTGAGCCTTGGTCGGATCGATATCGGCGACCCGGACCGAGGTGCCTTTCCTTTTCAGGAAGGCGCGAACGAGAGGTCCGGCGACGAAGCCGGCTCCGAGAACGAGGATCTTATCCATCGGACGACTCCTGGGAGATAGGGTTCAAAGAAACGATTCCATATAGCGATAGGCGGGCGGGAATTCGCCCCGGAAGAGGACGACCGCCCGCTTGATCGGGTCGGGTAGAGCGCACGCCTCGAACGTCCCGCCGAAATCCGCCCCGGCGAGGGCGGGGAGGAACGGCCTGAGGGTCTGGCTGAAGAAAACCGACGATTCGAGCGGCATCTCGGCGGGAAGGTTGTCCACGGCCATGACCACGGGGCCGTTGCCTTCGAATCCCGGGACGGCCGCGCCCGCGGCCGGATCGAAAACATAGACCGGATGGTCCTGGTCGGTGGCCTGGACGGTACTCTCCATCGCCCCGTCGATGTCGCAGGAGATGTCGCCGATGACCCGGAGGCGGGGCCGGACGCCCGCCCCGTAGAGCCAGCGGAGGAAGCCCTTGGTCACGAAGCGCGGAAAGCGCTTCGTCCAGAAGATCCCGTTGATCACGACCGTCAGGACGGGCACGGCCCCCTCGAAAACGGGCTCGTAGCCCTCCGGATGGGCGTAGTAGTCCTGAAGGTCGAAGGTCCGGGAGGCGTCCCGGGGCCGGACGAGGTTCTGCTCGAAGAAAACGGATTTATAGACCCGGAAGGGCGAGAACTCGCCCCGGCCGACGAATCCGGCGAGGTCCTCGGGCTCGATGTCGTCGCTCGGGAGGAGGTCGAGCATCTCCTGGGCGCCCTGGGAGACATGGCCGTAGCCCGTGAATCCGACGATGAGCGGAACGAGCGACGCGGGCAGGCCGTCGCGGCGGATCCCCGCCCCGATTTCGGCCAGGACCTCCTTGGCCTCGACCAGGCTCCGGTAGCTGGGCATCGGCTCGAGCGCCTCGAACGGATTGGGGATCCCCTCGCTCCTCAGCCTCCGGCCGAGGGCCCAGAGAGAATCGACCATGCCCGCTTCGCCCGCCTGGCGGCCGAAGAAGACGAGCCTCCGGTCCCGGTCATCAACGATCCGCTCGTAGTCGATCAGCGTGCACTTGAGCTCGATGAGCTTGCGGAGCATGGGCATATTGGCCGGCTGGCCCTTGATCGTATGGGAGAAGAAGACGTACGCCTTCCCGGGCGCGAACGTCTCGGAGGGGATCTCCTTGACGGCCATGATCACCTGGCACGGGCCCAGGTCCTCCTGGAGCTTGGCCCCCTCGAGGCGGAAATCGTCGTCGGCGAAAACGCGGATCGGCGACGGCTGGACGACGAACCGCAGGCCGCAGTCCTTTTTCAGCTCCCGGACGTGGCTCGGGATGAGCGGAACGCGGCGCTCCCAGCGGCTCTTGTCTTCGCGGCGGATGCCGATGATGTTGTTCATAAGACCGTCTCGCTTGTGAGGAAGATGTGAGAGAAGGGAGAGAATGATAAGAAAACAGTATGCCACAAAGGGGCGGCGGCGTCAACGGATGGCGGGCCGGCCCTGTGATATAATATCCGCCGATGCTGACATTTTTCAACACCCTGAGCGGCGAGCGGGAGGATTTCCGGCCTCTCGCTCCGGGCCGGGTCGGGCTCTACACCTGCGGGCCGACGGTCTACGACTACGCCCACATCGGAAACCACCGGGCCTATGTTTTCGAGGACCTCCTCAAGCGCACCCTGGTCTTCGCCGGCTTCCGGGTCACCCATGTCATGAACATCACGGACGTGGACGACAAGACGATCAAGGGGGCGAAGGCCGAAGGGGTGACGCTGGCCGCTTACACCGAGCGGTTCATCCGGGCCTTCTTCGAGGACCTGAAAACGCTCCGCATCTCCCCCGCCGATCGCTATCCCCGGGCGACGGAGCATGTCCCGGACATGGTCGCGCTCATCCGCCTCCTCCTCGACAAGGGTGTCGCCTACCGCAAGGACGGCTCGGTGTATTTCCGTGTCGCGGCCTTTCCCGATTACGGCCGCCTGTCCAAGATCGACCCGGACGAGCTCCGCACGACCGGCCGGATCGCCGGCCGGATCGAGTCCGACGAGTACGAGAAAGAGGGCGTCCGGGATTTCGCCCTGTGGAAGGCGCCCAAGGAAGGCGAGCCGGTCTGGGAGACCGAGATCGGGCCGGGACGGCCGGGCTGGCATATCGAATGCTCGGCCATGAGCTCCCGCTACCTCGGGCCGTCGTTCGACATCCACTGCGGCGGCGTCGACAACATCTTCCCCCACCACGAGAACGAGATCGCCCAGTCCGAGGCCGCCAACGGCCGTCCTTTCGTCAATTACTGGCTCCACTGCCACCATCTCGTCGTCGACGGCGAGAAGATGGCCAAGTCGAAGGGAAACGTCCATACCCTCCGCGGCCTCGTCGAACGGGGCGTCGACCCGGCGGCCCTGCGCTTCCTTCTCCTTTCGACCCACTACCGCAAGGTGCTCAATTTCACGTTCGAGGCCCTCGACCAGGCCGCTTCGGCCCTGGGCAGGATCAAGGATTTCCTCTACGAGCTCGAAAACGGCCGGTTTCCCGCCGGGAGATCGCCGGAAACGTCCGGGGGAAGCCCCTCTTTCGCCGATCTCGCCGCGGACTGCGGGACCCGCTTCGCCGACGGCCTGGCCGACGATCTGAACATTTCGACCGCCCTGACCTCTCTCTTCGACTTCATCAAGAAGGTGAACCTTCTGATCAAGGACGGAAAATTGCGGGCCGATGACGCAAAACAGGCCGCCGACCTCGTCTATTCATTGGACGACGTCCTGGCCGTTCTCCCCCCGCGGGGAGCCCAGGCTCTCCCTGACGAGCTCCAGGCCAAGGTCCGCGCCCGTGAAGAAGCCCGAAAGAGCCGGGACTTCAAGCGGGCCGACGAGCTCCGCCGGGAGCTCCTGGACGCCGGCGTCGTCCTCGAGGACACGAAGGACGGCGTGCGGTGGAAGATCGTGAAGACGATCGGCTGAGCCTCGGCCGGAGCGGCGAGGAAGCCGCGGTCCGCTTTCTCGAGAAGCGTCGCTACGAGATCCTCGACTGCGGGGTCCGCCTCCTCAGGGGAGAGATCGACATCGTCGCCCGGGACGGCCCGACGATCGTTTTCGTCGAGGTCAAGACGCGCCGGGGGCAGGGCTACGGCCCGCCCGCGGAGGCGGTCACGGCCGCCAAGCGCCGTCAGATCCGCCGGATCGCCCAATTATATCTGATGCTGAAAAGACGGACGGCGGAGTTCTGCCGATTCGACGTCATCTCGGTCCTCGTCGACGAAGAGAAGCACGTCCGAATCGAGCATCTGAAGGACGCTTTCTGAGGGCTCCGGAATCGCCCCCAAGCTCACATCAGGAAGCGGGCTCCCGGGGGAAGGGTTCGCGGGCATATGGGCGTCCCGTCTTTGCCTCTCCCCCCGCGCTATACCGTTTGCCGGATCACGATCGAGCGGTCGGGAGAGACCCTTTTCAGGGCGGCGATCGTTTTCCCCAGGAGCGGGTGGCGGCGGCGCGCGGCGATCTCGGCCAGGGGAAAGAGGACGAAATTGCGGCCGGCCAGCCTGGGGTGGGGCACGGTCAGCCGCCGCGTGCGGAGGACGGTCTTATCGGCGAGCAGGATGTCGATATCGATCGTGCGGGGGGCGTTTCGGACTCCGCGGCCGCGTCCGAGGTTCATTTCGATCTTCTGGACGGCGGCCAGGACCTCCAACGGAGAGAGGACGGATTCCACCTCGATCGCCTGATTGACGAACCACGGCTGGCGCTTCCGCCCGACCGGTTCGGTCCAATAAAGCGACGAGGCTTTTCGGATCGGGCCTATCGTCCGCGCGATCCGCTCGCGCGCCCGGGCGAGCCGGCGGACGGGCCGGCCGAGATTTCCGCCCAGCCCCAGGTGGTAGATCATCCGCTCGTCCCTGCGACCATTCTACGGAGCCGGACGCGGCCGGTCAAACCTCGGACACGCGGCGCGCGTGAAGGGACGGGACCTCGGCTTGACTTTGCCGTCCGTCTCCCCAAGAATAAGACCTTCATTTTCCCTCGAAATCGGAAGGAGCCGGCGATGATAGATTCCTCATCCGAAGAGCGGCGCAAGCGCGCCGAGGAGCTCTCGAGCCTGATCGGCAACACCCCCCTGCTGGCGATCGATTTCATGTTCCGGGGCGGAAAAGGACGATCTACGCCAAAGCGGAAAACCTGAACATGACGGGGAGCATCAAAGACCGCATGGCCCTCCACATCCTCCGCAAGGCCTACGGGCGAGGGACGCTCCTTCCCGGCGGCCGGATCATCGAAGCCACGAGCGGGAACACGGGGATCTCTTTTTCGGCCGTCGGGCGTGCCCTCGGCCACCCCGTGACGATCTTCATGCCGAACTGGATGAGCTCCGAGCGCATCAATCTCATCCGGAGCCTCGGGGCGACCATCAACCTCGTCAGCCCCGAGCAGGGCGGGTTCCTGGGCAGCATCAAGATGTCCGAGGAGCTCGCGGCAAAGGTCCCGGGATCGTTCCTTCCCCGCCAGTTCGCCAACGAGGACAACGTCGAGGCCCATTACCTCACGACCGGTCCCGAGATCTGGTGGCAGCTGAACTTCCGCGGCCTCCGGCCCGACGCCTTCATCGCCGGGGTTGGGACGGGTGGGACGATCATGGGGACGGGGCGGTACCTTCGGGAGAAGAACCCGAAGGTCAGGCTCTATCCTCTCGAACCCTCCAATTCCCCGACGATGTCGACCGGACACAAAGTCGGGAAGCACCGCATCCAGGGCATCTCCGACGAGTTCATTCCCCCGATCGTCAAGCTCGACCGGCTCGATCACGTGGTCGCCGTCGACGACGGCGATTCGATCCTCATGGCCCAGCAGCTCGCCTCGAAGCTCGGGATCGCCGTGGGCATCTCCTCGGGAGCGAACTTCATCGGGGCCCTGATGGTCCAGGAAGAGCTCGGCCCGCAAGCGGTCGTCACAACCGTCTTCTCCGACGACAACAAGAAATACCTGAGCACCGACCTCATGAAGGAGGAACCGGTAAAACCCGGATTCCTCGCCCCCGAGGTCGAGCTCGTTTCCTTCCGGAGCTTCAAGCGGACGTGCGAGACCTGCTGCCATCCGGAGGAGTGCGAGGGAGCCCCGATCGAGCTCGCCCCGCTTCCCCCCTGTCCGCGCCGCGAATGCGCCGTCTAGTCAACTGCCGTTCGGATCAATTTCAGAACGGCCGTCCGCGGAATCGTGAGCGTGAAGGTCGTCCCCCTCCCCGCGGTGCTTTCGACCGAAACCCGGCCGCCGTGGCGCTCGGCGATGTGCTTGACGATGGACAGCCCGAGCCCTGTCCCGCCGGATTTCCGGGAACGCGACTTATCCACGACGTAGAATCGTTCGAAGATCCTTTCCAGATGCTCGGCCGGGATCCCGATGCCCGTGTCGCTGACGGCGATCCGGAAATCGCCGCCCGCCGCGTCCAAGCGGATATCCACCCTGCCCTTGTCCGTGTATTTGACGGCGTTGTCGATCAAATTGACGAGAGCCTGTTCGAGGAGGTCCGGATCGGCGCACAGGGCGGTAAGACCGGGAGCCGCTGCGACGGCCGCGAGAAGGCCTTTGGCCGCAAGGCGCGACGAAAACTCGGCCAAGACCGTCTCAGCGAGGGCCCGGACGTCGACCTCCCGCGTCTCCAGGGGAACATTCCTGTCCTCGAGGGCGGAAAGCTTCAGGAGGTCCTCGACGATATTTCGCAAGCGCCCGACCTGGCGCTTGAGGATCTCGATTACCGCCCGGCTCTCCTCGCCGGCCCCGTCCTCGAGCGTTTCGACCGAGCCCTGAATGGCCGCCAGGGGCGTCCGCAGCTCATGCGAGGCGTTGACGACGAAATCCCTCTTGATCCGCTCGGCCCGCCGGATCGCCGTGATATCGGACAGGGTCAGAAGGATGCCCTTCTCCTCCTTCATCGACGCCCCGGTGCAAAAATAAGTCTTCTCCCCGAACTCGATCTCACCCGTCACCGTCTCCGTGGATGTGAGGGTCCGGCCGACGAAATCCTGGATCCGGGGCTTCCGGACGACTTCCCAAACGAACCTCCCTTCGGGGAGCGGGTCGCCGAACATCGTCTTGAAAACCTCGTTGGCCAGGACGATCCGTCCGTCGCGATCGGCCACGACGAGGCCTTCCCGAAGGGACGAGACAATGCTGTCGAGCTCGTTCGTCCGGATCGTGACCTGAGAAAAAAGCTCCTGGATCCTCTCCGACATGGCGTTGAAGGCGTCGCCCAGGTCCCGGAATTCGTCCCGGTGCCCGAGAACGACGCGGGTCTCGAACCGGCCTTCGGCCATGGACCGGGCCCCGTTGGTCAATTGGCCGATCGGCCGGGCGATCCGGAGAGACAGGACAAAGGCCAGGAGGAGGGAGGCAAGGGCCCCGATCAGGACGATCCGGGCGATCGTCATGCGCAGCCCGGCGAGGAGGACATCGATGGTCTTCAGGAAATAGCTGAGGCGCAGAACGCCGACCGTCCGGCCCGAACTCTCGATCGGAAGCCCGACATAGAGCATGTTCTGCTCGACGGTATAGCTGAACCGCCGCGATCTCCCGACCTTCCCTTCCAGGGCTTCGATCACTTCCGGGCGATAACGATGATTCTCCATCGCGGCCGGGTCGGCATCGGAATCCGCGAGGACCTTCCCTTCGGGATCGACGACCGTGATCCGCGCCTGGATCTCTTTTCCCCTCGTCTTGACGAAGGCGTCCAGGTCGGAGGCTCCGCTCTCGAGACGGGCGCGGATACCGAAGTTGAGGACGCGGCCGAGGCTTTCGAGCTCTCCGGCCAGGGTGTCCTCGTAATGGGTCCGGATCCGGGCGAACGCAAAGGCCAGGAAGAGGGCGCTGAGAGCCAGGATGATCAGGACATAGCCCCCGAGAAGCTTCAGGAAGAGCGATTTTCTCATGGTTCAACCTTGTACCCGACCCCCCGAATGTTCTTGACGAACCGGGCGGCCGAGCCCAGCTTATCGCGGAGGTTCTTGATGTGGACGTCCACGGTCCGGTCCAGGACGATCTTGTCATGGCCCCAAAGATGGTCGAGGATCTCGTCCCGGGTAAAGACCCGGCCGGGGCGGCCAGCCAGGACGATGAGGATCTTGAACTCGGTCGACGTCAGGTCGACGCGGCGTCCGTCCACGAGGACCTCATGCCGCTCCGGATGGATGACCAGCCCCTTTCCGATTTCGATCACCGCCGGCTCGCGCGCGTCCTTCGTCCGCCGAAGAACCGCCCGGATCCGGGCCGCGAGCTCCCGGAGCGAAAAGGGTTTGGTGATGTAGTCGTCGGCGCCCATCTCCAGCCCCAGGACTTTGTCCGACTCTTCGCCCTTGGCCGTGGCCATGATGACGGGAACGGCCCCGGTTTCGGGCTTCGATTTGAGGAAGCGGCAGAGATCGACGCCGTTGGCATCGGGAAGCATGAGGTCGAGAAGGACGAGATCGGGAACGTGCCTCTCCAGTCCGCGCAGAAACGATCGGCCGGTCGGGAACCGCTCGACAGCGAAACCGTTTTTTTTGAGGGAAGCGGCAACGAGCTCGGCGATGTCATCCTCGTCCTCGACCAGAGCGATCCGGGGTCGGAAGAGAGGTTTCTCTTCGGTCATGGGTCCTCAGCCATTATATGCGAGGCGAGGGAAGCCGTCCATCGCCCGGGTCGCCTCCCGGTCCGGAACGGGGCCCGCCGGGATTCAGGGCATTTCCGCGATCCCTCGCCCGTGCTTGACGATACGGCCTTCCTTCATGTAGATCACGTGCTCGCCGATGTTCGTGGCGTGGTCGGCGATCCGCTCGAGGCTCCGGGCGACCAGGATGAGGTCCATGGCCCGGGGGATCGTCTCCGGATCGGCCATTGTGTAGGTCAGCAGCTCGCGGAAAACCTGATCGTTCAGGTTGTCCACGTCGTCGTCGCGCTCGCAGACGCTCCGGGCCAGAACGGCGTCCCCGCGGACGAACGCGTCGATCGCGTCCTTGACCATAGATTCCGCCAGCCGGGCCATCTCCGGGATGTCGATCAGGGGCTTGAGGAGGGGCCGGCGGATCAGGTCGAGGGAGCGCTCGGCGATGTTCACGGCCTGGTCCCCCATCCGCTCGAGGTCGCTGCAGATGCGCATCGCCGAGGCGATGAACCGGAGGTCCACGGCGACGGGCTGATGGAGGGCGAGAAGCCGCATGGCCAGGGCGTCGATCTCGATGTCGTAGAGATTGACGACTTTTTCGTTCTCGAACACCTCCCGGGCCTTGTCCTCACGGCGCTCCTTGAGGCTTGCGACCGCATCCATGATCGACTCCTCGACCAATCCGGCCATCTCGAGGAGCAGCTTCTTCAGGGACAGCAATTCTTCATCGAATGGGCGTTCCATGAGTTTCCTCCTCACGCGCCGCTCATCCGAAGCGGCCGGTGATGTAATCTTCGGTCATTTTGTTGGCCGGCGTGGTGAAGACCGTGTCCGTCGGCCGAATTCGATGAGCTCGCCGAGCATCAGAAAAGCCGTGAAATCCGAGACCCGGGCCGCCTGCTGCATGTTGTGGGTGACGATGACGACCGTGTACTTCTCCTTGAGCTTGTGGATGAGGTCCTCGATCTTGGCCGTGGCGATGGGATCGATGGCCGAGCAGGGCTCGTCGAAGAGGATGACCTCGGGCTCGACGGCCAGGGCCCGGGCGATGCACAGCCGCTGCTGCTGGCCTCCCGACAGGGTGAAGGCGTTGTCGTCGAGCCGGTCTTTGACCTCATCCCAGAGGGCGGCTTCCCGGAGCGTCCGCTCCACGACCTCTTCCAGCGCGGCCTTGGACGGATGCCGTTGATGCGAAGCCCGTAGGCGACATTGTCGAAAATGGACTTGGGAAAGGGATTGGGCTTCTGAAACACCATCCCGATCCGGCGCCGCAGGTCCACGACGTCGACCTTCGGATCCCGGATGTCCTTCCCGTCGAGGAGGATCAGCCCTTCGACGCGCGTCCCGGGGACGACGTCGTTCATCCGGTTGAGCGTCCGGATAAAGGTGGACTTGCCGCAGCCGGACGGTCCGATGATGGCCGTGACGCGGTTGGCGGCGCACACGATGTCGAGGCCCTTGAGGGCGGACTTTGATCCATAGAAGAAGATCAGCCCGCGTGTTTCCAGCTTGGGAAGTGCGGCGGTCATGTCAGGCTCTCCTTTTACGGCGGAGACGATATCGGACGACGGCGACGGCGGAATTCATGCCCAGGACGAGGATGAGCAGGACGAGGGCCGTGCCGTAAGCGAGCGGCCTGGCTTTGGCCAGGTCGTGGTGCTGGGTAGCCATGATGTAAAGGTGGTAAGGCAGGGCCATAAACTGGTCTTTGATCGAGTGCGGCAGGAAAGGCAGGGAAAACGCGGCGCCGGTGAACATGATCGGCGCCGTTTCCCCCGCCGCCCGGGCCAGGCCGAGGACCGTCCCGGTCAGCATCCCCGGAAGGGCGTAGGGCAGGACGTTGGTCCGGATGGCCTGCCATTTGGTCGCTCCAAGGGCCAGGGAGCCCTCCCGGTAGGAATTCGGGATGGTTTTGAGGGCTTCCTCGCTCGCCGTGACCGTCCAGGGCAGAGTCATGAGCCCGAGGGTTAAGCCGGCCGAAAGGATCGAAGTTCCGAACTTCATGAGATTGACGAAGAGGATGACCCCGAAGAGGCCGTAGACGATCGAGGGGACGCCGGAGAGGTTCCGGATGGCCAGGCGGATGATCCGGGTCAGCCGCGACGGCTTGGCATATTCGTTGAGATAAATGGCCGTGAACATACCCATCGGGATGGCGAGAAACGCCGTGACGATCGTGACGAGGACCGTTCCGAGGATGGCCGGAAGGATCCCGCCTTCGGTCATGCCCCGGCGTGGAAGCTGGGAGACGAAGGCCCAGGTAAGCGTCCCCCCGCCCTTGCGGACGATGTCCCAGAGGAAGATGACGATCGCGGCGAGGACGAGGACGAGGGCGATCCTCAAGAGCATGAAGCCCAGGAATTCGGCGACGGCTTTCCGCTTCGCGCTCATTGCTCGCGCTCCTGATACTTGCGGAGGACGATATCCGCGATCATGTTGACGGCGAAGGTCATCACGAAGAGGACGAGTCCTATGGCGAAGAGGGCATAATAATGGGTCGTGAAATAGGGTACTTCGCCGAGCTCGACGGCGATGTTCGAGGTCATGGTCCGGACGGAATCCAGGAGCCCATGCGGGAAAGCCCGGGCGTTGCCGGTGGCCATGAGGACGGTCATCGTCTCCCCGATCGCACGGCCCATGCCGAGCATGACGGCGGCGATGACGCCCGAAAGCGCGGCCGGGAGCTTGACCCGGATGAGGGTCTGCCAGCGCGAGCCGCCGAGGGCGAGAGACGCCTCGCTGTACGTTCCGGGAACGGCGTTGAGCGAATCCTCGGAAATGCTGATGATCGTGGGCAGGGACATGATGGCCAGGAGGATGCTGCCGTTGAGGGCGTTGAGGCCGTTGGTCCGTCCGGTCAGCTTGGCCAGAGCCGGCCCGAGGAGAACGATCCCAAGGAATCCCACGACGACGGAGGGGATGGCGGCCAGGATTTCGACGATAGGCTTGATGATCTCCCGGGCCCGCCAGTGGGCGACATCGGAAAGGTATCCGGCGACTCCGAGCCCGACCGGTACCGCGATGAACATGGCCCCGGCCGTCACGAGGAGTGTGCTGACGATCTGGGTTAGGATGCCGTAGGCCGGTTTGGCCGGAGAGGTCGGATCCCAGAGGAGCGTCGTCAGGAACTCCCGAATCCGGATCTCTCGGAACGCCGGAACGGCCGATGTTAGGAGAAGGAGAAAGATCCCGGTCAGGATAAGAACCGTGGCGATTCCGTTGACGAAGAAAAAGGCCCGGATCGCCTTCTCGCGGAGCTTTCGGGCCCGGCCCCGATCGGGCTTGATCTCACTATCTTGGAGGTTCATTGGAGTTTGTTTCCCGCAGCCTAAGGAGGAAGAGAGGAGAGGCGCCCTGTCCGGGGCGCCTTTCCGGGGGGAAATTGAACCGGAGAGTGATCAGCTCCGCCGGTTCGGGGCTGCGGACTTATTTCAAGTTTTTCTCCACTTGAGCGGCGTAAGCCGGGCCGATGGGGAAGAATCCTTCGCGCTCGACGATCCTCTGGCCCTCGGGACCGCACTCCCAGGCGATGAAAGCGCCGACATCGGCCCGAGGCTTTCCGTTCGTGGCCTGATAGAGCGGCCGGGAGATCGGATATTTTCCCGAGTCGATATTGGCCCGCTCAAGGGGCGAGAACGCCTCGGACTTGGCGTCCTTGCTGATGTTCAGGACTTTGAGCCCCTTCATGGGCTTACCGGTCTTCTGATCGACGACATAGCCGACGCCGACGTACCCGATGGCGCTTTCATCGCTCAGGACGCCTTCGATGATCTGGGCGTTGCCGTTCATCTCCTTCATGTCCGTCGAGTAGGGTTTGTTGCCCATGACGTGCTCCTGGAGGAACGAATACGTTCCGGAATTGGATTGCCGGCCGTAGAGCGAAATGGGCTTGTCCGGTCCGCCGACGGCCTTCCAGTTCTTGATCTCGCCCCGGTAAATCGCCCCCACCGCCGGCATGGGGAGCTGGGCGAGGGGATTCTTCTCGTTCACGATGATGCTCAGTCCGTCGACGGCGATCGGGAAGAGCCGGACCTTGATGCCCTTCTCCCAGGCCAGGTCGTATTCCTTCTGCTTCCAGTCGCGGGACGTGTTGCAGATGTCGGTCGTTCCATTGATGAGAGCCGTGATCCCCGTCCCCGACCCGCCGCCGAGGACGGCGATCGGGACTCCGGGATTCTTGGCCATGTACTCCTCGGACAGGATCTGGACGAGGTTGACCAGGGTGTCCGAGCCCTTGATCTGGATCATCTTTGCCCGTTGCCCGGAGAGGAGCAGGAGGGGCGTGCCGATGAGGAACAGGGCGAGCTGGATGCCGGCCATGAGTTTCCCGAATCGTGAGTTCATATCATGCCTCCTTTTGGCGAATGTTTCCTTATCTCAAAAGCTCATGAAAAAGGTCAGGTTGGCGACAATGTCCGTCTTTTTCGCCGAGTCCTTGTAGCTGTAAATCCAGACGTTCGGCTGGAGGCGGGTATTGGCGCCCCAGGCAAACCAGTCAAGACCGAGGATGACCAGTCTCATGTCTTTGCTCGAGAGCGTGGACTTGGGCTGGTAGCAGTCATACCGGGCGAAGACGCCGATCTTGTCCGGGATGATCTTGTAGGTCCCGAACACGGACCAACCGGAGACGTTGTAGTGCGACTCGGACTTCGATCCGTCGGCGTTGGTCACGAGGTCGAAGTTCTTGTCGTTGTTGAACGTGAACCATTCGGCGGCCATGTTGAGGTTCTTCACCATGTCGAAATAGCCATCGACCTTGTAAGTCATGGCCTTCCGGCTCGGGCCGTCCGTCGTCGCCTGTTCTTCGTAATCCGAATATGCGAAGACATTCAATCCTGCGACGGGAACGATCTGGAGGTAGCCTTCGAATTTCTTGAACTTGTTGAGCTCGGGGTGGGAGTAACCCTCGCCGTTGAAAACGCCCAGTCCGAAGCGCAGCGGCCGGGCCAGGGTCCCCTTCCAGGTCAGGCCGAGGTCGGCGCTACTCTGGCGGATGTCCGCCCCGGTGATGTCCTTGTAGCCGTCGACGAGTGTTTTGGCCACCGAACGGAGGCCCCAGCGGTCCTCGGCCAGCTTGAAAGAGAGGGTCTCGATCATTCCGAGGTTGAACTTGGATTGGAGCCAGCCTTGGCTCCATTCGAGGTAGATGTGTTTGACGAAGGGGCGAAGACCGTCGGTCTTGGATCCGGACGTGCTGGTCAGAAGCCCCGTGTTGTCGGCATCGAGACGGAAGCGGAACTTGAGATCATCGCTGATCTTGTTCTCGTAAGTGAAGTAGGCCCGGCGAAAGGCGAACTTGTTGTTGAGGGCCTTGGCCGCGTCCGTTCCGGTCATATAGCCGTTGTTCGAGACGTTGCTCGTGTAGTCGAAATAGATCGTCGTGCTGAAGGTCTGAGGCGGCGGAGTGGTCGTCTGGCCGAGCAGGGCGGTCGAAGTCATCGCCGCGACCAGGGTTATCACAGCGGCGCTGAGGATCGTTCTCGTGGTCATGGATTCATTTCCTCCTGGGATTCGTCATCTCTCCCCTTCCAGCGTCGGGCGGCGCGCCTTCCTCCCGGCCCAGGGAAGTGATTCTACGGCCTTAGCGTAGATCACAGGTTAGATCCGCCCGGTTAAGATCTGATGAAGACCTGATGAAATCTCGATGAAACCGTCGTTCAGGGAAACGCGCCTCGATCAGAAGCTCGCAGACTGGCGGGCGAAAAAGCCGTTGAAGTCAGAATCCGAAATTAAAATGAAGCCGCCCCGCATCGGGGCGGGACGTCACGTTTTATCGTAACTCTTCCACAGATCTCCGATCGCCCGGTGGTTCTCTTCGTAGGCGCTCCAAACCGAGCGGCACCATTCGTGGATCATCTCGTCTCGCGCCTTTCCCTCCGGCGCGAGCAAGACATCCGAGACGGTTATTCCGCCCCGGTCTTTCGGAAGCCTGACAGGAGGCCACGGTTTTTTGTCCCGGCCCATCCGCATATGCGCCCGCTGGACCTGCTTGCCCGTGAAGCGTTTTTCGATATGGAGATACAGCCCGATCAGGGCGAAAGTGATCGCGATGGGCTTGGTCTTCTCATCGGCCGTCTGGGCCGTAAAGGCGTCGACGATGTGCTGGTGGATGAACGAAGGATCGGAATGCGAAAGGGTATAGTACGAAAGCGCGTCGTACTTTTCCTTGTCTGAGCTCTTTGGGATCACGGGTATGCCCGGTCGGATCCGCCGCCCTCGGTCGGCACGTTTGAGGCCTGCGATCCGAAACTTTAAGAGAAGGACGGCTTAGGCGAGGAAAAAAGTGGCTCCCCGGGACGGACTCGAACCGCCAACCTATTGGTTACAAGGGCCCCGGAATTTCTTCCGGGCTTGGACTATCTCTTCACCCGTCCCCTTTCGGGGCGAGGGTGTCGGGCGCTTCCCCCGCCCTGTATGGGTAAGACCCATAAGAAGGGCGGAGTACGAGCATTAGCTCTAGTCTCTGCACCTTCCCGGCCCGCCTGATCAGGCCGGCCGGACTTGGCTCAGGATTCCCATTCTCCGCACCCGGCGGAGGGAAGGCTTCCCTGAGTTCACCCGATTTTCCATCCGGGATTTCGCCCGGACGCTGCAAACCTTTCGTTTACAGCCAACCGCTCTGCCTATTGAGCTACCGGGGAGCAGTCCGGGATAAATTAGCACAAGACCGGGGGGAATACAATCGAGAAAAGGAGCGCCCGGTCCTATGAACCGATACGCGATCGGGAAACCTATCCCCTATTGGAAAAATCCGGCCCGGCTGAAGATCTTGAGGCTCCGGTTCTTGACCCGGACCGTGATCGTGTTGAAGTCCCCTTTTTCGGCCGCCGATGACGACCGATAAACCAGGATATACGAAGCATCCGCGTTCGTCAGGGCGTCGCGCACGGCGGTTTCCGGGTTCTCCGAGGCGTCCACGACCCCGCCCGTCGCCGCGGCGATCTGGGAGAAGAGCTTGAACACGTCCTCGGACTGCTCGCGCATGGTCACGCCGGATATGCGCTCGGGCTGCTTGTTCATAAACAGGAAATTGAAGCTGGCGGCCGAATCCGCGAAGGCCTGGAGGATCCGACTCTCGTTCAAGACGAGGCCGCGGTGGTAGAACGCAAACAGCTCCTGCAGATCGCCCTGGACGTTCGGCTTGTCCTGATTGGACAGCATGAGCTGGTCGAGGATGTTCCCGGCGATCTCCGGCCGGTACTCGCGCTGGTAGACGAAAAAGACGAGCTTCTGGCCGGGCCAGCTTTTTATCGATTGGGCGAAGCCGACGAGCTTGGCTTCGTCGATGTTGCGGAGATCCTCCATCTTGGCCAGGTTGGCTTTGTACTGGGCCAGCTGGCTCTCCAGGCCGAGCGCCCCCATGGCCGCGTCGCCTTCCGTATCGCCGAGGCTCCCGCGGTCCGAGCCGGAGATGCTCCGGACGATCCGCTTCAGCTCCCGCAGGACGCTGTTCAAGCCCATGGCGCCCTGGGCGATGTCCCGGGTAATGATGTCGTTGAGCTCGGCGGCCAAGGCCTCCCGCGGCTTGGAGACGAGGGCCTGGGGGGTCAGGTTGTAGTTGCGGACGGGCGTCTGGATCTCGAGGCTGTCGCCGGCGAGGAGCTCGGTCGAGAAGAGAAATTCGACCGCCTTCCGGACTTTGGGATCGTACTCCGAGAGCTGGAGAATCAGGAAAAACTTGCGGCGGACGTCGGGCGCGGGATTCACCGCCCGCTCGGACCATTCGATGCGGTTTTTGCGGATCTCATACATAGACTCGATCGCCTGAGGGGCCCCGTTCTCGAGGAGCTCGAAATCGGCGAGGTTGAGACCGCTGACGAACTGCTTCCCCTCGAACACGCGGACGGGGACGACGATCCTCTGGGCCTGGGCAGGCCCGGAAACGGCAACGGCGGCGAGGGCCGCGCCGGCCGCGAACAGGGCCGTGAAGGTCGAAACGAAGGTTGTCCTTTTCATCAAATCCTCCGCGTCCGGCTGTCGGGACTATTATATCACTCCGGCGAAATTCGGGCGGGGAAAGCGGCTTCCGCCGGCCTCCCCCGCCCCGGCCCCGCCTCTTTGAGGAAACCGGACATTTTCACTTTGCAGAGAACCGGACATTTTCATTTTGCGTTTACACAACCTGCCGCTTTTTTGACAAAACGCCCGCCCTGTGTTAGAAATTTTTTTCCGCCATCGGTAAAGGATTCGCCATGTCCACACCGCTCGAACGATGGGTCGACGAGCAGGCCCGCCTCTTCGAACCGAAGGAAGTCACCTGGTGCGACGGCACGGAGGGGGAAGCCCGGCGCTTGATCGACAAGGGCATCCGCGAGGAGAAGCTCAACGGCCAGCCCGTTTTCCGCGAGCTCAGCCCGAAGAACTGGCCGAAGTCCTACCTTCACCGGAGCCACCCGACGGACGTGGCCCGGACCGAGCATCTGACCTTCGTCTGCCATCCGGAGAAGGACCAGTCCGGACCGAACAACAACTGGATGGAGCCGTCCAAGGCCAAGGAGGTCATGACCCGGCTCTCCGCGGGGCGATGCGCGGCCGGACGATGTACGTCCTTCCCTACATGATGGGCCACCCCGACTCTCCCTACGCCAGCCCCTGCTGCCAGCTCACCGACACCGTCCTACGTCGCGGTCAGCATGCGGATCATGACCCGGATGAGCCGCCGGACGATCGACAAGATCGGGAACAGCGAGAATTTCGTCAAGGGCATCCATTCCGTCGGCGACCTCGACCCGGGGAAGCGGTACATCATGCATTTCCCCCACGAGGGCCTGGTCTGGAGCATCGGCTCCGGCTACGGCGGCAACGCCCTGCTCGGCAAGAAGTGCTTCTCCCTGCGGATCGCCTCCTACCTCGGCCTGCGGCAGAACTGGCTGGCCGAGCACATGGTCATCATCGGGATCGAGGACACCAAGGGCAACATGACCTACATCACGGCGGCCTTCCCTTCGGCCTGCGGCAAGACCAACCTGGCCATGATGGAATCGGCCCTCCCCGAGTACAAGATCTACGACCATCGGCGACGACATCGCCTGGCTGAACATCGGCCCCGACGGGCGGCTGTGGGCCATCAACCCCGAAGCCGGGTTCTTCGGCGTGGCCCCGGGCACGTCGATGAAGACCAACCCGAACATGATCCGGACGCTCAAGACCTCGGGTTTCTACCCGACCCTCTTCACCAACGTCGGCCTCGACCTCGACGCCAACGAGCCGTGGTGGGAAGGCCTGGAAGGCCCGCCCAAGCGCATGGAGGACTGGCAGGGGCGGCCCTGGACCAAGGACGGCGGGACCAAGGCCGCCCAGCCGAACTCGCGGTTCACCGTCTCGCTCTACAACTGCCCGACCCTGTCGAACCAGTTCGACAACCCCCAGGGCGTGCCGATCTCGGCCATTCTGCTCGGCGGCCGCCGCTCCTTCGGGATCCCCCTGGTGACCGAGGCCTTCGACTGGGCCAACGGCGTGTTCATGGGCGCCCGGACGGGCTCCGAAACGACCGCCGCCGCGGCCGGGCAGGTCGGCGTCCTGCGCCGCGACCCCTTCGCCATGCTCCCCTTCTGCGGCTACAACATGGGCGACTATTTCCGTCATTGGATCAACATGGGCGGATATCTGACCCAGCCGCCGAAAATCTACTCCGTCAACTGGTTCCGCATCGACGAAAAGGGCAAGTTCCTCTGGCCCGGGTTCGGCGAGAACATCCGCGTCATCAAATGGATCCTCGACCGGGTCAACGGCCGCGTCGGAGCGAAGGAGACGCCCATCGGGCTCGTCCCGAACATCGAGGACTTCGACACGGACGGTTTGGCGGTGCCCCGCAAGCGGTTGGAGAAGCTCTTCGAGTTCAAGCCGGAGGACTGGAAGGACGAGGCCCGCGAAGCCGAGGCCTACCTCGAGAAGTTCGGCCGCCACATCCCCTATGAGATCCGCCAGAACATCGAAGCCCTGCGGTTGAAACTAAAATAGCCATAGGGGGTTCCCCGAAGGGCGCGGGGCGATCCCGAAGCGCTCAAAGCCCCCGTTTGTACCCGGCCTGCTTGACCTTCTTGCGGTAGTCGTCCCCTTCCATGGGAACGACCTTGCACATTTCGTAGATCCGCGAGCGGAGACGGTAGCCGATCCGGTCGACGAGCGAGTCGTCGCCCTTCTTGAAGAGGTCCGTCTTCTTGAACATCGGCTGCCGCCCGTCCTCTTCTTCGTTCGCGTCCAGGAAGTTGGACGTGAACAGCGTCAGCTTCTTGTTGTTGTAACGGTTGTTGACGATCGAAAAGATCGTCTCCTCGACCCAGGCCGTCGGCCGCTTCGCCCCGAGCTCGTCGAACAGGACGACGTCGCTGTCGAAAACGGGAGCCAGGATCTCCGACTCCGACCGGCCCGTGTCGCCGGAGTAGGTCTCCTGGATGTCGCGGATGAGGTCGCGGAAATCGTAGAACAGGCCGGACGCATCCTTGCCCTGGACGAGCTCGCCGAGCAGGGCGGCGGCGAGATGCGTCTTCCCGACCCCGGGAGGGCCGATGAAGAGCAGCCCGATCTCCTGGCTCGGGTAGTTGTCCGCGGCCTTGCGGGCGATCATGGCGGCCAGCTTGTGCGAGTCGTTATGGAATTCGAAGTTGGCGAAGGTGCAGGTCTGGTAGCGCTTGGGGATGCGGGCGCGCTCGAGACGGACGGCGGCGCGGCGGACCCGGTAGCAATCGCAGCGCCGGACCGCTCCGGGTCCCCCGGACCCGGCCGGGACCCAGCCGGTGTCCTGGCAGGACGGGCAGGGCGCTTCAAGCTTCAATTCAGGTAGCCTCTCAGCTGCTGGAGCTTGTGGGAATGCGACAGCTTGTTCATGGCCTTCTGCTCGATCTGGCGGATCCTCTCCCGGGTCAGTCCGAGCCGGCCGCCGATCTCCTGCAGCGTCCGGGGCTGGTCGTCGTCCAGCCCGAAGCGCAATCTTAACACAACGGCCTCTTTCTCATCCAACGCGCCGAGAAGGTCGCGGATCTGGCTCTGGATCGAGCTCTTGATGATCTGGTATTCGACGGACGGGGTGATCTCGTCGCCGAGCTTCTCCTCCATCTCCAGGGCGTCCTCGTCGAAACGGTCGGAGAGGGAGACGTCTTTGCCCTCGAGCATCTCGAAATCCTCGATGTCCTCGACCTTGACCTTCATCGAGGCGGCGAGCTCCTCCCGGCTCGGATCGCGGCTGAGCTCGGACTTGAGCCGGGACGCGTGCCGCTTCATCGCCAGGATCTGGTCGGACAGCTTCTGGGGGATGTGGGTGATGTGGGCCGATTGCGTCAGGGCGTGGATGACCGCCTGGCGGATCCACCAGACCGCGTAGGAGATGAACTTGACGTTGCGGCCGGGATCGAAGCGGCGGGCGGCTTCGATCAGCCCGAGGTTCCCCTCGTTGATCAGGTCGAGGAGCCCGAGCCCCATGCCCTGGTATTTCTTGACGTAGGAGACGACGAAGCGGAGGTTGGCCTCGATGAGCCTGCCCAGGGCCTCTTCATTCCCCTGGCGGCTCCGCTCGCCCAGAGTCTTCTCCTCCGCCTCGCTGAGCATCGGGAACTTGGCGATGCGCTCCAGGTAAAGCCGGAGGTTCCGGGACTCGAGGTAGTCGCGGAACGGGCTCACGGCTCCCGCTCGGCCTTGACGATCTTCGTCGACGTGACCTGGACGAGGCTTTGCCGCTTCCGCTCGAACTCGTCCTCACGGCCCGAATAGAACTCGATTTTGATGAATTGGAACAGGTCCTGGACCCCGGCCTCGATCTGCTCCATCTTGCGCCGCATGTTGAGGACGACCTCGACGCCGGCCAGGTTCACGCCCAGGTCACGGACGAGGTTGAGGATGATCTCGAGCTGGCGGATGTCCTCGTTCGTGTAGAGGCGGGTGTTCCCTTCGCTCCGCGAGGGCTTCAGGAGGCCCTCCCGCTCGTACAGCCGGAGGGTCTGGGGATGGATGTTGAACCTCCGCGAAACGGTGCTGATATGGAAAGCCGTTCGAGCTTCCTCGGTCGGACGCGCTTTACGTTTCATCTCAGGATCCCCCCCATTCCGCCCGGGGCGTCTGCGGGGCGACGGCGGCGAGCTCCTTCATCAGCTCGCGGACCCGCTGATTGTCGAAGGGAGGAGGGACGATCGTCACCTCGACGACCTCGTCGCCGCGGGTCTTGCCGCCCGGCTGCGGGGCGCCGGCCTGGCGGAGCCGGAACTTCTGGCCCGACTTCGTCCCGGGAGGGATGCGGATCGTCGATTGGCCGTCGAGGGTCGGGACGTCGATCTTGGCTCCGAGCGTCGCCTCGGCCACGGTGATCGGGACCTTGAGCGAAATCAGGCTCCCATCCCGCTTGAAATAGGCGTGCGGCGTCACCTCCAGGGTGATGTAGAGATCGCCCGGATGCGCTCCGCCCGGGCCGGCATTTCCTTTGCCGGGGATCCGGACCTTGGAGCCGGTATCCACGCCGGCCGGGATCCGGACGTTGATGGTTTCGGTCTTCGGCATCGTCCCCCGCCCCGAGCACTCGCCGCAATCCAGGCCCCGGGCCTTCCCGGTTCCCTGACAGGCCGGGCATGGGGCGGCGAACCGTCATCACCCCGCGATTGACCGTCTTGCGGCCCGTTCCGCCGCAGGCGGGACAAGCCCGGGGCTTGGAGCCGTGGGCGCTGCCGGTTCCGGCGCAGGGGACGCAGGCCACGTCCCGGACGAGCTTGATCTTGGTCTGGACGCCGCGGACGGCGTCCTCGAACCCGATCTTCATCGTGTAGATGAGGTCGGCGCCCTGCTCCGGCGGCTCGGCGGCGCGCGCCGCCCGGCCGCCCGTGCCGCCGCCGAAGATCGTGTCGAAGAAGTCGCGGAAGGACGCCGGGCCGGAGTCCGAAAAGTCGAAGCCTTCGAACCCCGTCGCGGGCTCGGGACCGCCCGGCCCGCCGGGCGGACGATCGCCGGCGAACCCGAACTGGTCGTACTGGGCCTTTTTCTTGGGATCGCTCAGGACGGAGTAGGCCTCCTGGATCTCCTTGAACTTGGCCTCGGCGGTCTTGTCCCCGGGATTCAGGTCGGGATGGAACTTGCGGGCGAGCTTTCGGTAGGCCTTCTTGATGTCTGCGACCGAGGCGGACCGGCCGACGCCCAGGATTTCGTAATAATCTCGGCTCAACGGAGCGGCTCCTTAGCCCCGCCCCGAGACCGTCCCTCCAGCCTCGGCGCGGGTCGCGGAGACATTATCTCAGCTTTTCTTCTCGTCGTCGACGACTTCGGCGTCGATGACTTCGCCTTCCTCGCCGGCGGAACCGTTGCCCCCGCCGGGCTTGGCCTCTCCTGCGGGAGAGCCGGCGGCCGAGGCGCCCCCGGCCGCCTGGGCCGAAGCCTGCTGGTACATCATCTCGGTCAGCTTATGGGAAGCCTGGGTCAGGCTTTCCATGGCCTGCTTGATCTTGTCCAGGTCCTCGCTCTCGATCGCCTTTTTGGTGTTGTCGATCTCGGCCTGAACCCGCTCGGCATCGCCCGGCGGGGATCTTGTCCTTGTTCTCGCGGAGGAGCTTCTCCATGCTGTAGATGAGCTGGTCGGCCTGGTTCTTGGCGTCGATGACGTCCCGCCGTTTCTTGTCGTCGACCGAATGGGCCTCGGCGTCCTTGACCATCCGGTCGATCTCCTTCTCGTCGAGGCCGCTGTGGCCGGTGATCGTGATCGCCTGCTGCTTGCCCGTGCCCATGTCCTTGGCCGTGACATGGAGGATGCCGTTGGCGTCGATGTCGAAGGTGACCTCGATCTTCGGGATGCCGCGGGGCGCCGGCGGGATGCCGTCGAGGTGGAAGCGGCCGAGGGTCCGGTTGCCCGAGGCCATCTCCCGTTCGCCCTGGAGGACGTGGATCTCGACGCTCGGCTGGCTGTCCGAAGCCGTGGAGAAGATCTCGGTCTTCTTGGTCGGGATCGTCGTGTTCCGCGCGATCATCTTGGTGAAGACGCCGCCCAGGGTCTCGATGCCCAGGGTCAGCGGGGTCACGTCGAGGAGCAGGACGTCCTTGACTTCGCCGGACAGGACGGCGCCCTGGATGGCCGCGCCGACGGCGACGACCTCGTCCGGGTTGACGCCCTTGTGCGGCTCCTTGCCGAAGAGGTCGCGGACGAGCTGCTGGATGCGGGGCATCCGGGTCTGGCCGCCGACGAGGACGACCTCGTCGATGTCCGAGGCCTTGAACCCGGCGTCGGAGAGGGCCTGCTTGACGGGCGCGACCGAACGCTGGACGAGATCCTCGACGAGCTGCTCGAGCTTGGCCCGGGTGATCTTCATCAGGAGGTGCTTGGGGCCGGAGGCGTCGGCGGTGATGAAGGGCAGGTTGATCTCGGTCTCCATCGTCGTCGACAGCTCGATCTTGGCCTTCTCCGCCGCCTCCTTGAGGCGTTGGATGGCCATCTTGTCCCGGGTCAGGTCGATGCCGCTCTCCTTCTTGAACTCGGTGACGATCCAGTCCTGGACGCGCTGGTCGATGTCGTCGCCGCCGAGATGGGTGTCGCCGTTCGTGGACTTGACCTCGACGACCCCTTCGCCGACCTCGAGGATGGAGATGTCGAACGTCCCGCCGCCGAAGTCATAGACGGCGATGGTCTCGTCCTTCTTCTTGTCCATGCCATAGGCCAGGGCGGCCGCGGTGGGCTCGTTGATGATCCGCACGACCTCGAGGCCGGCGATCTTGCCGGCGTCCTTGGTCGCTTTCCGCTGGCTGTCGTTGAAATAGGCCGGGACCGTGATGACCGCTTTCTCGACCTTCTCGCCGAGATAGTCCTCGGCCGCCTTCTTCAGCTTCTGGAGGATGAGGGCCGAGATCTCGGGGGGCGAGTAATCCTTCCCCAGGGCCTTGACGCGGACGTCGCCGTTGGCGGCGTCGATGACCTTGAACGGGACCTGCTTGACCTCGGTCGGAACTTCTTGCAGCCGCCGGCCCATGAACCGTTTGATCGAATAGATCGTGTTTTCGGGGTTCGTGATGCGCTGCCGCTTGGCCACCTGGCCGACCAGACGCTCGCCCTTGGCCGTGAAAGCGACGACCGACGGGGTCGTCCGACCGCCCTCCTCGTTGGGGATGACGATCGGATTGTCGCCTTCCATGACGGCGACGACGGAGTTCGTCGTCCCAAGATCGATACCGATGATTTTCGACATTTATCTTCTCCTTGGATACAGTTAGTCGAATTACAATATATTATATGAGTGTTCTATTGTCAAGTATATTTCACAAAAATATTATCCAATATATATATGATTTTTCGTGACGATCAGGGGATGATGATCGTCTGATGGCCGTCGAGATATGCCCAATACAACTCTTGAGCGTCTTTTTCCGAATTGAAGATGATCGAGATCTCCGTGAACGGCTTTTTTGAGATCGTGCGCACGATCGTCTTGAGCGGCAGTCCGAGATACCAGCCGAGGGACTTGCCGAAATTGATCATCCGCGCCCCGAATTTCTTCGTCTTGGGCCGGACCGAGACTCTGATCGCGTCATCGAAGACGAGATCGTAATGGAGGGGCATGTCCTGGAGCTCGAGGATGCCGAGATCGGGCTCCCGCGACGCGGCCGGAGAGGCGGAATCCGCGGGCTTGACGTCCTCTTTCCCCGGGGTGATATTGGTCCGTTGCGGCGGACGGAGAGCGCTCTTCGTCTTCAGCTTGAGGGTCTTCATGGGGATCCGCTTCCCCCACGACCGCGATCTTTCGATGTCCCACTTTTTCAGGGTCATCCCCCGGGCCTTCAACGAGATCGTCTTTCCGGCCAGGTCGATGACGACGTAGGATCCGTTGGCTTTGGCCAGGGAGAGCTCGCTCTCGAGCAGGCGATTCCGGCTCTTAAGCTCGGCCGAGGCTTGGGCGAACGCCCCGGCGGCCATCGCCGCGGCCGCTCCGGCCAGGATCAGTGTTCGCAGCGACTTTTTCATGGCGTCAATAGATATAGATCTTCGCGCCCATCGGGATCATCTTGAAGACTTCGACCAGGTCCTTGTCCCCGACCCGGACGCAGCCGTGGGTAACGTTCCGGCCGAGGAGCCGCGTGTACAGCGTCCCGTGGATGAAATAACCCGCCCCGAAGCCGAGGGCGTAGTCTCCGAGCGAATCGTTGTCGACGCGCTCGTTGAAGTCCTCGGGGGGCTTCTCGCCCTCCTCGATGAAGGCCCAATCCGGCTTGATCCAGGTCGGGTTGACCAGCTTCGATGTCACGCTGAATTCGCCCCTCGGCGTATCGAAGATCCACTCCCTCTTTCCGGCCGTGTCTTCGAGGATATCCCCCGATCCGCACGAGACGACCACGTCCTTGACGATCTTCTGATCCTTCAGGACGAACAGCCGGTTGGCCGCCGTATCGACGATGATGTAGTATCCGCGCGGGGCCAAGGCGGCAATGCGGCTTACGAGCTGGGCGTTGCGGTTCTTCAGGTCCGCGTCCTTGAGCGGCTTCTTCGGCGCGGCGGGCTCGGCCTCGCTCGCCGGAGCCTCCTTCGACCAGACGAACGCCTGGAGGGCGTACCCGGCCGCTTCGGCGGCGGCAAACGCCGCCGCGGCGGAGATGAGGATGATTCTGAGAACGCGAAGCGGCTTCATTGGCGCTTGAACTTCCGGACTTCGGCAAGGATCGAATCCTCGACCGAGAGCGTCCCGACGATCGTGACCGCCGTCCCGACGTCGGCGGCATCATAGACGGCATCCATGTCCTTGTTCTCCATGCCCACGCAGCCGCGGGTCAAGCTGTCCTTCCCCCCGCCGTGGATCTCGATCGCGCCGCCGATCCCGGCCTGCAGGGGGATCGTCCCGGCCCGCTTCCCCCGGGCGAAGCTCTGGCGGTCCTCGTCGTTCGGATAATCGATGAGGAGCGCCTTGTAGAAGGTCCCGTTGGGGAATTTCCGGACGATCTTGTACCGGCCCTCGGGCGTGGCTTCGTCTCCCGAATACTGCTTGTCCGAGAGGCCGTAACGGCCGAGCCCGATATCGATGCTGGCGATCCGGACGCCCTTCTTGTAGATATGGAGCTTCCGCTCGAGCTTGCTCACGAGGAAGGCCGTCGTCCCGCGGGCCTTCGATTCCGCAACCGTGGCCTCCGCCCATTTCGTCCACCGCTCGAGCTGGCCGGGTTCCAGGTACCGGCTCAGGAGCTTGGACGCGGCTTCCTCGGCCGCGGCGACCGCATTCCGGCCCGCCTCGAGGAGGGCCCTGGCTTTTTCGAACTCGGCCTTCCGGACGAGGATCCCGGCCTCGGACAGGCAGATGTCGGCCTGGGCGATGTTCTTCCGGACGGGCCCGTTCTCGTTGAAATACTCGGTCATCTGCCTCAGGAGCCCGGACTTCCGGGCGCACTCCTGGATGTCCGCCGTCAGGACATGCTCTTCCGTGGCCCGAAGGCCCTGGACCCGCTCCAACAGCTCCCGGCCGGACGCGACCAGGGACTGGAGCTCGCGCCGGGCCGGACCGTAGTCCCGGAACCAGCCGAACTTGGCCGCTTCGAGGGCCAGAAGCTCCTGGCCGGACTTCAGGCCGCGGCGGTAGGCGTCATACTCGCGGGGGGCGTAAGAAGAAGCGCCGGCGCTCCAGATCGACGGCTCGAGGCGCGCAGCCTCGGCGGCTTCCGGAGGCGCCGGCGGTGGATGACAGGCCAGCGAAAAAAAAGAAACGGCCCCGAGTAGTAAGATCCTTCCGTTAAGCGATCGTGGCTTCAAAAGAACCCACTATCGGAGCCGTTCTGAGGACGACGGAATCGTCCTTACTTCTTGCCGGTGACTTTCTCGATGGCGGCTTTGACCTGCTCGACGACCGTGGCGACCGTCGCCTTGATCGACTTGGCCTTGTCCTGGGCCGCGATGTAGTCCTGGGCGTCGAGGGCGGTCTGGATGTCGGCGAACGAGGTCTCGGCGCCGGCCAGGTCGGCCTTCAGGGCGTCGATGTCCTTCTTGGTGCCCTTGCCGGTCGGGGCCTTGGCCAGGAGAGCCTTCGCTTCATCGATGGCGGTCTTGGTTTCGCCCTGGAGCTGGATGGCCAGGTTCTTGGCGGCTTCGATCTTGGCGGGCAGAGCGGCCTTCAGGTCTTCGGCCTGCTTCAGGACGCCGGCGAGCATTTCCTTGGCCGGTCCGAACTTCTTGAAGAACTTCTTGTCCTGAGCGGCGATTTCGTCGAGGGCCTTCTGGAGCGAGTCGTTGACGGCCTTGAGCTCTTCGACGGCGTACTTGTCGGCGCCGGCCTTGGTCACGGCCTCGATGGCGGCCTTCGCCCCGTCGATCTGCGCCTGGGGAGCCTTGCAGCCCGTCAGGGCGATGGCGAGAACGAGAACGAGAACGAGATTCCGAGTGATGCCTTTCATGAATTTTACCTCCTTTTCATGATTAAAGGTGATCACGAAAATGAAATACACAAAGACCTTAACCCCGCGTCCCGAATTTGATTAGAGGAATGCGCGAGCCTAAGGCTGTGCCTTAATCTATCATACGACCCGGGAAAAGTCAATAACGAAATCCATTTTTCCCCGGCTCTATTCATTCCCCCGGATCGGCGATGAATCCTTCCTTCATCATCATCTGGACCTCGGCTCGCGCCTGGCGGATGGTGTTCTCGGCCATCTTGTAACGCTCGTCGGCCGGGAAGCTCTTGCGGGCGACCCCCTGCTCGATGGCCTTGCTGCCGACGGCGACGGCCTCGCGCGGGAATACCGTCCACTCGTCCATGTTCGGGATGATGTATTCCTCGCGGATGCCCCGGTCGGCCGCGACCTGGGCCAGTTCCGTGGCCGCCGCGATGCACATTTCGTCCGTGATCGTCTTGGCCCGGACGTCGAGCGCGCCGCGGAAGATGCCGGGAAAACCGAGCGAGTTGTTGACCTGGTTGGGGAAATCGGACCGGCCCGTGGCGACGATCCGGGCGCCCGCCTCTTTCGCTTCCCAGGGCCAGATCTCCGGGATCGGGTTGGCCTCGGCGAAGACGATCGAGTTGGGGGCCATGAGCTTGATCCATTCGGGCTTGATGGTTCCGGGACCGGGAGTCGAGACCGAGACCATGACGTCCGCGCCGGTCAACGCTTCCGGGACATCGCCCTTGATCATCTTGGCGTTCGTCCGGAGGCAGAGGTCCCACTTCTCCTTGAACTTCGCCTGGAGGATGTCGCGGTCGCTCCGGTCGCGGTGGAGGATGCCCTTCGAATCGACGGACAGCATGTTCCCGGGATTGGCTCCCGCGGCGATGATCATTCGGGCGATGGCGATCCCGGCCGCGCCGGCGCCGACGACGGCGATCCGGACCTCATTCATGTTTTTTCCGACGATTTTCAAAGCGTTGATCAACCCGGCGACCGTGACGCAGGCCGTTCCCTGCTGGTCGTCGTGCCAGATCGGGATGGAGCATTCCTTGCGCAGCGTGTCCAGGATGTGGAAGCACTTCGGCTGGGAGATGTCCTCGAGGTTGATCCCGCCGAAGGTCGGCTGGAGGGCCTTGACGATGGCGATGATCTTGTCCGGGTCCTTTTCGTCGCAGGCAGATGGGGAAGGCGTCCACGCCGCCGAGGTACTTGTAAAGGATGCCCTTTGCCTTCCATGACCGGCAGCCCGGCTTCGGGGCCGATATCGCCCAGCCCGAGGACGCGCGACCCGTCGCTGACGACGGCCACGAAATTCCCCTTGTTCGTGTAATCGTAAGCCTTGTCCGGATCCTGGTGGATCTCCTTGCAGGGAGCCGCGACGCCCGGAGTGTACCAGACCGCGAAATCGTTGAAATCACGGATCCGGCATTTCACTCCGACGCCGAGCTTGCCCTTGTAGAACCGATGGAGACGCGGCGCGTCTTTCGAGGGCTGCTCGGCTTTCTTGAGCAGTTCTTCAACGGTGACTTTCTTCATTTATGAGACCTCCTTGAGATAAAAAAGGGATTTATTATTATCGCAATCGGGGATGGTTGTCAAACGGCCGAAAGCTCAGCCGAGCAGCTTGTCCAGGCCGATGACGAGGTCCTCGTGGCGGGTCGCGGCCAGGTCGATCACGGCCGTATCCATCCGGATGGCGTCCTCCGGGCAGGCCTCGACGCAGAAGCCGCAAAAACAGCAGCGGTTGAGGTCGATGACGAACGAGGCGGGGAACTTCTGGACCTCGGGATCCGGGTCCTCGGCCGCCTCGATGACGATGCAGTCCGAGGGGCAGACCGTGGCGCAGAGCATGCAGGCGACGCAGCGCGGCTTCCCGTCCTCCCGCCGCATCAGGCGATGGCGGCTCCGGTGGCGGGAGGCCAGGGGCTTCTTCACCTCGGGGTACTGGATGGTGACCGCGCCCTTGCGCCGCGTCTTGATCCCGACGAGGTTGAGGGTGTGGAAGACCATATTGACGGTGAAGTGCCGGGCGGTGATGAGGCTGCCCCGGAAGATCTCCCAGAGGATGCCGAGCGCTTTGCCCATGTCAGAGACTCATGATCAGGCCCGTGGCCAGGATGTTCAGGAGGCTGAGCGGAACGAGGACCTTCCAGCCGAGGTCCATGAGCTGGTCGTAGCGGAGCCGCGGGTAGGTCCAGCGGATCAGGATCTGGAGCCAGCAGAAGAAGATGACCTTGACGTTGAAGATCAGGACCTGGAAGACGGTGACGAGCCAGGAGGCGAGATGCCAGGATCCGCCCCAGGGGAAGGAGAACCCTTGGGGACCGAGCCAGGGCACCTGCCAGCCGCCGAAGAAGAGGGTCGTCATGAGGCAGGACACGATCAGGATCTCCATGAAATCCGTGAACATGAACATGCCCCACTTGAGCCCGCCGTATTCGGCGAAGAAGCCGATGATCTCGGACTCCCCTTCCGGCATGTCGAACGGGACGCGCTTGGTCTCGGCCAGGGCGGCGATGAAGAAGATCAGCGCCCCCACCGGCTGGAGGAAGACGCCCCAGGCGGGAAGGAAGCCGAGGACGAGGCTCCCCTGGGCCCGGACCATATCCGAAATCCGGAGCGAGGGGAAGACCATGATCAGCCCGACGAGCGAGAGCCCCAGGGCGACCTCGTAGGAGATGAGCTGGGCCGCGCCCCGCATCCCGCCGAGAAGAGCGAAGCGGTTGTTCGAGGACCAGCCGCTGAGGATGATCCCGTAGATCCCGAGCGAAAGCATGGCCAGGACGAAGAGCAGGCCGACGTCGGCGTCGAAGACCTGGAGCGGGATCGTCTTCCCGCCGATCCTGATGTCGTCGGCGAACGGAATGGCCGAGATGGTCACGCAAACGAAGAAGAAAGACAGGAAGGGCGCCAGCGTATGGAGGAGCTTCTTGGAGAAGGAGGGGACGAAGTCCTCCTTGAAGATCATCTTGATCGCGTCGGCGAACGGCTGGAACAGCCCGAAGAGGCGCAAGCCGAGGATCTGGGCCCGGTTGGCCCCGATGCGGTCCTGCATGACCGCGCTCTCCTTGCGCTCGAGCCAGGTCAGGTAGAGGGTCAGGACGAGGAACCAGACCAGGGCCAGGACGATCTTGAGAAGGAGGATCCCGATCACGGCCGCTCCCCTATTCTGCGGGCGAGGTCGATCAGGACGTCCGCCAGGGGGCGGACATCGAGGCAAGGCTGGACCGCCGCTTCGAATCGCTGGACGCGGCCGTCCGCGTTGGTGTAGCTGCCGCGGTTCTCGGCCGGCGCGGCCACGGGAAGAACGAGATCGGCGAACCCGGCCGTCGCCGTTTCATGGGTCGTGAACAGGATCTTGGCGGGGGCGCGGCGGAGGGCCTCCTCGGCCGGGCTTCCGCTCGGAACTCGGGCCCGGTTCGTCTCGAAGACGAGGAGGAGGTCGGAACGGCCGGCCACGGCCGCCGGATCGGAGCCGCGCGTCTCGAACCCGAGCGCGGCGGCGCCGGACCGGTTGGGCGTCCGGTCGGCGAGGAGCAGGATCCCGGAACCTTCGCCGTCCGGAGGATCGGCGAAAGCGGCGCCGACGGCGCCGACGGCCGCGAGCAGGCTCCGAATGAGTCCCAGCTCCTCGTTCGTCAGCCCGGAATGAAGGACCGCGCCGATCCGCCCGCCCTTTCCGGCGGCGCGAAGAGCGCCGATCGTTTCGGCCGCGAACCCGAGCGCCCGGTCCCAATCCCAAGCCGAGGCCGCCGCGCCCGCGCCGTTCCGGCCGATCCGCTCCCGCCGGCCGTCGCGATGGTCGGCGACGAACCCGGCCCGGCCGTGATCGCACATAAAGAAACCGTTGACGGCGTCATTCGGGCGCGGCCGGACCCGATAAATCCGGGCCGAGCCCGGGACCCGGTAGAATCCCGGGTGATGGTCGATGAAGATGCTGCAGCCCCGGGCGCACAAGTTGCAGATCGAATCCGCGTGCTTGAGGAACCAGGGACGCGTCTTGAAGCGGAAGTCGGTGCTGGTGATGGCCCCGACCGGGCACAGGTCGACGAGGTTCCCCGCATCGACGCTCCGGATGGGCTCGCCGGGAAAAGTCGCGACCTCGGCGTGGACGCCGCGCTCGACGATGCCGAGCTCGCGCGTCTTCGTCGTCTGGGCCAGGAACCGGACGCAGCGCGTGCACAGGACGCAGCGCTCGCGGTCGAGGAGGAGCTTCTCTCCGATCCGGACGAGCTTGTCCCGGCGCTCCTTGGGCTCGCGGCCGCGGCTCTCGGCCAGATCGTAGTCGGCGTAATAGTCCTGGAGGGTGCACTCCCCCGCTTTGTCGCAGATGGGACAGTCGATCGGATGATCGGCCAGGAAGAATTCCAGGACGCTCCGCCGCGCTTCGCGCACGGCCGGCGTGCCGGTCCGGACCTTGAGGCCGTCGCGGACGGCGAGGGCGCAGGCGAGCTCGAGCTTGGGGCTGCCTTCGACCTCGACGAGGCACATCCGGCAGCTGCCTTCGGCCGCGAAGGCGGGATGATAGCAGAAGTGCGGGATGGCGATCCCGGCGGATTCCGCCGTGTCGAGGACGTTCCGGCCGGCCGGAGCCTCGATCGTTCGGCCGTCGATCTCGATGACCGGCATCTCTATCTCATCCCCTGCTCGAGCTCGGCCCGGAACTTCCGGACGATAGCCAGGATGGGCAGCGCCGCCGCGTCTCCGAGCGGGCAAAGGGTGCGGCCCTTGATGTTTTCGGCCAGGCGAAGGATCTCGTCCAGGTCGGCCGGGCGTCCTTCGCCCGCGGCGATGCGGCCGACGATCTTGTGGATCCAGGCGGTCCCGATCCGGCAGGGAGTGCACTGCCCGCAGGATTCATGGCTGTAGAACTTCGTCACCAGCCCGAGGAGGTCGATGATCGGCGTCGAAGCGTCGATGACGATGACGCCCGCCGAGCCGAGCATGGACCCCGCGGCGGCGATCCCCTCCGTGGACAGAGGGACGTCGATCTCGTCGGCCTTGAGCAGCGGCGCCGACAGTCCGCCGGGAATGACGGCCTTGAGGGTCTTTCCCGGCTTCATGCCCCCGGCGTGGGTGAAGATGAGGTCGCGGAGCGACGCGCCGATGGGGAGCTCATAGACGCCGGGCCGGACGACCGGGCCGCTGACCCCGAAGAGCCGCGTTCCGCCGTCCTTGGGCCGGCCCTGTTCGAGGAACCAGGCCGCCCCGTTCTGGACGATGAGCGGGACGTTGGCCAGGGTCTCGACATTGTTGATGACCGTGGGACGGCCGAAGAGGCCGACGACAGCCGGGAACGGGGGCTTGAGCCGGGGAAGGCCTCGCTTTCCCTCGAGCGATTCGAGCAGGGCGGTTTCCTCGCCGCAGATGTAGGCTCCCGCGCCCCGATGGACGACGATCTCCAGGCTGAACCCACTTTCCAGGATGTCCTTCCCGAGGAACCCGCGCGCCCGGGCTTCGTCCACGGCGGCCTCGAGCCGGCGGGCGATCATCTCGTATTCCCCGCGGATATAGACATAGGCCGTCTCGATCCCCACGGCATAACAGGTCAGGATGATGCCTTCGATCATGAGATGGGGCGTATGGGCGAGGATGAAGCGGTCCTTGAACGTCCCCGGCTCTCCCTCGTCCGCGTTGACGCACAGATAGCGCGGCGCTCCCGCGGCCTGGGGGACGAATCCCCATTTCATCCCCGCCGGGAAGCCCGCCCCCCCGCGTCCTCGCAGGCTGGCGGCTTTGACCTCGGCCAGGACCGCGGCCGGGGTCATTCCGGTCAGAGCTTTGCGCAGGGCGGCATATCCGCCGGTGTCCAGATAGGCGTCGATCCGGAAGAGATCGGGCCGGTCGAAACCGCGGGTCAGGAGGGCGGCCCCGGTCATCACGGCAAGCCTCCCAGCAGGGCGTCCACGGCGTCCGCGTCGAGGCTCCCATGGTAGTCGAAATTGACCATCAGGCAGGGCGCCTGCTCGCACGCGCCGAGACACTCGACGCCGGTCAGGGTGAACTTGCCGTCGGCTGTCGTCTCCCCGAGCCTGATCCCGAGCCTCGATTTGAGGTGTTCGAGAAGCGTCCGTCCGCCGGCCAGCGCGCAGGTCACGTTCGTGCAGACCTGGAGGTGGTAGCGGCCGACGGGCTCGCGTCGAAACATGGTGTAGAAGGACACGACCTCATGGACGGTCATCGCCGGGATCCCGAGGGCTTCGGCGACCGAGCGCTCGTCGTCGAGGGAGATGCGGCCGAGCTCGTTCTGGACGAGGTGGAGGACCGGGAGAAGCGCCGCCTGCTTGGAGGGGTAGCGCCCGGCGAGGCGGGCGATCCCTTCGGCCAGAGCGGGGGCGAAGGCGCGGCTCACCGGTCGAGCTCCCCGAGGATGATGTTCATCGAGCCGAACGTCGGGATGATGTCGGCGACGAGGCGGCCGCGGATGAGCTCCTCCAAGGAGGCCAGGAGAGGCAGGCAGGGTCCGCGGAGATGGAGCCGGTACGGCCGGTCCGTTCCGTCGGAAACGATATAGTAGCCGAGCTCGCCATTCCCTCCCTCGACCGCGGCGTATACCTCGCCCTTGGGCGGCCGGATGCCGTGACCCGTCATGAAGTATTTGAAGTGGGCGATCAGCCCCTCGATCGACGTGTAGGCCTCCTCCTTGGCCGGCATGACGTAGCGGCGGTCGGAGGAGAGGATTTCGGATTGGACGCTCCGCTCCGCCCCTTCGAGGTTCGGCGAGAGCTTGACCGGCGCTTCCTGTCTTCGGCTCCGGGAAGCCTTGACCGCCGCGGCGGGCTCGAGGCCGGCGGCGGCGACCCTCGGGCAGGATCTCTCGAGGAGCGGGACGACCTGTTCGACGATCCGGAGGCTCTGCTCCATCTCCCGCATCCGGACCATATAGCGGTCGAAGTTGTCGCCGCGCTCGCCGACCGGGACCTCGAACTCGAACCGGTCGTAGGCTCCGAAGGGAAAGGCTTTGCGGACGTCATAGGCGATGCCCGTCGAGCGGAGGGCCGGGCCCGTCCAACCCCAGTTGAGGGCGTTCTCCCGGCCCATGACGCCGATGTCGCGGGTCCGGCTGAGGAAAATCTTGTTCTTGTCGAGCAGGCCGTGGACGTCCTTGAGCACGGCCCGGGTTTCACGGAGGCCGGCCGCCGTCGCTTCCTTGAAGCCGGAATCGAGGTCGGCCCGGACGCCGCCGATCCGGATGAAGTTGGTCGTCATCCGCGCCCCGGTCGTCTGCTCGATGACGTCCCAGAGGAACTCGCGGGCCTTCATATTATAAAGGAAGACGGTGAAGGCCCCGCACTCCATGGCCATCGCGGCCAGGCACGTCAGGTGGTCCGAGACGCGGGAGAGCTCGGAGAGAAGGACCCGGATGAGCTTGGCCCGCTCCGGGACGTCGATGCCCAGGAGCTTCTCCATGGCCAGGGCGTAGCCGTGGTTGTTAATGAGGGGCGAGACGTAGTTCAGCCGGTCGGTGTAGATGAGCAGGTTGAAATAGGTCCGGTTCTCGCAGGTCTTCTCGAAGGCCCGGTGGAGATAGCCCACCTCGATCTCGGAGTTGAGGATCCGCTCGCCGTCGAGCTCGAGCATGATCCGGACGGCGCCGTGGGTCGCCGGATGGGACGGCCCCATGTTGACGAGGAGGCTCCCCTCCCGGGCGTTCTGCTGGATCCGGAACGGCCGGGTCACGGCGTCCTCAGCGGGATGATGGGCTGGCGCTTGCGCCAGGGATAATCCTTGCGCAGCGGATGGCCGATGAATTCCTCATTCATGAACAGGCGGCGCAGGTAGGGATGCCCGATGAACGTCACCCCGAACAGGTCGTAAGCCTCCCGCTCCATCCAGTCGGCGATCTTCCACAGGGGCGTGAGCGAGGCCACCGCCGGCTCGGAGGCGGGCAGGCGGAGCTTGACCCGCAGGCGCCGCAGGCCGCTCAGGGCGAAGAAATGGTAGACCATCTCGAACCGGTCGGGACGGTCGGGGAAATCGACGCAGGTCAGGTCGAGGAGCGTGGCGAAGCCGCCCGGCCCGTCCTTGAGCGCGGCCGCGACCTCGAGGAGGGATTCCGGCCGGATGACGATCGTCAGGTCGCCGAGCGGCGCGGATGTCTCGAGGACCGCTCCCGGGACGCGGGCGGCGAGGTCGCTCAGGACGTCGCTTTTTTCTTCCATCGCCAATCCTGGTCCGTCTTCTGGATCTTCTTCTGGAGCTTGACGAGCGAGTCCAGGACCATCTCGGGCCGCGGCGGGCAGCCGGGGATGAGAACGTCGACGGGGATGACCCGGTCGACGCCCTGGACGACGGCGTAGTTGTCGTAGATCCCGCCGCTCACGGCGCAGGCGCCGAAGGCGATGACCCATTTCGGCTCGCACATCTGCTCATAGACCGTCCGGAGGATGGGCGCCTGCTTCTGGCAGATCGTCCCGACCACGAGCAGGAGGTCGGACTGCCGGGGGGTGAAGCGCGTCCAGCCGAAGCCGAAGCGGTCGATGTCGAAATGGGCGCACGCCGCGGACATGTACTCCATGCCGCAACAGGCGGTGACGTAAGGGTAATGGAAGACGGAATATTTCCGTCCCCAGCCGAGCATCGAATTCAGGGTCGTCGTGAACCAGGGGGCCTGGAACGGGTTCAATCCCACTTCAGGGCCCCTTTCTTCCAAGCGTAGGCGAACCCTGCGGCCAGGATCCCGGCGTAGGCCAGCATGACGACCAGGGCGGTCGCCCGCATCTCCTTGAAGACCAGGGCCCAGGGGAAGAAGAAGACGACCTCGACGTCGAAGAGGAGGAAGATGAACGCGACGAGAGAGTATTTGAGCGGGAACGACGGCATGCCTTCCTGGAGCGGCGGGCTCCCGCACTCGAAGGGCGTTTGCTTCACCGGCGTGGCCCGGCGGCGCGGGCCGAGGAGCGCGTTCATGAACAGGAGCAGGACGCCCAAAAGGCCGACGATGAGAAAGACGAACACGAGCTCCATGAGCCTCTCTTTTCTGCGGGAGGATTCTATCCGAAGCCGATTTAATTTGCAACGCTCGGAACGTACTAATTGAGGGCGTGGATCGCTTCGCCGTGGACCTTGAGGGCAGCCTCCATGACCGCCTCGCTCAGGGTCGGGTGGATGTGGACGGCCGAGGCGACGTCCCGGACGGTCAACCCCTTGTGCATGGCCAGAGTCAGCTCGGCGAGCAGGTCGCTCGCTCCCGGCCCGAGGATGTGCGCGCCGAGGATCCGGTCGTCTTTGCCGGCGATGATCTTGGCCAGGCCGTCCGGGCTGTCCATGGTCAGGGCCCGGCCGTTGGCCTGGAAGGTGAAGGTCCCGGTCCGGACGTCGTCCGACGCCGCCCGGGCTTCCTCTTCCGTCAAACCGACCGAGGCGAATTCAGGGTCGGTGAAGACGGCCATGGGGAGTGCCCGGAGATCGACCGCCTCGCGGGCGCCGCAGGCGTTGGCCGCCGCGGTCCGGCCCTCGTGCGAGGCCTTGTGCGCGAGGAGCTTCCCGCCGATGAGGTCGCCTATGGCGTAAACGCCCGGGACGCTCGTTTCCAACCGCTCGTTCGCCTCGACGAACCCGCCCTTCCCGAGCGCGATCAGGGGCCCGCCGGTTTGGAGCCGGTCGGAATTCGGCCGGCGCCCGGCGGCGAGAAGAATGCGCTCGGCCCCGAATTCGAACGGCATCTGATCTTTCAGGGACGTTCCCTTGAGGACGACGCGGCCGGCGTCTTTCCGGTATTCCTCGATCCGCATCGAGGTCAGGACCTTGAGACCCTGCTTTTTCAGGATAAGCTCGAGCCGGGAGGCCATCTCCCGGTCGCTCCCGGGCAACGCGGTGGGGAGGATCTCGAGGACGGTGACATCGGTCCCAAGGCGGCGGTAGATGGTCGCCATCTCGATGCCGATCGCGCCGGCGCCGACGACGAGGAGGCTTTTCGGCGCGACTTCGAACTCGAGCGCTTCGCGGCTCGTCACGACCGACGTTCCGTCGGCCTTGAGGAACGGCAGGTCGGCCGAGCGGCTTCCCGTCGCCAGGATGATCCGCTCCGCCTCAACCTCCTTCTCCTCCTCCTTGAGGCGGGCGACGACGGTCCGTTCGTCCTTGAGGGCCGCGGTCCCACGGACGAGCTCGATCCCGTAGCGCTGGAAGAGGAACTCGACGCCTCTGACGAGCCGCTCGACGACCTTGGCCTTGTCCGCCTGGACCTTGGCCCAGTTCAGAGCGATCCCGCTCAAAGGGCCCTCGAGGGTCCGGCTCTTCTTGATCTCCTGATAGACCTTGGTCTGGTGGAGAAGATGCTTCGTCGGGATGCAGCCGTAGTTCATGCACGTCCCGCCGACCCGGTCCTCTTCGAAGACCACGACTTTTTTCTTGAGCTGGGCGCAGCGGATCGCGGCGACGTATCCGCCCGGCCCGCCCCCGATGATCGCGATGTCCTTCTTCGTCGTCATGTTCGTCCTTCCGCGAGAGATGGAAACGAAATTCTATCAACGGAACCAGGGCCGCGTCTACACTTTCCGCTTTTTTCCCATTCTCGCCGGAAAGTGAATCCCGGCATAAGAAAGTGGAAAGTGTAGACGCGCCCTCATTCTTTCTCTTACAATAGGCGGCGCGTCGACCGGCGCGTCCGGTCCTTCGAGGAGTCCCCCATGCTCACGACAGCGGAAAAGATCGTTTTCGCCCTCGTCATCCTGGCCACGGCCTATCTCTTCCTGACGCCCCTCATCCTCCGCTACCGGATCGTCCGGGCGGGGCGGCCGGAAAACCGCTTCGACCGGATGGCCGGCCGCGTCGCCGGCGCCCTGGGCCGGATCCTCTTCCAGCGCTGCACCTTGAAGAACGAGAGGCTGTTCACGGGCTTCATGCACGTCTTCATCTTCTACGGCGCCCTGACCTTCGACACGATGACGATCAACCACACCCTGGAAGGCTTTTTCCCGGACTTCTTCCTTTTCGGCCGGGGCGCGCTCGGCGATCTTTTCTCCCTCCTCGTCGACGCCTTCGCCGTCCTCGTCCTCGTCGGCGTCGCCTTCTTCGCCTTCCGCCGCTTCATCCTGAAGCCGAAGGCCTACGCGACGACGCGGCTGGATTCGGCGATCATCTATGCCGCGCTCGTTTGCGTCACCCTTAGCTACATCTATTTCGAGGCGTTCGCGATCGCCCATCACCCCGGGACGGAGCGCCTGTCCTTCATCGGTTCAGCCCTCGCCTCGGCGGTTCAGACGTCCGGGCTCGCCCCCGCCGCCGTCGCCGCGCATTTCAAGATCGGCTGGTGGCTCCACATCCTGCTCGTCTACGGCTTCATCGCCTACGTTCCTCATTCCAAGTATCTGCACATGCTCACGGGCTCGCTCAACCTCGTCTTTCGCGCCCCGGGCGTCGGCCGGACGATACCGGCGATCGATCTCGAAACGGCTGAGACATTCGGGTTGGAGAAGGCGACCGACCTCACCTGGAAGGACCGTCTCGACGCCTTCGCCTGCATGGAATGCGGACGGTGCCAGGACGCCTGCCCCGCCTTCGCCAGCGACAAGCCCCTGTCGCCGAAGATGATCATCTTCGATATGGAAGAGCACCTGCTCAAGAACGCGGCCGCGGCGATCTCCGGAAGACGGGAGGAGCTTCCCCCGCTCGTTCCCGGCGTCCATACCGAGGACGAGATCTGGACCTGTACGACGTGCGGGGCGTGCATGCACGTCTGCCCGGTCGAGATCGAGCACATCCCCAAGATCGTCCGGATGCGCCAGAACCGGGTCCTCGCCGAGAGCAAGTTTCCCGCCGAGCTCGGACCGATGTTCCGCAACATGGAGACGAACGCCAATCCCTGGGGCGTCGGATTCTCCAAGCGGGCGGACTGGGCCGAAGGATTGGACATCCCGCTGCTTGCCGACCGTCCCGGCGCCGAGTTCCTCTTCTGGGTCGGCTGCGCCGGGTCATTCGATGAAGAGGGGAAAGCCACCGCCCGGGCCTTCGCTTCCCTGCTCAAGAAGGCGGGGATCAACTTCGCCATCCTCGGCCCGGAAGAGAAATGCTGCGGCGATCCGGCCCGGCGGCTGGGGAACGAGTACGTGTTCCAGACCCTCGCCGCGGAGACGATCGAGCTCTTCGCCTCCCGCGGCGTCCGGAAGATCCTGACGACGTGCCCCCACGGATACAACGCCTTCAAGAACGAGTACCCCGCCCTCCTCGATCACCTCCCGGCCGTCGGCGCCGAAGCCAAGGCTCATTACCGTTCGATCGAGGTCGTCCACCACGCGGAGTTCCTCGCCGGGCTCGTCCGCGACGGCCGCCTCCGGCTCCGTCCCGGAGTCAAGGGATCCTCCCTCGCCTACCACGACCCATGCTACCTCGGCCGGCACAACGGCGTCTTCGATCCCCCGAGGGACCTCGTCGCCGGGATCTCGGGACGCCCGGCCTCCGAGCTCGTCCATCACCGGGAACACAGCTTCTGCTGCGGCGCCGGCGGAGGGCTGATGTGGACCGAGGAGAAGCTCGGCCGGAGGATCAACCATCTCCGGACCGAGGAGGTGATCGCGGCGGGAGCGAAAGCGATCGCCACGGCCTGTCCGTTCTGCCAGACGATGCTCCGCGACGGGCTGAAGGACAAGGCCCGGGACGACGTCGAGGTCAAGGACCTGGCGGTCTGGCTGGCCGGCGCGGTCGAACCTTGATCCATAATTCGGGGGACAGTATACGTAATTCCCTAATTATTTAGATGGAAGTCCTCCCGAATTCGGGAGTTATGTATACTGTCCCCCGAATTATTAAGTGAGGATCGCCCGGAACGCGGCGACCGCCCGGTCCACGTCCTCGTCATCCACGTCCTTGTGGGTGACGAAGCGGATGCCGCCCGCGAGGGGCAGAGCCAGGATCTCTTTTTCCTTGAGCGCGGCGAGAAACGCCGGGATCGTCAGCTTCGGGTGGACGAATCCGAAGATGACGATGTTCGTTTCGATCATCTCAGGGTCCAGGGTGATGCCCGGCTTGCCGGCGATCCCCGGGCCAGGGTCTTGGCCCTCCGGTGATCGTCCTTGAGGCGCGCCGGCATCTCGGTCAAGGCGATGATCCCGGGCGCGGCAAGGACGCCGACCTGCCTCATGCCGCCCCCCAAGGCCTTGCGAAGGCGGCGGCCGTAATCGATGAACTCTTTCGGCCCGACGAGCATCGAACCGGCCGGAGCGGACAGTCCTTTCGACAGGCAGAACATGACCGAATCCGCCTGGGCGGCGTAGTCCTTCACGGGGACCCCCGAAGCGATGCTGGCGTTGAAGACGCGGGCGCCGTCCATATGGACCTTGAGCCCATGGGCGTCGGCGACCTTCCGGACGGCCTTGAGGTTGTCGAGCGGGAGAACGGCGCCGCTGTGGTTGTTGTGGGTGTTCTCGACGCAGATGAGCGTCGTCTGGGGCGTGTGGACGTTCGGGACCTTGATGTTGGCCGCGATCACGTCCGGGTCCATCGCCCCGCGGTCGGAGGGCAGCGGCCGGGGGGTGACCCGCGAGATGAACGTCATATGGGTGGACTCCAGGTTATAGACGTGCGAGCGCGCCTCGACGATGACCTCCTGGAGCTCCCGGGTCCAGCCCTTGACGGCGATGGAGTTCCCCATCGTCCCGGTCGGGCAGTACAGCCCCGCTTCCTTGCCCATGGTCTCGGCGGCCAGGGCTTCGAGGCGCTGGACGGTCGGATCGTCGCCCAGAACATCGTCGCCGACGACGGCTTCCGCCATCGCCTGGCGCATTTTCGGCGTCGGCCGGGTCACGGTATCGCTGCGGAAATCGGAAATCCGGTCCATGGAGGCCTCCTCGTTGGAATGGGGCGGAGAACGCCGGGATATCTTATCGCGCCGCCCCGGAATTCGCAAATCCGTCCCGCCGCGCCCCGCCGCCCCCATACGCATTTGCAGCGATAATAATGGCGATGGGGCCGTCCATAAGCGAACATCAGGACGCCTTGTGGACTTCGTCTAATAATTATCTACCCCACCTACCGCCCCTAGGACTCGGGGCGGCTTGCCGGTAGGCGTCCTTCACATGCGGAACGGCCCCGTATTGGGGGGAACCGGGACGGGTTCCCAAGTGAGCGTTGGACGGGTCCGGAGCCATTGCGTGTTGCGAATGCTCCGGCAACCTTTTCGGCGTTTACACGGTTCTGGTTCTATGGTATAGAAAAGGTCCGGACACGCGGGAATGTTCTTGCATGGTCAAAAAGACGCCTCTTGACTATACGATCTATGCCCTGATCTTTTTCCTCCTCTTCTTCGGCGCGGCCGTCCTATCCTCCCAGATCATCTTCAACACCGAGCTCGTCACCCTCCCCAGCCTGGCGGGCAAGACGGTCGAGGAAGCCCGGACGGCCCTGGCGGCGAAGCGGACGCGGCTGGCCGTCCAGGGAACGCGCTTCGACAGCCGGATCGAAAAGGGCCGTATTCTGTCCCAAGACCCCGGCCCGGACTCGAGGGTCAAGACGAAACGGACGGTCAACGTCATCCTCAGCGACGGCAGCGAGCGGCTGACGGTTCCGGCCCTCGAAGGCCGGAGTCTCGAGTTCGCCGCCGTCCAGCTGAAGTCCCTGGGCCTGCGCCGCGGCCGGGTTTCCCAGATCCATACGCCCCGTTACGCCGCCGGCCGGATCATCGCCCAATGGCCCGCCGCGGGGGAAATCGCCGGCCGCGGCTCGGCCGTCGATTTCCTCGCCAGCCAGGGCGCCTGGGAACCCAAGTTCGTCATGCCCGACCTCATCGAGAGAAAGGCTTCGCCCGTCCTGGCGCGGCTGAAGGCCCTCGACTTCCAGATCTCCGAAGTCCACTATTCCTATTATCCGGGGCTCGAGCCCGGCATCATCATCAAACAGTTCCCCGTTCAGGGGACACCGGATCCAGAAACGGAACCAGATCACCCTGGAAGTGAGCAAATAGCATGGTCCTCGTCGCCCCGTCGCTCCTCTCGGCCGATTTCGCCCGGCTCGAGGACGCCGTCCGGATCGTCGAGGCGGCCGGAGCCGATCTCATCCACGTCGACGTCATGGACGGCCATTTCGTCCCCAACCTGACGTTCGGCCCGGCCCTCGTCGCCCGGTTGAAAGCGGCCACCCGCTCCCCCTCGACGTCCATCTCATGGTCAGCCGGCCCGACGTCGTTGCGCCCTGGTTCGTGGAAGCGGGCGCCGATTGGATCTCGATCCACGCCGAGGCGTCCCTCCACCTCCACCGAGAGATCACGGCGATCAAGTCCGCCGGCCGGAAGGCCGGGGTCGTCCTCAACCCGGCGACCCCCCTCTCGGCGCTCGACGAGATCCTGCCCGAGCTCGACCACGTCCTCCTCATGTGCGTGAATCCGGGCCGGGGGAGCCAGCCGTTCATCGCCGCCTCCCGGCCCAAGATCCGCAACCTCCGCCGCAGGATCCACGAGCGTCGATTGCCCGCCGCTCATCGAGATCGACGGCGGCGTCAATCTCGACAATATCGCGGGGCTCGCCGCGGACGGCGCCCAGGTCTTCGTCGCGGGAAACGCCGTCTTCGGCGCGGCGGACCCGGCCGAAGCCGTCCGGCAGGATGAAGGCCCTGGCCGCGAAGGGCGAGCCGGAATGAGGATCCTCGTCACAGGCGCCGCGGGTTTCATCGGCTCGCGGCTGTGCGCCCGGCTCCTGGACGAGGGCGCCTCGGTCGCCGGGGTCGATTGCTTCTCCGACTACTACCCGCGCTGGATCAAAGAGCGGAACATCGCCCCGCTCCTCGGCCGGAAGCGGTTCGCCCTCCATAGGACCGACCTCAATGACCTTCCCCTCGGCCGGATCCTGAGGAACGTCGAAGCCGTCTTCCATCTGGCCGCCCAGGCCGGGGTGCGGGCGAGCTGGGGGCGGAGCTTCTCCGGCTACGTCCGCCACAACATCCAGGCGACACAGACGCTCCTTGAAGCGGCCAAGGACAAACCCCTCCGCAAGCTCGTCTTCGCCTCCTCGTCCTCGGTCTACGGGATGACCCGGGACCTTCCGATGACCGAAGAAAGCGCGGTCCGGCCGCTGTCGCCCTACGGCGTAACCAAGCTCGCCGCGGAAGGCCTCTGCGTGCTGTACGCGAAGAACTTCGGCGTCCCCGCCGTCCCCCTCCGCTTCTTCACCGTCTACGGCCCCGGCCAGAGGCCCGACATGGCCTTCCACAAGTTCTTCCTGGCGGTGAGAAACGGCCGGCCGATCACCGTCTTTGGAAGCGGGAGGCAAACCCGGGACTTCACCTATGTGGACGACATTGTCGCCGCCTGTGTCGCGGCCCTCGACCGGGGCCGGGCCGGCGAGGTCTACAACGTCGGCGGCGGCCACCGCGAGACCCTCAGCCGCCTCTTCCCGCTCATCGGCAGGATCACCGGCCGGCCGGTCAGGGTCGAGCGGATCGAGAAGCAGAAAGGCGACGTTCCCGACACGGCGGCCGGCATCGCCAAGGCCCGCCGCGAGCTCGGCTTCTCCCCGCGGACGCCGCTCGAGGAAGGCCTCCGCCGCGAGTGGGAGTCTATCCAGGACCTTTACGCGAACGCGCCGGCCGGAGCCGGCCGAGGAACATCGAAATGAAAAAGCTCATAGCCTTATGCCTCTTGGCCGGAGCGGCGGTTTTCTTCGCCTCGTCCTGCCGCAAAGCCGCCCAGACGGCCGTCGCGCCCGAGATCGCCTCCTCGGACGAAGCCCTCTTCAAGGAAGGCGAGAAGTTCCAGAAGAAGGACCCGGAGAAGGCCCGCCTCTATTTCCGCCAGGTCATCGACTCCTTCCCCCGGAGTTTCTACGCCCAGCGGGCCAAGCTGGCCATCGCCGACACCTACTACGCCGAAAGCGACGAGGGGAACCTCATCCTGGCCGCGACCGAATACCAGGATTTCATCCGCACGTACCCGATCAGCCCCTCGGCGGCTTACGCCCAGTACCGGATCGCTCTCTGCTCCTTCAACAAGATCCTCAAGCCCGGCCGCGACCAGGCCAAGACCGTCCAGGCCCTGGCCGAGCTGAAGAAAGTCATCGGCGTCTACCCGACGAGCGAAGAGGCGGCCAAGGCCAAGGAGAACATCACCGTCTGCGAGGAGTTCCTGGCCGAGCACAATTTCCTGATCGGCCTCCACTACTACAAGGGCCAGGCCTTCAAGGCCTCGACGACCCGGTTCAACGAGATCCTGTCGCAATACCCCCTCTACACCGGGCTGGACAAGGTTTATTTCTATCTCGCAGATTCCTACCGGCAATGGACGAAGCCCGAGCAGAGCATCCCCTTTTTCACCAAGCTCGTCACCGATTACCCGAAAAGCGCTTTCGCCAAGAAGGCCCAGGAGCTGCTCAAAGAGCTCGAGGCCAAGCCGGCGCCCAAGCCCGAGGTCAAGAAATAGGAGGTCCGAGATGCCCCGCACCCGCCGGCCGGCCCTCACCGGCCTGATCCTCCTGGCCCTCGCCTGCGGCCTCGGAGCGCCGCGGCTCAGGGGCCAGGAAACGGAGGCCCGCCTCCGGATCCTTCCCGGTCTGGGGGCGGAATATTTCGCCCGGACGATCTCGTGGGATGAGGACGCCCGCGAATCGAAGCTCAAAGCCGTTCTTGCCGTCGCCCGCGGAGAGCTGCGGATCGACGAGGGTTTTTCCATCGGGCTGTTCGCGGGGTACGGCCTAACGAACCCGAACGGGCTCGTCTTCCGCGGACTCCCCTTCTCGCTCGATTACGAAGCGGGCGGGATCGGGGCCCTCCTCATCGGCGCCGACCTCCGCAAGACCTTCTTCCGGGCCGGCGATTTCGAGTTCGGGGCCACGGCCCGCTACGAGCGCTCGCTCGCTTCGACCTCCGAGCTCGCGATCCCCTCCCTGAACCAGGACGGGACGGCGGAAGCGACGAGCTCCTGGCAGCGGCTCCAGGTCGGCCCCTACGTCCGCTATTTTGGCTACGAGAAGTTCTCTCCCTTCCTCGCCATCACTTACGACAAGCTTTGGGGGGAGTTCACGATGGCCGAGACGATCGCGGAGCTCAGCGGATCGGAAACGAAGACCGTCGCCGCGAAAGGACTCTTCGGGATCGTCCTGGGGACGGATTTCGAGCCCCTCCCCGGCTTCCGCTTGAGCGGCGAGCTCAGCGCGATCCCTTACAAGAAGCTCGCCGGCGGCCTGGACATGGATTATGGGATCGCCCTCCGGGCGGTCTTTGGACTCTGACCGGGAGGAGGACGCCATGATCCCGCTTCGACGCTTCTTTCTCGTCGCCGCCCTGGCCGCGGCGCTGATCCTCCCGTCGCAGACGACGGGTCCGGACGGCGGCGCGACCCTCGCCGGCGCCCCCTTCGCGCCCGGCCAGGTCCTCGTCCGGTTCAAGCCCGCCGTCCCGATCTGGACGAAAGCGGCCTCTCTGTCCATGCTCCGGACCCGGCCGCTCGCCCGCATCGCCGCACTCGACATCTATGTCGTCGCCATCGATCCGGCCGCGAGCGTCGAGGAAATGGTCGAGCTCTTCGGCCGCAACCCGAACGTCGCCTATGCCCAGCCGAACTACGTCTACAAGGCCCAGGTCACCCCGAACGACAGCTTGTTCGGCTACCAGTATGCCCTGTTCAACAAGGGCCAGCAGATCGGCTGGGTTCCCGGCAGTCCGGTCGGGAACCCGAACGCCGACATCAAAGCGCCCCAGGGCTGGGAGGAAACGACCGGCTCGGCGAGCGTCATCATCGGGATCGTCGACACCGGCATCGACCTCGGCCATCCCGATCTGAAAAACAAGGTCGTCGGGACGGGGCGCGACTTCGTGAACGGGGATTCCGTCGCCGCGGACGACCACGGCCACGGGACGATGGTCGCCGGCGTCGCCGGGGCCGAAACGGACAACGGCGAGGGGATCGCGGGCGTGGGCTGGAACTGCCGGCTCCTGCCGGTCAAGGTCCTCGACGCCCTTGGACTGGGGACGGAGGACAAGATCGTCCAGGGCCTTCTCTGGGCCGTGGAGAACGGGGCGAAGGTCATCAGCCTCTCCTTCGGCGCGCCGACGACGGGTCAGGCCCTCAAGGACGCGATCAAGCGGATCGTCGAGACCGACGGGGTGGTCGTCATCGCTCCGACGGGCAACGACAACACCGCCGTCTATTCCCCGGCCTCGCTGGACAGCTATGTTCTCGCCGTGGCCGCGACCGATCACAACGACACCCGCTGGGTCTTCTCGAACTACGGCTCCGAGGTCGACGTGGCCGCGCCGGGCTACCAGATCTTCACGACGTATCCCGTCGCCTTCTCGGCCGGCTCGCTCCCCTACCGGTTCCAGGACGGAACCTCGCTCGCCGCGGCCCATGTCGCCGGCCTGGCCGGCCTTATCCGGAGCCTCAAGCCGGGCCTCACGCCGGCCCAGGTCATGGGCATCCTCCGCTACTCCGCCGACGACGTCAACGCCGCGCTCTACCGCGGCAAGGACGAGTACATCGGCTGGGGACGGATCAACATGGAGAAGGCGCTCGTTCCGCTCGTCATCTCCAAGTGAGGCCGGACGGTTGCTCAAGTTCCTCCGCATCCGCAATCTCGCGACGATCGAGGACCTCAGCCTCGATCTCGGGGGAGGCTTCGCCGTCCTGACCGGCGAGACCGGGGCGGGCAAATCGATCATCATCGACAGCATCCGTCTCGTCTGCGGAGACAAGGGGGTCGCGGACCTCGTCCGGGCCGGAAGCGCCGAGGCTTCGGTCGAAGCGATCTTCACTCCGCCCGAGGGAGCGACGGAGACGGCGGACCTCTTCTCTCCGGGCGACGAGGAGATCGTCATCCAGCGGACGGTGCCGCGGGACGGGGCGGGCAAGGCCTATTGCGGCGGGGTCCTCGTCCCCGTCCGGAAGCTCAAGGACCTCGCCCCCCGCCTGGCCGAGATCTACGGCCAGAACGATCACGTCTTTCTCCTCCGCCTGGAAAGCCATCTCGAATATCTCGACCAAACGGGAGGGCTGACGGGCCTGGCCCAGGAAACCGCCGAGGCCGCCCGGGAGCTCCGCAAGCTCGCCCGGGCCAAGGCCGAATGGACGGTCCAAGAGCGCGAGCGCGGCCAGAGGCTCGATTTCCTGGCCTTCCAGATCCAGGAGATCGAGAAAGCCGGCCTCAAGCCCGGCGAGGAGGAGGAGCTCCGCGCCCAGCGGAACGTCCTGAAGAACGCCGAAAAGGTCCTCGGCCTCGCCGACCAGGCCCTCGAGCTCGCCTACTCGGGCGAAACGTCCCTCCACGGCCTGCTCGCCCGCCTCGAGCACGTCCTGGCCGAGTTCGGGCCCTTCGATCCCGAGCTCGCGGCCGCGGGGGAATCGCTCGCCCCGACCCGCATCCTGATCGGAGAGCTCGCCGACCGGCTGATGAAGTTCCGCGACCGGGAGGACCTCAATCCGGAGACGCTCGAAGCCGTCGAAGAGCGGCTCAGCCTGATCGAAGGCCTGAAGCGGAAATACGGCGCCGATCTCCGCGAGGTCCAGTTCTACCTCGAGGGACTGCGCAAAGAGCGCGACGACCTGGTCGGGATCCGGGAAACGCTGACCCGCATCGACGAGGACATCACCCGCGCCTGGACCCGCTTCGAAAAGCGGGCCGCCGACCTGTCCGCGGCCCGGGTCCGGGCCGCCCGGAAGCTCGAAAAGACGATCGAGGCCGAGATCGCGGAGCTCGGGATGCAGAAGGCCCGGTTCGAGATCCGCGTCGCGACCGCGCCCGCCGACCCGGCCGGGGCCGAACACGTCCGTGACAGCGGCTGCGACGACGTCGAGTTCCTCATCGGGCCGAACCCGGGCGAGCCGCCCAAGCCTCTGCGCCGTATCGCTTCGGGCGGCGAGCTGTCGCGCATCATGCTCGCCTTGAAAGCCCAGGGCCGGGAAAAGGAGCCGGCTAAAACCCTGATCTTCGACGAGATCGACGCCGGGATCGGGGGCAAGACGGCCGAGTTCGTGGCCCGCCGGCTCCAGGGCCTCGCCCGCTTCCACCAGGTCATCTGCATCACCCATCTCCCCCAGATCGCTTCCTTCGCCGACCGCCATTACCGGATCGAGAAGAAGGTCTCCGGCGACCGGACCTACACCTCGGTCCGGGCCCTCGATTTCGACGAGCGGGTCGAGGAGATCGCCCGGCTCATGGCCGGGAGCCGCCTGACGGACGCCTCCCGCGCGAGCGCGCGGGAGATGCTCCTCCATAACAAAGCCGCGGCGAAGCCCCGCAAATCCAAGACCGACGAGGAGGCCCGCTCATGACCCCCCGCACCGAAAAAGCCGCCGCCCTGTTCTCCGAAGGCTTCAGCTGCTCCCAGGCCGTTTTCGCGGCCTACAGCGACGTGTTCGGGCTCGACCGGGAGATGTCGCTCCGGATCTCCCAGCCTTTCGGCGGGGGGATGGCCCACCTCGGCGAAGCCTGCGGGGCGGTGACCGGGGCGTTCATGCTCCTCGGGCTGAAACACGGCCGGACGCGGGCCGAGGACCTGGCCGCCCGGGATCGGACCTATGCGGCCATGCATGCGTTCGTCGAGCGGTTCAAAGGCTTGCACGGATCGATCCAATGCCGCTGCCTCCTCGGGCTCGATCTCGGGACCGAGGAAGGAATGCGCGAGGCCCGGGAAAAGAACCTCTTCAAGACGCTGTGCGCGAAGTACGTCGCAAACGCGGCCGGGATCGTCGAGGAGCTCCTCTGACCGCGGCCGGCGCGTCCCCCGGAAAGGCCCTCCGATGACCGCCCTCGCGGGAGTGCCCTTTTTCGTCCGGACCTTCGGCTGCCAGATGAACGAGCTCGACTCCGAGCGGATCGCGGGGATGCTCGCCGAAGCCGGGGCCCGGAAAGCCGGGACGCTCGAGGAGAGCCGGCTCGTCATCGTCAACACATGCGCCGTCCGGCGGAAGTCGGAGGACAAGCTCTACTCCTACCTCGGGCGGCTCCGCAGCTGGAAGCGCCGCCGGAGCGGCCTCATCGTCGTCGCGGGATGCGTTTCGCAGCTCGAGCGGGACCGGATCTTCGCGCACTGCCCCGACGTCGACCTCGTCGCCGGCCCGGACAATTATGACCGGCTGGCCCGGCTGCTGGCCGAGGGCCTTAAAGCCCGGACCGTCCTCGCCGGCCGCGTCCGGGAATGGCGCGAGGACTCCCGCGGAACCGCCCTCCGCGAGAGCCCCGCGAGCGCTTTCGTCACGATCATGGAGGGGTGCGACAATTTCTGCTCCTACTGCGTCGTACCCTTCGCCCGAGGCCGGGCCAAGTACCGGCCTCTCGGGGCGATCCTGGAAGAGGCCGGCCGGCTGGTCGAGGCCGGGACCCGGGAGATCCAGCTCCTCGGCCAGAACGTCAACACCTACCGCGACCCGGAGACCGGGGCTTCGTTCGCCGCGCTTCTCGAGAGGGTGGACGCGATCTCCGGGATCGAATGGGTCCGCTTCCTCACCTCCCATCCGCGCGACCTCGGGCCGGAAACCGTGGCCGCGATGGCCGCCGCGCGGCGCGTTTGCCGCCAGATCCATCTTCCCCTCCAGGCGGGGGCGACAACCGTTCTCACCCGGATGAACCGCGGCTACACCCGCCAGGACTATCTGGACCGGGTCTCGCAGCTTCGGGACCGGATGCCCGAGATCGCTCTGACCACGGACATCATCGTCGGCTATCCGGGCGAGACCGAGGCCGAGTTCGCCGAGACCCTGACCGCCCTCGAGACGATCGGGTTCGCCTCGATCTTCTCGTTCAAGTATTCACCCCGGCCGCGGACGGCCGCCGCCCGGCTCGCCGACGATGTCCCGGCCGAGGTCAAGAGGCGCCGGCTCGACGAGGTCCAGACGCTCCAGGAAGGCATCCAGACCCGTTTTTACCGCGGCTTCATCGGCCGGACGATTCCGGTCCTCGGCCTCGGCCCGAGCCGCAAGGATCCCCGCGTCCATTCCGGCCGGAGCGAGGGGAACCTCGTCGTCAACTTCGAGGCGGCCGGCGGCGTCTCCGGCCGGTTCGTCCGGGTCGAGATCACATCCGCCGGATCCTACAGCCTCCGGGGCATCCTCGCCGAATGAGGCCGCGAGGCGGCCGGGCCGCCCGTCGGTTCGTTGCACTCGGGGACCCTTTCCGCTATAATTGCGGCTCTTCGGTGGAGCCCATCCCCGGATCGATGAAATGAAGATCAACGTCTGGAATACCATCTTGCAGATCAGCAAGGAGCGCGGGGTCGAACCCGGCGTGATCATCCGTGCCATCGAAGAATCCCTGAAAGTCGCCGCGGCCCGCTTCTACACCCACAACGAAACCATCGAAGTCTTTTTCAAGCCCGAGAAGGGCGAGTTGCGCGTCTTCGCCAGTAAGTCCGTCGTCCCCGAGGCGGCCGATCCCGCCCGCGAGATCTCACTGGCCGAGGCCCGGCTCCTCCAGCCGGACGCCGAGGTCGGAGGAACGGTCGAGATCGACCTCCCCTCGGACACCCTGGGCCGGATCGCCGCCCAGGCGGCCAAGCAGGTCATCTTCCAGAAGTTCCGCGACGCGGAGCAGGAGAAGATCTACGGCGAGTTCGCCCCCCGCATCGGGGAGATCGTGGCCGGCGCATACCGGCGCTCCGAGAACGACGCCCTCGTGCTCGAGATCAAGAAAGCGGACGTTTTCCTGCCCCTCCGGGAAACCTTGATCAACGATTCTTTCCAGCGCGGCGACCAGGTCCGCGCGGTCATCGTCCAGGTCCGCAAGTCCGTCCGGGAGCAGGCCCCGCAGGTCTTCGTCTCGCGGACGAGCCCCCGGTTCCTGGAGAAGCTCCTCGCCCTCGAGATCCCCGAGATCGCCAACGGGACGATCGAGATCAAGGACATCGTCCGGCAGCCCGGAGAGCGGGCCAAAGTCTCGGTCATTTCCAAAGAGCGGGATGTCGATCCGGTAGGCGCCTGCATCGGAGTCAAGGGCAGCCGCATCCTGGCCATCAGCAAGGAGCTCTCCGGCGAGAAGATCGACGTCATCGTCTGGTCCCCGAATCCGACGGCCTACGCCAAAGCCGCCCTCAGCCCCGCCCGAGTCGAGCGCGTCCAGGTTCTGAACGAGGCCGAAAAGACGATGGAGGCGTTCGTCGCGCGGGACCAGCTGTCCCTGGCCATCGGAAAAAAAGGCATCAACGTCAAGCTGGCTTCAAAGCTCGTCGGCTGGAAGATCGGCATCAATCCGTCCTAGAGAGAGAAACCATGAGTGAACCGAAACGTCCGGGCCCGGCCGCCGCCGGCGGGGCCCACAAGCATCCGACTCCGGCCGCGTCCAAGCCCCCCGCCCCGGCCGCTCCGAAGCCCGCGGCGCCCCACGGCGCGCCTCACGCCGCTCCGCATCCGGCACCGAGGCCGGCGGCCCCCGCGGCGGCACCGAAGCCCGGAGCCCCGGCCGCGCCCAGGCCCGCCCCGCACGCGGCTCCCGCCGGGCCCAGGCCCGCCGTCCCGCAAGGAACCTCCCAGGCCCCCAGGCCGGCCGCTCCGGCTGCTCCGAAGCCCGCGGCGCCCCACGGCGCGCCTCACGCCGTTCCCCATCCGCCTTCGAGGCCGGCTTCCCCCGCGACGGCCCCGAGGCCCGGAGCCCCGGCCGCGCCCAGGCCCGCCCCGCACGCGGGTCCGGCGGCTCCCAGAGCCGCGACTGCCGCCGGGCCCAGGCCCGCCGTCCCGCAAGGAACCTCCCAGGCCCCCAGGCCGGCCGCTCCGGCCCCCGCGCCCAAGCCCAAGGAAGCGCCCAAGCCCCGGCCCCTCATCGCCCTCAGCGAAGGCGCGACGATGAAGGACCTGGCCGACCGGTTGAAGGTCCGGCCCCGGGACCTCCTCGAAAAGCTGGCCACGCGCGGACACGTCCTCGGCGCCACGGACGTCATCGATAACGCCCTCGCCGCCAAGCTCGCCCGCGACCTCAACTGGCCGATCGAGGTCGTGCCCGTCGAGCGCGAGATGCGCCTCCGCGCCGAGGGCAAGAAGGCCGACCTCGTCACCCGGCCTCCGGTCGTGACGATCATGGGTCACGTCGACCACGGCAAGACGACGCTCCTCGACGCCATCCGCTCCTCCAACCTCGTCGACAAGGAGGCGGGCGGGATCACCCAGCACATCGGCGCCTACCGCGTCGTGCACAACAAGCGGCCGATCACCTTCATCGACACTCCGGGCCACGAGGCGTTTACTCAGCTCCGCGCCCGCGGGGCCAAGTCGACCGACATCGTCGTCCTGGTCATCGCCGCGGACGAGGCGGTCATGCCCCAGACCCGGGAGGCGATCAACCACGCCAGGGCCGCCGGAGTCCCGATGATCGTAGCCATCAACAAGATCGACAAGCCCGACGCCAATCCCGACAAGATCAAGCGCGAGCTCCAGAAGGACGGCATCCTTGTCGAGGAATGGGGCGGCGACGTCATCAGCGTCGGCCGTCTCGGCCAAGGAAAACAAGAACATCCCCGAGCTCCTCGACATGATCCTGCTCCTGGCCGACGTCCTGGAGTTCAAGGCCAATCCCGAGGTCCCGGCCCAGGGCGTCGTCCTCGAAGCCCGGCTCGACGCCAAGAAAGGGCCCGCTGGCCACGGTCATCGTCCAGAACGGGACCCTGTCCCTCGGCGACGCCGTTCCTCTCCGGCAACGACCTTCGGCAAGGTCCGGGCGCTGAACGACGAGAACGGCCGGCTGCTTAAATCCGCCGGTCCCTCCACGCCCGTCGAGATCCTCGGGTTCGCCGACGTCCCCCAGGCCGGAGATCTCTTCCAGGTCCTGGATTCCGTGGAAGAGGCCCGGATCATCGCCGCGGCCCGGGATGCCCGGACGACCAAGGACGAGCCGAAGAAGACCGACGCCGCGGTCACCCTCGACGACCTGTTCAAGAAGATCGAGGGTGGGGTCGTCAAGGAACTCCCGCTCATCATCAAGGCCGACGTCCAGGGATCGGTCGAAGTCCTGAGCGGGCTCCTCCCTTCGCTCAGCACGGCCAAGGTCACGGTCCGGATCATCCACTCGGCCACCGGCGCGATCACCGAATCCGACATATCGCTGGCCTCGACGACCGGGGGCATCATCCTCGGCTACAACATCCAGCCCTCGTCCCGCATCCAGGAGCTGGCGGCCAAGGACGGCGTCGAGATCCGGACGTACAAGATCATCTACCAGCTCAGCGACGACATCAAAAAAGCCCTGACCGGGCTCCTCGAGCCGGTGATCAGAGAGACGTTCCTCGGCCGGGCCCAGGTCCGCAAGATCTTCCGCATCCCGAAGGTCGGGACGATCGCGGGCTGCTACGTCCAGGAAGGAAAGCTCGTCCGGAGCGCCGACATTCGGGTCCTCCGGGGGAAGGAGGTCGTCTTCAAGGGCAAGATGTCCTCGCTCAAGCACCTCAAGGACAACGTCTCCGAGGTCAAGAAGGACCTCGAGTGCGGCATCGGGATCGACCGCTTCAAGGACATCCAGGAAGGCGACCTGATCGAGGCCTATCTGACCGAAAAGGTCATGCCGGTCTGAACGCGGCGGCCTATGGTCATCGGATTCCTTTCCCTCGACATTCACTTCCCCCAGTCCCGCTCGCTCAAGGACAAGCGCAGGGAGCTGGCCGGGATCAAGGACCGCCTCCGGCAGCGCTACAACGTCGCCGTGGCCGAGCTCGACTTCCAGGACACCTGGCAGCGGACGCGGATCGGCATCGTCGCCCTGAACAGCCGGCCGTCCGTCGTCGAGGACCTGCTCGGCCGGATCCGGGCCGACGTCCTGGGCCACGTCGACGGCATCCTCCTCGATTCCGAGATCAAGTTCTACTGATCCATGCGCGAAGAGAGCCGGCGGCAGAAGCGGATCGCCCGGCTCCTCCAGGAGGCGCTGGGGCCGCTCGTCCTCCGCGAGCTCGAGCCAGGGTCGGCGACGCTCGTGACCGTGACCCACGTCGATGTCCAAGCCGACCTCCGCTCCGCCCGCGTCTTCCTCAGCGTGTTCGGGGGGGACGCCGCGGCCGTCCTCGGCCGGCTCGAGGAGCGTTCCGGGGCCGTCCGCAAGCACCTTGCCTCGCAGGTTGAACTGAAGTATAATCCCGAGCTATTTTTCAGCCTCGATCCGAGCGCCGACGCGGACGCGCGGATCCAACGGCTCCTGAAATCGACGCAAACCGATGACCGCAAGTCCGACTGATCTCATCGCCGCGAAGATCCGCGGCTGCCGCAGCCTCGCGATCACCTCCCACCTCCGGCCGGACGGCGATTCCCTGTGCACGAGCCTGGCCCTGGCCCTGGCCCTGGAAGGGATGGGCAAGACCGCCGAGATCGTCAACACCGACAAGGTCCCGGTCCCCTTCGACACCTTCCCCGCCGCGGCCCGCATCCGGACCGGCCAGATCCCGCCCGGCGTCCACGACGCCGTCATCCTCCTCGAATGCGCCGATGTCTCGCGGTCCGGACAGACGGGGATCGACGGATCGTTCAAGATCAACATCGACCATCACTATTCCAACGACCGCTACGCCGACCTCAACTGGGTCGACCCGGAGGCTTCCGCGGTCGGCGAGCTCGGCTACGAGCTCTGCCGGGCCCTCCCGGCGCCTCTGACCCCGGAGATGGCGAATCTCCTCTACTGCGCCATCGTCTCCGACACGGGCTCGTTCCAGTTCTCCAACACCACCGCCCGGGCCTTCGGCGTCTGCCGCGACCTCGTGATCGCGGGGGCCAATCCCATCGGCGTCAGCGAAGCGCTCTACCACAACCACCGCCCGGAGAAGATCAAGCTCCTGGGGACGGTCCTCGCCCGGCTGTCGATGCGGGCGGGAGGGGAGATCGCGGTCATCCATATGTTCCGCAGCGATCTCCTCGCCCTCGGCCTCCTCGAGGTCGACACCGAGGACATCACCACCCTGGCCCGCTCCATTCGCGGCGTCCAGGCCGTCCTTTTCTTCAAGGAGATGGAGCCGGGCGTGTTCCGGGTCAGCATCCGGTCCAAGGGGAGCGCCCACGCCGCCCGGATCGCGGAACACTGGGGCGGCGGCGGGCACGCCCACGCCGCGGGCTTCACGGTCACGGGACCCTTCGACCGGCTCGCCGAGGAGGTCCCCGAGACGGTCGAGCGCCTCCTCCGCCGGATGATCTCTCCGGCGCCCTCAGCCTGAGCCATGGACGGGCTCGTCCTCGTTCGGAAACCTCTGTCCTGGACTTCGCACGATGTCGTCCGGAGCCTGCGCCGGACCCTGGGCGAGCGGCGGATCGGGCATTTCGGGACCCTCGACCCGCTGGCTTCGGGCCTGCTCCTCGCCGCCGTCGGGCGGGCGACGCGGCTCTTCCCCTTCTTCTCGCCCTACGCCAAAACCTACCAGGCCCGCATCCGGCTTGGATTCGCCACGGACACGTACGACACCGAGGGGACCCCTCTTTCCGCGGAGCGGACGGACCTCCCTCCGGCCTCCGTCGTCGCCGCGGCCCTCGGCCGGTTCGAAGGCTGGATCGACCAGCTCCCGCCACCCTACTCGGCGAAAAAGCTCCGCGGCAAGCCGCTTTACGTCTATGCCCGGAGGAACGAAGAGGTCGAACGGCGGCCCTCCCGCGTCCGCGTCGATTCCTTCCGGCTCAAGGCTTACGATCCGCCGTTTCTCGAAGCCGAGGTGATCTGCTCCTCCGGAACGTACGTCCGCAGCCTGGCCCACGACCTCGGGCTCGGTCTCGGCTGCGGCGCCCATCTTTCCGGACTCGTCCGGACGGCGGTCGGTCCTTACCGGATCGAAGAGGCCCGCGATCCCGAGGAGATAGGGGCTTTTCATGACCCGGCCGGGACGGACCGTTTTCTGATCCCCCTCGAACGGCTCCTCGTCGACCGGCCGGGTTACGACCTGACGACGAAGGAAAGCGAGGAGGTCCGGCAGGGGCGGATGATCCGGCCGGCGGGACCCCTCATCGCCCCGGTCGGGCCGGAACCGTCCCTCGATCCCCCCATCGTCAGGCTCCTCGATCCGGAAGGGGGCTTGGCCGCCCTGGCCCGGCCGGGTGCCGAATCCGGAACCTGGGCCCCGGTGGTCGTCTTCCTCTGACCTCCGATTTCGGGGGGCTGCGGAGGTTCAAGACCGGGACGCCCATAAGACTCAAAATATTATTTCTCTATTTCCCTTTCTCCTCCTCCTACTTGAATTCCATGGTATTAACAGGTTGGGTTAGGCAGGAGGACTAAGACTCGGAGGGGGCGGCAGGTAGGAGTCCCTCCTAAAAAAACATGGGACAATTCGGAAATTACCCGAAGCCCCTTCGAATTTTCGCAACGATTTTAGCTCGCGGGGCGCGAGGGGAAGAGGGTCCGGGGGACATACCGAGGCGAGCGGGCACGGATTCCCGGCCGCAGGCCGGGAAGAGCGAGCCGAGGAACGAGCCGGTTTCGTGGATTCGATCTTCTCGAATCCACGGGGGAATCCAAAGGGGACCGCCCCTTTGGTCGCAGGACGTGAGTCCGCGAAGGGGAGGCAGGGAGCGGAGCGACCGTTGGAAGGGGCTTGCCCCTCCAAGGAATCGCACGGGGAAACCGGCGTGCCGCCGGACCCTCTTCCCCGGGAGCCCCGCGTCCATGCGTGAGCGGTGGGTGACCCCGAGCGACTCTTGAATTTTCCCCCGAGTTCGTGTATTTTAGGAGGGTTATGAGGCTCAATAAGAACCAGATCGAACACCTGGGCTTTCTCATCCTGCGCAATCTGCAGAAAGACGGCAAGGTGCTCATCGAGGATAAGACGGCGCTCCTCGACGACATGATCTCTCTCCTGACCGATGAATTCCAGAAAGAGGACCAGCTGGACCAGGAGGTCCGGGAGCTCCTCGGCAAGCACATGGAAAAGATCCGCCGGGAGAACATCGAGTACCAGACGATGTTTCGGATGATCAAGACCAAGCTCGCCCGCGAAAGGAACATCGTCCTGTGAGCAGCCGCCTCTCGCGCGAGAAGATCAACTACCTCTCCAAGAGGATCCTTGAATCCCTGTCGAAGAACGATCGCGTCGAGTTCCTCGACGACTCCAACGAGATCCGGCTCTCGATCGTCAAGTCGATCGAGGAGGAGATGAAGCTCTACGACGAGCTCGACCGGCGGGCTATCGAGAAGATCCAGTCCCAGAAGAAGGCCATCGAAGAAGGCAGCCGGGAGTGGGACATCCTCTACCGGAAATATTACAACGACGAGCTCGCCAAGCTCGGCCGTCTGTCCGAATAATCCCCCCTCTTCGCGGGATTTCTCCCCTTCGATCCGTTCAGTAAAGCCGCGCCTCTTTCCCCGGCCCTTCGATCTCCGGGCGGGGATTCCAAAGACGGAAAACGCGCGGTTCGTTCTCCACTTTAAGCAAAGGATCAAGGTGGGGATTCCAAAGGGGGGACGCTCGGGGGGGTAAATAGAATAGGAAAATCAGGAAACGCTTCGGGCAATCTTCAACGATAAAAAAGGCGGGGCCGTTTTAGCGGCCCCGCTTCGAGAGCTCGCGACAGAAGCCCGCCTCAGAAGATGTAACGGAATCCGAGGAGGAGCTTGTGATGCAGATCGAAGCTCCGGCCCGAGGTCAGGGCGGGCATCCGGATCTCGGCGAAGATCGATCCGGCGGAGCGGTAGTTGTTGAAGATGTTCACGCCGAAGGCGCCGATGACGTCGATCCCATTCTTCCGGGTGTCCTGTTCCTTGGAGGTGTAGCCCAGCCCGGCGTCGATGTAGACCGCCGGCCCCAGGTGGAAGTTCCCGACCAGGTCGGCCATGAGGAACGATTTCCAGGGATCGCCGTAAAGAGGCAGGGCGCCGCCGGCCCGGACGATGATGTCCATCACATCCGGGAAGAGGCTCCACATCAGTCCCAGGCGGCCGAAGAGATATCCGGTGTAGGTGCCCTTGGCCAGCAGCCCGCCGACCTCGACCAGGAAGAAGAACCTCTTCTGGGTCACGTCGAACGTCAACGAACAGACGTCGATGTTCCCGCTCGGCGCGCCCATATCATCGAAGACGACGACGTTGGCCGTGTACCGGCCCGCCTTATTGATGACCTTCTCCCAGGTGAACGGCTTTTCGGTGTCCATGAAGGAGTCGATGACCGTCCCGGAGGCGTCGAGGAGCTGGAAGCTCGCTTTGGCCACCGTGCCGTCCGGGTCGGTCGAGCCGTTGGCGTCGAAGACGATCGGCCGTCCGACATAGTCCTCGCAGGGGAGGCAGGACGTCCAGAGCTTGCAGACCGGCGGAGCGTTGACGTAGACCTTGACCTCGCAGGGGTTCACGGAGGTAATGCTCTCGAGGTTGACGGCCTTGGCCCGGATGACGTACTCGCCGGCCTTGTCGAACTTGACCTGCCAGCGGGGCGCGGCCGGCGTGAAGGCGTGGCTCGCGAACGGCGTCCCGGTCACCGACAAGACATCGACGCTCATGGTTTGGGCGTTCTGCGTCCCGCTCATGTCGATCGTGACCGGGTCGCCGACGTTGACCTTGGCCGGCGAAACCTTCAGGTCGCACGTGGCCAGGGGGATGACGATCTTGGGGGCTTCCTCCCAGGTCCGGGCCAGAGCGATGTTGCCGCAGGGCCTGGGGATGACGAACTCATAAAACTTCGTGTCCTGCTGGACCGTGATGGCAAAGGCCTCGAAAGGCGCTTTGCCCGCCCACACGACGTCCTCCCAAGCCTTGACCTTGCCGCCGGTGCGGAAGAGCATCCAGAGGAACCGGTCGCCGACAGCGACCGTCTTCGGGGTGAAGACGCCCTCGTTCAGCCGGTCCATGAAAGGCAGATAGAGCGGACCCATGCCGACCTGATCGAACCCCATCTTGATGTCGCCGGCGTACTTCTTGGCCACGGTCTTCATGACCTCGGCCGTGGGGATGTCGCCTTTGACCTGGGCGAACGTATTGGCGCCCATCCGGGTCCACTTGTGGGTCTGGGCGAAGGACATCGTCGCGCCGATGACGAGCAACGCGGCGATGAAACAGACGAATCTTTTGCCTTTCATGAAAGGCCTCCTTGACGGAACGATCTCGCTTCCCGAATGATATGAATCGATACGCCCTCATTAAACCCGGATTTCCGGGTCGTGTCAAGTCGCCCCCGGCGAAAAATCCTTGCATTTCCCGGCCGGCGGGCGCCTCTTCCCTTCCTTGCCCGCCCGGCTTCTGCTATAATCCGGGCTTCGAGGAGAACCGCCGTGCACGTCGTCAATATCGAAACCGAGCTCCATGTCGTCACCCCGAACGAACCCGGGATCCTGGGCCGGGTCCTGGGCACACTGGCGAACGCCGGCCTCAACCTCCGCGCCCTGAACGCCTATTCCCAGGAGAAAGAGGGCCATTTCCTCCTGATCACTTCGAACAACGGCAAGGCCGAGGCCGCACTCCGCGCTCTGGGCTACAAGGTCAAGACGTCCAAGGTCCTCACCGTCGAGATCGGGGACCGCATCGGGGCGGGGGCCGAGATCGGGGCGCTCCTGGGCAACGCCGTCATCGACATCGATCATTGCTACGGCAGCTCGGCCGGGACGGGGCGGGCCATCCTCGTCTTCAAGACGAGCAACACCAAGAAAGCCTACGACACCCTGAAATAAGATAGCCGCGTTGGAAAGAAAGCGCATCCTCGTCGTCACCTCCGACGTCGCTTTCGTCGAGGGCGGGCACATCATGATCGCCCGCAGCATCGTCCGGGCCCTCCGTCAGCAGGGCTACGACGCCGACCTCGTCCTGACGCCCCAGAACCGCTTCGGCCGCCAGCTCCGCGCCTACGCCGCCACGCGCTTCACCGACGTCGGTCTCGACGGCCTCGGCCGGCCCATCCATCAGGTGATCTCCCTCCGCTTCCCGAGCTACGCCATCAAACATCCGGTTCATGTCTGCTGGCTGAACCACCGGATGCGCGAGTATTACGACCTCTGGCCCATGCTCCGGGCGCAGCTCCGCGGCCCGGCCGTCCTCAAGGAGACGGCCCGCCGGACCCTCATCCGGCTCATCGACCGGCGCCTCCTGAAGCACGGCGTCACCAAGCTCTACGCCCAATCGGCCACGATCCAAGCGCGGCTGCGGCGCTGGGGAGGCATCCCGTCCGAGGTCCTCTATCCCCCGCCGCCCCAGCGCGATTACCGGACGGAATCCTACCAGCAATTCCTGCTCAGCGTCTCGCGTCTTCAGGCCTTGAAGCGGATCGACCTCTTCGTCGAAGCCATCGCCCGGGCGAAGAACCGCGACCTGAAAGGCATCATCATCGGGGACGGCCCGGAGCGCGAGCGGCTGCAGACGCTCATCCGGGAGCGGGGACTGGAAGGCCGGGTCCATCTGCTCGGCGGAACGGACGAGGAGACCGTCCTCTCCCATTACGCCCGCTGCCTGGGGGTCTTCTTCGGCCCCCTCAACGAGGACTACGGCTTCGTCACCGCCGAGGCGTTCTCCTCGCGCAAGCCCGTCATCACGACCGTGGACAGCGGCGGCCCGGCCGAGCTCGTTCGCGACGGAGAGTCGGGCTTCGTCCGCCCCCCCGACCCAGACCGGATCGCCGAAGCCTTCGATCTCCTGGCGGAGAACCGGGGGTTGGCCGAGAAGATGGGGAAAGCCGGCTACGCTTTCGTCTCCGGCCTGACCTGGCCGGAGACGGTCAAGAAGCTCGTCCGGGTCTGATCCGGCTCAAGCCGGAGCGGGGCCGAGGCCCTTCTTCTTCCCCAGGAAAGCCCGGACGAACATCGTCACGACCCCGATGGCGAGGAGGAAAAGGACGACGTCCGCTCCGACGAGCAGCCATCTTTTCTGCTTCCAATATTGGAGGAACAGGATCCCGAGCGAGGCGAGCGTCGTGGCCATCATGAACACGGCCGGGACGATCGCGAAGGCGGCCTTCCGGCGGCGGAGGAGGAGCCAGGCCGAGACCGCCAGCAGGCTCAAAGCGGCCAGCATCTGGTTGGCCGTGCCGAAAATCGGCCAGAGCAGGCTGAACGCGTTCGACGAGGCCAGGATCAACATCAGGACGACGGACAATCCGGAATTGACCCAGTAATGGCGGAGGTGGCGCGGCACGGACTTGAAAAGCATCCGCCACAGCTCCTCGAACAGATACCGGTTGAGCCGCACGGCGGCGTCGAGCGTCGTGATGACGAAACCTTCGACGAGGAGGATCCCGAAGACCGTTCCCAGGGCGACGGGGATGCCGAGCCCCTGATGGAAGAGCTGGCCAGCGGCGAGCGAAAAGCCCAGGATCGGGTTCGACTTGACCGCGGGATCGGTCGGCCAGACGATCGACTTGTAGTCGCCGAAGCTCATGGCCGCTCCGATGGCGAGGAGGACGCACACGGCCAGGAGCGACTCGAGGAGCATGGCGTTGAATCCGACTTTCCTCGCGTCGGATTCGCAGGCCAGCTGCTTGCCCGTCGTCCCGCCCGCGACCAGGGCGTGGAAGCCGGAGATCGCCCCGCAGGCGATGGTGCAGAACATCATCGGCCAGATGAAGCCCAGATGCCCCACGCCCTCGGCCAGGTTGAAGCTCGGGGCATGGACGGAAAGCCCGCCGAATCCCGTCCGCAGGAGCGAGAGGGCGAGGAGGGCCACGCCGCCGTAAAGGATCTGGACGTTGATGAAATCGCGCGGCTGGAGGATGAGCCAGACCGGCGCGCCGGCGGCAAAGAGGACGTAGATCGAGATCAGGATCATCCAGATCCCCGGGGTCAGGGAGATGGGGAAGGCGATCCCGAGAAGGACGGAAACGACGCAGATGAGCGAAGCGATGAGATAGGCCGGGAGGGTCTTGAGCTTCTTCTTCGTGATCAGCCAGCCGAGGAAGGGCGAGCAGAGGGTGATGACGACGACGGACATCGAGGCGATGCCGCCGATCCGGCCGTAGACGACGCCGTCCTTGGCCACGGACTTGAGGAAGGTCTCCCCTTCCTTGACCCCGATCTTGGCCAGGGGCCAGAGCGAGGTGAGGGAGATCGAGGTCGCGCTCAGGAAGGAAGACGTGACGAGCACGATCATGACCAGGGTGAATCCGATGAACAGGTCGAAACCCCGTTTCCCGAGGGTCTTTCGGGCGACCTCGGCCATCGACCGCCCCCCCTCGCGCATGCTGACGAAAAGGGTCGTGAAATCGTGGACGGCCCCGATGAAAATGCCGCCCAGGACGACCCACAGCCAGGCGGGGACGAAGCCGTAGAGAAGGGCCATGGTCGGTCCCAGGATCGGCCCGGCGCCGGCGATGGCCGAAAAGTGATGGGCGAAGACGACGAAGCGCTTGGTCGGGACGAAGTCCCGTCCGTCCGCGTATGTGACCGCGGGCGTCGGGACGGTCTTGTCCTCGCCGATCCAACGGGCGATGGTCCGGGCGTAGAAGCGCCCGGCGGCGAGGAAAGCGGCGGCCGCCGCGGCCAGGATGAGAAGGACGTTCATGACATGTCTCCCGAAAACGGGTCTTCCACTATAGACCGGGAGGGGCGAAAATTCAACAAACGGTTGACATGCCGGCCCGTGATATCTTAAAATATCCGTCTCTGGAGGACCCGTTAGGAGGAACTCATGGCTAAAGCCGAACCCAACGTCGTTCCGCTGTGCGACGTGCTCCTCGTCCTGCTCATCATCTTCATGGTCATCACGCCCCTCGTCCAGAAGGGCATCGACGTCAAGCTTCCCGAGACCGCCCAGGCGGACAAGGGCGGCCAGCCCGTCGGCATGATCGTCGTGACGCTCAAGAAGGACCTGACGATCGACATCAACCAGCACCTCTTCCCCGATTTCAAGTCGGCCGGTGAAGAGCTCCGCAGGCAGTTCGCCAGCCGGACGGAAAAGACCATTTTCCTCCGGGCCGACGCGAAGGTCCCTTACAGCAAGGTCGTCGAGCTGATCGACCTGTGCAAGGGGGCCGGGGTCGAGACCCTCGGACTCGTCCCGGAATACTTCACCGAATAAGCTTTCCCCGAAAGCCCTCATTCTCGCCCGAGAATGAGGGCTTTTTTTGCCTTTTTCCGGATCGATCCAGCGTCATTGACAGCGGAGGGATTGGCCCTAAGCGAACATCAGGAAGGGGGCCCGCGCCTTGCGCGGGGGAACCCGCTCGGGTTCCCTTGTGAGCGTGGGGCAATCCCGAAGCGTCACGGGAGCGAACGACTAAGACTTGATCGGCCCGATCACGTCGAGGGCGATGATCTGGCGCTGGATTTCGTTCGTCCCCTCGTAGATCTGGAGGAGTTTGGCGTCGCGCATGAGCTTCTCGATCGGGTAATCCCGCATGTAGCCGTAGCCCCCGAAGATCTGGAGCGCCTCGACGGTCGTGCGCATGGCCACGTCCGTGGCAAAGGCCTTGGCCATGGCCGATTCCGCGCCGCAGGGCTTGCCTTGGTCGGAAAGCCACGCCGCGTGCCAGACGAGGTGCCGGGCGGCCTGGATCTCCATCGCCATCTGGGCGATCTTGAACTGGTTGGCCTGGAAAAGGGCGATGGATTTGCCGAATTGGGTCCGCGTCTTGGCGTAGCCGACGGCGAGGTCGAGGGCGGCCTGGGCCAGGCCCACGGCCGACGCGCCCACGGACGAGCGGGTGCGGTCGAACGTCTTCATGGCCATGAGGAAGCCGTGGCGCTCCTTGCCCAGGAGGTTCGCCGCGGGGACGCGGCAGTCCTCGAAGAAGAGCTCGGCCGTATTCGAGGCCCGATGGCCCATCTTGTCCTCGGTCTTCCCGACGCTCAACCCCGGCGTGCCCTTCTCGACGATGAAGGCGCTCAGGCCCCTGGGGCCCTTGGCCGGATGCGTCGAGGCGAAGACCGTGAAGAGCTCGGCGACCCCGCCGTTGGTGATGAAGCACTTGGCCCCGTTGAGGACGTAGTGGTCGCCGTCGCGGACGGCTTTGGTCTTGATCGCTCCCGCGTCCGAGCCGGACTCGCGCTCGGTCAGGCAGTAGGAGGCCAGGGCCATTTTCCGGCAGAGCGGGCCGAGGAAGCGCTGCTTCTGCTCCTCCGACCCGAAGAGGACGATCGGCATGGTGGCCAGCGAGACGGCCATGATGCTCGTGAACATGCCGGGGCATCCTTTCGACAGCTCCTCGCTGAGGAGGGCCGTGTCGAAGTTGGACAGCCCGCCGCCGCCGTAGGCTTCCGGGATCTGGCAGGTCATGAAGCCGGCATCGAACGCCTTCTGCATGATCTCCCAGGGAAACTCGTGGCTCTGGTCGTATTTGGCCGCGTTCGGGCGCATCTCCTTCATGGCGAACTCGAGGGCCATTTCCTTCAGGGCGATCTGTTCTTCGGTCAGGGCATAGTCGATCATGAGAGCTCCTTTATCGGCTGCTGTTCGTTCCTTCCGCCCGCTCCGGGCGAAAACGTTCCAAGGTTATACCGATTCAGACCGGGTCTGTCAACCGCCCCAGATCGACGGCCTCCCGGCTCATGGCATAAACCGCGCCTTCCACGCCCAAAGCGGCGCGGATGACATCCTGCGGCCGGACCGGCTTTTGGGGGTCCCAACGGATCTTCAGGATGAGCTTCCCGGTCGGGGCATCGATACGGGCGTCCTCGACGAGCGGCGAAAAGCCGGGCCGGGCGTCTTCGATGAGGCGGGCCGCGGTAGCCGCGTCCGGACCCTCCCATCCCCGGACGGACCGGGCCTCCCCGAGCGCCCCGCGGACCCGCTCGTCCGAGAGGTCGAGAGCGTAGGTCATCGACCGGATCGAGGCGGCGAACGCCGGCGCTTCCGGACCGAGCGGGACGAGGCCGAGGAAGGCCAGCCCGTCGGGCGCCTTGGCGTTCAGCGCGGCGCAAAACACGTCCTCCCCGATGTCGCAAGCGGAGCGGAACTCGAAGGGCTCCCGGAGGGCGGTCATCCCGAGCGGCAGGGCCGGAGCGAAGGTCATGAGCGCCTTCGGATGGAATCCGGCGCTGAATTCGACCCGCAGCCCCGCCCGGCTGAAGACGCGGCGGAGGAGGTTGAGGAGGTCGTTGTGGGAAATGAATCGGACCGGCCCGGACTTGCGATAGTGGGCCAGGTAGCGGCGGACGGTCGCCGCAGCCGCGCCGAGCGCTTCCCCGCCGATTCCTGCCGAGGAGACTCCTTTGGTGAACGACCGCTCCAGTCCGGCCGCGTACTCGCAGCCCCGGCAGGCGCCGCACGTCGTCTCGAGGCACGAGGGAGTCCTCTCCCCCGCCCGGGAACGGAGATGCTCGGCTTCGAGGAACTCCTTCCGCATGCCCGTCCGCAGATGATCCCATGGGAGCGGCGCGGACTTCGGGATCTCGCCGAGATAATCGTCCGGGGAGACGCCGCTCTCTTCGAAGGCGCGCTTCCAGAGCGGGAAGTTGAACCGGTCGCGCCAGCCCTCGAACCGGCAGCCGCTCTCCCAGGCCCGCTCGAGGACCGGGCCGAGACGCCGGTCGCCCCGGGAAAAGACGGCTTCGAGCAGAGAGCTCTCCACCGGGTGGTCCTTGACCTCGACGTTGCGCATCCTTCCGAGCTCGCGCTTCAGGAACCTTTGTTTCTCCCAAAGCGTCTCCGGCGGGTCCATGGCCTCCCACTGGAACGGCGTATGGGGTTTGGGAATGAACGACGAGACGCTCATGTGGATGCGGGGCGGGAAGCCGAGGATGCTCCGGCCGAGGCCGGTCAACCGCCCGGCGAGGGACACGATCTCGGCAAGGTCGGCCTCGGTTTCGGTTGGCAAGCCGATCATGAAATATAGCTTCAGGAGCCGCCAGCCCTCGCGAAAGGCCAGTCCCGCGGCCTCGAAGAGGTCGGCCTCGTCCAGGTTCTTGTTGATGACTCTCCTGAGGCGCTCCGACCCGGCCTCCGGGACCAGGGTGAACCCGGTCTTGCGGACCTTGACGATGCCGCGGACGACCTCCTCCGAGAGCCCCTTGGGCCGGAGGGAGGACAGCGACAGCGAGATCCGGTCCTGCTCGAGCCCGGTCATCAGGCCTTTGATGGTCGGGCCGAGATAGGGATAGTCCCCGACCGAGAGCGCAAAGAGCGAGGCGTCCTCGTAACCCGTCGAGCGGCAGCTTTCGAAGACCTTGGCCACGACGAAATCCGGGTCTTTCACCCGGTAGGGGGCGTAGAGGCTGGAGGCCTGGCAGAACCGGCATTTGTGGGGACAGCCTCGGGCGACCTCGACGGCCACTCGGTCGAAAACAGCTTGCAGGCTCGGGACGACGATGTCCGCCGGGAAGGGCGCGCGGGCATAGTCCCTGAGGACGCGCTTGCGGACGAAAGCGGGGGCTCCGGCGCGCGGCCGGACGCGAGGCGAGGCCTCCGCCGGCCGGAGCGGGGACCGATTCATAGAGCGACGGGACGTACACTCCGGCGATCCCGGCCAGGACGAGGATCAGATCCTCCCGCGACGCGCCGCGGGCCTTGCCCGCCGCGACCGCGTCGAGGATCTCGAGGACGGCCTCCTCGCCGTCGCCGAGGAGGAACGCGTCGATGAACTCCGCCAGGGGCTCCGGGTTGAAGGCCGCCGGGCCTCCGGCGATGACGAGAGGATCGCCGTCCGACCGGTCGCGCGAGCGGCGCGGGATCCGGCCCAGGTCGAGGATGGTCAGGACGTTCGTGTCGTTGAGCTCGTAGAGAAGCGAGAACCCGAGCACGTCGAGCCGGGCAAGGGGGATGCGGCTCTCGAGCGTCGCGAGCGGCAGGTCCCGGCGCCGCAGCTCGGCCTCGAAGTCCGGCCACGGGGCGAAGACGCGTTCCGCGAGAGCGTCGGGCCGGGCGTTGATCACGTCATAAAGGATCTTCTGGCCGAGATACGACATCCCGATCTCATAGACGTCGGGGAACGCCAGCCCGACCCGGAGGGAGGCCCGCCCGGCGTCCTTGCGGACGGCGTTCCACTCCCCCCCCGTGTAGCGGCCGGGCTTCTCCACCGCGGCCAGAGCGGCCTCGAACGCGGCGGCGGCGGGACGATCAGACATTGACGAAGCGGCGCATCTTGACGTTGAGGACGAGCCCGACGGCTCCAAAGGTCGTGAGGAGGGACGATCCGCCGTAGCTGAGGAGCGGGATCGGGACGCCCGTGATCGGGAAGAGGCCGATGATCATCATCGTGTTGACGAGGAAAGGAAAGGTCAGGAGGCAGGCGGCCATGAAATTGATGTACATGCCGGCCCGGTCCCGGGATTGGGTGACGGAGGAAAAGAGCCGGGCGAGGAAGAAGAAGTAGCTGACCAGGACGAAGAAGACCCCCAGGAATCCGAACTCCTCCCCGAGGACCGAGAAGATGAAATCCGTATGGCGCGCCGGCAGGAAGCGGAGCTGGCTCTGCGTTCCCTTCAGGAAGCCCTTTCCCGTCAGCCCCCCGGAGCCGATGGCGATCCGGGACTGCCGGACATGATAGCCGGATCCGCGGGGGTCCTCGTTCCGGTTGAGGAGGGTCTCGATCCTCTTCTTCTGATAATCCTTCAGGACGACGTTCCAGCCGAGGAAGCCCAGGACGAACGCGCCGATGAGGATCACGGCCACGGTCCGGCGGCTCATCCCCGCCAGGACGAAGGCCGCGAACAGGAGCGGGAGGAAGCACATCGCCGTTCCGAGGTCGGGCTGGGCGGCGATGAGGATCATCGGGAGGACGACCGCGCCCCCGCCCAGCGCGGCGACATCGGCGCTGATCGTCGAGCGGCGGAAATCCGAGAAGATCAGGGCGACGAGGAGGAGGGCGGCGATCTTCGCCGGCTCGGAGGGCTGTCCGCCGACGAAGGCGAGCCGGAGCCAGCTCTTGGCCCCGGAAACGCCCCGGCCGAAGACGAGCAGGGCGGCCAGGGCGACGAGGAAGAGACCCATCAGGTAGGGGGAGATCCCCATCCAGATCTTGTAATCGATGGAGAGGATGAGGAAGAGGAAGATGAGGCTGATCCCGACCCAGACGACCTGCCGGAAGAAGTAGTTGCCCGGGGCGAGCCGCGAGGCGCTGTAGATAAGGCCCAGGCCGATCAGGGTGTTCAGGGCGAGGAGGGCGATGAGGGCCCAATCGATCTCGCGGAGCTGGACCCGGTCGATCATGATCCCGCCATCTTGGATTTGAAAATCTTGAACAGCTCACCGGCCACGGGGGCCGCCGTGGCCCCTCCCGAACCGCCGAACTCGACGAGCACGGTCACGACGATCCGCGGATCGCCGCGCGGGGCGAAGCCCGTGAACCAGGAATGGTTCTTGGGCTTGATCCCCAGCCGCTCGGCCGTCTCCCGGCCGATCGTCTGGACGGTCCCCGTCTTGGAGCAGACATCGAAGCCGTCCACGCGGGCCGCCGCGCCCGTGCCGCCCTCGTTCGCCGAGCGCCACATGCCTTCGATGATCTCGTTCAGGACCGCGGAAGGCACGCGGACCATTCCCGGGTCGGGCGGGTCGGCCAGGCTGAGGTGCGGCCGGACGCGCGTCCCGCGATTGGCGATCGTGGCCGTCATCGCCGCCACCTGGACCGGCGTCACCTGCAGGGCGCCCTGGCCGATCGCGACCGAGATTGTCTCGCCGGGGTACCAATCCTCCTTCATCACCCGTTTTTTCCAGGCCCGGTCGGGGACGAGGCCATCCTTCTCCCCCGGGATGTCGATCCCGGTCTTGGCGCCCAAGCCGAGCTCGGAAGCGTAGCGGGCGATCGTGTCGATGTCCATCCGGCGTCCGACGTTGTAGAAATAAATGTTGCAGGATTGGCGGATGGCCTCATGGAGGCTGATCGCACCGTGGCCCGCTTCGAACCAGCAGCGGAACTGCCGGTCACCGATCAACGTCGAGCCGGAGCAATAGAACGTCGTCCGGAGATCGATCGCTCCCGTGTCGAGGCCCGCGGCGGCCATGACCAGCTTGAACATCGAGCCCGGCGAGTAGAGGCCCTGGATCGCCCGGTTGAGCATCGGATTGTCCGGGTTCTCGGCCAGGGTCGTCCACTCCTCGGGGGTGAAGCGGGTGACGAACTTGTTCGGGTTGTAGGTCGGGGAACTGGCCAGGGCGAGGACCCCTCCCGTCTTCGGATCGAGGGCGACGATCGCGCCCTCCCGGCCCGCCAGGAGCTCCTCCGCCTTGGCCTGGAGGTCGTAATCGAGGGTCAGGACGACCTTGGGCGGCTGGACGGGATCGACCCGCTCGAGCTCGTCGCGCTTCCGGCCGAGGCTGTCGACGACTTCGACGAGCTTGCCGTCCGTTCCCGCGATCCGCTTCTCGAAGGCGTTCTCCACCCCGGTCCGGCCGATCCGGTCGCCGAGGCGCCGGTCCTTGAACGCGCCGCGGAGCTCGTCCGTCGTCAGCTCCTGCATGTAGCCGAGGACGTGGGCGCCCAGCGTGCCGAAGGGATACGACCGCTTGGGCTCGGTCTCGACGACGAGCTCGGGAAGCTCGAGCTTGCGGGCTTCGATCCGGGCGACCTCCTCGAGGGTCAGGTCGTCCTTGACGACGATGGGTTTGAACGGCGGCTCGGTCCGGAACTTTTCGACGCGCTCCGCGACGACGGCCGTCTCGAGCCCGAGGAGGTCCGCGACGCGGGCGCAGGACGCGGCGAAGTCCGGGCTGTTCTCCCGGATGATCGAAGCCTTGAACGAAGCGATGTTGTTGGCCAGGATGATCTGGCCGCTCCGGTCCGTCAGGGCCGCCCGCGGCGCCGGGAGGACGATCTCCCGCGTCCGGTTGGCTTCGGCGAGGTCCCAGAACTTCCGGTGGTCGAGGATCTGGATCTTCCAATAGCTGAAGGCGAGGAAGAGGAAGAAAGCGGCCACGGCGAAGAAGACGGTCCGGGCCCTCTTGGCGAGCGGATGAATGTCGTCGTAGATATGGCTATCGGGCACGGCGGACCTTGATCTTGCGAAGGGCGAGCGTCACCGCCATGACGAGGACGGCCGTTCCGACAGGTTGGACGAGAAGCCAGCCCCCCGCCCAGGGGAAGCCTTCGGCGGCGATGACGGTCGCCAGAAGGACCCACAGGCCCAGGTCGACGGCGCCGAGGATGCCGGCGAAGATGAACATCCGGGCCGGCGGCTGGACGTTGATCTTGCGGGAGATGAATCCGGCCAGGTATCCGGTGACCGTCTTGGAAAGTCCGGCCAGGCCGAACAGGCCCAGGGAGAACGAGTCGACGATCAGGCCGCAGGCCGCTCCGGCCAGGGCTCCGGCGAGCTCGCCTTCGGACGCGCCGTAGACGATGACGGCTACGGTGAAGACATTGACCCCGATCAGGAGCGGGAGGGAGATCTGGCGGAGGGCGAAGAAGACGAGGACGGCCGCCAGGACGGTCGCGGCCCCCTGGATGAGCTTGCGCATCACCGGGACCCCGTCGGGGCCGCCTCGACGACGCGGGTCAGGACGGCCACGCGCGACATCCGGCGCCAATCGAGGTGGCTCCGGACGGCGATCCGCTTGAACAAGGAGCCGTCCAGGGCCACGGATGCGACGGTCCCGGCTTTCAGGCCGGCCGGGAAAACCCGGTCGAACCCCGAGGTCAGGAGCTCCTCGCTTTCGGCCAGGCTCTCGTCCGTCGCCAGGACGTAGCGGAGCCAGCACGTCCCACCCTTGGCGTTCCCGGCCAGGACGCCCTGGATGAGGCTCGTCTCGGACCGGACGCTGACCGCCGAGTTGTCGTCCGTGATGAGCTGAACGGTCGCCGTCCCGGCCGAGACCGGCGCGATGATCCGGCCGACGAGGAATCCCCCCCGGTCAAGGACGGCCATGTTGGCCCGCACGCCGTCGCGGCTTCCCCGGTCGATGACGATCGAGCTGTACGGGTTCGAGGCGTCGACGCTGATCACGGCCGCGACGAGGAACGGCTCCCCGATCCCGGCCAGCCCGGCGGCGAGCTCGCGGGCGTCGCGCAGCCCGGCCAGGTCGTTGGCCAGGATCATGTTCTCCTGGCGGAGATGGAAGACTTCGTCCTGGAGACGGGCGTTCTGGTCCTCGACGCGGCGGAGGTAGACGTAGCGCCGCCAGAGTGAGGCGGCCCCCCCGAACAGGCCGTGGACGGCCCGCTCGAGCGGCCCGGCGAGGGTGAAGACGACCCGCTCGAAGGCGCTCGGCTCCGAGCCGCGCGGGACCTGGAGGGAGAGGACGAGAAGCTGGGCGAACAGGAGTCCGGCGAAGATCAGGGCGTTCTTGCGGTCCTTCAGAAAGCGGGGCATGCCCTGACCACGGTCAGACCACGGACACTTTCTTCAGCAGCTCGAGGTCGTCGAGCATCTTCCCCGCGCCGAGGACGACCGTCGTCAGGGGATCCTCGGTGATGAAGACCGGGAGCTGCGTTTCCTCCCGGATGCGCTTGTCGAGGTTTTTGAGGAGCGCGCCTCCTCCGGTCAGGATGATCCCCCGGTCGATGATGTCGGCCGAGAGCTCGGGCGGCGTCTTCTCCAGGGCGATCCGGATCGCGTTGACGATGGCGGCCACGATGTCCTCGAGGGCTTCGCGGATCTCCTGGTCGTCCACGACGATCGTCTTCGGTATGCCTTCGCGCAGATCGCGGCCCTTGATCTCCATGGTCAGGGGCTCGTCGAGCGGATAAGCCGAGCCGAGCTGCATCTTGACCATCTCGGCCGTCCTCTCGCCGATGAGGAGGTTGTATTTCTTCTTAAGGAACTGGATGATCGACTCGTCCATCTCGTTGCCGGCGATCCGGATGGAATGGTTGAAGACGATCCCGTTGAGAGAGATGACGGCGATGTCCGTCGTCCCCCCGCCGATGTCCACGACCATGTTGCCCGTCGGCTCGGAGATGGGCAGGTCCGCGCCCACGGCGGCCGACATCGGCTGCTCGACGAGGTAGACCTCGGTCGCCTTGGCCCGCGTGGCGACGTCCTTGACCGCCCGGCGCTCGACCTGGGTGATCCCGGTCGGGATGCCGATGACGATCCGGGGCCGGAGGAGGAAGCCGCGGTTGTTCGTCGCCTTCTTGATGAAGTAATCGAGCATCCGCTCGGCGATCTCGAAGTCGGCGATGACGCCGTCCCGCATCGGCTTGATGGCCAGGGCGTTGGCGGGAGTCTTGCCGAGCATCTCCTTGGCCCGCGCTGCCGACGGCCTCGACCTTGCCCGTCTGCTTGTTGACGACGACGATCGACGGCTCCTGGATGATGATGCCCTTGCCCTTGAGGTAGACGAGAGTGTTGGCCGTGCCCAGGTCGATCGCCAGATCGCAGAACAGGCGGCCCTTGATCCATCGGACTATGCCCATGCGGTACCTTCTCTCATCCGAATCCGACGCGATCATTTTTGCACATTTCGCCCTCCGGCGCAATGGGCTCCGGATTGCCCCACGCTCACAGGGAACCCACGAGGTTCCGTGAGCGCGGGGCGACCTTGACTCTCCTTGACTGAATTCGGGGAATCGGGTATTAAGGGGCATCTTCGCCCGATAAGGAGGGAGCATGGCCCATCAACCCGTCGTGCCGGAAAAGACCGAGATGAGGGAATTCACGCTCAAGGCCATCCTCATCGGCCTCGTCCTGTGCGTCGTCCTCGGCTCGGCCAACGCCTACCTGGGCCTTCGGGCGGGGATGACGATCGCCGCGACTTATCCGGCCGCCGTCATCGGCATGGCCCTCCTCAAGCTCATGCGCGGCTCGATCCTCGAAGAGAACATGGCCCGGACGGTCGGATCGATCGGCGAATCCGTCGCCGCGGGCGCGATCTTCACGATTCCCGCGTTCCTCATCGCCGGCGTCTGGACGAAGTTCAACACCGTCGACGCCTACCTCAAGACCTCGGCCCTCCTCTTCGTCGGAGGCATTCTGGGCATCCTGTTCGTGACGTTCCTCCGCCGGGTCATGGTCGGCGATCCCGATCTCGACCTTCCCCGAATCGGTCGCCGCGGCCGAGATCCACAAGGCCGGCCAGCGCGGGAGCGGCGGGGCCAAGCATCTCTTCGCCGCGATGGGGATCGGGTCGCTGTTCTACGCCCTGGGCGTCGTCCAGCTCTTCGCCGCGAGCAAGGAATTCATCATCAAGATCGGAACGATCGGGGCGAGCCTCGTCCGGCTCGGGACGGCCAAGACGTCGCCGACGCTCGGCGTCGGCGGCACGGTCTCGGTTTCCGGGCCGGGGATTTTCCCGGCGTATCTCGGCGTCGGCTACATCATCGGGCCGCGCCTGGCCTCTCTCAACTTCGCCGGCGGGATCCTGGCCTGGGGGCTCTTCGCCCCCCTCCTGATGTTCTTCCTCGGCCCCGACCTCATCGCCCGGTTCTATGGGCCCGGCGTGGCCCTGGCCGACGTCGAATGGGGCGGGATGGTCACCAACGTCTGGAAGTTCATCATCCGGCCGATCGCCGTCGGCGGCATGCTCGTCGGCGCCGGATACACGCTCTTCCGGATGCGGAAAAATCTCAGCGCCGGCATCAAGCGCTCCTTCAGCGACGTGAAGAAGGCCGCCGGGCAGACCGAAGTCGTGTCCCGGATCGAGAAGGACATGAACATCAAGGTCGTCCTGGGCGGCCTGGCCCTGACCTTCGTCTGCATGATCCTCGTCTACAAGGTTTTCGCCGGCGCGTTCCTCCCGGCCCTGATCGCCGCCGTCGTCATGGGCCTCGCCGGATTCTTCTTCGCCGCCGTCTCCGGCAACCTCGTCGGGACGATCGGCTCGTCGAACAACCCGATCTCCGGGCTGACCCTTTCGACGCTCATCATCGCCGCCCTGCTCATGGTCGTCATCGGCGCTTCGGGCGCGAGCGGGGTCGCGGCGGTCCTCGGCGTCGCCGCGGTCGTCTGCGTCTCCTCCGCGGTGGCCGGCGAGATGCTCCAGGACCTCAAGGTCGGGCACATCCTCGGCGGCACGCCCTGGAAGATGCAGGCCGGCGACCTGCTCGGCGTCCTGCTCTCCTCGCTCGTCCTGTATTTCCCGCTCATGCTTCTCACGAGCACCTATGAGATCGGGAGCAAGGAGCTCTCCGCTCCGCAGGCCGGGCTGATGGCCGCCCTGTCCCAGGGCATCGTCGGCGGGGAAATGGCCTGGCCGCTCGTCATCGTCGGGATGCTCATGGGCTTCGCCTTCATCCTCGTCCAGGTCAAATCGCCGATGCTCGTGGCGGTGGGGATGTACCTGCCGCTCGAGACGACGTTCGCCATCTTCGTCGGCGGTATGATCAAGGGCGGGCTGGACAAGATGATCGTCCGGCGCAAGTTCAACGCCGCCCAGAAGGCGCGGGTGGAGAACGTCGGCGTCCTTCTCGCCGCCGGCTTGATCGCGGGCGAGGGATTGACGGGACTGCTTAAAGCCCTCTGGACGTTCCTCTTCCTCCAGAAAGCCATCGGGAGCGACGTCCCGAAGATCTTCGCCAACCCCAGCTATCTCGGCGGGCTCGCCGTCCTCGCCCTTCTGGCGTTCTATCTCATCGCCTGGCCGCTCCGGAACGCCGGCGCTCCCGACGAGCCGCCGCCGCCGTCGGCCGTGATATAATGGAGGCATGGCCAAGCGCAAAATCCTGAAGCTCGGACACCCCAACCTTCTCAAGAAGTCCGAGCCGATCGAGAAGATCGACGCTGAGATCCGGGCCTTGGCCCGGGATATGGTCGAAACGATGCATGCCGCGCCCGGGATCGGTCTTTCCGCCCCCCAGGTCGACGTGGCCAAGAGGCTCATCACCGTCGACCTCTCGGTGGGAGAGGACGCAAGCCAGCTCCATGTCCTGATCAATCCCGAGGTCGTCTTCAAGGACGGTGAGGTGGTCCGGGAGGAGGGCTGTCTATCGGTCCCCGAGGTCTACGAAAAGGTCGCCCGGCCCCAAAAAGTCGTCGTTCGGGGACGCGACCTCGAAGGGCGCGCGGTCGAGGTCGAAGGAACCGATCTCCTGGCCCGGGCTTTTTGCCACGAGATCGACCACCTCGAGGGGAAGCTGTTCATCGATCTCCTCTCGACGCTCAAGCGGAACCTGATCAAGAAGAAATTCCGCAAGGCCGCGGACAAGAGCCACCCCTGATGCGGATCGTCTTCTTCGGCAGCCCCGAGGCCGCCCTCCCCTCCTTCGCCGCCCTGCTCGAAGCGGGCCACGAAGTCGTCCTGGCGGTCACTCAGCCCGATCGGCCGGCCGGCCGGGGCAAGCGGATCGCCGCCAGCGCGGTGAAAACGTTCGCCGCCGGCCGCGGCATCCCGGTCCTCCAGCCCGAGCGGATCCGCCGGGAGCCGGACGCCTTCGAGGCGATCCGGGCCGCCGCCGCCGACATCCACGTCGTCGTCGCCTTCGGCCAGATCATCCCCTCCTCTATAATCGACCTTCCTCCATGGCGCTCGATCAACGTCCATTTTTCGCTTCTGCCGAAATACCGCGGCGCCGCTCCCGTGCAATGGGCCATCCTCCGGGGCGAGGAGCGGACGGGGGTCACGATCTTCCGGCTGAACGCAAAAATGGACGAAGGGGACGTCCTGACCACGGCCGAGACCGCCATCTTCCCCGCGGAAACCGCCGGGGAGCTCGAAGCCCGCTTGGCCGCGATCGGCGCGGATCTGCTCAAGCGCACGCTCGAGCGGATCGCGTCGATCCCGTTCGCTCCCCAGGATCATGCCGCGGCCACGCTCGCCCCCAAGCTGGCCAAGGAGGAAGGCCGGATCGATTGGTCCGCCCCCGGGATCGAGATCGAGCGGAGAATCCGCGCCTTCACTCCCCGCCCGGGCGCGTTCACGTTCCGGCGGGGCGTGCGGTTGAACCTGCTCAAGGGCGGGCTGGTCGAGAGCCGGGAAGTCCGCGCGGCCGCCCCCGGAACGCTGGCCGCCTTCTCCGGCGCCGGAATCGACGTCGTCTGCGGCGACGGTTCCGTCTATCGCATCCTCGAGCTCCAGCCCGAGAGCCGGAAGGTCATGGATGCCCGCGCTTATGCGGCCGGCGGACGCGTGGAAGCGGGAGAGATCCTGGGGTGATCCGGCCGTCCGTCCGGCGGATTAATCGAGGATGAACCTGACGGGATTGACGGGTTTACCGTTCATCCGGACCTCGTAATGGAGGTGCGGACCGATCGATTTTCCCGTGCTGCCGACATTGCCGATCAGATCCCCGCGCTTGATCTTCTGTCCCGAGGCGACGTTGATCTTGCTCAGGTGGCCGTAGAGCGTCGTCAGGCCGCCGCCGTGGCTGAGGACGATGGAGTTGCCGTACTGGCCCGAGCGGCTGACTTCGGCGACGAATCCGTCGGCCGGAGCGACGACCGGATTCCCCCCGGTCGCGACGATATCAAGCCCGTAATGGAACGTCTGCTTCTGGGTGAACGGATCCATCCGATACCCGTAGCCGGAGGAGGTCCAGCCGTTCGTCGGCCAGATGCTCGGCTGGGAAGCCAGGAAGGAGGCGTTGCTCTCGAAAAAGGTCTTCAGGGTGTCGAAGCTCCGCTGGAGATCGTCGGCCTTGTTCTGCAGGCCCTGGATCTGGGCGCCGGGCGGCGGAACCGGGCCGCTGTTGGGGGCCGCTTCCTCGTCCCGCGGATAATCGCCGACGTTGAAGTCCTTGAGCGTCTGCTCGGTCGTGATCCCGGCCATCAGGTTCAGCTTCTTGATGTATTCGTCGAAGCCCTTGACCCGGGTCTCCAGGGACCCCATCTTGGCCTCGTACTCGCGGATCGTTTCCTTCTGCGTCTGGTTCTCCGCCTTCAGCGCGCCGTAGCTCCGGTTCGAGATCCGGATGCGGAGGTAATCGGCCGTCACGCCGAGCAGAAACACGGCCGCGATCGATCCGCACCAGACCGCCAGCCGGACCGTCCTCTTGGAAAAGGACAGAGTCCGAGTGGTCGTTTTGGTGTGGGGGATGACGATCAGGGAGAGATGTTTCTTACCCATAATACCTGATACGCAACCTTCAATAACACAAGCCGGAAAGGCCTGTCAAGGAAAAATTGAAGGATTTTCCCCGCCTTTTCATCCGCACAGGACGGACCCGCCGTTGACGCTGATGATCGCCCCGGTGATGTGCCGGGCCAGGTCGGAGGCCAGGAAGAGGATCGGACCGGCGATATCCTCGGCCGGCGGGATGCGCTTCAAGGGGATGGATTGGCGGACGCTCTCCTCGAAATCCTTGTCGCTGAACACCTCGGTGCACATGTCGGTGTCCACCCAGCCGGGGGCGACGCAATTGACCCGGATCCCCCAAGGCGCGAACTCGACGGCCCAGGACTTCGTCAGGGCGTTCAGGGCCCCCTTCGTCGCGGCGTAGTGGGAGTGATGGGCCTCGCCCCGGATCCCGGCCGTCGAGCCGACGTTGATGATCCAGCCCCGCTTCCGGGCCTTCATGTGCGGGATCACGGCGTCGCTGAAATAATAGACGCTGTCCAGGTTGACGGCGAGCGTTTCCTTCCAGGCGTCGGTGTCCGACTCTCCGATCTCGAGACCGGTCCAGATCCCGGCGTTGTTGACGAGGACATCGATCCCGCCCCAGGCCCGGACGATCTCCGCGACGACGTTCCGGACCGCGGCCTCGTCCGCGATATCGCACTTGAAGGCGAGACCGGCCCGGCCGGTCGGCTCGATGGCCTTGAGGACCTCGAGGGCCGCGGCTTCCTGGCAGCCGTAAGTGAAGGCGACGTCGCTTCCGGCCCGGGCGAAAAGGAGGGCCGTCGCCCGGCCGATCCCCCGGGATCCGCCCGTAATCAGGGTTTTCCTGCCTTCGAGTGAGATCATTCCGTTTCTCCTTCCGGACGGCCGAACCGCGGCCGTTCAGGCATAGATCAGAGTGAAATCCTTCATTTCGTCGAACTGAAGGTAGCGATAGATGTCGGCCGCGGCGGGGAGGACCTTTTCCTTCATGACCGTGAAGTACTCTTCGGCCGCGGGCAGCCGGCCCTTCAGGGCCGCGAGGGCGGTGAGCTCGGCCGAGCCGAGGTAGACCCGCGCCCCGTCCCCCATCCGGTCGTCGAAATTGCGCGTCGAGGTCGAGATGATGGTCGCGCCGGGCTGCGACGCGGGCCTGGTTGCCCATGCAGAGCGAACAGCCGGGGATCTCCGTCCGCGCCCCGACCTGGGAGAAGATCGAATAATATCCTTCTTTCTTGAGCTGGATCATCATCCATCTTCGTCGGCGGCGTGATCCAGATCCGCGTCTTCGGGATAGCGGCGCCTTGTCGAAGATGCGGCCGGCGGCCCGGAAATGGCCGATGTTGACCATGCAGGAGCCGATGAAGGCTTCGTCGATGCGGTCGCCGGCGACGTCCGACAGGAGCTTGACGTCGTCGGGATCGTTCGGGCAGGCCAGGATCGGCTCGCGGATATCGTGCCAGGTCGATCTCGAGGACGGCGGCATATTCAGCTTTGGCGTCCCGTTCGATCATGGACGGCTTGGCCAGCCAGGCCTCGCAGGCGTCGATCCGGCGCTTGAGCGTCTCTGCGTCCCGGTAGCCGGCCTCGATCATCTTCTTCATCAGGGCGGCGTTGCTCCGGAGGAAACGGGCCACCGGCTTCGACCTTGAGGGCGATGACGCTTCCGGCCGCCGAGCGCTCGGCGGAGGCGTCGGTCAGCTCGTAGGCCTGGTCCACGGTCAGATCGTCCAGCCCTTCGATCTCGAGGATCCGATCATTGAAGACGTTCTTCTTGCCCTTCTTGGCCACGGTCAGGAGCCCTTCCTTGATGGCGAAATAGGGAATGGCGTTGACGACGTCGCGGAGGGTGATCCCGGGCCGGCGAGTCCCGCGAAAGCGGACGAGGACGGACTCGTACATGTCGAGCGGCATGAACCCGAGCGCTCCGGCGAAGGCGACGAGGCCGGACCCGGCCGGCAGGCTGAGGCCGATCGGGAATCGGGTGTGCGAATCGCCGCCCGTGCCCATCGTGTCGGGCAGGAGCAGGCGGTTGAGCCAGGAATGGATGACGCCGTCGCCGGGATTGAGGGCCACGCCCTTCCGCTCGATCATGAAACCCGGCAGGGTTCGGTGCATCTTCACGTCGGCGGGCTTGGGATAGGCGGCGGTGTGGCAGAACGACTGCATGAACAGGCCGCACTGGAACTCCAGGCAGGCCAGCTCCTTGAGCTCGTCGGCGGTCATGGGCCCGGTCGTGTCCTGGGACCCGACCGTGGTCATCTTCGGCTCGCATGCCGTCCCGGGCAGGACGCCGGGGAGGCCGCAGGCCCGGCCGACGATCTTCTGGGCCAGCGAATACGCCTGAGCCGGCTTGGGTTTTGGGTTTTCAACGCGGGTGAAGAATTCGGCTTCGGGAAGCCCCAGACGGGCTCGCGCCTTGTTGGTCAAGGCCCGGCCGATGATGAAGTTCAATCGGCCGCCGGCTCGGAACTCGTCGGGGAGCGTGGCCGGTTTGAGGCTGAAGTGTGATAACACCTTTCCGCCCGCGCCGCGGATGACCCCGGCTTTGAGGTCCAAGACGATCTCATCTCCCATTTTCATCCCGTTCACGTCGACCTCTCCGATCGGCAGCCCGCCGGAGTCCTCCGTGGTGTTGAAGAAGATCGGGGCGATCTTCCCGCCCAGGACGATCCCGCCGCGGCGCTTGTTGGGGACGAAGGGAATGTCCTCGCCGATGTGCCACATAACCGAGTTGCAGGCCGATTTCCGGGACGAGCCGGTGCCGACCACGTCGCCGACGAAGACTACGCGCTTGCCCGCGGCTCTGAAGCCCGCGATCGCCGCGAGACCGCCGGGGAAGCGCGTCTGTCCCATCGACAGGGCGTGGAGCGGAATGTCGGGCCGCGTCGAAGCTTGCTTTGCCGGAGAGAAAGTCGTCGGTGTTGATCTCTCCGTCGACGCGAAAAACGGTCAGGGTCGCGCTCTCCGGCAGGGGCGGACGCGACAGGAACCACTCCCCCTCGGACCAGGCGCGCATGACGGCCTTGGCGTTCTGGTGCGAAGCCGCCATGTCGGCGACCTTGTCGAAAGCGCCATAGACGAGAACGGTCCGGCCGAGGGCACGGGCGGCCTCGGAACCGAGCTGGGGATCGTCGAGCAAGCCGACGAGCGGAGCGACGTTGTAGCCGCCGAGCATCGTGCCCAGGAGGGCGACGGCTTCGGACCGGGAAAGGGCCGGCGAAGAGACCGAGCCCGAAGCGACGCGGGCGAGCCATTCCGCTTTGACCTTGGCCGCGGGATCCACCCCCGGCGAAACCCGGTCGCGGAGGAGGGCGAGGAGATCCGGTCCCACGCCCGGCGGCGGGGCTTCGAGGAGCCGGCAGACCTCGGCCGTCTCTTCGGGGCTCAAGGGCAGGGGTGGGATGCCCAGAGCGCGCCGTTCTTCCTCATTCTTCCGGTACGATTCCAGCATGATGAACTCCTCGGGACCGCCCTCTCACGTCCGGGCGGTGCTATGAAACCGCCCCTAGTTTATTGAATTCACCGGCTCCAAGCAATTTGATTTTAGCCGGACGTTCCACTAGAATGCCTTTTACGAACGGCGCATTCATTCCGAAGGAGGTTCATATGAGAAAGAAGATCGCATTGATCGGCGGCGGCCAGATCGGACAGATCCTGGCCATGCTCGCCGCGCAGAAGGAAATGGGGGACATCGTCATCCTCGACATCCCCGAGCTCGAGAACCCGGCCAAGGGCAAGGCCCTCGACCTCATGGAGATGGCTCCCCACGGCAACTACGACGCGAACATCACCGGCACCTCGAACTACGCGGACATCGCCGGGGCCGACGTCGTCATCGTCACGGCCGGCAAGCCCCGCCAGGCCGGGATGACCCGCGAGGACCTCCTCGCGGTCAATATCGAGATCATCACCAAGGTCGCGGCGGGCGTGAAGCAGTACGCCCCCAACGCGTTCTGCATCATCGTCACGAACCCCCTGGACGCGATGGTCTACGCCTTCTACAAGCTGACCGGCTTCCCCAAAAACCGCGTCGTCGGCATGGCCGGCACTCTCGATACGGCCCGCTGGAGAGCCTTCGTCGCCATGGAGCTCGGCGTGTCCGTGACCGACGTCGCCGGCGCCGTCCTCGGCGGGCACGGCCCGGACATGGTGCCCCTCCCCCGCCTGACCACGGTCGGCGGTGTGCCCCTGACCGAGATCGCGACCAAGGAGCAGATCGACAAGCTCGCCCTGCGGACCCGCGAAGCCGGAACCGAGATCGTCAAGCTCTTCGGCAAGGGCTCGGCGTTCTTCAGCCCGGCTTGGAGCGCGATCGTCATGGCCGAGTCCTTCCTCAAGGACAAGCGCCGCATCCTCCCCTCGGCCGCCCTGTGCGAGGGCGAGTACGGGATCCACGGCCTCTTCATCGGCGTTCCGGCCCTCATCGGGGCCAAGGGCATCGAGAAGATCTTCGAAATCAAGCTCAACGACGAGGAGCGGGCCCAGCTCGACAAGACGGTCCTGTCGGTCAAGAAAACGGTCGAAGAGACGAAACTCTGAGGGCCGCGAAGCGCCGTCCTCTCAAGGTGGACTTCCACGTCCACACCCGGGAGGATCCGAAGGACTACGTCAAGTATACCGCCCGACGGCTGTTCGAGCGGGCGGCGGAGCTCGGATTCGACGCCCTGGCCGTGACGAACCACGACCGGGGCGTCTGGTCCCCTTCCCTGGCCGCCGCGGCCGAGGCGCGCGGCCTGCTTCTCCTCCCCGGCGTCGAGATCACGGCCGATGACGCTCACATCGTCGTGATCAATCCTGAGTTCGAACCCCGGCTCGAGGGCTGTACTCTCCGCGATCTTCCCCGTCTCTACAGCGATCGGAGCCTGACCATCGCCCCGCATCCGTTCTTCCATTTTTTCAAGTCGCTCCGCAAGCGGCTCTTTCTCCTGCTGCCCTGGATCGACGCGATCGAGTTCACCTGCTATCACAATCCCCTGCTCAACCTGAACAAGGCCGCGGTCCGGACGGCGCGGGACTTCGGCAAGCCCCTCGTGGGCAATTCGGACAGCCACGACCTGCGCCAGTTCGGGATGACCTACTCCCTCGTCGACGCGGACAAAGACACGGCCTCGATCATCGCGGCGGTCAAGGCCGGCCGGGTCGAGGTCCGGACGTCGCCCATGTCGCTGCTGCGGATGGCGGGCTTAGTCGCCCACACCGCGACGGTCGAGAAGGTCAGGCGCCTCATCGACCCGCGGCCGCATCCTTAGAATCTGAACCCGGTCCGCTTGCCCCCGACCCGGCGGCTGGATTATAAAAGGATGCCCGACCCTTCCAAGGAGGCTCTCATGATATCGATGACACCCGTTCTGCTGGCCTTGGCCTTTCTCATCCCCGCATCCGAAGCCCCGGCCGCCGGGCCGCAAGCCGCGCCGTCCCAGGCACCCGTCGTTCAAAAGATCCGGGGCGGGCTGTATTTCGTCAAGGGGTCCATGGCCAATACCGGTTTTTACGTTTACGATCAGGGCGTGATCGCGGTCGACGCGAAGATGACCGCGGAGGCGACCCGCCGGACCGTCGCGGAGATCGCAAAGATCACCTCCCTGCCGATCACCCACATCCTGATCACCCATAGCGACGGGGACCACGTCAACGGCCTGGAGGGGTATCCGAAGGGAGCCGTGATCCTCGCCAGCGAGGCGACGAAGGGGGAAATGGAAGAAGCTTTCAAGGGCGAGAAGCTCGAAGGCCTGCGGGCTTATCTTCCGACCCAAACCTATACCCGGACCTTCAGCCTCCGGATCGGGGGCGAGGTCATCGACCTCATCCCCGCCGGCCCGGCCCATACGGCCGGCGACACGATCGTCTATTTCCGCGGCCTCAAGGCCGCTTTCGCCGGCGACCTGGCGTTTGTCGGCCGGGATCCGCTGATCCACCGGCAGAAGCACGGGACATCCGAGGGCTACGCCAAGGCCCTCGAAACCATGATCGCCCTGGACGCGGACACATACCTCAGCGGGCACAACGATCCCCTGACCAAGGACGAGCTCAAAACGGTTCTCGCCTCCATCCGGGAAAAGCAGGCCAAGATCGCGGCCCTGGTCAAGGAAGGGAAAACCCTCGCCGAGGTCAAGACGGTCTTCGGGATCCCCGAGGCGCCCGCGGGCTCGGCCGGACGGGGATGGCCGAGCCTCGTCGAGACCATCTATCTCGAGCTGACCGAAAAGAAGTGAGCGGCCGGGTCAGTCCGTGAAGTAGAAACAATCGTAGACGACCCGGGCGATCCCGGCGATCAGGGCTTCGACGTCCTCGGTCGGACCCATGAAGTCTTTGCAGAACACGGTCAGGACGATCCGCCCCTGCCCGTCCGGGAGGGTGATCACGCCGCAGTCGTTGACCGTCCCCGCGATCGTCCCGGTCTTGTGGGCGACGGCGGTCCCCGGGGGCAGCAATCCCTTGATCCGGGCCGCGCCCGTTTCGCACTTCCGCATGATGGCCAGGATCAGGTCGCAGCTCGCCGGGTCCAGGATCTCCTGGCGGACGATCTTCTCGAGGAGGTTGTTCATCGCGACCGGAGTCGCCGCGTCGTCGGGATTCTCTCCATAAGCGACGATCGCCTTCTTCCGCTCTTCGCGGGTCTTCAGTCCCGAAACCGCCTCGCGGTAGTCCTGGATCATGGCCTGGCAGGAGCGGCCGACGGTCATTCTTTCGATCCCGGCGGCCCGCAACCGGGCGTTCACGCTGGCCGGGCCGACTTTTTCGAGGAGCATGTCGGTCGCCGAGTTGTCGCTGATCATCATCATGAAATGGGCCATGTTCAGGACCGACAGCTTGATCCCCGGCACGATGAGGGAGGAGATCATCCCGCTTCCGGGATGCTGGTCGTCCTTCGCGACGACGATCTCGTCCTCCAGGCTGAACTTTCCCTCGGCCGCCTGCGCCAGGAGCTCGGTGAGGATCGGGACCTTGAAGGCGCTGGCCATCGGAAAGAGGACGTCTCCATTCACGACCAATCCGCGGCCGGACTCGATGTGCCGGACGGCGACGCCGACCGTACCGTCCGCGTTCCGCACGACGCGCTCGATGCGCGCCTTCAACCGGTCGAGGACGGGGAGCTTCCCCCCTTCCTGGGCCGGAAGGCTGGTTGCGAGGAGGAGGAAAAGACACGCGGCGGCGATGGTTTTATGGAAAAGAGTTCTCATGTTCGCTGCCTCCCCATCACTTTTTCGCCGGCGGCGGAGGGGGCGGGCTCATCGTGATCTTGAGCGTCACGTCCTTCTCCACGCCCGCGCGCAGGATGTGGAGCTTGACTTCTCCGTCCCAAGGAAGGGCGGCCAGATAAGTCCGGAGCTCGTTCGCGTCCGTCCAAGTCCGGCCGTCCACGGTCAGGACGATGTCTCCCTTTTCGATGTCCTGGCCCCTCGCGACGCCATCGATGGGCTTCGTCTCGACGAAGAGGTTGTCGAGGTCTTTGACCTTCTTGAATCCGATCCCGATCGAGGGATACGCCGGCCGCGCTTCCTCGGCGATGCCGAAGAGATAATCCCCCAGGCTACGGGCGACGGTTTCGACCGTCTTACTCTTGTCGACGAACACGCCGATGACCGTCTTGAAGGGCAGCTTGCTCTTCTCGTACGCCCGCCGGTTGAGGCCGAGGTTGTAGATCAGGTGCCCGGACCCCACCAGGACGACCATCTTCTTCCGCTCCCGCTCGGTGATCGCGGCGGCGTTCGAGCCCATGACCTCGTCCCAAGCCGATTGGGCCCGGTAGAGGCCCTCGAACATCGCCTCCGCGCCGCCAGCTCCTGCCATGGCGTGGGGCATCTCCGCGCCGCCGAAGATCTGCTTCATGAGCTCCCGGTGCTCGGCGTGGGTCAGGTCGGGCTTCGGGACAAGGGCCTTTTCCTCGTCCGTCAGAGAGTCCCAGCCCTTCATCCGGATCTTGGTGATGATCTCCCGCGGAGCGTTCAAGCCGTAGATCGGGATGCGGTTCTCCTTGGCGAAGACGAAGACGTCGCGGTAGAAGCCGAAGTTGAAGTTCCAGGTGACGTACCAGCGGGCTTCTCGGATGAACTCCTCCTCGGACAGGATGCCCAGGCTCCACCTGTTGAGGACGTCCTGCATCGTCGCCGGGAACATCTCCAGGCCGATGACGAGGCCGCGGTCCTGTGCGTACAGGGCCCGGATGATTCGGGCCTGGAAATCGTGGATGGGCTTGGAGTTATGGGTCTCGCCGACGTGGATGATCCGGGCCGCTTTCATCTCCTCGATCATCTTGGCGAAGGGCACCGGCTTCCCCGTCTCGACCGAAACGAGACTGTCGGCGGGGATATCGAGGGTCTTGTCCTTGAAGCGCGGATCGCCGAGCTTGAGACGGAGGGTCGGGTCGCCGGCCGCGTCCTGGGCCGCGGCGCCCAGGGCGAGTACCGAGGCCGCGGCAAGGGTCATGAGCGCGATCATCTTCAGCGGGCTGTGGATCATGGATGGATTCTCCTTTTCGAGCCGGACGTATGATATGAACCCGTAGGGTCCAAGTCAAACGGCTTCGGGATTGCCCATAAGCTCACGTTGGAACCCTCCTGGTTCCCCCCCGAATTAGGCGGGGCCCCCCCTCCTGATGTTCGCTTTATGGGCAATCCCTCCGCCCGGAGAGTTTTTCAGAATTGCCCCAATGCTCACAAGGGGAATCCGAGCGGGTTCCCTCCGCGAAGCGCGGGTTCGTTCCTTTCCCGAAGCGCCGACGAATCCCCCCATGTTAGTTGGGGGGCAGGGAGGAGAATATCAATAAAGAAATTCGGGGGGCGCTTCGGGCGATCTTCGGACCGCGCATAAGACCAGGACGCCTTCCGGAATCTTATCTATAATTCTCTACATCCCCTTCCCCTTCTACGACTCGAAGGGACTGCAGGTAGGCGTCCCTCCCGCAGGTACGATGGCGATATCTTCGCTCACCGTCCCACGATCGGCCATTGGGAGCGCGCGCCTGACGTACGGACGACTCGGACGATGAGCCGGATGGGGTCCCCCGGGTCGGGGGAAGGATGCGGCGAATTCGGCCGAGCCGTCCGCGGCAGGATTCACCGAGATCGACGAAAACTCGCAGGACGTCCGCGTCTTATATTCGGGGCGCGAGGGGGCTCCCTAAGGCGAACATTCTTCGTGAGCCGGGGGAGCCCCCGGGAGCCCCGTTCTTTTCGATGACAGGCAGAGCGTCAGGATTTCCCGCCGAGCGAGACCGCCCTCGCCGATCCATCCCGAACTTTCTTGACAACGGAGGGGGGCGGACCTATAGTCGAATCAGGAAGGAAGAGGAGGGATCATGCTCAAGCGCGAAGTCTTGAAGGACGGCGCGGAGATTACCATCCGGGACATGGACCCCAAGCAGGATTTCGAGGCCCTGATGAATTTCTACGCGACCCTCCCGCCCGAAGACCGGCGCTATCTCCGGATCGACGTGACCAACCGCAAGACCATGGAGCAGCGGATCAAGCTCATGGACTTCGGCTACCACTTCCGGATCCTGGCCGAAACCGGCGGCGCGATCATCGGCAAAGGCGTCCTGGAGCTGCCTTTCGAAGAATGGAGGCGCCACCAGGGAGAGCTGAGGGTGATCATCGCCCCGGCGTTCCAGCGCCGCGGCGTGGGCATGATCCTGATGCGGGAGCTCTACAGGCTCGCCCTACGAAAGAACGTGGAAACGGTCACGGTCTGGATGATGAAACCGCAGGAAGCCGCCCTCAACCTGGCCCGGAAGATGGGTTTCCACGACCAGAGCATCCTTCCGGATTATGTCAAGGACCAGACCGGCCAGATGCAGGATCTCTACATCCTGAAAGCGAAGATCACCGACTTGACCAAAGAGATCGAACAGAAGTTCGGGCCGATCGATTGGTCGGCCGACTGAAGGTCCGCCGCGGGGGCGGACGCCGGCTTACTCCTCCTCGGGCCGGACCCGGCCTTCCTTGATCGCTTCGGCGATGATCTTCTGCTGGAGGTGCGAGGGGACCTCCTCATAGTGTGAGAATTCCATGATGAACGATCCCCGGCCGCCCGTGATCGAGGTCAGCGTCGGCTCGAAGTCGAGCATCTCGGACATGGGGACCACGGCCTTGAGGATCCGCATGTGCCCCTTCTGCTCCATGCCCGAGACCTTCCCCCGGCGGCCGTTGAGGTTGCCCATGATGTCGCCCATGTAGGCTTCGGGCGTGTAGACCTCGACGTTCATGACCGGCTCGAGGATGGTCGGCTTGGCCTGTTGCATGGCCAGCTTGAAGGCCTTGGAGGCGGCGATCTTGAAGGCGATGTCCGACGAATCGACTTCGTGGTACGACCCGTCGTACAGGATGACCTTGAAATCCACGACCGGGTAGCCGGCCAGGACGCCCTTCTTCTTGGCGTCGATGACCCCCTTCTCGACCGAGGGAATGAAGTTCCGCGGGATGGATCCGCCGAAGATCTTGTCCTCGAATTCGAAGTCCTTGCCGCGCGGCAAGGGCTCCATCTTGATCCAGACGTCGCCGAACTGGCCCCGGCCGCCCGTCTGCTTCTTGTGCCGGCCCTGAACGTCGGCCCGCCCCTTGATCGTCTCCTTGTAGGAGACCTTCGGAGGCTTGAGCTCGACGTCGACGTTGTAGCGCTTCTTGAGCTTTTCGGTGATGATGCGGACATGAAGCTCGCCGCCCCCCGAGATGAGGAGCTGGGCGCTGTCCGGATCGCGCTCGAAGCGGACGGTGGGGTCCTCTTCCATGATCCGGTGCGAGGCCTGGGAGATGCGGTCCTCGTCGGCCCGCGTCTTGGGCTCGATGGCGAACGAGATCGAGGGCTCGGGGAACTTGATCGGCGGGATGAGGATCCCCGATCCCTTGGCCGAGAGCGTGTCGCCCGTCGAGGTCGCCTTGAGCTTGGCCGTGGCGATGAGATCGCCGGCTTTGGCCTGGCCGGCCGGGACCTGCTCCTTGCCCTGGAGGTAGAAGAGCCCCCCGAGCTTCTCCTCCGTCTCCTTGCCCGGATTGGCCACGGTCGAATCCGGGTTGGCCTTTCCGGCCAGGACCCGCATCATCGAGATCCGGCCCGTATACGGATCGGAGATTGTCTTGAAAACGAGGGCGGCGAACGGAGAATCGGCGCTGAGCTTGAGCTCCGCCCCCTGGCCGTTGATCGAGACGGGCGTCTCGGGCGTGTCCAAAGGCGACGGGGCATAGGCGGCGATCCCGTCGAGGAAGGGCGGGATGCCGATGTTGAGGAGGGCCGATGCGGCGAAGACGGGGTAGAGCTGGTGCTTCAACACGCCCGCCTTGAACCCGGCCATGACCTCTTCAGGGGTCAGCTCCCCTTTTTCAAGGTACTTTTCCATGAGCTTCTCGTCGTTCTCGGCGACCATCTCGACGAGGTCCTTGTAGCGCTTCTCGGCCTCGGCCTTGAACTCGGCCGGGACGGGCTCGACCTTGAATTTTCCGCTCTCGTCCTTGTCGAAGACCCAGGCCTTCTGGAGGATGACGTCGATGACGCCGCGGAAGTCCTTTTCCGCCCCGAGCGGGATCTGGACGGGGACGGCCTGCCGGCCGAAGAACTGGTGGACGGCGGCGACGGCCCGTTCGAAGCTCGCGTTCTCGCGGTCGAGCTTGTTGATGAGGACGAAGCGGGGCAGGGCGAGCTCGTCGATCATCTCCCAGACTTTCTCCGTCCCGACCTCGACGCCCGCGACGCCGTCGATGAGGACGACGGCCGCGTCCACGGCCCGCAGCCCGGCTCGGGTGTCCCAGAGGAAGTTGCTGTAGCCGGGCGTGTCCAGGATATTGATCTTATAGCCGTTCCATTCGACGAAGCAGAGGGCCGAGCTGATCGAGATCTTCCGGTCGATCTCCTCCGGCTCGAAATCAGTGACCGTGTTGCCCTTGTCGACCTTGGTCAGCCGGCCGGTCGCGCCGCCGTCGAAGAGGACGGCCGCGGCGAGAGAGGTCTTCCCCGAGGCGCCATGGCCGATCAGGGCGACGTTGCGGATCATTTCGGGCGCATAGTCTTTCATACGCGATCCTCCCAGTCTGTGGTCGTTCCGACGAGCGGAGAGCGCTTAAAAACGGCGTAAAAGAAACGTCATCATACACCAGGACCGGGCGGCGATTCAAGCGACTCGAGGACGGCGTCGAGCTCGGGGGGAAGGGGCGAAGCGAAGGCGAGTCGAGCCCCGGTGACCGGATGACGGAACGACAGCTCCCGGGCGTGGAGAAAGAGCCGGGGAAACGTCGTCTCGCCCGTCTTTCGCGACCCGTAGCGGCGGTCCCCCACCACCGGGTGGCCGGCGGCGGCGAGATGGACCCGGATCTGATGGGTCCGCCCGGTCAAGGGACGGACCTCGAGGAGGGTGAAGTCCCCGATCGTCCGGGCGATCCGGTAATCCGTGATCGCCGTGCGCGGCTTGTCGGTCTTGATCGACATCCGCTCGCCGTGGCGGTGGTGCCGGCCGATCGGCCAGTCGAAGCTGCCCTCCTCCCGCGCGGGACGGCCGGCGATGAGGGCGAGGTAGACTTTCTTGACTTCGCGGGCCTTGAACTGCCTCTTGAGCTCGAGATGCGCCGCCGCGGTCCGGGCGACGAGGATGACGCCCGAGGTCTCCTTGTCGAGGCGATGGACGATCCCGGGCCGGTCCTCCTCCCCTACCCCCCGGATCTCGGGGTACCGATGGAGAAGGGCGTGGACGAGCGTGCCCGACCGGGCGCCGGCGCCCGGATGGACAACCATGCCGGAGGGCTTGTCGATCACGGCGATCGACTCGTCTTCGTAAATGACCCGGAGCGGGATGTCCTCGGGCTGGGGCGCGCCCGGCTCGGGGATCTCGATATCGGCCTCGACCTTGTCGCCGGCGCGGAGCTTCAGGCTGGGCTTGCGGCGCTCCCCGTTGACGAAGACGAAGCCCTTGTCGATGAAGCGCTGGAACTGGGCCCGGGCGAAATCGGGGATGCGCCGGGCGAGGAAGACATCGAGCCGCTCTCCGGCCCCGGCGTCCGGACCGATGCGGAAGGTCTTATGCGTCACGGCGCCGGCGTTTGAAGACGCGATAGAGGAGGATCCCGGCGACGAGGCCGACGAGGCAGAAGAACTGGGGGTAGGAGACGCTGAGGAGGGCCGACGGGCCGCGGAAGAGGTAGGTCCCTTCGGCGTGGTCGCCCCGGAAGAGCTCGGTGAAGTACCGGATGACCGAATAGTTGATGATGTAGACGGGAAAGACCTGCCCGTCGAACGACTTGCGGCGGAGGAGCACGGCCAGGAAGAGGAAATTGAGGAAATTGAGGATGGCCTCGTAGATCTGGACCGGATGGAGCGACTGGTCGATCGGGACTCCGGTCAGGTCGTGGGCGTAAGCGTCATGGAACGTCGCGGCCCAGGGGAGCGTGCATTCTTTTCCGTAGCAGCATCCGGCCAGGAAGCAGCCGATCCGCCCGAAGCCGTGGCCGAGGGCGACGGCCGGAGCGGCGATGTCGGCCACCTTCCAGGTCGGGATCTTCTTGCGCCGGAAGTACCACAGGGCGAAGAGGATGCCGAAGGCGAGCCCGCCCTGGAACACCCCGCCGGAGCGGGCGATCCAGAAGAGCTGCTTGGGGTTCTTCAGGTAATAGGACAGGTCGCCGACGAGCAGGATGAGCTTCGCTCCGAGAAGCGAGACGATGATGACGAAGAAGGCGGCGTCGAGGAGGCGGGACGCGTCCATGCCCTGGCGCTTCCCTTCCCGGGCCAGGAACCAGAGGGCCGCGGCCACGCCGAGGGCCATCATGAAGCCGTAGGAATGGACGGTCACCGGGCCGAGCTTGAACAGGATCGGATGCATCAGGTTCTCCTGAGGATGATAAGGGCGGCCAAGAGGACCGCGCCGGTCGAGATGCAGGCGTCGGCGACGTTGAACGTCGGCCAGGTGAAGCTCTTGACGTGGATCTCGACGAAATCGACGACGCTTCCCCTGAAGAAACGGTCGATCTGGTTTCCGACCGCGCCGGCCAGGATGAGGGAAAGGGCCGTCTTCGTCCAGGGCTGGGAGGCGGGCGTCTTGAGGAAGTAATATGCGACGAAGCCGAGGGCGATGACCGAGGCGATGACGAGAAGAAGAGTGACGCTCTTCGCCCCGGACCGGTTGAACATCCCGAAGATCGCCCCCTTGTTGCGGACATGAGACAGGTCGAGGAACCCCGGGATGACGGTGATCGATCCGTAAAGGGCGACGGACTTGACCAGGATCGCCTTGGTCAGCTGGTCCAGGGCGACGAGCCCGGCCATCAAGCCGAGGTACTTGCCGTTGGCCCGCATCACGGCCGCTCCGCCGCGACGCCCGCGCAGCGCTCGCAGAACTCCGGATGGGAGGCGATCGTCCCGACGGCGGGAGAATAGCTCCAGCACCGGACGCACTTCCCGCCCGGCGCCCGGACCACGGAAACCGTGGTCTCCTCGCCGGCCCCGGGCTCGACGACGACGTCTGAAACGATGAACAGGGCGCACAGGCCGCCGCGGTGCCGCTCGAGGACCTCGGCCGCCGCCGGCGCGGCCTGGATGCGGACCTGGGCCTCCAAAGCGTTCCCGACGAGCTTGCGCTCCCGCGCACCCTCGAGCTCCTTGAGGACCTTGTCCCGGACCTGGAGGAGAACCTCCCAATCCGCCCGCTCCGCGGGTTCGAGCCAAGTCGACCCGAGCTCGGGGAAGAGCTCAAGATGGATCGAGTCGCTTTTCCCGGCGAAGGCCGGCAGCGCTTCCCAGGCTTCCTCCGTCGTGAAGGGCAGGATGGGCGCGGCCAGGAGCAGCGATTCCTTGAGGATGCGGAAGATCGCGGTCTGGGCCGAGCGGCGGGGCTTGGAGGCGGCCGCGGAGCAGTACAGCCGGTCCTTGAGGATGTCGAGGTAGAACGCGCTCAGGTCCACGGTGAAGAAGTTGTAGAGCGCGTGGAAGATCGGATGATATTCGTAGGCGTCATAGGCTTCGAGCACTTTTCGGCCGACCGCGGCGGCCCGATCGAGGGCCCAGCGGTCGAGGGGTTCGAGCTCCGCGGCCGGGACGGAATCCGAGTCGGGCGAAAAATCGTACAGGTTGCTGAGGAGGAAGCGCCAGGTGTTGCGGATCTTCCGGTAGGCTTCGCCGAGCCTCTGCTGGAGCTCCCCGCCGAACGGCGCGTCCTCCTTGTAGTTGAGCATGGCCGCCCACAGCCGGAGGATCTCCGCCCCGTCCCGGGCGATGATCGCCCCGGGCTCGATGACGTTCCCGGCCGACTTGGACATCGCCTTGCCCTGCGCGTCGAGGACGAAGCCGTGGGTGATGCAGGTCGTGTAGGGCGAGCGGCCGCGCGCCGCGACGCCCACGACGATCGAGCTGTTGAACCAGCCGCGGTGCTGATCGTGCCCTTCGATGTAGACGTCCGCCGGGTACGGCAGATCCGGCCTCCGGCCGAGGACGTTGTGGCTCGAGCCGGACTCGAACCAGACGTCAAGGATGTTGTTCTCTTTGTCGAAGCGCGTCCCGCCGCACTTCGGGCAGGTCGTCCCCGGCGGCAGGAGCTCCGCCGCGGGCCGGACGAACCAGGCGTTCGAGCCCTCCCGGCCGAAGATCGCGGCCACGTAGCGGGCGATCGCCGCGTTCGCCAGAGGCTCCCCGCAGTCGCGGCACTGGAAGGCCGAGATCGGGACGCCCCAGGTCCGCTGCCGGGAGATGCACCAGTCCGGCCGGGCCTCCATCATGTTCGAGATCCTCTCCTCGCCCCAGGACGGGATCCAGCGGACGCGCTTGATCTCCTCGATCGTCCGCTTCCGGAGCCCGGTCTTGTCCATGGAGATGAACCACTGCGACGTGGCCCGGAAGATGACCGGGTTCTTGCAGCGCCAGCAATGGGGATAGGAATGGCTGATCTCGCCTTCGTGGAGGAGCACGCCGGCGGCCTTCATGTCGGCGTTGATGACTTTGTTCGCCTTGAAAACGAACTGGCAGGCGTAGCGTTCGACCTCGGGAAGGAAGAGCCCCTCATCATCGACCGGCGTATAGATGTCGAGGCCGTAAGCCAGGCCGGTGAGGTAGTCCTCGTAGCCGTGGCCGGGAGCCGTGTGGACGCAGCCCGTGCCGTCGTCAAGGGTGACATAGTCGGCCAGGACGAAGAGCGAATCGCGGTCGATCCAGGGATGGCGGGCCTTGAGCCCCTCGAGGTCCTTGCCCCTGAATGCCGCCAGGATCTTCGGATCCCCAAGGCCGAAGAGCTCGGCCAGGACCGGGACGAGCCGCTTGGCCGCGATGAGGACCTCCCTTCCCGCCTCGAACGCGGCGTACTCGTACTCCGGATGGAAGGCGATGGCCAGGTTCGCCGGAAGCGTCCAGGGCGTCGTCGTCCAGATGACGACGGAGGCGCGGCGGCCTTTCAGGACCGGGAAGCGCTCCTCGACCTCGGGGCCGACCGGGAATTTGACGTAGATCGAAGGCGACGTCTTGTCCTTGTAGATGATCTCGGCTTCGGCCAGCGCGGTGCGGCAATGGGGGCACCAGTGGACCGGACGCTTGCCCTTAAACACGCTCCCCTCGGCCATGAAATCGGCGAGATAGCGGAGGACGGATTCCTCGTATCCGGGATCCATGGTCAGATAGGGCGCCTCCCATTCTCCGAGCACGCCGAGGCGGATGAACTCCCGGCGCTGGACGTCCACGTACTTCAGGGCGTACTCGCGGCACACGTCCCGGATCTCGATGACGGACATGTCCTTCTTCTTCGCCCCGAGGATCTTGTCGACGTGGATCTCGATGGGCAGACCGTGGCAGTCCCAGCCGGGAAGGTAGGCCGCGTCAAATCCCGCCATCGTCCTCGACTTGATGATGAAGTCCTTGAGGATCTTGTTCATGGACGTGCCGAGGTGGATGTTCCCGTTGGCGTAGGGAGGACCGTCGTGCAGGACGAACGCCGGGCTCCCCTTCCGGGCGGCCCGGATCCTGCCGTAGAGATCGATCGCGGACCATTTCTTCAGGATTTCGGGCTCTTTCTCCGCGAGCCGGGCCTTCATCGAGAAGCCGGTCTTCGGCAGGTTGAGCGTCTCCTTGACTTCGTTCGGATCGGCCATGTCATGAACTCCGTGATTTTAAACAACTTATTTTAACCGCGACGTGCGAAATGTCAAACGGTTTGACTTTCGCGGACATTCAATTAAACTGAAAAGTAGGGAAACGAACATGCGAAAACGGGCCGCCCTCCTCTGCGGGACCTTCCTCCTCCTCGCCACGGCCGGAGCCTGGGCCGGCGTTTCCGTCAAGCTGACGGGCGGAATGAACTATCTCCTCGATGGAGACTACAGCCGCTCCCTCCGGGGCGCCTATGACGCGCTGCGCGACGCCGCCGGCGGCCTCGAGGGGAGCTTCCGGCCTTTCCGGCTCGACCTCCGCGGCGGGCTGGAGGTCCTCATCCCCGTCGCGAACAACCTGGAAATCGGGATCGGCGCCGGCTACGAGCGGATGAGCGTCGAAAACCGGTTCCGATATTTCTGGCTCTTCGTCAACCTGGAAGACGCGTTCGATTCCAAGCTGTCCGTCATCCCGATCACCCTCAACCTGCACACCTCCGTCCCCCTCGCGGAACGCCTCGGGCTCGATCTTTTCGGAGGGGCGGGATATTATCTCGTCGATTTCCGGCACCGCCAATCCCTGGGAACGGATTTCTTCGCCTACGGCGATTCCCGCGAATTCTCCGCCAAGACCGGGACGATCGGAATTCAAGGGGGAGCGACTTTGGAATGGGCCCTCCGTCCGGGGCTGGCTCTCGTCCTCCAGGCCGACGGACGTCTCCTGCGTATCAGCCAACTCAAAGGCGATCTGGCCGATACGACGAGCTGGTTTCTCGGCCAGAGCGCCAGCCAGACGCCGGAGGCCAAGTTCTGGGCCTATGACCTGATCGTGGGAACTCAGGCATACCCGTCCGGGACATTCTCCGCCGACGAGCCGGCGGAGCCGTCCTTCGTCAACGTGCGGGCGGCCGGACTCGACCTCAGCGGGTTCGGGATCTCGGCCGGGCTCAGGCTGCGGTTCTGACCGCCGTCACGCCTTCACGTAGTGCGCCCCCAGGCTGACCGGATTGGCCAGCGCCGCGTGGGTGATCATCAGGGCGACTTCGATCCCGTGCCTCAGACCGACCAAGGAGGCGTCCATCATCGCCTCCCGGTAGAAGCGCTCGATCCGGTGGCGGAGATACTCGAGGTCCGCTTTGGCCCGCTCGAGGCGCTTGGCCGTGCGGATGATCCCGGCATAGTTCCACATGATCGAGCGGATGGTCAGCCAGTCCTGCTGGACAAGGGCGGGATCGATCGCCTCCTCCCGGTCGGGATAATACCATTCGTGGACATTGGCCGGCGACGGCGGCCGGGCCGCGCCGAGACGTTCGGCGATCCTCCGCCCGGCCCGGGTCCCCCAGACCAGGCCTTCGAGGAGCGACGTCGAAGCCAGCCGGTTCGCCCCGTGGAGTCCCGTGCAGGCGACCTCCCCGACCGCGGACAGGCCGTCGAGCGACGTCGTTCCCCAAATGTCGACGAGCACCCCGCCGCAGCAGAAATGCGCGGCCGGGACGACGGGGATGGGATCGCGGGTGATGTCGATCCCGAAGCGGAGGCAGGTCTGGTGGATCAGGGGAAACCGGGCGGCGATGTCCACTTTCGCGTAGGACGCCAGGTCGAGAAGGACGTGGCTCGAGTTCGTGTTGATCATCTCCTCGTAGATCGCCCGGGAGACCTCGTCGCGCGGAGCCAGGTCGGCCTTGTCGCTGTATTTCTCCATGAACGTCCGGCCGTCCGGCGTCTTGAGACGCGCCCCTTCGCCGCGGACGGACTCGGAGATCAGGAAATTCGCCGCGTCCCTGTGGAAGAGGGACGTCGGATGGAACTGGATGTACTCCATATTGACGATGCGGGCCCCGGCGCGGAGGGCCATGGCGTAGCCGGCGCCGATCGCGTCGGGAGGGTTCGACGTGTGGAGGAAGACCGAGCCGCAGCCGCCCGCGGCCAGGACCGTCTGGGAGGCAAAGATGGACTTGACCTTCCCCGTAGCGTTCTCGAGGACATAGGCCCCCAGGCAGCGCGGGGGATGGTAATAGTCGATCGCGTTCCTGGAGTGATGGGGTATCGTGAGGAGGTCGACGGCCGTATGGCCCGGGAGGAGGGTGACGTTGGGGAACGCGCAAAGCCGGGCGATGAAATGCTCCTCGATCGTCCGGCCCGTGGAGTCCTGGACATGGAGGATCCGGCGGCGGGAGTGCCCGGCTTCCCGAGCGTAATCCAGCTCGCCCGCCGCGTTGCGGCTGAAAGGCACGCCCAGCTCCCGGATGAGGATCCCCTCGACGAGAGGCTTGCACTCTTCGACGAGGACATCGACCGCCTCGGGATTGCTGATGCCGTCGCCCGTCCGGATGATGTCGTCGCGCAGGAGCGCGGGATCGTCGTCCGGGCCGAGGGTGACGATCCCCCCCTGGGCGTAAAAGGAATTCGATTCACGCGGGTCCGCGTTCCGCGACAGGACGATGACCTTCAATCCGCGCTTGGCCGCCTCGAGGGCGGCACTCGCTCCGGCGATGCCGCAGCCGATGACGAGGACATCCGAGGACAGATGCTCCGGGGGGCGTGTCGTCATGACTTCCTCCGGACCTTGGGTCCCAGCCGGCTGACGCTCCGTCCGAGCGGGCCGAGGAACTCCAGGCTGATATCGACGGACTCGACGGAATGGGTCAGCTTGCCCGAGGAGATGTAGTCGACACCCGTCCGCGCGACGCTCCGGACCGTGGACAGGTCGATGTTCCCCGAAGCCTCGACCTTTGCCCGCCCGGCGATCCAGCGGACGATCCGCTTCATCTCCGCGGGCTTCATATTATCGAGCATGATCCAGTCGGCCCCGGCGGCGACGGCTTTCCGGGCCTGGGCGAAGCTCGTTACTTCGACCTCGACCAGGATCTTCTTCCCCGCCCGCCGCCGGACGCGCTTGACCGCCCGGACGATATCCGGGACCATCATGAGGTGGTTGTCCTTGATGAGGACCATCGCCGACAGATTCGCCCGGTGATTCGACGCCCCGCCCATCCGGACCGCGTATTTTTCGAGGGCGCGCAGGCCCGGGGTCGTCTTGCGGGTGTCGAGGATCGGACACCCGTGCCCGCGACGGCATCGACGTACCGGCGGGCCATCGTGGCGATGCCGCACAGCCGTTGAAGGAGGTTGAGCGCGGTCCGCTCCGCGGCCAGGATCGTGACCGCCCGGCCTTCGATCTCGGCCAGGATGTCCCCGGCTTTGAACGCCGCGCCGTCGCAGAGGAAACGGTTGACCGAGACGCGCGGGTCGAGCGCCCGGAAGACGCGGATCGCGGCCTCGAGGCCGGCCAGGACTCCGGGCTGCTTGGCCATGAGCAAGGCCCGGGCCAGCGCCCGCGGGGGAATGAGGCTCTCCGAGGTGATATCGCCGAAGGGCATGTCCTCTTCGAGCGCCCGAAGGATCAGTTCGTCGGTTTCGTCCGCGCGCATCATCCGCCTCACCGGCCCGTCCATTCAAAGGCATAAGCCCCCGAGCCGATCTTCAGAACGATCGATGAAGAAGTTTCCCGGCAATCGAGCACGCCGGGGACCCGGCCCGCCGCTTTCTGGCCCCGCCAGATCACAGTCCCGCCTTCCTTGAGGACGACCTCCCTGAGCTTGAATTTCGGCAGGACGACCTCGGCTTCGCTTCCGACCGGGATGATGACGTCGAGCCGGGCGGCGTCATCGGACCTCGTCCAGACCGAAGCCACCCGGCCCCGGACGGTTTGGATCGTTCCCGAAGCTGCGGTCAGGTCGCGGACCATCCCGGGCTCGATGCGGATCTTTTCATAGGCGGGGGCGGAATGATCGATATCGATCCCGGCCAACGCTTTGTAGAGCCACGAGCCTACGCTCCCGAACATCGGATGGTTGTGGGAGTTCATGGACGGGCCCTCGCGCTTCTGCCACAGCTCCCAGAGCGTGGTCGCCCCGTTCTCGATCATATAGCCCCAGCTCGGGTAGGTCGTCCGGCAGGCGATATCGTAAGCCAGGTCGGTCGCGCCCTGGCGGGTCAGGACCTCCATGATGTACTTCGTCCCGATGATGCCCGTCGTCAAGTGGGAGTCGTTCTTGTAGGCGACGTTGTCGAACAGGTTTCCCCAGGCCGAGCCGCGGGCGGGCTCCGGTCCGAGCTCGAGGAAGAGGGCCAGGGCATTGGCGGTCTGGGTCCCGTTGGCGTAATTGCCGGTCTTCGGATCGAAGAACTCCTTATGAAAGGCCGCCTTGATCTCATCGGCGCGCCGGGCATATTCTCCCGCGTCCTGGGACTTTCCCAGGACCGCGGCGATCTCGGCCAGAACCTTCGTGTCGTAGTAATAATAAAAATCCGAAACGAGCGCCCCCGGCGTCTTGTCCACGGCCACCCAATCGCCATAGTAGCTGTACTTGAGGACGCCGTTCTCGGCCTTGGAACGGAGGAAATCGACGTATTTCTTCAGGCCGGCGTAATTCTCCTCGAGAACGCGGCGGTCGCCGTAGTAGCGGTACATGTACCAGCAGAGGAGCGGATAGGCCGTGCCCCAGGCCGGGTCGGCCGGGCGCGAGCCCCAGATGTGCGGGACGGTGTCCGTGATCGTCCCGGCCTCGTCCTGGACGTCGCGGATGTCCCGGACGAAGTTCGTGTAGAAGGCGGCCATGTCGAAGTTCATGATCGCCTCTTCGGCCGTCCCCTGGGCGTCGCCCATCCAGCCCATCCGCTCGTCGCGCTGCGAACAGTCGGTGGGGATGCTGTGGAGGTTCGTCTTCTGGCCCCAGGTGATGATGCGCTGGAGCGCGTTCAGGACCGGCTTCGAGGCGGTGAACGCGCCGGTCTGGCCCACGCTCGAGTAGACGACCCGGCCGCGGAGGGTCTCGGCGTTCGGCGCCCCGGGAAGACCGGTCACCTCGACGTAGCGGAAGCCGTGATACGTGAACCGCGGCTCGTAGGTCTCCTCCCCTTCTCCTTTGAGGATATAGACGTCCTCGGCCCGGGCGCTCCGCAGGTTTTCCCGGTTGATCATCCCGTTGTCGTAGAGGAGCTCGGCGAAGCGCAGGCGGATAGCCGATCCGCGCGGCCCGGAAACCCGCAGGCGGGCCCAGCCGCTGGCGTTCTGCCCCATGTCGAAGACGTAGGTCCCGGCTTTCGGGCTCGTCATCTTGAGCGGAACGAGCGTATCCACGACCCGGATCGGCGGCATCATCTGGGCGGAAAGCGCGCCCTTCGGCCCGGCGACGGCGGCCGCTTTCTTCCATCCTTTGTCGTCGAAGCCCGGGAGGTCCCAGCCGGGCGTCTCCAAACGGGCATCGTAGGCCTCGCCGTGATAAACGCTATCCTCGACGATGGCCCCTTGGGCGGCCTTCCAGCTTTCATCGCTCACGATGACGGCCGTCTTCCCGCCCGTCGTCTCGAGATGGAGCTCGAGGAGGAGGGCCCGGTTCTTGTACCAGCCTTCCCCGAGCATGACGGCCAGAGCGTTCTTTCCTTTTCGGATCATGGCGGTCACGTCGTATGCGGCATAGAGAACGCGCTTTTCGTAAGTCGTCCAGGCCGGGTCGAGGACGCTCGTCCCAACCTTCGCGCCGTTGAGATAGAGCTCGGAATACCCGAGCCCGCTCATATAGACGAAGGCCCGCGTCACGGTTCCGGGGGCCTCGAATTCCTTCCGCAGCTCGTTCCCTCCACCGATCCACTTGGCTTTCCACTCAGACGGGGTCAGCAGGCCCGTGGAGAACTTGGCTACCGTGCTGTACGGGCCGACGGCGCCCGAAGCGTCCCAGGTCCGGACTTTCCAATAGTAGGTCGTGTCGGAGACGAGCGGCTTGCCCTTGAAAACGATCTGAATGAATTCGGGCGAAACCACTTCGCCGCTGTCCCAGACGTCGCCTTTGGCGCAGGAAGGATCCTTGGAAACGAGGATCTGGTAGGCCGAAGGCTTCCCGCCCCGGTCGGGATGCGAGGGGATCCAGAACAGCCGCGGCTCTCGGACGTCGATCCCCAGAGGATCGACGAGATATTCGCATTTGAGGTCCGTCGGAGCTCCCGGCCCGGATGGGGCGGCGGCAACGGCGCGGACGGCCGCGATTGCCCCCAGAACCAGGGCGAGGACGACGAGGGATCGGATAGGATGCGTCGAAAGCATGTCGGCCTCCTGGGCGAAGAGCGGGAAAATGCCGATGATCGGTCCCATTTTTGGAGTTTCAGAATATCATGATGAACCGGGTCAAACAAGGAGAGCTACGGGATGACTCAACGCTCACGGGGGAACCCGTCCCGGTTCCCCCCAAAGGGGCCCCCCTTCCGTGATGTTCGCTCCCCTTGACCCTCTTCACCGGGAGCCCACAATCCATTATCGTGGGCGCTCGATTGGGTTGACGGGCCCCGAACGACAATGCGAAGATACGGCCGTGCGGGGCAAGAAGCCGCTCTCCATCCTGATCTCGATTCTAATCGCCGCCGCTCTGCTTGCCTGGCTCTTCAGCTCGATCCCCCTCCGCGATCTTTGGGGAACGCTGAGCCGGATCCATGTCCCCGGCCTGGCGTTCTATCTCCTCATCAGCCTTGTCGCGACCATCGCGAAATCCGCCCGCTCGAAATGGCTGCTCGCGCCTCATAAGATCGGCTGGGGGGACATGTTCCTCGTCACGTTCGTCCGGAACGGTCTCGAGGACCTCCTGCCCGCCCGGATCGGATCGCTTTCCTATATAGTCGTCCTGAACCGAAATATCGGCCTTCCGTTCGAGGCCGCGGCATCGACCCTGGTCATCATGCTCGTCTTCGATTTCCTGACTCTGTCTCCCTTCGTCCTCGCGGCGCTCCTTTTCGCCCGGACGGCGCCCAGCGTCGTGCCCGGCCCGCTTCTCATCGGGCTCGCCCTGGGATACTTTATCCTGGTCCTCGCCCTGGCCTGGAAGATCGTCCCCGCGACGCGTTTCTTCATCCGTCTCGTCCGGGGCGTCCTGCGGCTCTTTCGCCTCGCCGACAAGCCGAAGGCCCGGCACGCCGTCGGGAAGCTCGACGAAACCGTTTTGTCCCTGGCCGGGATCCAGGCTCGGGCGATCGCCTTCCCCCTTTTCCTCGTGTCTTCGATCATCCGGCTCCTAAAGTACCTGTCCCTCTTTGTCCTCCTGCAGGCCATCCTCCGGGCCCAAGGGGCCGACCTCGGCGAGTTCGCCCTCTGGAAGTTCATCCTGGCCATCACCGCCGCGGAGCTCACCTCGATCCTTCCCGTGAAAGGGATCGCCGATTTCGGGACCTGGGAATCGGCCTGGGTCCTCGCTTTCGCCCTGATGGGTCTCGACCGGGCGACCGCAGTACTCTCGGGCTTCAGCCTTCATCTCATCACGAATCTGTTCGAATACGGCTTCGCCGCCCTCGCCATTTTGGTTCTCTCGCTCCGCTCCCGGCGACGGCGCGCTCCCTCGCCGGCCAGGAAGTGAGCGTGGGGCGATTTCCGAAGATGGCCCGAAGCGCCCCCAAATTTCCTTATTGATCTTCTCCCCCCTGCACACCTTTCCCGAGCCGCTTTCAAATCCCCCCTGTTTGTCGTAGGGGGGCTGGGGGGTAGAAATCAATACGAAAATCCGAAAGCGGCACGGGCAAAGGGAATCGTCGGCGCTTCGGGAAAGGTACAATCCCGGAGCCCTTCTTGCGGGAGCCGCTTATCTATGCCAGAATGGCCGACATGTTCTCCTTCGAAGACCGCTTTGGCCTGACCCCGACCCTCCTGCGCCAGGTCCTGGACGCCGCGCTCGCTTCCGGCGGCGATTTCGCCGAGATTTTCGCCGAATACCGGACCCACGAGTCCATCTTCATGGAAGAGGACATCATCAAGGACACATCCGAGAGCGTTTCCCTCGGCGTCGGGATCCGGGTCCTTTCCGGAGAGAAGACGGGCTACGGATATACGAACGACCTTTCTCCGGAGAGACTCCGCCAGGCCGCGCGCTCCGCGGCCGCCATCGCGGCCTCGTCCCCCTCGGCGAAGGCCGCCGATCTTCGCGTGATCGGTCCCGTCCCGAGCCCCTTCCGCGTCGAAGTTGCCGCCGGCCTCGGCCCCGCTCGAAGCCAAGATCGCCCTCGTCCGGTCGGCTTACGCCGCCTGCCAGGCCGCCGATCCGGCGGTCCACAAGGTCAAAGCCGGTTTCCAAAGCGGCATGCAGCGCCTTCTCGTCGCCGATTCCGAAGGCCATCTCGCCTCCGACGAGCGGCCGATGGTCAAGCTGACCTGCGTGGCCATCGCCGAGAAGGCGGGCCTGCGGGAGTACGGCTTCTCGGGCGGCGGAGGCCGTGTCGGCCTCGAGCATTTCTCCCGCGTCCTGACACCCGAGGAGATCGGCCGGGAAGCGGCGGAGGAAGCCCTTCAGCTTCTCGACGCCCGGCCGGCGCCCGCGGGCGAGATGCCCGTCGTCCTCTCGCCCGGCCACGCCGGAGTGCTCATCCACGAGTCCGTCGGCCACCTCCTCGAAGCGGATTTCATCCGCAAGAAGACCTCGGTCTTCTGGGACAAGATCGGCAAAAAGGTCGGCTCGGCGCTCGTGACGATCCACGACGATCCGACCATTCCGTCCTTCCGCGGCTCCTATAGCATCGACGACGAAGGGACGGTCCCGGGCAAAGCCACGCTCATCGAGCGCGGCGTCGTCCGGGGGCTCCTCCAGGACCGCCTGTCCGCGCGGATCCTCAAGATGAAGCCGACGGGCCACGGGAGGAGGCAGGACTACACGGACATCCCCATCCCGCGCATGGCCAACACCTATATCGATCCGGGCGAGACTCCGCCCGAAGAGATCATACGCTCGGTGAAAAAGGGATTCTATGCCGACCGGTTCCAAGGCGGCCAGGTCGAGGACTCGGGCAAGTTCACGTTCTCCGTCAGCTCGGGATTCCTGATCGAGGACGGCCGCCTGACCGCCCCGGTCAAGCAGGCGACCCTCATCGGGTCGAACCTCGACATCCTCCGCAGGATCGAGATGGTCGGCGACGATCTGGACTGGAGCCAACAGACGGGCACGTGCAGCAAGGAAGGCCAGGATGTCCCGGTCATGGACGGCTGCCCGACGATCAAGATCTCCAAGATGACCGTCGGAGGACGCGAATGAGCGCCCCTCTGGGAGCCGCGGCAAGCCCGCTTCTCGACCTAGCCGCGAAGCTCGTCGACTTCGGCCGGCGCGCGGGCGCGGACGAGATCGAGCTCGCGATCGGCGACGGGGTCGAGTTCTCTGTCGACATCCGGATGGGCGAGATCGAGAACCTGGTCGAAGCCGGGAGCCGCGGGCTCGGCTTCCGGGTCATCAAGGACCACAAGACCGCCTTCGCCTCGTCCTCGGACCTCCGGGAGGAAACGGTCCACGAGCTCATCCGGAACGCCGTCCGGCGCGCCGAGCTGGCCAATCCCGATCCGTTCTCCGGCCTGCCCGAGCTCGCCACGGCCGGGATCGATCCGGCCGCGCTCGACCTCTTCGATCCGGAGATCGAGAGGCTCGATCCGAGGACGAAGATCGGCCTGGCCCTCGAAACCGAGCGGATCGCCCTGGCCGACAAGCGGATCACCAACAGCTATGGGGCGGGATTCTCCTCGGGCGATTCGCGCTCCGTCCTGGCGAGCTCGAACGGCTTCCTGGGCGAATTCCGCCGGACGCACTTCGACCTGAGCCTAGCCCTCCAGGCCGGTCCGACCGACGACAAGGTCGAGGATTTCTGGTTTTCGGCGGAGACGCACTTTCGCGACCTCGACCCTCCCGAGAAGATCGCCCGGACCGCGATCGCCCGGACCGTCCGGCAGCTCAGCCCGCGCAAGATCCGCGACCCGCCGTGTTCCGGTCATCTTCGAGCCGCTCATGACGTCGGGATTGCTGGGCTTCCTCTTTTCCTGCGTCTCGGGGACGTCGGTCTATCAACGGTCGACGTATCTCGCCGAGCGTCTCGGGACGCACATCGCGAGCGATCGGATCACGATCGTCGACGACGGCCTGATGCCGCGCCGCCCCGGATCGAGCCCGTTCGACGCGGAGGGCCTCCCCTGCCGGCGGACGAAGGTCGTGACGGCCGGCATCCTGGAGAGCTTCCTGTGCGACACCTACGCCGCCCGGAAGCTGGGCAGGACGTCCACGGGCAACGCGGCCGGATCGGGCGCCGGGCCTAATAACTTCTACATGGAAGCCGGGCCTCATTCGCCCGACGAGATCATCCGGTCCTGCGCCGAGGGGCTTCTCCTCATCCGGACGCTCGGCCACGGGTTGAATCCGGTGACCGGGGACATCTCCCGGGGCGCCTTCGGCCTGTGGATCGAAAAGGGCGAGATCGCTTATCCCGTCTCCGAGATCACGATTTCGGGGAACCTGGACGAAGTCCTCAAGGGGATCGAGATGGTCGGAAGCGACCTCGAGTTCCGCGGCTCGATCTGCGGCCCGACTATCAAGGTCGCCGAGATGCTCATCGCCGGATCCTAGCTCCGGGATCGCTCACAGAAATCGGTGCCAGTCATCTGAATAAGCCTATTTCGCTGTTTCACGGTCCGGAAAATTGGCGTATTCAGATGACTGGCAGCGATTTCTAGAATTTGTTGATGTGGAGCACGGCCGAGAGGGGACGCTTCGGGACGTGGAAGGTCAGATCCTCGTCCTGCCAGTACGTCGTCGTCTCGGTCGAGACCTCGGCGATCGATTCCTGGGCCGGATATCCTAAAGCCAAGACGGAGTCGATCTTGTATTCCACCGGAACGCCCAACAGCTCGGCCATGGCCGCCCGGTCGATGGAGATGATCCAAGCGCTCGCGAGCCCCTCGGCCAGCGCGGCGAGGCACATGTTCTCCATCGCCGCCCCGACGTCGTATTCGTACATCTTCTCCCGGATCTTCAGGTTGACGAGGGTGAAGATATAGGCCTTCGGCTCGTTGCCCGGCCGGGGAAAGCCCGCGGGGGCGATCGCCGAGGCGAATTTCAGACCGGGATAGATCTTCGCCCGCAGGTCTTCACGGTCGACAGCGATGAACTCGAGCGGCTGATGGTTGGCCGCGGAGGGCGCCAGGCGGCCGGCGTCGACGATCCTGGACAAAGCCTCAGGAGCGACCGGCTGGGGACCGAATTGCCGGATGGTCCGGCGCTTGCGGATCAACTCTTGGAGGGTCATGGCGCTTACCCCTGGTCCAGGATCGCCCGGATTTTGTCGGCATACGCCCGGCCGGCCGCGTCGGAGGCGACGAGGTCGATCTTGTCCGGCCCGTCCACCCCGATCCCGAGCTCGGCCGCCCGCTGGATCTGCTCCTGGGCGAAGATCTTCGTGTTCATGATGGCGTCGTTCGAGCCGAGGAGCTTGAGGACGGCCACGCCGACGGCGTCCACCGCGACGCGGTCCGTGCCGCCGACGAAGACGCCCGCTTCGGCCTTCTTACCCGTGCCCGGCCCCCCGTCCGTGAATACTTCGATGCCGTCCATGACGATGAGCTGGGGCTTGTAGCCCAGGCTCAGCTCGGCGATCATCCGCCGCATGTGCGTCGTCCGGGCGGCGTGAAGCTCGCGCATCAGGCTCTTGGGCGTCGTCCCGACGGACAGCTTGAGCGACATGGTGAAGATCCCCCCGAACCCGTGCGTCTTCAGGCAGCACGTCGAAACGAGGTACTCGGCCTCGGCGATGACCCGGGCGATGTCGAAGCCGTTCTGCCAGTGGATTCCCGGCGGGTTGAAGTGCTTCCATCCGTCCGGGCCGAGGTCTTCGAAATTGACGATTCCGAACCCGAGCTCCTGGGCCATCGCCGGGATGCCTTTCTCCTCCATGACTTTCTTCGTCTGGGGCGGACCGCTCCGCTCTGCGATCGTGATCGAGCCGGCCCCGAGGGCCTTCATCTCCATAACGATCTGGCGGAGTGTGTCGTTGTGCGTCGAGCCGGGGGTCGGGTCCTGGGTGTTGAAGTTCGGCTTGATCACGACCGCCTTCCCCTTGGGAGAGGGCGGCCCGACGAGCTTCAGGACCTCTTTAACCCCCTGGGCCCGGTCCATGGTCTTGACCAGGGCGACGGTCGTCTTGGCGGATGACTGCGCCGGAGCGGACCGGAGGGGCTTCGGATTCAACGATCCGAGGACCGCGGCTCCGGCAAGAGAGCGGACGAAGAAATCGCGTCTATTCATGGTGCCTCCTCGGTCTGAGATGGATGTCTTCTTCATTTACTTCTTGATCGGCGCCGGGGACGCTCCCGCGGCAAGGCGGACGGCGACCGCGCCGCCCGCGAGCTCGAGCCGGCCTTTTTCGAAATCCTGCTTGACGGCCCCTCCCGCCGTGTACTCGTCCGTGAGCGGCGAGCCCAGCTCGCGGAAGCCCCAGATCTCCATGTATTTTTCGTAGAATTCGCCCTTCAGCCAGAAGGCCCGAAGGCGCCCCCGGTCGAGGAACACGAGACTGGACCCGGCTTTCCCGAAATGGGGCTGGTCGAGGTCTTGCTTGAAATCCTGGGCGACGCAGCTTTCGACGGAATGGACGAGGAACGTCCCGCCCGGGTTGTCCGGCCGGCCGATCCACTTTCCGTACCGGCGCCAGGCCTCGCCGAACGGCCGGGAGCGGCCGTCCGCGTGCCAGCCGTCGCCGTAGCTTCCGACTGAGGTCAGGCATTCGAGCATCACCGGATCGGCTCCCCCGCTTCCCTGCCGGAGCGCGTCGAGGAAAGCCGGGCGGGCGACTTTCCGGCTCCGGCCCTCGTTCCGGCCGGGATCGTGAAGCACGACGGAATCCTTCGTTATTCCGAAAACAACGACCCAGCGGGGACTCCCGGACCGCTCGTCCCGGAAATATGCGGAAGGATCGACGCGGCAGACGGCCAGGTTGGATTGGGAGAGGATCCGGGCGATCCGCTCCAGCGTGGCTTCGGCCTTCCCGGAATGCGGGATCGCCGGAACGTCTTCCTGGGTCAGGACGTCGGCCAACTCGGCCGCCGTGACGTCGGCCTGGTCGTCCTCGGCGAAGCCGCCCGGATATCCCTTATCAGAGTTGGCGCGGCAGAACTTCCAGCGGGAGTCGGCGTGGATGAGCGGATACCGCCTGTCGGAGAAGCTGCCGAAATCGCTCTTGATCCCGGTCCGCTTCTTATAATGAAGGAGCATTACGACGCACGCCGGGCCGCTGTTCTGATTGACGTAATCCCGCCCCAGCTTCGCCGTCCAGTCCTCGCGGGACGCGCCATACTGCATCCGGAACCATTCCTCATGTGTGCGGACGGGAAAAGGAAGCGGGGCCATGATGTCCTGGGCGGCGGCGGCGAGGCCCGGGAGGAAAAGCGCCGCCCAAACGATAATTGCGCGGACCGCGCCGCGCCGCTCAGACCGCACGGAGAGACTCCAGGAGGCGCGCGGCCCTTCCGGCGATCTCGTCCCAATCCCGGGACCGGACGAGGTCCGCGTCGAGAAGCGAGGTCCCCAAGGCCACGGCGCAAGCGCCGTTTCGGATAAAATCGGCCGCATTTTCCGGAGAGACGCCGCCGGTCGGCATCAGCCTGATCTCCGGGAACGGACCCTTGAGGTCCTTGAAATATTTCGGCCCCGCCGAAGTCGCCGGAAAAACCTTGACCACGTCCGCGCCCGCCCGCCAGGCGGCCAGGATCTCCGTCGGGGTCAGCCCGCCGGCGGAGACGAAGACGTCGCGGGCGCGGCAGGCCCGGATGATCTCCGGATCGAGAACCGGGGAGACGACGAAATCCGCGCCCGCATCCATAGCCCGCTCAGCGGCGGAGGCGTCGAGGACGGTTCCCGCGCCGATGATCTCGCCGGGAGACTTGGTTGCGGCAAGCTCGCCGATGACGGCAAGGGCTCCGGGCGTCGTCAGGGTGACCTCGATCGCCCGGACACCTCCGCGCCGGAGAGCGTCCACGGCGGCCGGAAGGACCCCGGCCGACTTCATCCGGACCACGGCGACAAGCCGCGTCTCCAGGATGACGCTCAGGGCGGAATCGCGCGGGACGCTCATGCCGACGCCGCCGTGCTTCCCGAGTTCATCGGCGGATCCGGCCCGATACGTCTCCGGACATCACGGCCCGGACCTCGGCGTCCGAAACCAGGTTGAAATCCCCCGGGATGGTGTGCTTGAAGGCGGACGCGGCCACGGCGAAGTCAAGGGCCTCCCCTTCCGACTCGAAAACATCCAAGCCGTGGATGAGCCCGGCGGCGAAGGCGTCTCCGGCTCCAATCCGGTCCACGACGGGGAAGATCTCGAAGCGGGGTCCCATCCGGAACCCTGACCGGCCAAGCAAAGCCGCGGACCATACGTTCCGGTCGGCGCTCCGGCTTTCGCGGAGCGTGATCGCCATCCGTTCGAGCCGCGGAAACTCGGCCTTCACCCGTACGAGCAGCCGTTCGACCGCGGCGGGGTCGGCCGATCCGTCCGGCCCGAAGACGCCGCCTTCGATGCCCAGGCTCATCCGGCAGTCCTCTTCATTGGCGATCCCCAGGTCGGCGGCGGCGAAAAGCTCCCCCATGACCTCGATCGCGGAGGCTCCATAGCGCCAGAGCTTGGCCCGGAAATTGAGGTCGATCGAGACCTTGAGACCCTTGGCCCGGGCCGCGGCAAGCGCTTCCCGGGTCAGGTCGGCCGCGGACCGGCTCAAGGCGGGCGTGATCCCGGTCGTATGGAGGAGGCTCGCGCCCTCGAGCGCCCGCGCCCAATCGATCGTTCCGGCCGCGGCCGCGGCCAGGGCGGACGACTCCCGGTCGTAGATGACCACGGACGGACGCGGCCCGGCGCCCGGTTCGGAAAAATACAAGCCGAGGCGGCCGCCCGAGCGGGCGATGAAGGACGTCTCGACACCGCGGCGGGCGAGCTCGGCCGCGGCGGCGTCGCCGAGGGGATTGGCGGGCAGGACCGAGATGAACCGGGCGGGGTGCCCGAAGCGGGCCAGGGACACGGCCACGTTGGCTTCCCCGCCGCCGAAATGCGTCTCGAGCCGCGGGCTCTGGAGCAGGCGCTCCCGGCCGGGCGGAGAGAGCCGGAGCATCAGCTCTCCGAACGTGGCGATCGAGTTCATTGTCGGGCTCCGGGGGAAAAATAGTAGTATAACCGGAGCGAAATGTCCACGCGCCGGGCCGCGTTGACTCATCCCCGCCTTAGCCATACAATGGGCCCGCCCGAAGCGGCCGGCCGCGCATTCCATCCGAAACGTTTCGCACGGAACGCGGGTTGAACATCTGGAGGTCCTCATGAAGCTGCGACTTCTCATCCTGGGCTGGGCCGTCCTTTCCGCCGCGGCCGTTCCCGGGCTCGGCCAGACTTCGGCCGAGCGGACGTCCAAACTCCAGATCGAGGTTTTCGGGTTCGGGACGACCCTCCGCGAGAACTCCATCAACAAGGCCGTGGAATTCCAGAGCAACAGGCAGTCGTTCTTCTACAACTCGTACCTGACCTATCTCTACACCTCGGCCGTCCTGTCGTCCTGGAAGGAGACGGTCGACGGCGCCTGGAAGGGGTTCGAGACGGCCTTTCCCCTCGGCGCCCGGATCAAATACAACATCAGCGATCACATCATCCTCTCTCTAGGCGCCGAGCGCCTCGGGGCCAAGGCGACCACGAGCCTCGCCGGAGCCTACACCCGCACCTACGCGGACGCGACATCGGACCAGCTCAGCCTCGAATTCAAGCCTTACGAGCTCTCGATCGTCGCCTGGGCCCCGCTCCTCGGCGTCCACCTCTACGAGCCGGCCAAGGAGAATTGGGCCGCCGAAGGGGGGGTGCTGATCGGGCCGCTGTTCGGCCGGGTCGTGTCCGAGTCGACGTGGCTCGAACGCGGGGTGGCCGCGTCCTTCAACGAGGCTTCCCCCCGCCTCGACACCGGCCGGACGACCCAGGGAACGACCCGGATGGAGGGCACGGGCATCGGCATCTGCCTCGAAGTCGAAGGCAAGCTGAGCTATTTCCTGGGCCGGGGGTTCGGCATTTTCGCCGGCGTCAACATCGGCTTTCGGACCGTTCCCAAGCTCTCCGGTCCGGGCCGGGAGGTCCGCGACGGGGTCACGACCGAATGGGACTCCGAGTGGGGGCTGAAAACGACGACGATCGCCCGGACGTGGGAAACCCTGACGTCCGAGTATCCGAGCAACGACTGGACGACCGATCCGACCGCCGTCCGGAGCGGGAAATTCCATCTCGACCTGTCCGGGATCTGGCTGGGCGGCGGGGTGTTCGTCCGGTTCTGACACCGGCGATGATCCTTTCGACCATCGACTGGATCCTCCTGGCCGGATATTTCCTCGTCTCGATCGCGGTCGGCCTCTATTTCGGCCGCCGGGCCGGGCGCAGCGTCTCCGAATATTTCGTCAGCGGCCGGAGCCTTCCCTGGTGGCTGCTGGGCACATCCATGGTCGCCACGTCCTTCTCCTCGGACACTCCCCTCGCCGTGACCGGGATCGTCATCAAGGACGGGATCGCCGGCAATTGGTTCTGGTGGACCTTCCTCTTCGGGGGCGGCGCGACGATCTTCTTCTTCGCCCATCTCTGGCGCCGGGCGGCCGTCTTGACCGAGGTCGAATTCATCGCCCTCCGCTATACCGGCCGGGCGGCGCGGTTCCTGCGCGGATTCAAGGCCCTTTATCTCGGCCTGCCCGCGTCGGGGATCGCTTTCGGCTGGGTGACCCTGGCCATGGTCAAGATCCTCCAGATCGTCTTCGGCGCCACCGCCCTCCAGGCCCTGGGCGTCTGCGTCCTGATCACCGTCGTCTACACCACGGTCGCCGGCCTCTGGGGCGTCGTAGCCACGGACATGCTTCTTTTCCCCATCGCCATGCTCGGCGCCGTCGTCCTGGCTGTCGTCTCCGTGGGAAAGGCGGGCGGGATGGCCGCGCTGATGGACTCGGTCCGGGCCGCCACCGCCGGGAGCGGCAAGGATTTCCTGGCCTTATTCCCTCCGCTCGGCAAAGCCCTCCCCCTCGCCTTCTTCGTCGCCCTGTTTGTCCAGTGGTGGGCCGTCTATTACCCCGGCGCCGAACCCGGCGGAGGCGGCTGGGTCGCCCAACGCATGCTCGCCGCCAAGGACCCGAAGCACGCGGTCCTGGGGACCCTCTGGTTCAATATCGCCCATTTCATCCTCCGGCCCTGGCCGTGGATCCTGACCGCCCTGGCCGCCATGGTCCTCCTGCCGGGCCTCTCGGGGAACGTCGACACGGGAACCGTCGAAGCCGCCTATCCCCGGATGATGGCCTTCCTCCCCCGCGGCCTGCTCGGGCTGATGATCGCCTCCCTCTTCGCTGCCTACATGTCCACCATCGAGTCCATCCTGAACCTGGCCGGCTCGTATCTCCTCAACGATTTCTACAAGCCCTTCGTCCGCAAAGGGGCGTCCGAGCGCCATTACGTCCGCGCGTCGCGGATTCTCGTCGTCGTCGTCGCCCTCGTCGGGACCGCCTTCTCCTTCGCCCTCGGCAGCATACGCTCGGGCTGGGCCCTGATCATGGAGCTTTCCGGAGGGATCGGGCTCGTCCTCCTCCTCCGCTGGTACTGGTGGAGGGTCAACGCCTGGTCGGAAATCTCCGCCCTGCTCGCCTCGGCGGCGATGGCCGTCTATCTAAGGGCGGACCCGGATTCTCCACTCATTTCCGGCGCGTCTTCCGTCCTCCGCGCCCTGGGCTTCGACGCCGATCCCTGGGGCGTCGGCATTCTCCTCATCGTCGGCTTCACCACCATCGTCTGGCTCTCCGTGACGTTCCTGACGCCGCCCGACGACGCCGCCCAGCTCCTGGCCTTTTATCGGAAAGTCCGGCCGGGCGGCTTCTGGAAGCCGATCTCTGCCCGCAACGGCGCCTCTTATCCGCTCGGCTTCGCGCCGTTCGCCGGATGGATCGCGGCCGTCCTTCTGATCCTGTGCTTCCTTCTCGGCTTCGGGAAGCTCCTCTTCCGGGACTACGTTCCGGGAGCGCTCTATCTCGCCGGCGGGATCGCCGCCGCGTTTGTCCTGACCAAGATCGTCCGGAGGATCCCATGGGCCATCCCGTGACCGGGCGACGCGGTCTCTCGATGGAGGTCATATGAAAACCAAGATGCTCGGTGTTTTGATGTTGTGCCTGGCGGCGGGATTCTCGGCCGCCCGGCCGCCCGCGGCCGAGCCGGCCAAGCTCGAATTCGCCGCGCCGACGCCGGAGAATCCTTTCTATCGGATCGGCGCTTCGTTCGCTCAGGAAAAGGGAACGGCGTCCATCGTCCGCGTGACTTTGAACGGCGGACCCGCGGGTCCCTACATGCTCCTTCGCTCGGGGAAGCCCATCGATGCCTCCAAGCCGCTCCCACCGGGATTCTACGACCTCGCCTTCGATTACGCCTGGATCTCCGGCAAGACCTATAAGCTCGAGGTCGCCTACGTGGAAAGCCCGCCCGCGACGGGCCGGACGGCGGCGCCCGCGGCCAAGGCTCCCCCGACCAAGGAAAAGACGGCCGTCTGGTCGTCGGCGGCGCCCGCGGCGGGCGGGATCCCCGAAGGGTACGCCGAAGGCTTCCATGCCGCTTTCGTGATCGAGGAGCCGGCCGGGATCGCCCGCGACGGGGAGATCATATCCCTGACCGTCACCGCCCCCAAGGCCGAGATCGGCGAGGACGCTCTCGTCGTCGTCGACGGCGGAAAAGCCGTCCCCAGCCAGGTCCTGGAGCGGAAGGACAATGTCCCCCTGATCACCGCGGCGTCGACGCACCCCGAAACGACGACGGTGAAGCTCGCGGCTTCGGTCAAGGCGGCCGCCCGGGAGCGCAAGGTCCTCGTCGTCCTGAAGGGCGGAGCCGAAGCCGTGCCCGCCGCAGGGCCCTTCGTCTCGGGGGATGGCCTCGGCCGGACGATCCGGACCTCGCGGATCGCCCTGGGCCTCGACGCCCAGAGCGGCCAGATCTCCACGATCGAGTTCCTGAAGGAAAAGATCAAGCTTCATAACGAGTCGCGGGTCATCCACTTCAATCCCGACGTCTCCGTGCCCGGACAGCCCTGGGACCACGCTTTCGATTGGAACCCGCCGGAGTCCGTCTCGGAAAAGAACGGGCCGCTCCTCTACGCCAACTCCCGGAAAGGGCCGCTGCCTCGGGTCAAGGACCTTTTCGCCGAGGTCCGCTATGAGCTCGGGCAGGACGCGCCTTACGTCCTCGTCGAGACGCGGGTGACCGCCCGCAAGGATCTCGGCGTGATCGCCCTCCGCAACGACCAGATGGTCTTCGCCAAGAGGCTCTTCGACACCCTGATCTACAAGGATTCGAAGGAGGGAGTCGTGGAGCGCCCGCTCCTCGAGCTTCCGGAAAAGCCCTTCGGGCTGGTTCATGTCGCCCCGGCCGAAGCGGAATGGGTCGGCCTCGTCAATTCCTTCAACCGCTACGGGATCTTCGGTGTGAGGGTCAACGCGGCCAATACAAGCCTCGACGCGGCCGGGCCGGTTTCGCACCGGGCGGGGACGTATTTCTACTCCCCCGCGGACGCCGACTATGTCTTCTGGGTCCGGGCCCAGCTTTCGACGTGGGGAGAGTTCGCCACGAACACCCGGATGCTCTTCCTGCCCGAGGGGAGTGAATTCTACGAGAAGAACGCCTATCTCATGCTCCCGCTGAACGATCAGACGCCGGTCCTCCTCGACGAGTTGGGCCGCCGCCTCAGGAACCCGATTCGCGTATATTGATCAGGTCATGATCGCTATCGGCGTGGATTCCGGGACCGGAAGCACCAAGGTCCTCGTCGTCGATTCCGAAACGGGAAGGGTGCTCGGGCGGGCCCAGGCCGTTCACGAAATGATCCCCGGTCTGCCGCCGGGCGCGAGCGAACAACGGCCCGAAATGTGGACGGCCGCTCTGGAGAGCGCCCTGGCCGAAGCGATCCGTGCATCCTCGATCGATCCCTCGAATGTAGCCGCCGTCGGCATATCCGGACAACAGCACGGGTTCGTGCCGCTCGACGCCGCCGGCCTCCCGATCCGGCCTGCCAAGCTGTGGAATGACACGTCGACGATCGAAGAGACGCGCGAAATCACGGACCGGCTCGGAGGTCCCGCGGGCGCGATCGAAAAGCTCGGCCTCGGGCTGGCCGTCGGCTATACCGCCTCTAAGATCCTATGGCTGAAGCGCCACGAGCCGAACCGCTTCGATGCCCTCGCCCATATCCTCCTCCCCCACGATTACCTGAATTTCCACCTCACCGGGGAATACCGGATGGAGTTCGGCGACGCGTCGGGCACGGGCCTGATTGGATGTCCGGACGCGAAATTGGCGGACCGAAGCGCTTGAGACGATCGATCCTCGTCTCCCGGACCTCCTGCCCGTCCCGGTCCACCCCCGGACTCCGGCCGGGACGATCCGGCCCTCGATCGCCCGGAAGTTCGGGTTCGGGCGGGTTCTGGTGGCGAGCGGGGGCGGCGACAATATGATGGCCGCCATCGGGACCGGGAATGTCTCGCCGGGCGGGGCGACCCTCAGCCTGGGAACGTCCGGGACGATCTCATGTTACGCGGAGAAGCCGGCGGTCGACGCCGGGGGCGAGATCGCCTGCTTTTGCGACAGCACGGGAGCGTGGCTTCCGCTGAGCTGCACTCTCAACGCCGGAAACGGCGAGGACGCGATGCGCCGTCTGTTCCGGCTCGATCACGCGGGTCTCGCGGCGGCCGCCTCGGAAGCGCCCCCGGGTGCGGAAGGGATCATCTATCTCCCCTACCTCGACGGGGAACGCGTGCCTATCCTCCCGGAGGCGAGCGGCGCGTTCTTCGGACTGACCTCGCGGAATCTCCGGCCTCAGAACCTCGCCCGGGCGATGTTCGAAGGCATCTGTCTGAACTTGCGCTACGGATTACGGCGGCTCCGTTCACTCGGACTCGCCGCGACGGAGCTCCGGGCAACGGGAGGCGGCTCGGAAAATCCTGTCTGGCTGCGCATCGCCGCCGACGTCATGGACGCGCCCATCTCCGTTCCCGCGGAACGCGAAGCGGCCGCTTACGGGGCCGCGATCCAGGCGATCTGGAATCACGGGCTCGACCGGGGGGAAACGACCGGGATCGCCGAGATCGCGGGACGGCTCATCCGCCGCGACGGACCCGTCATCGAGCCCGATCCCGCCGCCGCGGCCGTCTATCGCGAGGCGGCGGCCCGGTTCGATGCGCTGACCCGCTCCCTCGCCGCGGAATTCCCGCGTCACAAGGGTTACGCCGACAAGCTCCCTCGTTGAATTAAAGCGGTCAGCTCCAGCCGTTCTCGTATGCCGCTTCGTACATCGCCACGACGTTCTCCGGAGGCGTCAGAGACTGGATCCTGTGGCACGGGGCAAGGATGTATCCCCCGCCCCGGCCGAGAACGGCGATGTTCTCGAGGACCTCGCGGCGGACGTCCTCGACCGTTCCGAAGGGCAAGGTTTGCTGGTTGTCCATGCCTCCGTGGAAGACGAGCCTGTCCCCGAAATCCCGCTTCAACCCTTCCCGCTCCATGCCCGGGCACCGCCACTGGATCGGGTTGAGGATGTCGATCCCGGCCGCGATCATGTCCGGCAGGATGCGGCGGCAGCTTCCGTCGTTGTGATGGAAGACGGCGGCCCCGGCCGAGTGGGCCAGGTCGATCATCCGCTTCATCCCGGGTAGGAGGAACTCGCGGATGTGGTCGACCGAGAACATCAGGTCGGACTGGCCGCCCATGTCCTCGGCGACGTAGACGACCGTGACCTTCCCGGGGATCGTTTCGAGGATCCGCCGGGTGTCCTCATAAGCCAGGTCGAAGAGCTTCTTCAGGACGTGATGGACGATCTCCGGGTTCTCGATGAGGTCGATGAGGGCCTGTTCGTGGCCGCGCAGGAACTTATATGTGAGGAAAGGTTCCGATCCCCCGCCCCGGATCGGATGATGCTCGAGGCCCCGGAGCTTCTTGGGGATCCCGCTGTAATCCCACCAATCCGGAGAAGGCCAGCGATAGCTCCGTTCGATCTCCTCGACCGAGGAGAACGCGGCCAGCGGGCCGGAGACGCACTCTCTGTAGCGGCCGGGACCGTAGCCGATTTCGCGGAACTTGCAGCCGAAAACGTCCGTCAGCCGTGGGCGCCGCGGCCCGATATAGACGGGCTTGGCCTCGACGAGGAAATCCACGTGGAGCTTCTCCAGCATCTTCCGCTTCGTCGGCGCCCGGAGATGGCGCTTGAGAAGGGCGGTCGTCTCGTCCGTGCCCCAGTAATCGAGAGGCAGCCGGTCGGGGGTCCGCCGGCCGAGGACGGAGCGCCAGCGCTCGGCCGGCGTCATGGTCTCTTTCGGCATGGCCAAGTGTCCCGTCTCAGAAGATCCTCAACTTCAGTTTATCACAGAGACGGGACACTTCCAGGGGGGAGTCAAGCTCCCCCCTCGGCGCTTCGCTGACCCCCTGAGGGGGAATCAATCCATTCCCCCTCAACCTCCCCCGGATGTTGTGCGTCTCCTCGGACTGCGAGTCGGTGAAGTGCCTTGCGAGACGCACAACTAGTGCTTGTGAATGTCCTTGTGCATGATCCGGCGGGTTTCGTTCTGCCGGTCGTCGGCCGGGCGGGCGAGGATCTTGGAGTTGAGGAATTCGTCGTCCTCGGCCTGGAGCTGCTTGGCCATGTAACTCGTGACGCTCGGCGGGAAGATCCCTTCGCGCTCGTACAGGGCCCTTTTCTCGAGGAGGAGCCGGCCCGAGGCGACGCAGCTCGGAGGGAGCGAGGGCAGGCGTTTCAAGAGCTCCGGATCGGCGAAGATGTTCCCCTGGACATAGAGCTTCTCGGCCAGCTCGAGCGGCAGCGCGCCGGGAAAGAGAATGCTCGGCTCATCCCGGAATCCCCATTCCGCGGCCATGGCCATCCCGGCGAGAAGGAGATGGATCGAGGCGCTGCCGTCCGGGCTGCGCAGCTCGACGGTCTGCCGGCTGTCGCCGGGCGTGAAGGTGTCCTTCTCCTGGGGATTCAGGAGATGGGCGAGGTCCGGGACGTTCGTCCAGCCCAGGGGGACGCGGATGAGGACGCTCCGGTTCAGGTCGCTCCAGCAGATCCGGGTCGGGGCTTCCTGGTTCGGGACGAGCCGGAGGTAGGCGGAGGCGACCGTGTTCCCGAAGGCGGTCAGCGAGTCGGCGTACTCGCACAGCCCGCCGATGAGCCGTCGGGCTTCGGTCGACAGGCGGCCGTCGGGCCCGACGAGGACGTTGCGGCCCTCCCGGCGGAGATCGAGGTGGAAATGCATGCCGCTCCCGGCGACGCCTTCCTCGAGCTTCGGGGTGAAGGTGGCCGTCAGGCCGTGCTGGTAGGCGATGTTGCGGATGAGCCAGCGGGCCAGGACGACGTCATCGGCCATGTCCTCGATCGGCCGGGGCAGGAGCTCGATCTCCATCTGCTCGGCCCGCTTGTCCTTGAGCTCCTCGACGTCGCTCTGGAGGCTCTCGATGAACCCGACCTCGCTGTGGGCATACTTGACCGCCCCCGTGAGCTGGGCGATGTGGTGGAGCATCTCGTTGAGGATCGGCCCGCTCTTCACGAAGGGCGAGGAGGCGTGGTAGCCGCGCTGGCGGCGGGCCGGATAGAGGGGCTTGCCTTTATCGAATAGGACGTAGAATTCGAGCTCGCCCAGGGCGCGGAGCTCGAGACCGGACGTCTTCGCCAGGAGCGCGGCCGCGTTGGCCAGGATGTTGTCCGGGGCGAAGGGGGCCAGCGCGCCGTCCTTGGTGATGTAGCGGCAGATGAAATCGAGGCTCTTGTCGTCGAAGGGATTGAGGAAGGCCGTCCTGTAGACCGGGACGACATACAGGTCGGACAAGCCCATGTCGACCATGCCCTTGAAGATCGACGAGCCGTCAACGCGCTCCCCCTCGGCCAGGATGGTCTCGGCTTGGAGCGGGCTGACGACCGGGATCTTGAGCTCCTTGAGCTTGCTGTCCAGTCCGGCGTAGTGGAAAGTGATCCGCTCGATCCCCTTTTCGGCGATGATCCGGAGGAAGTCCTTCCGCTGGAAGCCCCGGGCGGGTTTGTCCAGGAGCATGGACATGGGGTTCGAGAGAGGGTAATAGGCGTTCTTCGCGGTCGGCATGCCGTCGGCTCCTTTAGTAAAGAAGATAAGGCTTCCTTTTAGCCTCGAACTCCCTGAGGCCCGGCTCGAAGCCGGCGACGATCTCGCCGACCGCCTTCCCCGCCTCAAGGGCGGTCCGGACCGAGCTCGTCCCCATGATCTTGTCGAAATACTTGGCGTGGAACTCGAATGGACCGGGGTATCCGTCGCGGAGGGTTTTGATGATGTGGAGGGTCGTCGCCAGCGGCCGGTAAACGCTCCGGTCGGTGACATGGATCTGGCAGCCCCCGCAGTTCTGGCCGGTGAATTTGGAGAAGGTGGGGGTGAACCACTGTTCTCTGAAGACGACGCCCGGGAGGGCCAGGGCGTTGAGCTTCTTCGTCAGATCGTACGCCGTCGATCCATGGCGCCCCGAAATACTCGAAGGGCTTGGTCGTCCCGCGGCCCTCCGAGACGTTCGTCCCCTCGAAGAACACCTGGCCGGGATAGACGACGGCGGCTTCGAGGGTGGGAATGTTGGGCGACGGAACGACCCACGGCAGGCCGGTCTCGTCGAACCACATCTCCCGTTTCCACCCCTCGGCCGGGATAACCGTGAGCTTGGCCTTCTTCTCCTGGAACAGGTCGTTGTACATCCGGGCCAGCTCGCCGATCGTCAGGCCGAACCGGAGCGGGACGGCATAGAGCCCGACGAAGGAGCTGAACTCGGGGTATTCGAGAATCGGACCTTCGAGGATCGTCCCGCCGATGGGGTTGGGCCGGTCGAGGACGATGTACTCGATCCCGGCCTCAGCCGCGGCCTGCATGGCGTAGGCCATGGTCGCCTCGTACGTATAGACCCGGGTCCCCACGTCCTGGATATCGAAGACGAGGACGTCGAGGCCCTTGGTCATGTCCGGGGCGACCTTCTTGTCCTCATGCGTCGTGTCGAACGACCGCATGTATTCGTCGATGTTTTTGAACATCCCGGCCGCCGGCTTCATGGAGGGGCCGTACAGGCTGAAGACGGGCAGGCCGAGCTTCTCGTCCATGAAATACGGGACGAACTCGCCCGCCTGGGCGTTTCCCCGGACGCCATGCTCCGGCCCGTAGAGGGCGATGAGCTTCACTTCGGGCGCTTCCCGGAGAAGGTCGATCGTGCTGCGAAGGCTCCGCCCGACGCCGGAGGGGTTCGTGATCAATCCGACCCGCTTGCCGCGGATGAGGTCGAGATGCTTAGCCAGAAGCACATCGATCCCGGGCGAGACGGCCGGGCCCGGGGCGGCCGCGGCGCGCGGAGGCTCGGTCCGGCAGGCGAAGAACGCTCCCGCGGCGGCAAGAATGACGAGTCCAACGATCATGCGGCGGGCGGTCATGGGTCCCTCCTTGGATGTCCTCAAACGCTTTCGCTTTTTTCGAAGAAATACGCGCCCAGGACGAGCATCAGGACGGCGAAGCCGGCCAGGGCGGCGAGGTCGATCAAGATGGGGCGCTCAGCGGATCCGATCAAGCACCCGCGCAGGCCGTCGATGCCGTAGGTCAATGGGTCGATGAGCGATAAAACCCGGACCGGGACAGGCAGGTTCTTCAGGGGGTAGAGCGCGCCGGAGAGGAAAAAGAGGGGGAAGATGACGAAGTTCATGATGAGCCCGAAGCCCTGCATGTCCTTCATCCGGGAGGCGAAGATGAGCCCCATGCCGATGAAGGCGAAGGCGATGAGAACCATGAACACGAGTCCGAGCCCGAATCCCCAGGCATTCCTGATGCGGAAGCCGAGGACCAAAGACACGATGAGGACGAGGGAAGCCTGGATCAGGGTCGTCGTCGTCCCCCCCGCGATCCGCCCAAGGACGATGGACAGGCGGCTGACCGGCGCGACCATGATCTCCTTGAGAAAGCCGAATTCACGGTCCCACAACACGGACAAGCCCTGCATGGACGAGGAGAACAGGAGGCTCATTCCGATGATCCCGGGGACGAGGAAGTGAATATAATCCACCCCGCTGGCGACCCCGGGAACGGCCATCCGGTTGAAGCCGAGTCCGAGGAAGGCCAGGAAAAAGAGCGGCTGGATGAGCGAGCCGATGATCCTGGACTTGGCCCGGGCATAGCGCTTCATCTCCCGGAGCCAGAGGACATAGACCGCCGTGCCGCTGATCGCCATCACCGTCTCCCGTGGGGATTCATCATCCCGCGGCTCCGCTCGGCTCCGCTGATCTCTTCGTCGCGGATCGTCCGGCCGGTGAAGTGGAGGAAGACGTCCTCGAGGCTCGGCTTGCGGAGATGGACGCAGGAAACGACGGCCCCGAGCTCCTGGGCCAGGGCGACAAGCTCGGGGATGCGGCGCTCGCCGCGGTCCATGGTCAGATGGAGGACGTTCTCGCGGATGTGGACTTGTTTGATTCCAGTCGAGGCCGCGGGCCCGGGCCAGAAACGGCTCCAGCCCGGATTCGATCTCCAGGCTGACGACGTCGCCGCCCAGGACGTCCTTGAGTCGGGGCGCCGTGTCCAGGGCGACGAACTTCCCGTGATCCATGATGGCGATCCGGTCGCAGAGGAAATCCGCCTCCTCCATGTAGTGGGTCGTCAGGATGATCGTGACCCCGCTCTCCTTGTTGAGCTTGCGGACGTACTCCCAGATGTGGCGGCGGGTCTGGGCGTCCAGGCCGAGCGTCGGCTCGTCGAGGAAGAGGACCTTCGGACGATGGATGAGGCCCCGGGCGATCTCGAGCCGGCGCTTCATCCCGCCCGAGTACTTTTCGACGAGGACGGCGGCCTTCTCGGAAAGCTCGACGAGGTCGAGGACGGCCGCGATCCGCTTTCGCCGCTCGGCCTTGTCCAGCCCGTACATCATGGCGTGGAACTCGAGGTTTTCCCGGCCGGTCAGCTTGCCGTCAAGGGCCGGCTCCTGGAAGACGATCCCGATGCTCTTACGGACGAGGTCGCGGTTCCGCGTCACTTCGTAGCCCCCGACCTCGGCCGTCCCGGACGTCGGGCGGATGAGCGTCGAGAGGATGTTGATGGTGGTCGTCTTCCCCGCCCCGTTCGGCCCGAGGAGCCCGAAGAGCTCGCCCTGCGGAACGGAGAAGCTGATGCGGTCCACGGCGGTCACATCCTCGAACCGTTTGAGGAGGTTTTCGACCCGGATCGCATCCGTCATCGCTGATCAGCTCCGTTTTGAGAAAGGCTAGTATAATCCAGGCTTTCGGAGGTTGGCAATGCGCGGCCGCGCGTCTCAGACCCGGATGAAGATCTTGTTCCTGTACAGCGGCCAGATGATGAAGAACCACAGGACGTTCAAGAGGATGGCGAACAGGAGCGAGCCGAGATAAGGGCCGGCGAGCGGCGAGAGGGCGTGGGCATAGAAATAACCCATCGGATTGACGATCTTCCCGCCGTCGTCGAACTTGATCATCATGAGGATCTTGACCATGAGCGTCGAGCCGGCGAAGACCGTGATGGCGTTCGTCCCGAAGACGAGGAAGGGATAGGCCCAGCCCTTGAGATTATAGCGGTCCATCAGAACGTAGCAGACGCCGAAGACGAGGAGGGCGGCCCCGGCGGTGAAGACGACGAACGTGCTCGTCCAGAGCTGTTTGTTGATCGGAAAGAAAGGATGAAGGAGGAGCCCTCCGGCCGTCAGCAGGATGCCCGCGCCGAAGATCCCGAGCGATTTGCGGAAGAGCGTCCGGCCCGAGCGGAGCCAGTCCCCCGCCAGTGTCCCGATGAGGACCGTGGCGATGGCCGGGATCGTGCTCAACGGGCCCTCCGGGTCGAAGGCAGTCCTATAAAGGTGCCCGGCCAGGAGCTTCGTGTCCACATAGGAAGCCAGGTTGCCCTTGAGGTCGAGGACGCCGGGGCCGAAACCGGGAACGGGGATGAACGTCATCGCCGCCCAATAGCCGGCGAGCAGGGCGAGCGTCAGGACGATCCGGCCGCGCGTCTTGAGGTTGAGGTAGATCAGGGCTCCGAAGAGAAAGCAGACGGCGATCCGCGGCAGGACCCCGGGGATGCGCATCGTGGCGAAGCGGAAGCGGGGAAAGAGGTGGAGGAACCAGCCGATGAGCAGGATCGCCGCCGAGCGCTCGAAGATCTTGCCGTAGAGGCTCCGAGGGCTCCGGCCTTCCGCCTGCCGCCGGGAGAACGACAGGGCGATCGAGATCCCGACGATGAACAGGAAGAAGGGGAAGATGAGGTCGGTCGGGGTCCAGCCGTGCCACTCGGCGTGGCGGAGCGGCGGATAGACGAAGCTCCAGCTGCCGGGGTTGTTGACCAGGATCATGGCCGCGATCGTCAGACCGCGGAACGCGTCCACCGAAGCGAGACGTTGTGAGGGCATGGCGATCCTTGTGCCGGAGGAGGGAATCGAACCCACACCCGAGTTGCCCCGGACGGGATTTTGAGTCCCGCGCGTCTGCCAGTTCCGCCACTCCGGCGCGCCGTTATTTATAGATGAACGGGAGACGTTTTGCAACCGGCACGCGATTGACGGGATTCCCCGTTTCTGGTAAACATCAGCCCAGAGAGGTTATGACCGAAAATCCCCTGGCCCTGCTGGCCATCATCGACAAGTTCGTCCACCTCCGTATCGCCGTCTGGGGCGACATCATCCTCGACGAGTACCTCTACGGCAAGACCCGGCGCATCTCCCGCGAGGCGCCCGTCCTCATCCTATCCTACCAGACGCGCGAATACTCCCTCGGCGGAGCCGGAAACGCCCTCCTCAACCTCAAGGCCCTGGGCGTCGAGGCCGTCCCCGTCGGGATCGTCGGCGACGACGAATCGGGCCGGACGGTCGACCGGATCCTCCGCGAGCACGGCGTCTCGACCGAGACCCTGATCACGGACAAGAGCTACTCGACTCCGCTCAAGACGCGCATCCTGGCCGGCGAGGAGAACACCAAGAAACAGCAGATCCTCCGCATCGACCGCGATGGACCGGTGCCCGATCCGCCGCCCTGCGCCGGAGGATGCAACGGACCCTCGAGCGCCTCTCCGGAACGTGCGACGCCCTTCTCATCTCGGACTACCACTACCGCACGGTCAAAGACGATATCTTCCGCGCCGTCCTGCCCGCGTTCAAGAAGAACGGCAAGCCGGTGACCATCGACTCGCGCTACCGGCTCCTCGAATTCAAGGGAGCGACGATCGCCACGCCGAACGAGCCCGAAGTCGAGGACGCCCTCAAGGTCCATACTCTCGAAGGGACCGAGGCCCTCGTCGCCGCCGGGGAAGCGCTCCGGACCGCCCTCCGCTCCCCCGCCCTCCTCATCACCCGCGGCTCGCGCGGCATGGCCCTCTTCCAGAAGGGCAAGGCGCCGCTCCTCCTCCCCATCCACGGATCGACCGACATCGTCGACGTGACCGGGGCCGGAGACACCGTCATCAGCGTCTTCACCGCCGCCCTGGCCGCGGGGGCGACGTTCCCCCAGGCGGCCCGGCTGGCCAATTACGCCGGCGGGATCGTGGTCATGAAGAAAGGCACCGCCACCGTCAGTCCGCTCGAGCTCAAGCAGGCGATCGTCTCCGAACATTGAAGAAGCTCAAGACCCTCCCCCAGCTCCGCCGCATCGTCTCTTCCGAACGGAAAAAAGGCCGGCGCATCGTCCTGGCCAACGGCGGCTTCGACCTCGTCCACGCCGGACACGTCCGGTACCTCGAGGCGGCGAAAGGCGAAGGCGACATCCTCGTCGTCGCCTTGAACAGCGACCGGTCGATCCGGAAGCTCAAGGGCCGCGGCCGGCCCATCCTCCCCGAAGCGGAGCGGGTGGAGATCATCGCCGCCTTCGCCTGCGTCGATTTCGTCACCGATCTTCGACGAGCCGAACGTCGAGAAGATCCTCCGGACCCTCAAGCCAGACGTCCACGCCAAGGGATCCGATTACACGAAGGAAACGGTCCCGGAGAGAGCGACCGTCCTCGCCTACGGCGGTCGGATCGCCATCGCCGGCGGGCCGAAGATCCGGAGCGCGTCCGAGGTCATCCCGCGACGTCGTCGCCCGGATGAAAGCGGGACGGTGAGCGCCGAGCGGTTCCTGATCGTCCGGACGAGCTCGCTCGGCGACATCGTCCACGCCGTTCCGGCGTTCGCCGCCCTGCGCCGGCGATTCCCCGGGGCGGCGATCCGCTGGCTGGTCGAGGAGAAGGGCCGTCCCCTGCTCGAGCTCGTCGAGGGGATCGACGAGATCATCGTCCGCGGCTCGCCGGGCTGGCGGAAGAGAATCCGCGGCCGGGACCAGATCGTCCTCGATTTCCAGGGCTTCTCAAGTCCGCCCTGCTCGGCCGGCTCTCGGGGGCCCGGCGCCGCTACGGCTTCTCCCGCCCCAATCTCCGGGAGAAAGCGGCCGCGATCTTCTACACGAAGACCCTTCCCGCGATCCCGGAGGACGGCCACGTCATCCGTAAGAACCTCAAGCTCCTCGGTCTCGTCGGCGTCGAAACGGAGGACATCGAATTCCCGATCGTTATCCCCGCGACGCGGTCCGGGACGCGGTCCGGGCTAAGATCGGTCCGAGCGCCGGCGGATCCGGCCGGAGGCTCGTCATCTTCAACGTCGGGGCGGCCTGGCCGACGAAGCGCTGGCCGATCGAGAGCTGGATCGAGCTTCTGCGAATCCTCCGGGACGAGCCTCTCTCCCCGCTTCTCCTCTGGGGAACGGCGGAGGAAAAGGCCGCCGCCGAGACGATCTCGGCCCGGAGCGGCGCTCCGGCCGCCCCGTTCCTCGAGATCCCGGAGATCTTCGCCCTGCTGAAGAGCGCCGCGCTGCTCGTCAGCGGCGATACGTTCGCCCTTCAGGCGGCCTGCGCCCTCGACGTTCCGGTGGTCGGGATCTTCGGCCCCACCCTGCCCGGCCGCAACGGCCCGTTCAAGAAGCGAGACAAAGCGGCCTATCATGAGATATCATGCAGCCGATGCTACCTGAGGACCTGCGATTCGCTCGAGTGCCTGAAGCTCGTCCGCCCCGGCGAGGTCGCCGACCTGATCCGCAGCTCGCTCGCCGGCCATGACTGAAGCCAAGATCGTTTCGCTCATCTACCGCTGGCGCGTCCGGGCGGCCCTCTTCGTCCTCATCGCCGTGATCGCCCTGGCCCGGCCCTCCGTCCGGTCGATCGCGATCGGCTTGGCGGTCTGCGCGGTCGGGCTGCTCATCCGCGGCTGGGCCGCCGGACACATCCGCAAGGAAAAGAAGCTGGCCGTTTCCGGCCCCTACCGCTACACCCGCAATCCTCTTTATCTCGGGAATTTTCTTCTCGGATTGTCCATGGCCGTCGGGGCGAACTCCATCTGGTGCGTCGGGCTGTTCGCCCTCTATTTCCTGGTTTTCTACCCGCCCGTCATCATGGAAGAGCTGAGGCGGATGAAGCGCCTCTTCCCGGAGGAGTACGAAACCTACGGGAAGCAGGTCCCCCTCTTCTTCCCGTCCTTCCGCCGCCGGGCCCCGGGCGAAGGCCCGACGTTCAGCTGGGACCTCTACCGCCAGAACCGCGAGACGCGGGCCCTTCTCGGCTCGGTCATCGTCTGGTCGATCCTGATCGTCCGGCTGCTCGTCGGCTGAGAACCGGGGCCGCCATGCCGACCGACGAACGGATCGCCCGAGTGACGGGGGTCCTGTCCCGCCGCCAGCCCGACCTCCACGTCGTACTCGAGGACGTCACGAACGAGCACAACGCCAACGCCGTCCTCCGCACCTGCGACGCCGCCGGCGTCCTGAACGTGGACATCATCTCCGCGGCCGGAAAGCCGCTCCCGATCAACAAGGCCATCACGACCCGGGCGGACAAGTGGCTGGAGCTGCGCTATCACGCCGCCGCGGCCGACTGTCTGCGGGAGCTCAAAGAACGGGGATTTCTCATCGCCGCCACCGATCTCGGACCGGGGGCCGTCCCCTACGACGCGATCGACTACACCCGTCCGACGGCGGTCGTCTTCGGGAACGAGAAGGAAGGGCTGTCCGCCGCGGCGCTCGAGCTGGCCGACGTTCGGATCCGGGTCCCAATGTTCGGGATGGTCCAGAGCCTGAACCTGTCCGTCTCGGTCGGCGTCATCCTCTACGAAGCGGTCCGCCAGCGGACCGCCCGGGGCTTCTACGGCTCGCCGCGCCTCTCGCCCGAGGAGCTGCGGGCCCTCGCCCGCCGCTGGCTCGAGCCCTGACGCATCAGATCCGGACCATGGTCCGGGACGATTTGAGGAGCTTCTCCAGGGTTTTATTCGTCCGGAGCTCGTCGATGCTCTTCTGGTACTCGTTGATGTTTTTCTCGTAAGCGTTCCCGAACTGACGGACGAACGCCTCGGCTTCGGGGAAGAAGCCCCCGGCTTCGTCCTCGGCAATCTCGACCTCGACGGCGGCCATTTTCTTATCGCGGACGAGCTCGATCCTGACCTTATCGCCTTTTTTCCGGCTCTGGATGAGCTCGCTGATCTCGTCGGCGGATTCGACCTTCTTGCCTTCGGCCCTGAGGATCACGTCGCCGACCTTGATCCCGGCTTTCTTGGCCGGGCCGTCGGGATCGAGCTCGGCGACCCAGAGCCCATAGCCATCCTTGACCCCGAAGGATTCGGCCTGCTCGGAAGTCAGGGTCTGCAGGGTCACGCCGATGTAGCGGCGCTTCTCAAGGTTGTACGGGCGGAACATGTTGGGCGCCGGCGCGGTCGAGGGCTTGCGCGGCGTGAACAACCTGGACTTGGGAGCGTCGGCCTCCGGTTTCGTCATCGGAAAGAGCTTCGGGAAGAGCATTTCGAGCTCCCTCCGGGCGTTATCCTCGCTATATTCCCCGAGCTTGACCCGGACGTCCACGGGCTTGCCGTCCCGCTCGACCTGGAAGGTCACGTCCGCGCCAGGTTTGCGGGCCCGGACCGCGCTCGACAGACCGGGGCTCGCGACGATCTCCTTGCCGTCGAGCTTGAGGAGGAAATCGCCCTCCTTGAGCTTGGCCAGCTCGGCCGGGCTCTTGGATTCGATCTCGACGATCTCGACCCGGCCGCTGTCGTCCGATGTCGTCACGCCCAGCCAGCCGCGCTCGACCTTGCCGCTCTTCTTGATGTCCGCGGCGACCGAGACGACGACGTCGACGGGGATCGCCAGGGCCATGCCGGCCGACGGCGTCTCGCCGCGGCTGATGACCGTCCCGGAGCCGACGACCTGCTGCTCGCGGAACTCGAAGACGACGGGCTGGTCGTCGTAATAGGCCCCCCGGAGCAGGCCGACCATTTTGCCTTGGCCGTTGACGACCGGGCTGCCGCTCGATCCGGGAACGACCCAGACGTTGAGCCGGAGCCGGTCGGGAGCGACGGAGCTGACGATGCCCTGGGTGACCGCGGGCGTGTCCTCGGGGGACAATCCGACGACGCCGATCCAGGCGCCCGGCTTTAATTCGATCGCGTCCCCCGCGGCGATCGGGACCAGGCTCTTGTCCTTGGCCTGGATCAGAGCGAGCTGGGTCTGGGTATCCATCCCCTTGAACTCGGCGGGGATGCGCTTCCCGTCGGTTGTGACGACGGTGATCTTCTCGGTGCGGGGGGAGACGAGGGCGGTCGTGACGATGTATCCGTCCTTGTCGACCACGACGCCGGTGGCGACCTTGAACACGCCATTCCGGGCTTCGACCTTGACGACGGACGGGGCGACCTGCCGGGTGATCTCCTCGATCTTCTTGTCTTGGATCCCCTGGGCGGCCGGGGCCGATGAAGCAAAGGCCAAGGCGAAGGAAGCCGCGATGGCCGCGATTCTTGCGATTCTGTTCATGGGTTTCAGGACCTCCTGGTCAATATCGGATTCGGGCATTGGATGCGTACGAGACGTTTTCCAGAATGTAGAGCGCTTCGGGCTGAAGGGCGGCGTTCCGCGCCTCGCCCCGGTAATCCACCATCTCCGTCACCGGAAGGCTCGCGACCGATCGGGGGCTTCCCCCTTGGGCGAGCCCGGCCATTCCGCCGGGTCGGATGAAGACCGTGTTAAGGAGGACGAAGGCCGCGAGCAGCGTCGCCCCCGCCCCGGCCAGCGAGTACCGGAAGACCCGGGAGCGAATCTCCCGGGCCCGGCCGGCCCGGCGCCGCGCGAGGAGCGCCCCGACGCGGGCTTCGAAACCGGCCGGGGCCGCGACGCGGTCCAGCCGCTTCAGCAGATCATATTCTTCCATCGAGAAACTCCTGGACGCGCAGGGGCGTCTCCGCCCCGGCGGCCTTTTCGAGCTGTTTGCGGAGGATCGCCCGGCCCCGGCTGATCCGGGCCTTGACCGTCCCGACCGGCCGCTTGATGATCGCGGCGATCTCCTCCTGGGAATAGCCTTCCACGTCCTTAAGGATGATCGGAATCCGGTAGCGCGGGTTGAGCGCCTCCAGGGCCTGGCGGAGGTTCCGGACGAGGCCGGAGTCCGACGCCTCGCCGCTCGGCGTGCTGAGCTCGACCGTAGGCGGCAGGACGTCCAGGGAGACGGCGGCCATGCGGCGCCGCTTTTTCAAGTCGGTCTTGGCCAGGTTCGAGGCGATGGCATAGACCCAGGACGAGAACGGGGCGATGGGCTTGTATTTGTCCGCCTTGAAGAAGACCCGGATGAAGGTCTCCTGGGACAGGTCGACCGCCCGTTGATAGTCGCCCGTGATCTGGTACAGGTAATTCACGATTTTGTCTTTGTAGATATGGACGATCTCGGCAAATGCCGCCTCATCGCCCGTCTGCAGCCGGCCGACAAGATGCTGTTCGTCCATGTCCAATGTTACCAAACCTTTGGAGGGTTTCTTCCGTTGCATTCCTCGCTAACGTTAGCACGTACCGGAATACCTTGTGAATCCGACGGGGCTCCCGGGGGACTCCCTGATCGGGACGCGGATTTTCCCCAGCGAGAAAAATCCGCTCCCCGTGCTCGCTCGCTCTCGCTCGACTCCATTCAACTAGGAGGGACGCCTACCAGCAGTCCTCTCCTAGTCTTGGGAGAGGTAGGAGAGAGAGATAAATATGCATGAGAGTTTTGAAGGCGTCCCGGTAAGCTCGCTGCGCTGGCCCGCTCAGGGAGCCCCCCTCGCGCCCCGAATATCAGACGCATGCGACCCAATCATCTTACGGCGGCGATCGAGAATCCTGCCGCGGACAGACTTGGCCGATTCGCTGCGTCACCCTGATGAGCGACATGCTGGGAGGGACGCTTACCGACAGTCCGCCCCGAGTTCTAGGGGCGGCAGGTGGGGTAGATGATTTATATGAGTCCTGGGAGCGTCCCGATTTTCATCGTCCGAGTCGTCCGCTCGGCATGCCCACGCATCTTGGGATGATCCGGTGCGCCAACGTACAAGCCGCGTAAGGGCGAGCTTGCGGAGAGGCGAGGGCGGCTCGAGCGACATCGGGAAATCCCAGCTCTGCGTCCCGAGCTCCGACGGGTAGCCCCGCGTAGCGGCGCCGCGAGAATGTTTGAGCACGTGACCAGTTGCAAGCATAAAATACGGAAGACTCAGAGAGCGAAGGGATTGCCCCAAAGCGAACATCAGGAGGGGGGGCCCCGCCTAATTCGGGGGGAACCAGAAGGGTTCCAACGTGAGCGTGGGGCAATCCCGGAGCGATCCTAGGAGCTCGAATGACAGGCAGAGCGTCAGGATTTCCCGCCGAGCGAGACCGCCCTTGCCGAAACCCCGGGAGCCCCGCCTTCCTTCGTATGCTTTGCCGACGGACAGAAATCGTCTAGAATACGCGGCATGGAATCGATCCTGTTCACCCCCATCCGGATCGCCGGCGCCGCGATCCCGAACCGCTTCGTCCGCTCGGCCACGCATGAGTTCATGGCCGGCGAGGACGACGGGGCGCCATCGGACCGCCACGTCGAGCTCTTCGCTCGTCTCGCCGAGGGCGAGGTCGGCCTGATCATCACCGGACACGCCTATGTCCAGCCCATCGGAAAGGCCAGCCCGCGCCAGACCGGCATCTACGAAGACCGGTTGATCGAGCCTCTGAGCCGGATCTCGGCCGCCGTCCATCGCTACGCCTCCAAGATCTTCGTCCAGATCGCCCACGCCGGGCGGCAGACGAAGGAAAAGCTCGCCGGCGGCATTCCCGTCGCCCCGTCCGCGGTCTTCGAGCCGGTGGTCAAGGTCCTGCCGCGTGAGTTGACCGGAGAGGAGATCCGGGCCCTCATCCGCGACTTCGCCGCCGCCGGCCGCCGGGCCAAGGAGGCGGGCTTCGACGGCGTCCAGGTCCACGCCGCCCATGGCTATCTGCTGAGCGCGTTCCTTTCGCCTTATACCAACCGGCGCGCGGACGAATGGGGCGGCTCGGCTGAAAACCGGGTCCGCGCCATCGTCGAGATCGTCCGGGCCGTCAAAACGATCGCGGGCAAAGATTTCCCCGTCATTGCCAAATGGAATTCCGCTGATTATCTTCCGGGAGGACTCGAGGTCGAGGATAGCCTGGAGATGGCTGGGCGGGCGGTCGAAGCCGGGCTGGACGCGATCGAAGTTAGCGGAGGCTCTTCCGAAGCGGGCCGGGGCTCGATATGGCAGGGGCTCCGCGCCGAGAGCGAAGAGGGCTATTTCGTCGAGGCCGCGTCGAAATTCAAGAAAGCCCTTCCCGTCCCGATCATCGGCCTGGGCGGGAACAGGACCCTGGCCGCCATGGAGAGGATCGTCGCCTCGGGCCGGGCCGACATGGTTTCGCTCAGCCGGCCGTTCATCCGCGAACCGTTCCTCGTCCGCGATTTCCGGACCGGCCGCATCGCCAAATCCGCCTGCATCTCCTGCAACAAGTGCTTCAATCCCAGGGGCATCACCTGCGCCGAGCTCAGGAAATCAACTTAAGCGATCACAGGTGACGGCGTAGGGGCACTCGGCGCACAGAGCGGCGTCTTCGGCCGGGACGAAGGGGACCGCCGGATCGTTGATCTCACGGAGCAGACCGTGGATGACCGCTTCCATCATCTCGAGCTTCCGCTCCCGCGGCATGACGTCCTTTCGACTCTTCGAATCCAAGGGGGAAAACTCGCATCGCGCGTCGGGCGACGTCTTGCCGAGCAGTACGATCTTGCCTTCGACGGATTCCCGGGCGATCCCGAAAAGCCGGGAGAAGGCCAGGATATAAAAGGGGATCTGAACGCTCTTGAAGGCGACCGGATAATGGGCCCTCGGCTTTGAGAGAAGCTCACTCGGCGAAACCTCCGCCAGCTTATGGAACCCGATCTCATGGAATTTCGAGCCCGCCCCGGTCTTGTAATCCAAGATGTGGAGGACGCCGTTCCTCTCCTCGACCCGGTCGGCCTTGACCGTGGCCGGATAGGAATCAGTTCCGAAAGCAAGCTCGAGGTCGCGCTTCGTCTCGAGCTCGAGGAGCTTGATCGAGCCTGAGGGCTGGTCCGCCAGGACCTCCGCCTGGTACCGGGACAGGAACGCCCGGAGATGCCGGACGACCTGGTGCTTGAGGAGGAAAGCGCCGCCCCTCGGATCCCGTCCGAAGCGCTCTCCGAAACGCCTCTCGACGGCGGCTTCGAGACCGGCCCGCCCGAGATCGGACGCTTTGAAGGTCTTCCCGACGAACGGCCGGTAGAGGTCCTCGAGAACGGCGTGGACGAGGGACCCGATGTCCTTGCTTTCGAGCGAATCCTCGGCGGACTCCCGCTCGCGCAAGCCGAGGACGTGGGCGTTGAAAAAGCTGAGCGGACAAGCGAGGTAGGTGTTGAGGCTCGAAGCGGAATAACGGAAATCCCGGAGGAATGCCAATATGTCCGCAGTCTTCGCGACCGGGCCCGGATCTCCCGTCCGGAGATCGACCGCGTACCGGACGGCGCCGACGGATCCGTTCCCGCGGGGCCCGCCGCCGTCTTTTTCCAGATCCCAGAGGATTCTTTCCACGAACCGGCTCCGCTCCCGGTCTTTGTTTTCGACATAGAAGACCTGGACCCGCCGGGCGCCCCGGACGAGCGCCTCGAGGTGATAGGCCATTTGCCGCTCGAGGTCGGCATAGGTGGGCAGGCCGAGAGCTTTTCGGACGGCGCGGGGCAGGAGCGTGTCCGAGCGCGGGAACGCCGGCAGGACGCCCTCGTTGGCGTCGAGGAGGGCGACATCCTCAAAGGGAATGCCGCGCGTCTCCCAGAAGCCGAGGACCTGGAGCCCGCGCAAAGGCGTCCCGGCGAAGGGGACGTTGCCCCCGGTCACGATCTTCCGGAACAAGTGAAAATAGCTCGACGGATCCTCGAAGGCGACCGTCCCGAACCGCGACCCGGCCAGCGCTTCGAAACGCTTCCGGAAGGCCTCGGCGAAGGGATAGAAGAAGGGATGCTGGCGGGCGGACGAGTGGGCGTATACGTACTCGAGGACGCGGTTGACCTTCCGGCCGAAATCGGCCGCGTCGCGGATCTCGGCGAAGTCCCGGAGCGTCCCGTCATGGATGGACCGGAGATGGTCTCGGAGCTCGCCGCGGAGCGGCCGGTCCTCGAGCGATTTGGAGAGCTCGTCGACCGTTGCCCACAGGTTCCCCTCCGTTTCGAGCTCCTCGAGCGACCAGAACGCGCTCATGCCCTTCCGGGCGAAATGCTCCTCGAAGGCATGAAACAGGACGCGGGTCACGTCGGGGCGCTCGCCCGACCGGTCGCGGTAGAAGATGTTCTTCGTGTAGGGATGGAGAACGAAGTTGAGATAGCGGGGGCCGAAAACGCGGCCGTCGTCATCGCGCGTCCGGAGGACCTCGAAGAGGTGCTCGAAGAACGTGAAGAGCGGCGTCCGGGAAAGCGGGTAGCCCATGGAGATGTTGAAGCCGTCCTCGGGGAGGGCGGCCAGCGTCTGGTGATAGACGCGGGAAAAGAGACTCCGCCGCGGGCAGGACGACGACGCTCCGGTCGTCGAGCCCGCCGGGAGCGGATCGCCGGTCCGCGAGCCAGCCGTTCAGGGCGAAGACCTGGCCGTGGGTGTCGGGGCTCTTGGTGAAATTCAGCCGCGGGGGCGGGCCCGGCGCCGCGGCCGTGCACTCGGCCGAACCCGGTTCGGCGCCGATCGCGGCGAGGAGCCGATTCGATCCCGCGCCCCTCGAGGAAGAGAAGGGTCGTCCGGGGCCGTTCCGCCGCCGCGTGGAGGATCCGTCGTTCCATTTCGGTCAGGACGAAGAACCCCGCGAAGAAGAGATCTTCGTCCGGCGGAAAGAGGCCGGGACCCATCGCGGCCGCGACCTCGGCCTTGCGCGAGGCCGGGGTCGAGAGGCCGTCCGCGGCGACGGCTGCGGAGAATCTCTCCAGGAAGAACGAGAGGGATTGGAGGCGGCCGCGGGACCGCTTCGGGATCTTGCGCTCGCGGCCCTCTTCGGCGACGATGTCGAGCTCGCGGAGCTTCGCCGGGCCGACTCCGGCTTCGATCAGACCCTCTAGGTCGGCGTACATCTTATGTCCGAAAGCGAAGAAGTCGTCCGGGTGGACGTACGGCAGGCCGTCGAGAGGGGCCGGCCCGGAGCGATGGATGTCGAACAGGATCTTGACCGCGTCGAGCGGGTCGAGGAGCGGCGCGGCCCGCTTCAGGCGCTCTTCGAAGACGCGGTCGACGAACCCGTCGAAGGAATCGATCCGGGGCGGAACGAAGCCCGTGCCTTCGCGCCCAGCCAGCGCTTTCCGGAGATGATAGCCGGGCCGCTTTTCAGGAAAGACGATCCAGGCTCCCGAATAGTCCTTGCCCCTGGGACGGAGGCGGTCGGCCAGGGCGGCGATCAGGCCGGATCGAGGCGGGACGAGGACGACGCTCACGGCACCCGCTCCCACCGGCCCTGGTCAATATGGGCGAGGATCCCGGCCACCACGCGCCCAGGGTAGACCTGTCTCATGATCCCGAGATAGGCTTCCATCTGAGCCCTGTCCTCGGCGGCCCGCTTGCCGCCGCCTTCGGACTCTTTTCCCGTCTTGAAGTCCAGGACAGCGACGGCGCCCGGATCGACGACGGCGCGGTCGATCCGGAGGACGTTCCCGGAGGCGTCGCAGATATCGAATTCGGTCAGGACGCGCCGTCCGGGCCGGTCGGCGAAGAGAGCGGAGAGCTCGGACGCCTCGAAATAGGCGGCGATCGCGCGGCCCGCGTCCTCGGCCAGCGGCCGCTCCGATTCCGGAATGATCAATCCGTCCATCGCCCGCCGGACCTCCTCGGCCCATGAGGTGCGGACGTATTCGATGCCGGCAAGGATGGCGTGGGCGTGGATCCCCCGAAGGATGCCGCGGTCGCTCAGGGCGCCCCTCGGCGTAAACGAGCGCCCGACGACGTCCGCGTCTCCGAACCGCTCGAGGCGGGGCTCCGGACCCGCTTCTTCCGCCGGGGCCCCTTCGAGGCTCGGCCCTTTTTCTCCGAGCGGCCGGGCGCCCAAGCCGGCGAAGAAATCGAAGGGATAGGATTCCTTGTCGCGCTTCACCCCGAGGACGTGGAGCTCCTGCTTGGCCCGGGTCAATCCCACATAGAGCGTGTTGAGGCGGTCGACGCGGTCCCGCTCCCTGGCCGCACGGTAGACCTCCTCCAGGTCGTCGTCCGCGCCGGCCAGCGTCTCGTTCAGCCGGAGGACGCGGACGCAGCCGTCTTTGTCGCTGAGATAGAATTCCGAAGCCTGAAACCGTTCTCCGTAGAGGAGGAGGATCACGGCCGGGAACCCAAGGCCCTTGGCCTTGTGGATGCTCATGATCCGGACCGCGTCGATGTCTACGGGGACATCGATATCCAACTTCGATTCCCTGCGCTCGTCGGATGCCGCTTCGGAGAGGAACGCCCCGAGGTCGTTCTTGCCCATCCCCTCGAAATCCTTGATGGCTTCGAGGAACTTGGCCAGGGCCGCTTCCTCGCTGGGGAAATTCCTGAAGACGTCAAAGCCGCGATAGATCTCGGTCACGAGATCATAGAGCGGGAAGTAGCCGACCGCCTTGAAATAGGGTCCGACATACTTCTTCCAAATGGAATCGAAGGTCGAGCGGAAATCCGTGTAGGCAGGCCCGCTGCGGCGCTCCGTCCGCCGTTCGAAGAGGAACCGCCGGACCCGGTCCGCCCACTCCTCGCGACGGGTGAACGGCTCCTCCGGATCACGGACCAGGCGCTCGGCGAGGAGATCGCTCTGGAGGAACGCAGCGAACGCTAGGTCGTCGGGGGGCGAGTCCAGGAACTTGAGGAAGGAGAGGATCTCGCCCGTGATCTTGCGCTTGCGGATATCGAGGCTGCTGAAAGGGATGAACGGCACGCTCCGGCCCCCGAACTCGATCTCGTTCAGCCAGGAGGCGATCCGGACGACGGACTCGTTCTTGAGGGTGAGGATGCCGATGTCCCGGAAGCGGAAGCCGCGCCGGAGCAGGTCGAGGACGCGCTCCTGGACCTCCTTCTTTTCCGGCCACGACTCGTCGTCGCGGGGGATCTCGGCGTATTCGGCGTAGCCGGACGCGCGGCGCTCGGCGGGAACGTCCTGCACAAAATCGTTCAAGCCGCTGAGCTTGGCCGCATCCCTGTATTCCTCCGACGCGGCCACATTCCCGTGAAAGACGGTCTTGACGAATTCGAGGACGCGGCCGCAGCTCCGGTGGTTCTCGGCCATCGGCTTGACGACGGTTTCCACCGAGGGGAACGGCTCGAAGGAGCCTGCTTGCCGCACGATCCCGGCCTGAATCTCGAAGTCGGCATTGCGAAATCCGTAGATGGCCTGTTTCGTGTCCCCGACGAGGAGGAGGCTCCCCCTCCCGCCGAGTGAGTTTTCGATGAGCGGCTCCAGCACCGCCCATTGGATCGGAGAGGTGTCCTGGAACTCGTCGATCAGGTAGTGGAAGATCTGGTCCCCGAGCCGGAAATAGACTTCCGGGACTTCGCCGCGGCCGAGGAGGCGGTGCAGCTGCGTGTATACGTCCTCGAGGATGACAATCCCCCGCCGCGCTTTGACCTCCGCGAGCGTGGCGGCCAGCTTGTCCCGGGCTTCGAGGTAGGGAAGGAAAAAGCCCCGGGCATAGCGGCCCCGGTAGGCCCGGACGGCCTCTTCGAGCTCAGGCCAGTCCCGCTCGATCGCCCCGCACTCCGCAGGGGCCTCGCCCTTCGGCTTCTTGATCGGAAACGACTTGAAGCTCGCATCGAGGAACTTGACGAAATGGCCGGCGGAGGCGGCCTCCCTCATCCATTTGCCGAAATGGCACTGGGCGTTGAGATCGAGGCCCGCCGCCTCGATCGACGCAGCTATGCGCTCGACGAGGACCTTGATCCTCATTTCGAGCGGCCCCATCGCCCGCCGATGGTCGGTCAGGTCCGGAGGCAAGGTCCGGGCGGCCAGCTTGCCGGTCAGCGAGGTGAGCTTCTCCCCGATGACGGCCGCGGGGTCCCAGATGAAGGCTCCGTCCTCCCGGACGAAGGACATGACATCCCCGGTGATCTCGAGGAACCGGGCTCCTTCCGGAGTGCCCGACCCGACCCGGCGGAGATACCGCTGGAAGGCGTAGTCGAAGATCTCGGCCCCTTCCAGGGAGATCTCGTAGTCGGGCGAAATCCCGAGGTCCAGGGTCGATGCCCGGAAGACCTCGGACATGAAGCTATCGATCGTGTCGACGCGGAGGTCCGAATACCCCTCGATGATGTCCTCGACCGCCCCGAAGGCCTTCTCTTGGATCTCCTCCCGCGGGGCCGAGATCACGGCGCCGAGCTCATCGAGCGCTTTCGGGTCTCCGAGCGCCGCCTTCTTGAGCCGGCCCAGGATCCGCGCTTTCATCTCCCGGGCCGCGTTCTTGGTGAAGGTGATGGCGAGGAGATTGCGCAAACCGGACGCCGCTTCGGAACCGGGCTCTTTCATCTTCTCGGCGATCGCGTCGGAGAGGAGGAATTGGACGAACCGGAGCGACAACTGGTAGGTCTTCCCCGCCCCGGCCGAAGCGTTCAGGAGGACGAACTCCGGGAAGTTGATCTCCGCGTCGGACGAGAGAGTCGGCTTCGAGGCTCCCATTGCCGGGACGGTAACAAATCGTCGTAGGCCTGTCAATCCGGCCAACAGGTTGTCAGGGAGGCAGCGGGGGTGGGTTGCCCGGGCGGCGGCTCCCGCATATAATCCGGCAGGCGAGGGTAATCGAGCTTACGGCCGTGGTTACGGCCGGGAGGAACGTGATGACCGCGATTCCGTTCAAAAAGGGCGCCGCGAACAAGAAGACCCGGTTCGTGAACAAGAAGCTCGGCAAGTGGAACCCGACGGCCGCGCGATCGATCCAAAAAATGCAGACGAAACGCGCGGCGGGGCGGACGATGGGCCGGGGGCGGCGCGGATGACCGCCCGGCTGAAAACGGCCGTTCGGGCTGCCTCCGCGGTCCTGCTCCTCGCCTTCGCGGCGTGCTCCCCTCGCCCGGCGTCACTGCCCGGGGCGTTCAATGTCCGGGATTTCGGGGCCTCGGGGATCAAGTCCGATGACGCCCAGGCCGCGATCCAGAAGGCCGTCGATGCCTGCGCCGCGGCCGGCGGGGGGATGGTCTATCTTCCCCCCGGGGAATACACGACGGGCACGATCCATCTCCGCAGCAGGGTCCGCCTCCATGTCGAGGCGGGCGCGACCGCTATTCTCCGCCAAGCGCAAGGAGGCCTTCGACAAGGAGGCCCTGTTCTACGGCGAGGACCTGGCGGGCATCACGCTCGAGGGCCGCGGGACGATCGACGGCCAGGCGGACTACGAGTGGCGGCCCAAGGGCGACTATCCACGACGATTTCATCTATCCGAACCAGGCCGAGACTGGAAAAGCTCAGCCTGGGCCGCTCGTCCGCAGCTTTCCGAAGACGGACCAGTACGGCAAGCTCGTCCTGCTCCTTGCGCTGCAAGGACGTCCGGATCACCGGATTTCCTTCCTCGATTCGCCGTCCTGGACGATGCATCTCGTACGGCTGCCGGCGGACTGGTCATCGACGGCGTCTTCATCCGCTCCAGCCTGAAGGACGGCGTCTGGGCGGACGGCATCGACCCGGACGGCTGCCAGGACGTGCGCATCGCCAACTGCACGATCGAGACCGGCGACGACGCCCTCGTCTTTTATTCGATGAACTGGTTCGGCCCGGCCCTGCCCTGCGAGAACATCACGGTGACGAACTGCCGGCTCTCGTCGGCTTCGAGCGCGATCAAGTTCTGCGACGGGAACATGAACGCCATCCGGAACGTCACGATCGACAACTGCGTCATCACGAACTCCAACCGCGGCCTCGCCTTCATGAACTTCGACGGCGGGATCGTCGAGAACGTCGTCCTCTCCAACCTGACCATCGACTGCATCCGGCTACGACTGGTTCTGGTGGGGCGACGGCGAGCCGTTCCACTTCAACATCAAGAAGCGGAGCGAGGTCCACAAGAGCCTCAAACCGGAGGACGACCGGCCGGCCGGGATCATTCGCAACGTCAAGATCTCAAACGTGATCGCCCGGGGGATGGGCGCCTCGGTCTGCGAGGGGCACCCGGACAGCCCGCTTGACGGGATCACCATGGAAAACGTCAAGCTCTTCATCGCCCACGATCCCGCCGCCCCCTACGACAAGTCCGTGGACGCGCTGACCTTCCGGCGGGCGCGGAACCTGAAGCTCCGCGACGTCGAGATCGTCTGGGACGGGCCCTCTTACGAGAAATGGAAGAGCGCCCTCGCCCTCGAGGACGTGGACGGGGCGGACCTTCGCGGGATCACGGCCCGGCAAGCGGAATCTTCCGCCGCGAGCCCCGCCGTCGCGCTCCGGGACGTCCGCAATGCCTGGGTTCATGACTGCCGCGCCGCGGCGGGGACGGGGACGTTTTTCGGCGTCTCCGGGCCGCGAAGCCGCAATCTCCTGTTCACGGACAACGACACCCGGGAGGCGAAAACCGCCGTCCGCTCTTCCGCCGACGTGCCCGCGACGGCGATTAAATAAGGGGACGTAAATAAGGGGACGTGGCACTCGTTTCCCGGTTTCGGACAATAAATATTGTCGAAATCTCTTCATAATCGGGAAACGAGTGCCACGTCCCCCGATTATTTAATGAACGTCTTGGAGGCGATCTCGGCGTAAGCCCGGTCGAGCTCGGCCTCGGTGTTCATGACGACCGAACCGCGCCAGGCGACGGGCTCTCCGATCGGCCGGCCGGAAACGCAGATGAAGCGCGCCCCTTCTTTCCCCGCCGCGGCCATGAGCGTCCGGCCCGGCCCGTAGAGCCCCGCTTTTCCGGCCGCGAGCGCCGTGCCCTCGGCGTCGAAGCCCCCTCCCCCATCGATGACATAGACGAAAGCGGTGTGGTCCGGTTCGACGTCATGGACGAACCGGACTCCGGCCGGAAGCGTGACGTCGAGGTACTCGGGATCGCTGACGATGTCCCGGACCGGCCCGCGGGCGCGGCCGTAGGTCCCGGCAATCACCTTTACCACGGCCCCGGAGCCCTCTCTGACCTCGGGGATGTCGGCCGCCTTGATGTCCTGGTAGCGCGGGGCCATCATCTTCTTCGCCGCCGGGAGGTTGACCCACAGCTGGAGCCCCCGGAGGAAGTCCTTTTGGGCCTGCGGCATCTCCTGATGGATGATCCCGCCTCCGGCGGTCATCCATTGGACCTGGCCGTCGGCGATTTCGCCGCGGTTGCCCATGCTGTCCTCATGCCGGACCGTCCCGTGCAGAAGATAAGTCACGGTTTCGATCCCGCGGTGGGGATGCCAGGGGAAGCCGGCTGTGTAGTCCTCGGGATTCGTCGAGCCGAAGTCGTCGAGCATTAAAAACGGATCGAAAAGGGGGACCTCCCGATAGCCGAAGACCCGTTTCAGGAGCACTCCTGCGCCTTCTTCAGTCCGGTGTCCGGTCAAAACCTTCACGATGTTCCGATGCGATTGAGCGGTCATGGCTCTCCTTCCCTTCTGCGATGAGAATTCATTCCTCCGAATGATAGGAGCCGGGCCGCGTTCTGTCAACGGCCGATGCCCCTCCGGCGATTGACCGGCTTCTCGCGATTCTGCTACTGTTATCCGCGACCACCCCCCCGAGGAGGAAGAAATGCCCAGCCGAACGAGATTCCCCTCCGCTCTCCGAGCCTGCCTCGCCGCGGTTCTTTTCCTGGCCTCGGCCGCGCTCCTCTCGCCCGCGAACGGCGAGCGCTTGGCGATCATCCACGGCCCCTATCTGCAGAACCCCTCTGCGACGTCCATGACCCTCGTCTGGTTCACCAACAAACCCGCCGCATCCTGGGTCGAGTTCGGCACGGGGGAATCCAAGGGAACGTTTCCGCAATTCGGCAGTCTCATCTCCTCGGTCAAACCCTCCCGCCACGGGCTCATCGCCGCGAACGAGACGCGCCATACCGTCACGATCGAGAGACTCAAGCCGGGAAAAACTTATCCATATCGCATTGTCGCCCGGGAGATCGTCAAATTCGAGCCTTACGAGGTCGTCTATGGGGAGTCCGTGGCCGGACCGATGACCGAGTTCCGCACTCTCGACCCAAAGGCCGAAGCCTTCCAGTTCGACGTCTTTCAGGACATCCATACCGACCCTCTTCGCCTCAACGCCCTTCTCCAGATTCCCGGCGGAGACCCGACCGAGCTGCGGTTCTTCAACGGCGATACGGTCAGCGACTTGTCCCGGGAAGCGAACATCTTCGACGGTTTCCTCGACGCGGCGGTCAGCCGGTTCGCCTCGCGCTCACCCTTCATCTATATCCGCGGCAACCACGACACGCGCGGCCCGCTCGCACGGCGGCTGGAAGATTATTTTCCGACCCGCGACGGCCGGTTCTACTACGCCTTCGATCATGGCCCGGTCCGCTTCATCGTCCTGGATTCGGGCGAAGACAAGCCCGACGATTCGCCTGTCTATGCCGGCTTGGTCGATTTCGACCGCTATAGGCTCCAGGAAGCCGAATGGCTCAAGGCCGAAGTGAAGAGCGAAGCTTTCGCCCGGAGCGCCTTCCGCGTCGTCCTTGTCCATATGCCCCCGTTCGGGACCGGGACGACGCCCGAGAGCCTGGCCCGGATCTGGGGGCCGATCCTGAACGAGGCGGGCATTGATGTCGTCCTGTCCGGGCACTACCATCGGCTGATCCGGATCGATCCCGCGGCGGGGCGGAACGCCTTTCCCGTCCTCTGCGCCCCTCAGAACGCCCTGATCCGGGCCGAGGTCCGGCCGGAGGGGATCGGCCTCCGGGTCATCGACACCCAGGGGGCGGTCCTCGAGACCCTGGCCCTCCCCCTCCGCCCGAAAAAGTGAAACAAATCCCCCAAGGGAAGGGAACTCTGCGCCCCGGGATCTCGTCTATCTGGATGGTGTGAGTGGAATTGCAAGAGCTGATTCGGGATTGCCTGAAAGGCGATCCAGGAGCCTGGCGCATGATCGTTGATCTCTATTCGAAGAAGGTGTTCAACCTGGCCTTCCAGTTCTCGGGTTCCCGCGAGGAGGCCGAGGATCTGACCCAGGACATCTTCGTCAAGCTCTACGGCTCCCTGTCCAAGTACGACTTCGAGAGAAGCTTCACGGCCTGGTTCCTGACCCTGGCCCGGAACCACCTCATCGACTCCTACCGCCGGACGAAGTGGGAGAAGCGCCAGCGGGACGACTTCGAGACCCACGCCGGGACCCTCGCCTCGGCCGACGACCCCGAGCGCGGCCTCGCCCTCGAGGAGACCAAGCGCGTCCTTTGGCAGGGCCTGAACCTCCTCCCGGCCGACGTCCGGATGGCCGTCATCCTCAAGGAGATCCAGGGAAAAAGCTACGAAGAGACGGCGGAGATCATGGGCCTGCCAATCGGGACGGTCAAATCCCGCATTTCCCGGGGCCGGCTGCAGCTGGCCAAGCTTCTGCGGGACCAAAAGGAGAGCATCCATGTCGTGTGAACGGTTCGAGGATCTCCTCGTCGCCTACGCCGACGGCGAGCTCGACGCTCCGGCGCGGGCCTCGGTCGAAGCCCATCTCCGGGACTGCCCGGGGTGCGCGGAGCTTCTGTCCTATCTCCGGGCTGCCTCCGCTTCCCTCGCCGCGCTGCCCGAGATCGAGCCGAGCCCCGAACTCCGGCGCGAGCTGTGGGCCGTCCCGGCGCGGAAGACCGCGGCCGGCAAGGTCTTCGACCTTCTTCTCCGGCCGTCGCTCCAACCCTTCTACGCCGCGGCCTCCATCCTCCTCGCCCTCTTCTCGCTCTATATGATCAATCCCGACAAGGCGGCGATCGACAGGGCCGTCGTCCGGACGTTCCACCGCGGCTACAGCCAGGTCGAGAAGCTCACCGCGGAAGCCGGCGCCGTCAAGGACAGCATCGGCGACTTCGCCCAGAATCTCTACGCTTCGATCGAAAGCATCAGCCCGTTCAAGCGGGCCGGTGATTGAATAGGAATCCCTTCATCGCCACAGGAGGCAAGAACCATGACCGAAACCATCCTCATCCAGAGAAAGCCGCCCAAGTCGCCGGCCGCGGCCGGAATCCTCTCGGGCATCCTGCCGGGGGCCGGACAGCTTTACAACGGACAGTCCTCGAAGGCGCTGCTCTTCTTCGTCGTCTTCGCCGGGCTGATCTCGATCATGCCCCACGGACCGCATCCGTTAGTCCCGCTCGTCTTTGCCGGCTTCTGGTTCTACCAGATCATCGACGCCGTCCAGACGGCCAAGGCCATCAACCTCCGCGCGATGGGGTCCCCGGTCCCCCCGGCCGCCGCAGCCGGAGCCGTCGCGCCCACCGTCCCGGACCTTCCCGCCGCCGGCCCGTCCGGCTCCGTCTTCTGGGGAGCCGTGCTGATGGCCGTCGGGGCCGTCCTGCTCCTCGGCAACTTCGACGTCATCGATTACGACCGCATGTTCGATTTCTGGCCGGTCATCGTGATCGCCATCGGCGTCAAGATGATCGTCGACTACCTGCGCAAGAAAAGCTCTTGAACTCACGGAGGACAACATGACCGCGCAACGCAAACGCGATTCTCTCGTCTGGGGCATCGTCCTGATCGCCCTGGGAGGCGTCTTTCTCCTCGACCGGCTCGGCCTCGACGCCTGGGACGCCGTCTGGAAGTTCTGGCCCGTGATCCTGATCGTCTGGGGCGCTTCGAAGGTCCTCGACGGCCTGAAGGAACGGAACCGGGACCAGGCGGCAAAGCCCGGATCGACCGGCCGTCCGGAGGGGGCGTGAAAGCCCGGGAGATCCTCCTCGCCCTGTTCATCATTGCCGTAGGGGTGATCGGGCACTACGCGAACTCGGGTAAGATCGGCTCGTTCTTCGAGGGCGAGCCGTTTTTCTTCATGGGAGGAGAGGAGTTCGTCTTCGAGGAATCCCTCGATATCCCCGGCCCGCTGCCCGAGCGCCTCGAGGTGGACAACGCCCACGGCGGGGTCGATCTCCAAGCCGGAACGGCCGACCGGATCACCGTCCATCTTCGAAAGAGCATCGTCCGACGGACAAAAGCGGAAGCCCAGGCCGTGGCCGATCAACTGAAGATGACCGTCGACCGCTCCGGCGGCCGGCTCGTTCTCGCCACCAACCGGGACACATTCAAGAGGACCGGCTTCGAGACGTTTTTCACCGTCACCGTCCCGTCCGGGAGCGCGGTCCGGGTCCGGAACTCATACGGCCCGGTCCGGGTCGCGAACGCGGGAGAGACGACGATCGAGAACCCCCATGGCGAGGTCACCGCCGAAGGGATCGCCGGGCCGCTCGTCCTCTCCAATAGCTATGAAGCCGTCATCGTCCGGAACGCCGCGGCCGGCGTCCGGCTGACCTGCCCGCATTCCGACCTGACGATCGAAACCGTCCGGGGCGGGGCGTTTATCGAGCATAGCTATGGAGAGATCGGCCTCCGGGACGTGGGCGGGAGCGTCGTCGTCAGCGGCGCCCATTCCCGAATCACGGGAACGGCGCTGCCGGGGAAGATCGAGATCGGAAGCTCCTACGAGGACATCTCCCTCTCCGAGACGGGCCCGGTCACGATCCGCGGACCTCATTGCGGGATCACGGTCCTCAAAGCGGCCGGAGCCGTGGACATCTCCGGGCCTTATTCCCGGATCGAAGCGCGGGGCGTCGCCGGGAACCTCACGATCGACGCTCCGAATTCCGAGGTGGCGGCCGCCGATGTGAGGGCCGAGGCCATCGACATCGCCACGACGAATCAGAACATCGGGCTCGTCGGCTTCACCGGGCAGGCCCGCATCCGCATGGCCCATGGGGAGCTCACCCTCGAGCCTCTCGAGCTCAGCGGGCAGATCGACGTCGAGGCGACGTACACCGAGATCCTTCTTTCCTGGCCGGCCGGAGGGCGCGCCCCGTTCGAGGGGATGTCCCGGGGAGGCCGGGTTTTCTGGAACCTGCCGGAGCGGCCCGACGTGAACGAGTCCAACGGCCAGTCCCTGGTCAAGGCATTCCAGTCCGAGACCGGGCGCCCGGGCGTCCGCCTCTCGACGAGCTACGGCGACATTCGCGTCGAGGGGCATTGATTTAAAAATCTCCCCTCGCCCTTTTTCAAAGAGGGGAACTCAATCGCTTCTTATTTGTGCCGGGGGTGGAGGATGCGGTCGCCCAGGCTGCCGTTGATCTTGATGTTGAAATACGAGATCAGGTTGGTGATGTCCTTCTTGTACTTGGTGACGTAGCGGACGAAGTCGATCTCCATCCGGAAGCGGAGAAGGTTCTCGAACTCCCCGACCTCGTCGTTGAGCTCGATGAGGTAATGGTTGATCGCCCGGTACTGGGCGTTCACGTCGATGAGCTCCTGCTCGCCCATCTTGGCGAAATCGACGACCGGCGGCAGGGACTCGAGTAGGGCCTGGGACTCCGAGTTGAGCTCTCCGACCGATTCCTTGATCTCCTGGAAGAAGGCCTTGTAGTCCGCGGGCTTGCGGAGCTTCTCCTCGCCCTTGTCGACGAGCTTTTCGGCCTGGTCCTTGAGCGAGGCGATGAGGTCGCGGATGCCGAAGTACTTCCGCTGGAAATGGAAGAGGTCGAGGAAATCGCGGCCGATATAGATCTTGTCCTCGTACCGGCTCAGGATCTCGAGGGGGGCGTGGGTATAAAACTTGATCTCGTACCGCCGGCCGCCCGAGTCCTTCTCCCGGAGCCGGGCCAGGAGGAGGAAGCTGTTCTGCTCGACGAAATAGCTGTTCACTTCGAGGAGAGCGGAATAGGCGGCCAGGCTCTGGATGATGGCGTCCTTGACGTGGTCCAGGACCGTTTCTTTCCGCCGGACGAGATCGCCGATCGTGTCGTTTGGCGTCGGATGGAGGACGGAGTAGGAGGGCGACAGGAGAAAGAGGACGGCTCCCGTACCCAGCTCGAGATACATGTTCTTCCGGACCTTCTGGTGAAGGTCGTCGAGGGCCAAACCCTTGACGGGGGGCAGATCCCCCGGCTCGAGCTTCAGCAACTCATCAACTTCGTTCATGATCGGCGCTTTAGGGACCTCCGGTCGATATTAACACCGGGATTTTTAAATTGCAATCAGCGGGGACCCGCCCCGGACGGGGTCTCGATCCTCCGGACCGCCTCCCATTCGGCCTCGGTCAAGCCGCGGGGATCGAGAAGGGCGCCGAAAGCCTCGGCGAACCCCTCCGCCAGGGCTCGGGCCGCTTCGGCGAACCCGAGGTCCCGCCCCAATTCCTCGGAGAGCGAGGTCATCTGGATCCTCTCCCCTCCCTCATATGACGTCGCGGAGCGGAGGAGTTTCTCATCGTGGCGGAGGGGGACCGACCCATGCTGGAGAAAGCGGGACCCGATCCGCTTCTGGGCGCTGCCGACGATCTTCCGGCCTCCGATCTCGATCTCGTCCCGGGCGGGATGGGAGAAGCAGGGCATGATCCCCCGGGCGTAATCCGGAGGAGGCGGGCCCGCCAGGGCGGCCCGCAGGCCGAGGCGGCCCAGCCCCATCACCAAAGCCTCGGAGATGCGGCGGTAGGACGAGCCGAGGGTCGGGCCGAAAACGGATGCGTCGTTCGAGATCACGGCGTAGGTGACCTCGTCGTGGTGCAGGACGACCTTTCCCCCCGTCGGGCGCCGGACGATGTCGATCCCGCTCCGGAGGCAGAAGTCGGAATCGACCACTTTCTCGATCTTCTGGCCCGCCCCGAGGGAGGCCGTCGGCCGGAGCCATTGGTAGAAGCGCAGAGTTGTCCGGGGCTCCTCGGGCAGGCCGAGGAAGAGGTACTCGTCCACGGCCATGTTCAGGGATCCGGCGAGGGGGATGTCGTGGACGATCAGGCGCCAGGGGTTCATGGTTGTTTCGGGGAGAGAGAGCGGGCAATGGGACTCGAACCCACAACCCTCGGCTTGGGAAGCCGATGCTCTACCATTGAGCTATGCCCGCGCTCTCCCTCCGACGGAAACACTCGTCCGCGATCGTAGGCGCAGCCGAGTGCGGCGGAATCGGACCCTGTGGCCCGGGGCGCCGCCGCCGCCGAGAGGCCATAATCTAGCCGGAACGCCACGCGATGTCAATGAAAAAGGGGCGCCCTCGCCCTGCGGGACGACGCCCCGACGAACAGGATCGTCGGAACCTACTGGAGCTTGATCGTCTTGGAAACGGTCCCGCCCTTGACGCTGTCGTACTTGACCGTGACGTCCCCGGAACCTTTGACCAGGTACATGATCGTCCGGGCCGTCTTGCCGGCGAACCCGTTGCGGACGATGATCCGCTTGAGGTCCTTCTGGTCGATGAAGCCCGTGATCGTCGGCCGGAGCTTGTACGATTCCTCGTTGTCGATCCAGCTGGCCGAGATGATCTCGGCGTTCTTCCCCTCGAGGGTCAGCAGGTCGGGCCGGACGACGTTCGTCTGGGCCGCTTTAGCCAGGATCGTGGGCGTGACCTTCGGGTTCGCGATGTCGACGAAGACCCGGTAGACGCCCCCGTCCAGCTTTTCCGCCGAAGCCTCTCCGATCTCGATCTTGGGCATCTCGTCGGCCTGGTAGAGGGTGAAGGCCATGTTCCGGTGGCAGAGCTCCTCGAGCATGAAGACCGGCGGGACGCGGCTGGTGAACCGGCTCCACGAGCCCCCGATCTCGACGTCGCCGTAATCCGGATGCTTGAACGGCTTCCACTCCAGGTACTGGGCGCCGAACTCGAGTTTGTCGTCGAAGAAATAGCGCGACCGCTGCGGGGCTATCGGGCTGTTGGGGTCCTTCTGCTGCTCGACGAGATCGGGACTGGTGAAATACTGCCCGTTGTTCCACAGCTCGTTGGAGAAGGACATGATCCCCAAGCCGTCGTTCGTGAAATCGATCGTTCCGCCGTGAACGGTGTAGAGTCCGCTCCAGATGACGATGTAGCGGTAGAACGGAAGCATCCGCTCCCCGTTCCGGCCGATCTCGTCGTAGGCCCGGACGTCGGCGGCGGGGTACTCGCCCGTGGACTCGGCCCCGGGGCCGCGGAGGATCATCCCTCCGTTGTTGTGGTAGGCCTGGAGGCCGGCGATGTTCGGATGGCTGGCCCAGAACTCGACCTCGGCCCGGGCCTCGGATAGCTGGGTCGGATAGTCCATCGCCCCGCTCTGGATGTAGTCGGGCTGCCAGTCGCTGGGATAATTCCGGTTGCCGTCATAGCCGCCCTTGTCGTCCTCGTTGACCCGGCCGTCGTTGTCGTCGTCGATCCCTTCCTGGCCGAGGAGGATGTAATCCCCCGTTTCGCCGAAGCCGACGGGCTCCATGATCCGGGGATCGATCCGGCTGATCCTCATGTTGCCCTTGCCCGGGACGTACTTCCGGATCTGCTCGACCACGCCGTTCCCGTTCAGGTCGTTCGGCGGGTCTTCGTCGAACAAGCCGTCGTTGTCGTCGTCGGTGGGATAATGGCCGCTTCGGGCGTTGCCGCCGGCGCTGTCGAAGAAATACTGGCGGCCGTCGGGGTTGATCGTCGGAACGATGTAGAAGACGCGCTCGTTGACGAGCCTCGTGATCGGCTCGAGACGGCCGTAGTTCTCCATCAGGTACCAGACGGTGTAGAGGCAGATCTCCCCGCCCTGGATCTCGTTGCCGTGGATGTTCGACTCGATGTAGAAGGCCGCCTTGCTCATCTCGGGACCCGTGTCCGGGTTGTTGACCGTGACGAGCTGGATGTCCCGGCCTTCGAAGGTCTTCCCGATCGAGCCGACCTTGACGAACTTGGGGTAGGCCGCCGCCAGCCGATTCATATCCGCGTAGAGCTCGGTCGTGTCGTGCCAGCGGTTGAAGTCGAGCTTGACCTTGAAGGGAGGCGTCGGGTTCTTCTGGGTCATCCCTCCCTGGGGCAGGAGCGCCAGGATGGCGATCCCGACCAGGAGCATCTTGAGGATCATGGAATTCGTTCTCATGGTCTGCGTTCTTTTCGTTGTTCTCATGGCCGGCCTCCTCACTTCAGGACCACGGCCCGCTTGTCCGCGCCGGCCTTCTGCGAGACGACCTTGAGCTCGAGATTCGAGCCCGCCTTGGCCTTGATGAGCCAGTCGAATTTCATCCGTCCGCCCGATCCGATCAAGGCCTGGATGAAGTTCGTCTTTTGACTCCCGGAAACGATCGAGTCGGGCTCGACCTGGAGCTGGACCATTGTCGGCTTGACCGCGCGCGCCGTAACCGCGTGGGTCAGGGCCGTGGGAAGGAAGCCGCTGTTCTCGACTTCGGCTGTGACCCGGTACAAGCCGCCGCCCTTGGAGACGGCTTCGAGCTTGGCGATCTTGACGGCCGGAAAGATCGTCGGAAGGTAGAGCGAGAATTCGGCGTGGGCCTTGCCCATCTCGGCGATCTTGGCCGCCGGGGGATTGACGAAGGCGTAGGGCTTGAAGCCTCCGACTTCGACCTCGCCGAACTCGGGATGCTGCACCTTGGTCCAGGCGGCAAAGCCGTCCACCTTCTCCTTATCCATCCATTGGAGGAGCGCCCGGTCGGCGCCCTGCCCTTCCGCGGCGCCCCCCGCCCCGGCCCGCTGGCCGAGACCCGCGCCTCTCTGACCGGTCACCCCGCCCATCGGCGGCTGCATTTGCATCATCTGCTGGCCTGGACCGCCTTGTCCCGGCCCTCCCATTCCCGCGCCGCGCGCCGCCTCGGACGTTCCCCAACCGGGGGTCGAGAACGACGGGACGCCGAACTGGAAGTAGCCGTAGGAGAAGAACGCCCCCTCGGGCTTGGTGTTCATCAGCGTCCCCCGGATCCCGGTCAGCTCGGCGTATTTGGCGCCGATGGTCCGGAAGTAGTCGACATCGCTGGCGTTGTACGTGGTCGCGGCCGCGCGCTGGGGCATGGCCCCCCGGCCCGTCGGCTGCGCCGCCGCCGCTCCGCCCCGCTGTCCGCCGCCGCCTCCGCCCATCACGAACGCGCCGCCTCCGGCGGCCATGATCGACTGGAGCATCTCCTCGCTGATCATCATCTCGCCGCCGCCGCCCCGGCCTCCGCCGAAGCCGCCCCGCCCGCCGCCGAAACCGGCCGCGGAGGCGAAGATCCCGGTCTTGTTGGCCCCGGCGATGCTCGCCGCGGCGACGGTCTCGAGGTCCATGACCTTGGCCGCCGCCAGCACGCCCGCCGCCGTGGGAGGCGTGATCAGGTTGTCGCTTTCGCCGAAGGTCAGGATGGCGCCGATGTTGCGGTGCGCGATCATGAGCTCGAGCATCGCCCGCGTCTCAGGCTCGCTGACCATGTACTGTCCGGCCTCGGGCTTGAAATAGGGGTAATCATGCATGAAGTTGCGGTTGATGTTGGTCCCGCCGGGCCCGTCCTCGTTGATGAACCCGTCGCCGTCGTTGTCGATCCCCTCCCAGTAAAGGGCATACTCCCCTTTTTCACCTTTCTTGGGATCGGCCCGCCGCATCAGGCGGGCTTCGTCCGGATCTACGATGTAGTCGCCGTTGGGATCCTTGACCCGCATGACGGTGATGACGCCGTCCTTGTTGAGGTCCTCGGGCCCGTCCTCATCCACCCGGCCGTCGTTGTCGTCGTCGTAGGGGCGGGCGTTCGTCCGCCGGGCAGCCTTGACTGGGGCCCACATGAGCTCGGCGCCGTCCGGATTGACCCGGGGGACGATGTAGATAAACGAAATTGTCCAAGCGCTGTTTCACGTTCGCGTTCGAGCCGTATCCCTTGACGAGGAAATCGGCGATGAACAGGGCCAGCTCGCTGCCGTAAATGTGATCGCCCTCGAAGTTGGCCGCGATCAGGACGCCCGGCCGCTCCCCGACGGGAACGCCAGCGGGATTGGCGATCTGGAGCATCCACAGGTCGCGCTTTCCGAGCGACTTCCCGAGCGTTTCAAGCTTGACCAGCGTCTTGTTCGCGCCGGCCAGGCCTTGGACGATCGTCGTCATCTCGGCGTAATTATGATACTTCGAAAAATCCTGGGCCAGGGCCGTCCCGCCGGCCGCGAAGAACGCGGCCGCGATCAGGAGCCCGGCCGCCGCCATGCGTCGTGGCTTTCTCATGTTTCCAACTCTCTCCTTTTCTTCCTACTTGAACATCGGGTCCGGACTGACCGTGAACTTCTTCGTCTCGATGTCCTTCCCGTCCACGGTCAGGGTGACTTTGTAGACGCCGGCTTCGGCCCGGCCTCCCATGCCGCCGCGCTGCCCGCCGCCTCCGGCGAAGCCGCCGCGCTGGCCGGCAGCCTGTCCGCCCGGGGCGGTCCGGTTCAGGCCCCAGAAGGATTTCTGGAGGCCTTTTTTCACCGCGCCGGTGATCTCCTGGAGGACCGTCCCTTCGAGATCCTTGACGGTCAGCTTGACGTTCTTGGCGTCGGCCTTGAGCTAGAAGTAGAATGTCGTTCCGATCGCCGGATTGTCGACCTTGGCGAACTCGCCGTATTGCTCGCCTTTGCGATCATAGCGGTTCCAGCGGATGGTCGTCCTCGACGTCGAAGAGATAGGCGTCCTCCTGGAAGAGTCTCGGGCTTGAACTCCTTGAGCGGGGCGATGTCGGCGATGTAGATGCCCCGGCCGTAGGTCCCGATGACGAGGTCGCGGTCGCGCTTCTGGATGAACAGGTCGCGGACGACGACGTCGGGGGCCGCGGTCGAGAAGTTCGTCCAAGTCTTGCCCTTGTCGATCGTCACCTGGATGCCCGTGTCGCCGGCGATGTAGAGGACGTTCGGCATTGTCCGGGTCCTCCTCCAGGTCGAAGAGCGGGTTCATCAGGCCGCCGGAAAGGTCCTCCCACGTCTTGCCCAGGTCGCGGGTGACGAAGACGTCAGGTCTTATCCTCGTTGTGGGTCCGGTAGCCGCTGAAGGCTACGTAGCAGGTCTTCTCGTCGTGCTGGGAGGGCATGACCTTCTTGACCCAGCGGTCGTACGGGATCACCGTTCCCTGGACCCCCTTTTTCAGCTTGCCGCCCGCGTCGTAAAACTGGGCCGTGATGTTGACCCAGGACACGCCGCCGTCGGGCGACATCTGGACGTTGCCGTCGTCCGTGCCGGCCCAGTAGAGGCCGGGCTTCTTGGCCGACTCGGCGAACGTGTAGACCGTCGCGTACTGGAGGTTGGTCTTCCGGGCCTCGGCCAGCCGGCCCTTGTCGGCCTTGCTCAGGTCGGGGCTGATCGTGACGAACGTCCCCGGCTCGCCGCGGGTCAGGGACCGATGGACGAACTGGGAGCAGATGAAGACGATCCCGGGGTTGTGGGGCGAGAGGACGATCGGAGCGTTCCACTGGTAGCGCTGGGCCGGGACGCCGGCGGCCGTCTCTTCGGTCGTCGTCCGCTTGGTCATCGAGATCGAGGTTCCGTTCGTGAGGTTCATCCGGCTCGAGCCGCCGAATTGGCTCTCGTAATAGACGTATTCGGGATTCCACCAATCGCGGACGACATAGAATGCGTCGCCCGTCGGCAGATACGTCCAGTCGGCGGCGAAGACGCCCCAGATGTTCCGCGTCTGCGACGGACCCAGCCAGGCCCCGTTGTCCTGGGTTCCGCCCATGACGTTGTAAGGCTGGAGGTTGTCGGCCGAGACGTCGTAGAACTGCTGGGCGGAGATCGTCGCCTTCTGGCTCCAGTGCTTGCCGCCGTCCCAGGTCTCGCCCGTTCCGCCGTCGTTGCCGCTCAGGATGTGATTGCCGTTCAGCGGATCGACCCAGATGCCGCGATGGTCGACGTGGAGCTTGTAGTTCCCGCCGCTGTCCCAGCCCGTGGCCTGGAAGGTCTTGCCGCCGTCCTTAGAGACCGTAGCGTTCGTGTCGGTGCAGTACATGACCTGGTCGTTGGTCTGGTCGAGGACGATCCGGCCGTAGTAGCCGCCTTCGGTCTGGTTGACCTGGGCGCTCCCGCCGGTCGTCTTGTATTCCGTCATCCTCTTCCAGGTCTCGCCCATATCGTCGGTCCGGTAGATGACGCCGCTGCGCTTCGTCGCCGCCTGGTTGCGGAGGACGCCGCCGTAGAGAATCTCCAGGACGTGCCGGTTGACGACCTGGGAGCGGGCCTTGGCCTCGTCCGAATCGGGCTTGGGGGCCTCGGTCTTGAGGAGCTTGTCGATCTCGTCGACCTGGCCGAGGAGGTCTTCGTTCTTGGCATAGACCTTCCGGGCGACGGCGTTGAACTTGAGCGCGTCCGCTCCGATCTTGGTCAGAAAGTCCTTGTCGCCGATGAAGGCGTTCAGCTTCTTGACCAGGTCGGCGTCGTTCTCCGCCGCGAGCGGAACGAACTTGGGGGCCGCCTTGGCCAGCTCGGGGTTGATCTTGAACGCCTTGAACTTGGCCAGGGTGACGTCCTCGGCGTAGATCGCGCCGCCGCCGCGCTGCCCCCCCCCGCCGCCGAAACCGCCGCCGGGCTCCCGGAAATTAGCCGCCCCGTCGCGCATCGCGAAGCCGAGGCTGACCTCTTCGTCGAACCGGCCGACGAGGATGTTCGGGTTCTTCTCGAAGACAGCCAGCCCGGTCCGGCCGAGCGGGATGTCCGTCGGCAGGCCGTTGGTCAGCTTCTTCCATGTCTGCCCCGCCGTCGAGCGACTTATAGAGGTGATTGCCGGGCTGGCGGTCGATGTAGGTCCAGGCTCGCCGGTAGGTTTTATAGGCCGCGGCGATGATGACGTTCGAGTCGCGCGGATCGAGGACGAAATCGGCGACGCCCCGATCCTTGACCGGGAAGACGTTCGTCCAGGTCTTGCCCCCGTCCGTGCTTTTATACAAGCCGCGCTCGCAGTCCATCTCGTTGTCGTAGAGCTTGCCCTCGGCCGCGACGTAGACGATATCGGGATTCTTGGCGTCGACGGCGACCTTGGGGATGAAGTAGCTCTTCTCCAGGCCGATCTTCGTCCAGGTCTTGCCCGCGTCCGTGGACTTCCACATCCCGTTGCCGCGAGAGCTGGACCGGGCGTGCATCGGCTCGCCCGTCCCGAGATACAGGATGCTGGGGTTGGACGCCGCGATCGCCATGTAGCCCATGCTCATGTTGCCGTACTTATCGAAGATGGGCTCGAAGTGGATGCCGCTGTCCTCTGTCTTCCACAGGCCGCCGCTCGCGGTCAGGACGTAGTACGTCGTCGATTGGCCCCGTGGGGCGGCGAATTCGGTGATCCGCCCGGAGAAATTCACGGGGCCGACCCAGCGCCAGCTGAATTGGTTGAAGTCGTCCGCCGTGAGCGTCCCCTGGGCAAGACCCGGAAGGGATGCCCCCAGAAGACAGACTGCCGCCAGAAGAAGGCCCAGAAGAGCCTTGCGCGCCGTTTTGACCATGCTTCCTCCTCCTATGGATGGGTGATGATGTCCGTGCCCGATCGCAGGCTTCCGATATGGACATTCGGCTCCTTGCCGAATCGATACCGGTAGATCCGGGCGGCGTTCTCCCGGAGGGCGCCGACCGCCGGTTCTTCGACCAGGTTGATGGTGCAGCCTCCGAATCCCGCCCCCATCATCCGGGCGCCGAGGACTCCCGGCACGCCGCGCGCGGCGTCGACGAGGACGTCGAGCTCGGGGCAGCTGACCTCATAATCGTCCCGGAGCCCATCGTGCGAGCCGTTCATCCGCCGGCCGAACGAAGCGAAATCGCCTTTTTCCAGATCGGCGCAGGCGGCCTCGACCCGCCGGTTCTCCTCGACGACGTAGGCGCACCTTTTATAAATGATGGGGTCGAATTCGGACCGACGGGAGGCGAGGAGCTCCGGCGTCGCGTCGCGCAAGCTCCGTACGCCGGGGGCGTGCCGGGCCAGGACCGAGACCCCCGCCTCGCACTGGGCCCTCCGGACGTTGTATTCGGAGGACGCCAGCTCCCTGCGGACCATCGTGTCGCAGAGGACCAGGCGGAGGTCGTCCCGCTCGAAGGGATAATAGCGGTACTCCAGGCTCCGGCAGTCGAGCTTGAGGACGGAGCGGGGCCGGCCGAAGATGTTGATGAACTGGTCCATGATCCCGCAGCGGACGCCGACGAACTCGTTCTCGGCTTTCTGGGCGAGCCGGACGAGGGCCAGGGGATCGAGGCCCAGCCCGAAGACCCTGTTCAGGGCGAAGGCCAGGCCGCCTTCGAGGGCGGCCGAGGAGGACATCCCGAGCCGATGGGGATGTCGCCGCCGAAGACGCAGGCGAAGCCGCCGACGGGGGCACCGAGCCTGTTGAGCTGATCGACGACGCCGAGCAGATAGTTCGGCCAGCCCAGGGGACTCCGCGGCCGGCCGGGAGACCTCGAACTCGTGGCTCTGTGCCGAGGTCGAAAGCCGCGGAGCGTGCCGTCGTTCCCGTCCTGGGGGCGACGGCGAAAACAGATGGCCTTGTCCACGGCCGCGGGCAGGACGAAGCCCTCGTTGTAGTCCGTGTGCTCGCCGATCAGGTTGACTCGGCCCGGCGAACGGACGAGGAGCGGGGCGACGCCGAAGGCGTCCCGAAACGCGCGCTCGACGCGTCCGGCGAGATCCTCCGCGGTCCGGCCGGACGGGTCTTCAGTCAACGGATCGATTTCCTGTTCAGGACGACGAAGGCGAGGCCGGCGACGACCATCAGCCCTCCCCACCAGATGGCGGGATGGAGCCGGGCCAGGACGCGGCCCGATTCGACGCCGGTGAAAAGGTCATAGAGCCCCGTTCCAAGGATGAGGCCGCCCAGGACGGCCAGGATAATGCCCACGAAGAACCATATCGGTCTCATCTTATGGACGTTCTCGGCCATGGCTTTCTTCCCTTTTTACCAGAAAATGATGTTAAGGACGACGAAGACGGCCAGGGACAGGAGGGCGAAGAAGCCGGGACGCCGGAACCAGGGAACGGCTTCGCCGCCGGTCCCCTGCGTCAGCCCCTTGACCAGTCCGACGAGCTCGGCTTCGGGCTTCTTCTTCGTGAAGAGGCTGATCACGATGGTGACGAAGAAGCAGATCAGCCAGGCCCACCAGGCGCGCCAGAAGTTGGCGGCCATGTCGCTCGCGGCGCCCGGAGAGGGTCAGGAGGCCGTGCCGGAATCCACGGAGAACTTGACCGCCAGGTACATGGTGAACGGACGAGCCCATGCCCGCGATGAGCCCCCAGAACGCGCCGTTGGGCGTGATCCACTTGACGAACATGCCCGAGGAGCATCGTGGCGAACAGCGGCGCGTTCACCCAGGAGAAGATCGCCTGCATGTAGTCCATGATGCGTGGGCATGCTCTTGGCCCAGTAGGCCGTCCCGACGCTGATCAGGATCCCGACGATCGTGGCCGCCCGGCCCATCCAGAGGAGGTGCTTGGGCGAGGCCTTCTTGTTGATCACGGACTGGTAGATGTCGTAGGTCCAGACCGTGTTGAAGGCGCTGATGTTGCCCGCCTGCCCGGCCATGAACCCGGCCAGCAGGGCGGTGACGCCCAGTCCGACCAGCCCGCGCGGGTAGTAGCGGGCGATGAGCAGGGGCAGCGCGGAATCGTAATTCGTCTTCCCGCCGTCCGTGAGGAGGGCGAAACCTGAGTTCGGATCGCGGCGAGAGGACGAGGGCGACCAGGCCGGCGACGACGACGATGAACGGCACGGCCATCTTGAAGAACGAGGCGATGATCGGCGTCATGCGCGCCGACGCGGAGGTCCTTGGCCGAGAAGGCGCGCTGGACGACGAGGAAATCGGTCGTCCAGTAGCCGAAGGACAGGACGAAGCCCAGCCCCAGGACGATCCCGCCCCAGGTGACGAGCATCCCGTTCTGGGTCGGATCGCCGGTCGTGGACCAGAGCTTGGCGTAGGCCTCGGGGATGCGGCGCATGATCTCGCCGACGCTCCCGATCTCGATGATGCCCAGGATCGAGACGAGGAACAGCCCGAACCAGATCAGGAAGAACTGGATGATCTCGGTGAAGATGGCCGACATCAGCCCGCTCAGGGTGACGTAGGCGGCGACGGTCGCGGCCGAGACCCACATGCTCACGTCCCAGTTCCAGCCGAGGAAGGTGTGGAGGACGAGGGCCATGGCGTAGAGGTTGATGCCCGAGACGAGGACGGTCATCACGGCGAAGGAGATCCCGTTCAGGACGCGCGTCTTCTCGTCGAAGCGGAGCTTGAGATAGCCGGGCACGGAGTTGATCCGGCTGCTGTAGTAGAACGGCATCATGTAGAGGCCCAGGAAGAGCATGGCCGGGATCGCCCCGATCCAGTAGAAATGGGCCACGGACATGCCGTACTTGAACGTATTGCCCGTCATCCCGAGCAGCTCGAGGGCCCCCAGGTTGGCCGAGAGGAAGGCCAGGCCGGCCACCCAGGCGCTGTTCCGCCGGCCGGCGAGGAAGAAATCCTCCTCGTTCTTGGTGAATTTCTTCAGATAGAGCCCGAGCCCGAGGATGGACGCGAAATAGAAAAGGATGATGACCCAGTCGACGGCGTGAAGTCCGATGGCCTGCATGCCCGGCCTCCCAAAAAAGGTGGTTGAGAAATATCACAGCGACCGGGTGAAGTCAATTTGCTTTACGTCCTCCGTTCCACCACAATGGGGTGGTATCTCATATCCGGGGAGGTTGAAATGAGCCCATTGATCCCACCGACGATGAAGGCGGCGGTCATCGACCGCTTTGGCGGCCCCGAAGTCTTTCGCCTGGCCTCGATACCGGTGCCGGCGCTGGATGGCCTTGAGGTGTTGATCCGGGTGGAAAGCGCCGGCGTGGGCGCCTGGGATCCGTGGCTGCGCGAAGGGGGATCCGGCCTTAAACGGTTCCCCCTGGTTCTGGGGACCGACGGAGCGGGAATCGTGGCCGCCGTCGGCCCGTTGGTCCGAAGGTTCAAGGTCGGCGATCGTGTTTACGGATTCGCCTACGATAATCCCAAGGGCGGCTTCTATGCCGAGTATACCGCGATCTCCGAGGGCAACGCGGCCGCGATCCCCGACAACGTCAGCACCTTCGAAGCGGGCGCCCTGGCCGCGAGCGGACTCACGGCCCTTGCCGGTCTCGAGAAGCTGAAGCTCAAAATCGGCTCGTCGCTCATCATCCTCGGGGCGAGCGGCGGCGTCGGGCATGTGGCCCTTCAGCTGGCGAAGATCATGGCCGCTCGGGTCCTGGCCGTGGGTTCTCGCCCGGACGGCGTCGAGTTGGTCAAGCGCCTGGGAGCCGACGCGGCGGCCGACGGACGCGCGGCCGGTCTCGTCAAAGCGGCGAGGGATTTCGCCCCTCAAGGATTCGACGCGGCGATCGCCTTTGCCTACTCTAAAAGCTTGGCCGGAGCGATTCAGAACGTCAGGAAGGGCGGATCCATCGCCTACCCCAACGGCGTCGACCCGGAGCCCACGGGACCGAGCGGGGTCAAGGTCCGCGCTTTCGACGGCTATCCCGGATTGGGACCATTCAAGCGGCTCAACGCCCTGATTTCCGAAGGTCCTTTCAGCGTCGAGATCAGCCGAACGTACCGGCTCGAAGAGGCGGCCCGGGCGCATGGCGACATCCTGAAGCATCACATCGGAAAGCTGGCCTTCAAGATCGGGGCATGACGCCCCGGCGTGGGGTCGCGTCTACAATATTCAATTTTTCCACAAGATTCGTCCAGGATCGGTCCGCCTCGGCGAAAAATTGAATATTGTAGACGCGACCCCGTTTCCTCGATTATAATCGCGGCGATGGACAACGAAGCGTCCGTTCTCGGCTCCGGTCTCACCTGCGTCGGCCGGATCGAAGCCGCCGAGGACCTGACCATCCGCGGCGGCTTCCAGGGCGACCTGAAGCTCGACGGCCGCCGCCTCCGGATCGAGTCCGGAGCCCGGGTTGAATCCGACGTCGAGGCCGGCTCGGTCCATCTGGCCGGCTCCCTCACCGGGAACATCCGCGCCACAGGAACGGTGTCCCTCACCCACGAAGCGCGGATGAAAGGCGACATCGTCGCTGCCAAGGTCACGATCCAGGAAGGCGCCCAGTTCCGGGGCGGCATCAAGATCGCGACCGGCTGAGCGAAGCGCGCCGTGGCTTCCCCGTTCGCCCTCGTCTCGGATTTCGTCCCCCAGGGCGATCAGCCGTCGGCCATCCGCGGCCTTCGCGACGGCCTCGAGCGCGGGCTTCCCCACCAGGTCCTGATGGGCGTCACCGGCTCGGGCAAGACCTTCACGATGGCCAACATCATCGAGAAAGCCGGCCGGCCCGTCCTCGTCATTTCCCACAATAAAACGCTGGCCGCCCAGCTCTACCAGGAATTCAAGCGCTTCTTCCCGCGGAACGCCATCGAGTATTTCGTCTCCTATTACGACTACTACCAGCCCGAGGCCTACATCCCCTCCTCGAACACCTACATCGCCAAGGAAGCGACGATCAACGACGAGATCGACCGGATGAGGCTCAATGCCACGAACTCCCTGTTCGCCCGCCGCGACGTCATCGTCGTCGCTTCCGTCTCCTGCATCTACGGCATCGGCGCCCCCGCCACCTACGCCGGGATGAGCTTCCCCCTCGAAACGGGGCAGGCCCTCTCCCGGCGGGACCTCATCCGCCGGCTCGTCGAGGTCCAGTACGAGCGTCAGGAGGCGGACTTCAAGCGGGGCGGATTCCGCGTCCGCGGCGACGTCATCGAGATCTTCCCCGCCTACGCGGACTGGGCCGTCCGGGTCGAGCTCGACGCGGCCGGGATCAAGCGGCTCTCCTCGATCGATCCGCTCCTCGGCGACGTCAGAGAGACCCTGGACCGGACGATGGTCCATCCCCGGACCTTCTTCTCCACGCCCCGGACGACCCTCGACGCGGCCGTGGACCGGATCGGACGGGAGCTCGAGGAGCGGACCGCGTACTTCCGCGAGCGGGGCCAGGTCATCGAGGCGGAACGGATCGAGGAACGGACGCTCCGCGACATGGACATGCTCCGGGAGTTCGGCTACTGCCCGGGGATCGAGAACTACTCGCTCTACCTCAGCGACCGGAAAACGGGGGACCCGCCCTACACCCTCCTCGACTACTTCCCCAAGGACTTCCTGACCATCATCGACGAGTCGCACGCGACCGTCCCCCAGATCGGAGGGATGTATCACGGCGACCGGTCGCGCAAGCTGACCCTGATCGAGCACGGCTTCCGGCTTCCCTCGGCTCTCGACAACCGGCCCCTCAACTTCGAGGAGTTCGAGGGCCGCATCGGACAGGTCCTCTACGTCTCGGCGACGCCGGGGCCGTTCGAGCTGAAGAAGGTCCGCGGCAAGGTCGTCGAGCAGATCATCCGCCCGACCGGGCTCATCGATCCGCGGATCGAAGTCCGGCCGGCCCGCGGCCAGGTCGAGGACCTCCGCGGCGAGATCGCGGCCCGGGCGGGCCGGGACGAGCGGACCCTCGTCACGACCCTGACCAAAAAGATGGCCGAAGACCTCGCCCGCCATTACCATGAGAGCGGCCTCCGCGTCCGCTATCTCCACTCCGAGATCGAGACCCTGGACCGGGTCAAGATCCTCCGCGACCTGCGCCGGGGCGCCTTCGACGCGCTCATCGGGATCAACCTCCTCCGCGAGGGGCTCGACCTGCCCGAGGTCTCGCTCGTGGCCATCCTCGACGCGGACAAGGAGGGATTCCTCCGCTCCGCGCGCGCCCTCATCCAGACGTTCGGCCGGGCCGCCCGGAACGTTAACGGACTGGCCCTCCTCTACGCCGAAGCGGTCACGGACTCAATGCGGGAGGCCATGGCCGAGACCGAGCGCCGGCGGAAGCTCCAGTCCGAGTTCAACACCCTCCACGGGATCACCCCCCAATCGATCCGGAAGCGGATCGACGAGGTCCTCTCCAGCGTCTACGAGCGCGATTATTTCGATATCACCAAGGGGCCCGAGGAGCGGGACGCGGACCTCTCTCCGGAGAAGCGCCGCCGCCGGATCGCGGACATGGAGAGGACGATGGCCGCCGCGGCCAAGGCCCTCGAGTTCGAGAAGGCGGCCCGGATCCGCGACGAGATCGCGAAGCTGAAGCGGATCGACCTGGAGATCGACAGGACATGAGGCGCTCCCCCGCTCCCCCCGACCGGCCGGCCGCCCGGGAGGACGCCCGCGCCGCGGCCGAGGCGCTCCCCGAGCAGCCCGGGATCTACTTCTTCAAGAACGCCGCGGGCGAAGTGATCTACATCGGCAAGGCCCGCCGGCTGAATGACCGGGTCCGCTCCTATTTCCAGCCGAGCGACGATCCCAAGGTCCGGAACATCATCGCCGAAACGGCCTCGATCGACTACATCCTGACCGGCTCGGAGCGCGAGGCGGCTTTCCTCGAGAACAACTTCGTCCAGCAGGTCCAGCCGAAGTTCAACCTCCGGCTCAAGGACGACAAGAGCTTCCCCTACCTGAAGCTCACGGTCGGAGAAGCGTTCCCGGCCGTCCGGTTCGAGCGGCGCGTCGGGAAGGACGGCTCGAAGTATTTCGGCCCGTTCAGCCCGGCCCGGGAAGCCCGGCGGACGATCCATATGCTCCAGAAGCACTTCCAGGTCCGCAACTGCGCGGAGGAGATCCCGGGAAAGCGCAAGCGCCCCTGTCTCGAGTACGACATCAAGCTCTGTTCCGGGCCCTGCGTCGGGGCCGTCGACGAGCGGGCCTACCGGGAGAACGTCGACCACGCCCTCCTCTTCCTCGAAGGAAAGACCGCCGCCCTGGCCGCGGCCCTCAAAGAGAGGATGGCCCGGGCGGCCGAGCGCCTCGACTTCGAAGAAGCGGCCCGGATTCGGGACCTCATCGGAACGCTCGAGCACATCAGGATGAAACCGCGGCTGACCTCGGTGCGCCTCGAAAACCAGGACGTCTTCGGCGCGGCCCGCGAGGGCCGGTCGCGGGCCGTCTACGCCTTTTTCATGCGCGGCGGCAAGGTTCGCGAATCCCGGGAATTCCGGGCCGAGGATTCGGCGGAGCGGTCCGACTCCGCGTTCTTCCGCGATTTCCTGGTCGAGTTCTATTCCGGGGCCGGCATCCCGGCCAAAATTCTCGTCCCCGTCTTGCCGGACGACGCGGGCGGCCTCGAGCGGATCCTCGGGGAGCGCGCCGGGCGGCGCGTCCGGATCGCCTCGCCGTCGCGGGGCCCGTCCCGCGGCCTTCTGGACCTCGCGGCGGCCAACGCCGGGATCGCCCTGCGCGACAAGAGCGACGCCTTCGCCGCGCTTGAGGAATTGAGGGCCCGGCTCGGCCTCCCCGCCCTGCCGGTGCGCATCGAGGGCTTCGACATCTCGAATACGGGCGGAGCGGAATCCGTGGCCTCGATGGTCGCGTTCGTCAACGGCCGTCCGGACAAGTCCGGCTACAGAAGGTTCAAGATCAAGACCGTCGCGGGCCCGAACGACGTCGCTTCGCTGGCCGAGGTCCTGCGGCGGCGCTATGCCCGCGTCCTGGCGGAACGGTCGGCCCGGCCCGACCTCGTCTTCGTCGACGGCGGAAAGCCCCAATTCGGCGCGGCCCGGGCCGTCCTGAATGAGCTGGGGCTCGAGCGGCTCCCCCTGGCCTCCCTGGCCAAGGGCGAGGAGATCATCTTCCTTTCGGGGCGCGGCGACGGCCTGCGGCTCGAGCGCACCGATCCGGCCCTCAAGATCCTCCAGCGCGTCCGCGACGAAGCCCACCGCTTCGCCGTGGCTTTCCACCGCCGGCGCCGGGCCAAGCGGAGCTTCGCCTAGCCGACGGGACACGAGGAGCGTGCCATGATCATCGGCATCGGGATCGACATCATCGAGGTCGCCCGGGTCCGCAAGGCGATCGAGCGGACGCCCCGGTTCGTCGACCGCGTCTTCACCCCGGCGGAGATCGCCTATAGCGACGGCAAGGCCAGCCGGTTCCAGCACCTCGCCGCCCGCTTCGCGGCGAAGGAGGCGTTCTTCAAGGCCGTCGGACGCCGGGCCGGATGGACGGACGTCGAAACGGTCAACGAGCCCTCCGGTCAGCCGCGCCTCGTCGTCCGCTCGGGCGAGGACTTCGGGTTCAGCCGCAGCCGCGTCTCCCTCACTCACATCGCCGAGCTGGCCGTCGCCGTCGTCGTCCTGGAACGGGACTGATCCGCCCCGCCGGACGCGCCCCGGCCGGGCAAAAAAATGGCTTGCATATTCCTTCTCGTTTGCGTTATACCAAAATCATCTTGGGACTTATCTAGAGGAGGATTCATGTCCAAACGCTCTTTTTCCGTCTTTTTTTCCCTTCTCTTGATCCTGACCTTCGCCGCGTTCGGCTACGGCCAGGTCGGCCGCCAGAGCGGCTCGCTCCACGGCCAGGTCATCGACAAGGAGAAGGTCCCCCTGCCCGGGGCGACGGTCACCCTGTCCGGCCCGGCCATGATGGGCCCGAAGAGCTACGTGACCGCGGAGAACGGCTCGTTCCGCTTTCCGCTCCTTGCCCCCGGCGAATACCAGGTCAAGGCCGAGATGCCGAACTTCCAGACCAAGACGCTGACCGGGATCATCATCAGCGTCGGCAAGACCTTCGAGGTCACGATCGAGCTGGATACGGCGCGGATCTCCGAGGAAATTATGGTCGTTGGTACGTCTCCCGTCGTCGACATCCAGTCCTCGAAGATGAGCGTCAACTTCAGCTCGCAGTTCCTGGCCAGCATCCCGATGAACCGGGACCTCTACGACATCCAGAACTCGATCCCCGGCTCGATCGAGGAGGGCATCGGCTACCGCCGGATGTCGTCCATCCTCGGCGGGACCCTCCGGAGCACCCTCTACGCACTGGACGGCGTCCCGATGAACGACCCGGCCGTGAACTACTCGATGGCCAACATCAACGTCGACGTCTACGACGAGATCGAGTTCGAGATGGGGGCCCACCCGGCCGAGGTCGGCCAGACCGATTCGACCTACATCAACATCGTCACCAAGAGCGGAAGCAACAGGTTCTCCGGCTCGGCCGTGGCCTATTACACCGACAAGGGCCTGGGCGAGAACCTCTTCAACTCGACGCAGATCAAGGCCCTCAACGTCAACCCGCCCGAGAAGTTCCTGGGCTACAAGGATCTCTCCCTGAACTTCGGCGGGCCGATCATCAAGGACAAGCTGTGGTTCTTCCTCAACGGGAGGCGCCAAGTCTGGACGCAGGCCAACCCGAACACCCCGGAGATGCGGATGAGGAACGCGGGATTCACGGATCCCGAAAAGACCCAGCACTACGACGTCGAGCACCAGGAATGGCTGGGCTTCGGCAAGCTCACCTTCCAGATCACGCCCAACATCAAGTACATGGGGATGCTCCACTACAACCACATCTACGAGCCGGTCTACCAGAACTCGCTCGGCGTGGACGCCTCCTTCGAATACGTCCGGATCTGGGATCATGAGAACACCTACACGACGACCCACCAGTTCAACGCCATCATCGACCAGAACACGTTCCTGGACGTCCGGGGAACCTACGTCCGCCGCTTCTTCCCCCTCCACTCGATGACCCCAAACGATTATACGTACTACGACAACACGGCCAAGGTGTACTGGGGCGCGGCGGGTTACAACGACGAATACATCCGCAAGAAGATCGTCGCCTCCGCCTCGCTCACCCGCTTCCAGGACGACTTCCTGGGCGCCGACCACGAGTTCAAAGCGGGCGCGGAATTCGAGCAGGGCGAGTACCACCGCGACTGGTGGCGGGAAAACCCCTATTATTCCTACTGGTCGAACTGGCTGACCCAGAATCCTTACTATTCGAGCACGACGGCCTTCCGGGGCCGGCTCCGGATCCGGACAAGCACGCCCAACAAAGGGATGTGGGATGTCCAGGACCACTCCAGGCGGTTCTCCGGCTTCCTCCAGGACAGCGCTTCGTTCGGGCGTCTGACCCTGAACCTCGGCCTGCGCCTGGACCACAGCTACGAGTATGAGCCCGAGCAAAGCCGGCCGCAGCTGCGCTATGACTTCGGCCCCCCGCAGGGGAACCCGGCCCTGGTCGCGCAGTACGGACCCAATTACCTGATCGAGGCCCTGACCCTGCAGGCCTATGCCGACGGGCAGAAATACGCGCCCTGGGACGCCCTGACGACGCCCTACAAGGTGCCCGTCAAATTCACCACCCTTTCTCCGAGGATCGGCCTCGTCTACGACGTCTTCGGCACGGGCAAGACGGCGGCCAAGCTGTCCTATTCCCGCTATTACGAACCGGTGTGGACCTCAAAATACAACGGCAGCCAGATCTTCGGCGCGGGGTCGGTCTATTATCTCTGGACCGACACGAACAAGAACAAGATGATGGACCTGCCGGGGACCGACCTCTACGTCGTGGACTCGGCCAACGGCGGATATCCCAACCAGGATCCCGCGTACAACTATTACGACAAGCTGAAAGCCCCCCATATGGACGAGTTCATGGCCGGGATCGAGCAGGAGGTCCTCAAGGACTTCCGGATCGGCTTCGATTTCGTCTACAAGGTCAACCGGAACATCGTCGAGGACTATGACGAGGTCAACGGCTACGACATCAACGCCAAGGACTCGGTCGGGCCCATCTGGCTCCCGTTCACCTTCGTCGATCCCGGCTGGGACAACACGTTCAACACGGGCGACGACCAGACCATGACCGCGTACGGCCTGCGGGCCGACCGGCCGGCGGCGAACATGAGGGGCACCAATCCCCCCGAGGCCAAGCGCGAGTACTGGGCGGCCATCCTCAGCTTCGACAAGCGGATGTCGAGCAAATGGCAGCTCAAGGGCTCGGTCCTGTACAGCCAGTTCAAGGGGAACACGGACCCCGGATACAGCGCGACCGAGGGCGAATCGACGATGTTCGACAACCCGAACACCCTGATCAACAGCTACGGGTTCATGTCCTATGACCGGCCGCTCCAGATCAAGCTCATGGGGACGTACATCCTCCCCGGGAACTTCATCCTCAGCGCCTATTTCCAGTTCCTCTCCGGGAGCCCCTGGGGCCGGTCGATCCCCCGCGTCTATTTCCCGGCCAATTACATGGGCTACGGCGTGGCCAGCTCTTATTACGCCGTGAACGCAGAGAAATCGGGTGCTCAGCGCGGGCCGAGCTACACGAACCTGGACCTCCGGTTCGAGAAGGAGTTCAAGATCAGCACGTTCGGCCGGATGAACGTCTACGTCGACATCTTCAACCTGGCGGGGTCGAAGTCCCTCAGCATCAACCAGGACCCGGCCACCTATCTCCGCTATGACCAAACCCCGGTGGTCTCCACGCTTTCGACGACCTACGCCGCGATCACGAGCATCTCCGGCGTCCGGTCCATCCGGTTCGGAGCCCGGTTCAGCTTCTAAGGCGCGGGCGGGAACGGAATTTCGCGAGAGGCGGTCTTTCGACCGCCTCTCTTTTTTTTATCCGGTCTTTTTGCACTGGGCGATGTAAGCGTCGAGCCGGGCCTTCTCCGCGGCGCTCATGCGGGCATAGGAGGGGCTGCCGCGGAAGGCCGTCAACGAAACGAGGGCGGCCGCGAGCTCGCCGCGGACGAAATGCGAGATCCCCAGGAAATAGCGCGTCTCATCCAGTCCGACGCCCAGGGCCAGAGCCTTGTCGAACGCAGCGATCGCCCGGTCATAGGCTTTGGCCTGGAAATGGACGACCCCCAACCCGTGGTAAGCCGCCGCGTAAGCGGGATCGAGCTCGATCGCCCGGGCGAAGGCCTCCGCGGCCCGGTTGTAGGTGTCGCGCGATCCGTCCGACTTGAACTCGAAGGTCAGGACCGTGCCCAGGCTGTTATGCGGGACGGCGAATTTCGGGTCGAGCGCGATCGACCGGGCGAAGCATTCCTTCGCCCGGGCGGCGTTGCCGGAGCTCCCGTAGGCCAGCCCGGCGAGGTTCCAGACGACGGGATCGGAGGCCGCCTGCGGGATATCCATGGATTCGAACACGCGGACGACCTCGGCCGCCTCCCCCGCCTCCTGCAGGTGGACGAGATATTGGACGAAAAGGTCATAGACGCCGGGAAGCCTCTCCAGCCCGAGCTTCAAGACCGCGGCCGCGTCGGAAGGCCGGCCCTGCCGCGAATAGATCGTCGCCAGATTGAGATAAGCCGCGCTGACGGTCGTCGCGGAGCCGATGATCTCTTTCAGGGCCTCGGTCGCTTCGCGGCCCCGGCCGGAATTGGAGAGATCGAGGGCGTCCATGGCCTTGTTCTGGAGAGGGAGGAGCGTCTTGACGTCGTCTCCGGGACCGAAAGCCGACTTCGTCGCGCCGGTACCCCCGGCCAGGTAGCCGAGGCTTTCGAGGACCCTGCGCGTCGTCCGGTCGGGCGTCCGGCGGGCGCCCGCGGCCCCGTCCGCGGTGAGCCGGGCGACGATCGAAGCCAGCTCTTTCCGAAGAAGTCCGAGATCGCTTTCCGGTGCGCGGTTGTCGCGTTCGACCGGGTCCCGGGCCAGGTCGTAGAGCTCGGGAACGGGCGATTCGATGAACTTCCTCCCTTCCGAGAGAAAGCCGGTGATGGGAGCCCAGCCGAGATTGAGTGCGGGCGAGAGCGATTCGAAATAGACCGGCCGCCCGTCCATCCGGCCTCCGTCCAGGATCGCTTTGAGCGATCGCCCCTGCAGGCCCGCCGGCGGCCGGAGGCCGAGGACTTCGCAGACCGTGGGGAAGATGTCCACGTGGGAAACGGTCGCCGCGACGCGTCGGCCCGGCTTCCCTGGCCCGGCCGGGACCCGGATGATCAGGGGGATCCGCAGGGCCGGCTCATAAGCGAAGAATCCGTGAGTCCGCTCGCCGTGGTCGCCCAGGGACTCCCCATGGTCTCCGGTCAGAACGACGAGGGTCCGCCCCGCGGCGCCGGGATCGCGGAGCGAATCGAGGAGCCCCCCCAGGACGTCGTCTGTGTAAGCGATCTCTCCGTCATAGCGCTCTTTGGCAAAGCGGGAGAGGAACGGCTCGGGCGGAGAATACGGATCGTGGGGATCGTAAAAATGGACCCAGAGGAACCAGGGCGGCTTCGCTCCATCGAGCCAGGCTCGGGCCCGGTCGAGAACAGCCTTGGCCCGCCTCTCCCGGCCCGGCTCGATTCCCGGCTCCTTCTCCCGCGCCCGCAGATCGTCATCGTAGACGTCGAATCCGCGGCCCAGGCCGAAACGCGCGTCGAGCGGAAATCCGCCGACGAACGCTCCCGTGACATAGCCCGCCGCTTTGAGATGGGTTGCCAAAGTCGGGGGGTCCGGCGGGACGACGAAATTCGCGTTGTCGTGGACCCCGTGGGACGGGGGCGTCGTGCCGAGCAGGATGTTGACGTGGGAAGGAAGGGTCGTGACCGTGTGGGCGTAGGCCCGCTCGAAGACGACGGCATCCGCCGCGAAGCGGTCGATGTTCGGGGTCAGGCCTCGCGGCGAGCCCAGGACGCCGACCCGGTCGGCGCGGAGCGTATCGATCGTGATGAGCAGGACGTTCGGCCGGACAGCCGAACCGGCCGGAAGAACGGGAAGATGTCCGGCCGCCGCGCCGGGCAGGGCCGCCCAAAGGAGGATCGATGGAAGGCAAGGCCCGGAAAAAAAACGGCGGCAAGGCGTCGTGCTCACCGGCATAAAATAGTTCGCTTCCGCCGGAAAAGCAAGGCGGGACACGTCCGTCCGGGGCGCGCCGGCCGGGAGGGCCGGAATTTTTTTCTTGCGCTCCGAGGCCGAATGCGGTAGGGTTTCCCGGAAGAGAATCGATTGTCCGACAGCAGAGTCGTTGTTACGGGCCTTGGGACCGTCACGTCCATCGGCATCGGTCTGGCCGATTTCTGGCAGGCCCTGATCTCGGGAAAAAACGGAATCTCCCGCCTGACCCGGTTCGACGTCTCGGCCTTCCCCTCGACCATGGCTTCGGAGGTCGGGGGCTTCGATCCGACGCGCTGGATCGACCGGAAATCCGCCGGCCGGATGGACCGCTTCGCCCAGTTCGCCGTGGTCGCGGCCGATCTGGCCATGGACGACAGCGGGCTCGCCCGAGGTTCTTTTCCGGGAGAGCGCGCGGGTGTCATCATCGGCTCAGGGATCGGCGGTTCGGAAACGATCGAGACCGGCCAGGCCCGGCTGGCCGAAAAAGGGCCCCGGGCGTTCGATCCTTTCTTCGTCACGAAGCTTCTCGTCAACATGGCCGCCTGCCAGGTCTCGATCCGCTATGGCCTCAAGGGGCCGCTTTCGGCGCCGTCCGTGGCCTGTTCGACCGGGTCGAACGCCATCGGGGACGCCTTCCGGATCCTCCAGCGCGGCGAGGCCGACATCATGCTCGCCGGAGGCTCCGAAGCCTGCCTGACCCCGATGGCCTACGGCGGCTTTTGCGCCAACCGGTCCATGTCCCGGCGCAACGACGACGTCGCAACGGCCTCGCGGCCTTTCTCGGCCGGCCGGGATGGATTCGTCATGGGCGAGGGGGCGGGGGTCGTCGTGTTGGAGCGGCTGGAGCACGCCCGGAAGCGCGGAGCCGTGATCCAAGCCGAGCTCGCCGGCTACGGGAACACGGCGGATGCCTACCACCTGACCGCCCCCGACCCGACGGCCGAAGGCATGGCCCGGGCCATGCGGGCCGCCCTGGCCGACGCGGGCCTCGAGCCCGAGGACATCGGCCATATCAACGCTCACGGCACGTCGACCGTCCTCAACGACAAGCTCGAAAGCGCGGCGATCCAAGCCGTCTTCGGCCGCCGCGCGGCCCGGATCAAGGTCAGCTCGAACAAATCGATGATCGGCCATCTCCTGGCCGCGGCGGGGGCCGTCGAATTCGCGGCCGCAGTCATGAGCGTCCGGACGGGCGTCATCCCGCCGACGATCAATTATGAGGCGCCCGATCCCGAGTGCCCCCTGGATTACGTCGTGCACGGGGCGGAATCGATCGAGATCGAGGCCGTCCTCAGCAACTCATTCGGCTTCGGCGGGGGTAACGCCTGCCTGGCCGCACGGAGATATAGGAATAACCCATGAAGATCCCCCCCTTGACCATCGGCAAGATCACCGTCCCGCTGCCCATCATCCAGGGCGGAATGGGCGTCCGCGTTTCCAAGGCCCGTCTCGCCGCCGCCGTGGCGAACGAAGGCGGCATCGGGACCCTCGCCGCCGTCGGCCTGGGCGACATCGAAGCCTCGAAGACCGATTTCGAGCGGGTCGGCCGGGAAGGCCTGGTCGAGGAGATCCGCCGGACGAAGAGCATGACCAAAGGGCCGATCGCGATCAATATCCTGGGCGTCCTCAGCAACGCCCGGGACCTCGTCCGGACCTCGGCCCGAGAAGGGGCCGAGTTCGTCGTCTCCGGCGCCTCCCTTCCCCTCAAGCTCCCCGAGATGATCGGCGACGACCCGATCTATCTCATTCCGATCGTGAGCTCCGGCCGGGCGGCCGATATCGTCCTTCGGACGTGGGACAAGCGGTACGCGCGGACGGCCGACGCCCTCGTGCTCGAGGGCCCGCTGGCCGGAGGTCATCTCGGATTCTCGGCCGAACAGCTCATGGAACCCGAAAAATATTCCCTCGAGATCCTTCTTCCCGAGGTCCTGGCCGTGATCAAGCCGTTCGAGGAAAAGTACGGGCAGAAGATCCCGGTCATCGCCGGCGGAGGGATCTATACCGGAGACGACATCGCCCGGATGCTCCAGGCCGGCGCTTCCGGCGTCCAGATGGCGACGCGGTTCGTCTGCACGGAGGAGTGCGAAGTCTCGGCCGAATTCAAACAGACCTACATCGATTCCAAAGAAGAGGATATCGTCATCATCAAGAGCCCGGTCGGGCTTCCGGGCCGGGCGATCCGGAACCCCTTCCTGAGGAACCTGGACGAAGGGAAGCTCGACAAGATCAAATGCCCATACCGCTGCCTCTCGACCTGCGACGTCGCGACGGCCAAGTACTGCATCGCCCTGGCCCTGACCCACGCCTTCCAGGGGGACATGGAGCGGGGGCTCGTCTTCTGCGGCCAGAACGCCTGGCGGGTGAACCGGATCACGACGGTCGGGGAGATCATCGCCGAGCTCAAGGCCGAGATCGAAGCCTATCCCGAAAAAGCCTAGGCGGATGATCAGTCCGGGATCTTGAAAACCTTCACGACCGGGTAGACGACGCTTCTCTTTTCCGCGCCGATCGACTTGAGATAATCGTCGAAGACCCCCGATCCGGCGAATCCGTCCGCCGCCTGCGGCTCGAGAAGGTAGAACGCCGCGTTGGCCATCGGCTGGGCCATGTCGACGCGAAACGTCCCGGCCGGAAACTCCCGAAGGGCCATGGGAGCGAACACGCCTTCGAGCTTCGTCGTGGCTCCGCCGCCGCCCCTCACCGACCCCACCCTGTCGACGACGAACTCCTCCCCCGCGGACTTGACCGGCTTGGACAGCGTCTCCACCTTGATGTTGTGGATGCGGAGCTTCTCGGCGATGAACCCGAGCTCGGCGGGGATGAGATACGCGCGCGGGACGGCCGCTTCGGCCGTTCCGACGGGAAGGGTCATGAAGTCGACCCCCGGGACGACTTCCGGCGGGCCGAGGAGGGCGGCGGGCATTTTCCCGCGGACGCTCGTTCCCGGGAAGAGCTCGGGGACGTTCCGCTGCCGGTACATCAGGATGTCGACCTTGCCCCGCGAAGCGTACGTCCCGGCGACGAAATTCCTGAGCGTCCCCCTTTCGGACTTCGACCGGACGGCCTCGACGACCTCCCGGTCGGCGTCCGCGCAGATCGCCCGCATTTCCTTGCCGTGGGCGGCCGCATAGGACAGGACCTCGGCGATGAGGGCGAAATGGGCGTAGATGCGCCGCTCGAAGGATTCGTGGCCGGGCGTCTCGGCCAGGATGGCCATCCGGTTGCGCAGGCCGTACATATTCGCGACGAACTTCGCTTCGGTGGACCAGATCGCCTGATCGTGTCCCCAAACCGTCGGCGGCCAACGGTTGTCCGTCCCGCAATGAGTGAAGACCTCGAGGCCGAAATTCTTCCGGGTCGCCTCCCGGACGGCCGGGAAAAGCGTGTCGAAGACATAGCCGCGCGGTCCCGGGTGGGCGGCCGGAACCGTGCACGTCGCGTACCCGTCGGCGTAGCCGTGCTGGACCCGGCCCATCATGTGGGCGTCGAAGACGAGCGTGGGATCCCAGCGGTTGAAGATCGTTCTGTAGAGTCCGGCGACCTCGACGGTGTCGACGCGGACGGCGTCGCGGTTGAGGTTGAGGTTCTGGGAGTTGTTGCCCGAGCCCAGGATGTGGGGCGTCCCCTCGGACAGGGTGAGCGTATCGTTCCCGTCGATGTTGAAGCTCGGACAGACGATGATGATCAAATCGTCGAGGAGCCGCTGCATCCGGCCGAAAAGGATCTCGCGCGAAAGCATGAGAAGGGCTTCCTTGCCCTCGGGTTCATAGGGATGGATGTTGCCTTGGAGGTAGACGACCGTCTTGCCCGATTTCGCCGCCTCTTCGGGAGTCGCCACCCGGGGAGAGGCGAGGACGACCGCGGGACAGATCCGCCGCATCGGGCTCGTGTAGACGGTCAGGACGGCGACCTTGTCGCTCGACCAGCGCAGGACATCGATGAAATCGAGGATCTCGGTCGAGGCAGCCGTCCGCTCGAACCGCGTCCGTTCGGGGACGGTCTGGAGCTTGAGGGGCCAGGCGCCGTTCCAGCCCTTGGGCACGGAATCGCCCCAATAGATCTTGACCGCCGCCGGGGCGGCGAGGAGGGCGCCGGAGAGCGCGGCGAGGGTGAAGATCATCCCTGGGAGTCGCGGAAAACGGCGGGTCATGATCGGTCCTCCTAGTGTCCCGTCTCATTCATTCGTCACCTATTCTATGCGCAGAGACGGGACACTTCCAGGGGGGAGTCAAGCTCCCCCCTCGGCGCTTCGCTGACCCCCTGAGGGGGAATCAATCCATTCCCCCTCAAACTCCCCCGGATGTGATGCGTCCACGTCGTGCGTCAATTAGTCAAGGTCATTACGAGACGCATCACTAGGATCAGATAAGCCAGCGGACGATCGTGCTGACGATGACGGCGACGGACACGCTCAGCCCCGCGGAGAGAAGGGCGATCCGGCGTCCGATCTCCTTCCACATGATGGCGAACGTCGAGAGGCAGGGGATGAACAGGCTGACGAAGACCGTGAAAACGATGATCTGGTCCGTGCCCATGAGGGAAGGCAGGCTGCGGTAGTCCGCGCCCAGCGCCTGGAGCATCATCAGCAGGGAGAGCTCCTTGCGCAGGAAACCGAAGATGAGCGTCACGCCCAGCGCCCGGGGCAAGCCGAGGACGCCCTCGACGAGCGGGGCGAGCGCGGCGTTGATCGCGCGGTCGGCGTGGAGAGCCTGGACGAGCCCGAGGATGACGCTTCCGACGATGAGCAGCGGCCAGGCGAAGCGGAGGAACCCGCGGAGCTGGAACCAGACCTTGAGGAGGATCGCCCCGGGCCGGGGGACTTTGAGGGTGGGGATCTCGAGGATCAGGCCCGGCGATTCCTCCTTCAGGAACAAGCTCAGGACCTTGCTCAGGACGGCGAGGAGGAGCAGGTTCGCGGCGTAGAATCCCAGGGCCCCCCACGGGCCGAGGAAAAAGGCGACCAGGGCGAGGATGATCGTCGTCCGGGCCGAACAGGGAATGAAAGGGATGAGGAGGGAGGTCAGGACGCGGTCCCGATGCGACTCCAGGATGCGGGTGGCCGAGATGGCGGGGACGTTGCAGCCGAATCCGAGGATAAAAGGGGCGACCGATTTCCCGTGGAGGCCGATCCGATGCATGAACGTGTCGAGAAGGAAGCCCGCCCGGGCCAGATACCCGGAGTCTTCGAGGACGGCCATCAGGAAGAGGAGGGGAAGGAAATACGGCAGGACGATGGCGACGCCGCCGCCGACGCCCTGGAGGATGCCGTCGGAGACGTGAAAAAGGATCCCGTTCCCGAATCGGCCGGCCAGGACCGCCTTGGCCGCGGTCAGCGGCCTGAGGAGGGCCGTTTCCAGCGGACTTCCGATCCCGAAGACGGCGAAGAAGAAGCCCAGAAGGACGGCCGAAAGGACGATGTATCCGAGCACGGGGTGCATCAGCACGTCGTCGAGCCGCTCGCTCAGGGGGCGGCGCAGGCGCCGGCGGACCTGGGCGCTTTCCTCGAAGATCTTTTGGGCCAGATGATGACGCTCCGCGGCGATGATCTCCCAGGCCGGCTTGCCCCGCAGGCCGACGAGCCGGCCCCGCGTCGCCTCGAGAGCCTCCTTGAGGGCCGGATCGATCTCGCCGAGGAACGCATCGCAGAACGTCTGGCCGGATTCGATCATCTGGACGGCGGTGAACCGGGAGTCGGAGATGCAGGCGAAGCCTTCGGGCAGGCCCGCGGCGAAGGCTTCGACCGCGGCCTCGACGTCGCTCGACCAGGCCGGGCGCGGTCCGAGACAGGGACGTTCGAGGCAGGCCAGGGCCGCGTCCATGAGTTCCTTGATCCCCCGGCCGTGCGAGGCGATGGTCGGAATGACGGGAACGCCCAGCCGGGCCGACAATCGCTCGGCGTCGATCCGGATCCCCCGCCGCTCTGCCAGGTCGGTCATATTGAGGGCGACGATCATCGGCCGGCGCATTTCCAGGAGCTCGAGCGTCAACTCGAGGCTCCGGCCGAGGATCGAGGCGTCGACGACGTTGACGACGAGGTCCGGCCGCTCGAGGAAGAGATGCCGGAGGGCGACCTTCTCCGCGGGATCCGCCGGACGGAGAGAATACGTGCCCGGCAGGTCGATGATGTCGAGCCTCCGGCCCGCGATCGTGACCTCGCTGTGGGTGTGGCGGATCGTCGTGCCCGGGAAGTTCGACGTCTGGGCTTTGTACCCCGCCAGGGCGTTGAAAAGCGTGCTCTTGCCGCAGTTCGGCTGGCCGAGGAAGACGATGGTCGGCGCTCCGGGCCCGGCCATGTCAGGCCTCGACCATGATCTTCCGGGCGATCGCCCGGCCGATGGCGACGGTGATCCCCGAGCCTTCGTGGCGGACAAGGAGCGGGCCGCCCAGGATGCCGCGCGCGGCGAGCTCGACCCGGTCGCCGAGATGGAACCCGAGCGCGTACAAGCGCCGGCGGACGATTTCCCCGCCCGTGATCTCGACGATCCGGGCGGTGACTCCCGGCTCGATCTCCGGCAGGCTTGTCATCGCCGGACTCTACCTTCGCTGATCACGAGCATGATTCCCCATTACTAGCGCACCCCGCGTTCAAAATCAAGCGGGGGGAATTGAGGGCGTGTCCGAGGACCCTTCCCCCGGGAGCCCGCCTCCTGATGTGAGCTTATGGGCGATCCCGGAGCCTCCTCTAGGATTTAACGGTCGGCTGTGGTAACATAATTTTTTCAAAGCTTGGAGGAATCACCCATGAAATCATTGAAAACCCGGATTTTGCTTGCCGTGCTGGTCCTCGCCCTCTTCCTCCCCGTTCAGGGCGACGAAGGGATGTGGCTATTCAACATGGCCCCGACCCAGATCCTCAAGGCAAAATACAAGTTCGACGCGACCCCGCAATGGCTCGAGCACATCATGCTCTCGTCCATCCGCTTCGGCGGAGCGTCGGGCTCCTTCGTCTCGCCGAACGGGCTGGTCCTGACCAACCACCACGTCGGCCAGAACGCCATCCAGAACCTCAGCACGAAGGAACGAGACCTGATGAAGACCGGCTTTTACGCCCGGACGAGGGCCGAAGAGCTCAAGTGCCCCGGCATGGAGCTCACTGTCCTTCAGTCGATCGACGACATCACGGCCCAGGTCCGGGGAGCGGAAAAACCCGGCATGACGCCCCTCCAGGCGGCGGAAGCCCGGGAGAAGGTCATCGCCGGGCTGGAGAAGTCGGCCTCGGAGGGCACCGGCCTGCGCGCCCAGACCGTCAACCTCTACTCGGGGAGCATGTACCACCTCTACAAATACAAGGTCTATAACGACGTTCGCCTTGTTTTCGCGCCCGAGTACCTGGCCGCCTTTTTCGGCGGCGACCCCGACAATTTCACCTATCCCCGCTACGATCTCGACATCACCCTGTTCCGGCTCTACGATAACGACAAGCCCGTCGATTCCAAGCACTACCTGAAATGGAACACGGCCGGGCTGAAGGAGAACGAGCTCGTCTTCGCCTCCGGCCATCCCGGCTCGACGGGCCGCCTCCTGACCATCTCCCAGATGGAATTCCTCCGCGACACCGGTTACCCGTTCAACATCGAGACTTACACGCGCCGCCAAGCCCTGCTCAAGGAATACGGGAAGCGCGGACCGGAATACGCCCGCCAAGCCCAGGGGACGCTCTTCGGCATTGAGAACAGCCTGAAAGCCACGATCGGCTACCAATCCGGGCTTCTCGATCCGAAGCTCATGGCCAAGAAGGCCGCCGAGGAAAAGCTCCTCCGCGAGGCCGTCTGGGCCAACCCGGAAACGGCGGCCCTCTACGGCAAAGCCTGGGACGAGCTGGCCGCGGCGGAAAAGTCCTATGCTTCGCTCTACAAGCTCTACCGGTTCTTCGAAAGCGGGGCGGGCTTCACCTCCACCTACTTCGGCCAGGCCCGCTCGCTCGTCCGGCTGGCGTTCGAGAAATCCCGGCCGAACGACGAACGCCTCCGCGAATACCGGGACGCCGGCCTGCCCGCCCTCAACCGGCGCCTGACTTCCGTGACGCCCATCTACGATGAGCTCGAGATCTTCAACCTGACCGATTCGCTCATCCAGCTCCAGAAGGAGTTCGGCGACCGGCTTGAAGTCCGCTGGCTCATGGCCGGCCGGTTGGCCGAGGACGTGGCCAAGGACCTCGTCACGGGAACGAAGCTCAAGGACGTCGAGGTCCGGAAGGGCTATCTCAGCGGAGGCCTCGACGCGATCTACGCCTCGGACGATCCGATGATCAAGCTCGCCCTGCTCGTCGACCCCGTCTCGCGCGCCGTGCGCAAGCGCTACGAGACCGAAGTCGAACCGATCGAGACGAAGAACGGGGCGCTCATCGCCCAGGCGATGTTCAAGATCAAGGGCTCCTCGATCCCGCCGGACGCGACGGGGACGCTCCGCCTGAGCTTCGGAACGGTCAAGGGCTATGTCGAGAACGGAAAGAAGATCCCCTACTTCACCGTCTTCCAGGGGCTCTATGACCGGTCGGCCCGGGCCGGGAACAAGGACCCCTACGAGCTGCCGGCGTCCTTCCTGGCGAAAAAGGCAGCCGTTAAGATGACGACGCCGATCAACTTTGTCGCCACGGTCGACTCGATCGGCGGGAACTCGGGCTCCCCCGTCATCAACGGCAAAGGCGAGTTCTCCGGAGTTCTATTCGACGGCAACATCCAGTCCCTCCCCGCCCGGTTCGTCTATTCCGACGAGCAGAACCGCTCGGTCATGGTCCACAGCCAGGGGATCATCGAAGCGCTGACGAAGGTCTACGGCGCCCAGCCGCTGGTGAACGAGCTCCTGGGTAAAAAATAAGCCGGAGGTACGGCCTGCCGGAAGGTGTCCCGCTTGTAGGACCGGGACGCCTCCCAAAATTTTATCGTAAATTTTCTACCTCTCCTACCTCTCCTATTCTCGGAGAGGACTGCCGGTCGGCGTCCCTCCTGCAGGATGGGCGATGGGATTGCCCCTAAGCGAACATCAGGAGATTGCCCGAAGCGCCCCCCGAATTCCTTTATCGATTTTCTGCCCCCTGCCCCCAAACTAACATTGGAGGATTTGTCGGCGCTTCGGGAAAGGTACAATCCCGGAGCCAATTTAATCGATCTTCCGGGCGCGGATGTGGGCCAGGGCGGCCAGCACGACGAGGAAATTGATCACGACCAGGGAGCGGTGCGTATAGAAACGGAAGAGCGTCGTTCCTAAGATTTCGCGCAAGGTCGCGCCGATCAGGATGAGATCGGCGGCCGTGATTCCTTTCCAGACGCCGGAAAGGAGCGGCCAGGCATTCAGGAGGACGAAGCAGGCCGGGAGAGCATAGAGATAGTTGTAATACCATCCCAGAGGCGAAAAGAGGGGGATCAGGACAAGGAGGAAGGAAGCCTCGAGGACTCCGGCTCCGCGAATGCTCTCAGACTTCCCGATCCGCATCATCCAGAGGAAGAGCGCGGCGAGCGCGGCGCCGGCTCCCGCCCAGGCGATTTCCGCGGATGTGCCGGAAAGACCGGGGATCCATTTCAGGAAAAAAGCCAGAAGGGAAGCGTTGTCCCCCACCGCCAGAAGACCTGGAGTCGAATCGGAAAGCCGGGCGATCCATTCGCCATGGACGCCCAGATTACCTCCGAATCCATAGAAAACAGCGGGCAGCAAGCCGCCCGCGGCAAGGACGGCCGCGCCCGAAGCGAGGATCCGCCCCCTCTTCTTGAGCAGAAAATAAGGCAGGAAGATCAGCGCATAGGGCTTGAAAAAGATGGAGACCGCCCAGAGAGCGCCGGCCCAGGCGTCCCTCCGGACCATGAAGGCCGTGGTCATCAGGACGAGGAGGAAGATGATCAGGAGATTGACCTGGCCGAGCTCGATCTCCCGGCCGAGGAACTTGAGCATGGCCAGGAGGCCGAGCCCGACCACGAACGCCGCGGTTTTTCGCTTCGTGGGAAGGATCCGCCAGCCGACGATGCCGATCCCCGCAAGGAGAAGAACTTCCAGGAAAAACCAGACGATCTTGGCCGTTTCCACGGGAAGAAGGGCCAGCGGAGCGTAGAACAGCGCCGAGACGGGCGCATATTTGTACTGGAGATGGCCGTCGCTCAGACGATAGAGCGTTTCCCCCTGGAGGATCCGCTGCGCGTTCCGGTACGGCACCCCGAAATCAGACATGTCCCGGCGGACGAATCCGGCATAGATCGCGACGAGGGCGGCCAGGACGAGGATCCCCCCGGCGGCCGCGGCGGCCGGCTTCTTCATTGGCCTCATTCAAGTGTCCCGTCTCATTTAATTCTTTTCCTATTTTATACTCAGAGACGGGCCACTTCCAGGGGGGAGTCAAGCTCCCCCCTCGGCGCTTCGCTGACCCCCTGAGGGGGAATCAATCCATTCCCCCTCAAACTCCCCCGGATGTGATGCATCTCCATCGTTTGTCAATTAGGCATGGTTATTACGAGACGCATCACTAGGATTGAGCCGGACTCAAAGCAAGCCGGAGGGCGAAAATTGACAAATTCCTGAGCTTTCTGATAATAATAGACAATGGTCAAGCATCTTCTCGACAAGATCTTCGGGACGGCTTCCGAGCGTTCCCTCAAGAAGATCCAACCCCTCGTTTCCGCGATCAATGATTTCGAGCCGTCCATCCAGGCCCTCAGCGACGACGAGCTCCGGGCGAAGACGGCCGAATTCAAGACCAAGCTCGACCAGGGCGCGACCCTCGACGATGTCCTCGTCGAGGCGTTCGCCGTCGTCCGCGAAGCCGGGCGTCGCAAGGTGGCCATGCGCCATTTCGACGTCCAGCTCATCGGCGGCATTGTCCTTCACCAGGGCAAGATCTCGGAAATGAAGACGGGCGAGGGCAAGACGCTCGTCGCCACCCTTCCCGCCTACCTCAACGGCCTGTCGGGGAAAGGCGTCCATGTCGTCACGGTCAACGACTACCTGGCCAAGCGCGACACAGGATGGATGGGCCCGATCTTCCAGAGCCTGGGCCTGACCGTCGGGACGATCCAGCACGAGATGAGCGACGCGGAGCGCCAGCGGGCCTACCGGTCCGACATCACCTACGGGACGAACAACGAGTTCGGGTTCGATTACCTCCGCGACAACATGAAGTTCCGGCTGGGCGACCTCGTCCAGCGCGAGTTCAACTACGGAATCGTCGACGAGGTCGACAGCATCCTGATCGACGAGGCCCGGACGCCGCTCATCATCTCCGGCCCGACGGACGAATCGACCGAAATGTACTTCAAGGTCGACAAGCTCGTCCGGAAATTCTCCAAGGACAAACATTTCTCCGTCGACGAAAAGACCCGGACGGTTTCGATCTCCGAAACGGGCGTGGCCGAGGCCGAAAAATACCTCAACGTGTCCAACCTCTACGACCTGGCCCACATGGACCTCATCCACTACATCAACCAGGCGCTCAAGGCCCACACCCTGTTCAAGCGCGACGTGGACTACATGGTCAAGGAAGGGCAGGTCATCATCGTCGACGAGTTCACCGGCCGGCTCATGCCGGGCCGGCGCTACAGCGACGGGCTCCATCAGGCCCTCGAGGCCAAGGAGAACGTCAAGATCGAGCAGGAATACCAGACCCTGGCCCAGATCACCTTCCAGAACTACTTCCGGATGTACAAGAAGCTGGCCGGCATGACCGGGACGGCCATGACCGAGGCCCCCGAGTTCGGGCATATCTACGGGCTCGAGGTCGTCGAGATTCCGACGAACCGGACCCTCATCCGGCTCGAGAATCCCGACGTCATCTACCGGACGTCCCGGGAGAAATGGGAGGCCGTGGCCCAGGAGATCATCGACAGCAACGCCCAGGGGCGGCCGGTCCTCGTCGGGACGATCTCGATCGAGAAATCCGAGCACCTCAGCACGCTCCTCCGCAAGAAGAACGTCAAGCACGTCGTCCTCAACGCCAAGTACCACGAGATGGAAGCTTCGATCATCGCCCAGGCCGGCCGCCTGGGGGCGGTGACCATCGCCACCAACATGGCCGGCCGCGGGGTGGACATCCTTCTCGGGGGCAACCCGGAATACATGGCCCGGGAGGCCATCAAGAAGGCCGGGGGCGATCCGTTGACGGCGCCCCCCGAACAGATCGAGAAGTTCCTGGGCGAGGCGCGGAAGGTCATGCAGGCCGAGCACGAGCGCGTCATCGCCCTCGGCGGCCTCCACATCACGGGCACCGAGCGCCACGAGGCGCGCCGGATCGACAACCAGCTCCGGGGCCGGGCCGGCCGCCAGGGCGACCCAGGTTCGTCCCGCTTCTTCCTCAGCCTCGAGGACGATCTGATGCGCATCTTCGGCAGCGAGCGGATCTCGGGCCTGATGGCCCGGATCGGCATGGGCGAGGGAGTCCCGATCGAGCACCCCATGGTCAGCAAGGCCATCCAGCGCGCCCAGAAGCAGGTCGAGGGCCAGAACTTCACCATCCGCAAGCATCTCCTCGAGTACGACGACGTCATGAACAAGCAGCGGACGACGATCTACACCCAGCGCCGCGAGATCCTGGAAGGCAAGAGCCAGAAAGAATATATCCTGACGCTCGTTGAGCAAATACTCGATGGACTCATGGATACGCACACGAAGAAGGACGCCCACCCCGAGGATTGGGGCGTTGAAGCCTTCCGCCAGGCCGTCCTGGCCCAGTTCGGCTTGTCCGTGGACGCCCTCGGGATCAAGTGGGACGAGATCACCTTCGAAGACCTGCGGGCGCTCCTCCTCGAGCGCCTGAACGCGATGTACGAGGCCAAGGAGAAGTCGCTCGGACCCGAGGCGATGCGCGAGTTCGAGCGGATCATCCTCCTCCAGGTCATCGACACGCAATGGAAGGACCATCTCCTGGGCATGGACTATCTCAAGGAGGGCATCGGGCTCCGCGGCTACGGCCAGCGCGATCCCCTCGTCGAATACAAGAAGGAAAGCTTCGACATGTTCCAGGCCATGCTCGACCGGGTCGAGGACGAGACCGTCCGCTATCTCTTCCTCATCCAGCCGGTCGCCGAGCGCGTCGAGCGGCCCCGGGAGCCCGAGCCGCCCCAGCGGCGGGCCCGGCCCCTCGTCTACGGCCGGAGCGAAACGCCCGCCGCGCCCGCGCGCGAGTCGGGCGCGCCGCCCGGTCAGCAGGTCCGGGCGACGATCCCCGGGAGGCGGAAGAAGAGATGACGATCGGGAGGAGGCCCCATGCTCGATGACGCGATCAAGGAAGGCCTGACCTTCGACGACGTCCTGATCCTGCCCGCGCGATCCGCCGTCGTGCCTGCAGACGCCGAAGTATCGACCCGCTTCAGCCGGAATCTGAACCTCAACATCCCCCTGTCCAGCGCGGCCATGGACACCGTGACCAAGTCCAAGATGGCCATCGCCCTGGCCCAGCAAGGGGGCCTCGGGATCGTCCACCGCAACATGTCGATCGAGCTCCAGGCCGAGGAGGTCGAGAAGGTCAAGCGGCACGAGAGCGGGATGATCCATGACCCGATCAGCATGCGGCCCGGGGACAAGATCTTCCAGGCCAAGGAAGTCATGCAGCGGTACCGCATCTCCGGGCTGCCGATCACGGACGCCGACAACACCCTCGTCGGCATCCTGACCAACCGCGACCTCCGCTTCGAGACGCGCCTCGACCTGCCGATCGAACAGGTGATGACCCGGAAGCTCGTGACCGTGCCCGTCGGCACGCCGCTCGGGGAAGCCGAAGCCCTCTTCCACAGGCACAAGATCGAGAAGATCCTGATCGTGGACGAAGGGCATCACCTGAAGGGGATGATCACCTACAAGGACATCCTGAAGCGGATCCAGTACCCGAACTCGGCCAAGGACGGCCTGGGGCGCCTCCGGGTCGGGGCCGCGGTCGGGGTCGGCGAAGACGGCCTCGCCCGCGCCCGGGCCCTCGTCAAAGCCCAGGTCGACGTCCTGATCGTGGACACGGCCCACGGCCACCAGCAGAACGTCCTGAACACCGTCCGGGCGCTGCGGAGCGAGTTCCCGAAGCTCGAGCTCGCCGCGGGCAATATCGGCACGGCCGAAGCGGCGGCGGACCTGATCGAGCTCGGCGTCGACGCCCTCAAGGTCGGCGTCGGCCCCGGCTCGATCTGCACCACCCGCGTCGTCAGCGGCTGCGGCGTGCCCCAGATCACGGCCATCGCCGAAGTCAGCGCCGTCGCCCGGGCCAAGGGCATCCCGGTCATCGCCGACGGCGGGGTGAAATTCTCCGGGGACGTGACCAAGGCCCTCGCCGCCGGGGCGAGCTCGGTGATGCTGGGCAACCTCCTCGCCGGAACGGACGAAGCCCCCGGAGAAGTGGTCATGTACCAGGGACGCTCGTACAAGATCTACCGCGGCATGGGCTCGCTCGAGGTCATGAAAGAGGGCAAGAGCCGCGACCGCTATTTTCAGGACGCCGTGCCCGAAGCGAAGCTCGTCCCGGAGGGCATCGAGGGCATGGTCCCCTACAAAGGCAGCGTGGTCTCGATCATCCAGATGGTCGTCGGCGGGCTGCGCTCGGGGATGGGCTATGCCGGATGCCGGACCATCGACGAGCTCACATCCCGGGCCCGTTTCGTCCGGATCTCGGCGGCCGGACTCAAGGAGAGCCACGTCCACGACGTGACGATCACCAAGGAAGCCCCGAACTACCGCTTGGATTGACCATGCCTCTCTTTTGGTTCAAGGCGGCCGTCGCGACCATCCTCCTCGCCCTGGGCTTGACCGCCGCCCTGACGATGCTCAAGCTGATGGGGACCCCCCAACCGACCGCGCCGGCCGCCCCGCGTGAAGCCGCGACCGCGGGCGATCCCGCCGCCGCGCTGCGCAAGCGCCACAAGTCCGCCGGGCGCCGGTTCGGCCTCGCTCTGGCCGTGCTCGCGGCGGCCGGCCTCTACCATTGGGGACGAACGGGAGATGCGGTCCCGGAACGGGCCGTCCTCCACGCCTACTTCGCCCTGGCCCTGGCCGCGCTATACCTCCTCAAGCTCGCGATCGCCCGGCGCTATCGCCAATATCTGCGCTACGCCGCGCCCCTCGGCCTGACCCTCGCCACACTTATGCTCGTCGTTTACACCGCTTCGGCCGGTTACTTTGTTCTACACACCGCGATCGCCGCCCGTGAACCGCGTCAGGCAGAAGCATCCTCCGGACTGTCCGCGGAAGCGGAGCGCGGCAGGACGCTATTTGCCGGGCTATGCTCGGATTGCCACTTCGCCGACCGCGAATCCAAGAAGATCGGTCCGGGCCTCAAAGGCCTCCTCAAGCGTCCCGCCCTCCCCGAAAGCGGCAGGCCGGCGACGCCCGAGAATGTCTTTTCCCAGCTCAAGAAACCTTACCGGGCGATGCCCTCATTCGCCCGCCTGAGTGAGGCCGAGCTAGGCGAGCTCGTCGCCTATCTCCAAACTCTTTAGTCAATCCCGGATTTTTATCGAGTCTTGCGAGGCCGGAATAATCCTGTCTCCCAGGACGAACACCTCGATTCCCGTCATCTTCTCAGATATTTCATCACACCTCTCGTGGCATGAAATCGGCATAAGACGAGGAAGGAGAAGATCATGCGTTCATCCGCCCTGCGTCTCTCAACGATCCTCCTCGGGGTGATGATCACGGCAGCATTCGTCCAGGCCCAGGACGGATCGCCGGTTCCCGAGCCCATCCACAAGATCTTCAAGCGCAGCTGCGGCGTCGTCGGCTGCCACCAAGGCGCGTTCCCGAAGATGGCCTTGAACTTCGAGACTACCGAGGGCCTCGCGGCAACGATCGGCGCCGCCAGCATGGGGCGCCCGCAATACAAGATCATCGACTCTCAGGATCCCGAGAAAAGCTATCTGTTAATGAAGATCCGGGGAGACCGGGCCATCACCGGGCGGCGCATGCCCAATGGGAGAGACCCCCTCAAGCCGGAGGAGATCCAGGCGATCCGGGACTGGATCGCCGGGTTGAAGAAGACCGAGCAGGATTCCGATGCGGAACCGGCGCCGCCGGCCGCCGAAAAGCCCCGCTTCAGCGCCCCGGCCTTCTGGGGCCTGACCCTGGCCAATCTCCCGACGACCCAGGCGATCGACAAGGGCCATCTCCTTTTCCGCGTCTCCCACCGGTTCTACCAGCCCATCAGCTCCGGCCGGGCGGCGTTCTTCGGCCTCGACGCCCCCGCCCAGGTCCTGCTCGGCTTCGGATTCGGGATCACGGACCGGCTCGGCGTATCGATCGCCCGGGTGAACGAAGAACAGGACTTCGAGCTCGGCCTGTCCTGGATCGCCTGGAACCAGGGCGGGAAAGGAGGGATGCCCTTTTCGGCCGCGCTGCACGTCTCGGCGGGCCTGGCGACCCTGGAGCGCGAGGACCGGTCCTTTTTCGATTCGAAGAATCTCGGCCTCAATCTCGCCCTGAGCTTCGCCCATCAGATCTCGAACCGGGTCTCCCTTCTCCTCGTCCCGGCCTATGCGACGAACACGACCCATGGCAATCCGGACATCCGGGGCACATTCGCCCTCGGCCTGGGCGGCCGGATCATGATCTTCGAAGACTTTTCCCTCATCGCCGAATGGACGCCCGTCCTCTCCGGCCACGCGGCCGAAGCCGACGGCTGGAGCGTCGGCGTCGAGAAGAGGATCGGCGGCCATGTCTTCCAGGTCTTCGTCCTGAACTCGCGCGGCCTGACCACCGACCAGATCCTTCCCGGAGGCGATCTGCGTTCCGACGTCCGTCTCGGGTTCAATATCTACCGCACCTTTTGATTGAGGAGGAGAGATGAAAAAGAGATATTGGCGCTGCTTCATCTGCAACGACATCCACATCGGCGTCAAGCCGCCGGAGCTCTGCCCGACATGCAACGTCGTCCACGCCTACGTTGAGATCACGGCCCGGGAAGCCCGGACCTACCTCGGGATGCTCCCGGAGGGGACCGATTTCGAGGCCCAGGACTTCCGGAAGTCGATCGAGGCCTTCACGGAAAAGAACCCGTTCATGGTCAATCCCGACCGCGAGCGCGTCGAGGGCCTGATCGGCGGCGTGCTGGGAAATGAATCCCGGCACGGGCTGAAATACTGCCCCTGCCGCTTGACGACCAAGGTGGTCGAAGAGGACCTCAAGCTCATCTGCCCCTGCAACTTCACCCTCCACGAGACCTACAAGGGCGTCGAGAAGGGCGAGTGCTGGTGCAGTCTGTTCGTCAAGCGATAAAATCCCGGTCGAGGAGAACTCCATGAGCAAGCTGATCATGTTTCACGGCGCGGAGTGCCCGCATTGCCGGGCCATGCATCCTTTGGTCGACCGCCTGGAGAAAGAGGCGGGGATCGTCTTCGAGCGGCTCGAAGTCTGGCACAACGAGAAGAACGCCGACGCGATGCGCTCCTACCGGCCCCTCATCACGGCCAAGTGCGGCGGCCAGCTCCGCGTCCCGACCTTCATCAACGTCGAGGCCAACGACGCGGTCTGCGGGGAAATGCCCTATGACAAGCTCAAGGAATGGGTCTCGAAATGAAGCCGGCCGGGCGGCCATGCTGACCGACGCCTTCGATCCCCTGAAGGGCCTGCGGCTCGAGATCCTCGACGCCTCCGGCGGCGCGCGCGCGGACCTCGATCCGCGCCTCGCCGCGGACGACCTCCGCCGGATGTATAAGCTCATGGTCATGACGCGGGCGGCCGATGCCAAGGCCCTCAAGCTCCAGCGCCAGGGACGGATGGGGACGTTCGCTTCGAGCCTCGGTCACGAGGCCTGCCAGATCGGAGCGGCTTTTCCTCTCCTGCCGGACGATTGGTTCTTTCCCTATTTCCGCGATCTCGGGATTTACCTCGTCCGCGGATACCCCCTCGCCCTCTATTACCACGCCTGGATGGGAAACGAGGCCGGGCTGCGGCCGCCGGACGGAGTCCATGTCTTCCCCTTCGCCATTCCGGTCGCCTCCCAGATCATTCATGCCGCCGGCGCGGGCCTGGCCGCCCGGCTCATGAAAAAAGACGTCGTCGTCGCCTGCACCTTCGGCGACGGGGCGACCTCGGAGGGCGATTTCCACGAGGGCCTGAACTTCGCCGGCGTTTACGCGACGCCGACCGTCTTCATCTGCTACAACAACCAGTGGGCGATCTCGACGCCGCGGTCGCGCCAGACGTCCTCCCCCACCCTCGCCCAGAAGGCCGTATCGTACGGATTTCCCGGGATCGTCGTGGACGGGAACGACGTCCTGGCGGTTTATGCCTCAGTCAAGGAAGCCCTCGATCGGGCCCGGGCCGGGAAAGGCCCGACGCTCATCGAGGCCGTAACCTATCGGATGGGCCACCATACGACCTCCGACGACGCGACGAAATACCGCGACGCGGCCGAGCTCGCGGAATGGGAGAAGCGCGATCCGATCCGGCGTTTCCAGGCTTACCTCGAGACCAAAAGCTTGTGGGACCCGTCCTTCGAACGGTCGACGATCGAGGAGGCCGAAGCCGAGGTCGAGAAGGCCGTGGCCGAAGCCGAGAGCCGGCCACCGGCGTCGCCCGAGGACGTCTTCGCCTACACCTTCAAAGAGATGCCGCCCGATCTGGCCGACGAGCTCGCCGAGCTCAAGTCCGGTCTTCCGGGAGGCGGACGATGAAGCTCAACATGGTCGAAGCGATCAACCAGGCCCTCGATCAGGAGATGGCCCGCGATCCCAGGGTCGTCCTCCTCGGAGAGGACATCGGCAGGGATGGGGGCGTCTTCCGGGTCACGGACGGGCTCTTCGCGAAATACGGCCCGGAGCGGGTGATGGACACGCCCCTCGCCGAGTCCGGGATCATCGGGGCGTCGATCGGGATGGCCGCCTTCGGACTCCGCCCGGTCCCCGAGATCCAGTTCCTGGGTTTCATCTACCCCGCTCTGAACCAGATCATCTCTCACGTCGCCCGGCTCCGCAACCGCACCCGGGGATCGACGACCGCGCCGCTTGTCATCCGGACCCCCTACGGCGCGGGCGTGCGGGCCCTCGAACACCACTCCGAGAGCACCGAGGCGCTCTTCTGCCAGATCCCCGGCTTGACCGTTGTCGTCCCCTCCGGACCGGCCGAGGCGAAAGGGCTCCTGATCGCGTCGATACGGAGCGACGACCCGGTCCTCTTCCTCGAGCCCTCGCGCTTGTACCGGGCGGCGAAGGAAGAGGTCGCCGAAGACCTCTATGAGATTCCGCTCCGCCGGGCCCGCGTCGTCCGGCAAGGCCGCGACCTGACCATCATCGCCTGGGGGGCCATGATCCCGGCCGCGGCAAAGGCGGCCGAGGACGCGGATAAGGACGGCGTGTCCGCCGAGATCGTCGACCTCCGGACGCTCTCGCCCATGGACCGCGAAACGATCCTGGCCTCGATCCGGAAGACCGGCCGGGCCCTGATCGTTCACGAAGCCCCCAAGAACTGCGGCTTGGGCGCCGAGATCGCCGCCCTCATCGCGGAAAAGGCGCTCCTGAGCCTGGCCGCGCCCGTCGTCCGCGTCACGGGCTGGGACATCACCATCCCCCTTCCTAAGACCGAGGATTACTACTACGTCGGCCCGGAGCGGATCCGGGCGGGCATCCGACGGCTGATGGAGTTCTGAACATGGCTAAAGAGTTCCGTTTTCCCGACGTGGGCGAAGGGATCACCGAAGGGGAGATCGTCCGCTGGCTGGTCAAAGAGGGCGATCCGATCAAAGCCGACGAATCCTTCGCCGAGATCGAAACCGACAAGGCCGTCATCGAAATGCCGTCGCCGTTCAGCGGGACGGTCCTGAAGCTCCACTTCAAGGAGAAGGACATCGTCAAGGTCGGCGACGTCCTGATCACGGTCGGGGAAAAGGGCGAGAGCGCGGCGGCCGCAGTCTCGCCCGCCCAAGCGGCGGCGCGGCCGGGCGTTCCCGCCGCCGGAACTCAGGCCGTTTTGATCCCAGGGGCCGCAGGGGCTGCCGGCGCCGTCCAGGCCCTGCCCGCGGTCCGCAAGCTCGCCGCCGAGCTCGGCGTCCCGTTGTCGGGGATCCCGGGGTCGGGACCGGACGGCCGGATTACGGAAACCGACGTCCGGGCCTATGCGTCGCGGAGCGCCGCGGGAACCGCCCCCGCGCCTCCGGCGGAACGGCCGGCTATTAAAATCAAATCCAAGTACGACCTCTACGGCACGCTCGAGCGCGTCCCGCTCCGCGGCGTCCGGCGGGCGACGGCGAAGCGGATGCACCAATCGGTTTCGACGGCGGCCCACGTCACCCACTTCGAAGAGGCCGACGCGACGGCCCTGGCCGCGCTCCGCGATTCCCTCCAGCCCGAAGCCCAGCGCCTGGGGACCAAGCTGACCTATCTTCCGCTCATCGTCAAGGCCGTCGTCGAAGCCTTAAAAGCCCACCCTTATCTCAACTCCTCGCTCGACGATGAGGAGGAGGAGATCATCCTCAAGAAGTATTACAACATCGGGATCGCCGTCGACGTCCCGGACGGGCTGATCGTCCCGGTCGTCAAGGGCGCCGATATGAAAACGGCGCTCGATCTCGCCGCGGAGATCGCCGGCCTGGCCAAGGCGGCCCGGGAGCGGTCCCTCGACCTCGCCGACCTCAAGGGAGGGACCTTTTCCATCACCAATGTCGGCGTGCTCGGCGGCGACGCGGCCACGCCGATCATCAATTACCCGGAGGCGGCCATCCTGGCGACCATGCGGATCGCCGACCGGGTCCGGGCGGTGAACGGCCAGGCCATGATCATGAAGACCCTCCCCCTTTGCCTGTCCTTCGACCACCGGATCATCGACGGCGCGGCGGCGGCCCGCTTCGCCGCCGATCTGAAAAAGATCCTGGAAGATCCGGAGGCGCTGGCGCGGGCCGCCAGATCCGCGGAGTGAGGACGGCCCTCAGCCCGGCCGCTTCCTCGAGTCCGGGCCGGAGTAGCTTGGCGGCACGTAATACAGCGGCGTTTTCTTCATCTGCCGGATCTGGTCGACGACGTCTTCGACGTCGGCCTCGCGGGCCAAGTCGAGATCGTCGGCCTTGATGACGAGAAGCGGCGCCGCCTGATAGTTGAAAAAGAAATAATCGAACGCCTCGATCAGGTCCTGGAGGTATTTCTCGGAGATGTTCTTCTCGACGGGACTGCCCTCTTTGGCCAACCGCCGGATCAGGGTCGGCAGAGAGATCTGGAGGTAGATGACGAGATCGGGCTTGGGGACGCGCTCGGAGAAGACGCCGTAGATCTTGTCGTAGACGACGAGCTCGTCGTCGGAGAGCGTCTGGTAGGCGTAGATCTTGTCCTTCTCGAATATGTAGTCGGAGAGGATCCGCTCCTCGAAGAGCTCCCTCTGGACGAGCCGGACCTGCTGGTGGTAACGGTTGACCAGGAAGACGAGCTGGGCGAGGAAAGCCGCCCCCTCCTTCTCGTCGTAGAAGTCCTTGATATAAGGGTTCTCCGCCCGGTCGTAGATGACCTTCCCGCCGATGCGCTGGGCGAGGAGGGCGGCGAGCTTCGTCTTGCCGGACTTCATCACCCCCTCGACGGCGATGTGGCGGAAATCCGGCAGCGTGAGGTTCTCGGCCATCGTGTGTTATCCACGCCATTTATATCGGATTGGCCGAGGTTTCGTCAACAGGGCTCCGGGATTGCCCCACGCTCACAAGGGGAACCCGCTGGGATCGGGATGCCATCAAGACTCCAGTATATGATCCTCTACCTCCCCTGCCTCTCCAATGACTCGGGGAAGAATGCCGGAAGGCGTCCCTCCTCAAGGTCGGCAACGGGATCGTCCTATGATCGTGGAATGCGGGGCGCGAGGGGAAGAGGGTCCGGAGGACATACTGAGGCGAGCGGGCATGGATTCCCGGCCGTAGGCCGGGAAGAGCGAGCCAAAGAACGAGCCGGTTTCGTGGATTCGAGCTTCTCGAATCCACGGGGGAATCCAAAGGGGATCGCCCCTTTGGTCGCAGGACGACAGTCCGCGAAGGGGAGGCAGGGCCGGCTTTTAGCCGGACCGTTGGAAGGGGCTTGCCCCTCCAAGGAATCGCACGGGGAAACCGGCGTGCCGCCGGACCCTCTTCCCCGGAAGCCCCGCATCAATGCCTGAGCGTTGGGCAATTCGGAAAACTCTCCGGCGGAGGGATTGCCCCTAAGCGAACATTGGGAGGTAGCATGATGGCGAGGCGCACCCCCTAAGACAGTCGGTGTTAAACTGATCGTCTGGACAAAATCTCTTATAGGAGGTGCGCGGATGTATTTTATCGGGGTCGACCATCACAAGCAATGGTCGGTCATGTCGGTCTGGGGCGAGGTCGGACCGGAGATCAAGTTCGACCGGGTGGACAACCGCCGGGAGGCCGTCCGGCGGTTCCTGGAGGGCTTCGAGCCGTTCCAAGCGGCGATCGAAGCGGGGTACTCGTCGTACGTGATGGCGGACCTGCTGCGGGAGCTTGGGGGCGAGGTGAAGATGGCCAACCCGAAAGGGCTGAAGGCGATCGCCAAAGCTAGGATCAAGACGGACAAGCGGGACGCCAGAACTCTGGCCAAGTATCTCCGAAGCGGGGACATCCCGGAGGTCTGGCAGCGGGGAGAAGAGAACCGGCGAGCGCAGCGGGTGATGCGGCTGCGGGCGTTCCGGGTGGCCAAGCGCACGGAGCTGAAGAACAAGATCCGGGCGCTTCTGGCGCAACAAGAGGAAGAGATCCGTCTGGAGGTGGAAAGGCGCAAGGACGCGCTGTTCGGGGCGAAGGGATTAGAGTTCCTCGGCGGGTTGGCCCTGGCCGAACTGGACCAGATGATCTTGGAGGATTACCTCGAGAGCTACCACGAGAGCGAGGCCCATGTGCGGAAGACCAACGGGATCGTGGAGAAGCTGTATGAGGAGCTCGAGGACGCGCGTCGGATCGACACGGTGCCGGGGTTTGCGACGACGTTGTCGGTCGTGGTGGCGGTGGAAATCGGGGATATCGACCGCTTCGAGTCGGCGGCCCATCTTCAGGCTTATGCCGGAGTGATCCCGTCGACGCACTCCTCCGGGGGACGGACCTACCATGGCGAAATCACCAAGGAAGGGAATCCTTGGCTGAGATGGGCGGTCCTTGAGGCCGTCTTCCCGGCGACACAAGCGTCGTTGGAGATCCGCGGTCTGTATGCCCGGCTGGCCAGTCGGAAGAACTCGAACATCGCCAAGGTGGCTGTGGCCCGCCGGCTCCTAGCGATCATCTATCGCGTTCTCAAGGAGAAGAGGAACTATATCAAGGAAATGAAGACTTCGTCGGAAGCCTAGAGACCCCCTTAACGGGCCCGTGAGGTCGCGTTCCTTTGGGAGGTTTAGGAGCCGATACCGAACGCTACACTGCGCTCTAAGGCGCGAATAGAAGGATGGACGAGAACCGATTGAGGCAAGGACGGAGATAAGAGAAGGAGGCTATGACCTGGGGGCTTGCGTTTCGCCATCATAGAAGGGGGGCCCGGCTTCCGGGGGAACCGCAGAGGTTCCCGTGAGCGTGGGGCTATCCCGGAGCTAAATATTGATCCGGATCGGCAGGATGACGGTCGTGATCCCCTTCCAGCGCAGCTCCTGCTGGATGGCGAAGGCCGTCTCGTTGTGCATGAGGCGGTGGATGAAGCCCTGCTGGCGAAAGACGGATTGGCCGGCGAAGACCGTGGAATTCGGGAACTCTCGGAAAACGCACTCGACGAGACCGGTGGCGGTTAGGACGATATCCGTTCCCAGGTCGTAGCGGTATTCGGCGGGAAAGCCCATCTTGCGGGCGAGATCGACATATTTCCGGAGGTCGGCGACCGTCCGGGCTTCGAGATCCGACATTTCCTCCGAGCCCTTGAAGCAGCCCACATCGACCTCGGCCACCGAGACGAAGACGTAATTCTTGTACAGCCCGCGGAAGTTCCGGACGATGGACAGGAAGGTGTGAACCCCGAATCCATTGAAGCCGTTGACAAGCTGGATGGCCGTCATCTCCTTCGGATCGATCGCCCGCGTATTCGCCGGCCCCCGGGTCGGGATGGTCGTCAGGAGCTCGTCGAGCTCGCGGACGCCGCCGCGGACCTTTCGGTAATGGGCCCGCGTCCGGAAGCAGAGGACGACAACGCAGGTGGTGATCAGGAGGGTCAGCCAGCCGCCAAGGGCGAATTTCTCCAGGGCGGTGACGATCAGGATGGTTAGGCACAGCGTGAGCCCGGTCAGATGGACGGGCAGATGTTTTTTCCAGTGAGCTTCTGTTTTGCGGTTGCGGATGAAGAAGCGGGACATCCCGAGCTCGGTCAGGGAGAAGGTCAGGAAGACGTTGATGGAATACATGACGACGAGCGTAGTGATGTTTCCGCGGGAATACAGGAGGAGGATGACCGCCGCCCCGCCCATGAGAAGAACTCCATTCTGGATGGTGAACCGGTCCGAGAGCGAGGCAAACCGGTGGGGGAACCAGTAATCGACGGCCATGTTGGCCATGACCCGCGGGCCGTCCACGAATCCGGTCTGGGCGGCGACGAGGAGGAGCGCCCCCTCGGTGAAGATGGTGACGATCGCCAGTGGTCCGCCGATGGCCCACCCGCCAAAAACCTTCCCCGCCAGGACCGCGTTCAGGGTCTGGCCGGCAACCGGGCGGACGCCGAGCAGGAGATAACAGAGAAGGATCCCGCCCGCCGTGAAGGCCAGGGACGTGGACATGTAGACCATCGTCTTCTTCCCCGTCTGAACCCGCGGCTCGCGGAGGATTTGTAGACCGTTCGAGACGGCTTCGATGCCCGTGTAGGTCCCGCCGCCGAGCGAGAACGCCTTGAGGAAGAGGAGGACCATCCCTCCCGCGCCAAGCGTCACCAGCCCGGATTTAAAATCGCCCCTGACCTGCCGGCTGACCACACCGATCTGAGGGATGTGGGATAGGATCCCGTATCCGATGAGGAGGAGATGGGTCAGGACGAATGTCAAGAAGATCGGGGCCAGAAACGTGACCGACTCCTTGACCCCGCGCAGGTTGAGAACGACGAGGAGGATGATGCAGAAGATTTCGAACGGGATCTTGGCGGAATGCCAGGAGATCGGAAGGAAGCTGAAGATGGCGTCTCCGCAGGAAACGATGGAGACCGTGATCGTCAGCATGTAGTCGACGAGGAGCGCGGATCCCGATATGACGCCGAACTTTTCCCCCAGGGTGTGGGTCGCGACGATGTATCCGCCGCCTCCCGAGGGGAAATACTCAATGATCCGCGAATACGCATAAGATATGATGAAGACCGTGAGGGCGGTGGCAAGAGCCAGGAAGAGGGCCAGATACGTGTGCGAACCCAGGGTTCGAAACGCTTCTTCGGGACCGTAGGATGAAGACGAGAGTCCGTCCGCGCCGAGCCCGATCCAAGCCAGGATCGGGATCAAGGCGAGCTTGTGGAAGAGGCCCGGGTCCTTGAGGTTCCGGGGTTTGCCCAGAAGGGTCCTCTTGATTTTCCCCGAAATCGTGGGAGCCGTGCCTTCGGTCATATGTTCCCTGGCTTATACGGGGTCGTACTTGAGCTGAAACTCATGGCGGGGGGGATCCTTCCCTTAGTGGATGGATCGATTTCGGCTGTTGTTACCTCGTTCGGGAAACGATTTTAGCAAACAATCGGAAAATAATGCAACACACTTCATCTCCCTATCTTTCCTTCCCTCCAGGTATGACTCGGGAAGGGCTGCAGGTAGGCGTCCCTCCCGCAGGAACGTTGGGTAATTCAGATCAGGACGCCTTTTCGGACTTTGATCTTAAATTATCTACCTCTCCTGCCTCCCCTATTACTCGGCCTGAAGCCGCTCGCGCGTAAAGACTGCCCGACGCGCCCGCAAATCTTCCTATTGATTTTCTCCCTCCTGCCTCCCAACTAACATGGGAGGAATTGACGGCGTTCCGGGAAAGGAACGAAGGACTGCACGTAGGCGTCCTTCCTTCAGGTCGGCGACGGGATTGCCCATAAGCGAACATCAGGAGAGGGGACCCGGCTTCCGGGGAACCCGCCGACATTTAGGAGAGACGCCTGCCGGCAGTCCTTCCCTCCTACTTGAAATCGGTGGTATAGAGAGAGTGGGGTGAGGCAGGAGACTAAACCTTCCTGGGTCGTCGAACCCTAGTTTTAGTCTGTCCCCTGCCACCCGAAATCCTCATAGGTTGGTTGGGTCATTGAACCCTCGTTACGATGGAGGATGGATCGGGCTGCAGTTCCTGCCTCTCTCCACATTTTATCATCGGAGGTAGTTCCATGCCCACTCACTTCTGCGGCATCGACATCTCCAAGGATGGCTTCCATGCCGCTCTCATCGATGCCCAAAGGCAAACCGTCTGGTCGCGAGCCTTCCCCATGTCCCTGGCCGGTTTTCAAGATCTTCTTCAAGCTCTTTCACCAGGCCTCGACGCTCATCGGGCTGGAATCGACGGGGTCTATGGCCTGAATCTTTTTTGCTTCCTTCATGATCGGGGCTGTCGACGTCCGGATCCTGAACCCGCTCCTCGTCTCCAACTTCGCCAAGCTCTCCCTGCGCCAGACCAAGACCGATAAGCGCGACGCCACGACGATCGCCGAGTTCCTCAGGCAATCGGCCTCGACTCTACCACCCTCACCCCCGGCTCATGACGGCTTGCGCGCCCTGGCCCGGGAACGCGAGTCCCTCTCCGGACAGATCGTCGCCGCCAAGAACGAGATCAAGCGCCTGCTCCACGTCCTTTTCCCCGAGAGCCTCAAGCTCCTCAAACCGTTCGCCGTCTCTTCCCTGAAGCTCTTCGCGGCTTATCCCTCCAAAGATGCGATCGCCCAGGCCCCCTCTGAGGCCCTGCGTAAAATCTGGTCCTGCGGCCATCGCCGAAAGCCAACCTTGGCCCTCTCCCGGCTCCTCGCCGCCTCCCCGCTCCTCCGTCGGCATCGCTTCCCCCGCCTACGAGTCCATCCTCCAATCCAAGATCCGCATCCTCCTCGTCCTCAATGAAGAGCTCGAGCTCGTCACCGACCGGCTGATCCAGGAGTGTCGGACCGCATCGCCCCAAGAGATGTCTCTCCTGGCTTCGATCGACGGCCTCGGCGACATAACCGCCGCTCACTTCGTGGCGGAAACGCACGGCCGGGTCTTCTCCGACTCTAAAAAGCTCATCGCCTTCGCCGGACTCGACCCCATCATCAAGGAATCCGGCCAATGGAAAGGGAAAGGAAGGATCTCAAAACGGGGGAGTCGAAGTCTGCGGAGGCTGCTGTTCCTGATGTCGACCCTGGTTGTCCGAAATAATCCGGTCTTCCGCGAGCTCTATGATCGAAAAAGAGCGGAGGGCAAAAGGTACCGGCAGGCCGTCCTGTCCGTCGCCCATAAGCTCCTCAGGGTGATCCACTCCATGCTCCGTCACCAGACCGTCTTCAATCCAGTCAATTAATATAGTTGACTAGTACGAGGGAAGGTAGGATAGGTAGATAGAATAAAAAAAGTCTTGAAGGCGTCTCGATGCGTGGGCAATTCCGGAGCGCTAGATGTTGATCCGGATCGGAAGAATGACCGTGGTGATCCCCTTCCAGCGCAGCTCCTGCTGGATGGCAAACGCCGTCTCGTTGTGCATAAGGCGATGGATGACGCTCGGCTGGCGGAAGACGGACTGGCCGGCGAAAACGGTCGAGCGGGGGAACTCCTTGGTGACCGATTCGACGAGCCGCGTAGCCGTCTGGACGATATCCGTCCCGAGGTCGAAGCGGGAGTCGGCGGCGAAGCCGAGCTTGCGGGCCAGATCGACATACTTCCGCAGGTTCTCGTTGCACGAATCCTCCATGCAGGCTACGGCTTCCTGGTCCTTGAACGAGCCCATGTCGACTTCCGCGACCGCGACGAAAATGAAATTCTTATAGAGCCCGGGGAAGCTGCGGATCACCGTCAGGAACGTATGGACGCCGAAGCCGTTGTACGTGTTGACGAGCTGGATGGCGGTCATCTGCTTCGGATCGACGGGCGCGGCGTTGACCGGGCCCTTGGTCGGAAGCGTCGTCAGCAGCTCGTCCAGCTCGCGCACGCCGCCCCGGACCTTGTTGTAGTGACGTTTCGTCAGGAAGCAGAGACCGATGACGATCGAGGTGATGAAGAAGGTCAGCCAGCCCCCCAGGGCGAACTTCTCGATCGAGGTGATAACGAGGATCGTCAGGCAGACGACGAGCCCGACGAGATGGATCGGAAGGTAGCGCTTCCATTTGGGCTCCTTGGCCCGGTTCTTGATGAAGAACCGCGACATGCCCAATTGGGAGAGGGAAAACGTCAGGAAAACGTTGATCGAATACATAACCACCAGGGTGGTGATGTTCCCGTTCGAGTACACGAGGAGCAGGATGGCCGCTCCCCCCATGAGCAAGACCCCATTCTGGATCGTGAACCGGCTCGAGAGGGAGGCGAACCGATGAGGGAACCAGTAATCGACGGCCATGTTGGCCATGACCCGGGGGCCGTCAACGAAACCCGTCTGAGCCGCGACGAGGAGGAGGGCGCCTTCCGAGAAAATCGTGATCAGCGCGAGCGCCTTGCCGATCTTCCACCCTCCGAAGACCTTTCCCGCCAGGACGGCGTTCAACGTCTGGCCCTCGACCGGAGCGACCCGGAGGAGGAGATAGCAGACGAGGATCCCACCCGCCGTGATGGCCAGCGAAGCGGCCATGTAGACCATGGTCTTCTTCCCCGTCTGGGCCCGGGGCTCGCGAAGGATCTGCAATCCGTTGGACACGGCCTCGATCCCGGTATAGGTCCCGCCACCCATGGAAAACGCTTTGAGGAAGAGGAGGATCATCCCGCCCGCGCCGAGTGTGGCCAGCCCGGCCTTGAAATCCGTTCCGATCTGGGCCGTGACGGGGCCGATCTGAGGGACATGAGAGATGATCCCGTAGCCGATGAGAACGATATGCGTCAGGACGAAGACGGCAAAGATCGGGGCGAGCATCGACACGGATTCCTTGACCCCGCGAAGGTTCAAAACGACGAGGAAGATGATGGCGCAGATGTCGAAGGGAATCTTATAGGGTTGAAAGGACGCGGGGAGGAAGCTGAAAAGGGCGGCCCCGCAGGAGACGATCGAAACCGTGATCGTCAGCATGTAATCGACGAGCAGGGCCGCTCCGGAAACAACCCCGGCTTTCTCTCCGAGGGTATGGGTCGCGACGACGTACCCTCCCCCGCCGTGCGGAAAATATTCGATGATGCGCTTGTAGGCGGAGGAGATGATGAGAACGGTCGCGGCCGTGGCCAGCGCCAGGAAGAGGGCAAGATAGGTGTGCGAGCCAAGGGTTTTGAACGCCTCTTCCGGTCCGTATGATGAGGAGGAGAGACCGTCGGCGCCGAGCCCGATCCAGGCCAGAAGGGGGATCAGGGCGATCTTATGGAAAAGGGTGGGATCCTTGATGTTTCTGGGCTGGCCGAAGAGCTTCCTTCGGACCTTCGATCCCAGGGATTGATCTTCGGGCATGCCTTGAGTCGTTATTTATGACTGCGATGCGTACGGCCCGCATGTTACTAAAACGGCGGAAGCAAGGCAATCTCGGCGCGGATCCGTCCCGGCCCCGCCCGTTCGATTGACTCCCGCGGGATCGTATGATATCTGATAGGTCGCTTTCATAATCGGATCATTTTCATTCCCTGGAGGTCACATCGTGGTCGGTTGGACAGGCTTCATCCTCAGAGTCGATCTCAGCTCCAAGACATTCAAAAAAGAGGCGTTCAGCGAAGAGTTCGCCCGTAAATGGGTCGGCGGCCGCGGTTTCGCCGTCAAGATCCTCTACGACGAGCTCAAGCCGGGGATCGATCCTCTCGGGCCGGACAACAAGTTCGTCGTCGCCCTGGGCCCCATCGCCGGCATCCCCGCCCCGAACACGGGCAAGGCCGTCGTCGCCGCCAAATCCCCGCTGACGGGCTTCTACGGCGACGGGAACCTCGGGACGAAGGTCTCGGATCAGCTCCGCAAGGCCGGATACGACGCCTTGATCGTCGAGGGCCGGGCGGACCGGCCGACCATCCTCTACATCGAGGATGACAAGGTCGAGTTCCTCCCCGCCGGCGAGCTCTGGGGCCAGGGGACCTACGCGGCCAACGACTGGATCTACCGGAAGTGGGGTAAAGGCGTGGGCGTTCTGAACATCGGCCAGGGCGGGGAGAACCTCAACCGCCACGCCGTCGTCCGCAGCCTCGAAGGACGGGCCGGCGGACGCCCGGGCATCGGCGCGGTCATGGGCTCGAAGCTCCTCAAGGCCGTCGTGGTCAAAGGGAGCCGTCCCATCCCCCAAGCCGACCCGGCCCTGATGAAAACTCTCGGCCAGGGCGACCTGCGCAAGGTCGGCGAGATCGACAAGCAGTCCGGCTGGTCGATCCAGAGCACGACCGGCGTCCTCCCCTTCTGCAACGAGGTCGCCGGCCTGCCCGTCAGGAATTTCCGGAAGACCCATCATCCCGACGCCTGGAAGGTCGACGGGGAGCGGCTCAACGCGGCCCGGATCGCGACCTACGGCTGCCCGACCTGCACGATGCGCTGCGGCATCACCATCCATGACCACGAGGGACGCGAATCCGAGCTCGACTACGAGAACGTCGCCCTCCTCGGCCCGAACCTGGAGATCTTCGACCTGCCCCAGGTCGGCTCGCTCAATTATCTCTGCGACGAATACGGCCTCGACACGATGTCCATGGGCTGCACCCTGAGCTTCTACGCCGACGCGATCGACCACGGCGCGACGAGCGGCGACTTCAAATTCGGCGACGCCGAGCGGGCCAAGGAGCTGATGCGCCTGGCCGCCCACCGGGAGGGCAAGCTCGGGAACCTGCTGGCCGAGGGCTCACGCCGGATGGCCCGGCAGTTCGGCCACGGCTCGGAGGCCTATGCCATGCAGGTCAAGGGCCTCGAGGTCGCGGCCTACAACTGCAAGTTCATCCCGGGACAGGCCCTGTCGTACGGCGTGGCTCCCATCGGCGCCCACCACCGCGAAGCCTGGATCATCACCTTCGAGATCAAGCACACGACCCGCGAGTCCTATGGGTCCGAGAAGGCGGCCAAGGTCATCGAGCTCCAGCGCATCCGGGGCGGGCTGTTCGAGTTCATCGTCGCCTGCCGGTTCCCCTGGATCGAGAACGGCTGGCCGCTCGACAACTACCCGAAATATTTCAACGCCGTGACCGGCCTGTCCTGGTCGCTCGATGACATGTGGACGGTGGCCGACCGGATCTACTCGATGATCAAGCTCCACTTCGTCCGGGAGTTCCCTCAGACCGACCGCACCGCGGATTATCCTCCCGCGGTGTGGTTCGATCCGTCGAACGCGGACACCGAAGGCCCTATCGCCGGGAAGATCCTGGATCTCGACAAATACGACGGGCTTCTCCAGCACTACTACGACCAGCGCGGTTACGACCGCCGCGGGATCCCCACGCTGGCCACCCTGGCGAAGCTCGGGCTCCAGGAGGAAGCCGCCGCGGCGGCGAAGTTCGCGAGCCTGACATGAAGGTGACGGTCAAGCTGATCGGCCCCCTCATCTACGAGGCGGGTTTCAGCGAGAAGGAGATCGAGATCGGGGCCGGGTCCACCGTCGAGTCTCTCCTCGAAAAGATCCGCTTGGCCAAACCCCGGCCCAAGGTCGTCATCCGCAACGGCAAGGCCGTCGCTCCCGGCGAGACCCTGGACGAAGGCGACCGGATCGCCGTGTCGCCGATCTATTCGGGCGGATGAGCACTTTTCCGGTTTGGATCGGAGGCGTCTGGCGGCCCGCCCGGGACGTCCGGGGAACCTTCCACGCCCTCGACCCGGCCACCGGGGCCGAGATCCCGGGCGATTATCCGGTCTCGGGAGCGGACGACGTCGAGGAAGCCCTGGCCTCGGGAAGCGCCGCGGCCCGCGAAATGGCCGGCCTTTCCCCCGATGTCACGGCCGACTTCCTCGAGGAATTCGCCCGCGGCATCGAAAGCCGGGCCCAGGAGATCGCGGCGCTTGCCAACCGGGAGACCGGGCTTGTGATCCAGCCGCGCCTCCTCTCGGTCGAGCTGCCCCGAACAGTCTTCCAGCTCCGCCAGGCCGCCGCGTGCGCCCGGGAGCGTTCCTGGTGCCGGGCGACGATCGATACGCGGGCGGACATCCGTTCGAAGCTCGGCCCGCTGGGAGGGCCGGTGGCGGTTTTCGGCCCGAACAATTTCCCCCTGGCCTACAACGCCGTGGCCGGGACCGATTTCGCCGCCGCGATCGCGGCGGGGAATCCGGTCATCGCCAAGGCCCACCCGCTGCATCCCGGCACGTCCAGGATCCTGGCTGAGATCGGATACGACGCTTTGCTCCGCAGCCGGCTGCCCCGGGCCGCCATCCAGCTCCTTTACCACCTCGGCCCGGACGACGGCTTCGCCCTGGTCTCTCATCCCCTGATCGGGGCCACGGCATTCACCGGCAGCCGGCCGGGCGGCATGGCCCTCAAGTCCGCGGCGGACAGGGCCGGGAAGCCCGTCTATGTCGAAACCTCGAGCGTCAATCCCGTCTTTCTCCTTCCGGGAGCGCTACGGGAGCGGGCGGAAGCCCTCGCCGCCGAGCTCTTCGGCTCCTGCACCCTAGGGGCGGGACAATTCTGCACCCAGCCCGGCCTCATCATTTTCCGCGACGACGATTTCGGAAAGGCTTTTTTTGAAGCTATGACCGCCCTATTCCTCGCCTCCGGGCCCGGGCAGCTCCTCGGAAAGACCGTCCGTGACGGGATGGAAGCCGCCATCGAGGCCATGACGGCCTCGGGCGCCAAGCTCTCCGCGGGAGGCAACCGGATCGAAGGCCCCGGCTTCCGGTTCGAGAACACCCTTTTCCAGGTGTCCGCGGAGCGCTTCGTGCGCGACCCCGAGCCGCTCCAGCAGGAGGCATTCGGCGCGATCTCGCTCTGCGTCCGGGCCGCCTCCGAGGACGAAATCCTCGCCGTGGCCGCTTCGCTCGAGGGGAACCTGACCGGGAGCATCTACGGCGCCGCGGACGGCTCGGACGATCCGCTATATGACCGCCTCGCCCCCCTTCTCAGGACGAAGGTCGGCCGGCTGCTCAACGACAAGGTCCCGACGGGCGTCACCGTGACGCCGGCCATGGTCCACGGCGGGCCGTTTCCGGCGACCGGGCATCCGGGATTCACGTCGGTCGGCTATCCGGCGGCGATGCTCCGCTTTGCCGCCCTTCACGGCTACGACCATGTCCGGCCGGACCGCCTCCCCGCCGAGCTCCGGGACAAGAACCCGACCGGGGCGATGTGGCGGATGATCGACGGGGAGTGGACGCGCGGGGACGCTTAGCTCAAGTCAGCGCCGGCGCATCAGGAGCTCGACGGCCAGGTTGGCCTGCATCGCCGCGACGAGAGCGACGCGCGGGGCCATCGGGGAAACGCCCCGCGCCGGCTCGCTCGACTCGTCCCCGCAGAGATAGAGGTTCCCGGCTCTCCGCTGCTTGATCTTCGAGTTCCCGCCGTACCCCGAAAGCCCCGACGCGGCGATGATCGGCCTCCCCGGGAACCGGGCGAGCCAGGCCTCGATCAGCATCTGCTTCTGCGACGCCCGGTCGAACGCCTCGATGAGGATGTCGGCCGCGCCGAAGACGGAGGCCAGGTTCGCCGGCGTGATCATGGTCTTGTGGACGCTGTACTCCGAGAACGGGTTGATCTTCATCAGGTTCTCGCGCAGGGCGAAGACCTTGACCTTTCCCACCTGGGGAAGGAAATATTGCTGACGGTTGAGGTTGGTGACCTCGATCACGTCGAAATCGGCGATGATGAGCCGGCCGACCCCGATCCGGGCCAGGGCGGCGGCGGCGTTCGAGCCCAGCCCGCCCGCGCCGGCGATGCCGACCGTTGCCGCCCGGAGAACGGACAGGACGGCGGGATCGTGGCGGGCGAAGAAGGCCTCTTTTTTGGTCATGCCTCGGGCCCGCGCTCGATCGTGATCACGATGCGGCCGGGATCGGCGGGAACGTCCTCGAGCGCGCCGATCATCCCGCGGATCGTGCCGATGAAGATCGACCGGACGAAGGCGTTCATCCGGACGCGCTGACCGTCGACTTCCAGGTCGACCTTGGGTTCAGGATTCATAGGCCTCTCCATTCAGCCAGGCGGCGATGTCGCCCGGGCGGTCCGGGTGAAAGATCGGGACAGGCGCGGCGATCCGGCCTTCGGCGACCACGGCGACGAGATCGGACGGGGCCGTTTCGACCCCGTCCGATATTCCCTGACGCAGGACCTCGATCTTGTTCAATCCCGGCTCGGCTTTTCCTCCCTCGACGATGACCCAATCGGCTTCCGGGAACCAGGTCTCGGCCAGCACGGCGAGGGGCGGCTCCGGACCGCCGCGATGGATGATCACCCGCCCGTCCGGCCCGGCCAAGCCGACGTCCGGGGCTCCGGCGGCGAGATACTGGGAGGAATCCTTGGTCTCTCCGCCCAGGTCGAAACCGTGGCGGCAATGCTTGATGACGGCGACAGCGAGGCCGCGGCGGCGGAGCTCGGCAATGAGCCCGGTGATGAGGCGGGTCTTCCCGCTTCCGGAGCGGCCGACGATGGCGATGATCCTCATGGCGGGGGCGTTCGCGGGCGATCGCGCTTGGGAAATCGTTATAGCATACGGCCGCGATTGAAGTCAAAAACGCGATATGCTACATTTTTTCTGTTATGAAACCTTTGTCGGCCCTTCTCGCCGCGCTTCTCCTTCTCGGCGGCGCCGCCGCCGCCGAAGCGCCCGGACCCTCTCCGCAGGAACAGAAGCAGACGGGGAGCGCCGAACAGAAGACCGAAAAGCAGGCCAAGATCACCGAGGAGATCCAGGTGGTCGGCAAGGCCCCGCGCGAACAGCCCGTCGCCACGGTCACCCGGATCGAAGCGACCAAGATCGAAGAGAACAAACCCCTCGATCTCTCGGAGATCATCCGGTACGCGCCCGGAGTCAATGTGACCTGGGGCAACAAGATGGAGTTCACTCTCAAGCTGCGGGGGATGGACTCGCGGCGGATCGCCCTCCTCATCGACGGCGTGCCGAGCTACGAGCCTTACTACGGCTCCTTCGACCTCAAGACGATCTCGGCGGAGGGCCTCGATTCGCTCCAAGTGACCAAAGGGCCGTCCTCGGTCCTTTACGGACCGAACACCCTGGCCGGGATCGTCAACGTCGTCACCCGGCGCCCCCAGGGCGAGCCGTTCCTCACCGCCCGGGCCAGCGGCGGGACCCGGAGAACCTATTCGACGAGCCTGGACGGGGGCCTGGAGATCGGCGCTTTCGCCTTCGCCGGCGGAGCTTCCCTCCAACGATCCGACGGCTTCGCCTATCCCGATCCGGCGTCCGGCGATGAGGTCTACTGGAGGAACTCGAACTACCGGCGACTCAACCTGAACGGCAAGGCTTATTACTCCCCGTCGTCGGAGACGGAGATCATGGTCAACGCCGGCTATTACAGCTCGGAATACGGCATGCCCGCCGCGATCGGCGTGCAGAAACCCCGGTACTGGCACTTCAAGAACTGGGACCGCTTCACCCTGAACGCGGGGGGGTTCACCTCGCTTGGGGGCGGCTCGACGCTTCGGTTCCGGGCGTTCAGCGTCAATTACAAGAACACCCTCGACCAATACAAGGACGCCGCGATGCGGATCCGCCAGTTCGAGAGCACGTTCGACAATTCCGTCTACGGAGCGTTCGCCCTGGCCGATCTGGCCCTCTCCGAGGCGAACACCTTCAAGCTCAGCCTGAACTACCAGAAGGACATCGCCCGGACCCAGGACGACGTCGGGCTGCCCTTCACCCGATACGATCAGGGGACGTTCTCCGCCGCGGCCGAGGACCATCTTGCGCTCTCTCGCCAATGGAAGCTCATCGGGGGATTGAGCCTCGACGTCATCGACAAGTTCACCGGCGGGACGGCTTCGCGGATCAACCCGCTTTTCGGAATCAAGTTCACTCCCGCGGACGACCTCGATCTCCACCTCTCGGTCGCCCAGAAATCGCGCCTTCCGAACATGAGGGCGCTGTATTCCTCGACGAACGGCAATCCCGATCTCTTGAGCGAAACGGGCACGAACGCCGAGATCGGCGTCAACTGGAGCGGCCCCGTGACCCTCGCGGCTTCGGCGTTCGTCTACCGCTTCAAGAACATGATCGACACCCTGACGCTCGCGGACGGGACGAAGAAGTACTGGAACGTCGGCCGGGCCCGCATCGACGGGATCGAGGTCCAGGCCGGGAGATCGTTCGGCATGATCGAGGGCACGATCAACTACACCTGGCTCGATCACCGGAACGAGACGAGCGACCGGCCGCTCGACGCCCTCTCCCCCCACACCCTGAGCTTCGACCTGACCGGCCGGCCGTCCGAAGGCCTTCGCCTCAGCCTCTACGGATTGTTCGGCTCGGCCTCGAGCTGGTTCGACGCGACGGAGAACACGGTCCTGAGGATCCCGGCCTATTTCAGCCTCGACGCGGTGGCGGCTTACGGGACCGGCCGGACCGAGGTGTTCATCAAGGCAACGAACATCTTCAACGCCTATATCTATTCGGAGCCCGTCTTTCCCTGGCGGGCCCGCTTCTTCGAAGCCGGGGCCAAGATCCGGGTCTTCTGAGGCGTCCGGCCCGGGCGGACGGAGCGCTTACAGCCCGAGATCGGCGGCGATGCCCTGCATCGCTCCGATGGAGATGGCGATGAACTCGTCCAGCTCCAGCCCGAGACGGCGGGACTCCTCGATCTCCTCGCGGCGCGCGCCCCGGGCGAAGCTCTTCTCCTTGTAGCGCCGTTTGACGAAGTCGAGATCGATCCGGGCGATCTTCTTCTCCGGATGCATGAGCGTCGCGGCGATGATCAGGCCCGTCAGCGGATCGATCGAATAGATCGCCCAGTCCATCGGCGATGCGCAGGGAACCTTGGAAGCGTGGGCCGCGACGGCGTGGATGACGGCCGGGTCGATCCCCAATTCTCCGAGGATCCGGACCGTTTCGACCGTGTGCGCTTCGGGGCTCTTTTCGGTGAGCTCATAGTCCAGGTCGTGGAGGAGGCCGGCCAGCCCCCAAGGCTCCGGGTCGTGGCCGAGGCGGACGGCCATCGCCCGCATGCACGCCTCGACCGAGAGACAGTGCTTGACGAGATTCTTGTTCTTGAGATGGGTCGTGAGCAGAGCGAAGGCATCGGTTCGGGTCATGGGCGTACTCCTGGAAAGGTTTTTTTCTTAAGCTCGGGGGGAGGAGGCGCGGGCCGGCTCTTGAGGAACACGAGCGTCCCCGCGAGCGAGACGGGATCCCGGACGGCGACGGCCAGCCGGCCGCCCAGGACGAGGGGCGGGGCGACGACGTCCTGCTTGAGGTCGACGGCCTCGCCTTTCTTCCCCGTGGCGCGGTCGAATGGCGTCAATGCGGAAGAGAGGGCGGGGCCGACGATCTGGGTCCCGCAAACGAGCGTCTCGCCCACGGAACGGCCCGGCAGGTTTTGCCACCACGACACATTTCCCCTCTTCTCATCGAGAGCGAAGAGCTGGCGGCCCTCCGTGGCGAAGAAGATCCGCTTCCCGTCGCTCACCGGGTCGGCGGCCAGCGAGGCCCCCGTTTTCACGGTCCAGCGCCTTTTCATCTTCGTCAGGTCCCAGGCTTCGACCGTCCCGTTCGCGAGGCCGGCGAACATCCGGGCGCCGGAGACGAGCAGCGATCCTGAAGACGGGGCCGCGGTCTCAAAAACGGACGCAGCCTTTCCGCCGGGCGTCAAAAGGAGGGCTTTTTTGGACGCCGTGAGCAGGATGATCTTTCCGGCCCAGGACCGCGGACCGCCGCGGATGTCTTCCTCCGCCGCCCAGGACCATTTCTCGGCTCCTGTCGCCGCGTCGAAGCTCCGCACGGTCCGGTGGTCGAAGACCGCCAGGATCTCCCCCGGAACGAGGAAGGGCGGGGCGGAGAGCGCGCCCGCGATCGGACGTTCCCAGACGGCTTTTCCGTCGCCGGACAGCCGCGTCATCCGGCCGTCTTGATCGAAAACGACGGCGAAGCCGTCTCCCGCGGCGGCCGGCGCGGCGAGGGCCGCCTTGGCCGTAAACTGCCAGAGGATCTTCTTCGCCGCCGGGCCGACGGCAAGGACCCGGTTCGGCGAGGCCGAGAGGAGGACCTCTTTTCCCAGGGCGAGGGGCCGGCCGAGAAGATCTCCCTCGAAAGCGACGCGGAAATCCTCGACGAGGGGAAAGACGGGTTCGGCCCCCGGAGGCGGGCCGGACGCGGGGACGGCGGCGCACAGGCACAGAGCCGAAACGGCTGCGGCAGCGAGGCCTGGGACAAAGATTTTTTTCATGAGTCCGGGATGGTCATCATAGCACGTTTGGATTTCGGGCCTCAATCTTTACAGCCCTCCACCCCGATGCTATAATTCCGATAGAAACACAATGGTCAATTACATCCTGCTCTACAAGATCAAGAAAAAGGTCAAGTCCATGCTCAAGGACAAGATCGGGATGGGAGAGCTGGCCACGACGCCGAGCTCCTGCCTCGACTGCCTGGCGACCGACCTCAGCTGGGAAATGTATTACATCATGAAGGAAAAGGACGAGGAATAGGACTATGATTTCTCGGCTCGGATCTTCGCTTTAACCGCTGCCCACCAATCCATCCGCTTGCGGATGTCCTTTTCGAACCCCATCCCCCCGGGCTCGTAGTACGTCCGATCGCGCAGCCGCTCGGGCATCGTCTCCATGTCCGTCGTCCCGATCGCGTGGTCATGAGCGTAATCGTATTCCTTCCCGTAGCCGACCTCCTTCATCAGCGAGGTCACGGCGTTGCGGATCTGCATCGGGACGGGCTCGTGGGGGCTGGCCTCGACATCCTTCTGCGCTTTCGTCAGGGCGGCGTAGGCGCGGTTGCTCTTGGGGGCGGCGCCAAGGTAGATGACCGCTTCGGCGAGAGCGAGCTCGCCTTCCGGAGAGCCGAGGAAATCATAGGCTTCCTTGGCCTGAAGGGCGATCGCAAGGGCCTGGGGATCGGCCAGGCCGACATCCTCCGAGGCGAACCGGACGAGCCGGCGGGCGATATAGAGAGGATCTTCGCCGGAAGCGAGCATCCGGACAAGCCAGTACAGGGCGGCGTCGACGTCGCTGTTGCGCAGGCTCTTGTGGAGGGCCGAGATCAGGTTGAAATGCTCCTCGCCGTGCTTGTCGTAGAGGAGCGTCCGCTTCTGCAGGGCTTCCTGGACGCTCTCGGCGCTGATCTTACCCTTACGGGCCAGCTCGGCCGCGATTTCGAGGGCGTTCAGGGCCCGCCGGGCGTCGCCGTTCGACTGGTCGATGATCATCCGCCGGGCTTCCGGCGCGAGCTTGAGACCGAGCTTCCCCAGGCCCCGCTCGCCGTCGGCCAGGGCGTCGTCGAGGATCTTCGACAGCGCTTCCTCCGACAAGGCATTCAGGACGAGGACCTTGGTCCGCGACAGGAGCGGGGCGATGACCTCGAAGGACGGATTCTCGGTCGTCGAGCCGAAGAGGATGATGTCCCCTTTTTCGACATACGGGAGGAACGCCCCCTGCTGGGCCTTGTTGAACCGGTGGATCTCGTCGATGAAGATGATCATCGGCTGGCCGGTGAGCTTCTTGTGGTCCTCCGCCCGGGCCATGACCTCCTTGACCTCCTTGATCCCGGAGAGGACGGCGCTGAAGAAGGTGTAGGGCAGGTCGAAATGGCGGGCCAGCATCGCGGCGAGGGTCGTTTTCCCGGAGCCGGGCGGGCCCCAGAAGATGAGAGAGACGAGCCGGTCGGCCTCGATGAGCTGGGTCAGGAGCCTGCCCTTGCCGAGGAGATGGTCCTGGCCGTAGAGGCGGTCGAAGGTCGTCGGCCGCATCCGCTCGGCGAGAGGGACGTGCCGGTCATCCGCGGGCATGGCCGCATTATAGCAGATTCGTTTCTTGACCGTCCTCCGCTTCCGTGCTAATTTAGCCCATCGGACGCTCCGATGTGCCCAGCCAAAATCCCGAACAAGCTTTTTTACCGCCAGGACGAGGTCTGCCGCCTGGCGAAGATCGAGCCGGAGACCCTTGAGGTCTGGGAAAAGGAATTCCCTTTCCTCCAGGCCGGTCAGGCGGGGGACGGGACGAAGATCTTCCGGGCCCGCGACCTCGAGATCATCCGCCGGATCAAGCAGGTCCTGGCCGAGAAAAGCGTCACTCTCGCCGGCGCGCGGCGGAAGATCGAGGCGGAATTCGGGCTCAAGCCGACGCCCGCGGTCCATCCGGACAAGCTCCTCAAGGCCCTCTGGCAGGTCCGCGACGAGCTCCAGGAAATCGCCCAGACCCTCGGGCCGCGGGCCAAAAAAAACTGACTCTTTTAACCGCGTTTCTGCTATAATCGGACCCCTTCGTCGGGACGTGGCGCAGCCTGGTAGCGCACATGCTTGGGGTGCATGGGGTCGGCGGTTCGAATCCGCCCGTCCCGACCATTCTCACCCCATCGGGAGGAGCGGATGCGCATCGGCGTCTGCGGCATCGCCTGTGAAAAGTGCCCCCGGCAAACGCGCGGTCAGTGCCCGAACGGCCCGGCCGGCTGCCGGCCCAAGTCCAACCCCTTCTGCAAGATCGCGACATGCGCGTTCGAAAAAGGGGTCCGGCTCTGCTTCGAGTGCGGGGACTTCCCTTGTGAGATCACGAAGAGCGGGCCGATCGCCCACGGCTACTGCCAGTATATCGCCATGAAAGGATGAGCGCGCATGGATCCGAACACAAAGCGTGAAGCCGCCGAAGACCTGACCGCCCGAGCCCTCTCTCTGGCCGACCTGGCCGAGTTCCAGCCCGGGGCCATCGTCAGCCGGGAGATCCTCCGAAAGAAGACAGGAACGGTGACCGTGTTCGCCTTCGACAAGGGCGAGGAATTGAGCGAGCACACCGCTCCGTTCGACGCCCTCGTTTTCGCTCTGGAGGGGCAGGCCGACGTCTCGATCGCCGGGACGCCCCACCGGGTGAAGGCGGGAGAGATGATCATCATGCCCGCCGGCAAGCCCCACGCCCTCAAGGCCGTCGATCCGTTCAAGATGGCCTTGATCATGATCCGGTCCTGACGGCCGCCCCGGCATGCCCGCCCGTCCGCTCATCCTGCTGACCAACGACGACGGCTTCTTCGCCGAAGGGATGCAGGCCGTCGCCCGCGGCCTCCGGGGACTCGGCCGGCTCGTCATCGTCGCCCCCGACCGGGAAAAGAGCGCCAGCTCTCTGGCTTTATCGCTGCGGACGCCGCTTCGCGTCCAGCGGATCGGGCGCGACACGCACGCCGTGGACGGCACGCCGGCGGACTGCGTCTATCTGGCCATGAAGCGCTTCCTCCCGCGCGTCCCCGATCTCCTCATCTCCGGGATGAATCCCGGGCCGAACCTCGGCCAGCAGGACGTCTCCTATTCCGGGACGGTCGGGGCCGCGATCCAGGGGACGTTCTTCTGCGTCCCCTCCATCGCCGTGTCGGTCATCGCCGACGCGAACGGCGATTTCCATTTCCGCGAGGCGGCCCCCTTCGTCCGCCGCCTCGCCGCGGAGCTCCTGTCGCGCAAGCTCCCCGAAGGCGTCACCCTCAACGTGAACATCCCTCCCCCGCCCTGGCGCGGGCTCCGGATCACCAAGATCGGCATCAAGCGCTACGAGCCCGAGATCATCGAGAAGAAGGACCCGCGCGAGAATTCCTATTTCTGGATCGGCCGGGGCAACCCTCGGACGATCGGGACCGGTGAAACCGATGTCGCCGCGGCCCGGGACGGCTTCGTCAGCCTGACGCCCCTGCGGATCGATCTGACCGACTACGCGGCCATGCGCTCGCCGGCCATCAAGCGGCTGGCCGGCCTGGCCCGCGCGCCCCGCCCGCCCCGCGCGCGCTGAGCGCCCCCCCCGTCCTCAGCCCTTTTTCCTGTGCCTGAGGACCTCGACGACCGCCGGGATGAGCGAGATGATAATGATGGCGATGATGACGAGGGAGAAATTCTTCCGGACAAAGGGGATGTTGCCGAAGAAATACCCGCCGAAGGTGAACAGGGCGACCCAGCCGATCCCGCCGATGACGTTGTAGCTGATGAACTTGAGATAGGACATCCGTCCGATCCCGGCCACGAATGGGGCAAAGGTGCGGACGATCGGAACGAAACGGGCGATGATGATGGTCTCCGCCCCGTATTTCTCGTAGAAGGCGTGGGTCCGGTCCAGGTAAGCCTTCTTGAAGATGCGGCTCTTTTCCTTGTTGAAGACCTTCGGGCCGATGACCTTGCCGATCCAATAGTTGACCGTATCGCCGAGGACCGCGGCCGTGGACAGGAGGACGAAGACGAGAACGACATTGAGGTCGCCGCGGGCGGCGAACGCGCCGGCGGCGAAGATAAGCGAGTCGCCCGGCAGGAAGGGCGTGACGACGAGCCCGGTCTCGCAGAAGATGATGCCGAACAGGATGCCGTAGGTCCAGGCGCCGTAGGACTGAATGAGCTCGCTGAGGTGGGCGTCCAGATGGAGGATGAAATCGATCACGCCTTTGATGAATTCCATGAACGCTCCTTGCTCGTCCGTCGAAGTTGGTTTATAGGCTTTCCCTCCGGCTCTGTCAAGAAGACGTTCCGGGATTGCCCCACGCTCACGGGGAACCCGAGCGGATTCACCCCGGCGGGCCACGAACGGAATTCTGGTAGAATGACGGCATGAATCCCGAGGCCAAGATCCGGAGGATCGAGCGGGCCCTCGAAGCCCTCGGCCCGCAGGAAGCGGACTGCGTTCTCTGCCCGCGGGAATGCCGCGTCGACCGCCGGGCCGCCCCGGCCGGGATCTGTCAGAGCGGCGCGAAAGCCAGGGTTTCGCACGCCCTCCTGCACTTCGGCGAGGAACCGGTCTTGAGCGGAGCCGCGCGAAAGGCCGACCCGGCCGACGCGGCCGCCCCGCCCCGGGCGGGGTCGGGGACTGTCTTCTTCGCCGGATGCAACCTCAAGTGCGTCTTCTGCCAGAATTATCAGCTCAGCTGGAAGCTGCAAGGCGAGGAGATGACCGATGCCGCGCTTGCCTTGGCGATGCTCGAGCTCCAGTCTCGGGGCGCCGCCAACATCAACCTCGTCTCGCCGACGCACCTCGTACTTCCCATCCTCCGCTCCCTGCGGCTCGCCTATGCCGAAGGACTGCGCCTTCCACTCGTCTGGAACTCGAACGGCTACGAAAAGATCGACGTCATCGAGCGGCTGGCCGGGATCGTCGACATCTGGCTTCCGGACCTCAAATATGTCTCCTCCGTCCCGGCCAAAGCTTATTCGGGAGCCGCGGATTACTTCGTCCACGCCGGTCCCGCCATCCGGGAGATGTATGTTCAACAGCCGGAGCTCATCCTGGACAAGAACGGCCTGTCCGAGCGCGGCCTGATCATCCGCCATCTCGTCCTGCCCGGAAACGCCGGCGATTCCCGGGCCGCGCTCGAGTGGATCGCCGGCGACCTCTCCCCCCATGCGGCCGTCAGCCTCATGAGCCAGTACCGTCCCTGCTTCCGCGCGCCCGAGCCGATCCGGCGGCCGGTCTCGGCCGAAGAGTACGCTTCGGTCCTGGGACGGGCCCGGGAGCTCGGCTTCGACCGCCTTTTCCTCCAACCCGAGGTCTTCGGGCCGGACGATCATCTCGTCCCGGACTTCGACCTGGAAGAGCCGTTCCGCTGGAAATGAGGCTCGGGCGGCCCTATTTTTCCGGAGAGTACGTCCGCGGCTTGGGAAGCTGGACTTCGCCGAAGCCCAGGGCCAGGGCGATCTCTCGCAGCTTCACCTGGATGAGCTGGAGGTTCTCCGGACCCATGCGGAGGAGATGCTTCTGGGCGGGACTGAGCTCCTCGAGCTTCGGGTCGACCATCAGGTAGGTCGTGATCCCTTTTTCGACGATGATGGGATCGTCCACGACGGGCGTTTTAAGGATCTCGATCACGGCCCGCAGGAGCGTCTGGTGGAAATCCTGGTTGGGATAGCCGAGCTCGCGGTAGGCTTGCTGGACGAGCGGCTTGACGCTCGCATAGGCGCGCGCGCACCCGGACGCGCTCATTGAATCGAAGACATCGGCGATCGTGTTGTAGCGCTCGTATCCCGCCGGATCCAGGATGAGCCGTCCGCCCCGGGAGACGACCTTGAATTCCCCGGCCGGGACGAAGAAATCGAACTGGGCCCGGGGGCTCTGGCCGCCGGCGATATTATCGACGGCCGCGGCGAACCTGCGGAGGAGGTCCTTGGACTTGAGCCATTGTCCGAAGACGGGATTGGAGGAAAGCTCGGCCGTGAGGCCGCGGACGGCGTCGTCGCTCGCATCGAGGCCGACGGACAGGGTCGGGACGGCCGCCCCTTCCTTGCCGGCGGCCTCTTCGCCGGCCGTTTTCCGCCCGGGAAGCGCAATCCCTTCCGCCTCCGGGGATTTCGACCGGCCGGCGATGAAGAAATAGTAGGCCGCGCCGACGACGATCAGCACGAACAGGACGACCAGGGCGGCCCGGATGATCTTCTGCCTCTCTTCCACGGGTCCTCCTCCCCGCTCCGTTCAGCGGGTCTTCTTCAAGTGGATGTCGCCGCGGAAGGCCGTCAGGGACAACCGGCCGCCTCCCGCGGCCCCGATCGTCCCGGCCGCCTTCTTGGCCGGCAGGGCCGTTCCGAGCTCGAACTCGGACGTGATTGCGCCGTTCGAAGCCGTCGCCTCGATCCGAGCGCTCGCTTCCGGCTGCAGGTAAACGGTCAGGTCGCCTTCCTTGACGGTCAGCAGGACCTCGTCCTCGGCCCGGAAATCGAGGAGCTCGATCTCGACCATGCCCCGGCCGGCCAGCAGGTCGACCGAGCCGGAGAAATTCGAGATCCGGACGTCGCCCTCCTCGACGTCGGCTTTGACCTTTCCGTAGAGGTCGGACAGCGTAAGATTGCCGGACGTCATTTCGATGCCCTGGATCGTGATCGCGCGCGGGACCTCGAGGGAGAAATGGATGGGCCGGCCGATGTCTTCCCGGCCCGCCTGCCGCGTCGTGATCTTGAGGAGGGTATCGATCGTGTCGATCCCGATATCGGGCGAGGAAGCGCGGCCCCGGCCGAATCCCGGCCGGGAGATCCGGCCCCAGCCTTCCTCGGCCGTGATGTCGACCTCGTTCCGCTCCCAGCCCCGGATCTCGACATCTCCGGTCCCGTTCTCGAGGAGGAGCGATCCCCCGGGCTCGAGAGGCATGGATTTCCGGAATGTCGCTCCCGAACGGCCCCACCAGGGATCATCGTAGATCATCAACGGAATGACGCAGGATAGGGACGCGGCCGCCGTCAGGACGAGGACGACGCTCCGCACGATCGCGTTCTTCATGGGACTCCTCCTTCCGCGGCGGCGGGCCCGGATCAATGCTCCGGCGCGCCCAGGGCGCCGGAGCCTACGGTGAAGATCTGCACCCTCCGGTTGATCTTCTCCACCACATAGACCGCCCCGCGGGAGTCGACGGCGATGCCGCTGGGATCGTTCAGCATCATCGGCTCGGCCCCTTGCCCGCCCCAGGCACAGAGGAACCGGCCGCGCGGATCGAACTTCTGCACCCGGTGATTGCCGCTGTCCGCCACATAGACGCAGTCGAGGGCGTCGACGGCGATGCCGAACGGTTCGACGAGCTCTCCGTCCCCGGAGCCCTCTTTGCCCCAGGCAGCGAGCCGCGTCCCGTCGGCCCCATAGAGGACGACTTGGGCGCGGTCGAGCACGACGATCTCCCCGCGGCCGTTCACCGCGACGCCGCGCGGGAAGACGAGCCGGGAAGCGTCCGGCCCCTCCTGACCGAACGATCCGATCAGGACGCCGTCCGCGTTGAAACGCTTGATCAAGCCGTTCCCGCCGTCGGCGATCAGAATGTTCCCCTTCCCGTCCACGGCCAGGCCGAGAGGCGTGTTGAACCCCGCCGACCCCGCGCCGAACGTGCCCCACGACTTTACGAAATGCCCGCTCCGGTCGAACTTGAGGACGGTATGCGACTCCGGATCGGACAGATAAACGCCGCCTTGGGCGTCCACCGCGACTCCGCCGGGACGGATGTCGGCCTCGAGCTCGGGGCCGCTCCCGAAGGCTTGCGATTCGCCGTCGGAGTTCATGATCCGGAGCCGTACGGGACCGGGGTCGGCCACGACGATGAGCCCATCGCGGGTCGCGGCGATCGCCGTCGGCCCGGAGAACGTGTCGCTCTGGACCCCGCCCCAGATCCCGGAGGATGTGTAGCTCGCCGCGTACAGCTTCGCCGCGATCACGGCCCGCACACCTTTTTCAGGGACCGGCACCGGCCCGCTCCAATCGGCGTAGAATTCCTTGGTCAGCTTGACGGTGTGGGGGGCCCGGGTGATCCCGCCGATCTCGGCGTCGGTTCGCTTTCCGGTGGCCGCGCCGTCGATCGAGATTTCCGCGCCGGGGGGGTCGGAGGATATGGCGACGGTCAGCTCCGGCGGAGGCGCGGCTTCCCGGACGACCGCTGCCGGCCGGTCCGCTTTTTCCTGCGCCGCCGCCGCCTCAGGCTCCGGCTCCCGGCCCTCCGCGCGCCGCAACAGCTCGATGAGCTTCGTGTCGTAGATGTTCTTCGTCGCCTGGCGGGCCAGCGGCGGGTTCAGCTCGAACATGCTCCGGAACTCGCGGACGGCGGCGGCGTCGTCCCCCGTCCCGGAGTGGGCAATGCCCTTGAGGAGGAAGATCTCCACGGCCAGGGCCAGCTGCCGGCTCCTGTCGGCCACGGTGAAAACCCTCGCCGTGAGCGGGGAGAGAAGGTCGAGCGCCTCCCGGTACCTTTGCCCGGACCGGATGAAGTCCCGGCATTTGTCGAGCTGTTCCTCGATCTCCGCGACGAGCCCGGCCTGGGCCCGCTCCTGTTCCTGGATGGACCGGGCGGCCGATGCGGCCGGCCCGAGGGCGAACCCGGCGGCCAGGATCATCACGACTCCGAGACGGCGGATCACGCTCATGTTACCCTCCTAATCCTTGTACATGGAGTCGATGAGGTCCTTGTATTTCTCTTCGACCTTGGTTCGCTTGACCTTGAGGGTCGGGGTCAGCTCCTCCCGTTCGATCTCGAACTCCCGGTCGAGGAGGGCGATTCTCTTCACTTTCTCGTAGGGGGCGATGTTGGGCGTGCTGCGGTCCACCTCGGCGAGGAGGAAGTCCCGAATGGCCGGATTCCCGAGGAGGTCCTTGGGGGCGGCGTAGGCGATCCCAGCGCCCCGGGCGTATTTCCCGAGCTCGGCGAGCTCGGGCACGACGAGGGCCGAGATGAACTTCCGCCGGCCGCCGATCACGACGGCGTTGGCGATGTACGGGCTGCGCTTGATCATGTTCTCGATCGGCTGGGGGGCGACGTTCTTGCCGCCGGCCGTGATGATCAGGTCCTTTTTCCGGTCGGTGATGGTCAGGAAGCCGTCGGCGTCGAGGCGCCCGATGTCGCCCGTGTGGAACCAGCCTTCGGCGTCGAAGGCCTCCCGCGTCTCGTCCTCCTTCTTGTAATACCCCTTCATGACGTTCGGTCCCTTGACCAGGATCTCGCCGTCCGGGGCGATCTTGACCGTGACGCCCGGGATCGGCTTCCCGACCGTCCCGAAGCGCAGGTTCTCGAAGGTGTTGACGGCGATGACCGGCGCGGTCTCGGTCAGGCCGTAGCCCTCCAGGACGACGAGCCCCAGGGCGTGGAAGAACTCGGCGATGTCCTTGGACAGCGGCGCGCCGCCGGAGACGAAGAAGCGGACCCGGCCGCCGGTTTTCTCCAGGATCTTCGAGAAGACGAGCTTGCGGGCGAGGGCGTAGCGGAACCCGGAGCGCTTGCCCCGGCGGCCGACCTTGACGGCCCAGTTGAAGATCTTCCGTTTCACCGAGGATCCGGCCTGGACATTGTCCATGATCTTGGCGTAAAGCTTCTCGAACAGGCGCGGCACGCTGACCATGATGTGGGGACGGACCTCGAGCAGGTTGGCCGCGACCGTGTCGACGCTCTCGGCGTAGGCGATCGCGCACCCCTCGGACATGAAGGCCATCGTCACCATCCGCTCCAGGACGTGGGAAAGAGGCAGAAAGGACAGGACCACGTCGGGGTGTCCGAACTTGATGATGGAGGCCAGGGTCTGGATGTTGCTGACGAAGTTGCCGTGGCTGAGCATGACCCCTTTGGGGATCCCGGTCGTCCCGGAAGTGTAGATGATCGAGGCCATATCGGCCGGCCGGACCGCCCGGGCCCCCGATTCGAACAGGTCGGGCTGGGCGTCGGCCATGGCCCGTCCCTTTTCAAGGACCGCGGCGAGGGAGAGGGCTCCGGCCGGGGCGTCGGGGAAGAAGACGATCCAATCCCGGACCTTGGTCAGGGAGGGCCGGACGGCCTCGAGCTTCGCCCAGAGGGCCGGCGAGGAGCAGAAGACGACGGCCGCGTCCGAATCGTCGATGATATAGCGGATCTGCTCGGGAACGAGCGTCGGATAGATCGGGACGGTGACCGCCCCCAGGCACAGGTTGGCGAAATCGGCGATGATCCAATCCGGGCCGTTGTCGGCGAGGATCACCATCTTCTCGCCGGGACGGCCGCCGAGGCTTCTCAGACCCAGGGAGAGGTCCCGGACGCGCATCCCGAACTCGTCGGTCGAGATCGGAGCGTAGGCGCCCTTATCCTTGTGCAGAACGAGGTCCGGCTTGACGTATGTTTTAAGGATGTTGAGGACGATCCCGCTGATGGTTTCCGGCATGCGATCCTCCGGGGCGGCGGCGCCCAAAGAACTTTACAGGAATGTAAAAGCTTATGGCGTATATATAGCACAACCCCCAAGAGGGAAACAATCGGACCTCTGGCATGGAAGTTGCAGTTTTATGGGTCGGCGGAACGGAGAATCGCGGTCCGCCGCCCCGCCGACCGCGGCCCGCCGCCGAAGGAGGCCGCCATGTTCGAAGATTCGTTCATCCGGGCGGAGAAGAGCGTCTGGATCCGGGCCTGGGCGATGCCCGCCGCGCTCGCGGTCCACGTCCTGATCGTCGCGACGCTCATCGTCATCCCTCTCATGAGCACGTCGAACCTGCCCGTCATCGAGATCACCTCGGCGTTCCTGGCGCCTCCCCCGCCGCCGGCGCCGCCGCCGCCTCCGCCGGCCAAGAAGGCCGCGGCGAGCACGGCGCGTCGGATCAAGCCGGTCCAGACGCAGACCACGTTCGAGGCCGGCAAGCTCGTCGCCCCCGTCGAGATCCCCGATGAGATCGCGGCGGAGCAGCTCTCCGACATCGGGATCGAAGGCGGAGTCGAGGGCGGGGTCGAGGGCGGCGTGATCGGCGGCGTCCTGGGAGGCGTCGTCGGAGGGATCCTGGGAGGCGTGGTCGGCGAGATCGAGGCCCCGGTCCGGGCCATCGGCGAGGTCCGGGCCCCCAAGCTCCTCCATCAGGTCGAACCCGTCTATCCCGACATCGCCATCCAGGCCCGCGTCCAGGGCATCGTCGTCATCGAGGCGACGACCGACATCTACGGCCGCGTCCAGAACGTCAAGGTCCTGCGCACGATCCCGCTCCTCGACCAGGCCGCCATCGACGCGGTCCGGCAGTGGGTCTACGAGCCGATGATCATCAACGGCAAGCCGCGCGGGGTCATCTTCACGGTGACCGTGACCTTCAGCCTGAAGATGTGACGCCCGGCCGGAAATAGGGTATAAGGGGGGCGAAAGGATTCGCCCCCATGCCCCTCATCGAAGTCCATATGCTCGCAGGCCGGACGGCCGAGCAGAAAAAGGCGCTCTGCGCCGCGATCACCAAGGCCGTCCAGGAATCGATCGGCGCCCCCGTGGAAAGCATCCGGGTCTGGATCGAGGAATTCGCCCGGGAGGAATACATGGCCGCCGGCGTCTGGCACGGCGACAAGAAATAACGGGTTCGCGATCAGGCTTCGGCGGAGTCGAGCTCGGCGAGGCGGCGGTCGAACGCCGCTTTCTTCGCTTCGTATTCCTTGAGCACGGGCTCGAGTCCTTCCAGGGCTTCATCGATCCAACGGCGAAGCTCGTGAGCCCGCTTCGACATCTCGGGGATCTTCGATCCTTCCCCGGTCCGCGAAGCCACCACGATCGACTCGTGGATCTTGGCCATCTCGGACTCCCCGTCCTCGACCGCTTTCTCGAGCTCGGCCATCCTCAGTTCGAGCGGCTTGAGGACCTTTGACCGATCGATCAGCAGGTCGGAGCGGATCTTGCGCAGCTCTTTCCGGGAAGGAGGAAGCGGCGGCGGCAGGTTCGGCGCGCTCGGGACGGCGGGCGTTTCCGTTCGGGCCTTCGGCCGCGGCTTCTTGCCCTCGCGCTCGCCCGTCCAGCCCACCCGCTCCAGGAAGCGGCTGTAAGCCCCCTCGAAGACCGTGATGCCGTCCTCCTGGAAGACGATCAGCCGCTCGGCCAGGGCGTCCAGGAACATCTCGTTGTGGGTGACCATGATGACCGCGCCATCGAACTCGTCGAGGGCCTCGAGCAGGGCGTCACTCGAATCCATGTCGAGGTGATTCGTCGGTTCGTCGAGGAGGAGGAGGTTGACGGGCGTGGCGATAAGCTTGGCCAGGAGGACGCGGCTCTTTTCCCCGCCCGAGAGGACGGCGACTTTCTTCAAGGCATCGTCGCCTTCGAACATCATCATCCCGGCCAGGAAGCGGGCCCGGTTCGGCTCGATGGCCGTGTCGGCGGCCTGGATCTCCTCGAGAACGGTGTTGTCGGGGACGAGGCTCCGGACATTGGTCTGCTCGAAATATCCCTGCGTGACCGCTGCCGGGCTCGAGACGCTCCCGGCGTCGGGCTCGAGAACCCCAGCCAGGAGCTTGAGGAGGGTCGTCTTCCCCTTCCCGTTCGGACCGATGACGAAGACCCGGTCGCGGGCGCCGATGTTCAGCCCGAAGTCGCGGATGAGCGGCGTGCCCGGATCATAGCCGAAGCTCAGGCCTTCGGCGTTCATGACGTATTTCCCGTGGAAGGGCTTCATCTTGAATTCGAAGTCGAGGTTTTTCAGGGCCTCGAGCTTCTCCCGCTTTCCCATCTTGGCCAGGGTCTTCTTGCGCGACTCGACGAGGCCCTGAAGCCGGGCGCTGGCCCGGAACTTGGCGATGAAGTTCTCCATGTCCTTGGCTTTCCGCTCGTCGTTGATCCGCGTCTTCTCGTAGGTCTCCTCCTCGAGGGCGATCTGGGTGTAGAGCTTCGCGGTGTCGCCCTCGATCTTCCGGACCTTGCGCCGGTGGATGGCCATGGTATGGGTCACGACGCGGTCCATGAAGCTCCGGTCGTGGGTGATGAGCATGAGCTCGCCCGGCCAGGCGATCAGGAAATTCTCGAGCCAGCGGATTGAGGTGATATCGAGGTAGTTGTTCGGCTCGTCGAGGAGGAGCATGTTGAAGTCGGCGAGGAGGACCTTGGCCAGGTTGAGCCGGACCTGGAAACCGCCCGAGAGCTCGGCCGGGCGCTTCTCCCGGTCGGCGGCCGAGAAGCCCAGGCCGGCCAGGATCTTCTCGACCCGCCAGACCTCGCCCCGGTGGTCCGGGGGAAGGCTGTGGGCGGCCTCGTCGAGGACCGTCGTCTCCGTGAACCCGAGCTCCTGCTCGACATAGCCGATCCGGTAATTGCGCGGGATCGAGATCGCGCCGTCGTCGGGCTCTTCCTGGCCGACGATGAGCCGGAAGAGCGTCGTCTTGCCGTGACCGTTCCGGCCGACGAGGCCGACCCGCTCCTTGCGGTTGATCTTGAAGCTGATACCCTCGAAGAGGGACTGCTTCCCGTAGCGCTTCGTGAGGTTGTCGACGGCGATCATCGCTTCCCTGTCCCGGCGGTCAGTATGAGGGCAGGAACCGGAACCGCCGGTTCACGAGCTTGGCGAGCTCCATCGCCCAGAACGGCAGCGACGAGACGACGATGACGGCCAGGAGGTCGATCGGTCCGAGGGCGACGACCTTGAAGACGCGCTGGGTCATCGGGATGTACATGATGGCGACTTGCAGGCCGAGCGAGGCCAGACAGGCGGCGAGGAGCTTCACGTTCGTGAACAGCCCGAGGGTGAAGAGGGACTTGTCCAGGCTCCGGCTGTTCACGGCGTGGAAGAGCTGGCTGCAGGTCAGGGCGAAGAGGGCGGCCGTCCGGGCCCGGCCGATGTCTTCGTGTTCGATGAACAGGACAAAGGCAAAGGCGAGCAGAGTGCAGAGGCCGATGAAAAAGCCCTGAGCGAGGAGCAGGCGGGCCTGAGCCCGGCCGATCACGGGTTCGTCCGCCCGGCGCGGGGGCTTCTTCATGATGTCCTTTTCGACGGGATCCATGCCGAGGGCCAGCGCGGGAAGACCGTCCGTGACCAGGTTGACCCACAGGATCTGAATCGGGAAAAGCGGGACGGGCCAGCCGAACAGGGAAGCGAAGAACATCGTCACGATCTCCCCCGTGTTGCAGGAGAGGAGGTAATGGATGAACTTCTTGATGTTGGTGTAGATGCCGCGCCCTTCCTCGACGGCGGAAACGATCGAGGCGAAGTTGTCGTCCGTGACGATCATGTCCGAGACTTCCTTCGTCACATCCGTCCCGGTGATGCCCATGGCCACGCCGATATCGGCTTCCTTGACCGCCGGGGCGTCGTTGACGCCGTCCCCGGTCATGGCGACGACGTCTCCTCGCGCCTTCCAGGCCCGGACAGCCCGAAGCTTGTGCTCGGGCGAAACCCGGGCGTAGACCGCCGTCCGCTCGACCCGGGCGGCGAAGGCCTCATCGTCGAGCCGGTCGAGCTCCTCGCCCGTCATCGCTTCGGATTCGGGACCGTAGAATCCCAGCTCCCGGGCGATGGCCACGGCCGTGTTCTTGTGGTCCCCCGTGATCATGACCGTACGGATACCCGCCGTGCGGCATCGGACGATGGCCTCGCGGACCTCGTCCCGGGGCGGATCGATCATGGCGATAAGGCCGACGAAGGTCAGCCCGGACTCGATCGTCTCGGAATCGAAGCTTTTCGGCTCCTGGTCGAACGTTCGGGTCGCCACGCCCAGAACCCGGAGGGCCTGGTCGGACAGCCGGCCGTTGACCGCGGCGATCTCGTCGAGGTCGCTCGACCGGATCGGACGGGCGGCGGATCCGTCCAGGATCCGGCCGCAAAGCCCGAGAAGGATGTCGGGCGCGCCCTTGACGAAGGCGATCTCCCGGCCGCTCTCCGGATCGCGGCGGATGATGGTCATCCTTTTCCGCTCCGAGTCGAAGGGGATCTCCTCGACCAGGGCGTACCGGGCCAGGAGGTCCGGCTTGGAGAGGCCGGCTTTGGCCGCCGCGCTGATGAGAGCGCCCTCGGTCGGGTCCCCGAGGATCTTATAAGCGCCGTCCTTGAGGACGAGCTCGGCGTCGTTGCAAAGGATGGCGCCGCGCAGGGCCTGGAGAAGGTCCGGCGCGGCGTTCGGATCGACCTCCCTGCCGTCGCGCGAGAACCGGCCCGCCGGCTCGTATCCCGTCCCGGAGACATCATACAAGCCGCTCTTGACATACACGGCCCGGACCGTCATCTCGTTCCTGGTCAGGGTCCCGGTCTTGTCCGAGCATATGACCGTCGCGCAGCCGAGCGTCTCGACGGCCGGGAGCTTGCGGATGATGGCGTTCCGCTTGACCATCCTCTGCACGCCCAGGGCCAGGGCGATCGTGACCACGGCCGGCAGTCCTTCCGGGATGGCCGCCACGGCCAGGGTGACCGCGGTCAGGAACATCTCGAGGATATCGCCGCCGCGGAAGAGCTCCAATCCGAAGACGGTCAGGACGAGGGCGAAGCAAAGAATGACGATGACCTTTCCGAATTTCTCGAGGCGCCGTTGGAGCGGGGTCGTTTCCTGGCCGATGGATTGGATCATTCCGGCGATCCGGCCGAGCTCGGTCTGCATCCCCGTTTCGACGACGATGGCCCGGGCCTTGCCGGAAACGACCGACGTTCCCAGATAAACAATATTGGCCCGTTCGGCGAGGGGAACGTCGCGATGCTCGTCCAGGGCGCCGGACGTCTTGGCTACCGGCGTGGATTCCCCTGTCAGGCTGGCCTCCTGAACGGCGAGATTCGGCGTATGCCAGACGACCCGGCTGTCGGCGGGGATATGGTCGCCCGCCTCGAGCTCGATGACATCCCCGGGCACGAGCTCCGCCGAGGGGATCAGGGAGCGCTCCCCGCCGCGGATGACCCGCGACGAGGGCGAGGCCATCTTCTTGAGGGCCAGGAGCGACTTTTCGGCCCGGTATTCCTGGATGAGCCCGAGGACGGCGTTGAGGATGATGATGGCGATGATGGCCCCGGCGTCGACCCATTCCTTGAGGAATCCGGAGACGATGGCCGCCCCGAACAGGACCCAGATCATGAAATCCCCGAACTGCTCGAAGAAGATCCTGAGCGGGCCGCGCGGCTTCTGCTCGGTCAGCTGATTGGACCCGTATTTTTCCAGACGGATCGGCACCTCGGCGGGGGGAAGCCCCGCCGCCGGGTCCGTGCCCAGCGCCGCGGCCGTATGGTCGATGTCGGAGTGCCACCAGTTTTTCATTTTTGGCATTCTATTATACACGAGTCGCCGCGGTTTCGGATATAATTCCCGCCATGAGCGGCGTTCGCCCGTCCTGGCATCAGGCGGTCTTCATCCGGAAGTCCAGTCGGACGTTCCACGAGCGCGGCGTCGAACCGGCCAAGCTCGACCGGATCGAAGCGCTTTGCCGCGAGTTCCGGCCGTTTCCCTCGGCCAGGGCCGAGCTCGTCCGACGGATGCCCGAAGACGTCTTCCGCGGCCTCATCGGAAGCTATGGGAGCATCACGGGCGCGAAGCTCTATCTGGCCTTCATCGGCAATCAGGAAAAGCCGGCCGCTCCGGAGGCGGTCGGCTACACGGGCGAAGGCGTCCTCCTCGAGGCCACGCTCCTCGGTTTGGGGACGTGTTGGGTGAGCGGCTTCTTCCGGCCGGAAGCGGTCCGCCGCCATCTCGCCCTCGGCCCGGGCGAAAGGGTTTACGCCGTCAGCCCGCTCGGGTACGCCGAACGGTTCTCCACGGCGAAAGACAGAATCTATTCGGCTCTGGCCGGATCGTCCAGGCGCAAGCCCCTTTCCCGGATCGTTTCAGGGACGGCGGCGGCGCCCTGGCAGGACAAGGCGGTCGAAGCGGCCCGGCTCGCCCCATCGGCGACGAATCGCCAGCCGTGGCGTTTCACCCTGGAGCCGGGAGCGATCACGGTCGGCCTGGAGAAGTCCGGGGACGGCGGCCGCTATCCGAAACGACTCGACTGCGGGATCGCCATGCTCCACCTTGAGCTCGGGGCCCTCGCCGCGGGATGCGCCGGGACGTGGATCCTCCTCCCGCCCCCCCGGGTCGCCCGGTTCGAGCGTCATTCCGATTCCGCTTGAAAGTCGGGGCGATTTCGCTTATAATCCGAACTTCTTTTCTCGGGGAGTAGCGCAGCCTGGCTAGCGCACAGCGTTCGGGACGCTGGGGTCGTGGGTTCAAATCCCACCTCCCCGACCACGTTTCTTCCTTCCCGGAGGCCGCCCAAGGGCCGGGATTTGTTCGATGCTCTCTCAGATCAAAGGTCAGCTCCGCCAAGGCTTCAGCTGGAAGCAGACTTTCGCCTCGCTGAAGTACCCCAACTACCGTCTATGGTTCTGGGGGCAGATGATCTCCCTTTTCGGGACCTGGATGCAGTCCACGGCCCTGGGATTCCTCGTTTTCGACCTGACCCATTCGGCCGCCTATCTCGGATATGCCGGCTTCGCCGCGGGCATCCCGGTCTGGTTTTTCATGCTCCCGGCCGGCGTCGTGGCCGACCGGATGTCCCGCCGCCGCCTCCTGATGATCACCCAATCGGCCATGATGGCCCTCGCCTTCGTCACCGCCGGTTTGAGCTTCGCCCACATCATCCGGCCCTGGCATATCCTGCTCCTGTCCTTCGGGTTCGGCGTCCTGAACGCCTTCGACGCCCCGCCGCGCCAGGCGATCGTCCACGAGCTCGTCCACGCCGACGACCTCACCAACGCCATCGCCATGAATTCGATGATGTTCAACATCGGCGTCGCCATCGGCCCGGCCGTGGGCGGGCTGACCTACGCCTTCTTCGGCCCGGCCTGGTGCTTCACCATCAACGGCCTGTCGTTCATCGCGGTCATCGTCGGGCTGAAGCGGATGTCGCTCGCGCCGCATGTCCGGCCGGAGATCCGCGCTTCGCTCCGGGCCGACATCAAGGAGGGCCTCCGCTACACGGCCCAGCATCCCATGATCCGGACGATCATCACCCTCGTCGGATTCGTCAGCATGTTCGGATTCTCTTTCGTAACCCTGATGCCGGCCTGGGCGGTCAAGGTCCTCCACGGCGACGCGACGACGAACGGGCTCCTCCAATCCGTCCGCGGGATCGGGGCCCTGGGGAGCGCCATTTTCATCGCCTCGCTCGGCCGGTTCAAGTTCCGGGGCAAGCTCCTCACGGCGGGCTCGTTCGTCTTTCCGCTCTTCCTGCTCGGATTTTCCGCCATCCGCTGGTTCCCCGCCTCGATGGCGGTCCTCTTCGGCGCCGGGTTCGCCCAGATGCTCATCATGAACCTGGCCAATTCCACGGTCCAGACAAGCACCCCCCCCCACCTGCGCGGGCGGGTGATGAGCATCTATGCCCTCGTCTTCTTCGGGGTCTTTCCCATCGGCTCCCTGCTCGTCGGCTGGACCGCGAGCAGGATCGGGGAGCCGGGGACGATCATCATCGGGGCGGCCGCGATCCTCGCCTTCGCCGTCCTGACCTTCGTCTTCACGCCGCGCTTGCGGCACCTGACTTAGCCGAAAGGTCTTATTCCTCGATCTCGAAGCTTTCCGCGTAGGGCTCGACGATTCCAAGACGCTTCGCGCTCTCCCGGTTGACCCGAAGGATTCTTTCATCGAATCCATGCCCGCGGTTATTCAGATTACGTTGGTGCTGGGAGCGGTGACAGCGGAGGAGCTCCGCTTTCCATTCCGCCTCCTCGTTCCCGAACGGGATATAAGCGTCGTCGCGGCCGGCAACGGTCTTGGGATCGCGGATGAGGAGCGCCGAGGCGCCGAGCCCGAGCTCGTCTTTCAACCGCCTCCACCAGGTATGAACGAGGCGGTGGTCGGGATTCGTATCGTTCCCGTTGGGAAGGAGGACGAAGTCCGGGGCGAGCGGGACGAGCTTCCCGGCCAGGCCGCGGAGGTTCACGGCATCGTCGCGGAGATAGCCTCCCGGCTCGCCGACGGCGAGGCGGAGGAACGTGCAGCGCTCTCCGTCCAGGCCGAAAAACCGGCAGCTCGCCCTCTGTTCCTCCTCCCGAAGCGCGGCTTTCGCCTCCGCCGTGGGCGGAAGGCAGAACGAATCTTCGACGCCGTTGGCGCTCGAGCTCAGGACGAGGAGCCGGATGTCGAGCCCGGCCCGCTGAAGGTGCCGCAGGAGAATGCCGGCCGCGTCGAAATCATCGGGATGGGGGGCGAGAACGCAGACGCGCGCCCCCGGCGCCCAGGGCCGCGCGTCCAGACGGATCGGGCGCGGGCCGGCGAAGCGCGGGATCATTCCTCGATCTCGACGATCTCGTAATCCGTCGAACCGAGTCCGATCGCCTCGCCGTGCCGGAGCTGGGCCGACCAATCGATGTCATAACCGGCCCGGAAGGCGTCCTTTCCCCGGCCGCGGGCGACGACGAGGTCGGCCGTCGCCTTGTCGATAGCCACGGGATCGGCGGAAGCCAGGATCCCGATGTCTTCGACGATCCGGGGCTGGTTGCGGGCCATGCAGTCGCAGTCCTTGGTGATCTGGATGAGGAAGCTGAGGAAGCCGATCTTCTTCCCGAAATGGGCTTGGACATGGCGGGCGTACTCGGCGATCTTCTCCTGGATCCGGGCGTAGTCCTCGTCCCAGCGGACCTTGATCGCGCCGTGCTTGCAGACGACGATGCACTCGCCGCAGCCGATGCACTTCAGGTCGTCGATCAGGACATGTCCCTCGGCCTGGACCAGCGCCTCCGCGGGGCAATATTCGAGGCACAGCCCGCAGTTGCGGCAGGCCTTCGGCGCCACGCGCGGATGGGCCACGGAATGCTGGTCGAGCTTCCCGGCGCGGGAGGCGCAGCCCATCCCGAGGTTCTTGATCGCGGCGCCGATCCCGGTCTGGACGTGGCCGGTCACGTGGGTCAGGCAGAGCAAAGCGTCGGCTTCGAGGAACGCCCCGGCGACCTTCGGGGCCGCCACCCGGGCGTGGGCGCCCTTCCCTTCCCTCTTGTCCCGGCCGATCAAGCCGTCGGCGATCACGACGGGAACGTCCAGGACATCCGGGCGGAAGCCGTGGCTCCAGGCCAGGCGGATGTGCTCGACGGCATTCGAGCGCTGGCCGACGTAGAGCGTGTTGGAATCGGTCAGGAACACGCGCTCGGTCTTCTCGCGGAGGGTGAAGGCCAGATCCGTGAGCCATTGGGGCTTGACGTGGCCGGTGTTGTGTTTCTCCCCGAAGTGGATCTTCAAGGCCAGGAAATCCTCGGCCTCGAGCCGCTCATGGAGTCCGAGCTTGAGATAAGCGGCAGCGGCCTTCCGGGAGATGGCGGCGGGCCCATCCTCGGCCCGGGCCGGGACGAAGAACACCTTGGATGGTTTCGCCATCCGAGGCTCAGACCAGCTCGGCCCGCGCCGCGGAAACCGCGGAGCCCCGGGCGAAGGGATATCCGAGCTCGACGAGCGTCTTCTCGACCGCCTCGACGGCGAAGAGGATCTGGTCGCGGCTGAGGTTGCCCATGTGGCCCAGGCGGAAGAGCTTGCCCGCGGTTCCGGCCAGACCTCCGGCGACGACGACGCCGTTGCGGCCCAGGGCGGCCCGGAAGGCCGCGTCGTCCACGCCGGCCGGATAGACGGGCACGGAGATCGTATCGCCGAGATAGGCGGCCTCCGTGAAAAGAGAAAATCCCAGCCCGGCCAGGCCGGCGCGGAACGCCCGGGCCGTCTTCTGATGGCGGGCGAGCCGGACGGACATCCCTTCCTCGAGCATCATCCGGACCGCTTCGGCGAAGGCCCGAACCTCGTTGACCCCGTGGGTCGAAAAGTATTTCTTGGGGTCTTTCATGATCGGCAGCCAGCGCAGGATATCCGAATAGTACGCCGGGACGGAGGGAAGCGCCTTTCGCTTGGCCACGGCCCGCTCGGAGAAGACGCAGATGGCCAGGCCGGGGGGCGCGCCGAAAGCCTTCTGGGCCGCGGTCAGGACGACGTCGATCCCCCATGCGTCCATCCGCTCGTCTATGCCGCCCGTGGCGCAGACCCCATCCACGATATAAAGGATCCCGCTGTCCTTGAGGACGCGGCCGTAGGCCTCAACGGGGGCGCAAGCGCCCGTGCTCGTATCCACGTGCGTGACCGAGACGATGGCATAGCGGTTTTCGCGCAGCCGGGCGGCCAGCGTTTCGGGCGGGACCGCGCTTCCCCAGGGCGCCCTGAGGACGTCGTGGGCGATGCCGAAGCTCCGGCAGATCTCCTCCATGCGGTCCCCGAAGTAGCCTTGGGACAGGATGAGGACGCGATCACCGGGACCGGCGACGTTGAGGATGGCGACCTCCATCGACAGCGTTCCCGCGCCGGCGAAAACGAACGGCTCGCCCGACGCGGAGGACACGATCGTCTTCAACCCTTCGAGCGCGGCCGTCATATCGGCGGCCATCTCCGGGCTGGTGTGGGCGACGGTCGGGGCGGCGAGCGCGTCAAGGATGCGCGGATGCACGGGGCTCGGACCGGGGATCAAAAGCAGCTTTTCCATGGATCGAATTCTCCTCAGACCAGCATTCTCATCGAACGGAGAGGAGAAATCAAGATGAAGGCGGGGGGAACCCGTCCGGATTCCCCCTGTGAGCGTTGGGAAAATTGGAACTTGCCCGAAGCGCCTCCGAATTTACTTATTCAATTTTCCCTCCCCCTTCCCCCCGGCTGATATGCGGGGAATCGAGGGCGCGGCGTGCCGGAGAACCCTTACCCCGGGAGCCCGCTTCCTAATGTGCGCTTATGGGCATTTCTGAAAAACTCGCCGGCGAAGGGATAGCCCCTAAGCGAACATCAGGAAGGGGGACCTGCGCCTTGCGCGGGGGGAACCGGCTCGGGTTCCCCTTGTGAGCGTGGGGCAATCCCTGAGCCCCCCTTCAGAGGATCTTGTAGTTCACTCCTCCGTAGCAAACGATCATCTTCGGCGCGACGGAGAGATACTTGCCTAAGCCGGGCTTCTCGGAGGCGAGCCGATAGTATTCGTCCGAGTCGAACATAATCTCCTTGACGGCGCCGCCCTCCGCGAACAGGCTGTCCACCCAGACGCCGTCCCGGAGGTAGAAGGTCTTATCGTCGCGATAGCGGATGAGCGCGGACTCGGTCCGCGCCGCGTGGTCCTCGGCTTTCATCGCCTGCGAATAGGTCGCCACCTGGACCGCGCCCTTGCCGCTGACCGTGCCCTTGGCCAGCGCATCCTGGGCTTCAGGCGCCGCGGCGGCGATCGTCCGGCGCTCTCGCTCCGTCACCAGGAACGAGGTATACGGCGTCACGATCCCGAAAGTCAGGCCGAGCTTCCTGACCTCGTCGACGAGCTCGGGCGCGGAGCCGTGGAGCCGGATCTCCTCCAGGAGATAGCCGATCCGGCGCGTCGCCCAGACGCGCGGCAGGAAATCGTTGGCCGCGTCCCCTGCCGAAGGCTGCCGGTCGAGGACGAAACGGCGCTCCTCCTTCCCGACCGTTCCGGTCAGGGTCAGGGTGACGGGCCCGCCGCCCCGATACTTTCCGACCAGGATGAGCTGGGAGCCGCGAAAGAGGTCGGGAAGGGTTCGCGGATAGACGTCGCGCGTTTCGATACCCCGGATTTCGAGCTTGAGATCGGCCAGGAGCGGCGAGGAGATCTTGTCGTAGAAGCTCGACAGAGCGAGCTCGAGATTCTCGTCCGGCGAGACATACACCGAGGTGCCGCGGCTTTCGAGAGCGATCCGGTCGAGGAGCTCGGTGTTGACGTCGTTCCCGACGCCGAAGGCGAAAACCCGGGCCCGGGCGGTGTTGGCCGCGGCGAGGTCACCCATGATCGCCGGCGTCTCCGTGAGGCCGACCGTGGGCAGCCCGTCGGTCAGGAAAAGGATATAGTTCGGCCTGTTCCCGGCAGGCATCATCCCCACGGCCCGGACGAGGGCGTCGCGGATGTTCGTCCCTCCGGAATCCTGGATCCCGTCCACGAAAGCCAGGGCCTTATCGCGGAAGGCGGCGCCGGCCGGCTCGAGGACTTTCGAGAGCTCGGTGATGCCGTCGTCGAAGTCGATGACCGAGAAGCGGTCCCCCTCACCGAGATGACGGATGATGAAACGGGCCGCCTCCTTGGCCTGGACGATCTTCGGGCCGCTCATCGAACCCGAGCTGTCGAGGACGAGGACCAGGTTCTTTTCGAGGACCCGCTCGGCCGGGGCCGCGGCCCGGGGCGAAGCCAGGACCATGAAATACCCGTCTCCGGCCCCCGCCCAGCTGACGAAAGACATCCCGACGTCATCCGGCGAAAGGCCGTAGACGAGCTGGAAATCCTTGTCCGGCTTGACGTTCGCCTCCTCGAAGCCCGCCGTGGCCCGGTTCGCCGAAGTCCGGCGGACGGAGATCTTGTGGGAGGGCGAGTAGACATTCGAGATCGGCACGGAGGACGAGATGTCGGCCGAAAGGCTGACCGAGGCGATCGGATCGCGGGACAGCCGCTCGGTATCGAGCGGATAGCGGTAGCGGACCAAGTTGCGCTCGGCTTTCAGGACCTCGGTGTAGGACAGGCGGACGCGTTTCTCGCCTTTGGCCGGGATGGGAAAGACCCGGGCCCGGAAGAGATTCCGGCCCATGTATTCGAGGATGGCCGGATCCTTGAGGCGGCGAACGATGTCCTCATAGATTTTCTTAGCCTCCTGGGCATCCAGGATCTCGCCCGCGACCTTTTGATCCCCGATCCACATCGCGAATTCCGAGATCGCCGCACCCTCGGGCAGGGGGAAAATGTAGGTCCCCTCGATGTCCCGCTCGAAGTGATTGAGAAACACCTGATCAACCGAAGTCTTGGCCACCTGGTTCGAGATCTCGACGGTGACGCGGTGATACTTGACCGAGAGCGGCGGGACTTGATCTCCGGGCCGGGGCGGCCTGGGAATGATGAAGCCGTCGGCGAATAGGGCGGCCGGGATCAGGACGGCCGCGACGGCGAGGGCCGCGCGGCGAAGAAAAACGGCGGTCCGACGATTGTTCATAGCGGGTCTCCCTGTCATCAGCGCCATCTTTATAACGACGGAACGGCCGGGACGGTTTCCCCCGCCCCTCCCCTCCGGATCAGCCGGCGAAACCGGCCGCCGTCTCAAGGGCGGCGATCGAAGAAACGACGACGACGTCCGCGGCGGCGAATCCCGCCCCGTCGGGGCTGATGATGAAGATCCTCGGGATCCCGGCCTCCCGGGCGGCCCGGATATCGAAATGAGAATCGCCTACGGCGAGGCACTCCCCGGGGCCGAGGCCCAGCCGATTCATGGCCGCGATCAGGGGCTCGCCCGAGGGCTTCCATAGGCCGTCGTCGCGGGTCATCACCAGATCGAAGCGCAGCCCGAACCGGTCGAGAAGGATGTCCGTATTCTTACGGGAATTGTTGGTCACGAGAGCCGTCCGGACGCCGCGCCGGTTCAGCCGGCCGAGGAGCCGGCGGACGCCGGGTCTGAGCCGGGCCTGCCGCGTCGCGGCTTCTTCGTGCCGCTCGAGGATGGCCCACTTGCGCGAACGCTCGGGCTCCTCCAGCCGGCCGAGGTAGGTCAGGATGGACGTCTCGGCGGCGCCGAGCTCGGCCCGGATCCGGCTCCAGTCATAGGGAACCTCGACGAGCGTCCCGTCCATGTCGAAAAGGACGGCTCGGAGTCGCCCAACGCTCACGGGAACCTCTGCGGTTCCCCCACGAAACGTGGGCCCCCCTCCCAATGTTCGCTTATGGGCGATCTCCTCGCCGGGAGAGTTTTTCGGAATCGCCCATTGTTCTTTTCCCGAATCGCCGCCGAATCCCCCTTCGCTCGGAGAATTTTTCGGATGTTGCCCCTCGCTCATTTCTTGATCCGGCCGACCTCGAAGAGGGGTTCGCCCTTCATCGTCGGCGGCGTCCCGATGATGTACAGGAGGATGCCGGCGAACGGCGCCCTCACCTCCTCGCGGACGACTCCCGCGTAGTCTTCAACGACTCCGATGATCTGGCCTTCCGTGACCATGTCGCCCATGCCCGCCTTGGCCGTGAAGAGGCCGTCGGTCGCGCTGTTGACGACCTCGTACTTGTCGATCCAGACGGGATCGGCGGGGGCCAAAGGCCGGCCGGCGAGCATCCTCAGGTGCCGCAGGACACTTAAGGCCCCTTCGACGTTCCGGACGATCGATTCTTCGTCGATCCGCCCGAGGAGGCCGGCCTCCGTCGTGATCGCGGCTTTGCCCCGGAGGAGGGCCGTGTTCCCCAGGTATTTCGAGTCGGCCGGGTCCTTCGTTCGCGTCCCGTCGATGATGATGTGGCGCAGGCCGAAGGCCAAGGCGAGATCGCGCGTCCGGGCGTCCAGGGCCTTGTCGTCGCTGAGCATCCAGTACGAGTACGGGATCAGGGCCTCGTTGCCGTCCCCGCAATGCATGTCGACGAGAACATCGCACCGGTCGACGACCTCCTTGGTCAGGACGTGGGCAATCCGCTGGCTGAGGGTCCCCTGGGGGTCTCCGGGAAAGACCCGGTTGAGGTTCTTCCCGTCTGAGGGGTTGTAATAGACCGTCCGCTTCTGAAAGGAAGGGAGGTTGGCGATATGGACGAGGATGACCGTGCCTGACAGGGTCTTCGGATTGACCGCCGTCTTCAGCCGGTAGCTGGCCAGGATGGGCGGGTACTCGTAGCCGTGGACGCCGGCGACGAGGGCCAGGACCGGTCCCCGGCTCGCTCCGTTGATCACGGTCACGGGGATCGAGGTCCCGATCCCGTCGCGCTCCGGCACGGGAAGCATCCCGGAACGCACGTCTCCCTTGGCCACTTTGAGAGGGCCGAGGACGAAATCCTGCCCGGACGCCGGGCCGCAGCTGAGTCCGATGACGGCCGCCAAAGCGATCCCGATGATGCGTTTCATATTTCCCTCCAGGCTTAAGGACGTTCCGCTTTTCCCGCCCCAGTATAATGATTCGAGGCAAAAAACTGAAATCGAAAAGGGCTGCGCATCTTCCGATCGGGGACGGAATTCGCTCCTATCGCCTGGAAGCCCGCTTCCGCTCACCCCGCTTTTCTCGGCTCCTCAGAACTCGCTTCCCGGCCTTGACACAACGGACGACCGCCGGGAAGCTCAGACAACTTCGTCGCCCGGCTTCTTCCGAGCCGGGTTCCCTCGAAAAGCGGGGTTCGCGGGCGACGGCGATATCTTCGCTCACCGTCCCCGATCGGCCGATGTGCCGCACCTCTCGCTCATGATGTTCGTTTATTGGCAATTCTGAAAAACTCTCCCTGCGGAGGGATTGCCCCTAAGCGAACATGGGAGGGAGGACCCGCGTTTCGCGGGGGGAACCCGCTCGGGTTCCCTGTGAGCGTGGGGCAATCCCGGAGCATTTGCGTAAGGAAATTTCTTTCTGTTATAATCGCTCCGCGGGAACGACACACCGAAGGAGGAATTCATGGGCAAGTACGCGGCCATTCTCTTCGGCCTGATCGCGATGATCGGCGGAATCGTCGTCGTCGTCATCAAGGGCGGTCTGTGGAACCATTTCAAGATCTTCATCGGGGGCATGGTTCCTCCGCTTCTCTTTTTCGGCGGCCTCATCGCCCTGATCGCGGGCGTCAGCAGCATCAAGGACGCGGCCCGGACGAAAAAGCTCGAAGAGGAGACCAAGCAGGTCAAGCCCTGACCCGCCCCGGGACGTCGAGTGTCCCAGGTCGGCGCCCTGCTGCTCAGCTTTTTCCTGTCCTTTCCATCCTCGTTTACCGCGGACATCGAAAAAGCCTTCCTTCAGAACGACGCCCGCTGGCTCCTGGCCCTCCTCCCGGCCGGCCGGCCGGTGAGCGTCGCTCTCCCTGAGCCCATTTCCTTTTCCGACCAGATCAGCCGGGAACAGGCTTATTTCCTGTTCCGGAACATCTTCCGCTCGTACACGACCTTCGAGTTCTTCCCCGAGCCGAACTTCTTCGCCGCGTCCGAAGGGGGGCGGGGCATCTTCAAGGCCCGCTGGTCGTTCCTGGACGCGGCCGAGAAGCAATACGTCTTCGAGGCGTACTTTTACGTCCGGAGCCGGCCCGACGGCCGCGGCGGGACCGTCTGGGAAATCACCGAGATCAAGGCGGACCGGCTGTGACGGAGCCTTCGCCGACCCGGACGAGACGCGGTCCGGTCCTCTTCGCCGCCGCGGCGGCCGGACTGGCCGTGCTGTCCCTGGCCCTGGCCTTCCTTTTCCCCGGGATCCAGGCGAAGCGCTATACGCAGAACAGCCTGGCGCGGCTGCAGCGGCAGGCGCGGGCGATCCAAAGAGAGTTCGCCGGGGTCTTGAAGGACCAGGACAGCAAGCTCCGCAAATCGGCGGCGGGATCCTGGCCTCTCGGCGCGGAGCAGCAATTCGCCCGGTTCAAGAGCCTGGGCCTCGACCCCCGGATCGAAGGGATCGCCGTCTACGGCGGCGGGCGGACGCTCGACCTATGGTTCGGCAACGTCGTCAATCTCGAAGAGGCCGTGCCGGAGGGCATCTCCGACTCGGTCATCCAGCAGTTCGGCCAGACCCTCCTCATCAAGGATAAAGCCTCCTCGTATCTCGTCTCCCTCCACTGGGTCAATTCCGAGACCCTCCTCGTCCTGACCCGGCTTCTCGCCTTCATCCCCCAATTCAAATCTCCCTACCTCGGGGAATCGCACTTCCTTCCCTCCGGATTGCGAAGGAACTCCGACATCACCTACTTCGACTTCCGCGAGGACGTCGGCGGGTATGAGACTTTCTTCGCCCGGCATGGGGACGAGTACGTCGGCCAGCCCCGGCTGCAAGGCGACGTCCTGAGCTTCTTCGTCCCGCTCCGCAACGAGCGCAACCAGATCCTGGCCACGCTGACCCTGAGATCCCTCTCCCAGTCCGCCTTCAAGTTGGAGCGGAAGAACCTATTCCTCGAGGCGGCCCATGGTTTTCTGGCCCTCGCCCTTATCCTTCTCCTCGCCCTCCTCGTCGTTCGCTGCGTCGCGTCGGCGCGCTTCTGCCCGGGACCGGCCTCGGCCGCCCTGGCCGTCGTGGCCGCGCTCCGTCTCCTCCTCCTCTCGCTCTCCCGTTTCGCCCCATTCCGCGACGGCCCGGTCTTCTCTCCGACGATTTGCGGATTCCTATCCCTCGGCGACCTTACGAAATCGCCCGCCGACATCTTATTCACGGCGGCGGCGCTCTTCCTCGTCGCCCTCGGGCTGGGCCTTCTCGTCCGCCGGAGCGGCCCCCCTGGCTCGCGGACTGGAGCCGCGGTCTTCCTTGTCGCGGCGCTCGCCGCCGCCGCGGCCGCGATGCTCGGCGTCCAGGAATTCACGGCGCGGCTCACTGCGAACACGAGCCTGAACCTGCTGCTCTTCGAAGGGAGCGCCCCCTTCTTCATCCTTCACCTCAGCCTGGCCCTGGTCGGCGCGGCGGCCGCCTTCCTCAGCTTCCTATGGCTCCGCGAAGCCCTGACGTCCTCCCGGATGTCGGGGCGCCTCGCCCTTCTCCTCTTCGCCGCGGTGGAAGCAACCGTTTTCCTCGTCCTCGGACCCGGCCGGAGCGTTCCCTTTCTGATCCAGCTCGCCGCCGTCGGGTCGCTCGCCGCGGCCGCGGTCGCCCGGAAGCCGGGGCTCCATCGCGCCTTCCTCTGGGCGGCCGTCATCCTTCAAGTCGGACAGGTCCACGCCGTCGTCCAGAGGACGGACGCGGTCAAGCAGCGCGCGATCGTCGATCAGCTCGCGAGGCAGACGACCGTTTCACAGGAGGATTGGGCCCGGTTCCTGATGTCGGAATCGTTCCGCGAGATCGACAGGCAGAGGGGGACGGTCGTGTCCTTCCTCCGCCGGCCGAAAGAAGCGGACGACCCGGCCCGCGCCCTATGGGAGAGAACGCCCGCGGCGCGGTTCAACTGGTACTCCTCGCTCGAGATCCTCGACGCCGAAGACGAGCTCCTCGCCCGCTTCGCCCTGAACATCCCCGGGGTCTTCCGGATGGAGAATGGATTCGCTCCCGGCACGGAATGGACGATCTCCCGGCTGACCGTCCCCTTCCTGGGGAAGAAGAAGGATTTCATCGTCGGGCAAAAGGAGTGGACCGACGCCGGCCGCCGCCTCGGCCGGACGATCCTTTACTACTCCCTCGACGACGCGATGCTCCCGTTCCTGTATTCGGCGAACCCCTATTTTGAGATCCTCCGCGTCCATTCGCTCCCCTCGCTCGAGCAGTTCGACATCCGCATGGCCGTCTTCGACGAAGACGGCCGGATCCTGTTCAACCCGGGCAGGGTCGCGACCGGCCTGCCCTCCTCCCTCATCCATTTCCTCGACGAGTCGGGCGGAGGCCGCTGGACGACGATCGCGGACAAGGGCGTCCGCTACGACCTCTTCGCCTTCCGCTCCGGCCGGCGGATCTATGCCTTCCTCTCCCCGCCGGTCACCGCCCGCCGGTACGCCCTGGGCGCGCTCAAGCTCCTCGTCCTCTACACCGTCCTCTTCCTCATCCCTTTATACGCCGCCCACCTCCTCCTCGGCCGGGGGTCCTGGCGCCACCCGCTTTGGTCGTTCGCCAACCGCGTCTATGTCTCCTTCGCCGCGGTGGCCCTCATCCCCCTCCTGCTTTTCACCGTCTTCTCCCAGGGGTTCTTCGCCCGCCTCTTCGCCCAGCAGTTCGTCGAGAAGGCCGAATCCCTGGCCAGCACGGCCCGCAGCGTTATGGACGATTTCCTTCAGCGCCAGGAGCAGACCGAATCCCAGGCTCCGCCCGAGGACTTGATGCTCTGGATCAGCACGACGATCCAGAACGACGTCAACCTCTACCGCGAGGGCCGGCTCGTCTCCTCCAGCCGGAGTGAGTTCTTCGACGCCGGGATGTTCCCCGTCCTTCTCGACGGCGAGATCTATTACCGCATCCAGTTCGAAAACAATCCCTTCTACGCCCAGGAACAGAGAATCGGGCAGTTCGCCTTCCGGACCCTGACCATCCCCTACGCCGGGTTCGGCCCGCGGCTGATGATCTCGCTCCCCTTCCCCTTCGAGCGCGAGGAGATCGCCGCGGCGACGCGGGAGGTCCTCGAGTTCACCCTGGTCCTCTCGGCCGTCTTCTTCCTGACCGTCATCGCCCTGGCCCGCGGGATCGGCTCGATGCTCGTCACGCCCATCCGGAAGCTGCTCGAGGGGACGCGGGAAGCGAGCCTGGGCAACCTGGACTTCGCCCTCGAGTACCGCCGGCGGGACGAGATGAGGACCCTCTTCGACGGGTTCAACGCCATGATCCGCAGCCTCAAGGACCACCAGAGGGAGCTGGCCGACCTGGGCAAGAAGGCCGCCTGGGCGGAGATGGCCCGCAAGGTCGCCCACGAGATCAAGAACCCCCTGACCCCGATCCAGCTCTCGGCGGAGCACCTCCTGAGGGTCTTCGAGGACAAGCGCGAGGACTTCGAGCCCGCCCTTCGCGAGTCGCTGTCCTACATCGTCAGCGAGGTCGACAACCTGCGCCGCATCGCCCAGGAGTTCCTGGAGACGTCGCGCGAGGTCGTGGAGCGCCGCGAGCCGCTCGCCCTCGACGCCCTCGTCGCGGAGACCGTGACGCCCTATAAAAACCTCCTGGCCCGGAGGATCCAGTTCGCGACCGAGGTCGAAGGCGTGGACTTCAAGCTCACGGGCGACCGGGACAAGCTCAAGATCGCCCTGCGCAACCTTCTGACGAACGCCATCGAGTCCATCCGTGGCAAGGGGGCGATCACGATCAAGCTGTCCGCCGCTCCGGGGCTGATCATCCTCCGGATCGCGGACACGGGCGTCGGGATCGAAAAGGACCTCCTCGACCGGATCTTCGAGCCCTATTTCTCGACCAAGGACGTGGGGACGGGGCTGGGCCTGCCGATCGCCCGGAAGATCATCGAGGACCACGGGGGCGCGATCGAGATCGCGAGCGAGCCCGGACAGGGGACCGTCCTCACCATCCGATTCCGGACGGCCGCGGGCTGACCTCCCGCCGTCTGGAATTTTTCGACCGGCTATGCCAGAATAGCCGCATGCACAAGACGCTCGTCACCTACTACAGCCAGACCGGGAACACCAAGAAGGTCGCCGAGGCGATCTTCGAAACCCTGGACGGCGACAAGACCCTCCTGCCGATCCGCGAGGTTCCGAGCCTCGATCCCTATGCCCTCGTCTTCGTCGGCTTTCCGGTCCAATCGCACAGCGTCCCGTACCCGGTCGAGGTCTTCCTCAAGTCGGTTCCCCCGGACAAGAAGATCGCCCTGTTCTCGACCCACGGCTCCCTGCCCGGGCACCGGCTGTCGCGGGAGGCGATCGAGTATGCCGTCATCCTGGCCTTCAAGGCCAAGGTCCTCGGGACGTTCGCCGTCCGCGGGAAGATCTCGCTCCAGGCCCTTGAGGTCCTGAGCAAGTCGCCCGAACACCAGGAATGGGTCGAGATGGCCGCCTCGGCGAACGGGCATCCGAACGCCGTCGACCTCGAAGCGGCGAGGATCTTCGCCCGAAGCATGAAGCTGCTGGCCTTCCACTCCGCCTATTGACGCGCCGCGTCGGGCGGCTCGATCGAGCTCCGTCCCGACCGCGAGGAGGTTCGCATGATCGTTCCCCGCTTCCCTTCCCGGGTTCTCGTCCTCGTCCTGCTCGCCGGCCTGCTCCTTCCTCCGGCCGCGGCGGCCCAGACGGGCGGGCCGTTCTCGATCGAGGATTATTTCAAGGTCGTGAGCGCGCGGGTCGAGGATTGGACGCGCGACGGCCGGGCCCTGGCCTTGAGCTTGAGCGCGCTCGGCGACCGGATCCCGCAGGACAATGAGCGCTCGGGCGATCCGACCTACGTCCCGCCCTCGGTCGCCGACCTGATCGTCCTCGACACGGCGACGGCGAAACAGACGCGGGTCTTTCCCGGGAAGGCGCAATACCGGAGCGCGGCCTGGTCCCCCGACGGAACCAAGCTGGCCGTCCTCGCCTTCGAGAAAAGCGCCTTCGGCCTCAGGATCTGGGACCGGGCGACCGGCCGTTTCCTGAAGACGGCCTTCGGCTCCCCGAAGCCCTTGGCCTCGAATTCCCCGCTCATCTGGGACGGGGACGGAAAGAAGATCTACCTTCATCTCCGGACGCAGGAATGGGAGACGAAGGGCCGGGAGGCGTTCCAGAACGTCACGCGGACGCCGATCATGATCTTCGATTCCGAGAAGCCTTTCCTCCCCTGGGACGAGGTCTCGCGGCGCTCGCGCCTCGTCGTCCCCGCCCTTTGGGACGCGTCGAGCGGAGCCGTCACCGAGCTGCTGCCGGAGACGGCTGTGATCTCGGCCCGCCTGACCGAAGACGGCACGCTCCTCCTCTTCGAGCGCGATGTAACGGAAAAGACGAGCTATGACACGATCGGCGGGACGAAGAACCGGCTCGAAGCCCTCCCGCTGGCCGGGGGCGAACCCAGGATCCTGCTCAAACCCTATGAACAGCGCTCCCTCACCTGGAGCCGCGACAAGAGGACGTTCGCTTACGCCGATAAAGGCGGCATCTTCATCATGGGCGTAGAGGACAAGGAGCCCCGACAGCTGACGGGGGAGAAAGAGCCGGCGGTCAAGCCGGATGCCGAAAAGGCCAAGGACGGGAAAAAGGAAACGCGGTCTTTCTCCCCGGTCCGGTTCAGCCCGGACGGATCGTCCCTGCTGTGCACCAGCGCCCGTCCCCAGGCGGACGAGGACAAGGACAAGCCGGCCCGGCCGTCGAACCCTCCCCGCCAGTATTGGCTTGTCGACGTCCGGGACGGAAACGTCCGGACGATGTTGTTCGAGCTCCCGGAGAAGGAGGAAGCGCGGCCGAGCCTTCAGGTCATCGATTGGAGCCCCGACGGAAAGGCGATCTACTTTTCGACGTCGGCGCCGGACCGCTACGACCGGGGGCTGCAGCGCTTCGACGTCGCGGCGAAGGCGATGTCCGACCTCGTTCGTTCGGCGCGTCTCTACGGCGGCTGGCGCATGGCCGAGGACGGCTCCGCGTTCATCTATCGCGAATCCGACGGCGACCGCCCCGACGACCTCTTCCTCGCCGCAGCGGACTTCTCCCATCCGCGCAAGATCCTGGAAACGAACCCCCGCCTCGCGGGCACGGCCGTCAGCCACACCGAGCTCATCCCCTACCGCGACGCGGACGGCAAAAAGGCCTACGGGGTCCTCTATTATCCCGTCCCGTACGAGAAGGGGAAGGCCTATCCCCTGGTCACCGAAGTCTATGAGTCCTATTTCGACAACGGATTTTCCCCCGTCCTCAACGTCCTCGCCTCGGCCGGGTACGCGGTCCTCCATCCTTCGGCGAACTTCACGACCGGGTATCCCGGGGAAGCCTGGGCCAAGGGCGCTTTGGCCGCGGTCAACAAGGTCGTCGAGATGGGCGTCGCCGATCCCGACCGGCTGGGCATCCAGGGCACGAGCTACGGCGGGTACGCCACGGTCCTGCTCATCACCCAGACCGACCGGTTCAAGGCCGCGATCAACAATTCCGGCAAGGTCGACATGCTCAGCTTCTACACCCAAAGCCCCCGGCTCGGGGTGCGCAACACCCACGCCCCCGAGAAAAGCCAGGACCGCCTCGGAGGGACGCTCTGGGAATACCCGGAGCGCTATCTCGCCCATTCCGCGATCCTCCAGGCCGACCGGATCCAGACGCCCCTTCTCTGCATCACCGGCGATCAGGACCCCAACGTCGAAGCGCTCCAATCCCAGGAGATCTTCACCGCCCTCCGCCGCCTGGGGAAGAAATGCGTCTGGCTGAGATACCACGGCGGGGCCCACGGCGGCCCGAACTCGAACGAAGAGCGGGCCGACATGTACCGGCGGATGATCGAATGGTACGATACGTACCTCAAGTCGGATAAGAAGTGACCCGCGGAGGAACCATGAAAACACGCACGCTCGCCCGCTTCTCCTGTCTCGCCGTCCTGATTGTCCTCGGCTGGGGCGTCGCCCCGGGAACGGCGGCCCGTTCCGCTGCCGCGCCGGACGCCGTCTTCGACAATTGCACGAGCGTCTTTGTCGGCCGGCTCGCCACCGCGGACGGCTCGACCATGACCTCGCACTCCTGCGACAGCGGCACCGACCGGACATGGATCACCATCGCCCCGCGCGCCGTCCACAAGCCCGGGGAGATGGAAAAGGTCTATTTCGAGCCCAAGCGGACCAAGGGCCCGGACGACCCGGATAGGATCGAAGCCGGGACGATCCCCTATCCCGGAGAGACGTACGCCTTCATGAACGCGGCCTATCCGATCATGAACGAATACCAGCTCGCCATCGGCGAGACGACGATCGGCGGCCGGGCGGAGCTCAAGACCGACAACGGCATCATCGACGCCCCCGAGCTCTACAAGCTCATCCTGGAGCGGGCCAAAACCGCCCGGGAGGCCATCCGGATCGCCGACGAGCTGACCAGGGCCTACGGCTACAACGATTGGGGCGAGAGCTTCACCTTCGCCGATCCGAAAGAGGTTTGGCTGTTCGAGATCTACGGGCCGGGTAAGGGAAAGAAGGGCGCGGTCTGGGCGGCCCAGCGCGTCCCGGACGACGAAGCCTCGGTCTCGGCCAACGCCAGCCGCCTCCGCGGACTCGACCTCAAGAACAAGGACTCCTTCCTCGCCTCGGACAATGTCCTGACCCTAGCCGCCGAGATGGGATTCTGGGACCCGAAGTCGGGCCGGCCGTTCGAGTTCTGCTACGCCTACGCGCCGACCTCGCGGACGAGCCTGGGCTGCCGGCGCCGCGAGTGGCGGGCCCTGAGCCTGCTCGCTCCGTCGCTCCGGCTCAACGGCGAATCCGAGAATTATCCGTTCTCGGTCAAGCCCGAGAAGAAGCTCACCGTCGCCGACGTCCTGGCCATCTTCCGGGACGGCTACGAGGGCACGCCCTACGATATGACGGCGGGCTATGTTTCGCTCAACCGCAGAGGAGAGACGGTCAAGAGCCCGGTCATCGGCCCCTACATCGGCACCGACTTCAAGGATCTGCTCCGGGTCAAGAAAGAGCGGACGATCTGCTCGCCGGCCGCGACATACCTCCAGATCACCCAGTCGCGCGGCTGGCTCCCCGATCCCATCGGCGGGGTCGTCTGGCTCGGCTACGACAACCCGGCCACGACCCCTCACACGCCCTTTTATTGCGGCATCTCGCGCATGCCGGATTCCTATATGATCGACGGCCGCTGGGGATTCCGCGACGACTCCGCCTGGTGGGTTTTCCGCCAAGTCAGCAAGCTGGCCAATTTCCGCTGGCAGGAGATGAGCAAGGACGTCGAGAAGGTCTGGCGGGCCATCGAGGATCGGGCCTTCTCCGAGCAGAAGACCGTCGAGGAAAAAGCGGCCGCGCTGTTCAAGGAAGATCCGGCGAAGGCGCGCGCGTTCCTCACCGAATACTCCCTGAAGGCGGCCGAGCAGTCCGTCGCCGAGTACCGGAAGCTCAACCGGGACCTTTGGGCGAAATACAATTATCAGTTTTAGCCGATCATGTTCCGTCTCGTCACCTACGCGATCCTCGCCTACGCGGTCTACCTGATCTACCGGTTCATCCGGAACCTCGGCCGGGCCGTGCGCCCGCCGGACCGTCCGCCGGAGCCGCGCCTCACCGGGACGATGGTCAAGGACGAAGCCTGCGGAACGTATATTCCGAAGGAAGGGGCGATCCGCGACCTCATCGACGGAGAGGAGCGCTTTTTTTGCTCGAAGGAATGCCGGAGCCGATTCATCGAGGAGAGGAAGAAGGCCCGCTGAAGCGCTTCGGAATTACCCAACGCTCACGTTGGAACCCTTCTGGTTCCCCCCGAATTAGGCGGGGCCCCCGGGGAATCCTTTGATTCAATAAAAAAAGGGCGGGAGGAAAAAATTAAAAATCGAGTCCGGCGATCTTGAAATCGTCGAACTCGCCCCGGTAGTCCTCCCAGACGATCCGGACGTCCTCGACCCGCGCCGAGGGCGGACCCTCCCGGGCCCAGGCGATGAACGCCTCGACGGCCGGCCGGGGGCCTTCGGCGACGGCTTCGACCCGGCCGTCATAGAGATTCCGCACCCAGCCTGTAAGGCCGAGCCCGCGCGCGCTTCTCCGGGCGTAACCTCGATAGGAAACTCCTTGGACCCAGCCCGAAACGTGGATGTGAGCGCGGACGTTCATGCGGCCGATGATAGCAGAATTTCGCTCCGGGATCACCCAAAGCTCACTCGCGGATTCGGCGAGGGCGGTCTCGCTCGGGGGGAAATCCTGACGCTCTGCCTGTCACTCGAGCTCCTAGGATCGCTCCGGGATTGCCCCGCGCTCACGTTGGAACCCTTCTGGTTCCCCCCCGAATTAGGCGGGGCCCCCCCTCCTGATGTTCGCTTTGGGGCAATCCCTTCGCTCTCTGAGTCTTCCGTATCACGTCTGTAATCTGATCATGTGCTCAAACATTCTCGCGGCCCCGCTGCGCGGGGCTACCCGTCGGAGCTCGGGACGCAGAGCTGGGATTTCCCGATGTCGCTCGATCCGCCTCACCGAATCGTCGAGATGTTCGCTTATGAGCAATCCCTGCGCTTGGTGAGTTTTAAAATTGATGAGTTTTCAAATTGAAGCCTCCGGACCGATTTGACATAACGGCAGGCCGGGCTTCAGAATAAGGCGGGTAAGATGCATTCATGAAAAAGACCCTACTCTCGATCGCCGGTTTCGATCCGTCCGGAGGCGCCGGGGTCCTGGCCGATCTCCGTGTCTTCCGGGACCTCGGGTTCGCCGGCGCCGCGGCGCTTACCGCTTTGACCGTCCAGACGACCGCGGCCGTGGAAAAGGTCGAGCCCGTCCGGCCCGGCTTCCTCGCCGCTCAGGTCGAGGCGCTCGACGCCGACATGAGCCTGGCCGGGATCAAGGTCGGGATGGCCGCGACCGCGCCCAACCTCCGCGTCATCGGCCGCTTCTGCGCTTCTCACCGCGGGATCCCCAGGGTCGTCGATCCCGTTTTCGAAGCCAGCACGGGCCGTCCCCTCCTCGACAAAAAAGGCCGGACAGCCTTCATATCCGCATTACGCGGCCGGGCGACCGTCCTGACGCCGAACCTCGATGAAGCCGGGTCGTTGACCGGCGCCGAGATCACAACCGTCGAAGGGATGATCGCCGCGGCCCGCGCCCTCGCCCGGGGCCTGCGCTTCCCCTGCCTCGTCAAGGGAGGGCACCTCGGAGGCGAGGCGGTGAACGTCCTCCACGACGGGAGCCGGACTTATCTTTTCGGCCGGCCGCGCTTGCGGCGCGACGTCCACGGAACGGGCTGTCTCTTCTCCGCGGCCCTTCTCGTTTATCTGGCGAAAGGAAAGGACCTGCCCCGGGCCGCCGCCCTGGCGACCGATTTCACCCATGCCGCGATCGCCGGATCGGCCCGGATCGGCCGGGGGCGCCGCGTCTATCTCTGATCGCGTCCGGATCCGGCCGCCTCGGATTCTCCGGCCCGCTTCAGCACCGACGGGGGGAACGTCACTCCCTGGCGGAGGGCGGCTTCGGCGTTGATCCGGACCTTGACGTCGGACATCGCCTCGAACGGGATGCGGGCCGGGCTTTCCCCGTTCTTGACCCGGACCGCGAGCCCGCCCGACCGATAGCCCATGTCGAAGAAATCCCAACCGACGGCGGCACAGGCGCCGTTCCGCGTCGAAAGCAGGAAGCCGCCGATCAAGGGAATGCGGTTCTCATCGGCCACCTTACCCAGGGACTCGAACGAGGCGTTGATCACGTTGTCCGAAATCGGATAAATGACATCGATCTTCCGCGTGACCAGGCGCTCCGCCGAGAGGAGGATCTCGCTCGGATTGGCCACGGGAACGGCGACGATCTCGAAGCCGAGGTCCGCGGCGGCGGCCCGGGCGAGGTCGAGATAATACTCCGAGTTTCGCTCCGAAGGCGACCAGAGGGTCCCGACGCGCCGGGCCGACGGGAGCGTCTCCCGGATGAGCTCGAGGCCCTGGCGGACCGGCGCGGTCGAAGCGATCCCCGTCACGTTCGGCAGATGATCGGCCGGCGAGATCCCGGCCCGGGTCAGATAGGGATTGGCGACCGAGGCAAAGACGACCGGGATCGTCCGGGTGGCCATCAGCGCGGCCTGGAGGCCCGGGGTCGAGACGGCCACGATCATGTCGACCTTCTCGTCGACGAGCGCCTGGGCGAGCTTTTGAACGGCCGCGATGTCCCCGGCGCCGCTCACCATGCGCAGCCGGATGTTCACCCCGTCCTTCAGGCCGCTGTCCTCGAGGGCGCGGAGGAAGCCGAGGCGCACATCGGTGTTCGTGGGCGATTCGAGGAGCTGAAGGTAGCCGATGGTGTAGAGGGAGGAGGGCTCTGAGCGGCAGCCCGCCAGGGCGAGAAGACACGCCGCGGCGGCGATGAATCCGATCTTCCTCAAGCGAATCCCTCTGAACTCGGGCTCATGATATGCAAAACGCGGGTCGTGGTCAATTCACGCCCGGGCCTGACGGGCGGCCCGGGCGATCGCCGCTTCGAACACTTCGGGGGCGATGTTCCGTCCGCTGACGACGAGAACGATCCGGAGGCCGCGCAAGCGGGCGGCGTGCCGGCGCAGGGCCGCGAGGGCGAGGGCGCCGGCCCCCTCGACCGCCCGGCCCGTCTCATCGAGGATCTCCCTGAGGGCGCGGGCCAGGTCGAGCTCCGAAACGGTCAGGATCTCGTCGACGAACCGGCGGCATAGAGGAAACGTGATCGCCCCGGGCTCGATGCCGCCCGCGACGGCGTCCGCCGCGGTCCGCCGCTCGCGGATGCTTACCAGCCGCCCCGCGGCGAACGAGGCCTTCATGAAAGCCGAAGTCGTGGGTTCGACGCCGATGATCCGGACGGACGGCCTCCTCGATTTCAGGTACCCGCCGATCCCGGCGATGAGCCCGCCGCCGCCGATCGGAATGATGACGGCCTCCGCGTTCGGGATTTCCTCCAGGATCTCGATCCCGATCGTTCCCGCGCCGCGGATGATCCCGATGTCGTTGTAAGGAGAGATGAAGACGCGGTTCGCCGCCTCGGCGACGCCGCGGGCGTGGATCTCAGTCTTCTCGCAGTCCGTGCCGAAGAAACGGGGGTCGGCGCCCGCCGCGCGGAGGAGGGCGATCTTCCGCGGCGAGGCGTTCTCGGGCAGGAACAGGGCCAGGCCGACGCCCTCGAGCTTCGCGGCGTGATTCACGGCCAGGCCGTGATTGCCCGTCGAGGCCGAAACCACGCCCCGGCGCCGCTCGGCCGCGGTCAGCGTCCGGATCCTGTTGAGGGCGCCGCGGAGCTTGAAGGATCCCGTGATCTGATCGCACTCCCACTTGTAGTGGACCTCCCCCCGCAGGTCGCGGCTCAATGTCGCGGAGCGCTCGACCGGCGTCCGAAGCACCGCGTCGCGGATCCGCGCCCGGGCTTTCTCCACGCCGGCGGAAAAGAGTTCGGATTTCGCGGTCATTCCGGCGCCAGCATAGAAGCGCACGATGCGATTGTCAATACGGGCCCGAGGATCGACCTGGCCCCGTCGGAGCCCCATGTGAGCTATGGGCAACTCCGAAAAACTCGTCGAGCGGAGGAATCGCCCATAGCGAACATCAGGAGAGGGGTCCCACTCTGTGGGGGGAACCCGCTCGGGTTCCCCGGGTGAGCTATGGGCGATTCCGAAGCGAATTGGATATTTAAGGGCGTTCACATACAATAGGCACGATGGCACGCGTATACGCCGGCACGGCCGGATGGAGCTACGAGGACTGGGAGGGGATCGTCTATCCGCTGCGTCATGGACCCGGATTCCATCCCCTGACCTACCTCGCCCGCTTCATGGACATGGTCGAGGTGAACAGCACGTTCTACCGGCAGCCGTCGGCGTTCATGTCCCTCTCCTGGGTCCGGAAGGTCGCCGCGTTCCCCGGTTTCCTGTTCGCGGTCAAGCTGTTCCAGGATTTCACCCATAAGAAGGAAGGCGCCGGGCCGCGCGACGCCGACGCTTTCAAGCAGGGGATCGAGCCGCTCGCCGCCGCCGGCCGTCTGGCCGCCCTCCTCATCCAGTTTCCCTGGTCGTACGCGAACACGCCCGAGAACGTCCGCTATCTGACCGCCCTGTTCGAGATGTTCTCCGGCTATCCGCTCGCCCTCGAGGTCCGCCATGCGTCGTGGGAGACGCCCGAGTTTTTCGGGCTTCTCCGCGAAAGCGGCGTCGGGTTCTGCAACATCGACCAGCCGGTGATCGGGCGGTCCATCAAGCCGAGCGCCGTCGTCACGACGAAGGCCTTTTCATATATCCGCCTCCACGGCCGCAATTACCGCGACTGGTTCCGCAAGGAGGCGGGCCGCGACGACCGATACAATTATCTCTACGCCAAAGACGAGCTCGAGGAGTGGATCGGGCGGATCCAGCAGCTCCAGAACGGGAGCGACCGGATCTTCGTCGTCACGAACAACCATTACCGCGGCCAGGCGCTGGCCAACGCCCTTCAAATCAAGAATATGGTCACCGGCGAGAAGCTCGACATCCCGCCGGAGCTCATCAAGCAATACCCGGTCCTCGAGGACATCGTCTCCAAGATCAAGAAGGGTCAGAGGGACCTGTTCGAGGATGGCGGCGAAACGCCGCCGGAAGGATGATCCAATGCAGTGGTGGGAAAACGAATCGTTTCGCATCCGCGACGGCCGCCTCTTCATCGCCGGACACCCGGCCGAGGAGCTCGCCCGCCGGCACGGGACCCCGCTCTATGTTTATGGGCAGAAGCGGATCCTGGCCAACGTCGGCCGGTTGAAAAAGGCGTTCGCCGGAGCGAGCCGAACCGTCCGGTTCTGTTACGCCATGAAGGCCAATCCGCATCCCGGCATCCTCAGCGCCCTCCGCGCCGCCGGAGCATGGATCGACGCGGTCTCCCCGGCCGAAGTGGCGGCGGCCATCGCCGCGGGTTATCCCTCTTCGAAGGTCCTCTTCACGGGGACGAGCCTGAACGAATCCGACCTCCGGGCCGCGTTCGCCGTGGAGGGCCTGGTCGTCAACATCGACGCCTTCGAGCAGATCGAGCTCATGGCCCGCGTCCGGGGCAACTGGTTCCGGGGGCGGAAGATCCCCGTCTCAGTCCGCTGGAACCCCGGAATCGGCCGGGGGTTCAACCCAAAGGCGGTCACCGCCGGCAAGCGGAATTCCGCCGGCACCCCGATCAAGTTCGGCGTCGAGGAATCCAAGGTCGTGCCCGCGTTCAGGGCCGCGGCCGCGGCCGGCTTCACCCCGGTCGGGCTCCACCAGCACCTCGGCTCCGGCTGGGTGGCCGAAGACTATCCGGCCGTGGCGGAAGCCGTCGACCGGATGGCTGCCAAAGCGGCGGAGATCGAGGCGACCGGATTCCGGCTCTCCTTCCTCGATTTCGGCGGCGGGTTCGGGCCCCGGTACTCGGAAGAGCAGCGTCTCTTTCCGCTCGAGCGCTACGCCGAGCACATCGACCGGGCCGTCCGGAAGGCGAAGCTCCGGGTTCAGGCCCTGCTCATCGAGCCGGGCAAATTCCTCGTCGCCGACGCGGGCGCCGTGCTCCTCCGCGTCTCCTACATCAAGCGCTCATACGGAAACGTCTTCGCCTGCGTCGATGGGGGGACCTACAACACCGTGCCGCGTCCGGCCATCTACGCCCAGGCGTATCATCACATCGTCAACGTTTCCCGCCTGGGCCCGGGTCCGACGGTGCCGATCACGGTCGCCGGCCATCTCTGCGAAACGGGCGATATCTTCGGAAAGGAAATGCCGATGACGCTCCCGGAGCCCGGCGACGTCCTCGCCGTCCTCTGCTCGGGCGCCTATGCCAGGAGCATGGCCTCGGGCTTCAACCTCCGCCCGATCCCCGCCGAGCTGCTCCTTTGACCGGGGCGCACGCGGCTTGACCTTTCCCCGGATTCGGCCGTAATCCTCCGATGCGCAAATGGCTCGTCCTTCTTCTCGTCTGGGCGGTCCTCTACGCGCTGGCGAAGATCAACACGCCCGCTCGGCGTAAAAAGCATCCTCGGCTCAAGCGCATCGATCAAACCCTGAACGTGGTCGTCTGGGTCCTCTTGGCCGGATATCTGGTCGCCTTCGGCAGCTGGCTCGCCGGCCAGCTCTCCCGCTAAGCCCGCGGCCCCGCGGAGTTCAGTATCTCCAGCTCGTCGAGGTCCGCCCCGAGCGGGGCGGTCTTGCAGCAGCCGCTCGACGGCCCGGGGGATGTACATCTGGTGATAGCGCAGCCGCGAGATGGCGTTCGGCTGCGTCTGGTCGCCGTTCCAGCAATGCTCGGCCCGGTCGCCGTATTTCACTTCGCCGCGCGTAATAGGGATCCTTCGTGCTCTCCAGGAAGGCTTCGACCAGGTAGACGGCGTTGTTCAGGTAATAATTGTCCATGTCGCCGACGTAGATGTGGATCTTGCCCTGGAGCTTGGGCCCGAGCGTCTTCCAGTCGCGCTGGAGGATATGGCCCGAGGTCGTAATTCTCCTTCCAATACGCGGCGACGGCCGGATCGATGACCCCGGTCAGCTTGTCCCAGATCGGCTTGGGATAGCCGTCCTCGCCGACCGGGCTGAAGACCGCCTGCCAGATGTCCCACTGGTCGCCCGACCGGCCCTTGGAGGCGATGGCCGAGTTCCCGGTGATTCGCCTGTTCGAGGGTCGTCGCGACCTCGCCGAGATAATTCCGCAGGCCGGGCCGGGGCGTTTTCTTCCATGGGCCGTCGACGTAGTAGGCGTTCTTGTGGCGGTAGATGTCGACGACGGTGTAGGCCCGGAAATCGATCGGGTCGGGGCAGGCGGCGTAGCAGCCGTTGAAATCGTCGGGATAGAAGACCTGCGCGGCCAGGGCTTCCCAGCCGCCGGTCGAGCCGCCGTACATGAAGCGCGCCCAGCCCTTGCCCGATGCCGCGGAACCTCTTCTCGACGTACGGGGATGAGCTCCTGGACGATGGCGTCGCCGTAAGGGCCGAGGTTGGCCGAGTTGACGGCGTAGGAGTCGTCGTAATAGGGATTGGCGTGCTGGATTTCGATCAGGATGACCCGCGGGAAAGCCGGGCCCGGTCCAGTCCTTGTAGAACTGGTGGGCGTATTCCTGCTCGATCCGGTTGTAGCCCGGGATGCGGAAACGTTCGCTGTAATCGGGCTTGAGGTCCGGGTCGGGCGGCTCGTCGCCGGAAGCCCGCGAACGTATAAGGGAAATGGCCGTGGATAGACGATGAGCGGATAGCGGGCCTCGGGATGTTCGTCGAATCCCTCGGGCAGGAGGACGCAGGCGCCGATCTCCATCGGCCGGCCCCAGAACTTCGTCAGGAGCTCGCTCTGGATCTTGACGTGCTTGATGTATTTCGTGTCCGGCGGGCGCGGGGATCGGCGGGATCTCCTTGTCGAGCGAGATGCGGATCGTCCGGCCGTCGCCGGGCTCGATGACCTGATTTCGGCCGGCTCGCTGTAAAGATTTCCCGGCTTGGCGTTCCAGCGCTGGCCTTCGCCCTTGTCCGGCGGCAGCTTGACGACGTGGCCGTCGGCGCGGGTGAAAGGTCTCGTAGCGATTGAGCAGGGCTTGAACGAAGTACTCGCCCGGCGGAACGATCGGACAGGCTCCGCAACGGGTAGCCGAAGGCCGCCGCGTCGACGACGGCTCGCGTCCCGGGCGCCAGGCCGTCCACGTCGAGGCCGAAGATGAAGCTGGGTGCGCGGCGCCGTCGCTGATCTGGAAGCGCGGCTCGGCCGCGCCGTCGTTCGAAAGCATCAGGAGAAGCCGGCCGTCGAGCGGAGCGGCGCTTCGCTCGGCGGGGAAAGAGACGGCGAATTTGATCCGGGCCGCGGCCTTCCCGCTCGGGGCCGGGCCGCATCCGGGCGCGGAAAAAGCCAGGGCCGTGACGATCAGGATCGAACCGGCTTTCAAGATTCTTCGGCGGGACGCATGGGACATGGCAAGCCCTCCTCGTCGTGTGTTCGCGCGCCGGGAGCGCGCCCGCCCATTACATTCCGGGCCGCCGAAAATGTCAATGCGCCGGCGGAGCGGGAGGAGCGGTCGGCCCGGCCGGAAGGGGCGGGGTCGGCCCGGGCGCCGGCAGGCGTTTCCCCCGCGCCCCGGAGGACACGGCCAGAAGGACGATCCCGACGACGCAGACGATCACCGCCGCCGTGACGACCGGAGAGAGGAGCTGCTGGATGACGCCTTCGGGGATCATCTTCAGCTTGTCGAAGAGGAGATACTCGAGATCGGAGGTCCAGTGCGTGTTCCAGGAGACCGCCCCCTCGCGGATCGCCCAAAGGGAGAAATGCTTCGCCGCGAGGGCCAGGAGGAGGGTCGGGACGCCGCCGGCGAGGATCGAGCCGCCGGACCAGCGAAGGAAGCCGCGCGGCGAGGAATCGGCGATGAGCGCGCCGACGAAGATGAAAGCGGCCGGGATCAGGAAGAGAAAGACCGAGACGAACATGATCGAGCGTGCGAAGCCGAGAGGAAACTTCGGAAAATCGTGGATGCCCTCGAAGATCTCGGTCCGGTCGTCCATCCGGCCGACGGCCTTGGCCCGCGCGGCGAGAAGGGCCTCCCGCACGCCGGGGACGTCCGGGCGGCAGCCCGGGAGGTTGTCCAAGTTGCGCGTCCCGGCGGCGATCTCCGCCCAGTCTCGCGTCCGGGAAGCATCGCAGGGCGGAAGATGTTCCAGCGTCGATTCGAGGAAGCGGTCGATCTCGGGGCTGAGAAGGGCCGCCTTGAGCGGCTTCATGTCCAGGACGATCGGCGCCGGACGGCGCTCGCCCCTCAGGACCATCCCGACCTGCTTGAGCGCCTCGGTCAGCTCACCCCGGGCCCAGTCCATCAGCCCGGACTTCTCCAGCAGCTCCTTGGGCGAGATGCCGGTCTGGGCCGCGGCCTGGAACCAGGCCCTCGTGTCGGAATCGCGGATCGACCCCTCATCCTGGGCGGCCCGGAAGATCTGGTCCGCCGCGTCCGGCAGGTCGGCGATGATCCTCTGCGGAAGGTCGGAAACGAATTCCGGCGAGGTCGTCGCCCGGATGATCCCGACGGCCCAGGTGACGCCGAACAGGATGGGAAGGCCGAAGAAGACGATGATGCAGATGCCGATGATCTTGCGCGTCGCGTCCATGAGAGCCTCCTCGGACGGAGAAGTTCGCGGTTCATCCTTTCATACGGAGCCTAGTAGAAAAAGTTCCCGCGGGGGCTCCGGGATCGCCCAACGTTCCTTTCCCGAAGCGCCGACAAATCCCTCCATGTTCGTTGGGGGGCAGGGGGGAGAAGATCAATAAAGAAATTCGGGGGCGCTTCGGGCAATTCCCTTCATTCCTTCCTTTCCTTATGTTCGCTTTTGGGCAATCCCGTCGCCATTCGAGCTTTCCAGATTTGACCTTAACTCGAACGAAAAACATCACCGAGGGCCGGGCGACAGCTTCTCGTTCAGGAACCGAGTGAACGCGCCGTATAGATGGAGCGTCGTCCCGCGACCTTCGGAGATGCCGTGGGACCGGTTGGGATAGGACAACATCGTGAATGTCTTATTGTTGGCGACGAGCTCGTTGACCAGTTTCTCGAAACCCTGGTAGTGGACGTTGTCGTCGCCCGTGCCGTGAACGATCAGGAGGTCCCCCTTCAGATGTCCGGCGAAAGTGATCGGCGAGCCGTTCTTGTAGCCCTCGGGATTGTCCTTGGGCAGGCCCATGTAGCGCTCCTGATAGATGGTATCGTAGAGCCTCTGGTCGGGGACCGAGGCGACAGAGATCCCGGCTTTATAGAGATCCGGATAGCGGAACATGGCGTTCAGGGTCATGGACCCGCCGCCGCTCCAGCCCCAGACCCCGATCCGCTCCCGGTCGATGAACGGCCAGGCGGCGAGGGCCGCGCGCGCCGCCGCGGCCTGATCGGCCGAGGCGAGGATCCCGATCTGGCGATAGATGCTCTTCCGCCAAGCCCGGCCGCGGGGCGCCGGCGTCCCGCGGTTGTCGAAGCTGGCGACGACATACCCCTGTTGGGCGAGCATCAGGTGCCAGAGATAATTGTTTCCCCCCCAGGAATCCTGGACGGTCTGGCCGGCGGGCTCGCCATAGACATAAATCAGGAGCGGATACTTCCTGGACGCGTCGAAATCCGGAGGGAGGATGCGCCAGCCGTCGACTTTGATCCCGTCGCCGATCTCGAGCTTGAAAAACTCCGCCCGGCTCCGGCGCAGGGCTTCGACCCGGGTCCGCAGCGCCGCGTTAGCCGCGAGCGTCCGGACGCTTTCGCCCTTGGGCAGGCGGACGAGGTCGGTCGCGGGAGGCGAATCGAGCGAGGAGGCCGTATGGAAGGCCCAGCGGCCCGAGGGCGAGATGTCCAGGCGATGGGCCCCGGCTTGGCCCGCGGGTCCGACCCGCTCCGGCTTCCCGCGGCCGTCCAACCGGACCCGGTAATTGAACCGCTGTGTGGCGCTCTCCGGGGACGCCGTGACGTACAGCCAGCCGTTTTTCTCGTCGACCGCGTCGACGCTCAGGACATCGTAGTCCCCGGGCGTAAGGAGCTTGAGGTCGGAGCCGTCGCGGGCGAACGAGTAGGCGTGGCTCCACCCGTCCCTCTCGCTCAACCAGAAGAGCCGCTTTCCTCCGTCGAGCCAGACGAAGCTCTCCATGACCTCGACCCAGGCCTCGTCCGTGTCCCGGAAGATTCTTTTGACCTCACCGGTCGCGGCGTCGCCGATGAAAACGTCGTTGGTGTTCTGGAGCCGGTTGAGCTGCTGGAAGATCACCTGGGCCGAGTTCGCCGCCCATTCGAGCCGGGGGATGTACATGTTCCGGGGATCGCCCGGAGCGTTCATCCAGACCGCGGAGCCCCCCGACGCCGGGACCACGCCGACCTTCACCGCCGAGTTGGTTTGGCCGGGCTTGGGATATTTGAAGGAGATGATCCTCGGGTAGAGATCATCGGTGTTGTTGATCATCGAAAAGACCGGGACGTCGCTCTGATCGAACCGCCAGAAAGCGATGGACCGGCTGTCCGGGCTCCAGCGGAAGCCGTCCCGGACCCCGAACTCTTCTTCATAGACCCAGTCCGAGGTCCCGTTGATGATGTCCGCGCTCCCGTCCTCGGTGAGCCGGCGAACGGTCCCGCCGGCCAGGTCTTCGACGTAGATGTCGTTCTTGACGACATACGCGGCCAGCCGGCCGTCGGGAGATAGCTTGGCGAACATCAACGAGGAAGGCTCGAAGCCCGCGCCGAGACGGCGGAGGCGCCCGGAGCCGAGATCGAATGTCCAGAAGTCCCCCCGGGTGTTCTGGCGCCAGACCCGCTGGGAATTCGTGAAGATGATCAGGACCTTCCCGTCCGGCGACCAGGCGTAATCCTCGATCGGAAGGGGCGCGGCGCCCTCGGCTGGGACGATCTTGGCCGCGGAGACGAGGACCTCGCGTTTTCCCGTTTCGGCCCGATAGAGCACGAGGTCGCGGCCGGGCTTGGCTTCGGCGCTCGGCTCGAGCGTCGTGTATGATTCGCCGTCCGCCATCCAGCGGGCCGGGCCGAAGCGCTCGGCGGCAAACTCTCGGGAGGCGAAGATCCGGTCCAGGCTTAGGATCGGATCGGCCGGCTTGTCTTGCGCGGCGGAAAAAGCGGGAACGATGAGCGCGAGGGCAATCAGGACAAACCCCGCGGACCGAACGGATTTGATCATGAGCATGTCCTCCTTGAGAGCGGCCATCGGCCGATCACTTCAAAACGACCCCGGCGTCTTCGACCGGGACGAAGAAATGCCGCTTGAAATACCCTTCCGGATCGTATCCGGTCAAACCCAGGATGAGGCCCGGCAAGTTGAATTTGGCCGGACGCCCGGATCGCTCTCCTGTCTTCATCCGCATCCGGCAGACGGCGGCGAAGACCTGTTCGAGCGAGGTCTTGGAGTCGTGGGCCCGGATCTCTCGGTCAAGCCCGGCCGCAAAGAGCGGAGCGAAAGCATAAATGTCGCCCGCCGGTTTGCGGGAATCATAGGACTCGGACGATTCGGCCAGGGACATCACCCGTCCCTCGCGCTTGACGACGCGGAGACGTTCCTGGAGATAAGCGTCGAAGGCTTTTTTCGTCGAGCCTGGGGGAAGAGCCCCTTGCTCGACCATGACCTTGAGAGCGATGTAGTCGTGCGCGCCCTCGCGAAACCATGCGGGCGCGAGGAGATTGGTCCACCAATGGAGCATCTCGTGGATGACGATGCGCAGGTCGTCTTCGCCGGCGAGCGAGCGTTCGATGGCGGTCCCGCCACCGATCGAGCCGCGCGGGAAGAGCGCCACGCTGAACTCGTCTCCGTCGAGCTCGCCATACTTCTCCATGGCGTAGGAAAAGATCTTCTTCAGAATGGCCGAGGCATAGACCGCTCGGGCTTCGGTGACCCCCTCGAGGACCGCGATCCGGAAAGCCTTGCCGCCGAATTTCAAGTTCGAGACGGCGGCCGTCTTACCGACGACCCAAAGCGTCCGTTGCGTATCGGAAAAGCGCTGGACGCCGTCCCTGCCAAGCGCCAGCGACCAGCCGGGAGGGAGGCGCCAGGCCAACTCGACCGGGTCGGCCTCTCTCCCGCTAATCCCCAGGAAGAGCCCTTCGCGGGCCATGACGAACGAAGGAGAGCCCATCAGCCGCTTTCGGTACCCGGGCTGAGGGTCGGTGACACAGGCCAGAACGTAGACGGCCCAGGCTTCACCGGACGCGGGGAGGTCCTTGAAGAGCGTCAGATCGCCGGCACGCTCGGAAGCGATCTGGATCTCCCGGCCGTCGTGAAACCAGCGAACGGCCTCCAGCTGGCCGAAGTCCTTGAGATAGACGGGAGGACTCGGAAGCCGGAACGAAGCTTCGACGGTCACCCGGGAGCCGTCCGCCTCGGGCGCGACCGTATAGCGGATGAGCGGCCCCGTTTGCGCGGACGCGACGGAAACGAACGCGGCCAGGAAGAGAAAGAGGAACGGAACGAACATCTTGGTCTTTCGCATGTAGGCCTCATATTCGCCCCCGAACCGCCTCCGCATCTCCCCTTCCTCGATCCGGGCCGTCAGGTAGACTCCCGCGAGATTGACGGCCGCGAGGATCGCGGTCAGCGCCGTAATGCGCTTAAAAAAGACGCCCAGCCCGAAAAGGCCGAGCGATTCGTACATGGGATGGCGGATGTATCGATAGACGCCCCGGACGACGAGCCGGGTAGAATTTTCGAAATCTCCTTTCGGCGCGCTAAGCTTTAAATAGATGAAGATGCTGTGGGCGGCCAGCAGAAACGAAGCGGTCAAGAGCGTCCAGGAGACGATTTGGAGCGGAGCGAACGGATCGCGGAACCAGGCTCCGGCGTTAAGAAGCGTCAGCAGGAGGATGGTCTCGAAAACGAAAAATCGGGCGATCCCATGATACCGTTTGGCCCGGACCGAGAAGAACCATGAGAACAGGATGATCGCGACGGTTCCGGTCGCGGCCGCCGGCCAGATTCCTCGGGGCAGCGCGTCCATGCGTCCTCCTTGTGTCCTGACGCAATTCTACAACAAATTGACCGCGCCCGCGGCCTGTGTTAAGAAATCGAAAAAGGGTTCTTCATGACATTTCCGTGACACTTGGGATCCTTAGAAAAGAGACAATGCATCCGCCCGCGGCAAAGGCAACGTCGATCATGGGAACTCTGCGGCACCGGAAACAGATCCTCCTTTTTTTAGCGGCGGTTCTCATCCCGAGTTTGACCCTCATCCTGTTCACCCGGCAGCTCGTCCGCCAGGAAAAGGAGCTCGCGACGAAACGGACCGCCGAGGACCGAGAGCGCCGGGCTCGGGAGATCGGACAGGCCCTCCTCCTTCGTCTCGAGAGGATGAAGCTCGAGGAGGCGCAAAAGGAAGAGACGCTCCTCATCCGCCCCGATGAATATCGTCCGGGCCGGCCGGAGATCCTCATGCTCGGCCTGGTGGAGGAAGGGCGGCTTTTCCTTCCGTGGGAGCGTCCGCCGGAAGCGGCGACGGCTCCAGCGGGGACAAATCGGAATCCTCGGGTCGCGGAATTCCTCCGCGCCGGCGAGCGAGCCGAGTTCGAAAGCAAAGATCTCGGCCTGGCCGCCGATATGTTCCGCCGGGCGTTCGCCCTGGGAGGTCGAGAACGGGAGTACACCCGTCTTCTCCTGGCGCGTGTCCTGGCCAAATCCGGGCGAACGGCCGAGGCGAATGAGCACTATGAGTCCCTCCTCGCCGGGCCCGCCCGGGAGAAGGACGAAGACGGCATCCCCTTGTTCCTCTATTCCGCCGACCGCCTGTCGCAAACACCCGGGCCATCCGAAAAAATCGTCGCCCGGATCGACGCGGACTTGAAAGAGAAACGATGGATGTCTCCCCAGGAATCGTCCCTCATCGATTCGGTCTTGAGCCGCGTCACAGCGCACGCGGCCGCATCGGATGGGGTCAGGAGTGCGGCCGCCGGCCTGCGCGATCTCCTTCGCCCCAATTCCGGCAAGGCGGAAAAGCTGGTCGCCCTCCAGAAGGATTTCTCCGCCTACGCGTTCCGTCTGGATACCTCGGGGCCCGCCTCTGCCGCGGAACCGGTCTGGGAAGTCGAACCGAGGGGCGAATGGCTGCTGGCTCTCGGGACCCTTCGATCAGGCTTGCAGTCCCTGCTGGTCATCGATATCGGCGAGCTGAATTCTTCGTTGCGGCGGGACGAGGACTTTCGGCAGGCCTTCCCCGAAGACATTTTCTTGACGGCCGCCGACCGCCAGCCGGGCGAGAGTCTCGGCCCGAAGCTTCGGGGATTGAATTTGGTCTTTTCGAATCCTCCCACGTCGGCAACCGCCGAAGGGTTTTCTTCGATCCGGCCGTTCTACACTTTGACCATGATCGCCGTCGTGATGTTCGCCTCGCTCGGCGGCTTTCTGCTTTGGCGGGACGTCCGGCGGGAGCTCCGTTCGGCCGAGGTCCGCTCCCAATTCGCGGCCAGCGTATCGCATGAGCTGAAGACCCCCCTCACCGCGATCCGGATGTTCGCCGAAACGATGCGCATGGGACGGGTCCGGGACGAGGCGATGACGGACGAGTACCTCGACACTATCATCAACGAAAGCGAGCGGCTGAGCCGGCTCCTGAACAATGTACTCGACGCCTCCAAGATCGACCAGGGGAAGAAGCTGTACCGGCCAACGCCGCAGGCGCTGGCGCCGATCCTCCGGACGGCGGCCCGGACGATGGAATATCCGCTCCGTCAGAAGGGATTCACGCTCAGGCTCGATATCGAGGACGGGCTTCCCGACGTCCGCGTTGATGCCGACGCGCTCGAACAGGCGCTCCTCAACCTGATCGGCAACGCGATCAAGTATTCGGGCGACGCCCGGGAGATCGACCTCGGCCTGTCCCGGCGAGACACCTGGGCCGTTATCCGGGTGAGCGACCGGGGGATCGGGATCCCTCTCCAGGACCGTCCGCGCATCTTCGAGCGATACTATCGCGTCCCGTCACCCGAGAACCGGGAGATCCCCGGGACGGGACTGGGGCTCTCCCTTGTCGCCCATTTCGTCAAGACGCACGGGGGCCGCATCGAGGTCGACGGCGGCCACGGCCCGGGGAGCGTGTTCTCGATCCATCTTCCCCTCGAGGAGGGCCGTTGAAACGAATCCTGGTCATCGAGGATGATGCGGCCATCCTTCGCGGTCTCAAAGACAACTTGGAGTTCGAGCATTACGAGGTTCTCACCGCCGCCGATGGGGAGCAAGGCTATGCCCTCATCCGCGAGCGCAAGCCCGATCTCGTCGTCCTCGATCTCATGCTCCCGCGGATGAGCGGCTACGAGGTTTGCCGAAAGGTCCGCCAGGAGGGCGGAAAGGTGCCCATCCTGATCCTGACGGCGCGGGGTGAGGACGTTGACAAGGTCTTCGGCCTCAACATGGGCGCCGATGATTATATGACCAAGCCCTTCTCCGTGCCGGAGCTCCTGGCCCGGATCCAGGCCATCCTCCGCCGGACCGCGGACGCCCGATCCGGCGCACTTCCCGGAGAGGCCCGCTTCGGCAACGTGGAGGTCGATTTTCTCCGCTTCGAAGCCCGGAAGGCGGGCCGGGCGCTCGAGATGTCGAGGAAGGAATTCGGCGTCCTGCGCCTCCTGGCCGCCCGGGCCGGTCAGGTCGTCACGCGCGACGAGCTGCTGGACGAAGTCTGGGGCTATGACCGGTTCCCCACGACCCGGACGGTGGACAATCATATCGCTCTTCTCCGGGCCAAGATCGAGGACGATCCCGCTCATCCCCGGCACCTCCTCACCTTCCGGGGCGTCGGTTACAAGCTCGTCCTCGGTCCATGACATTCCCATGACGCCCGACGGACTCCGCCGGGACGGAGATTTTGCCGAAAATGGACGGACGCGCGGCGCGGTCATGACACTCGGGAGAGCGGAAAGACATACAGTGACGGCGCAATGTCCGAAGAACCTGGAGAAGGGGGAAAGCCTATGAAATTCGCAGTAAGGATCATCGCCCTGTCCATGATGATCGCGGCGCTCGGAATCGGGATGACGCCTCAAAGCGTCTACGATCTCTTCCAAAAAGCGCTGATCACGGAAAAGGCGGAGGGCAACCTGGAGGAAGCCATCCGGTTGTTCCAGCAGGTTGTCGACAAAGGGGGGGACGAGTCCATGGCCGCCCAGGCCCAGCTCCACATCGGGATGTGCTACGAGAAGCTGGGCCTGGGCAAGGCCCGCGAGTCCTACCAGAAGGTCATCGACCGCTTCCCCAAGCAGACGGAGACCGTGAAGACAGCCCGCGAAAAGCTGGCCACCCTCGCGACGGCTCCGCCGGCCAAGGCACCGGGAGGACGGGAGATCAATCTCCGCCGGATTTATGACGGCATGGGGCTGGAGTGGGGGAACGCCCTCTCGTCGAATGGCCGGCACCTCGTCTACACAGATTGGGAAACCGGAGACATGGCCATCGTCGATATGGCGACGAAACAGCACCGTCGCCTCACGAACACGGGAGGATTGAAAACCCCTGCGGGGGACATGGGCGAGACGAGCGCGTTTTCGCCCGACGACAAGAAGATCGCCTACGGCTGGATGATCGGGAGCAAGATCGCCGAATTGCGCCTCGTCAACTTTGACGGGACCGATCCGAAGGTCCTCCTCCGCGATGAAAATGCGACCTGGATCAGGCCCCATCAATGGTCGAACGACGGAAAATCGATTTTGATCCTGCTCATGCGGAAAGACGGCTCGTCAGATATCGCCCTATACTCGCTCTCCGATAGCGCGGTCAAGATCGTCCGGCGCGTTCCCGCCAAGGATCCTGAGCTGGGTCTTGCCCCCGATGGAAAAACGATCGCCTTTTCCATGTCGCCGGAGCCGACGTCTTCCAAACGCGACGTTTACCTGGTCAGGACGGATGGCTCCGGCCACGAGACGGCCGTAGCGCATCCGGCCGACGACTATCTCCTCGGCTGGGCCCCCGACGGATCCAGGATCGTCTTCGCCAGCGATCGGAGCGGATCGTACGGAATCTGGGGCGTCGGAATCAAGGACGGCCGGCCCGAAGGCCCTCCCCAATGGCTCAAAGGTGACCTGACTCCTTCCCCGGTTCGGCTGACCCCGGACGGGACGCTTTATTACCAGCTCATTGAATACCTTATGGAAGTCTATACGGTCGCGATCGATCCCGAATCCGGAAAGGCTCAAGGCAAACCGGCGCCGATCAAGGCCCGCTATCAGGGGATCCGCCTGGCGCCGGATTGGTCTCCCGACGGAACGAAGCTCGCCTTCAGGTCGTTCGCCGGTACTGAATCGAAGCCGATCGGGCCGGCCTCGGTTTCTATTCTCGATCTCAACTCCGGAGACGAACGTCAGTATCCGGTCGGTATCGGCTCCAACTCCCCGGTCGACGGGCCCCGTTGGTCTCCAGACGGGCGATCCGTTTTCTGCATCGGAAGCCGCGGCGAGGAGCAGGGAATCTATCAAGTCGAAATCCCTTCGGGGACGGTGAAGCTCCTGATCAAGTTCCCCCCGCATCAATTCACGCTCCACGCCGCCTGGTCGGCCGATGGAAAGAGCATTTTCTACCCGCAAGGGAATCCCGTCAGGATCCTCCGCCGGGACTTGGAGAGCGGCAAGGACACCGAGCTCGCGACTATGAAGGGTCCGATCGGAATTCCCAAAGTGGCGCCGTCGCCGGATGGAAAATGGCTGGCCTTCACTTCGTTGGACATCATGAAGGAGCCCGTCAAGTTGATGCTCGTCCCGGCGGCCGGAGGCCCCCCGCGGGAGATCTTCCGGACGAAGGCGGGAGAATACGTCCCCTGGGTCGAATGGACGCCAGATGGACGGTCGATCTGGCTGATGAGATACGGACCGGCCGCGGACGCAAAAGCGAAGCCGTCGATCGAATTCTTGGGCGTTTCCGCGGACGGACAGACCATCCGGAAGCTGGAGCTCTCGTTGCCGGGCGGGGGATATCGCATCCGTCACGACGGCCGTCAGATCGCGTATTCGACGGGGCAATCCAAGTACGAGCTCTGGGCGCTCGAGAATTTCCTGCCACCGATTCAGAAATAGGGGGACGTAGCACTCATTCCCCGATTTCGTCTAACAAAATTTGCCTGACAAAAATTGCCGGCAAAATCGGGGAATGAATGCTACGTCCCCCGATTAAAACGAGCGGGAGAAGGCGCAGTCGAAGACCTTAGGCAGGCCGGTTCCGTCCATCCGCACCTCGCCCCGGAGGCAGCAGACGGGCGGCTCGCCGGAGGAGAGGCAGGGGCCGCTCCCCACGCCCTCGAGGATCCCCGTCTCGTCCTCGAAGAGGTAGAAATACTTCAATCCCCCGCTCGTCCTCTTGCCCCGGGCGTCCACGACGCGGACGACGAGCTCGACCCGCTCCCCGGCGAGCTTGCGCAGGTCGCGGATCCTGAGGTCGGGGCGCTTGCCCTCGTAGAGCTCGAGGGGGTCGCCGTCCGGGCTGAACCCGAGCGACTCGAGGAGCATCTTGGCCTTCTCGCGCGGCTCGAGGTCGGAGGCGACTTCGACGCCGTCGATCCCCTGGACGTAGCGGAGGACCTGGCGCGTCCGGCGGCCCTCGAGCCGGTCGAAGACGCCGGCCTTGATCAGGGTGAAGAGCTCGGACTTCGTCGCCCCGGCCCGGGCGATGAAATCCTCGAGGGAGAGGTACTCCCCCGCGCCCCGCCGCTCCTCGACGATCCGCTCCGTCGTCCGGAGGGCCAGGCCCTTGATCGAGCCGAACCCGACCCGGATGCCCGTCCCCTCGACCTCGAACCCGATCCCGCTCCGGTTGGCCTCCGGGCCGAGGATGGCGATCCCGAGCCGCTTGGCCTCCTCGATGTACTCGGCCAGCATGTAGTACCCGCCGCCGGCGTTGAGGACCGCGGCCATGTAGGGCAGCGGATGGTGGGCCTTGAGATAGACGGCCTGACCGGCCATGGCCGCATACGAGGCGCTGTGGGCCTTGTTGAAGGAATAGGAGGAGAACTTCTCCATCGTCTGCCACAGCTTCTCCACCTCGCCGCCGGTATAGCCGCGCTCCTTCGCCACCTTGAAGAAGCCCGCCCGCAGCGCCGGCAGGGGCGAGTCCCCCTTCGCCTTCAGGCTCCGCCGCAGGAGGTCGCCCTCCTCGGGCGGCATCCCGGCGACGCGCTCGGCGATCTGCATGACCTGCTCCTCGTAGAGCATGATCCCGTCGGTCTCCGGGAGGATGCGGGCCAGGAACGGATCGCGGAACGCCCCCCGCCCCTCCCGGCTGCGGAGCAGGCCCTCTTTCATCCCGCTCTCGGTCGGCCCGGGCCGGATGAGGGCCAGGGCGGCCGTGAGCTCCCGGACGTTCTCCGGCTTCATCCGGCGGAGGAGGTTCATCATGGCCGGGCTCTCGACCTGGAAGCAGCCGATGGTCTTGGCCTGCTTGAGCAGGGCGAACGTCCGGGGCTCGTCCGGGGGAAGGGCAGTCAGGCCGAGCCGGGTCTTCGTCTCCGAGATCGCGGCCAGCCCCCGGACCGAAAGGAGGTCGAGCTTGATGAGCTTGAGGTCCTCGACGGCGTCGCGGTCGTAGTGGCACATCCGGTAGCCCTTGGCCGATTTTTCGAGCGGGAGGAAGCGGTCCACGGGCGCGGGCGTCAGGACGACGCCCCCGACATGGAGCGAAACCTCGGCGTAGGCCTGGCCGAGCTCGGCGGCGAGCTTCCAGACGTCGAGGTAGCCCGCCGCGGGCTTGGCCGTCTTGAGGTAATCCGGCTCGGCGAAATAGGGCGCCTTCTTGCTCAGGGCGCGCGCCTCGTCGGGCGGGAGGCCGAAGGCCCGGGCCGTCTCGTAGAGGGCCGAGCGGGCCCGATAATTCTTCAGGCTGCAGACGAACGCCGCGCCCGTCCGGCCGCCGCCGTATCTCTCCAGGACGTAGGACAGGACCTTGTCCCGGTAGCGCGAGTCGAAGTCGAGGTCGATGTCGGGCGGGTCGGACCGGCCGGAGTTGAGGAAGCGCTCGAAGTAGAGCCCGAAGGCGGCCGGATTGACGTGGGAGATGCCGAGGAGCCAGGCCAGGAACGAGCCCGCGCCCGAGCCCTTGAGGTTGTGGAGGATGCCGCCGCGGCGGGCGAACTCGACGATGTCGTGGACGACGAGGAAGTACGGGCCGAACCCGGCCTTCTCGATGACGGCGAGCTCGCGCTGGGCCCGCTCCCGCTCGGCCCAGGAGAGGTCCGGAGCCGCGCGGAGCCGGGCGAGGACCTCGTCGCGGAGCGTCGTCGGGAAGATGTCGGCCGGAAGGGGCGGGACGATGTCGGCGAAGGGAAAGGCGCACTTCTCGGCCACGGCGAAGGTCGCCTTGAAGGCGTCGGTGACGCCGGCCCCGAACTTCTTCAGGGCGAGGACCTCCTGCTCCGGGCCGAAGACGGGAAGCGTGGGCTTGAGCCTCTCCCACTCGGGCGGATAGGGGATCTTCTCGTCCAGGGCGCGGAGGAGGACGAGGCGCTCGGGCGCCCGGACGAACTTGAGCGGGTTGGCCCACACGAGCGGCAGGCCGCGGCCGGCGGCGAGCTCCCGGGCCCGGCGGAAATTGGCGAAATCGGCCCCGATATAGACGTCGGCCGCGGCCGGCCCGCCGCGGAGCGAATCAAGGAGGCGGCCGACGAACGGGGGGCAGAAGCCATCCCCGCGGGGGGAATCGGGACGCCTCCAAGACTTTGTTCGATATTTCTCTACCTCTCCTACCTCCCCTACGACTCGGGAAGGACTGCCGGTTGGCGTCCCTCCTGCAGGAACGTTGGGCCATCCCGGAGCCGACCCTGCAATGGGTTCGTGTCCCCCATTTCCCCCCTTCGGACCCGGAACATAGATCGTCACCAGCCCCTCGGTCCCCTCGCCCTCCCGAACCTCGCGGCGGTTGAGGATCTCCATGAGGTTCGGATAGCCGGCCGGATCGCGGACGATGAAGACGAACCGGGCCGGCGCGGCGCCGTCGCCGGCCCCCTCGATCTCGATCTCGCAGCCGAAAAGCGGGGTGAAGCCGGCCGCCCGGCCCGCCCGCTTCCACTTGGCCCAGCCGAAGAGCTTCCCGATGTCGGCCAGGGCCGCGGCCGGGGTCTTCGTCCGGGCGAACCACCAGGCCAGCTCCTCGAGCGAGGCCCCGCCCCGGCCCTTGCTGTAAACGGAATGGACGCGGAGGGGGACGTGCATCGCCGCGCCTCACCGGGTGAGCGACGCCGTCTTGAGGACGAAGCCGCGGTCGGGGTCGAAGGGATAGACGTCGTCGAGCATCCGCTCCCGCATGGTCAGGACCGAGCCGAACCCGTACTTGCCGCGGACGCGGTCCACGGCCGCGCTCAGCCGCTCCTCCCGGTCCGACCACGGCTCGAAGAGCGAGAGGGGCCGGCCGCGGACGAGGTCCGCGGCCTTGACCCCGACCAGGCGCAGGGCGAGGCGCGTGCCGTGAAAGAGCGGCAGGAAGAGCTCTTCGGCGATGCGGTAGATATCGCCCATCTCCTGGCGCGGGGTGAGGAGGAGGCGGCGCCGGACCTCGGTCTTGAAGTCGGACGTGCGGGCCTTGACCTCGATGACGTGGGCGTACTGCCGGCCCCGGCGGAGGGCCAGGGTGAGCCGGTCGCAGAGGTAAGCGAGATGGGCCAGGAGGAGGCGCTGGTCCCAGAGGTCCTCGAGGAAGGTCGTCTCCCGCGAGACGGACTTGGCCGCGCCGTCCGCGGACACGGACCGGCCGTCGACGCCGCGCGACTGGAGGTAGATCTCGTCGCCGCCGATGCCGAAGAGGGAATGGAGGGTCGTCCGCGGCAGGCCCCACAGGTCGCCGATCCTCTGGATGTTGAGCATGCGGAGGAGGACCTGGGTCTTCGGCCCGATGCCGGGCAGCTTGTCGATGGGGAGGCCGCGGAGGAAGTCCTCCTCGCTCCCCGGCTCGATCTCGTGGTAGCCGGCCGGCTTGGCCTTGTTCGTGGCCAGCTTGGCCATGATCTTGTTCGGGCCGACGCCGACCGAGACCTTGAGCCCGGTCTCGCGCTCGACGCGGGCCTTCATCTCCCGGGTGGCCGCGGAGAATGACCGGTAGATCGGCCGGCAGCGGGTGAAGTCGAGATAGGCCTCGTCGAGCGAGGCCTCCTCGACGTCCGGGGTGAAGTCGTGGAGGATGCGGAAGAAGCGGTCGGAGAAGGACTGGTAGACCTGGTAGTTGCCCCGGACGAAGACCCCTTCCGGGCAGAGCTTGTAGGCGTTGCGGAGCGACATCCCGGAGTGGACGCCGTAGCGGCGGGCCTCGTAGGAGCAGGTCGAGGCCACGCCGCGCTCGTGGGGCAGGCCGCCGACGATGACGGGTTTGCCCGCCAGGGCCGGGTTGAGGAGGACCTCGACCGCGGCGAAGAAGGCGTCGATGTCCACGTGGGCGATGAACCGCCGTTTAATGAATCGGGGACAGGCACCCATCTCTCTTGAAATGGGTGCCTGTCCCCCTATCTCATCGAGCTTTGAATTCGGTGCCTGTCCCCCATTTTCCTGCGTCCTCTCTTCCTTTTCCCGTTCCCTCATCGCCGCCCGGGCGGGCGTCCCGTCGTATTCGGCCGGCCCGTAGGCCGGAACGGCCGCTCCTCCCTGGATCATCCTCGCGTTCGGCATGCTACCCTCGAAAAAAGACAAAACGGCCGCCTCTTCCTGTTCGCCCCAAAAAAATTCCGTTGGCCCCGGCGGCCGTCCGCCTCTATCCGAAAAACATTCTTTACGGAAACGGGGGGGCCGCCGCGCGTCCTCTGGAATCTCCCGGAGAAGAAGGGGGACAGGCACGGAATTCAGGAGAATTCGGAGCCTGTCCCCTATTTTTCTTCGTCCCGGCGAGGAGCGGACCGTCCGCGGCGATCCCCGTTCTTTCCATTTATTGATGCCCTCTCAATACTTCCTCAGCACCCCGACGACCCGGCCCAGGATGCGGATGTCGCCCGTGACCTCGATCGGCCGGTAGGCCGGGTTCTCGGGCACGAGGAGCGTCCGGCCGTTGTCCCGCCGGAGCCGCTTCAGGGTCACCGAGCCGTCCTCGAGCATGGCCACGACCATCTCCCCCGGCTCGGACGTGTTCGTTCGCTCGAGGAGGACATGGTCGCCGTCGTCGATGTAGGCGTCGATCATGCTCTTGCCCTCGACCCGGATGCAGAAGACGTTGCCCCGGCGGCGGCCGAGCATCCAGTCGGGGATGTCCAGGGCGTCGCCCGACGTCTCGAACGCCTCCCGGGCCGGGCCGGCCGGGACGAGGCCGGCCAGCGGCACCCGGGCCCGGCTTGCCGCGCCCGCCGGAAGGCCCGCCAGGCGCAGCTCGCCCCGCTCGCGCCTGAGGTAGCCCTTGCGCTCGAGGCTGGCGACGTGCTTGAAAACGGCCGAGGGGTTGGCCATGCGGAGCAGCCCGCCGATCTGGCGGAGGGTCGGGGCATAGCCCCGCTCCAGGATGGACCGCTCGATCGTCCGCAGGATGGTCTCCTGGCGGGGGGTCAGCTCCGGCCGGATCTTGTTCACCATTTTGTTCACCACGGTTAAGATAATGCGGCCGAAGGCGTTTGTCAAGTGGAAAAATTCAAACGGCGGAGCCGCGGCGGGGCCGCGTATCCGCCTCGCGCGAACGCGTGCCCCCCGATCCTATTTCTTCCGCGTGCAGCGCATCTCCATGCTCTTGAAGTCCTTGCCGTCGGGCATGACCATGAACTGCTCCCAGACATACTCGTTCGGGCCGATAAACCGGACGACCGCCCTGACCTTGGTCAGCCCGCTCATCGGGTCGGCCCACTCCCCTGTCTGGGTCAGGACATCTTTGGCGTCGCGGGTCCCGGCGAGCATGAAGAACGAGGTGCTGGTGTTGTCGATCCAAAGGGTCGTGTATTTCTTCAGCATGTTGTCGTAGCCGGTGAGCTGAAAGCCCTCGAACGGTTGTCCCATCATCGTCCCCTTGAAATCCAGGGCGACGAACCGGCCGCCCATGATCAGCCGGCCTTCGAACGACCCCCCGCCCGCCGTCGGCGGCTGGCCGGGAACCGTCCACATCGTCGTCTTGGCCGTCCAGGGCCCGGCGAACCGTTTCAAGTAAGCGTGGTTTTCGGTCACCGCGCCGGCCTTCGCGTAGGCCTCCATGGCCTTTTGCTGGTCCTGGTCCGTCGTCTGGGCGCTCAACCCGAACGACCCCAGAAACAACAAGCCGGCTATAAAGGCGATCATCATTTTCTTAGGCATCATCATTCTCCTTTCATCCTTGCCGGATATCATAGCACGGCCGTCCCCTGGCTCGAGGTAAGCGCGCGAATTCTCCGGGGAGCTCGGCCGGGCAGGTTGACGCGCCTGCGGCGTGCGGCTATCATCCCCTCCCATGGATATCGTCGACGATCATTTCTGCTTCGCCTGCGGGGGAGCGAATCCCGACGGCCTGCGGCTTTGCTTCGAATACCCGGAGCCCGGCCGCTGCCGGGCCGAGTTCATCCCTCCCCGGAAATTCCAAGGCTGGAAGGACATTCTTCACGGCGGGATCATCGCCACGCTCCTCGACGAGGGCTTCGCCCACGCCCTGGGCGGGCCCGATCGCGGAAGCGGAACGAGCGCGGTCACGGCCGAGATAACCGTCCGGTTCAAAAGGCCGGCCGCGATCGGCCGGAAGCTCATCCTCGAGGGACGGGTGGTCGGCCGCGACCGCCGCGTCGTCCTGTGCGCGTCCGTCCTGAAGGACGAAGCCGGGACCGAGATCGCCTCCGCAAAGGGCAAGCTGGTCCTGACGAAGGCGCCGCCGGCCTGAAAACGGATTTCTCCGGCTCCGCGCCGCCTTTTCTTTTCCGGGGCATCCTGATAGTCTAGGTCCGCCGATTTTCCTCGAGGAGGATGCCATGAAGCTTCGGTCCATCCCCGTTCGCGCAGTCGTTGCGATCTTCGTCCTGGCCGTCCTGGCCGCGGCCGACCTCGGCGCGACCCAGCTCTTCGACAAGGCCGAGTACGCCGCACGGAGGCAGAAGCTCTACGAGAAGATCCCCGACGGGATCGCCGTCCTCTTCGGCGCCCAGCCCGTCGCCAGCTACTATCCCTACGGCCAGAGCAACGATTTCCTGTATCTGACCGGCGTCGAGCTCCCCAACGCCGCCCTTGTCCTGGACGGGGCGCGCAAGAGCGCGACGCTCTTCTTCACCTCCACCGAGGACGCCGCCCTCGGAGAGGGCATCCCGGCCGAACTCGTCAAGAATCCCCAGGGCTTCACCGGCATCGAACGGATCGCGCCGATCGAATCCCTGACGACGCAGATCGCCATGCTCGCCGGACGAGCCTCGGTCCTGTACACGGCCTTCCGGCCCGAGGAGCTCTACCGCGAAGCGAGCATGGAAAAGTCCCGCACGCTCCTCCAGAACATGACCCTGAACATCTGGGACGGGCGGACGACGCGGGAGATGCAGTTCGTCAAGCTCCTCCACGACCGCTTCCCCGGGGTCGAGATCAAGGATTGCTCCCCGCTCATCTGGGAGCTGCGGACGATCAAATCGCCCGCCGAGATCGCTCTCCTTCGTAAGGCCGCCGCGATCGGGGTCAAGGCCCACGCCGCGATCATCCAGGCCTGCCGGCCGGGGATGATGGAGCACGAGCTCTCGGCCGTCTTCAACTATGTCTGCGAGAAGGAAGGAGCCCAGGAGAGCGCCTACGGCGTCATCATCTCCTCGGGCCCGAACCACCGCTTCGTCCACTATGCCAAGCATGACCGCCGCCTCGAGGACGGCGACTTCCTCGTCGTCGACGCGGGCCCGGACCTGGACTATTACGACATCGACATCACAACCTCCTTCCCCGCCAACGGGAAATTCACCCCCCGGCAGAAGGAGGTCTACGAAGCCTCCCGGGCGGTCCACGAGGCCAACATCAAGGTTTACCGGCCGGGCCTGACCGCGGAGCAGTGCCGCCTCGAGGTCGAGGAAATACTCAAGAAGCAGGGCTTCGACCTCAACAAGGATTATTTCAAGAGAATGCGGGGCGGGTTCGGGCACTACGTCGGGATGGCCACCCACGATGTCGGCGGAGGGCCCCAGGTCCTCAAGCCGGGCATGGTCTTCGCCAACGAGCCCTACATGTTCTGGGCGAACGAGAATCTGGGCGTCCGGGTCGAGGATACCGTTCTGATCACCGAGACGGGCTGCGAGGTCCTGACGGCCGGCATCCCCCGGACGATCGCGGACATCGAAGCCCACATGAAGAAGGACGGGATCCCCCAGGCCTTGAAGAAGGCCGGGCTCTACTGAAGCTTTCCCGACAGGATCGCAGCGAGGACCGGATCGCGGCGGGCCTTATAATCGGCGATCGAAAGCTCGATCGTCACGTCCGGCATCAGGCTGGGCGTGTCCTCGTAGGACTGCTGGAAGAACTTCGTTGAATAGGAAACCTCGAGCTTCGTCCGCGGCAGCCGCATCGTCTTGATTTCGCCGAAGTGGTTCGGCTTCCCGCCCGTCGGCTCCCCGACGAAGATCGCCGGCGTCCTCTTCCGCAGGTCGATCGCGTTCAGGATGGCCGAGGAGAACGTCTGTCGTCCGACGATGACGAACAGCCGCCCCTTGAGGTTGACCCGCGGAGAATTGGAGAGCGCGCTGAAGAACGGCCCGAACAGGGACGAATCCCCTCCGCCGTTGTTGCGCAAATCGACGATGAGCCGCTCGGCCGGAATCGACTCCACGGCGGCGAAGGCGTCCTTGATGAACGCGGCGAAGGGGCGGTCCTTCATTTCCCGGCAGGAATTATATTTGATGTAAACGGCTTTGGACTCCGGGAGCGCGGCGAACCAGTACGGCTTGGACCGGTCCCGCACATAGAGCGGTTCCGCCGAGGCGTCGCGCATGTCCACGGCCAGGGACGGCAGGCCCGCGCCCATCAGAAGCGGCGTCATTGTCGCGTCGGTTCTCCGGCCCGAATCGTCCTCGAAGGTGAAGACGGCTTTCCCGGCGTCGGAAATGACGCCGAGACCGTGAAGGGCTTCCGCCGAAGCCAGGATCTGAGGGATGGCGTACTTGAGCTGGGCTTCGTTCTCGTGGGACAGGATCCCGCCGTAAGCGGCGAGCACGTCGGAGATGGGATGCCCGTCGACGGCGACGAGCTTTTGATAAAGGAGATCCCGGTGCTCCCGGATCGTGTTCGTCAGGAAAATCCCTTCCTTGAATCCGTAGAGGACGAGCGGGAAGGCATGCTCGGCGGGCGGGCGAAGGCTGGTGTGCGCGTCGCCGACCGCGGCGACCAGGCGGCAGAGCCCGACCCGGAACTCGTCCTCGTTCAACCCGGGGAGGACGTCTTGAACCGTTCGATGAGGACCTTGAACTCCGGAGCCTTGATCTTGAAGTAGAGATTCTTATGAAGGCGGGGCAGCTCGCGGGCGAGGAAATCGACGTCGGCGATCCTATCCTCCAGGGTCGACTTCGCCGGCCCCGCTCCGCCCTGGAGGGCGGCGTGCCCGGCCGCCGGACTAAGGCCCGGCAGGACCGACAGAATCGCGACGAGAGCGAGGGGCCCTCGGGATCGGCCCGGCTTCCTCACTGGATTCTTTTGGCCTGGAGCTCGAAGTCCTGCTGCCAGAGGACGAGCGAATCGACGCGGCCCTGCTTGTCGCTGAAGAACTGGATGCGGATGTAGGGATCGGTCGAGTAGAATAACGTCTGGCCTTCGGCGTAGAACTTCGTCGCCGCCTGGCCGGTCGGGCGGATGACGAGATAGTAATCCTCACGCGCCACGTCCAGGACATAGCTCGGGTTCACCTCATAGCGGCCCTCGAAGGCCGCGTAGGTCTCCGGCGCGAGTCGGAGGACGGTTTTTTCCTCGGGCTTGAAGTGCGGCCACTTATACGCTTCGGAGAGCGCGCAGAGGATTTCCTGGATGAGCACGGACCCATTGTCGCTGTTGGTCATGATCACCGCGCCCTGGCTTTTCGCCGGGTAGAGGACCATGACGCAGGCGTAGCCGAGGGTCTTGGCCCGAAGGGTGAAAACGACGTCGTCGCCGCTTCCCTCCGCGAGAAAGCCGAAGCCATAGCTTTCGACCTGGGGGGCGAGCAGGATACGGGCCCAAACCGGGGACAGGAGCTTGCCCGGCCCTCCCGTCGCCGAGGAGAGGAGGTCGCAGAGGAAGAGGGCGAAATCCGTCGGCGTCGTCCACAGGCCTTTGGCCGCGGATTCGGGATAGACGTGCCACAAGCCCATGACCGGCTGGCCGGTGCGGAGATGGCCCGTGGCGGTCCGGATCCGCATCTCGTCTGCCGGGACCGCGTCCAGGGTGCTGCCCTTGAGGCCGAGCGGCGCGAAGATCGACTCCTGGGCCAGGCCCGGGAAAGCCTTCCCTGTCAAGCGCTCGAGCGCGTCCTGGACGTAGACATACCCGGATTCCGAATATTGAGTCCGGGAAGCGAGCGGCCGGGCCGGAGGATACCAAGGGGGGACGCTGTTGGCCGGCTTTTCGCCCCCGATGATCTGGGCCAGCGTCGGAACCGGCTCGTCCTGGTTGTACCCCTGGAACACCTGGTCCGAAAGCCTGGCCGCATGGGAGAGAAGCGAGCGGAACGTGAGAGCGCGGCCCGGATCGGGCACGGCGCTCGTCGGAGGAGGGGTATCGATCCCCAGCACGGCGCCGAGCGGACCGTCGAGCTCGGCGGATCCCGAGTCGACGAGCTCGAGGACGGCCGCCGCGGCGATCATCTGGCTGAACGCCCCGGCTTGAAAGATCGTATCGGGCATCGGCGGCACGCCGGTCTGGGCGTCCTTCTGCCCGTACGCCCGGACCCATTCGATCTTGTTCCGGTCGATGACGGCGATGCTGACGGCGGGGACTTTGAGGAAAGACATGCGGGCAGCCAGGGACAGCTTCTCGGGCTGCATTCCTTTGAGGTAAGCGACCCGCATCAGGCCGTGCTCGGCGGCGCGGATCCTCTTCTTCGTCAAGGCCCCCTGCGGATCGCAGGCCGCGGCGGCGATAGCGGCCAGAAAAAGGCCGAATAAAAACGCGCCCGGGCAGGCTCGGCGGCGGAAGGAGGGGATCATCTTGGCTCCTCGGGAGCGCCGGAAGGAAACACGCTCAGGTCCGCTTCAGGCGGAAGAAATTGTACGTGAGGACGACGTTCGCCGCGACGGTCGAAACCGTCAGGACATAAACGCCCAGGTCGATCCGGTGGATCAGGGCGAAGAAACAAATGAGGAAGAGGAACCAGCCCCGGCTCTCGGCCGTTTCTCCCTTGTTCGAATCCTTGAGGTAGTTCTTGGTCAGGTAAAAGTGGGTGGTCTGGAGGAAATACAGGCCCAGCGCGGCCAGGCCGAGGAGGAGGATGTTCAAGCGGCCCGTGGCCCGGTAATAACCCGTCACGGCGGCCAGGATGAGGAAGAACTCGTTGACCCGGTCGAGGTAGAGGTCGAGGTAGGCCCCGAACTCGCTCCTCTGATCGCGGGCCCGGGCCAGCATGCCGTCCGCGCAGTCGACGATCGAAGAAAGCTCGACGAGCAGTGCGCCTGCAACGAGGGCGGCCCCCCGTCCTTTGAAGAGGAAAAACGAGCCGGCCAATCCGATGACGAAGGCGGCATAGGTCAGCTGGTTGGGCGTGATCTTGGTCCGGAAGACGGCCCGGACGAGGAGCGAGGCGGCCGGACGGTTCAGATATTTATTGATCTGGAGGTATTTCCAGATGAACTTGTCCTCCGACTTGCGAACCGATTTCGCGTAGTCGAAATCAGCCGCAGATTCGGGGGTAGATCTCTCGTTGCGCATGGGCAAAATCCTCGATGGTGTCGATCTCGACCCAGGGCCGGCCGCGGGTCAGGGACAATCCGAAGGCGCGGTCGGCGCCGCCGGGCTCCTCGCAGATCCGCTCGAATCCCTTCTCGAAGTAATGGCGGCACTCCCCTTTCCGCTCCAGCTCCTCGTAGATCGCCTTCAGGCCGGGGATGATCCCGCGCCCGACCTTGTACAGCCCGATCGCCTCTCCCAGGCTCCGGCGGGGATCGAGCTCCTTGCTGATCCGCTCGACCCGGCCGTCCGAGGCGATAACCTTTATTTCCTCGTGGTCGAGGGGGATGTCGGCGTCCACGGCGACGCAGTTGGAGGAGGGATGGGCGATCAGGTCGGCCAGGATGCCCCGCTCGAACAGGACGTCGCCGTTGATCAGGACGAAATCATCGTCCATTCCTTCCAGGGCCAGGCGGAGGGAAACCGCGGTGTTCGTCGCGGCGTAATCGCCGTTCGAGACGAAGGAGATGTTCACCCCCGGCCGGCCCGCGTAGAGGCGCCGGACGAGGTCCTCGTGATAGCCGACGACAAGGACGACGTCGGAGATGCCGGCCGAGCCCAGGTGTTCGAGGGCGACATCCAGGATCGTCCGCGTGCCGAAGGCGAGGAGGCACTTGGGCCGGTCGTCGGTCAGCGGACGGAGCCGCCCGCCTTTTCCAGCGCAGAGGATGATCGCTTTCATGATCGCGAGACCGCCGTGTTTCCGGCGGTTTCATTATGCTTTTTTTCGGAAAAAATAGAAAGAGGATCCCGTCCGGTTACATCTTCCACGCCGCGGCGACGAGAAGGTTCGTCCCCGTCACCGCGGCCGCGCCTTCGGACGCGAGGTAGGCGACCGCTCCGGCGACGTCCCGGGAGGTCCCGAGGGTCCCTGGGCGGAGGAACGCCCCCTCGGGGAGACGTCCCCCTTCGATGAGGCCGGGCGAGACCATATTGATCGTAACGCCCGTCCCCGCCTCGGTCGAAGCGGCGGTCCGGGTGAGGGTGAGGAGTCCGGACTTGGCCGCCGCGTACGCCGTGACCGTGGGGAAGGCGGCCGCATGCTCGACGCGTCCGAACCCGAGGTTGATGATGCGGCCGAAACTGCGCTTCTTCATCCCCGGGAGGGCGGCGCGCATCGTAAAGAACGAGGCGAGGAGATTGCCGCGAAACATGCTCTCCCAATCCGCGCCGGTCAACTGGGCCCAAGGCTTGGTCACGAGCGGGCCTACGGTATTGACGAGGATATCGAGTCTCCCGAAACGCTTCTCCACGGTCTGAACGGCGGCCACGGCTTCGGCCTCATCCGTCAGGTCGCCGGAATAGAGCTCGCATTCGGCCCCCTTCGACTCGATTAATCCATACAGCGCGAGCGCCCGGCTTTTCTGGCGATGATAATGCAGGGCCACGGCCCGGCAATCCTCTCCCAGGGCAACCGCGATCGCCCCGCCGATATCCCCGTTCGCGCCCGTCACGAGGGCAACCCTCTCGTTTCTCATGAGCCCATTATCCCAAATGCCCTTCCGAGTGGCAACTTGCGTTCCGCCTGTCAAGAACATCGGGGGAGTCGTCGGCGCTTCGGGAAAGGAACGAACCAGCTCGGGTTCCCTGTGAGCGGGGGGCAAATCCGAATAACTCTCTAAGCGGAGGGATTGCCCTAAAGCGAACATGGGAGGGAGGACCCGCGTTTCGCGGGGGGAACCCGCTCGGGTTCCCTGTGAGCGTGGGGCAATCCCGAAGCGCGTTTGACGGGTGGGGAGCCGTGTGCTAAATTGCCCACTCGCAATCATCCATCGCTAAAGAGGCATCATTCATGGACCCTGCGACGACGAAAATCCTCGTGACGGGAGCGGCCGGCCAGATCGGGACGGAACTCCTCAAAACCCTGCGGAAGAAATACGGCGTCGACTCCGTCGTGGCCTCGGACATCCAAGTCCCGCCTGGCTCGATGGTCCGGGACTCCGGTCCGTTCGAGTTCTGCGACGTCACGGACAAAGCGGCGGTCGACGGCGTCGTCGCCGCGCGCGGCATCGACACGATCTATCACATGGCCGCCATCCTCAGCGCGACCGGGGAGAAAAATCCGCAGCTCGCCTGGAACGTGAACATCAACGGAACGCACAACATCCTCGAGATCGCCCGCGAGCGGAAGCTCCGCCGGATCTTCATCCCGAGCTCGATCGCGGCCTTCGGCCCGGAGACCCCACGATCGGACACGCCCCAGGAGACGATCCTGAAGCCGCGAACGATGTACGGCGTGACGAAGGTCGCGGGAGAGCTCCTGGCCGATTACTATGCCCGGAAGTTCGGCGTCGACGTCCGCGGCTGCCGCTTCCCCGGCATCATCAGCTATGAAACCCTTCCCGGCGGCGGGACCACGGACTACGCCGTGGCCATCTTCTTCGAGGCGGTCAAGAACGGGCGCTACACCTGCTTCCTTCGCGAAGACACGCGGCTCCCGATGATGTACATGCCGGACTGCCTCAAATCCGTCCTCGATCTCATGGACGCCGACCTCTCCCGGCTCGTCCACCACGCCGATTTCAACCTGGCGGCGATGAGCTTCACCCCGGCCGAGCTCGCCGCCGAGATCCGCAAGCACATCCCCGGGTTCGTTTGCGAATACAAGCCCGATTTCCGCCAGCAGATCGCCGATTCCTGGCCGATGTCGATCGACGATACGGCCGCCCGCGAGGAATGGGGCTGGAGACCCGACTACGATCTGGCGGCCATGACCGCCGATATGGTCTCGGTCCTGAAGAAGCGCCAGGCCGAGGGCAAGCTCAACTACTGAAGCCCGGGCTGGGCCAGGCCGGCCGCGACAGCCAGGACGATCTTCGTCACCGCCGCGGCGAACTCCAGGTTCAACGTGGCCAGGACGTCCGTCGTCTTGTGATAGTAAGGGCTCCTGACGGGATAATCCTCGATCGCCAGCAAGGCGCTGTACCCCTGATCCCAGAACGGCGAATGGTCGCTGGCCCGAACGCTCGGATTCACGGTTCGAATGAGACTGACCCCGGCATACTGCCGGGCGCATAGGGCGAACCGGTTGGCCAGCCACTCCGAAGAGGCGTTGGCGAAAATATCGAGGTCCTCCGGCAGCGCGTCGGGATAGGCGATCATGTCCATGTTGAGGACGCCGAGGATCTTTTCGCCCGTATTCTCGCCGTCTCGGCGTAATGCTTGCTGCCGTAGAGGCCCCATTCCTCGGCCGAAAAACAGACAAACTTCAGGGTGAAATCGAAGGATCGGCCGGCCAGGATCCGGGCGACCTCCATGACCCCGGCCGTTCCGCTGGCGTTGTCGTCGCGCCGGGGGCCGTGGTCGGCCCGGTCGTCGATCCGGTGGTCGAATCGTAATGGGCGCACAGGATGACGACATACTCGGGCGAGGCTTTGCCTGGAAGCGTGGCGACGATGTTGCGGGAGGAGCGGTTCGACGAGAACGTGAACGGATCGAACTCGACGGCCAGGCCGAGCGCCGCGAAATAATTGTAAAGATAATCGCCGGCCTGCTCGCAGCCGGGGTATGAGGCGTAGCGGGTCTGGAAATTCTGGAGAGCCAGGACGTTCGCGGCGAGCGCGGCCGTCGAGACCTGAGCGATCGAGGAGGCGACACGGGAATCATACGACGGCGGGCGGAGCAACTCGGCCCATGATCCGGCCCGCGGACCCGGCGGCCTCGGCCGCGTCCTTGAGGCTGAGGCCGGAATCGAGCGACAGAGCTTTGATCTGGAAGCCCGCCGGAAGGACCTCCCGAGCTTCGCGCCCGTCGTCCGTCCGAAAAGGGCGGTGTGCTCATCGACCGGGATCGTCCGGCCGAAGACGTCAAGCGCCGGGCCTTCGCCCGCCGACGACGGATCGACGAGGAAATATTCCTTTCCGCCGGGCTCCGGGTCGAGGACGGCGAAGCGCGCTCCCCGCGCACGCAAGGCCGCGGACAGAGCGCCGTCAAAGGTCGCGATCCAGCCGGTTTCGAGCTCGGTATGGACGCGGATGAGCCCGGCAGGGCGGCCGGCAGTCGCTCGAGGCCGGACTTGTCGAGCCTGGACGAGGATCGGTCCCAGCGGCCGCGCTCCGGCGAACGAACGCGGCAGGGCGAGGCATCCGAAACCGATGATCGCGGCGAGCAGCGCGGCGCGGATTCGTCTCATGGGACCATCTTACCGCATTTGATTTGGCCGTGGCAAAACACCTATAATCGGCGCTTCACAAGGAGCCCGCGATGAGTGAAACGAACGGGACCAAGCGCCTCGAGCTCAGCCGCGAGCTGGGCCTGATCGCCGCCATCGCCTGCGGCGTCGGCTCGGTCATCGGCTCGGGCATCTTCAAGAAGCCCGGCCTCATGGCCAGCCCAGCTCGGCTCGCCCGAGCTGCTCATCCTCGTCTGGATCGTCGCCGGCATCATGACGCTCTTCGGGGCCCTCTCCATCGCCGAGATCTCCGGCATGTTCCGCGACCCCGGCGGCCAGTACATCTACTTCAACAAGGGCTACAACCGCTTCGTCGGCTACCTCTACGGCTGGGCGGTCTTCATCGTCATCCAGACCGGCTCCATCGCCTCGATCGCCTACGTCTTCTCGGATTCGCTGGGCTACTTCGTCCCCTTCCCGCGACTGCCGGCGGCCTGGGAGCAGTGGAGCATCCCCATTCCCTTCATCGGCGCGATGACGCCCTTCAAGTTCATCGGCCTGAAGCTCTGCACGATCGCCCTGATCGTCTTCCTCACCGGCGATCAACTACCTGGGCGTCAAGCTCGGCAGCGCCATCCAGGTCATCTTCTCGACGATGAAGGTCGCGCATCATCCTGGCGCATCGTCGTGCTGGCCTTCGCCCTGGGGCACGGCGATCTTCGCGAATCTCACCGCAGTCGGCTGCCGACTCGGCGCCGGCCGCGGCCGGCTCGTCCTCGGTCTTCCTGATGATCATCATGGCCATGGCCGGGGCCTTCTGGGCCTACGACGGCTGGATCAACGTCACCTACATGTCCGGCGAGATCAAGGACGTCCAGCGGAACCTGCCCAAGGCCATGGCCATCGCCGTGATCATCGTCATCGCCGTGTACGTCCTGGTCAACCTGGCCTACATCTACGTCATCCCGGTCCACGAGATGGCCCAGAACTACCGGGCGGCCGAGGCCAGCGGCGGCAGCTACATCGTCGCCATCGACGTGGCCAACAGCTTCCTGGGCCGATGGGGCGGGGCGATGATCGCCGTGGCCATCATGGTCTCGACCTTCGGTGCCGTGAACGGCACGACGATGATGTCCGCCCGGGTCTACTTCGCCATGGCCCGGGAGGGGCTCTTCTTCCGCAGCCTCGGCGAGGTCCACCCCCGCTTTCGCACGCCGGGCAGCTCGCTCGTCGTCCAGGGGATCTGGACCTCGATGCTCGTCCTGAGCGGGACCTTCGACCAGCTCACGGACATGCTCATCTTCGTCAGCTGGATCTTCTACGCCCTGGCCGCGGCGAGCGTCTTCACGCTCCGCCGGCGGATGCCCGACGCGCCGCGGCCCTACAAGGTCTGGGGCTATCCCGTGACGCCGATCCTGTTCATCGCCTTCGCCTCGATCTACGTCGTCTTCACGCTCTACACGGACATCCCGAACTTCCGAAGCGGCACGCTCCCCGCTGATCAACTCGCTGATGGGCCTGGTCTGGGTCGCCCTGGGCATCCCGGGCTACCTTTACTGGAACCGGAGGCGGAAGCGCGAGGACGCCGCGGCCGGGCTCGGGACATCGACGCCGGCTTGAAGGACAACGACATGATCATCGAATATTTCCACGCCTCCAAATTCGGGAACGGAGAACGGGTCGCCGAGGAATTCAAGAAGCGGATGGCCGGCCGAGGGGTCACGGTCAACATCCATCATGTCCGGGATGCGACGCCCAGGAATATGCCGCCCGCCGATCTCTACCTCTTCAGCTCGCCGGGCCGGATGGGCCGGCCGATCGGACGCGTGCGCCGTTTCCTGAAGAAGCTCGAGCTGCCTTCGGGGACGAAATATGCGCTCCTGACCACGGAAGGCGCCGCGCGGCCCGACAAGAAGACCGGAAAGATGCCCACGGAAGAGGAAATCGCCAAGTGGCAGCGCGTCCGGCCGATCATGAACGAGCTGCTCGAGGAAAAGGGCCTGATCAAGGTCGCCGAAGCCAAGATCGAAGTCGCGGGCCTCAAGGGCCCGTTGGAAAACGGCTGGCCGGCCAAAGTGGAAGCGTTCGCCGCTCTGATCCCCCTCGGAGCGTGACCCGTCTAAAAAACAGGCGGAAGCGCCGCCGCCGGGATCAGTACTGTGTTTCCAGCTTGATCCCGCGGTAGTATTTCTTCAGGATCTCCTCGTAGCTATGAGCCCTTCTGGGCCATCCGGTAGGCTCCGACCTGGCACAGCCCGACGCCGTGGCCCCAGCCGCGGCCCGAGAAGACGAAATGGGTCCACGCGGCCGGCCTCGTCGAGCTCCCTGTCGATGACGAAGAGATTGTCGCGCAGGTTCAGGACCTGGCGGATCTTCATGCCCGTCGCCTTCACCTGGCCTTCCTGTCCGATGATGCCGAGTCGATGACCCGCTTGGAAGTCCCCCGCTTCTGCGGCAGGACGTCGATAAGCGTGCCCACGGGATAATACTGGTTGACCCGCGACTCGAGGTCCTCACGGGAGATCCGGACCTGCCAGTGCGCGTACTGGGAGGGGTTGTCGAGGACGGACGTGATCGGGCGGATGATCGTCTGGAGGTAGCGGACCGGGCCGTCCCCGTTGATCCAGCGCACGACGTCGCCCCCCGAGAGCTCGACCGAGGGGACGATCGAGATCGAGTCTTCGAAGCTGCGGAGGAGGAAAGCGTTCGGGGCGATCTCGAGCTTCTTTGTTCGCCGTCCTCGACCACGTCCAGGATGTTACCATCGCGGCCGCGGACGTACCCCTGGCAAGTGAAATCGCGATAGGTCGAGAGAGCCTTGGCCAGGTAGAAGCCCGCTTCCGCCCGGCTCATCCCTCTGTTCCAGACGGCCAGAGCGGGAAGGGGCGGGAAAAGGCCCGAAACGATGAAATAGGACATGGCCGACCGTTCTTCGACGGGAACGGTCCCCAAGCCGGCGACGGCGCTCTCGGCCTCGGACCGGCCGATCAGGTTCTGGGCCCGTTCCTTCCATTGGAAAGCCTCGACGAGATAACGGGCATAAGAGGCGAAGTTGATCTCCGCGCCCTCTGGAAAAGGCCGCTCGACCTTGTGCCCGATCAGGGCCGCCGCTTTGCGGACCCACTCGCTGAGCTCCGCGGAGGTCACGGGCTCCTGATATCCGGACGGGCTCATATCGGCGGGGAGAACCTCTTGGGCCGCCAGGGCGGCCAGACGGGGCGAAACATTGGCGCCCTGGACGAACAGAGCGGGCAGGGCCGCGCTCGACGTCAGCGACCAGCGGTCCTGCTCCTGCTCCAGGGCGCACTCCGTGCTTTTCAGATAAGGCACGGGCCCGCCGTCGAACATCTTCTCCACATCCTCGGTCGCTCCCCCGCATGTGCTTGTATAGAGGGCGTTGATGAGCTTGCCGTTGTAGACGGCGACCCGGCCCCGCGTCTCGTCGACGGCTCGATTGCTCAATGGGTGCTCGATGCTCATCCCGTCATAGACCTGGGAGACCGGTGTATCGAAAAGATCGAACCCCTGGCTCTTCGTTTTGGCCGATGTTCTTGAGGGCGTAGGTCCGGGCGGCGATCGCCTGGGCTTTCAACGCCTCGAGCTCTCCGTGGATCACAGGGCGACAGCTCGCCGGGAACGACTCCCTTGAGATAATCCTCGACGTTCAGGACATTGATCAGGAGCGTCCCCCGGCGAGCTGCCCCGGACGATGAAGATCCCCCGGTAATTCTTTCCATCGAAAGTCAGGAAGCTTTCCGGGTTCGACGGGATGAAATAAACGGCGTTCTCCGGTCCGATGTTGATGAGCTGGTCATTCAGAAGAACCCAGCGCGGTTTGCTCGAGGGGCTCGGTGACTTCTTCGCGCAATATCCAGACATCGTTGTATCCAAGCCCGTTCAACTTTCGGATATGGTCCAGCGCGTCGGTCCGGGTCAGGAAATCGCCCGTCCTGACCTGGAAGATACCCGGCCAGACTCGTTCTGGCGTCCTCGGACACATAAACCCGCTTGTCGAGCTTGGCCCTTGAGGGTCTTTGCCGCGTCCTCGGCGTCCTTCCGCTGCCGGGATTGGGCCGCCTGGACGATGAACTTCTCGGTCAGCTTCTCTTTCTGGCCCTTGATCCGGACTTCAGGGATGTCCTCGGAGATCAGCTTGTAATTGCCGGCGACCTGATAGACCTTCATTCCCGAGGAGGCGTGGATTTCGACGTCTTCGAGGTTGACGCCGAGGGCGATCCGAATCACCGGCTTCTGGATCAGGAAGCCTTGAAAAAAGACGTTTTCCTGCGCGAACTCGGCCGGACGTCGCACCCAAGAAAAAGAGGCACCAAGAAGGCCAAGAGCAAGTATTTATGGTGGCGCTTTGAGATTTCGGCATGTCCTCTACTCTATCGGCACTGGCGGATACTCCGATCGGACTCGGGATGGACTATATTTGGGGTCCTTCGCTGCAAGAAAGACCTCGACTCAAGGATGATATCCATAGCTCCGGGTCCCGATGTCAAGCCCCTCTGGACTGTGATTACGGGCTTTTCGCCACTTCCCGACGGCCCTGCCCCGGCGAATTTTGACATTTCGTGCGATTCGGCTATAATCTGCCTTCTTTGCGGGACTCTATCATAAGGATGTGTCATGTCGAATATCGGTTCCTACGAAGAACGCTACAAGAATTTCGACTGGACGAGTGCCGAGCAGGAGCTCGGCTACGCACCCGGCCGGCCGATCAATATCGGCTGGTACTGTTCCGACCGGATCTGCGATATGGGCAAAGGCGACAAGCTCGGCCCTGCTCTGGGAGGGTCGATGGGCGGCGTCGAAAAAACCGTATACCTACCATGACATCCGGCAGGCAGCAACACCATCGGCCGCCTTCCTCCGGGGCCTGGGGATCAAGCCCGAAGACCGCGTCTGTCTGTTCATGGACAAGATCCCCGAACTCTATATCGGCTTCCTGGGCATCCTGAAGATCGGGCGCCATCGCCCAGCCGCTGTTCTCGGCCTTCGGCGACGAATCGCTTTTCGTCCGCCTGGACAACGCCGCAGACCAAGGCCATCATCACCCAGAGAAAGCATGCTCCGAAGGTCCGCAAGATCCTGGACAAGCTGCCCAACCTGAAGCACCTCATCATCGTCGACCACGACGGGCAAAGCCCCCCTCAAGGACCGCGAGGTGGCCTTCTCCCTGGAAAAGGCCGCCCCGGTCGAAAACTTCGAAATCCATCCGACCAAGGCCGAATCCCCGTCGGTTCTGCACTACACCTCCGGCACGACCGGCCAGCCCAAAGGCGTCAAGCACGTCCATTATTCGCTGATCGCCCAATACCTGACGGCCAAATGGGTCCTCGACATTCAGGAGGACGACATCTACTGGTGCACGGCCGATCCCGGCTGGGTGACCGGCACCTCCTACGGCATCATCGGCCCCTGGAGCCTCGGCGTGACCCAGTGCGTGCTGGATTGCCGGTTTTTCGGCCGAAGCCTGGTACAAGTTCATCGAGAAGCACAGGATCACGATCTGGTATTCGGCCCCGACCGCCATCCGGTCGCTGATGAAGGCCGGCGACGAGATCGTCAAGAAATTCGACCTGTCCTCGCTGCGGCATCTGGCCTAGCGTCGGCGAGCCGCTTGAACCCCGAAGCGGTCATCTGGTCGGAGACGGTCTTCGGCATGCCATTCCACGACACCTACTGGCAGACCGAAACCGGCTCGATCATGATCACCAACTTCCCCGGGATGAAGATCAAGCCGGGCTCGATGGGCAAGCCCTTCCCCGGCATCACCGCCGACGTCGTCGATCCCAAGACCTACGAGCCGTTCCGCGAGACCGGGAAAGATCGGCCTGATCGCCTTCAAGCCCGGGCTGGCCGTCGATGATGCGCACCTACTGGAACAACGAGGAGACCTACAAGAAGAAGTTCAAGAACGGCTGGTACCTGTCCGGCGACCGGGCCAGCGATCGACAAGGAAGGCTATTTCTGGTTCGTCGGCCGCGACGATGATATCATCAACACCGGCGGCCACCTGGTCAGCCCGTTCGAGGTGGAATCGGCCCTGCTGGAGCATCCGGCCGTGGCCGAATCGGCCGTCGTGAGCAAGCCGGATCCGATCAACATGGAGGTGGTCAAGGCCTTCGTGACCCTCAAGCCCGGGTTCACGGCCAGCGCCGACCTGGACCTCGAGATCATGAACTTCATCCGCAAGAAACTGTCGCCCCTGGCCATGCCGCAGGAGATCGAATTCGTCGATTCCCTGCCCAAGACCCGCAGCGGCAAGATCATGCGGCGGATCCTCCAGGCCAAGGAATGGGGCGAGGAAATCGGCGACATTTCCACCCTGGAAAACGACTGACGCAGGATCGAATCCGATAATCATCATAACGGAAGGAGCACACATCATGGCGACGAGATGAAAGACATCATCCTCAAGTACGTCATCGAGGAGTATCTCGAAGACGACAACGAGCCCATCACCTACGACACGCCGCTGATCTCCGGCGGGATCGTGGATTCGTTTTCGATGGTATCGCTGAAACGGTTCCTGGAGAACAAGTACAAGATCTCCATTCCCGACGACAAGGCCACGCCGGAGGCGTTCGACTCGGTCAACAAGATCGTGGTCCTGGTCAGGAGATTCACGTAGGCCTGATCCCGCGGCGGCATCCGGCGGCCGATCCAAGGGACGGTTCGCGCCGCGCCGCTTCGAAAGGAGAACCCCATGGCTTACACCGAAAACGTGCGCGTCTATCAGACGTCCTCCAGGGCCTGAAAGACGCCGGCCTGTTCAAGCAGGAGCGGTACATCCATTCCGCCCAGGCGGCCGACATCGAGGTCGAGTTCCCGGCCGGCGCCTCGGTCAAGAAGGTCATCAACATGTGCGCCAACAACTACCTCGGGCTCTCCAGCCACCCCGAGGTGGTCAAGGCCGCCCATGAGGGGCTGGACGCCCGCGGCTACGGCATGTCCTCGGTCCGGTTCATCTGCGGCACCCAGGACATCCACCGGGAGCTCGGAGCACGATGACCACGAAGTTCCTGGGGACCGAGGACACCATCCTCTTCCCCTCCTGCATGGACGCCAACGCCGGCGTGTTCGAGGCGATCCTGACCAAGGACGACGTCATGATCTCCGACCGGCTGGTCCATGCCTCCATCATCGACGGCATCCGTCTCTGCAGCGCGATGCACGACACCTTCAAGCACTCCGACATGGAACACCTGGAGAGAAGCTCCAGCTGCACCAGGACAAGCGCCTGCGACTGGTCATCACCGACGGCGTCTTCTCGATGGACGGCGACACCGCCAAGCTCGACGAGATGGTCGCGCTGTGCGAGAAGTACGACGCCATGCTCTTCGTGGACGAATCCCACGCCTCCGGTTTCATCGGCAAGACCGGCCGCGGCACGCACGAGAAATGCGGCGTGATGGGCAAGATCGACATCATCACCACCACCTTCGGCAAGGCCCTTGGCGGCGCTTCCGGCGGCTGCGTCTCCGGCCGCAAGGAACTCGTCGAGATGTGCCGGCAGAAGGCCCGGCCGTATCTCTTCTCCAACACCATCGCCCCGGTGGTCGTGGCCGGCGTCCTCAAGGTCCTCGAGATCCTGTCCGCCTCGACCGAGCGCCGCGACAAGCTCGAAGCGAAACGCCGCCTACTGGCGCAAGGGACTGACCGAGGCCGGGTTCGTCCTCAAGGAAGGCGATACGCCGATCGTGCCGGTCATGCTGTTCAACGCCAAGCTGGCGCAGGATGTCTCGCGCGACCTGTACGAGGAGGGCATCTACGCCATCGGCTTCTTCTTCCCGGTCGTTCCCCAGGGCCAGGCCCGCATCCGGACGCAGATCTCGGCCGGACACGAGATCCATCACCTCGACAAGGCCCTCGAGGCCTTCACCAAGGTCGGGCAAGAAGTACGAGATCCTGGGCAAGACCAAGCAGGAGATCATTGACGTACGGATGTGACCACCGCTTCGGGCAACGTAAGAGATATGGATCAAAAGCTCGCCAACCCCGCCCCGCTCGGGCTGATGGGCTTCGGGATGACGACCGTCCTGCTGAACATCCACAACGCAGGATTCTTCCCGGTCAGCGCCATGATCCTGGCCATGGGCATCTTCTATGGCGGCATCGCCCAGATCATCGCCGGGATCATGGAATTCAAGAAGGGCAACACCTTCGGGACGACGGCCTTCACCTCCTACGGCCTGTTCTGGCTGACCCTCGTCGCCCTGTGGGTTATTCCCGGCCTGAACGCGCCGAACGGGGGTCCGCACGCCCGAGGCCTACATGGGCTGGTATCTCTTCCTGTGGGGTCTGTTCACCTTCTTCATGTGGATCGGGACCTTCGGGAAAAACCGGGCCCTGCAGTTCGTCTTCCTCGCCTGACCATCCTCTTCGTCCTGCTCGCCGTCCGCGACTGGACGGGCTCCGTCCTCGTCGGCCGTATCGCCGGCTACGAGGGGATCGTCTGCGGCTTGTCGGCGATCTACCTGGCCATGGCCGAGGTCCTCAACGAAGCGATGGGGCGGACCGTCCTGCCGATCGGCGAGATCGCCCGCTGAGAATCGTCAGGCCGGGTTCTCTTTCGTGATCTCATCCCGGCGGCAGGCCGCTGTGGCCTCCGGCGTTCGTGAACCGGACGAAGGGCAGCGTCCGGTCGAAGAGGTATCGGTAGGTGACGTGGTCTTTTTTCTGGACGGCCCCGATCATCTCGTAGACCTTCCGCATGCGGGGGTTGTAATCCCCCACCCAGGACAGCTCGATCTCCGTATAGTGGGACCGCGCGGTCACGGCACGGAAAAAGTTCAGGAACAGGGCGCTGATGACCCCTGAGTTCTGGGCCTCGGGCACGACCCCGGCCAGGAGGAGCCGGTTGCGGGTGATCGTCTTCGCCCGATTTCAGGGCGAGAAACGCGGGAGCCTTCCACCACGGGAGCCGGCCGTCGAACTTGGCCAGGACCTGGTTGAGGTCGGGGAAAGCGACGAGCGTCCCGACGGGCTTCCCGTCCTTGTAAGCGAACCAGATGAAATCATCGATCAGGAGGGGGGCTGCCGAGCGGAACAAGCGTTCGACATCCTCCTCGGGGAACCGGCTGGAAGTCTTCCATATAATCGGCCCACGTCGCGTTCACCACTTCGACGAAGTCGCGGATGTAGGGCCCGGGATTCTTCTTCTCGAAATGCCGGAACTCCAGCCGGGGCTGCGTCAGCAGGAACTCGGCGAACTTGAGCTGACGGGCGGGCAGGGGTTTGCGGATGTCGAGATCGTAGCTGAACTGCCGGAAATACTCCTGGAATCCATACGCCTCGAACAGGCGCCCGTAATAAGGCTTGTTGTAGGGCATGCCGTAGCCCTGGGGCGTGAATCCCTCGACGAGGACGCCCCAATGGACGAAGTTGTCCCCGAAGTTGACGCTCCCGTCCATCGCCTCGCAGCCTCGGCTCGCCGAGCCAGTTCGCGGGCGGCGTCGAAAAGGACATTCGCCGCGGCCTGATCGTCCACGCACTCGAAAAAGCCGAGGCCGCCCGCCACGGGCGTCCGGTGACGGGCCTTGGCGAAGTTGACGAAAGCGGCGGTCCGGCCGAGCGGTCGGCCGTCATCGTCCCTGAGGATCCAGCGGATCGCCTCGCCGCCGTTGAACAGGGCGTTCTTCCGGGAGTCGAAAATGGCTTCGATCTCCATGTCGAGCGGAGCGATTCGGTTCGCATCGCCCGCGTAAAGGGACCGGGCCGCGTCATGGAAGGCCCGCGGATGGACTTGCCGGCCGATTTCGAGAAGCTCCATGTTCGACTGCCGGCCACTATAACGAGGTGAATCGGTCCTGTCAACCGGGCCTGATGATCTCGTTTTCCTCTTGACAAAACACCTTTCCGACTCCATTCTATTTTTTAGGAATTGAGGATAATAAGGACGATGCGAGAACATAAAACGCCGTGCGGCTCGTTGATCCTGCCTATTTTCTTGATATTCCAAGCCATAGGAGCGGCGGGCCAGACCCCGCCGGGGAAGCTTTCCGCCGCCCATGCCAAGCTCGAGGGCGCGGAAAACTGCCAGAAATGCCACACGACGGGCAAGGCCGTCGGCTCCGGGAAATGCCTGGCCTGCCATCCCGCCGTGGCCAAGCGCATCGAGATCAAGAAGGGCGTCCACCGCGAGGTCAGCGGCGACTGCGAGGTCTGCCACGTCGAACACCAGGGCGTCGACGTGGACCTCCGTCCGCTGGACAAGAAGGATTTCAACCACAAGGAAGAGACCGGGTTCGCCCTGACGGGCAATCATGCCGCCCTGGGCGGGACCTGCGAGCGCTGCCACAAGACCCGCTCGTTCATGGCCCTGACCCCGGCCTGCTCGACCTGCCACAAGGACCCCCACCAGGGGGCGATGAAGGATCCCTGCTCGAAGTGCCATACCCCAGAGGGATGGGCGAATCCCGAACGCGGATTCCACAAGGTGACGGCCTTCCCTCTCGAGGGACGCCACCTGACCGTGCCTTGCGCGAAGTGCCATCTGAACGGCGTCGTTAAGGGCACGCCGCGCAACTGCTACGATTGCCATTGGATCCGCCGCCAGGACGACCGCTACCGGACGCGGCTGGGAACCCAGTGCCAGGAATGCCACCGCCCGACGGCGTGGACCGCGGTCCAGTGGGATCACCAGGCGAAAACCGGGCTTCCGCTCAACGCCGCCCACCGGACGGTCGGGTGCGACGGCTGCCATAAGAACCAGACGTTCAAGGGCACGGTCCCCGTCTGCGCTTCCTGCCACCTCGAAGACTATCAGGAGACGCGGAATCCCGCCCATGCATCGGCCGGCTTTCCGACGGCCTGCGATCTCTGCCACTCCCCCGGCGACACGAGCTTCCACCAGGCCAGGTTCAACCACGACCAGTTCTTCCCCCGGGTGGGCGTTCACGCCACGGAGCCCTGCGCCGCCTGCCACAAGAACGGCGTCTACAAGGGAACGCCGACGAATTGCTACGGCTGTCACAGGGCGGACTACGAATCGACCAAGGACCCGAATCACATCGCGGCCGGATTCCCCACGACCTGCGAGGTCTGCCATCGCCCGACGGATTCGACGTTCAACCAAGGTGCTTTCAACCACGATCAGTTCTTCCAGCGCGTCGGGGTCCATGCCACCCAGCCCTGCGCCGCCTGCCACAAGAACAGCGTCTATAAGGGCACGCGACGAAGTTCGCTGCCACCAGGCGAATTACCTAGCGACTAAGAATCCGAACCATACGGCGGCCGGATTCCCCACGACGTGTGAGCTCTGCCACCGCGCAACCGACGCCTCCTTCACCCAGGGCACGTTCAACCACGATCAGTTCTTCCAGCGCGTCGGGGTCCACGCCACCCAGCCCTGCGCCGCCTGCCACAAGAATAATGTGTACCAAGGCACGCCGCGAGACTGTTATGGCTGCCACCAGGCGAATTACCTGGCGACTAAGAATCCGAACCATACGGCGGCCGGCTTCCCCACGACCTGCGAGCTCTGCCACCGCCCGACGGATACGTCGTTTAACCAAGGTGTTTTCAACCACGACCAGTTCTTTCAGCGCGTAGGCGTTCATGCCACCCAGCCCTGCGCCGCCTGCCACAAGAATAATGTGTACCAAGGCACGCCGCGAGACTGTTATGGCTGCCACCAGGCGAATTACCTGGCGACGAAGAATCCGAACCATACAGCCGCCGGCTTCCCCACGACCTGCGAGCTCTGCCACCGCGCGACTGACGCCTCCTTCACCCAGGGCACGTTCAACCACCCCTACTTCCCGGCGAGAATGGGTAACAACATTTGCTCAAACTGCCACACGAATCCGACGAACTTCAAGGTATTCACCTGCACGACCTGCCATACCCGAAGCTCGATGGACTCGGAGCACCAAGGCAGAGCGGGTTACGTCTACAACTCGGTGAATTGCTACGCCTGCCATCCGCAGGGACGGAAACCATAAAGGGAATCCCTGTTTTCCCCTTGACAAAGAGATTTCTCGATTCTATACTAATTTTATAGGGTTTGTAGGTTTGGGCAAGAATATGAGTGATCGAACCGGAAGAATGGGAATATGGAAGGGCGGAACTCTACCTAAGTCACTGATTCTCCTTGTTTTGCTCACTGCCGTAGTCGTAAGCGCCTTTGGCCAGACCCCGCCGGGGAAGCTTTCCGCCGCCCACGCCAAGCTCGAGGGCGCGGAAAACTGCCAGAAATGCCACACGACGGGCAAGGCCGTCGGCTCCGGGAAATGCCTGGCCTGCCATCCCGCCGTGGCCAAGCGCATCGAGATCAAGAAGGGCGTCCACCGCGAGGTCAGCGGCGACTGCGAGGTCTGCCACGTCGAACACCAGGGCGTCGACGTGGACCTCCGTCCGCTGGACAAGAAGGACTTCAACCACAAGGAAGAGACCGGGTTCGCCCTGACGGGCAATCATGCCGCCCTGGGCGGGACCTGCGAGCGCTGCCACAAGACCCGCTCGTTCATGGCCCTGACCCCGGCCTGCTCGACCTGCCACAAGGACCCCCAGCCAGGGGGCGATGAAGGACCCCTGCTCGAAGTGCCATACCCCCGAGGGATGGGCGAATCCCGAGCGCGGATTCCATAAAGCGACGGCCTTCCCTCTCGAGGGACGCCACCTGACCGTGCCCTGCGTGAAGTGCCACCTGAACGGCGTCGTTAAGGGCACGCCGCGGAACTGCTACGATTGCCATTGGATCCGCCGCCAGGACGACCGCTACCGGACGCGGCTGGGAACCCAGTGCCAGGAATGCCACCGCCCGACGGCGTGGACCGCGGTCCAGTGGGATCACCAGGCGAAAACCGGGCTTCCGCTCAACGCGCCCACCGGACGGTCGGGTGCGACGGCTGCCATAAGAACCAGACGTTCAAGGGCACGGTCCCCGCCTGCGCCTCCTGCCACCTCGAAGACTATCAGGAGACGCGGAATCCCGCCCATGCATCGGCCGGCTTTCCGACGGCCTGCGATCTCTGCCACTCTCCCGGCGATACGAGCTTCCACCAGGCCAGGTTCAACCACGACCAGTTCTTCCCCCGGGTGGGCGTTCACGCCGCGGAGCCCTGCGCCGCCTGCCACAAGAACGGCGTCTACAAAGGCACGCCGACGAATTGCTACGGATGCCACAAAGCGGACTACGATTCGACGCGGGATCCGAACCACGCCGCAGCCGGCTTCCCCACGACGTGTGAGCTCTGCCATCGTCCGACCGATCGTTCCTTTGATGACGGCGAGTTCAATCACAATCCGTTCTTCCAGCGCGTCGGGGTCCACGCCTCTCAAGCCTGCGACGCCTGCCATAAGAACAACACTTTCGGCGGCACGCCGCGCACGTGCTTCGGCTGCCATCAATCGGACTATCAGGCGACCAAGAACCCGAATCATACGGCGGCCGGCTTCCCCACGACTTGCGAGGTCTGCCACCGCCCCACGGACGCGACGTTCAATCAGGGCCAGTTCAACCACGACCAGTTCTTCCAACGCGTCGGCATCCACGCCACCCAATCTTGCGCCACCTGCCATGTGAACGGGGTCTACAAGGGCACGCCGCGCGAATGTTACGGCTGCCACCGGGCGGACTACCAAGCCACGAAGAATCCGAGCCACACCGCGGCCGGCTTCCCCACGACTTGCGACGCCTGCCACCGGCCGACGGATACGTCGTTCAACCAAGGGGTTTTCAACCACGACCAGTCCTTCCAGCGCGTCGGCGTCCACGCCGCCCAGCCTTGCGCCGCCTGCCACAAGAACGGTGTTTATAAGGGGACGCCGCGCGAGTGCTTTGGCTGCCATCAGGCAAACTATCTGGCGACGACCAACCCGAACCACGCCGCGGCGGGCTTCCCCACGAATTGCGACGCCTGCCACCGGCCGACGGATACCTCGTTCAACCAGGGTGTTTTCAACCATGACCAGTTCTTCCAGCGCGTCGGCGTTCACACCACTCAGCCATGCGCCGCCTGCCACAAGAACAACGTCTATAAGGGGACGCCGACCACTTGCTACGGCTGCCACCAAACCAACTACCAAGCGACGACCAACCCGAACCACGCCGCGGCCGGCTTCCCCACGACCTGCGAGGTCTGCCATCGGCCGACGGACGCCTCTTTCAACCAGGGTGTTTTCAACCACGACCAGTTCTTCCAGCGCGTCGGCGTTCACGCCACCCAGCCATGCGCCGCCTGCCACAAGAACAACGTCTATAAGGGGACGCCGCGCGAGTGCTTTGGCTGCCATCAGGCAAACTATCTGGCGACAAAGAATCCGAACCATACGGCGGCGGGCTTCCCCACGACTTGCGACGCCTGCCATCGGCCGACGGATACGTCGTTCAACCAGGGTGTTTTCAACCACGACCAGTTCTTCCAGCGCGTCGGCGTTCACACCACTCAGCCATGCGCCGCCTGCCACAAGAACAGCGTCTATAAGGGGACGCCGACCACTTGCTACGGCTGCCACCAAACCAACTACCAAGCGACGACCAACCCGAACCACGCCGCGGCCGGCTTCCCCACGACCTGCGATGCCTGCCATCGGCCGACGGATACGTCGTTCAACCAAGGGTGTTTTCAACCACGACCAGTTCTTCCAGCGCGTCGGCATTCACGCCACCCAGCCATGCGCCGCCTGCCACAAGAACAACGTCTATAAGGGGACGCCGACGACCTGCTACGGATGCCACCAGGCGAACTACCTGGCGACAAAGAATCCGAACCATACGGCGGCGGGCTTCCCCACGACTTGCGATGCCTGCCATCGGCCGACGGATACGTCGTTCAACCAGGGTGTTTTCAACCACGACCAGTTCTTCCAGCGCGTCGGCGTTCACGCCACTCAGCCATGCGCCGCCTGCCACAAGAACAACGTCTATAAGGGGACGCCGACCACTTGCTACGGCTGCCACCAAACCAACTACCAAGCGACGACCAACCCGAACCACGCCGCGGCCGGCTTCCCCACGACCTGCGAGGTCTGCCATCGGCCGACGGACGCCTTGTCTTTCAACCAGGGTGTTTTCAACCACGACCAGTTCTTCCAGCGCGTCGGCGTTCACGCCACCCAGCCATGCGCCGCTTGCCACAAGAACAACATCTATAAGGGGACGCCGACCACTTGCTACGGTTGCCACCAAACCAATTACCAGGCGACGACCAACCCGAACCACGCCGCGGCGGGCTTCCCCACGACTTGCGATGCCTGCCATCGGCCGACGGATACGTCGTTCAACCAAGGGGTTTTCAACCACGACCAGTTCTTCCAGCGCGTCGGCATTCACGCCACCCAGCCATGCGCCGCCTGCCACAAGAACAACGTCTATAAGGGGACGCCGACCACTTGCTACGGGTTGCCACCAAACCAATTACCAGGCGACGACCAACCCGAACCACGCCGCGGCCGGCTTCCCCACGACCTGCGAGGTCTGCCATCGGCCGACGGACGCCTCTTTCAACCAGGGCACATTCAATCACACCTATTTCCCGATGAGGATGGGTAACAACATATGCTCAAACTGCCACACCGATCCGCGGAACTTCAAGGTGTTCACCTGCACGACCTGCCACACCCGAAGCTCAACCGACGCGGACCATCAAGGCAGGTCCGGTTACGTCTACAACTCGGCGAATTGCTACGCCTGCCATCCACGGGGTGCGTCATGATGAAACGGATCTTCGCTCCCGCGATCGCCCTCCTCCTCGTCCTGGCGGCTGCGGTCCCGGCAAGCGCGGCCTCCAAAGCCTGGTACGGACGCGTTTCGCTCTTCGGTCAAGCCGCCGTCTACAAATATGACGGAGGCGAAAGCTCGTTCTTCAGCGACACGATCATGACCTTCACCTTCCGCTCCCTCGAAACCGGACGGGACGGGCTCGAGTACGGCGTCGACATCCGCGGCGCGGCCTATCCCAGCTCGGAAGAGCGCGACCCCCGCTTCTCCGTCTATGACGGTTTCGCCGGGGCCTGGTTCGGGCAGGGCCATTTCCATATCCGACTGGGGCAGATGTGGCTGAACGAGCTCGGATCGCTCGGCTCGATCGGAGGCGGGCAATTCGAATACCGCTCCGGGGCGATCCGCGTCCTCGGCCGCCTGAGGATCGGGGCCTTCGGCGGTCTCGAGCCGAAGATCCTCCAGCCCGGCTATGTCTCCGGGATCTCCAAATTCGGGGCGTACCTCGCCTTCGACGGCGAGGCGGGCCGCCGTCACGTCCTGAGCTACGTGGCCCTCCGGGACTCCGGCCTGACCGAGCGTTCCGTCATCTTGTTCAACAACTACCTCCCCATCGGCAAGAAGTTCTTCCTCTATCAGGCGGCGGAATACGATCTGCTCGGGCCGGCGGGCCAGGGCTCGGGACACCTGACCTACGTCTTCGCCAACGCCCGCTACTCCCCCGTTCCCGCGGTCGAGATCCAGGGTCTCTACCACCGCGGATGGTCCTTCGACACGCGGACGCTCGTCGACAACCGCCTGAACGGCCGCCCTCTCGACCAGAGGGCGCTGGACGGCTACCTGTATGAATCGGTCGGCGGCCGCCTGACCCTGACCGTCCTTTCCGGGATCCGGATCTACGGCGGCTACTCCCAGGACCACAACAATTTCGGCGACGGCCGGACGAACCGTTTCAGCCTCGGCCTCTACGCCACCGACCTGTTCAAGACCGGGCTCGAGCTCAACCTGTCCGACTCGGTGATGCGCTCGGAGTCCGGATCCTCGTATGATTCCTGGTACGCCTCTCTGGGCAAGAATTTCGGCCGAACCGTCTATGTCGAAGGATTCTTTTCCTCCTCGGTCTCCGTCTTCCGGCTGACCGAGAGCGGCGGGTTCCGGATCGACAGCTATCCCAAGACGAACCGCTTCGGCTTTTCCTCCGTCGTGAACCTCTTCCGAACCATGACCTTCCAGCTCACGGCCGAGCGCACGACGGGCAACGCCTATGGGGAATTCCGGTTCCTCGGAGGTGTCAGCTACCGGTTCTGATGTAGACGCCCGAGAGTTCTGCCGATATACTGCCGCCGTGAACCGCGTCTTCGAGCCCCTCCGGATCGGTCGTCTCGAGCTCGATTTCCCGTTCATCCTCGCCGCCCTGGCCGGCTACAGCGATCCCCCCTACCGCCGCATCTGCGCCGACCTCGGGGCGCCCTTCACCCTGACCGAGGTCATTCTCGACAAATTCCTCGTCCGCGGCGGCCGTTTCCGGCGGCGGCTCGTCCGCGCGGCGGATGATCTCCGGCCCGTCGGCGGGCAGATCATGGGCAACGATCCGGAGACAATGGCCCGGGCGGCGGAGGTCCTCCGCGAGCTCGGCTATGACGTCATCGACCTCAACTTCGCCTGCCCCGTCCGCAAGGTCCTCGCCCGCGGCCGCGGCGGCGCCCTCTTGAAACAGCCCGCCCTCGCCCTGGAAATCGTCCGGGCCGTCCGGGCCGCGGTCCCCGACCGACCGCTCACCCTGAAGCTGCGGCGGGCCTTCGAGGAATCGGACGCGGCCGGGGCGGCCTTCTGGCCGATCGCCGAGGGCGCCTTCGCCGCCGGCGCGGACGCGATCTGCGTCCACGCCCGGAGCGTCGAGCACAAGTATTCGGGGAAGGCGGACTGGTCGTTCCTCGCCCGAGTGAAGCGGGCCTTCCCGGACAGAACCGTGATCGGCTCGGGCGACGTCCATCAGGCGGCCGACGCCCTGCGGATGCTCGACGAAACGGGCGTCGACGGCGTCGCCGTCGCTCGCGGAGCGATCGGGAACCCCTGGATTTTCGGGCAGATCCGGGACCTGGCCGAAGGCCGCCCTCCCCGGCGCCCCGGCATCGACGAACAGCGCGATCTCCTGATGCGGCACTTTGAGCTGGCCAAAGCGCACTACACCGACGGTCACATCACCGGATTGATGCGTCACGTCGGGATCGCCTACGCCCGGCAGCATCCGCGCCCGAAAGAGGTCCGGATGGCGTTTGTCGGGGTGAAGACGGACGCCGATTGGTATGCCGTCCTCGATGCGCTCTATCCGGATCAGAAGAAGTAATAGACCGCGCCCAGGAAGCGGACGTTGGTGACCCGTTCCGCGTTGACGACCTTACCCCGGGCATCGGGCGTTCCATATCCGGCTGCCGTCCATTCGACCTCGGCGGCCAGGCGGAGCTTCCCGGCGTTGTAGACGGCCCGGGGCGATATGCGGAGGACCTCGTCGACGTTCGTTCCGCGTCCCCACGCCGCGCCGACAAGATCGGAGGCGGCCCCGAGGTTCTTCGTTTGCCCGGCGAACAGGCCCGCCTGGAACGACTCGCCGTTCGTCTGGATCTCGACCCAGGAGGACATCGTCCGGAGGGGAGCGTAGTCTTCGATCCCCCTCCCCGCGTCCGTGATCCCGTTCACGCCATAGCCGCCAAGCATGGTTAGATGGTGGAGGTCCTCGCCGTAGACGGTTTCCGCCTTGATCGTGAAAGCCTGGCTTTTATGGCGGAGGAAGGCCATACCGGCGAAGGCCGGGAAGCGGGCGTCCGTGGCGTACCCCAGCGGCGTCGTCGTCCGGGGCCGGAGGCTCTTGTAATCGCCGCTCACGCCGACGACCGTCTCGCAACCGCGCGGGCAGCGGTAGAAGAACTGAATCCGAAGGTTGAGCTCGGGGACGGCCGCGGTCCGGGCGTAGACCGAGCTTGCCCCCTCCGGGCCGTTCGAGACGAAGTCCCGCTGGGAGAGCGCCGTCGCGATCAGGCTGAACCGCCCGATCTGCTGCGTCATGCGGACCTGGGGGGAGCGGTTGAAGGGCTGGAACGGCGCCCCGGTGTTGAACGAGACGACGTCGGGGTAGCTCTCGGTGACGAACATGGGGTGCCAGAACTGCCCGACCATGAGCTCGGTTTTAGCCCAGTTGAGTTTGACGTAGGCATGACGGAGCCGGAAGCCGTTAGTGTCACCGTCCGATGTCCCGAAAAACTCCCCTTCAATCAGGCCCGAGGTCTTTGCCCCCAGGGCGTCCGGGCCGGTGATCTTGCCGAGCAGGCGGGTCTGGATCGAGAGCATGTGGAACGTCGGCGCGGCGTTGAGGTCCGCCCCGTCCTTGTCATAGGACGGACCCTTGGGAAGGATCAGGTAATGGCCCTCCCTGAGGTTCACCGTCTGGCGGGTGTCATAGATCATGTCGGTCTTGACGAAGCCGCTGAAAGAGATGCCGAACGCCGGCTTGGCCTCGGTCTGGGCGGACGACATGACCGGGTAGGCGAGGCCGATGATAATGGGAAGAAGCGTTATGAAACTCTTGAAGGACATCCGTTCACTCCTGATGATGCGGTTCATTCGGCCCCGCCGGTTTCGGCTTTGCCGAGACGGACAAGCGCGATCGCTCCAAAAAGCGGCCCGAGGGCGAGGAACGTGAAGGCCCAGCGCCAGCCGATCGCCTGGGCGACCCAGGCCGTGAAGGGGATCGAGACGGCCGTCACGGCGAAGCCGATCCCGTTCTGGATCGTCAGGGCCGTGCCCGTGTAATGCGGGGGACAGGTTCGGGCGGCGAGGGCGGAGAATTGGGCCGAGTCGGCGACGACGAAAAAGCCCCAGACGATGAAGACGGGAAGGAGGATCCAGAACGGCAGGACGAAAAGGAGCCAGGACGCGGCGCAAAGACATCCGCTGATGACGATGGAGAGGAGCGCCACCCTCCGCTCGCCCATCGTCTTGGACAGCCACCCGCCGGCTACGCATCCGGCCACCCCGGCCCCGATCGTGAGGAAGGCGGCGAGAGCGACCGGGATGGGGAACCGGCCCTCGCGGACGGCGGGGCTCGCGGCGAGGAAGGTGGCGGTGAGCGACCAAAAGGCGTAGAGCTCCCACATATGGCCGAAATACCCCAGGGATTGCAGCCGGAAGGCCCGGCGCTTGAAGACCCGGAACGCGGCGCGGACATCGAACGGGGCGGCAGCCGTGAGGAAGGGGCCTTCCCGGAGTCCGAAGCGGACGACGCACCCGCCGGCCGCGGCCAGGAAAGACGTCGAGAGCATAAGCGGCCGCCAGCCCAGGCCGGACCCGAAGCTCATGAGCAGGTAGGGAAAAGCCTTGCCCAGGGTGAGCGCGCCGACGAGGACGCCCAGGCCCCAGCCGAGCTTTTCCCGCTTCCATTGGGCGACGATCTTCATGCCCACGGGATAGACACCCGCGAGGGTGAGCCCCGTGAGAAAGCGCAGGACGAAAGCGGTCGCGAAACCGCGCGAGAAGAGGGCGAAGGCGGCGTTGAACGCCGCGCCGGCGAGCGCCGAAGCGAAAAAGACCGTCCGCGTTCGAAAGATGTCGGCCAGGTTGAAGAGGGCGTAGAGAATCGTTCCGGCGATGAAACCGAGCTGGACAGCGGCGGTGATGCCCGAAGCCTGGACCTCGCCAAGCCCCCAGGCGTCGCGGAGAAGCGGGGCGACGGCCGTGCCCGAGAACCAGATCGATGAAGCCAGGAAGACGGAGAGGGAGACGAAGAGGAGGGCCCGGCTGGATTCGTTGATGCGGATCATGGCGCCGTGAACAAGGCGATCCGGCCGGACCGCTCGAGCCGCTGCCGCATGGTCTCGGCTGAGGTGCGAACCCTTACGTCGATCGTGATCACGGCCGCGCCTTCGGCCCGGTAGTGATCGACGAGCGGCCGCGTCCGTTCTTCATAAACGGCCAGCTTCTTCCGGATCTCGGACAGCGAGTCGTCACTCCTCCCCTTCCGGTCCCCGCCGGTATCGCGGCGGATGCGCTCGCGGACGATCCGCGCCCCGGCGGCGAGCTCGACGACCGCGATCACGGCGGCGAGATCGTCCGTGTCCCGGGCCTGCCCGGCATGGCGGGGAAGGCCGTTCAGGATGACAAGATCGCCCGGACGGAAGCCCGACGCCCGCAGAAATCCGGAAAAGATTTCGGCGGCGATCGGGAAGTCCTCGTCCTCGAGCAAGGCCCCGGTGGCCAAGGATCGGCACACGACTGCCAGCTGTGCTTTTCCGAGGCGGACGCGGGTCGGCCCCCCTCCTGCCGCGGCGGCCCGCCGCAGGTTCTCCCCGAAATCGAAATGGAGGCAGCGCCGGCCCCATAATCCGGAGCGGGCCGCGGCTTCCCCGAGAGGCGATTTCCCCGACCCGGTCGGGCCGAGGAGGAGAAGCGCTCCAGGCTTGTCGCCGGGGGCGGAACACCTTTTTTCGATCATAGGCGTATAATGATACATTAAATCCATCTTGTAGAACGAGGGTCGCAATGAGCTATGACGATGTCTTGATCAAGCTAGGCCTTGCCCTCCTCCTCGGCGGCGCCATCGGCATAGAGCGCGAGATCAGCCATAAACCTGCCGGATTCCGGACCAACGTCCTGATCTGTTTGACATCGGCGATGGTGATGATCCTGGCCGAGAAGTTCACGGCCGACACGGGAACCGGCCCGGACAGCGTGATGCGCGTCGCCGCCGGGGTCATCACCGGCGTCGGGTTCCTGGGGGCCGGAGCGATCATCCAGTCGAGGGGATCGATCCACGGGCTGACGACGGCCTCGGTCATCTGGGCCGTGGCCGGACTGGGGCTCGTCATCGGGGCCGGATACTTTATCGAAGCGGCTCTCTTCGCCGCGGTCGTCATCGTGACCTTGATCGTCTTCCGGAAGATCGAGAAGCTCTTCGGCCATGTCCACGAAGACGATAACCATCACGCCGGGCATTGAGCCCGCCGCCGTCGCGGGGGCGCGCCTCAATCGAGGGCGGAATGCGGCCTGGCGGTGATGAGATAGAGCCCGGGCCCCGGTTCCGCCGCGGGATCGACCAGGAATCCGGCCGCCGAGATCAGGAGCGCGGCGGCCGCTTCATCGAGCCGGACGTCGAGCGGCGGCCCGAACTCGGTCGGCTCTTTTTTCCAGTCGAGGTTCGCCAGGAGTCCCGCCGGCTTGAGGATGGCCCGGGCGTTGCGGAGCGCGGCGGATGGATCCGAAAAGTCGTGGAGGACCGTGCCGAGAAAGACGATATCGGCGCAGCGGTCGCACAAGACTAAGACTTCCGCCTCCCCCGAAAACGCGGAGATGTTGGACAGGCCTTCTTTCGCCGCGTTCTCCCTCAGCTTCTCGACCGACTCGGGGTTGATGTCGAGGCCGATGACCCGGCCTTCGGGCCCGACGATCCGGGCGGCGGGAATGGCGAAATACCCTTCCCCACAGCCGACGTCGGCGAAGGTCATCCCCGGCGCGAGCCCAAGCTTCGCCAGGATCGCCTCAGGATCGAGCCATTTCCGGCGCTCCGGATCGTCATAGGGAAAGCGGCGGCGCGAACGGGCCATGGCAACTCCTTTTCTGAAGCCAAGCTATGATACACCGGCATCGATTTCGCCTCAATGATCCCGCCGGAGACGGGAATTTGATCAGGGTGAAAAGCGGGGGGCCCCGGAGGGCCCCCCGAGAGGAGGGGAAATGAAAAAGCTTTGAAATATAGAACAGGGGGAGTGATAGAATCGTTGCGCAGCGATCGGTGCCGCGGACGTGATCAGGCGAGGGCGACGGGAATAGAAGGAGTTCGAGGGAATGATGGAATATTCGAAGGGGAGAATCCGGATCATTGAAGGCGATATCACGACGCTTACCGTCGACGCGATCGTCAACGCGGCCAATCGAAGCCTGCTGGGGGGCGGGGGCGTTGACGGCGCCATCCACCGCGCCGCCGGACCGGATTTGCTCAAAGAAACCCGCACGCTCGGTGGGTGCGAAACGGGACAAGCCAAGATCACCGGAGGCTACCGCCTCCCGGCCAAGCATGTCATCCACACGGTCGGCCCCATCTGGCACGGGGGGAGGTCAGGCGAGCCGGCACTCCTGGCCGATTGTTATCGAAATAGCCTGGCGCTGGCCGCGGAATACGGCCTGAAGACTGTCGCGTTTCCATCGATCTCCACGGGGGCTTACGGTTATCCCATCGAAAACGCATCGCGGATCGCCCTTAGGACAGTTAAGGAATTCCTGGAAAAGAACGCAACCGTCGAAAAAGTGATCTTTTGCCTGTACGGGGATGCCGATTATGAGCTTTATCTGGAAAAGGCGGAGGAGATCTTCACCGGGGTTTGAGTTCTTGGGAATGAAGGATTATATTCACCCTGAGCGGACGCCAATCCCGTAGGGGGAGATATGAGATTGAAAAAGAAAAGCGTCATACGGATCATGCTATCGTTCCTCGTCGCGGCCCTCGCCTTGGTGAGCTTCCATCGGACATCGAAGAAAGAATAATCGGTTAGGCTGAGCGCGCGGCCGGAGAATCGGCCCTAAAATATTTATCTCCCTCTCCTTCCTCCCCTTCGGTTCGGGGAGGACGGAGGTAAAGAAGTCGGGCAATAGTTTAAATCCGCCGCTCTGAGACTTTTCCATAGGGAAACGGTCTGCCATGGCCCGGGTAGACGGTTTTGATGCTCAGGTTTTTCAATTTTTTCAGGCTCTCCCTCGCCGACGTCAAATCATCGATAAAAAATTGAACATCCGGCCTGATCATATTCATGAAGAGATCACCGCAGAATAAATCCCCATCCATCGTCAGGACTCCGATCGAGCCCTGCGTGTGGCCCGGAAGGTGAAGAATCCGGGCCTCCAAACCGTAGGGAGAAAGATCAAAATCTTCATCAATCATCAAATCCGGCTTGAATGGAGTCAGATCCATGGATTTGACGAAAAACCGTGACACAAAGCTGATGAAATGACCGAAGGCCGTGATTCTGTCCGGCTTGGCTTTATTGCCCCATTCCTGGTCTCCGAGCTCGACTTTGCCGACATCGCCTGAATGCATCGCTATTGGTGCCTTGAACTTTTCCCGAATGTTGGCCGCGTTGCCGCTGTGGTCGAAATCTCCATGGGTCAATATAAGGAGCTTGAGATCACCCGGTTTGCATCCGGAATGGGCCAGGGCTTGATCAAGCTTCGCCGGGTGACTCATCACCCCTGCATCAATTAAGACAAATCCATTTTCGCTTTTTAATAGATGACAATTGACGCCTCCGACCTTGAGGACATCGATTTTCATCGCGGTCTTATCCCGGTTTGAGAGATCATTCGAGTTCATTTCGCCACCGATCATGCCTCATCCTATTCAAACCTCACGCTGCGGGCAAGGATCATAAAAAAATGCGGGGAATTGACAACGCTTCGGGAAAGGAACGGAGAGGGGGAGATTCGAACTCCCGTTCCGGGGATACCGGAAAGCGGTTTTCAAGACCGCCGCCTTAAGCCGCTCGGCCACCTCTCCGCATAAAAAAACGGCGGCGGCGCCGAAGATCGTCCTCGGCGCCGTTCGCCGTCGGGGTCATGAGATGAGTTCGCAGCCGTCCATGAACGGCCGGAGCAACGGGGGGACGACGACCGTCCCATCCTTCCTCTGGTAGTTCTCCAGGATCGCGCTCACCGTCCGCCCGACCGCGAGGCCTGAGCCGTTGAGCGTGTGGACGAACTCCGGCTTGGCCTTGGGGTCGCGGCGCATCCGGATGTTCGCCCGGCGGGCCTGGAAATCGCCGCAGTTCGAGCAGGACGAGATCTCCATGTAGCCGTTCCGCGACGGCATCCAAACCTCGAGGTCGTAGGTCTTCTGGCTGGCGAAGCCCATGTCGCCCGTGCACAGCAGGACGACGCGGTACGGGATCCCCAGCCGCTTCAGGACCTCTTCGGCGCTCGCGGTCATCCATTCGAGCTCGTCGAAGGACTTCTCCGGCGGCGAGAAGATCATCATCTCGACCTTGTTGAACTGGTGCTGGCGGATCAGGCCGCGGATGTCCTTGCCGTAGGAGCCGGCTTCGCTCCGGAAGCAGGGCGTATAGGCGACGAACCGCTCGGGGAGCCGGGCGCCGTCGATGATCTCGTCCCGGTAGAAATTGGTCAGCGGCACTTCGGCCGTCGGGATGAGGTACCAGGGGTAGTTCTCGAGCTTGAAAAGATCGCCGGCGAACTTGGGAAGGTTCCCGGTTCCGGTCAGGCTGACGTCATTGGCGATAAAGGGCGGGATGACTTCGCGGAACCCGCGCTCCTTCGTGTGGAGGTCGAGCATGAAGTTGATGCAGGCGCGCTCCATCCGGGCCGCGGCGCCGAGGTAGACGGTGAACCGGGAACCGGCGATCTTGCCGGCGCGCTCGAAATCGAGGATTCCGAGCCGGGTCCCGATGTCCCAATGGGCCTGCGGGGTGAAATCGAACTCGGACGGCTCACCCCAGGTCCGAACGACCACGTTGTCGGCCGAATCCTTCCCCACCGGCACCGATTCATGCGGCAGGTTGGGGACGTTGAGGAGGGCGGCCCGGATCTTTTCGTCGAATCCCCGGAGGGATTCGTCGAGCTTCTGGATCTCGTCGCCGATCTTGCGCGACGCAACGATGAGCTCGGAAGCGTCCTTTTTCTCGCGCTTGAGCTGCGAGACGAGCTCGGAGGACTTGTTGCGCTCGGTCCGAAGCTCTTCGGAATGCTTCTGGACGGCCTTCCTTTCCTCGCTCAACCGGATAAACTCATCGAGATCGAGCTTGACGCCCCGCGCGGCCGTCCGCGTAACGACGAAATCCTTGTTTTCATAGACGAATTTGGGGTCTAACATCGGCCGGATTATATCATATATAATCGCAACATGGTCATCGACGGCCATGCCCACTCCTCGGGGATTTTCCATCGTCCGGAGACGCTCATCGGCGAGCTCGACAGGCTCGGCGTGGACCGGGTCGCCCTCTGTCCGAACATCCGCAACGAGGACCGAGACCGGAGGCTCTTTTTCGAGCGGCACGAGATCAACCGCCACCCGGCCGTCTCCTACGCCGGAAACGTGTTCCTCCGCGCCGGCGGACGGCTGCTCCGCGCCGAACGGGGCCGGATCGAGCGGAATCGCGAAGTCCTGGACATCGCCGGGCGATGCGGCGGCCGCGTCATCCCGTTCTATTGGGCGAATCCCGGCCTCCCGAGCTCTCCGGACGAAATCGCGGCGGCGGTCGGCCGCTCCGGCTTCCGCGGCATCAAGCTCCACCAGTGCATCGATCCGTTTCGGATCGACTCCCCCATCATCGATGAGATCGCCTCATTCGCGGCGGAAAGCGGGACTCCCATCTTCATCCACTTCTTCTCGCCGCTGGAGATCCGGAAATTCAAGGCCGTCGCGGCGGCCCATCCCCGCACCGCCTTCATCGTCGCCCATCTGATCGGGGTCGAGATCCTCGCCCCGTCGGCCAAGGAGCTTCCCAACGTCTATTGGGACATCTCTCCCGCGTGGGGCAGCCCGGCCGAGCGGGTCCGCTTCGCCGTCGAAGCTTACGGGCCGGAAAGGGTCATGCTCGGGTCCGACACGCCGTTCGGCCGGGGCACCCTCGAGCGGAACCTGGCCAAGATCAGGGGAATGGACCTTCCCGCCGAGGCGAAGGCCATGATCCTCGGGGGCAACGCCGCCCGGCTCTTGGTCAAATGAGCTTGACGACTTCGACGAGGGAGCTTTCGAGGTCCCGGGTGACCTGGAAGCCGTGCTTCTCGAAGACGGCGATCATCCGCGGATTGTCGGACGTCGTGATGGCCGTGATCTTCTTGATCCCCCAATGCCGGGCGATGCCGGCGCAATAATCCGTGAGGATGCCGCCCAGGCCTTTGTCCTGCCAGGCGTCCTGGACGAGAACGGCATACTCGGCCGTCGGCCGGCCCGATTCGGACACGAGCCGCCCGACGCCGACGAGCTTCCGCTCGGCGCCTGAGCCGACCTCGGCCACGATGGCCATCTCCCGCTCGTAGTCGATGTAGCAATAGCGGCTGGCGACGTCATGGGACTGCCAGAAGAAGAAATAGCGGAAGCGGGAGTAGATCGATTCCCGGGAGCAGCTCGCCAGCAGGTCCATCCACAGCGGCTCGTCCTCCGGTTTGATCGGACGGAGGACGACGTCGGTCCCGTCCCGCAGCGTCTTCCGGGTGACGAACTCTTCCGGATAGGGCCTCAGGGCGAGATGGGAATAGGGCTTCGCGGCCGCTTCCCCGGCGGCCGGGTCGACGACGATCCGCGCGTCCAAGGCGAAAGCCCCCGCGGGCGAGACGAGAAGCGGGTTGATGTCGAGCTCGCGGATCCCGGGAAAATCGACCGCGACATAGGACAGGCGGATCATGATCTCGACCAATCGGGCGATGTCGACGGCCGGCTTGCCCCGGAACCCTTCGAGGAGCGGGTGCATGCGCAGGTGCTCGAGCATCCGGCGGGCCAGCCGTTCGTTCAACGGCGGGAATCCGATCGAGACGTCCCGGTAGATCTCCGCCGCCGTCCCTCCCATGCCCGCCATCAGGACCGTTCCGAAGGTCGGATCCTTCTTGATGCCCAGGATCATCTCGACGCCGTCTTCGGCGCGGATCATCTTCTGCACGGAGACGCCCTCGATCTTCGCATCCGGGAACCGTTCCCGGACGGTCCGCATCATCGTGTCGTAAGCGGCGATCACGGCGCGGTCGTCGCCCAGGCCGAGGATGACTCCCCCGGCGTCCGATTTGTGGGTGATATCCGGCGAATCGATCTTCATGACGACCGGATAGCCCAGGCGTTTCCCGAGCGCCGCGGCTTCCTCCGCCGTTCGCGCGGGTTCGGGCCGGACGACCGGGATGCCGTAGGCCGCGAGAAGCGCCTTGGATTCCGCCTCAGAGCGCGTTTCCCGGCCGTCGCCGAAAAGGGTTGCGTACCGTTGGCGGACGATCTTCCGGTCCTCCGGGAACTCGACGAAGATCTCCCGGGGCGTTTCATACAGAGCGCCGAGGTTCCGGGAATACGAGACCAGGTTCATGAAGGCCTTGACCGCCTGTTCCGGCGTGGCATACGAAGGGATGCCGGCGTCGTTGAGGATCTTCAGGCCTTCCTTCATGCTCAGCCCCCCCAGCCAGGCGCCCAGGATCGGCTTGGTCGTGCCCGCGGCGATCTCGCCGATCTCGCGGGCGATCGCGGTCGGATTGGTCATAGCCTGGGGCGTCACGATGACGAGCAGCGCGTCCAGGCCCGGATCTTCGATCATGATCCGGGCCGCCTTGGCGACGAGCTTCGATTTGGCGTCACCGAGGACGTCGACGGGATTGCGGTGGGACCACTGCGGGGGAAGATTCTCGTCGAGCTTCGCTTTGGTTTCCGCGGACAGAGAGGCCAGCGCCCCGCCCGAAGCGATCAGGGCATCCGAAGCCATGACGCCGGGGCCGCCGGCGTTGGTCAGGATCCCCAGGCGCTCGCCCTTGGGGATCTTGTGCCGGCCGAGAAGCTCCGCGCAATCGAAGATCTCGCCGATCTCGAAGACCCGCTCCAATCCCGCCCGCTCGAAGGCCGCGTCGTAGATGACGTCCTCGCCGGCCAGCGCCCCGGTGTGTGAAGCCGCCGCGGCCGCCGACTCGGGAAACCGGCCGGCCTTGTAGGCGAGGATGGGCTTGGTCCGGGCGAAGGTCCGGGCGGCGGCCATGAACTTGCGGGCGTCGCGGATCGACTCGATATAGAGGAGGATCGATTTCGTCTGCTCGTCCTCGCCGAGATAATCGATGAGGTCCCCGAAATCGATGTCCATCATGTTCCCGACCGAGACGAAGTGGGAGAAGCCGATCTTCTCCTCGATCGCCCAATCGAGGACCGACGTGCACAGGGCGCCGGATTGGGAGATGAAGGCGATGTTCCCGGCTTTCGGCATGGACCCGGCGAAGCTCGCGTTGAGCGCACGGCCCGGGGAAATGAGGCCCAGGCAGTTGGGTCCGAGGACGCGCATGGACTCGAAGCGCCGCGCTTCCTCGAGGACCCGGCTTTCGAGGGCGCGGCCTTCCGGCCCGGTCTCGCCGAATCCCGCCGAGACGATAACGAGGCCGTCCACCCCGGCCTCGCCGCAGGCCCGAACGAGATCGGGGACCTGGGCGGCGGCCGCGCAGATGATCCCCAAATCGGGGACGTTGGGGAGGCGGCTCAGATCGCGAAAACAGGGAATCCCCATCACGGCCTCGAGGGTCGGGTGAACGGGATAAACGACCCCCGCGAATCCTCCGCCTACGAGGTTCGCCAGGATCCTCCCTCCCACGCTCTTGGGGTTGGGAGACAACCCGAGCAAGGCGATCCGGCGCGGCTTGAAGATCTTGTCCAGCCCGCTGATATCCATGCGTCCTCCGAGGCTTGAAAGCGAACGGCTATTTTCGCCCAAGATCGGGCCCGATGCAATTCCCGCTCAAATTGACTCTCCCTCTTCTTTCTCATATATTTGTGGACTCCATGACTCCCCCGCCCCGCCGCCCCCGCTTTCGCGGATACGTCCAGGTCTACACGGGGGACGGCAAGGGCAAGACTACCGCCGCCCTCGGACTGGCTCTCCGGGCCGCCGGAAGCGGTTTCCGAACCTATATCGGCCAGTTCATGAAGGGCCAGCGCTACGGCGAGCTGAAATCGGTGAAGAAGCTCGCTCCGCTCGTGACGATCGAACAATTCGGCCGCCGGACGTTCCTGCACGTCACGAAGAACCCCGATCCCGAGGACATCCTTCGGGCCCGCCGCGGCCTGGCCCGCTGCCGCGAAGCGATGCTCTCCGGACATTACGACATCGTCGTCCTCGACGAGGTCAACGTCGCCATCCATTTCAACCTCCTCTCCGTCGCCGACGTCCTGGCCGTCATCGGCGAGAAGCCGCGCGGGGTCGAGCTCGTCCTGACCGGGCGCCGCGCTCCCGCCGCGTTCATCCGCCGCGCCGACCTCGTCACCGAGATGAAGGAGATCAAGCACTACTATCAGAAGGACGTTCCCGCCCGCCGCGGCATCGAGAAGTGACGATGTTCGCGCTCGAAAGGGAAGCGTTCGCTCTCCTTGTCAAGGAAGCGGTCGCCGAGCTCCCCAAGGAGTTCAAGAAGCTCCTGAAAAACATCGCCGTCATCGTCGAGGACGAGCCCGGCCCCGAGGAACGGGAGCGGTTCGGCCCCGGCGGAGGCCGGCTCCTCGGCCTCTATCACGGCGTGCCGTTCAAGCACAGGGGTCCTTATTACGGAAATCTCGCCCCCGACGTCATCGTCATTTATAAGAATACGATCGAAAGCATCTGCAACACTGAAGAGGAGGTCCGGAGTCAGGTCCGGGCCACGGTCATCCACGAGATCGGCCATTATTTCGGCTTTTCCGACCGCGAGCTGCGCGAGATCGAGCGCGGCGACGCCCCCGATCTGACCCGGGAGCTTCCGCCCGCCCGCCGGGGCCCGCGCCGCCGGATGCGCCCCGAACCCAAGCAGGAGAGCTGACATGCCCAAGCGTTTCAATGGGATCTACACCGCACTGCTGACGCCCTTCCGGAAAGACGAGATCGCCCTGGACCACTTCCGGGACAACATCGCGAGATACAACGCCACCGGCCTGGCCGGTTACGTCGTCCTCGGCTCGACCGGAGAATGCGTCTCGATCACGGACGACGAGGCGGCCGCCCTGGTCAAGACCGCCCGCGAAGCCGCCGGGCCGGGAAAGGCCGTCATCGCCGGGACGGCCCGCGAATCCACCCGGCTGACGATCGAGTTCACCAGGCGGGCGGCGGACCTCGGAGCCGAGGCCGCGCTCGTCCGGACCCCGAGCTACTTCAAGGGAAAGATGACCCGGGACGTCCTGAAAGCGTATTACCTGGAGGTCGCGGACGCGGCCCCGGTCCCGGTCATCGTCTACAACGTCCCCGCCAACACCGGCATCACGCTCGAAGGCCCCCTCATCCTCGAGCTCTCCTCCCACCCGAACATCGCCGGGCTCAAGGAAAGCGGCGGGAACCTCATCCTGGCCGGGGAGCTCATCCCCCGCCTGCCGGCCGATTTCAGCTACCTCCTCGGGCACGGCAGCGCCTTCCTCCCCGCCCTCCTCCTCGGGGCGAGCGGGGCGATCCTGGCCGTGGCCAACGCGGCGCCGTCCGTCTGCGTCGAGATCTACGACCTGTTCAAATCCGGAAAGATCGTTGAGGCGGCCCGCCGCCAGCTCGAGCTCATCCCGCTCAACAAAGCCGTCATGGAAACGTACGGAATTCCCGGCCTCAAATACGCCCTCGAAGCCCAAGGCGGGCACGGCGGCGAGGCCCGTCGGCCCCTTCTTCCGATCGACGACCGGGCCAAATCCGAGATCCGGGCCCGCCTCCAGGCCCTCGGCCTGATCTGAAAAGGAATCCGCCATGAAGATCATCCCGACGACCCTCGCCTGCCTGCTCCTCATCGCCGCGACCGCCGGGCAGAGCCCGGCTCCGAGCGCGGCCGTACCGGAGTGGGAGAATCCGCGCGTCTTCAGCGTCAACGCCGAGCCGATGCATGTGACGTTCATCCCATACGCGGACCAGGCCTCGGCGCTTCGGAACGATCCTATGGCCAGCCCTTTCTACAAATCCCTCAACGGAACGTGGAAGTACCTGTGGGTCCCCAAGCCCGCCGACGTCCCCGCGGATTTCTTCCAGCCCGGTTTCGCCGCGCCCGGGTGGATCGACATCCCCGTCCCGGCCAACGTCGAGCTCCTGGGGCACGGCATCCCGATCTACGTCAACAGCTCCTATGAATGGGTCAAGCCTAAGGAGCAGCCCAACCCTCCGAACATCCCCCACGACGACAACCCGACGAGCTGCTACCGCCGGACCTTCACCGTCCCCGACGCCTGGAAGGACAAACAAGTCTTCGTTCATTTCGGGGCTGTGAAATCGGCCTTCTATGTCTGGATCAACGGCCGCAAGATCGGCTACAGCGAAGACAGCAAGACCCCGGCCGAATGGGACGTCACCTCCTATCTCGTGCCGGGGACGAACACGATCGCGCTCGAAGTCCTGCGCTGGTCGGACGGCTCATATCTCGAGTGCCAGGATTTCTTCCGCCTGAGCGGGATCGAACGGGACGTCTATCTCTATGCCGCGCCGAAGATCCGCGTCCGCGACTTCTGGGTCCAGGCCGGCCTGGACGATACTTACCGTGACGGCATCCTGAAGGTCATCGTCGACCTGAAGAACAAAGCCGCGAACCTGAGGGGCGGCAAGGCCAAGGTCGATATGACGCTCCTCGACGCCGGCCGGATCTCCGCTCCTCAATCAGTCCAAGACGATCGACGTGAGCGGGAAGGCCGACGGGACGGTCACCTTCGAAAGCACGGTCCCCGCCCCGCGCACGTGGACGGCCGAAACGCCGAACCTCTACACCGTCGTCCTGTCGCTCGCCGACGCTGCGGGGAAGACGACCGAATGGACCGCGACAAAAACCGGGTTCCGCCGCGTCGAGATCCGCGACGGCGTCCTCCTCGTCAACGGCGACGCGGATCCTGATCAAAGGGGTCAACCGCCACGAGCACGACCCCATCACCGGCCACGTCATCTCCGAGGAGTCGATGCGCCGGGACATCGAGCTGATGAAGCAGTTCAACATCAACGCCGTCCGAACCTGCCATTATCCCGACGACCCGCGCTGGTACGAGCTCTGCGACGACTACGGGCATCTACCTCATCGACGAGGCCAACATCGAATCGCACGGCATGGGCTACGGCGAGCGCAGCCTGGCCAAGAACCCGGACTGGGGCGCCGGCCCATCTCGACCGGACGATCCGGATGGTCGAGCGCGACAAGAACCACCCCTCGGTCATCATCTGGTCCCTCGGCAACGAGGCCGGCGACGGGATCAACTTCGAGGCCACTTCGGCCTGGATCCACGGCCGCGACGCCTCGCGCCCCGTCCATTACGAGCAGGCCGCCCAGAAGCCGCATACGGACATCGTCTGCCCGATGTACGCCCGGATCGAGACGCTCGAAGCCTACGCCCTGAAAAAGCAGGCCCGGCCGCTCATCCTGTGCGAATACGCCCACGCCATGGGCAACAGCACGGGCAATCTCCAGGACTACTGGGACGTCATCGAAAAATACGACCAGCTCCAGGGCGCCTTCGTCTGGGATTGGGTCGACCAGAGCTACCTCAAGACGAGCGCCAAGGGCGAGAAATTCTACGCCTACGGAGGCGACTGGGGGCCGCCCGGGACGCCGAGCGACGAGAACTTCTGCTGCAACGGCCTGGTCGCGTCCGACCGGACTCCCCATCCGGGGCTGTGGGAAATCAAGAAGGTCTACCAATCCGTGAAGATCGGCCAAACCAGGGCCGACGGCGGCCGTCGGGCGATCCTCGTCCGGAACGCTTACGCCTTCATCGACCTGAGCCGATTCAAGGTCGAGTGGGAGCTCGCGGCCGACGGCGGGACTCCCCTCGCCCAGGGCTCGATCGAAAACCTCGACCTCGGCCCCGGCGCGAGCCGGATCTTTCCGCTCGACATCCCCGAGCCGGCGCCCAAGCCCGGCGCGGAGGTCTTCTTGAACGTTCGGGTCGTCACCAAGGCCGCCGCCCCTCTCATCCCGAAAGGCCACATCGTCGCCGCCGAGCAATTCCGCGACATCGTCGTCCGCTCCGCCGCCGCGGCCCCGGCGCCGGTCTTCCCGACGCTCAAGCTCAGCCAGACTCCGGCCGGAGCGACGATCGAATCCGCGGGATTCTCGATCGCTTTCGATAAAGCGACCGGCGTGCTGACCTCATGGACGGCCCAGGGAACGCCATTGCTCGTTAAGGGTCCTGAGCCGAACTTCTGGCGCGCCCCGACGGACAACGATTTCGGGAATCGCATGCTCAACCGGTTGGCCGTCTGGCGAAAAGCGGGAGCGAACCGGACGCTCGAGTCATTCGAGGCGAAGCAAACCGGTCCCGCGGAGGTTACGATCAGCGTCGGCTACGATCTCAAGGACGTCCAGGGCAAGGCGAAACTCGACTACCGCATCCTGGGCACCGGCGATGTCCTCATCGACTACCATTTCACGGCCGCCGCCCGCAACCTCCCCGAAATTCCGCGCGTCGGACTGGCGTTCGCCGTCCCCCAGGCTTTTTCCCGCGTGGCCTGGTTCGGCCGGGGCCCTCAGGAGAATTACGTCGACCGTAAAACCGGCGCGTTCGTCGGCCAGTACTCAGGGGACGCCAGCCAGTGGCTCGTTCCTTATGTCAGCATCCAGGAATACGGCAACCGGACGGACGTCCGCTGGGTCGCCCTGACGGACGCGAACGGGACCGGCCTGCTCGCCATCGGCCGGCCTCAGCTCGATTTTTCGGCCCGCCCTTATACCGACGAGGACCTGACCCAGGAGAGGCGAGGCGACAAGCATCCCTACGAGATCACCAAGCGCGATTTCGTCTCGCTCGACCTCGACTACGGACAGATGGGCGTCGGGGGCGACGATTCCTGGGGTGCGCTGACGCACACGCAGTACCTTCTTCGCGGCCGCGACTACACGTTCAAGCTCCGGCTCCGCCCGCTCCTCCCCGGAGACGATCCGGCCGCTCTGGGCAAGGTGGTCTATTAAACCGGCGGTGCTGCGATGACGCGGACGACGACACGCCGGGCGGCGCTGAAGCGGATCGGGGCGGCGGGGGCGGGGTTCGTCCTGTCGCGCATCACGCTCCGCGGACGGACTTCGGATATCGTCATCGCCGGCAAGCCGGTCGAGATCTCCATCGCCGCGCTTGGGCCGCGCACCGTCCGGATCACGATCCTCCCCCTCGAGGCGGGACGAACCGTCAGAGTCCCCGCGGACGGCGCGCTCGTCCCGGAAGCGGAAGGAAAAATGCTGGCCCGGGCGAGCGAGGCCGAGACTTTCGCCCCCGTCAAGACGGGGGATCTTCTCATCAAGTTCGCCAAAGAGCCGCCGACGATCCATATAGAAACCAAGGCCGGAAAAGCCGTTCAGTCTCTCAAACTCGACGCCGCCGCGCCGGGAATGACCTTCCTCCTCGGCGCCGGTCCCCTGCTCGGACTCGGCCAGGGCGGTCCCCAATTCGACCGCAAAGGCTCGACCGACCGGATGCGGAGCGGCCAGGGCGGCTACAGGCTCTCGACGCACGGCGGCCGGGTCCCGATCCAGTGGCTCGTCGGGACAGACGGCTGGGCGATGTTCATCCATCAACCCCTCGGGACGTTCGACTTCACCGGCGCCGAAGGGAAATTCTCGCCCGCGGCCGACGGCCTGCCGCTCGACATTTTCCTCGTCGCCTCATCCGATCCGGCCGAAATCATGAGAGAGTACGCCCGGATTACGGGGTTCGCGGAAATTCCGCCTCTCTGGTCGCTCGGTTACATGCAATCGCACCGGACGCTCGCCGGACCCGACGAGGTCCTCAGCGTCGCCCGGACGATGCGGGAAAAGAAGCTCCCCTGCGACGCCTTGATCTACTTGGGCACGGAGTTCACCCCGTCCGGCTGGAACACGCGGAACGGCGAGTTCACCTGGCACAGCGGCAATTTTCCCGAGCCGAAGAAGATGATCGATGAGCTCCACGGCCGCGATTTCAAGGTCGTGCTCCATATCGTCATTGAGGGACACCGCCTGGATGGGACCGTCAATGAGCCCTGCGATCCCAAGAATGCCGTGCCAAGCGGCCGTACGCCGGACAATCGCTGGCCCGACGACCGGAACGTCCCCTGCTACTGGCCCTATCACAAGCCGCTCGTCGATCTTGGAGTGGACGGCTGGTGGCCCGACCAGGGGGATGGACTACGACGCGCCTTCGCGCCTCAACCGCATCCGAATGTACTGGGAGGGCACGCAGCTTTACCGTCCGGACGTCCGCCCGTTTGCCCTGCACCGGAACGGCTATGCCGGGATGCAGCGCTATGCCGGCTTCCTCTGGTCGGGCGACGTTCAGTCGCGTTGGGAGACGCTCAAGAACCACGTCTCGGTCGCGATCAACTCGGGCCTCTCCGGCATCCCTTATTGGGGGACGGACATCGGCGGCTTCATCCCGACCGAGGAATACACCGGCGAGCTTCATGTGCGCTGGTTCCAGTTCGGGAGCTTCTGTACGTCGTTCCGGGCCCATGGCCGCAATTGGCACCTCCGCCTGCCTTGGGGCTGGGACGGCGGCGACGGCGGCCCGTCGGAAACCAAGGCCTTCACGGCCGATCCAGCCGAGCTGAAGAATCCGCGGATCGAGCCGATCCTCCGCAAGTATCTCGAGCTCCGCTACCGGCTTCTCCCCTACACCTATTCGGCGGTACGGGAGTGCTGCGAAACGGGGCTGCCCGTCATCCGCGCCCTGTGGATCCATCATCCGGACGATCCCGCGGCCGTCGCTAGGGGGGATCAGTACCTTTGGGGCCGGGACATCCTCGTCTCGCCCGTCACAGAAAAGGGCGCCGAACTCCGGCGATTGTATTTGCCGCGCGGGACATGGTTCGATTTCTGGACCGAGGAGAAGTTCGAGGGCGGGCGTGAGATCGAACGGAAAATCGACCTCGAGACTCTCCCCCTCCATGTCCGCGCCGGGATGATCCTGGCGCTCGGCCCCGTCCGCCAGCATGTCGCCGATCCCGGCACGGGGCCGATGAGCCTCGTCGTCTATCCGGGCGCCGACGGGAGATCAACTCTTTATGAGGACGATGGAAAAACGTTCGCCCACAAGAAGGGCGAATGGATGAAGATCGGGATGTCCTGGAATGACGCGGACCGGACCCTCACTCTTCAGCTCGCCGCGGGGGCCAGGATGCTCCCTCCTTTGAAACGGACCTTCGAGGTGCGGCTCGCCGGCGAACAGACGACGCGGACGGCCGCGTTCGAGAGCCGCCCGCTGACGATCCGGTTGTAACGAAGCTACTTCTTGACGATCTCGACCCGGCGGTTCTTGGCCCGCCCGTCCTCGGACCGGTTGTCGGCGACCGGCTTCTCCTGGCCCCAGCCGACCGCGATCATTCGGGCGGCGGCGACGCCTTTCGCGGCCACGGCGGCCATAACCGCCTTGGCCCGCTGCTCGCTGAGGGTCTTGTTCGCGGCGGGAGTTCCGACATTATCCGTATGTCCCTCGATCCCGATCTTGAGGTCGGCATGGCCGGTCAGCAACGCGGCGATCTGATCGATCGTCCCCTGGGCTTCGGGCTTGATCTCTGATTTTCCCGTATCGAAATTGATGTAGAGGGCGATGAAGCCGTCCTTGCTCAGGGCTTCATACATCGCGTCGGCCGTGACTTCCTGCTGCATGGCCGTGATCTCGAGAATCGTAAGGTCGTAGAGGCTGCCCGCGTTCCAGACGTCCAGCCGGACCCAGGTTTCCTTCCCGCTTTTAATGACGCGGAAGGTCGCCTGCTCCTCGGCGGAGTAAATGACCTCTCCCCCGATGCCTTTGATGGCGTTCTCGTAATTCCTCCGGATCTGCAGGGGGCTCGGCCGCGCGGCATTCTCGCGGAGCTGATAGCGGAGGTAGTACTTGTCGCCCTCGAGGGACTTGGTCGCGCCGTCCTTGAGGATGAACTCCTGGGCGTCGAAATTCTTATCGCAGGATTCGAGGTAGAAATCCTTCATCCGGGAGAGCATCGGGTGGTCCTTGCATCCCTCGGCGTCCGTCTCCTGGGCCAGAACGAGGCCCGCGCCGGCGATGAAAACAAAGATTCCGAGCGTGACCGCCCGAACCGCTATGTGTCTTGTCATCGTACTCTCCTTTGCGATCCATTCACGAAGAAGACCGTGCACCCGGCTCCGACCGTCCCTCCCTCGCGTTCGCCGCGCCTTAGGCTCGGGCCGGGCGGACCGAAACACAAGAGACCGTCCCGCTGCCGCTGCTCCCTTCCGGGCCTGACGGGATTCACGGGAGGCTCCTTGTTCGGGGCCCGGCCTGTCAACGCTTCGGGCGCGGCGCCGTTCGAACGAAGTCCGGCCTCGGCCGGGGATTCGACCCCACTATAGCGGGTTGTGGGCGACAGGGCACCGCTAGCTCCCCGTCTAGCACGGCCGCGGATATTATAGCCTAATCGGGCCGAGAAATCGCGTCTGAGGGGCGTCGGGAAGGTTACAGACTTTAAAAAGCCGGCCGCTCAGAAGCGGTAGGACAAGCCGCCGCGGAGGATGATGCCGTCCCAGATCCCGGCTTCGCCGAGGAGGTAGAGCCCCCGGTAGAGCTGGGCCTTGAGGCCGAAGCTCATCTGGAAAATGACCAGGACGCTGGGGAAGCGGAAATCGACGTCGGCCGAGAGCTCCTCCAGGGTCTTTTCCCTGGCGTCGCTGATCGTCGCGACGATATCATCCTTCCTGAACGTTCCCGTGAAGTCGTAGGTCAGCGTCGCCTTGAGCGGGGCGAACCCGAAGCCCAGAGTAAAATAAGGGGTCACGATCGCTTCCGTACCGACTTCCCAGCGGAAATTGACATGCGTCGAGAAGGGGCTCGAAACAAGCTTGGTCGAGGCCTCGACCGTGGCCGTCGCGCCGTTCGAGAACTCCTGGATGAGCGGGCCGGCCAAGGACAGGGAGAGGTCGGTCTTCTCCAGGCCGAAGCCGAGACTGAAGGTGCCCGTCCGGCCCCGGGAATAATAGCGGACCTCGAATCCGAAGTTCGAGCCGTCCGAGTCGAAGCTCAGGTCGTGATGGAAGTCGAGCTTGACCAGGCCGGCCTGGATCGTTCCCGATTTCTTGATGATCTGGTTCTGGATCTCCTCGGCCAGCTCGTCCTTCAGGGTGTTCTCGAAGAGGCTGCGGACGAAATTTGCGGCCGGCTGACGATCGGCAAGCCGGAGCCCGGATTTCTCAATACGAATCTGATCGACCGCGTTCGTTCCCTGGTTCGACACCGTGGTCGGCGTGTTGCTGATTATCGGGCTGTTTACGCGCGTCGCGGCCTTGGCCGGGGCGGGCTTCTTGTTCTCGATTATTCTGACACAGTGGCCCGGAGCGCCGGGTGCACTGCCGGTTTACTATCAAACGATCGAAATGCTGGGCATGCTGGTGCTGGCGGCAATGGCCGCCGGGCAGTTTGCCGGACTGGATTATGTCCTCTACAGCTATTGGTCGCGGTTCACGCAATCCAAGCAGGAAAAGAACTCATGAACCTGACGCCTGAAGAAAAGAAAGTCGGACAGGACAACTATCACGAAGCCCTCGGGGCGATGGACAAGTCCGACTACACCGACGCACGCGGAGTGTCGCGCCGCGATTTCCTCAAAGGAGTCGTCGCCGCCGGAGCGGTGTCCGGTGCCGGACTCGGTGCCATGTACTTCGGATACGGCAAAGTCACTGACCCGGTGCGCGTGGGCGTGATCGGCACCGGCGACGAAGGCAGCGTGCTCATCGGCGCCGTCAATCCGGAGTACGTGCAGGTGGTCGCCATCGCCGACATCCGCCCGTACAACGTGTACCGCGCGTTTCACGGCGACTGGGCCAGCCCCGTATCGCTCGAAGCGCGGCCCGGCCTGATGGCCAAGTACGGCTGGAAGACCCGCGAAGAAGCCGAAAAGACACGTCACGGTCTACTCCCAGGACTACCACGACCTGCTGAAGGATCCGCGGGTCGAGGCCGTGATCATCGCCTTGCCGCTGCACCTGCACGCGCCCGTGGCCGTCGAGGCGATGCAGGCCGGCAAGCACGTGCTGACCGAGAAACTCATGGGACACAGTGTGGCCCAGTGCAAGGTGATGGGCCGTGTGGCCGAGGAGAAGGGACTCTACCTGGCGGTCGGCCATCAGCGCCACTACAGCATCCTGTATGACAATGCCGTGAACCTGATTCGCTGGGGAGTGCTGGGCCAGTTGCATGCGATCCAGGCCCAGTGGCATCGTGGCAACCTGCCCGGCGGTGACAGTTGGGCGCAGCCGCTGCCCGGTGGTGAAATCCCGATCAACATGACCGGAGAAGGATGTCGCGAGATCTGATCGCCAAGAAGCTGAAGGAACTCAAGAAACTGCTGGCCGAGGAACGCGATCCGCAACGCGTCGAGTTGTATGAGCACCAGGTGGCGCAGTGGGAGGCCTGGAACAGCGACCGCAACATCAACCCGAAGGACTTCGATTACCGGGACTTCACGCTCAGTGACGGCACGAAGATCTCCTCGATGGCGGAACTCTGCCGCTGGCGACTGTGGAGTCGCACGGGTGGTGGCCTGATGGCGGAACTGGGAAGCCATCAGCTGGACGCGGCCGGGATCTTCGTCAGCGCCCTGCGCAAGGACGGCAAGAAGGCCCATCCGCTGAGCGTGCACGCGGTGGGCGGCCGGTACATCTTCCCGTCCGATCGGGAGGCCGAAGACCACGTGTACTGCATGTTCGAGTTCCCGGGGCCGGAGTATGACCCGGAGTTCCCGGTGGGCTACAAGGATACGATCAACGACGTGCCGGATCCTGCGAAAGGCATTCCGGGCTACAACCAAGACCCGAACAAGAAAGTGGTCGTGACCTACTCGTCCATCAACGGCAACGGCTTCGGCGGCTATGGCGAAGTCGTGATGGGCACGAAAGGAACCATGGTGATCTCGCGGGAGCAGGAAGTCATGCTCTACGCCGGCTCGGACACGTCGTCCACGGTCTCCGTCAGCAGTGCCAAGGGCGGACCGACGATGGACACGCAGGCCAGCGGCGCAGCCGGCGCCATCTCGAAAGCCGCGTCGGCGGGGCCGGTCAGCCGCGGTTACACCGAAGAAATCGAGCACTGGGCCTGGTGCATCCGCAACGCGGCGCCCGAAAATCGGCCGCGATGCCATCCGGATGTGGCGTTGAGCGACGCAGTGATCGCGCTGACCACGAACGTGGCCATCCGCCAGGCCGGCGAGAACAAGGGCGGCTACATCGCGTTTCAGGATGCCTGGTACGACATCCACGACGACGCCACGCCCGACGGCAGCGTCGTGGCGGACGAGTACAATCGGCTGGTGAAAAAGACCTCCTGATCCACCCGTGGGATAGGCTTCCAGCCTGTCAGGCAGGCAATGATCAGGCAAGATGCCCTATCCCACTTCCGCGCGCCTTAGAGGATCTTCGCCTTCAACTGTGCCAACAGGTTGATGGCGTGCGAGATCTCGGCCTTCTGGCGGACCGGATCCTGCGGGATTTCGCGTTCGATCGTCAGCGGTCCGTCGTAGCCCAATATCGTCGAGCGTTCGCAGGTAGCCTTCCATGCCGACGGCGCCCTTGCCAAGCGGGACTTCCGCGCCCCATTCTTCGCCCGGACGCTGGGCCCACGTGGCGTCTTTGCAGTGCACGCTGTGCACGTACCTCCCGATCTTCCGGAGCGCTTCGATCGGTTCGCCCGTGCCGTAGAGGATCATGTTGGCAGGGTCGAAATTGACGAACAGGTTCTTGCGCTGGACGTCCTTGATGAACTGGAGCAGTCCGTCGGCAGTCTCCTGACCGGTCTCCAGATGCAGATCCTGCCCGTTCTTCTGGCAGTGATCGCACACGTCGCGCGTCACCGCGACGACGTCGGCATAGTCGTGGGACTGGCGATCGTGCGTGATGAAGCCGAGGTGGAGGGCGACGACGCGGCAGTTGAGCAGCTTGGCGAAGTCGGCGATCTCCTTCATTTCCCGTGTCCGCGCGGCACGCGTGGCGAACGGCACGAGACCGACGGTCTTGGACACCGTGGGGATGTCGGCATAGCTCTCACCCTCAAAGCCTCCGAAGACGGCCGTCAACGTGATGTTCAGTTCCTCGAGGCGAGCCAGAAACTTGTCGGCGTTTTCCTCGGTGCGGGTCTGCGCGGCGGGCGCGTGCAACTGGATGGTCGGCACGCCCAGCTCATGAGCGACTTCCAGTTTCACACCCAGTCCCGCATCAACACTGGTGAACACACCAATCGGCCACTTTTCCACGACTCGTATCTCCTCATAGGATCGTTCGAGATGGGCTCCCGACCACGGCGCGCTGATTAGACCATGTTGTTGGGTGGAATTCAAACGGGGGAATAGGTCGCGACCTATCAGTCCTATCAGTCCTATCAGTCCTATTCGTCCTGTTCGTCCGATAGGACCGGATGGGACCAATAGCTTACGTGAGAGTCCGGTCGCTACCTGAAGCCTGAAGCCTGCCGCCTGAAGCCTGAAGCCTGCCGCCTACGCCTCCGGCCTCCGGCCTCCGGCCTGCCGCCTCCGGCCTCCGGCCTGCCGCCTGCCATCAGCCAGCCGGCGAACTGCAATCCCGCCAGGATCAGCATGACGGGGCCCAGAATGACGACCGACTTCGGCCGGACCAGAATGATCGAGTCCGATACCGATCATCAACGAGCACGAAGCGCGAGGATGTTCTCGAGGCGACAGTCACGAGCTGGGGATAGGCCAGCCAGGTTGCGCCGAACACAAGCCCGATGCGTTCGCAAGTGCTGAAGAATACGCTCGCGTCACCGTCGTTCAGGCCGTTCGTGATCCAGCCGTAGACGGCACACGATCAGCAGTAGTATCGCGAGAATCACCAGTGCATGTCGTCGCATGTCAGATCCGGTCCAGTGCGTCGATCCAACGAACAAGTTCCTCAAGTTCCTGCTCGTTCAGGTAACGTTCGTCGCCGGGCAGCGATCGCGTGAGGACGGGGAACGCGAGCTTCTCAAGCAGCTTCTCCCCGGCACCGATACGATCTGCCACTTCCGACTTCTCTGAGGATACACTATACACGGCCAGCGGTTGAACCGGGTCCGTAGCCGGTTTGCCGAGTCGCATGGGGAGCGGTGCACGCGACCGGGACCACGCCGCGGGCGACGTCACGGTGCAGGAAAGCGACGTAATAGGCCATGGCTCCACCAGCCTGGTACCCATGCAACACCACGCGTGTAGAATCGACCGAGTAACTGCGCATCACTTCGTCGATGGCCTTGCGCACGAACTCAATCTCGGTCGCCATCCACCGTTGCTCGTCCGCCGATTGAGGTGCCAGCACGATCAGGTCGTGGTCCTCACACAGTTTCTTCCAGCGGTTGACCAGTTCTTCCTGGACGAATTTTCCCGGCGGGTGCAGCCACACCACTAATCCGTAGGAGTGCAGTGGGTTGTAGTTGTCCGGAACCAACGCCATGCACTTATTGGCCACCTCGGGAATCTTGATTTCCACGGCGCCTACCGCGGGCCGGCCGGCAGCCGGTTGCTCGAGTACCGCATGGGCCGCGGGCAGTTGATCCGGGACAGACACGGTCTGACGACCGAGCGTCAGATCGACGGTCTGTGTTTGTTCGCCCCGCAGAAACCGCAGGCGTACCAGTTGGCCCGGATCCCAGGTAATCACCTGGTCGCGCAGACGCCGGCGTTGGCCGACGTCTTGATCGCCGATGGCGACAATGCGGTCTCCGTTCTGCAGCCCTGCTTGGGCGGCCGGACTGTCTGGGAAGACGTGGCGCACCACGATGCCTGCTGGCCCAGCGGCGGGATGGGTGGGGTCGGCCGGCATACGCATCGGCAGAATACCCAGCTGAGGGCGCACGTACGGTTCGATCTCCGCCACCAACGTGACGGCGACTTCGATGCGCTGGGCGTTCTCGCCGCGCACGACCACCACATGCACCGTGTCGCCGGCCACGTGCGGGCCGAGCGCATGGCGCAATTCGCTCTGGCGCCCGATGGGCACGCCGTCGATTTCCACGATCGTATCGCCCGGCAGCAAACCGGCCGCCCGCGCGGGGGACTTGGCGGCGCACGCGGCAATGGTGGCGGGCAGTGCGTAAATGTCAGTTCCCTTGAGTGACACGCCAAGCAGACCGGGTTGCAGATTCGTTCCCTGTTTCATCGCGTCGAGGTGGGTCCAGATGTCAGCCAAGGGGACAGCGAACCCGATACCGGAGTCGTACCATTCGGCACCTGCGAACTCGCCTTCCTGTTGTGGAGACAAGGGGACCAGGACCCCGATTACGCGGCCGCGAATGTCGATCAACGGTCCGCCATAGTTGCTGGGCGAAACCTTCGCGTCCGTCTGCACGGCCTTGCCCCACACGCGATTGACGGCGCTGAGAATCCCGACCGACACGTTGGGAAAACTGCCCGGAAACGTCCGACCGACGGCGATGGTCCACTGCCCGACCGCCAGTTCCTGGCGCGGCACCCAGGTGGGCACAGGCAGTGCTTCGTCCGCAG
>CAWKFB010000005.1:0-11692 GCA_963848835.1 Candidatus Aminicenantota bacterium | reverse complement strand
CAACCGGCTCCTCCGTGAGCCGGCGGCCGCGGCCGACGATGATCTCCTGCTCGGCGGCGGGGGCGTCGTCCCCGACGATGGGGAGCGCCACGCCCGAGATTTCCGCGATCGCGGCCCGCAGCCAGCCCGCCGCCCGGACCTCGGATTCCGTCGCCCGGGCGGGCATGACGATCCGGTAGGCCGACTGGCCGCTTTCGACCAGGACCAGGGATTTTTCGCCGCCGCCGCAGGCCACGACGAGGACCGCCAGCGGGGCCAGGAGGATTCGGACGCGGGAGAACGGCGCGCGCATGACCTTCCTACTATACACCTCCCTCCGGAGTCCTTGCTACGCCCGGGCCCTTTGTGCTATTTTCGCATTCAGGGAAGCGCAATCTCCTCCCGCGGAGGTCGAAATGGCCGAACTCCTCTCCTTTACCGTCAATGGAAAGCCCGTCCGTCTGAACGTGGACGGCGAACGGGCCCTGCTCTGGGTCCTGCGCACCGAATTGGGCCTGACCGGGACGAAATTCGGCTGCGGGGAAGGCTACTGCGGCGCCTGCACCGTCCTCGTCGACGGCGAGCCGGTCCGGTCCTGCCAGGTGGCGGTGCGCGAGGTCGCCCGGAAGAGCGTCCTCACCATCGAGGGCCTGGCCGCCGCCGACGGGAAGCTCTCTCCGGTCCAGGAAGCGTTCGTCAAGCACGAGGCGATGCAGTGTGGATTCTGCACCTCGGGGATGATCCTCGAATCGCAAGCCCTCCTGGCGAAGAACCCCAAGCCGACGCGGGCCGAGATCATCAAAGGGCTGGACGATCATTTCTGCCGCTGCGGGACGCACCCGCGCGTCGTGGCGGCCGTCGAGGATCTGGCCGGGACATCCGTGGCCGAAGGGAAAGGGGAGGTGCTGAAATGAGCGACCCGCGCTATCCCGACCTGGGAATCGACGAAAGTCCGTGGTCGCCGGCGATCGACCGGCGGGATTTCCTCAAGCTCTTCGGCGGCGGGATCGTCATCTTCTTCACGGCGAGCGACGTCTTGCTGGCCCAGGAGCCGACGCGGCTCCAGACCGGCGCCGGGACGCCTTCCGATTTCAACGCCTATCTCCGAATCGGCGAGAACGGCCGGGTCACCCTGTTCACGGGCAAGATCGAGCAGGGCCAGGGGGCGATGACCGTCCTGCCCCTGATGCTGGCCGAGGAGCTCGAGGTGCCGCAGGCTTCGGTCGATATCATCCTCGGCGACACCGACCTTTGCCCCTATGATGCCGGGACCTTCGGCTCGCTCTGCGTCCGGTCCTTCGGGCCGCCGCTCCGGGCCGCCGCGGCCGAGGCGCGGGCGGTCCTGATCGAGCTCGCTTCCGAGAAGCTCGGAATTCCCCAGGACAGGCTCCAGGCCAGGGACGGCGCGATCGTCGACCGCGACGATCCGAAGACGAAAGCGACGTACGCCGAGCTGGCCAAGGGTCAGGCGATCGCCCGGCGAGCGAAGCAGCGGCCGGCCCTCAAGCCGCCCTCCGAGTTCAAGGTCATGGGCCGGCCGATGGCCCGGCGGGACGCCCGCGACAAGGTCACGGGCAAAGCCCTTTACGCCGGAGACATCCGGCTTCCCGGGATGCTCTACGCCCGAATCCTCCGTCCGCCCGCCCACGGTTCGACCTTGAAATCGATCGATGTGAGCGCGGCGGAGAAAATCGCGGGCGCGCGCGTCATCCAGGACGGGGACCTCGTCTCCGTCGTCCACGAGCTCCCGGATGTCGCCGCGGCGGCCCTGGCCAAGATCAAGGCCGATTACGAAAAGCCCCCGGTCGAATACGACGACAAGACGATCTACGATCATCTGGTCAAGGTGGCACCGCAGGGCAAGGCCGTCGCCCAGGGCGGAGACCTGGCCGAAGGAGCCAAACAGGCCGCCTTCACGCTCGATGAGCGCTACCTGAACGCTTACGTGGCCCACTCCGCTCTCGAGACGCACACCGCGATCGTCAAGCTCGACGGCGACAAGGCCACGGTCTGGTCCTCGACGCAATCGCCGTTCGGGACCCGGACGAGCGTGGCCCAGGCCCTCAAGGTTCCGCCGGAGAACGTCCACGTCCTCATGCCCTACGTCGGCGGCGGATTCGGCGGCAAGACCGCGAGCCCCCAGGCCGTCCATGCCGCCCGGCTGGCCCGTATCACCGGCAAGCCCGTGCAGGTCATGTGGTCCCGCGAGGACGAGTTCTTCTACGACACGTTCCGCCCCGCGGCCGTCGTCGACATCAAGGCCGGCGTATCCGAGGCGGGCCGGATCGCGTTCTGGGACTACGAGGTCCTTTTCGCCGGGGAGCGGAGCTCCCAGCAGTTCTACGACATTCCCCATCACCGGACCGTCGTCCGGGGCGAATGGGGCGGCGGCCGCGGCGGCGGGACGAGCGGCCATCCGTTCAGCGTCGGGCCCTGGCGGGCCCCGGCGAGCAACACGAACACCTTCGCCCGCGAAGTCCACATCGACGCCCTGGCCGCCAAGGCGGGGATCGACCCGGTCGAGTTCCGGATGAAGAACCTGGCCAATGAGCGGATGAAGCGGATCCTCAAGGCGGGCGCGGATAAGTTCGGCTGGACGCCGGCCAAGTCGCCGAGCAAACGCGGCTTCGGCGTTTCCCTGGCCGATTATACGGGAACCTATGTCTCCATGTTCGCCGAGGTCGAGGTCGACCGGTCGACGGGAGCCGTCCGGGTCAAGCGGGTCGTCTGCGCCCAGGATATGGGAGTCGCGGTCAATCCGGACGGGGCGACGCTCCAGATCGAAGGATCGATCATGATGGGCCTCGGATACGCCCTGACCGAGGAGGTCCATTTCCAGGGCCGGGAGGTCCTCGACCTGAACTACGACCGCTACGAGATCCCCCGCTTCTCCTGGATGCCGAAGATCGAGACCGTCCTCGTCGATTCGCCGGAAGTGCCGATCGCCGGAGGAGGGGAGCCGCCCATCATCAACGTCGGTTCGGTGATCGCGAACGCGGTCTACGACGCGACGGGGGCGCGGCTGAAGAGCCTTCCCATGACCCGCGAGCGGGTCAAAGCGGCGCTCTAAGGGTTACAGGAGATCAGGCCGCCGGAGCGGGGGGAATCGGAGCCGTCGGGCCGGGGAGGACCGCCGCCGGCGGGACCGCCCCGCTCTTCTTGAACCAGTTGTCCACCGTTCCGAACTTCGTCCGGACGACCAGACCCCAGCCGAGCGCGGTCAGGACGGCTTTGAACAAAAGTCCGATGATCGGGATGAACCCGACGACCTCGATGACGAGCAGGCCGAGGAATGAAGCCCCCAGCGCGCTCGGCGCTTTCCACTTCAAGGACCGGGCCAAGCTCTCGCCGAAGAAATAGAACAGGGCGATCCGGCCGAAGATCTTGGTGGCCAGCCCGGCCATGATCAGGGCGAAGAGGATCGGCACGCCGATGAGGATCAGGCAGAGGAGAGCGGCGAAGACAATCAGGAAGGCGAAGGCGATGTGGGCCAGGATCCCGATGCCGAGGACGGGCCAGAACGAGGTCCGGAGCTGGGCCGACGCCCGGGCGATCTGCTTGGGCAGGAGCATGGCCCCGAGGAAGGCGGCCAGGGCCCAGAGGACGATGTTGACCATCTTGAAGATCAGGACGATCGGCCAGAAGGGGAAGAAGATGAGCCCCCACACGCCGTTCTTGAACGCCTTTTCCGAGAACATGGGGCCCTTGAAATTGACCGTGTCTCCCTCGACCCGGAACCCCGGCTCTTTTTCGATCGACCCACCCATGCTGACCAGATCGCCCTTGACCACGGCCGAGGACTTCAGGATGATGCGCGAGCCGAGCCCGACGACGGCGTCGCCGACTTCGCCGCTGATCGTGATCGTCCCGCCCATGGCGAAGACGCTCTTGCGGACGCGTCCGTCGACGATGACGTCGCCGCCGAAGGAAGCGACACTGTCGCGGGTCTCGCCGGCCGAGACGACGATCGTGTCTTTCCAGCCGATCCGGTTGCTCGTTTGCGCCCCCCAGGCCGGGAGGAGACTCAGGAGTCCGAGGGCCAGGGCGAGGAAGGCGATTCTATATTTGGTCATGGTTCTTCTCCATAAAGAGCTTCCGGCCGTAGAGGATTCCGGCGACGAGAGTCGCCGCGAGGACCGTCGCGACCACTATGACCTGGGCCTCGGGGCCGATGAACGAGGCGGCGATCCGGAATCCCTCGACCAGCCGGGAGAGGAATGCGACGGCCATGCGGCCGAGGTTGTAGACGATTTTAACGGCCTTGAGGATGGCCTGGGAGGATGAGACGGCGGTCGTCTGGAGAAGCCGGCCGAGGCCGATAAAGATCCCGAACAGGCCGTTTCCCGTGATCAGGGAGACCGCGGCGACGGCCGCGCCCAGGGCGGAAGCCGCCGTCAAGGCCGCCGAGAACCGGCGGGCGCGGGTCCGGGCCGCCGGCGCCTCTTCGGCGAGAGCGGCGGAGATTCGGGCGATGACGCCGCGGGCGAACTCGCCGGGGACTTCGAGAGTCGGGAGCGAGGTCGCGGCCGCGGCGATCGCCCGTCGCTCCTCGATGGCCGCCCGGCATCCGCGACAGCCGGCGAGATGGGCTTCGAAAGCGGCTCGCTCGGCGGCGGACAGGTTGCCGTCGAGATATTCATAGATCGATTCGAGCGCCGGGCACATCACGCGGGTTCTCCCAAGAGCCTCTTCATCATCTCCTTGGCCTGGAAGACGCGGTTCTTGACCGTGCCGACAGGCAGGCCTTTCATCTCGGCCATCTCTTCGTAGCTGAAGCCGTTGACGTGGCGCCAGATGAAGAGCTCCCTCAGGGCGAGGGGGACCTTCGCCAGGGCCGCGTCGATCTTTGCCCGCAGCTCGCCCAGCTCGTAAGCCCGGGCGACAGAGGGCCCCTCGTCGGCGACCTGAAGGGTCAGGTCGGGGCAATCCTCATCGACGGGCTGGTCCAGGGAGACGAGGGACATCCTCTTCTTCCGCCAATGGTCGATGACGGTGTTCGAGGCGATCCGAAACAGCCAGGTCGTGAATTTGTACTCCGGCCGGTAGGACCGGAGCGCCGCGTAAGCCTTGACGAAAACGTCCTGGCTGAGGTCGAGAGCGAGCTCGCGCTCATGGACCATCCGGCCGATATAGTTCACGATCGGCTGCTGGTAGCGGCGGATGATCATCTCGAAGGCCTCCCTATTTCCTTTGAGAGCCTTCTTGATAAGTTTTTGATCATCATTCATAGAGGACCCGCCGTCCTCGGGTTTTAATACGAATCCCGGGGGAAATGGTTTATTTTTTCCGGGGGGGCTCCCCGTCGATGATCTCGCAGTCGGGGGGGACCTTGATCTCGAAGAACCGGGCATCGAGCCTCGGATTGGCCTTGAACCGGGAAAAGGCGAACTCGGTCTTGTTGCCGGCCCAGTCGAAAAGGACCGCCCGGCGAAGCATCCAGGTGGCCGGGTCGATCTCGATCAGGATGAACGATCCTTCCTCCCCCTCCGCTTTGGGCGTCAGCTTGAGCTGGGGGGTGCCCGGCGTCGCGCCGGGGAAGGGGCTGGCTTCCACATCGTAGGTCTCGGCCAGGCGGGCTTTTCCCATCAGGATGGCCGGGATCGCCGTCTCGTACTCCTCGGGGGCGATCCTCTGGCGCCAGAGCTGATTGTCCTCGGGGAAATAAGACTGGAGAAGGCCGGCGTTGAAGACGAAGGTCTTCTTCTCCGGGGCCGTGTAGTCCCAGCGCATCAAATCGCCCTTTTTAAAAGCCAGCCGTCCCTGTTCGCGCAGGGGCGTCGAAAGCGAGGATGAGGTCGAGGTTTGCGCGAAATCGGCTTGGAACGAGGTCAGAGCGCGGAGGGTCTTCTCGAAGCGGGCGACGATCTCGAGCGGAGTGCCCTGACCTTCGGCGATCGGCGCCGGGCCGATCAACGCCGCCAGCAGGAGGGCCGCGACTCGGGTGACCATATCTCGCGTATTATACGATAATTAGGGGGACAGAGTATCACATCCCCGAATTCGGGAGTTACGTAAACTGTCCCCCCATTCCGGTTGACAGGGGAGGGAGCGTGCGCTAGAGTCGGTCGCGGGAAGCCAGGATGGATTTCACCGTACTTCGGGACCTCGTGCTGCTGCTCGCCGCCGCGGTCCTGGTCATCTACGTCTCGCACCGCCTCAGGCTCCCCCCTGTTGTCGGATTCCTCCTGACCGGGATCCTGATCGGGCCGGGCGGTTTCTCCCTGATCCGCGACCACGAGGTCATCGACACTTTGGCCGAGATCGGCGTCGTCATGCTCCTGTTCATGATCGGCCTCGAGTTCACCTTCGACCGCCTGAAGCGGATCCAGCGGAACTTCTGGCTCGGCGGCGGCCTCCAGGTCCTTCTGACGATCGCCGCCGCGGCCCTGCTCTTCGGACTGGCCGGGGTCAAGATCAAGGAGGCCGTCTTCTTCGGCTTTCTCGTCTCCCTGAGCAGCACGGCCGTCGTCCTCAAGATCCTGGCCGACCGGGGCGAGACCGATGCCCCGCAGGGCCGGATCGCCCTCGGCATCCTCATTTTTCAGGACCTGGCGATCGTGCCCATGATCGCCCTCATCCCCATCCTGTCCGAGGCCGGAGCGGCGTCTTCCGCCCCCGCGGCCGTCCTGCTCCGCTTCCTGCTCAGCGGGGCGGCCCTCGCCGCCGTCTTCATCGTCGGGCGGACCCTCATGCCGCGCCTTCTCCGGGCCATCGTCTCGACCCGGATCCGGGAGGTCTTCCTGTTCGCCTCCCTCCTCCTCTGCCTGGGAACGGCCTGGCTGACCTCGTCGCTCGGCCTGTCTCTCGCCCTCGGGGCGTTCCTCGCCGGCGTGATCATCTCGGAATCCGAGTATAGCCACCAGGTCGTCTCGGATATCCTCCCCTTCAAGGACGTCTTCAACAGCCTGTTCTTCATCTCGATCGGGATGCTCCTCCATACGGACGTCCTGGGCCGGTCGGCCCCGACGGTCGCGGCGCTCGTCCTCGCCATGCTCGTCCTGAAGATCGCGGTCGTCTTCCTGACCGTGCGGATCCTCGGTTACGGAGGGAGGATCGCGCTCATCGCCGCTTTGAGCCTGGCCCAGATCGGGGAGTTCTCCTTCGTCCTCGCCGGGGTCGGCCGGACGAACGGCCTTCTTCCCGAAGGCCCGTTCCAGATCTTCCTCGCTTCCTCGGTCCTGACCCTCCTTCTGACCCCTCTCCTCGTCGGGGCCGCGCCGGGCCTGGCTTTTCGCGGCGAGAGGATCTTCCGCTGGCGGACGCGGCCGTCCGACCGGACGGACGAGATCAAGCCCGGCTGCGACAACCACGTCATCGTGGCCGGGTACGGACTCAACGGCCGGAACCTGGCCCACGTCCTTCAGGAGGCCGGGATCACCTACGTCATCCTCGACCTCAACCCGGAGACCTACCGGAAAGCCGTCGAGGCCCGGGAGCCGATCATCTTCGGCGACGTCTCGAGCCCGACGATCCTCCGCGAAGCCGGGATCGGCGCGGCCCGCGGGATCGTCTTCGCCATCTCCGACCCGGCTACGACGAGGCGCGGGGTGAAGGCGGCCCGGGCGTTCGGGAACAAGAACCTCTTCATCATCGTCCGGACGCGCTACGCTTCCGAGATCGACGAGCTCTACCGGCTGGGCGCGGACGACGTCATCCCCGAGGAGTTCGAGACGTCGATCGAGATCTTCACCCGCGTCCTGGGGAAATTCCACGTCCCGCGGAACATCATCGACGCCCAGATCAAGGTCCTCCGCGGCGAGTGCTACGGCGTGCTGCGCGGAACGTGCGAGCTCATCAAGCCGACCGTCGAGCGGATCGCCGACTTCCTCTCGGCCGGGACGGCCGAGACGTTCTACCTCACCCAGGGCTCCTGGCCGTCCGGGAAGCCGCTCAAGGACATCCGGCTGCGGACGCTCACCGGAGCGACGGTCATCGCCGTCGTCCGGGGCGATGAGTCCTTCACCAGCCCCGGCGCCGACTTCAAGCTCGAGTCCGGGGACACGCTCGTCCTTGTCGCCAACCATCGCGACATGGACCGGGCCTTCGCCTACTTGGAAACGGGAGAAACGGACAATTCCGACAAACTCTCCCGCGAGGGGATTGCCCCGGAGCCTCCCGAGTCGTGACATTCTTCTTCTGGTTCGGCGGATACGCGGCCCTTGTTCTCGCCGCCGGGTTCGCCTTCCGCAAGAGGATGGGGAGCCTGGCCGATTTTTTCCTCGCCGGCAGGAGCCTTCCCGCCGTTCTGATCTTTGTTTCGCTGACCGCGTCCTGGTTCGGCGCGACCTCGATCCTCGTCACCACCGACGAGGCGTTCCGGACCGGAGTCCGGGCCGTCTGGATCGTGGGCGCGCCGGCGGTCCTGACGGTGCTCGTCCTGGCCGCGCTCCTCGTCCGGCCGCTTCGAAAGCTCCCGATCGTGACGATCCCGGACCTTGTCGAGCTCAAGTACGGGCGGGTCGTTCGCCATCTCGCTTCGGCCCTCATTGTTTGGTATATGGCGCTTCTCGCCGCCTCCCAGATGGTCGCCCTGGGCCGGTTCCTGGAGGGTTTTTTAGGTTGGCCGTACCTCGGCTGCCTGGCCCTCGGGACGGCCGTCGTGCTGATATATTCCGTGAGCGGAGGCCTGCGCTCCGTGGTCTTCACGGACATCGTCCAATTCGTCCTTCTCGTCGCCGGCATCGCCGGGCTCCTCTTCTTTCTCGGCGGCCAGGCCGGAGCGGGGGCGGTCGGACAGGCGATCGCGGCGTCCGGCCGGGAGGGCTACCTTTCCCTGTTTCGCGATTTTGGGACGAGCGCGCTGACGGTCGTCTCGTTCACCCTGGCCTGGACGATCTCGCCCATCGCCTTCCAGCGGATCCGGGCCGCCCGGAGCGACGAAGCGGCCCGGAGGGGATTGTTCGCGACCGCGGGAATGCTCGCTCTTCTCTATGCGGGCGTCGTCTTCGCGGGGATCCTGGCCCTGCCGCTATTCGGAGGCATCCTCCCGGAGGAAACGCTTCTGACCGCCCTCATCCGGACGAAGACCGGGACGCTCCTCGGCGGGCTGCTCTTTTCGACCGTCCTGGCCGCCCTGCTCTCGACGATGGACACGGCCATCAACACGGGCGCCCTGTCCTTGACCCGGGATGTCGTCGATCAGATCCGGCCCAAGGCGGCCGATCGGCCGGTGCTCGTTTCGCGGCTTTCGACCCTCGGGGTCGGCGCGGTTGCGTTCCTCGTCGCGAGCGGATCGCGGAGCATCCTCCAAACGATCGGCCTGGCTTCCGAGATCATGGCCGAGGGATTGTTCATCCCCGGGATCGCCATGATCTTCATGAAGCGGCGGGCGCCGCTCGCGGGCCTGCTCAGCCTGTGCCTCGGGGGAGGGTTTTCCATTTTGAGTTTCCTCAGCTCGCGGGGCCTTCTGTTCGTTCATCTTCCCGCCTGGCCTCATTCCGTTCCCTACGGACTCGCCCTGAGCGCCGATCGGATTCGGCATCGGGCTCGCCCATTTGCAGCTTCGGAGCCGTCCAACGCTCACAAGGGAACCCGAGCGGGTTCCCCCACCGGGTGGGTCCCCCTCCTGATCGTTCGCTTATGGACGGCTCCTTCGCCGGTTAATGCCTTGATACTCGTTTTTATTGCACCTGCAAAAGTGTGATCCCTCCGCCCTCCATAGCTCGCCTTAGGCGAGCCCTGGGGAACTATCCTTCCTCTTGGGGATGAATTTCGTTAATATGGGGCCGATGTCCCCTCGCGTCCGGAATTGGCTCATCGACCGGCTCGGCCGTCCCGTCATCTGGCTGTGGTTCAAATCGACCCGGATGAAGATCGAGGGGGAGGAGCGCGTCCGGAAGCTCCGCGAGGCGAAGCGGGGCATCGTCCACATCATCTGGCACGGGAAAATCTTCATGGTCCCGTATTTCTACCGCAAGCGGAACATCATGCCTCTCGTCAGCCCGTCGCAGGACGGCGAGATCGCCGCCCGGGTCATGGACGGCTGGGGCTACAAGATCCTCCGCGGGTCGGGCAGCCATTTCATGAAAGACGGCTGGCTGGCCATGATCGAGGAGCTCAAGGCCGGGGGAGAGGTCATCATCATCCCGGACGGGCCGAAGGGGCCGGACCGGAAGCTGAAGATGGGCTGCGTGCGCCTCGCCGCGGAGACGGGCGCGGCGATCCTCCCGTTTTCATTCACGACGAACAAAAAAAAGGTCCTCAAGAGCTGGGATCGTTTTCTGATGTTTCCGCCGTTCGCCCGGGTCTTGTGCGCCTACGGCGAGCCGATCGAGGTCCCGCGCGGACTCGACGCCGCCGGTCTTGAACGCGAGCGGGAACGGGTCGAGGATGTCTTCGTCCGCTTCGACGCCGACATCGACGCCCGACTTTGAATTCGGTGCCAGACAACTGGATCACTTAATTCAATCTCGTCCGGAGATGGATTGGCCCTCGATGAAAAACCGATGAGGCTATTTCGGCCTTAAATTTGGGTCTAAGTTGAGGGAGCTCATTTATGACCTCGCCCATGAGGATCGAAAAGGATTTCAAAGAGTTCTTAGGATTTCTCATCTCGAGAAAGGCTAAGTTCAAGCCGGATCTTCATATTCGCTGAAGAAGGCGGATTAATCCTACCGCGTTCACTCGGGCCGGGGCTCGAGGTCGCAGACGACCGCGGATCAGCGGTGGTGCGCGGATTCGCCCCGGCCACAAGCGGACGCTGGGCCGAGAAGGGCACGCCGGTCTTCCGCGCGATGGTCTCGAGCGTGGCGGTGAAGAGTCGGTTCATTCCCGCATCGTTGAACTGGGCCGCGATGGTGCCGAAGATCGGCAGGCTCTCATCGGCCGCATCCCACAGTTGCCGGTTGCGCTTGTACTGCTTCCGCACGTCGCGGAGGGCGTTTCCAGGCTGCCGGGCTTGTCGAACTTGTTGATCGCCACGAGGTCGGCAAAATCGAGCATGTCGATCTTCTCGAGCTGCGTGGCCGCGCCGTACTCGGCGGTCATCACGTAGAGCGACACATTGGCGTGCTCGGTTATCTCGGTGTCCGACTGGCCGATACCCGAGGTTTCGACGATGACGAGGTCGAAGCCCGCCGAGCGGCAGATGTCGATCGACTCACGGACATGCTTGTTGAAGGGCCAGGTTCGACTGCCGCGTGGCCAGTGACCTCATGTACACCCGCGGATCGTGCACCGCATTCATCCGGATGCGGTCGCCCAGCAGCGCGCCGCCGGTGCGCCGGCGGGACGGGTCGACCGAGATGATGGCGATGGTGTCGGTGGAGGGCCGTAGAAAGCGCCGCACGAATTCATCGACCAGCGACGATTTTCCCGGCGCCGCCCGTGCCGGTCGCGCCGAGGACTGGTGCCTTGGCGGTGGCGAGGCGGGCCGCGAGGCCCTCGCGCAGGTCGGCCACCCGCTCGGTTCATTCTCGGCCAGCGAGATGAGCCGGCCCAGTGTCTTGGGATCGCGCGCGGGCACCGCGCGGCCCATGCGGCATCGAGGTCGATCGAGGGGCACGCGCGGTCGCAGCGGCGGAGCAGATCGTCGATCATGCCCTGGAGGCCCATCGCGCGGCCGTCATCAGGCGTATAGATGCGGGCGATGCCGTACCGGTGGAGTTCCTCCAGTTCCTGCGGCAGGATGGTGCCGCCACCCCCGCCGAAGATCAGGATGTCGGCGCCCCGCTCGGCGAGCAGGTCGTGCATGTACTTCACCGAATGAGTGGCA
>CAWKFB010000004.1:0-40433 GCA_963848835.1 Candidatus Aminicenantota bacterium | reverse complement strand
AGTGGTGGACGACGAAGAAGGGGTGCTTCGTCTCGGGTGCAGCCTGCGGGTGCTGGTGAGCGAGGGCTACCGGGTGACCACGGCGGCCAACGGCCAGGAGGCCCTGGACCAACTGGCCGCCGAACCGGTCAACGTGGTCCTCTGCGACCTGAAGATGCCGGTAACGGGGGCCCTGGAGGTTCTGGAGCAGACCTCCGTCCTCTATCCGGACATCCCGGTGATCATCATGACCGGGCTGGGCACCGTGACCGATGCGGTGGAGTGCATGAAAAAGGGCGCCTATGACTTCGTCACCAAGCCCTTCAGCATTGACCACCTGTGCATGGTGATTAAACGGGCGTTGGAGAAGCAGCTCCTGGAGCAGCAGACCCGGCGACTCCAGGAGGAGCAGGCCCGGAACCTTTACAACCTGGCCCTGGAACAGCCGGATGCACACCATCGTCAACTGCATGGCCGACGGGGTGCTGGTGACCAACCGGGAGGGCGAGGTGGTGCTGTGTAACGCTACCCTCATGCAGCTTTTGGGGGTTCAGGCGCCGCCGCCTCACCCCGGATCGGTGCAGGCCTATGTCGGCGACCGCGACTTTCAAGAGGCGATCGAGTCCCTGTTGGCGGGCGGCAACCCGAGTAAGGGCGCGGTTTATCGCCCAGGAGCTCTGTCAAAACCGCATTCATCTGCGGGCCCTGTCGGCTCCGTTTTCCGGGCCGGACAGCCAGGTCCTGGGCACGGTCACCGTATTCCACGACGTCACCCACTTCAAAGAAGTGATGAAATGAAAAACGATTTCGTGCGCATGGTATCCCGACGAACTCCGGTCCCCCCTGGCCGCCATCAAGCAGCAGCATGCCGTGATCCTGGACGGTTTGGCCGGGGATCTGACCGCCAAGCAGCGGGAGCTGCTCACCCGGGCCCGCATGCCAAGATTCAGGGTTTGCTGGGTTTTATTCTGGGCCAGAGTCCCGCCATGCGGCGGGTGTTCGATAAGATCAAGCGGGCCGCGCCCAGTGACAGCACCGTGCTGCTCACCGGGGAATCCGGCACCGGCAAAGAACTGGTGGCCCGGGCCATCCACCTGCTCAGCCCGCGAGCCGGACAGGAATTCGTCCCGGTGGACTGCTCCGCCCTGGTGGAGACCTTGTTGGAAAGCGAGCTTTTCGGTCACGTCAAGGGTTCTTTCACCGGGGCCCTGCAGACGAAACACGGGCTCTTCGAACTGGCCAATCACGGGACCTTTTTCTTCGACGAGATCAGCAACCTGAGCCTGAATATCCAGGCCAAGCTCCTGCGGGTGATCCAGGAGCGGGAGTTCATGCAGGTGGGGAGCCAGAAACGCATTAAACTGGATATCCGCATCATCGCCTCGTCCAACCGCGACCTGAAGGAAGCCATCAAGGCGGGCGCCTTCCGGGAGGACCTCTACTACCGGCTCAGCGTCATTCCCATCCACTTACCGCCTCTGAGGGAACGCACCGGGGACATCGCCCTGCTGGTGGATCACTTTCTCCGCCAGTACAGTCAGAAAGGCCACCGGGAAGTTACCGGCATCTCCAGCCAGGCCCTGAAATTGTTCATAGACTATGGCTGGCCGGGCAATGTCCGGGAGCTGGAGCACACCATTGAGCGCATCGTGATCCTGGAAGATGGGGCCATCATCCAGCCGGAACATTTGCCCAGCTTCATTTCCCAGCGTCAGGGCGAGTTCCAGGACTTCTCGGATGAAAACTACTCGCTGGAGGAGTTGGAAAAGCGCTACATTCAATTCATCCTGCGCCGCACCAAGGGCCGGCGCCAGGAAGCCGCCCGCATCCTCGGGATCAACCGCAAGACTCTGAGCCACAAGATCGAAAAATACCGCCTGCGGACCAACTGGTAGGGCAGCGTCACGGGCGGGCCGCCTAGTTCAGTGGCTTCGTAAATACGGTAACGTCACTTCTTAACGCCGTGAAGATTCTTCCCTCACCCTGACCCTCTCCCCCATTGCGGGAGAGGGGAAAAGATGGGACCGATTTGAGGCTCTGCAATCATCAAAAACTCCTGCGACTTTACCTACCCCCTCTCCCCCGCTTCGGGGGGAGAGGGTTGGGGTGAGGGGGGCGATATGTGACGACGTATTGATGAAATCCTGTGCTTAGGCCGCATCGCCACCCGCGCCCAAACCTTTATGGCAGGCGGGGACTCAGCCGTGACCCCTCCGGAGGCGTCCAGGAAATCCCGCACCTTTTTCACCAGGTCCATGGGCCGGAAAGGCTTGGGAATGAAATGCTGAGTTGATTCCGGCGCCCCGTACCCGGTGAGGTCGCTGTCGGTGTAGCCCGACATGAAGAACACCGTCATTTCCGGATGCAATGGGGCCAGGCGGTCGGCCAACTCCTTGCCGCTCATCTGGGGCATCACCACATCGGTGATCATGAGGTGGATGGGCCCCGGGTGCCGCTCACAGATCAACAAGGCCTCGCCCCCGTGCCGGGCCTCCATGACGTTATACCCATAGAGGCGAAAAAACCGGCACAGCAAAGTCCGGAGTGCGTCTTCATCTTCCACCACCAGAATGGTTTCGGACCCTTCCAGCTTGGCCGCCAGAGAAATCCTGGCCCCGGGGGCCTCCACCGCCGCCTCGATGCGGGGCAGATAGATCTTGAACGTGGCGCCCTGGCCGGGGCGGCTGTCCACCTCAACACAACCGCCGTTTTGCTTGACAATGCCGTACACCATGGGCAGCCCCAGGCCGGTGCCTTTGCCCACCTCTTTCGTGGTGAAGAACGGCTCAAAGATGTGATCCAGGGTCTCCGCATCCATGCCGCTGCCGGTGTCGGTCACCGTCAGCCTGACGTAACGTCCCGGCGGGAGACGCCTCAAAACGGCACTTATGGCTGGCGGTAAACTCGATATTGTCTGTCGCCAGGATAAGCCGGCCGCCCTTGGGCATGGCATCCCGGGCGTTGACCGCCAGGTTCATGATGATCTGGTTGATCTGGCCGGGGTCGGCTTTCACCGCCCCCAGATCGGGGCCGGCCACGATTTCCAGCTCGATGTGTTCCCCGATGAGACGCCGCAGCATCTTTTCCAGGTCGGCCGCCACCCGGTTGAGGTTGAGCACCTGGGGCTGCATCACCTGCCGGCGGCTGAAGGCCAGCAACTGTTGGGTCAAAGACGCGGCCCGTTCGGTGGCCTTGAGGATGTCTTCGCTATACTTATAGAGGGGGTCGTCTTTAACCAGGCTGGTCCGGATGAGTTCGCTGTAGCCCATGATGGCCATCAACAGGTTGTTGAAGTCGTGGGCCACGCCGCCGGCCAGCCGGCCCACCGCCTCCATCTTCTGGGCCTGCAGGAGCTGGGCCTCCAGGGCCTTGCGGGCCGTGATGTCCATCCCTAATTCCAGGACCATGGGGGAGCCGTCAATGTCGGCAAAGGGGTAATCGTAGATCTGGTAGGTTCTGCCCTGGGGGCTGGTCCACTCATAATCTACCGGCTGCCGGGTCTCAAAGACCGGTAAGGTCTGGCACCCTTCGCATGGTTCTGGCCGAGAAAAAATGAGTTCGTGGCAGACGCGGCCTTCGGGGTCTCCGAAGATCTCCCGGAATTGACGGTTGACAAATGGCAAGGTGCGGTCCGGCGCCAGAAGGCGACAAAGGCCGGCAGCATGTCCAACAGGGAAAAGAATCGCTGGCGCTCCTGGTGGATTATGGTTTCCGCCGCCTTGCGCGCCGTGATGTCAAAGAATACCCCGCTGACATAATCAACCTGACCGGCGGCATCGCAGAATATCTGCCCCCGGGCCTGAATCCAGGCAATCTCACCGTCTTTTTTCCGGATGCGATATTCCCGGACGTAAGATTTGTCGGTCTTGAGGGCTTGCTTAAATACCCCGCGGAACATATCCAGGTCTTCCGGGTGGACCAGGTCGCACCATTTGAGTTGCCGGGAGTCAAACTCTTCCTTGGGATATCCGGTGAGCTTTTCAATTTTCCGGTCGAAGAAATCGACGCTCCAATCCTGATAGCCTTTAAAGACCACGGCCGGGATTTGATTGACCAGCAGCCGGTATTTCGCCTCACTTTCCCGCAGCGCCTCTTCGGCCCGCCGGCGTTCGGTGATATCTTCCATCATCGACAGGAAATACCGGGGCGCTCCCTGGGCGTCTTTCACCAGACGCACCGACAGGCGCACCCAGACGGTCTCGCCGTCCTGGCGGATATAGCGCTTCTCCATCTGATACGGCTCGATTTCTTCCCGGGCCAGGCGCTCACCCTGCTTTTTACTTTCCGCCATATCTTCCGGGTGGGTGATGTCCAGAAAGGTACGGGAGGTCAGTTCCGCCGCCGAGTACCCGGTAAGGCGGCACAACTCGTCGTTGACCCTCTGGAAACGGTAGTCCAGGGAGACGATGGCGGCGCCGATGGGGGCCTGGTCGAAGCTCGCCCGGAATTTGGCTTCGCTCTCCCGCAGGGCCTCCTGCACCTGCTTCCGGGCGGTGATATCTTCCATCACTGCCATGGCCCCGATGATGTCGCCCTGGGAATCATAGAGGGGCGCACTGGACACCCTGATGTCCAGAAGAGAGTCGTCTTTTCTCCGCCCTTTCAGTTCCAGGCCGGCAAATGACTCACCGGCCCAGTGGCCCGCCAGCATTTGCCTGAATTCCTCCTGGCCCTCCAGAGGGACGAGGGGGTTAAAGCGTCCCATGACTTCCGCTTCCGGCCAGCCGAAGACACGCTCCGCGGCAGGATTCCACTGGGTGATGCACCCTTCCCGGTCCACGGCCGCAATCGGCAGGGGTGCGGCCTGAATCAGGGTCTGGAGCCGGTTGTGGGCTTCTTTCAGTTCCTGCTCCATCTGCCGGCGGGCCGTAATGTCCATCCAGGCGCCGGTAATTTCCACCGGCTTGCCGTCGGCATCCCGCACCAGCCTGAATTCATCGTGCATCCAGCGATAGGCGCCGTCCTGGGCCAGGAAGCGGTATTCATAGGTCTGGCGGTCCTCGGGCCACGGGAATTCCAGGCGCTTCAGAACCCGGGGCCGGTCTTCGGGATGCACGTGATCGAGCCAGAACCGGGAATCGGCCAGGAAGTCCCGGGCCTCCCAGCCTACCAGCGTCTTGATGTTTTCACTTATGTAGCTGAGAGCAAAATCCCCTCCCGGCGTCACAGGTATAGATGGCCGCCGGACCGGAGTCCAGAACTTGCTCCAGCCGCGCCTTGATTGCCATGGGCTCGGTGACATCGATGGCATTAACGCCGATCATGACCGGCTGGCCATCCTGATCGACGATGGGAAACCGGTGGGAAATCCACTGATGCAGGCCGTCGGGGTGACGCAGGGAGCCCAGGGTCTGCAACGCTTCTCCGGACTCAATGACTAACCGGTCCTGCTCCCTGAATTTTGCGGCAACTTCGGGTGGCCAGAGTTCTTCAGAGGTTTTGCCCAGCCACTCCTCCCGGCTTTTCTGAAAGGCCTGCTCCCAGGCGGCGTTGGCAAAGAGGTAGCGCCCTTCGAGATCCCGGATGACGGCCACGCTGGGCAGGTGCCCCACGAAGGACGCAAACAGCCTTTCACTCGCTTGCAGCTTCTCTTCCGCCTGTTTCAGGTCGCTGATGTCGGTGATGGACGTGCGGCACACCCTGGCGCCGCTGACGTCGGTAACCGCGACGCTGTCCAGGTGGGCAAAAAAACTCCCCCATCGGGTCGTTGCAGTTTTATCTCACCGGGCTGCGGCCCCGGTTCCTGGAAAACCCGCTTGAGGTAGAGGCGGAAGCGGTCCCTATCTTCAACTTCGATAAAGAATCGGAAGGGCTTATCGACCAGGTGGCGCCTGGTTACTCCTAATTGGCTGGCTGCGGTCAGGTTGACTTCCCGGATCAGGCCGGATTCATCCAGGGTCAGGAAGCCCACCGGGGCGAAGTCATAAAAGTCGCTGTATTTTCTATTGGCTTCTTCTAACGATATTTGGCCCTGGCGTAATTCATCATTTTGCATTTCCAATTCAATCTGATGCACTTGCAACTCATGAACCAAGACGCTTATTTCATCATGGGACAGATCTTGAACCCCCGGTGTCTTGGATTGCAGACGGGCTTCGGCTTTTTTCCGGAGATTTGGGGTTCCCCTGGGAGGTTTCCTGTCCTGTCCCATAAATCACTCCTCGCGGGTGGCAAGGCTCGCGGGTAATTAACCGGTGGAAAGATCAGAGGCCCAGTCCCCATGCATACCCTGGCATCGCCGGGCCAGGCATGATGGCCCAATTGCATGAGGCTGGCGGGCTCACCACGAACCCTTGCTTGACCGCAGCCGGTCTAACGCTTGAAGGACCCGCCATATCCAGCCTTGCCTTATAGGGCCGCTGGGAGAATAAAGGATTGGCCTCCTTGGCCCAGGGTTGGCTTTCCTGGCCCACGTCGCCGGAATGGGGCAGGTATGCAAAGAATCGGCGCGGCACGTGGTCCGGGGGCAAGCTTTCTTTACGAAAAGAAATAAATTAAGCATCATCATGCTCTAGACCTTATGTCAAGTAATTTTTGGCGCGATTACCTGAAAAGGTTGTCAGGCAGAGGGGGAATGGTGACTCCGGCCCTGGGGTAATAGGGGAGATAGGACCCAAGGGCGCATATAAAACCCCAGGCTGGCTCTCACCCCGGCCGGGTGGTGGTCTTGAGGAGGGGGAAAAGGACGGAGCCGGCAACGACTGCCTGGCGGCCGGAATCCCCGACAATTGCATTGACAGCCGCCGCAGAAGATGGCATATCTCCTGTCAAATAAGCGGCAGGGTCCATCGGGGGACCGCCGATGAGTCAGGGCCCCCGGCCGGACTGGGTGAGCCCTGGCGATAGGCGACGCAGTCGTGCCCGGAAGGGGAGAGGAACCGGGAAATCCGGACCCGGCCATGATCTGCTTGGCTTTCAGGACCGCTTCGTCGGAGACCATGAACGCCCGCCATCCCTGCTCGATCCCCCACAGGAGGGAGGACGTCTCGCGCTCGATCTCGCGCTTCATCTCCGGGCCGGCCAGCTCGAAGGCCTTGGCGTCGTAGCGGAGCTTGTTGGCCAGGACGTAGTCCTTGAAGTCCGCCAGGACGGCCGCGTCGGCGATGAAGGACTTGGCGAGCTGGATCTTGCCCTCGCCCGGAGCCGGCGCCGCCTCGTTCGGGAAGACGAAGGTCTTGGACAGGGGCGTCTGGTGGGCGACGAATTTCCGGGCGTAGGAGAAGAAAGCGCCCTGGATGCGGAGCTCCGCGGTGTAGACGAGGATCGTCGATTTCACCTCGTAATCGGGCGTGATCCCGCCCTGGCCGAGAACCTTGCGGCCCTTGTCGGTGTAGCTGACCTCGCGGTCCTTTTCCGGGGCCGTCTTGGTATCGAGGATGTAATCGTCGAAGCGGGTGTAGTCGCGCTGGATCGACCGGCCGCTCGGGGTGAAGTACTTGGCGATGGTCAGGGCGAAGGCCATGTTCTGGGAGATGGGAAAGACGGTCTGGACGAGGCCCTTGCCGAAGGAATCTTCGCCGACGACGATCCCGCGGTCGTGGTCCATGACCGCGCCGGCCACGATCTCGGAGGCGCTGGCGCTCCCCTGGTTGATCAGGACGACGAGGGGGAGCTTCTCGTACTGGTCATTCTCCACGGCGAAATATTCCCGGTCGTACATCCGGTTGCGGCCCTTGACCGAGACGACGACCGCGCCCTTGGGGAGGAACTCGTCCGAGATGTCGATCGCCGCGGGGAGGGCGCCGCCCGGGTTTCCGCGCAGGTCGAGAACGAGGCTCTTCATCCCCAGCTTGGTCAGGGCGGCCAGCTTCTCGTTGAACTCCTCGCCGGTGTTCTCGGCGAAGTTCCGGATGAAGATGTACCCTGTCGTCCCGTCGTCGAGGAGGAAGGCGTAGGGAACGCTGTAGAGCGGGATCTCCTCCCGGGTGATGGTCAGCTCGAACGGCTTCTCCAGCCCCTCCCGGACGAACGTCACGTTGACCTTCGTTCCCTTGGGCCGCGGAGCTTGTCCACGGCGTCCTGGGACGAGATCGGCTTGGTGCTCTCGCCGTTGATGAGGCTGATGATGTCTCCGGCCTGGACGCCCAGGCGCCAGGACGGGCCGCCCTCGATCGGGGCGACGACGACGAGCCGGTCCTCCTGCTTCTGGATCTGGGTCCCGATGCCGTAGTACTTGCCCCGCTGCTCCTCGAACATCCGGGCGAAGTCGTCCGGGTCGAGGAAATACGAATGGGGATCGAGGGACTGGAGGAGCCCCTTGGCCGATTCCTGGATGAGCTTGGACCCGTCGACCGGCTGGTAGTAGTGCTTGGCGACGAGAGAGGCCATGGCCGAGACCTTGTCGACGGAACGGTCCCAGTCGGCGTCGTCCGCCGGGCCCCGAAGCCGACGAAGACGGCGGCCAGGGCCGCGAAAGTGATGAAGAACAGATTGCGCGGTTTCATGGTGTTGGAATCGATTTTAGCACGTCCCGCCCGCGGCCTCAAATCCGCTCCGGAGGATTCGGCGAGGGCGGTCTCGCTCGGCGGGAAATCCTGACGCTCTGCCTGTCACTCGAGCTCCTAGGCGCTGCGCCCTCCGCGCCCCGATGGTCTCCTCGCACCGAGTCCCTTTGTCATATGTGCCGCGTCCGGAATATGGTCACGTGCTCAAACATTCTCGCGGTCCCGCTGCGCGGGACTACCCGTCGGAGCTCGGGACGCAGAGCTGGGATTTCCCGATGTCGCTCGGACCGCACCTCGCCTCACCCAAAAGCGAGCGTTGTGTAACTCAGATTCGGGAAGCCTCCGAGATTCTATTAAATATTCTCTACCTCTCCTGCCTCTCCTATTCTCGGAGAGGACTGCCGGTCGGCGCTTTCTGGCTGGATGGGCGACGGGATCGCCCAATGATCATAGATTGCGGGGCGCGAGGGGAAGAGGGTCCGGGGGACATACCGAGGCGAGCGGGCATGGATTCCCGGCCGCAGGCCGGGAAGAGCGAGCCGAGGAACGAGCCGGTTCCCACGCCGGGGGAACCGGCGTGCCGCCGGACCTTCTTCCCCGGGAGCCCCGCATCAATACGTGAGCGTTGGTCGATCCCGGAGCCCTTCTTGTGGAACCCCCGGCGAGCGGGTATAATCAGGCGGCATGTTCGGCAACATCGGCCTGCCCGAGATGATGGTCATCATGGCCATCGCTCTGCTCGTCTTCGGCCCCAAAAAGCTCCCCGAGATCGGGCGGTCCATCGGCAAGGCCCTCCGCGAGTTCAAGAAGTCCACCGGAGGAGATCAAGGACAAGTTCGAGGAACAGATCCGGGCCGACGACTTCAAGGACATCCAGAACGACATCAAGAAAAGCCTGGGCGCGGACGAGCTCAAGGACATCCAGAACGACATCAAGAAGGGTTTGAACACGGATGACGCGGAAGGGCCGAAAAAATCCTGACGAGATGACCTTCCTCGAGCATCTCGAGGACCTCCGAAAACGGCTGTTCTGGAGCTTCGCCTCGATCTTCATCGTCCTCATTCCCGCCTATATCTTCAGCAAGGACATCTTCCGCTTCCTGGCCCAGCCTATCGCCCCTTTCCTCCCGAACGGGATCAACTCCCTGGCCTTCCGGACCCTGACCGAGCCGTTCATGCTCTACCTCAAGGTCTCCTTCCTGGCCGCCATCTTCGTCTGTTCGCCGTTCATCTTCTACCAGATCTGGCTCTTCATCGCCCCCGGCCTGTACAAGAAGGAGCGCAAGTACGTCGTCCCCTTCGTCCTGTTCACGACGGTCTTCTTCCTCGGCGGGGCCGCCTTTGCCTACTACGTCGCCTACCCCTTCGCCTGCCGCTTCTTCATCAACCTGGGCAGCGAGTTCCAGGCCATGATCACGGTCAACGACTTCTTCGGCCTGACCGTCAAGATGCTCCTCGGCATCGGGCTCGTCTTCGAGATGCCGACCCTCGTCTTCTTCCTGGCCCGGATGGGCATTATCACGGCCAAGTGGATGGTCAAGAACTTCAAGTACGCCGTCCTGGCCGTCTTCGTCATCGCCGCCCTCATCACCCCCTCGCCCGACATGGTCAACCAGAGCATCCTGGCCGTGCCCATGCTCGGCCTGTACGGGCTCAGCATCCTCGTCGCCTGGATCTTCGGGAAGAAGAAGAAAGAAGGAAGACGCGGGAGCGGACCTGGCCGGATGACGCACCCCTTCCTCGGATTGACCGGCTCCAATTCCGCCGGCAAGGGCGAAGCGGCGGCGTTCTTCATGTCCCGCGGCTACGGCTACCGGTCGCTCTCGGACGTCATCCGGACGCGCCTCCGGGCCGAGGGCCTCGAGGAGAGCCGGGACAACCTGATCCGGCGGGGCAACGAGCTCCGCCTCGAGGGCGGACCCGACGTGCTGGCCCGCCTCGTCATGGCCGAGGCCGTGCCGCCGGCGGTGATCGACAGCATCCGAAACCCCATGGAGATCGCCTACCTCAAGACCCGGCCCGGCTTCTTCCTCCTGGCCGTCGAGGCGCCGATCGCCCTCCGCTTCGAGCGGGCCGTGAAGCGCGGGCGGAACGAATCCGCCGCGACGCTCGAAGACTTCGCCGGCAAGGAAAGCGAGGAGCGGAGCTCCCGGCCCGAAGCCCAGCAGCTCGGCGCCTGCCTCGCCCTGGCCGACGCCGTCGTCGTCAACGACGGGACGATCGAGGACCTGCACCGCAAACTGGAGGCCTTCCTATGACCGCTCCGCGCGTCTCGAAGGAGGAGTACTACCTCGGCATCGCCCGCGAGGTCGCCCGTCGCAGCACCTGCTGGCGCCGCGTCATCGGGGCGATCATCGTCCGCGACGACCAGATCATCTCGACCGGCTACGTCGGGGCCCCGCGCAAGACCCGGGACAGCGTCGAGCACGGCTTCTGCCTCCGGGACAAGCTCGGCATCCCCCACGGCCAGCGCTACGAGCTTTGCCGGAGCGTCCACGCCGAGCAGAACGCCATCATCAACGCCGCCCGGGCCGGGGTGAGCCTCCTCCACGGCGACATGTACATCTTCGGCACGGCGGCCGAAACGGGCGAGGTCATCAACGCCTTCCCCTGCTTCATCTGCAAGAAGATGATCATCAACGCGGGCCTCGTCCGCGTCGTCTGCTCCACGGCGGGCGGCGGGCACATCGCCTTCCTGACCGACGAATGGGCCAAAGCGTGGCGCGAAGGAGACATCCTGGATGACACGCATCAGTACGGATAAAACCCGGAGCATGTTTTCGTCTCGCCGGAGCGCTGCTCCTCCTCGCCGGGCTGGCCCTCGCCCCCGCCCAGGAGACGGACGCCCGCGAGTTCGGGGTCCTCAAGCTCCTCGGGCTCGAGGCCTCGGCCGAATCGGTCGACTACGTCGTCAACAAGACCGAATTCCAGCTCCACACGCTCCTGACCGAGCAGCGCCATCCCAAGACCTGGAGCCTCGGCGAGCGGATCCGTACGGACACGGAGGCGGGCCTGCGGATGCTCTTCGCCGTGGACGAGGACATCCAGGCGCGCGTCGAGGCGCTCGTCAAGGACGGCGCCGCGCTCGAAGCGCTCGCCTCTGAGATCGAAAGCGCCATCCTGGACAAGCGGCGACGTCTACTTCTACGGCTGCGGCGCGACCGGCCGCCTGGCCAAGCAGATGGAATCGAGCTTCTGGCGCCCGTTCTGGGCGAAGATCAAGTCCGAATCGTCCCTCTGGGCGAAGCTCCGCGGCCCGCTCGGGCCGGCCGTCGAGGACGGACTCATCGGCGAGATGACCGGGGCCGACCGGGCCCTCATCAGCTCGCTCGAGGGCTTCGAGGACCTGCAGCTCATCGGCCGGCTCCAGCTCGCCGACCGGAACATCCGCAAGGGCGACGTCGTGATCGCCGTCACCGAAGGCGGCGAAACCTCCTCGGTCATCGGGACGGTCCTCGCCGCGCTCGATCAATGGAGATCCGCCCCGGGGTACGACCCGGCCCTGAGCCGGAAGAAGCTTTATTTCGTCTACAACAATCCCGACGACCGGCTCCGGCCTTTCGCCCGAAGCCGGGCCGTGCTCGACGAGCCCGGGATCACCAAGATCAACCTGACCACGGGCCCGCAGGCCATCACCGGCTCGACCCGGATGCAGGCGACGACGAGCGAAACGTTCGTCCTGGGCGCGGCGCTCGAGACCGCGGTCGAGCGGGTCCTCCGCCGCTTCCTCTCGAAAAAAGAGCTGGCCCAGGCGGGCTTCGGCGGCGAATCGACGCTCGGAGGGCGTCTTGCCGGATTCGCCCCGATCCTCCAGGAGGTCAAGCGGAGCGTGCCGGCGCTGGCCAAGCTGACCGACCTCGAAGCGCGGACGTACGAGGCCGGCCGGTTTTCCACGTATTTCGCCCGCTCCGGTCTGATCACGGTCTTCATCGACAGCACGGAGCGCAGCCCCACCTTCCGGCTCTACCCGCTCGATACCATCGCCGAGCCGAAGCGGAAATGCTGGATCCAGGTCTGGGCGGACGCCCCGGACGCCGCCGCGGCGTGGCGAAGCTTCCTCGGCCGGCCGTTCCGGGGACTCGAGCCGGCGCTCTACCGGGGGCCGTTCGAGAAAGAGATCGAGGACCCCTACCTCCGCGAAAAAGCCCTGGCCAGCCTGACCCGGGCGGGGAACGACCAGCAGAAGCTCTACGATTTCTCTTTCTCGGACGACGCGGCGAAACGACGCGGCCCGAAAAGGGGCGACCTGTGCGTCATGGCCCTGCTCGGGCCGGAGGATGAGGAGGCGCGGAAAGCGGCTTCGCCTTTCAACCGCTTCGAGCGCCTGGCGCTCGCGGCCGGCGCGGGGGTCGGGATCGTCTCCGTCGCGGAAACGCGGGAGAAAGGTATCGTGGAGACCGCGACGGATCCGGCCGAGCCGGGCATGGTCCGGGTGAACCTGGCCGTCCCCTCCGAAAACGATCCCTTCCGCCTCGGGCAGCACATCGCCCTGAAGATGGTCCTCAACGCCCATTCCACGGCGGTGATGGCCAAGCTCGGCAAGGTCGTCGGCAACACGATGACCAACGTCAGCCCGTCGAACCTGAAGCTCATCGGCCGGGCGACGTTCCTCATCCAGAGCCACGTCAACGATACGCTCGGCCGGCCGGCCTGGGTCCGCCAGTACGGAACGCGCCGGCCGGTTTCCTACGGCGAGGCGAACGCGGTCCTCTACGATTCGATCGCGTTCATGAAGGAGCGCTCGCAGGACGCGGGGCAGGCCGCCGAAGTGCCGTTGTCGATCATCCGGATCCTGGAATCGGTCCGGCGGAGCCGCGGCTTCACGGCCGAAGAGGCGCTGCCCCTGGTCCAGAAGCCGGGCCTCGCCGCCTACCTCGCCGAATTCTGACCTGGGGTCGCGTCTACCGACCCCAGATTTCACTTACCGGAGGCGCCCTTCTGGACGACGACCGATCCGTCGAGAATGCTCCGGCGGAAACCTTCGGCAAGCGTAGCGGCGTCGAGAACGTCCACCTTGAAAGGAAGAGCGGATTCCGAGAAAGCCTCCATCAGCGCCGCATGGACCTTAACGTCGAGGGGCTGCTCGGTCATAACCACGAGATCGATGTCGGAATAGCGCCGGGCCCGGTCCGAGGCGCGGGACCCGAACAGGCGAACCTCCCGGCCGGGGACGAACTGGCTTAGGATCGAACGTATGATTTCAAGGTCCCGCGGCAGGAGGTCAATCGTCGGCATGGTTTCGCCGGCTGAGCTCTTTCAAGAGGACGATGACGTCTTTGCGGAACCCTTCGAGGACGCTCAGGACGCGCTCGGCTTTGGCCTCATCGTATGTATGGGCGGTGATGTTCCGGATGTCCCGGTAGAGGAAGAAGCTTTCGGGATCGACGATCAAACCCGCGGCGGCCGCCTCGCGGATGAGATCGCGGTAAGCCATCTCCGCGAGCTCGGACGGGACCGCGGAGATCCGGGCGAGCTGGCGGCGGATCATCTTGATCGAAAGCTCGTAGGTGAACTCGAAAGCTTGAATCGCTGCCGCCCGGAACTGAGCGCGCAGTCCCGCGTCCCTCGCGGCGAGATCGGAGCGGAGATAGGACAGGCTTTGTTCGAGCTGATTGAGCGCTTTTTCTAAAACCGTCAGGTCGAGTTTCATCCCCGTCTCCCGCCTTTTTATTTTAGCATAAAGGCCGTCCAAGAGCATTCAATCATCCGATTCAGCCTGGGGAATCCGGAGAGCCCAAACCGTTCACCGATTTTCTTTTTTCTCACCCACCCTGCCCTCCCTGCAACAGGGAGGGATTTGTCAACGGTTTGGGAAATGGTGGGACGGCCGGCAGGCGCCCCTCCTAGCCGATCGGCGGGACGTTGGTCACGACGTTCGGGTCCACGTACGGGCGCCGCTCCCGCCGCGGCTTCTTCTTCTGCTCCGGCGTCTGGACCTGGGGATACCGGTAGGTCTCCCCGGCGTAGTTCTTCATGACGACGTGCTCGTCGTTCATCGTCTGGATGTACTTCGGCAGGAGGGGAACCTTCCCGCCGCCGCCGGGCGCGTCGATGACGAAATGCGGCACGGCCAGCCCTGAGGTCCAGCCGCGGAGCGCCTGGATCATCTCCAGGCCCTTCTCCACCGTCGTGCGGAGGTGCTCCGTGCCCTGGACGTAGTCGGCCTGGTAGATGTAGTACGGCCGGACGCGGGCCATGAGCAGCTTCTGCATCAGCCGCCGCATGACGAGCGGATCGTCGTTGACGCCCTTGAGCAGGACGGTCTGGCAGCCGAGCGGGATGCCGGCGTCGGCGAGCAGGCCCAGGGCCTTGTTCGCCTCCGGGGTCAGCTCGTCGGGGTGGTTGAAGTGGACGTTGACGTAGAGCGGGTGGTACTTCTTCAGCATGGCCGCGAGCTTGGGGGTCACGCGCTGGGGCAGGAAGCACGGCACGCGCGTCCCGACGCGGATGATCTCGATGTGGGGGATGGCCCGCAGCGACTTGAGGATGTACTCGAGCCGGTCGTCGCTCAGCATGAGCGGGTCGCCGCCCGAGACGATGACGTCCCGGATCTCGTCGTGGGCCCGGATGTAGTCCAGCCCGTCCTCGATGTAGCTTGGGGTTGATCTTGCCGGCGTCGCCGACCTTGCGCTTGCGGGTGCAGAACCGGCAATACGAGGCGCACTGTGCGAGACGAGGAACAGCAGACGGTCGGGATAGCGGTGGACGATGCTCGGCACGGGCGAATCCTGGTCCTCGCCGAGCGGGTCGGAGACGCCGGAATTCGCAGTTCAGCTCCGCGGTGTCGGGCACGACCTGCCTGCAGATCGGGTCCCCCTTTTCCTTGATCAGGCTCGCGTAATACGGCGTGATCTGGGTCTTGAAAACACGGGCGATCTTGCGGATCTCGTCCGGATTCAGGCCGAACCGCTCGGCCAGATCTCGTCGGGCGTCCGCAGGCTCCCCCTGAGGATTTGCTTTCCATTCGTCCATGGTCCTAAGCTCCTTCACGTCAAACCAACCGTTTCGTGTATATAACCCGGTCATCGCCGGGCTGGTAAAAGTCCGGGATGCGGGCCGTTTCTCGATATCCAAGACCCAGATAGAACCTCCGGGTCGGCTCGTAATGCGGCGTCGAGGACGTCTCGATCACGATCTGCCGCCCGCCGAGCGCGGCGACGCGGCCCTCGAGCCAGCGGACGAGCTCCTTGCCGTAGCCGCGGCCCTGGGTCTTCGGCGCGACGGCCATCCAGTAGAGGTCGTAGGTGCCGATCGTGAGCGGCGTCGGGCCCCAGGTCATGTAGCCGGCGACGTGCCCGTCGCATCTCGACGACGACGACGTCGTAGTCGCGCTGGTCCGGGTTCCCCAGGGCGATGTCGATCAGCTCCTCGGCCACGCCGACCTCGTCGGGGCGGAAGAATCCGGTCTCCCGGATGAGGTCGAGGACGGGTCCCCGGTCGGCCGGCGTCATCGGGCGGATCATTTCTTCGGCCTCCGGGCCAGGGCTTTCTCGATCAGGCGCTGCCAGAAGGACTTGTAATCGATGCCCGCGGCGGCGAGCGCCCGGGCGTAGCCGGCGTTGAGGCTGATGTCGGGATTCGGGTTGACCTCGAGGACGAAGATCCGTCCCTTCTTGTCCATCCGGAAATCCACCCGGGCGTAGTCGCGGCATTCGCAGGCGAGGAAGGCCTTGACCGCCGCTTCCTGGAGCTTGGCCTTGAGGGCGTCGTCGATCGGCGCCGGGCAGATCGGGGGCGAGGCCTGGTAGAGGGCGGCGTCCGGGAGCCACTTGGCTTCGTAGCTGAGGATCCGGGGCTGGCCTTCGGGCATCTGGCCGAAATCGATCTCGGAAACGGGCAGGGCCTCGGGCTTGGCGTCGTCGAAGACCGCGACGTTGAACTCGCGGCCGTCGATGAAGGCCTCGACGAGGGCCGCCTGCTCGTAGACCTCGGTGATCTTCTGGACCTGCTTCTGGACGCACTCGGCGTCGGCGCAGACCGACTCGGGCAGGATGCCGAGACTGGCGTCCTCCCGGTTCGGCTTGACGATGACCGGGAAGGCGACGTCGATCTTGGCCTCCGGCGAATCCACGAGCTGGGCGGCCGCCGTCGGCAGCCCGGACGACTTGAGGACGGCCTTGGTCTTGAACTTGTTCAGGCAGAGGGCCAGCGTCCGGGAGTCGTTGCCGGTGAAGGCGACGCCCATGAGCTCGAAGGCCGCGGCGACGTTCGACTCGAGCTGCGGGTAGCCGGCGAAGGCTTCGCAGAGGTTGATGATCACGTCGGCGTTGAGGACCTTGAGCCGGTTGAGGAAGGCCAGGAAGCTCTTGTGGAGCGGCATGGTGAAGGACGTGTAGCCGAGCTCGGTGACCGCGGCCAGGACCTCGTTGGCCATCTCCTGGACGGACTCCTCCGAGGCGCGTTCGACCTTGCGGGCCGTCAGCGGGTCGTAGGCGTTGTAGGCGATGCCGACGACGATGTTCTTGTTCTTCGACTTCGTCGTCATCGGCAGGCTCCGGCGGCCTCTCCCGCCGCGCGCCCCGGCCGGGGCCGGAGCCCGTAGCGGGCGAGGGCCTCGTCGGCGACGCGGAGGATGAGGTCGTTGTAGGCGTAGCCCGCCGTCCGGGCGGCCTTGGGCAGGCAGGAATTGTCCTCGGGCTTGGGCAGGATCCCCGGAAGCGGGTTGACCTCGAGGATGTTCGGCTCGCCGTTCTCGTCGAGCCGGACGTCGATCCGGCACCAGTCCTTGATCCGCAGGATGCGGCAGGCGCGGCGGATGACGTCGGCGATCTTGTCGGCGAGGGCGGCCGGGATCCGGGCCGGGCACTTGAAGATCTCGAGCGGCTTGTCCGGCGTGTCCCAGATCCACTTGGCCTCGTAGGAGTAGATCGGCCGCGCCCCGTCCGGGAGCAGGCTGTGGTCGATCTCGACGATGGGCAGGACCTCATAGTCCGGGTCGTTGCCCAGGACGCCGACGGTGAACTCCATGCCGCGGAGGAAGCGCTCGATGATGACCGGCTGCTTGTAGGTCGAGGTGATCTCGGCGACGCGGGCCTCGAGCTCGGCCCGGGTGTCGACGACGGAGTTGTCCTTGATCCCCTTGCTCGAGCCTTCGAAGAGGGGCTTGACGATGGCCGGGAGGCGGACCGCGGCGGGCACGGCCGCGCACGGCTCGACGACCCAGAACTCGGGATTGCGGACGCCGTGGTAGGACAGGATCTCCTTGGCCCGCGACTTGTCGAGGCAGATCCCGAGCGTCATCGGGTCCGAGCCCGTGTAGGGCAGGCCGAGGACTTCGCAGATCACCGGGATGTGCGACTCGCGGTTCGGTCCGATGAGCCGCTCGGCGATGTTGAAGACGAGGTCGGGCCGGGCGGCCTTCAGCCGCTCGTAGGCCTGTTCGTCGGATTCGACCGGGACGACCTCATGGCGCAGAGAGAGCGCGTCCCGGACCGCCTGGATGGTTTCGTCGGAATCGCACTCGGCGAAAAAGTCGAGTGGAGGTTCGTCCTCTTCGTCCCGTTGAGCGTCGGGAGTCTCGCGGCTCAATGAAGACGCCATGCCGGCTTTTGAGCTGTAGACTAGGGCAATCTTCATCGCCGCTCGCCTGAGCTGCGACTCAGGTATTCATAAGTTCCCATCGTGGTTAACATGTGGGTGGTTCTGCCGTCGTGCGTGCTGTCTCTCTTCGTCGTCTAATTCATTTATATATCAATTTGCGGGGTTGTCAATACTTTTTGTTAAAATAAACACAATTTGTTCGATCAACCGCCGACGAGACCCCCTATCCATTGAGTTCGCTGACTCAGCGGGCCGTCACAGCATGAACCCGGAGAAAAGATAGGACGCTTCCGGCGGCAGGGGCCGCCGCTGAGCGCCTTCCTCGAGCTCCCGGCGCGGATCGCGATAGTCGGACGGGGGCGTATGGAAGAGAACGAACGCACCGGACGCGAAGAGATCCTTGAGCGCATCCGGATCGATCGCGGTGGACACGTGAAGGACGAGGCCGCCGCCGGCGCCGAGCGCCGCCCGGGCGAGATCGGCGGCGGCGGAGACTCCAGCCGGATCGAGCCCGGCCGCGTCGAGATGGAGCCACGCGCCGGCGCGGCCGAGGACGCCGAGGGACGCGTCCGCGGGACCGGTGTGGTAGAAAACGAGACGGGTGCCGCCCTTGCGGCAGGCGTCGGCCAGCCGATCGAGCGCGGCGGCGTCGCGCGGGACGCGGCCGTTTGATACGGCGATGCGGAGGCCGGTCCGGGCCAGCTCGAGGATCGTGTCGAAGGATGGGCCGGCCGGATCGACCGCTTCGCGGAACGGACCGTGAACGAAATATGCCGCCGCGGCATTGCCCTTGCGCGCGGCCAGGCCGATGAGGGCGAGCTCATGCGGATCCTTCCGGACGGCGTCCGAGGAGAAGATCCCGACGCCCGCTTCGGCCAGGCGCTCGAGGTCGGGGACGGCGAGCTTCCCGGTGTCGATGAGCTTCAGCCGCCCGCCCGCGCGCTCGCGCTCGCGGAGGAGGCTGAAGAAGAACGCCAGGTCGCCGGCATCGTCGCGGACGACGGCATCCCGCAATTCTGCGGGCTCGCCGGGACTCGCGTCGCTTGGAGTGTCCATCGGAAAAATCGGTTCGCTCTATGTTCTTTAAAAATATTCTATCACGAATTTCGCATTAAATTAGCACTCGCCGGATTCACTGTCAAGAATATTTCGCGATTCTTGCAAAGAAATCGGAAAAAAGCTATAAGTTTGAATTTGCCGATCGGCTCGATCGGACGCAGAATGGAAGGGAACGTGGAGAACCGGAGATGACCCGAACGACGTTGAGGACGGCGCTCGCCGCCGCGCCGGCGGAGCGGCCGTTCCTCGTCCTGGCCGAGTTCCTTCCGGAAGGCGGACAGAACCCGGCCAACATCGCCCGCTTCCTCGCCGACCACGCCGCGAACGCCGATGCTCTCCCCGCCGGTTTCAGCCTCGTCGGTGTCATGCTCCCCCAAAGCCCGAACGGGGTCCCGGCGCTCGGCCCGGCCGAAGTCTTCGCCGCTCTCGACCGCGACGGGAAATGGCCCGGGCTCGACGTCATCCCCCACGTCACGGCCAAGGACCACAACCGCGACGGCATCCACTCCGGTTTGATCGGCCTCCGGACGCTCGGGATCGAAACCCTCCTCGCCCTCACCGGCGACAAGCCGGCCGCGGGCACGGGCGTTTTCGACGTCGATTCGACCGGGCTCATCGAGATCGTCCGCGAGCTCGACCTCGACGCTTATCAGCGGGCCAAGCCCGGGCATCTGGACCGGGTCAAGCCGTTCTTCGTCCTGGCCGCCGTCTCGCCGTTCAAGTACACGGAGGGATCGGCGCGCCAGCAGTACCTCAAGATGGCCAAGAAGATCCGCTCCGGCGCGGACGCCCTGATCACCCAGATGGGCTGGGACTCGCGCAAAAGCGAGGAGATCTTCCGGGTCCTTCGCGATGAGCGGATCGACGTCCCCGTGTTTGGGAACGTCTACCTCCTCTCAACGACCACCCCGGCCCCGCGGCTCATGGCCGAGGGCAAGCTCCCCGGCTGCGTCGTGACCCGGGAGCTCTTCGACCGCGTTTCTTCCGAGCGGCTCGACGGGCACATCGAGCGGGCCGCCCTGCAGGCGGCGATGTACCGGGACCTCGGCGCCGCGGGAGTGGACGTCGGCGGGATCGCCGATCACGCGACGCTCGTCCGCATCCTCGCCCGAGCGGCCGAGATCGGGTCCGCCTGGCGCGAACGGCGGGCCGACCTCGATTTCGGGGTCAAGCGCGGACCGGACGGCGCGCCGGGATACTATCTCTACGACCCCGACGGGCGGCGCCGCGAGCCTTCGAAGCCGCGGGCCACCTTGCACAAGAAGACCTTCGACCTCATGCACCGCGCGCTCCTGACGCACGGCCGCGGCCTGAGCCCCGCGATCACGTCCCTCCTCGGGGCGAGCCGGTCGCTCCGCACCGGACGCGGCGGGCCGTACCGCTTCTTCCTGGCGAACGAGAAAGGGGTCAAGTCGCTCCTTTATTCCTGCGAAGCGTGCGGCGATTGCCATCTGCCGGAGGACTTCAGCCGCTGCTCGCTCGGCGAATGCGCCAAAGGCATGCCCAACCCTCCCTGCGGCGACGCCGATTCCGAAGGGATGTGCGGCCACGACGTCACCCTTCGCTGCGTCGGCGAGCGCATCTACGACGAGGCGGCGAGCGAGGGGCCCGCGGGGCTCGACCGCCTCGCCCGGACGATCAACCCGCCCCGGATCGCCGCCCTCGACGGCACGGCCTCGCTCCTGAACCATATCTTCGAGAAGGACCACGCCCGGCCGTTCAACGTGATCGCGATCGCCGAGAACCTCCACGCCAGCATCCCCAAGATGGCCGCGGCGATGCAGGAGGTGCTCGACGCCGGGCCCGGCGCCCTCGACCGCCCCGGCCCGGCGCGCGATTACATCCTCGCCCAGGTCAAGGCCCAGGTCCGCCACGGGGCCGCCTATCTCGACGTCAACGTCGACGCCTTCGGCGAGAGCGACATCGAGTTCCGGAAGCGCCTGATGCGCGAGTACGTCCATTTCATCCGCCGCCACGGCGAAGGCGTCCCGGTCAGCGTGGACAGCGGCTCGGCCGACGTCCTGCGGGCCGGCCTCGAAGCCTGGTACGAGGACGCGCCGGCCGGGATCGGCCGTCCCCTGCTCAACTCGCTCAAGACCTACACGATGGACGCGTTCCTTCCCCTCCGCGAAAAGCTGCCCTTCCGCTTCATCGGCCTGCTCGTCGATCAGAAGTCCACGGGCTCCGAAGGCTCTTACTACAGCGTCGACGAGCTCCACACCCTGGCCCGGCAGATCTTCGAAGCCGCGGTGGGCCGCCACGGCTTCAAGCCGGAGGACATCTTCTTCGACTCGACCGTCTTCCCCCTCTCGATCGACATGCCCATGGCCGCGGACACCCCGGGCTACACGTACCGGACGTTCGAGACGATCCGGCGCATCAAGCGCGACCCGGCGATGAAGGGCGTCCACCTTTCGCTCGGCGTCACCAACGCCGTCCGCGACCTGCCGGGCCGCCGGACGGGCGTCTGCCGGGCCTACCTGGCCAAGGCGATGGAATACGGCCTCGACGCCGGGATCATCAACGTCCTCCACGATTACGGCTCCCGTCCGCCCGCGCCCGAGCTCACGGCTTTCGTCGACATCTTCGCCAAGCAGGACGGCTCCGCGGAGGCGTCCCAGAAGGCCATCACGGCGATGATGGATTTCTGCAAGGCGAACCGGAAGATCCGCTGAATTGACTTCGCCGGCCGGGCGGCGGTATATTCTCGGCATCCCGAGCCCAACGCGTCCCGAGACATCCGCCGACCGCGGGCTCATCGCGCTCGCGGTCCTCGTCGTCGTCGTTTTTCTTTTTCAGCTCCTGCTCTTCCCCTACGGCCGCGACCAGGGGATCTACTCCGTCGTCGCCGATACCATGCTCGGCGGCGGCGCGCCCTACAAAGACGCCTGGGACTTCAAGACGCCGGGGGTGTTCTTTCTCTACGCCCTGGCCCGGTTCGTCTTCGGCCGGACGTTCGCGGCCGTCCGCATCCTCGAAGCGGCGATGCTCGTGTCGTGGCTCTGGGCCTGCGCCGTCTTTTCCCGCCGGCATCTGGGCCGGGCCCTGCCCGGTCTCATCGGTGGGGCGCTCGGCCTCGTCTTCTATATCCAGCTCGAATTCTGGCACACCGCCCAGCCGGAAAGCTTCGCCGCGTCCATTTTGATGTGGGCCCTCGTCGCGGCGACCTACGCGCCCGCGGCGGAGGATGCGCGCGGCCGCGGGAAGCAAGCCGCGGCCTGGGCGGCTTCGGGCGCCTTGTTCGCTCTGGCCGCGCTCATGAAGCCTCCTCTCGGCGGGGGCGCGCTCTCCAGCCTCGTCCTCATCCTCGCCGCGCGACGGAAGGATGCGGGAGGCCTTGCGCCCTTCCGGCCCGCCGCGGCGATCGGCGCTTTCGCCGGCGGCGGCTTCGCCGTCGCGGCCGCGGCGGCCGCGTATTTCGCCCTCGCCGGCGCCCTGCCGGCTCTCTATGACGCCCTGGCCGTCTTCGCCCCGCGCTACATGAAGTTCGGGCCCGCCGCGTCCGGCTTCCCCGCTCTTCTGGGATTGACCCTCGGACGCTTCGCCGTCGCTTTTTCGCCCGCGATCCTGATCGGTTTCATCCTATTCTTCTTATTACCGCGCGTTCATGCCCGCGAATCCGTTGGCGCCGCCCATATCATGGGCTGCCTGGCTTTCCAGCTCCTCGGGATCGCCTGGCAGGCCAAGCTCTTCCATTATCATTTCGGGGCGGCCATCCCGATGGGAGGACTCATCGCCGGCTGGGCGGCATGGAAGCTCGCCCTGAAGCTCCGGACGCGCTGGGTGATCGCCGCCGCCCTCGTCCTGGCCGCCGCCGGCGCCTGGCTCTGGAAGCCGGCCGGAAGCCCCCACATGACCTTCGGAGAGCGCAGCATCCTCAGGATTCAGTCCCTCGCGTCATCGGCCGCGGAGCGCCGAAGGATGACGGACGAGCTGGCCAGCGTCGCCGACGTCGACGCGGCGGCCAACCGCGCCGCGGCTGAATGGATCTCCGCCAACACCGCCGCGGATTCGAGGCTCTTCATCTGGGGCTTCGAACCGGTCATCTACCTGATGGCGGACCGGCGGCCCGCCAGCCGCTATATCTATGATGTCCCGCTCCGGGTCGAAGGATACGAAGACCGGGCCCGCGCCGTGCTCATTGGCGAACTCGAAGATCATCCGCCCGCCGCGATCGCGGTCGAGTCCGGCGACGCGCTTTCCAGCGTCACCGGGAGCGCCCGGGACAGTCGGGCCGATCTCGAGCGCTTTCCGGAGCTCGAAGCGCTCCTTCGCGCGGGCTATGTCCGGACGGCGGACCTCCCGAAATTCACGATCTGGCTCAAAGCGCCGGGAGACCGACGATGAAGCACTGGCCTCTTGTCACCGCCCTGCTCATCCTCCTCGCGGCGATCGGCGCGACGGCCTTGGTCTCCGGGCGGACTCGACGGCGGGAACTTCGTCTACCCCTTGGACGACACCTATATCCATATGGCCATGGCCCGGACCTTTTCCCAGCACGGCGTCTGGGGCATCTCTCCGGACGGGTTCGCCTCGACCTCGTCCTCCCCCCTCTGGACGCTGGTGCTTTCGCTGGCCTTCCTCGTCTTCGGCCCCGCGGCAGCCGCGCCTCTCGTGCTGAACATCGTCTTCGCCGCCGGTTTGCTCGCCCTGGTTTATTTCCTAGCCCGGCGCGCCCGCGTCCCGGACGTGGGGATCTTCATCGCCCTGCTTGCCGTCATCCTGTTCACGCCGCTCCTTCCGCTCGTCTTCTGCGGCATCGAGCACGTCCTCCACGCCGGGTTGACGATCCTGTTCGCTTCCGCCACGGCGTCCGCTCTCGCCGCCGGCCCGCTCCCGGCTTCGGTCCGCAACCGCGTCCTCCTTCTCGCCCCGCTCATCGTCATGGCCCGCTTCGAGAGCCTCTTTCTCATCGGGATCGCCGCCCTTCTCTTTTTTATCCGCAAGCGCGCCGCTCTGGGGGCCGGCACGCTCGCCTTAGGGATCCTTCCCCTCGCCGTTTACGGGTACATCTCGATCGCGAACGGCTGGTTTTTCCTTCCGAACTCCGTCCTGCTGAAAGGCCGTCTCCCCGAGACCCTCACGCCGGCCGGCGTCGCCGGACTCCTTGGAGACGGCGCCGCCGCGGCTTGGAAAAACCCTCACATCCTCGTCCTGTTCGCCGCGGTCCTCGCCGTTCTCATCGTCCGGGGAGCGAAGGGATCGCCCATAAGCGAACATCAGGAGCTCTTCTTCGACCCGCCGGCCGTCTTCGGCGTCCTCTTCCTCGCCGCGACCGCCGCCCATCTCGTCTTCGCCCAGCTCGGCTGGTTCTACCGCTACGAAGCCTATCTCCTGGCCCTCGGGACGACGGCCCTCCTCCTCGGCGGGCGCGACCTCGCCCCCGCCTTCTCGCGATCGGCTTCTCCCGCCGTCCGCTTCCCCGCCCTCCTTGCGCTCATCATCGTCGTCTTCGTCCTCGGCCTGCGCGGGGGCCGGGCCTCGCTCGAGGTCCCGCGCGCGACCCGGAACATCTACGAGCAGCAGGTCCAGGTCGCGACGTTCATCAAAAAACACTACGACCGGACCGCCGTCGCCCTCAACGACATCGGGGCCGTGAATTGGATCGCCGACATTCATAGCCTCGACCTGTGGGGGCTGGCCGACCGGGACGTCGCCCGCGCCCGCCTGGCCGGCACTTACGGCCCCGAGACGATGGCCCGCTTGGCCGAGCGGGCCGGGGTCCGGATCGCCGTCGTCTACGACGAATGGTTCGACCGCTTCGGCGGCCTCCCGGCCTCCTGGGTCAAAGTCGGCCGCTGGACGATCGACGACAATATCGTCTGCGGCGGACCCTCGGTCGCCTTCTATGCCGTCCGGCCCGGAGAGGCGAGAAACCTGGCCGAGGTCTTGACCTCCTTCCAGAAAGAGCTCCCATCCCGCGTCGCCTGGAGGATCACGCTCAAATGACGATATAATGGAACGGCCATGAGGAGCGTCGTCCTTTTCTCGGGTGGGATCGACTCGACCACCGCCCTTGTCTGGGCGAAAGCGCGCTCGTCCGAGGTCCACGCCCTGACCGCGGATTACGGCCAGCGTCACCGGGTCGAGGTTCGGATGGCCCGTTGGACGGCCCGGCGCATGGGTGTGCCGCAGACCGTCCTCACCCTCGACTCCGCTCCCTTCGCCGGGTCCGCGCTGACCGATCCGAAGGCCGCCCTCCCACGCTGTCGATCGATTTCCGATATTCCGAGCGGCCCGCCGTCCACTTACGTCCCGTTCCGGAACGGCGTCCTCGTCGCGATCGCCGCGGCGTTCGCCGAGGCCCGCCGTCTCGATACCATCGTCACCGGGTTCAACATGATCGATTCTCCGGACTATCCGGACACCCGGCCGGAGTTCGTCCGGGCGATGAACCGGGCCATCGCCGCCGGGACCCGGGCCGCGTTCGGCGGTCCGGCGATAAAGCTCGTCGCGCCGTTCGTCCGGATGCGGAAGTCCGAGATCATCCGCCTCGGCCTCGAGCTCGGGGCCGATTACTCCCGCTCGATCTCCTGCTATCGGGGAGAGGAAGCCCCGTGCGGGACCTGCTCCGCCTGCGCCCTCCGCCGCGGCGCCTTCGCCCAAGCGGAGACGGCCGACCCGCTCATCGAACGCCTGAAGAAGAACAAGAAGAGGAAGGAGTCACGATCATGAGCTGGACCCTGCGCGTCCGCGATAAGTTCCAGGCGGCCCATTTCCTCCGCCAGTACCGGGGCAAGTGCGAAAACGTCCACGGCCATACCTTCCAGGTCGAAGTCGTCATCGAGGTCCAGGAGCTCGATCCGACCGGGCTCGGCATCGACTTCACCCTGATCAAGGCGAAGCTCGCCGCGGCCCTCCCGGATCATACCCTTCTCAACGAGGTCTTCGACTTCAACCCCTCGGCGGAGAACCTCGCCCGCCGCTTGTACGAGGACCTCAAGCGGGATTTTCCGGTCAAGGAAGTCACGGTCTGGGAATCCGAGGATGCCTCGGCCACGTACTCTGAACATCGCTGAGACCTTCGCTTCCTTCCAGGGCGAAGGCGCCCGGCAGGGCGAACCGTCGATCTTCGTCCGCCTCGCCGGCTGCAATTTGACCTGCGACTTTTGCGACACGAAATACGCCCGCCGGAGGGGACGGCCGGTCTCGGTTCCCCGGATCCTCGCCCGGGTCAAGCGGCTCAGGGCGCGCTTCCCCGCCGAGTGGATCTGCCTCACGGGAGGGGAGCCGATGGCCCAGGAGATCGCGCCGCTCGTCGCGGCCTTGAAGGCCGAGCGCTTTCGCGTCCAGATCGAGACCAACGGCACGCTCTTCCGCCCCATCGCCGCGGATTGGATCACCTTGTCGCCCAAGCCGCCCGGCTACGGGTTCGACCCCGCCTACATGCGCCAGGCCGCCGAGGTCAAGCTCGTCGTTTCGCGCGAGCTTACCCTCGCCGCCATATCCCAGGTCCGCGGCGCGATCCCCGCCGATCGGCCCGTCTTCCTTCAGCCGGAATCCAACGCCGCTTGGAGCCGGGCCAAGGCCGTCCGCCTTGCCGGCGCGGCCGTCCGGCGCGGGCTGAAGAACGTCCGGCTGGGGCTCCAGCTCCACAGGGTGTACGGAGTCCGATGATTCGGCGGGCGCGGACAGGCATGACGGCCGGCGAGCTCGTCTTCGCGGTCGCCGCGGCGGCTCTCATCCTGGCCGTCCTCATCCCTCTCTACCTCCGGGCCAAGGATTGGGCCACCGACCGCTCGACGATGGCGGACATGCGCATGTTCGAGCGGGCCATCCTCCGTTATATAGAAGCCGTCGGGAAGGCCCCGACCAACCCGAACGGCGTCGTCCAATACCAGAAGCCGTTCTTCCGCGAGCTTCTGCCCTACCTCGATTTCGTCCGGCCCGTGGACTGGTGGGGATACAATTACTGGATCTGGACCGGAGCGGGAGCCCGCGAATACGGGATCACGACGTCCGGCCGGAGCGACTATCTCATCGTCTCCACGGGACGCCGGGGCGGCCGCGAATCCTGGACCTATGATCCCGAGCGCCCTGAAGCGGGCTTCTTCACGCCCCGCACGGCCAAGGATTTCGACAGGGACATGGTGTTGTGGAACGGGCGGTTCATCCGGGCCCCGAAAAGATGAGCGAACCGCGACCGGCCGGGGGAACGGGATTATCGCGGCGGGTCGCGCCGGAGCGGATCTCGGCCGCCGCCGCCCGGGCCCTCGATTCGCCGATCTTCCGGAGCCGTCCCGTCACGAACGCGCTCATCGTCCTTATCGTCGGCCTCTTCCTCATCCAGGCTCTCCCATATTTCTGGGCCTGGCAGTACGACTCGCCGTCCTACTATACGGCCGCCTGGGCCCTCCGGCACGGCGCCGACATCTACGACGAACAGGCCTTTTTCGCCGCCGCGGCCGAGATCTTCGGCAAGAGCCAGGTCGTCTACCCGTTCATCTACCCCCCCTTCTTTGCCCAGCTCAGCCTGCCGCTGACCTTCCTGCCGACCCGGACCTTCTTCACCCTGGTCATGGCCGGGAACTTCCTTCTCCTCTTCCTGTGCCTGTATCTGACCGCCCGGCTGCTCGGCCTCACCGGGAAGGAGAACCGGCTCCCCCTCGTCTTCCTCTTCGCCCTTCTTCTTTTCAATCAGCCGCTGATGGCGACGCTCTACCTGGGGCAGGTCAATTTCTTCGTCCTGGCCCTCATCCTCCTCTACCTCCTCCTCGGCCGGGCCGGGAAGACCGTCCCGGCGGCCATCTGCCTGGCCGCGGCGGTCTTCGTCAAGCTCTTCCCGGTTCTGTTCGTTCTGCCTCTCCTCGTCTACCGCAAATGGAAGGCGCTCCTCGCCTTCGCCGCGGCGAGCGCGGGCCTCTTCGCCGCGTCCGTCCTGGTGTCGGGCATCGATCCCTGGCTTTCCTTCCTCCGCTCGACGCTCTCGATCTTCCTCAAGAACTCGGGCACGGTCTCGCTCCGCTATCTCTCGGATTCGGTCCGCAACCTCTCCCTCAAGTCGTTCCTGAGCCAGGGCTCGGCCGTCTGGGGCTATCCCAAGCTCCTCGTCATTCCCCTCTTCATCGCCGTCGTCGCCGCCGCGCTCTGGTTCGTCTACATCCTCCGCGACCGGGTGCGTCTCGACCGCGACCTGGGGCTCGAAGGCTCGGTCTTCCTGATCCTGACCCTCATCCTGGCCCCGATCGGCTGGTCCCAGCATTACGCCATCATGATCGTCCCGATCGCCTATTTCTTCACCCGGATCGTCGACGAGCGCCGGCCGGCCGCCCTCCCGCTCTTTCTCTTCCTATGTGCATTCATCATGTTCGTCCCGTCCCGGGGCGGGTATCCCTTCAACCAGCTCCGAATGCTCATGACCGTGACGTTCTTCGTCTTCCTGCTCCTCTTCGCCCGGGGCCCGGCCCCCGCCCGGAAGGCCGCCCGTGCCTGAGACGCGGCGGTCCGCCTTCCTTCTTCTCGCCAGTGCCGTGGCCATCCTCTTTAGCCTCTACGCCGGCAAGGTCCTTTTCCTGCCGAAGTTCCTCGTCTTCCTCGTCCTCGTCGGCGTCGCCGCGGCGGCCCGCCGGATGGATGGCCTCATCCGCGACTGGTTCGTCTTCCTCGCCTTCGTCCAGCTCACGGACGGGCTGCGCGGCCTGATCTATCTCGCGACCTGCCGCCTCGACCTGCCCGTCCATGTGCTCTATCCCCTTCGCTGGGAGAGCGCGTTGTTCGGCTCCGTCCCCTCGGTGACCCTCCAGAACGCCCTGCTCCACAGCCCCGACGGACTGACCTTCGGTCCGCTCGAAAAGGTCCTGACCGCCTTCCACGGCAGCCATTTCGTCGCCTTCCTCGGCCTCGGGCTCGTCCTCTGGCTTCTTCGCTCACCGCATTTCCGGACCTTCCGGACATCGTTCACCATCCTGATGGCGGCCGGTATCACGGGCTTCGCCCTCGTCCCGACCGCTCCGCCCTGGATCGCCTCCGAGATGTTCGGCCTCCTCCCCAAGCTCGTCCATTTCAACATCCGGATCTACAATTCGGTCGCGCCGGGCCTGACCACGAGCTTCAATACCAATCCGGTCGCGGCCATGCCTTCGCTCCATGCCGCCTTCCCCATCCTCTGCAGCCTGATCGTCTGGAAGGCCGCCCGCGGACGGTCCTGGCCGTTCCATGTCTACACGCTCCTCGTCCTGTTCACCATCGTCTATACCGGCGACCATTATGTCGTCGACATCCTGGCCGGGGGTCTGCTGGCCGGGGCGAGCTTTTGCGCCGCCGCAAAGCTCGAGAAGAGACGCGGGCGCGCCGGGACGCCCTTCCCGCCTCCGGAGCCGGGGAGATCCTTGAGCCGGCCCCTCGCCACGGGCGGGGCGCTCCTCGCCGCGGGCGTCGTCATCGGACTGATCACGGGCGCGCAGTTCGAGAAGCTCCCGGAGCGCTACGATTACCGCTCCGGCCCGCGCTACGCCGACATCCTGGCCGGCGAAGCCGGATACGCGGACGCCTACGGGCCGCGGCTCTATTACGGGAATTATTATTCGGCGCGCGGCGAGGACCGCCGCGCCCTCGGCCATTTCGAGAAAGCCCTCACGCTGGCCGGGACGTACGCGGAAAAGAAGGCGGCCGAGATCCGGGTCAAGCAGGTCCGGAGCCGTCTCGGGCTGAAATAGCCGGGGCGGGCGGCCGCTTTAAGAAGAACCGGTATCCCGACCGGGTGAGGTACACCCCGGCCAGGATGACGGCCGCGCCCGCCAGGATGGCGGCGTGAAGGCGCTCTCCGAGCCAAAGGGCGGCGAAGACGAACGTGAACAGGGGGGTCAGGCTGCTGTAGATCGCGGTCTTGGCGTTCCCGACCTTCCGGACCGATTCGTACCAGATCAGATAGCCGATCACCAGGCCGAACAAGCCCGATAAAGCGAGGCCGGCCCAGGCCGCCCAGGAAACGGACGCCCAGGGGATCCGCAGGATATCGCCGGCCGTGAACGGAACGTAGAAGAGAGCGCCGAAGCCCATCGTCACGGTCATGAACTGAAGGGGCGTCATCTTCTTGAGAAAACCGTCCGAGAATACCGTGTAGAAGGCCCAGAGCATCGTTCCGAAGAAGATGGCGATGTCGCCCGCCGCGCTCTCCGGCGAGAACGACGGCCCACCGTGCTGCCGCGAAATGACGAAATACAGGCCGGCGAACGAAACCGCGATCCCGAGCCAGGCGGCCCAATGGATGCGCTCGATCCGGAAGACGGCGCCGAGCAGGGCGACGTAGATGGGCGACATCGACAGGATGAGCGAGGTGTTCGAAGCCGTGGTCAGGCTCATGGCCTTGATGAACAAGGCTTGGTACACCGCGTTGCCGAAGAAGCCGATGAGGACGAGCTTCCAAAGGTCGCCCCGGGCGACGCCGAATCCCTGCCGGGAAAAGGCGAGAATGACGAGGAAGACGACCGCGGTCAGGAGGATGCGCAGTCCGTTAAACCCGGCCGGCGACAGCTCCCGCAGGGAGACCTTGATGAAGACGAAATTGACCCCCCAGAAGATCGTGGCCAGGAGCATCCAGGCGTCGCTCGGGCCGAATCGCGATCCGTTCGTCGATCGGGGGGAGATCATGGAAGATGGGACCGGGCCGGGCGCCCGGATCAGCCGCGCGTTCTCCGGCCGCGCGGATAACGGGCTTCGATCACGGACTTGATCCCCCCGCGGGGATTGAAGTCTCCCGTGACCGAGGCCCGGACGGGCCGGCAAGCCTTGACTACGTCGTTGAGGACGCGGTTGACGGCGTTCTCGTTGAAGATGCCGAGGTTCCGGTAGGCCAGGATGTAGTCCTTGAGCGACTTGAGCTCGAGGCAGCGGGCGCGCGGGACATAGCGCAGGACGAGGGTGCCGAAGTCGGGAAGCCCGGTTTTCGGGCAGACCGAGGTGAATTCGGGGACCTCGATCCTGATCTCATAGCCCCGGAAATGGTTGGGAAAGGTCTCGATCTCCGGGAGCTTCGTCCGGAGGCCCGCCCGGGCTTCCTTCGCGCCGTAGCCGCTCATGTCCGTTTCTCTTTCATTTCTAATGAGTTAGAATGATATAGTATAATGCGCTTCGGGAAAAATTTCCAGATGCCCCAACAGCCCCTTCTTTACGGCCCCGTTCCTTCCCGCCGCCTGGGATTCTCCCTGGGGGTGGACCTTCTCCCGTTCAAGACCTGCTCTCTCGACTGCGTCTATTGCCAGCTCGGCTCGGTGCCGCGGACCGTCGTCCGGCATCGGGAATATGTCCCCGTCGAAAAAGTTCTGGCCGAGATCCGGGCGGCGCTCGGGAGCGGCCGGAAGATCGACGCCATCACCTTTTCGGGCTCGGGCGAGCCGACGCTCCACTCGGGGATCGGACGGATCATCCGGGGCATCAAGGGCATGACCTCGATCCCCGTCGTCGTCCTGACCAACAGCTCGACGCTGACGACACCCGCGGGCCGGAAAGCGGTCGCCGGGGCCGATATCATCGTCCCCTCCCTCGACGCGGCGACCGAGGGCGTCTTCGCCCGGGTCAACCGGCCCCACAAGGGCCTGAGCGCGGCCGGGATCATCGACGGACTAGTCGAGCTCAGGAAGGCCTTTCGCGGCCGGATCTGGCTCGAAATCATGCTCGTCAAAGGGATCAACGACTCGCCCGCGGAGCTCCGCGCCCTCAAGAAGGCCGCCGAGCGAATCCGGCCGGACAGGATCCAGCTGAACACCGTCGTCCGCCCGCCGGCCGAGAAGACGGCCCGGGCCCTTTCCCCGTCTCGAATGGAAAAGATCCGGGCGTTCTTCGGCGAAAAAGCCGAGACACTCGTTCGCGGGAATAAGCACTCATCTGTGCGAAGCGCCCCGATGAGTACGGCCAAGCCGCCGCGACCCGGTGCGGAGGAGGGGGTCCCCAAGTATCACTTGGGGGTCCGGTCCTCCGTACTCGTGCCGTGCATAAGAACACGGACGAGTGCGGCGGAAATGACCCCCAGAAAAAATCTGGGGCCCCTGCCGCCATCGCCGCTTTCAAGAAGACCGGCTCGGCCGGCGGCGAAACCGACGCGGAAACGGCCATCCTGGCCACGATCGGCCGCCGTCCGGTCACGGCCGCGGACCTGTCGCACTCGATCGGCGTTCCCCCCGCGGATATCCGGAGGCTGGCCGCCCGCCTCGTCCGGGAGGGGACGATCCGCGCGATCCGCCACTGCGGCCAGGTTTACTTCGAGCGTCCCGAATAATTCACTCGGGCTAAGGTAAATTCTTAGATACTCTCCAAGCGGAGGGGTTGCCCCTGTATCGGGACGCTTTCAGGACCCAACCTATTTCTCTACCTCTCGCTACCTCTCCTATGACTCGGAGAGGACGGCAGGTAAGCGTCCCTCGATTTCGGAACGGAGGGGGGCCCGCGCCTTGCGCGGGGGAACCCGCTCGGGTTCCTTTGTGAGCGAGGGGCAATCCCGGAGCTTCTTCCATTTTGCGCCCGGATATGCTAACAATATCCCTTAATTATCGGGAAACCGAGCCTTCATAATCGAGCAAAAGGAGTCATCCATGATCGACACCTCGAGCTTTCCCAAAGCCAAGAAATACTGGTACATGGGAAAGATGTATGACTGGTCCGAATGCACCCTCCACCCGATGACGCACGCGCTCCACTACGGCACGTCGGTCTTCGAGGGCATCCGCTGCTACCAGACGGAACGCGGGCCCGCGGTCTTCCGGCTGATCGAGCACATCGACCGGTTCCTGCTCTCGGCCTCGATCGCCAAAATGATCCCGCCGTACGGCAAGGGCGAGATCATCCGCTCGATCAAGCAGACGATCAAGGAGAACGACCTCGACTCCTGCTATATCCGGCCCCTCTTCTTCTATTCCTACGGCAACCTCGGGCTCGTTCCCAAGGCCTCGCCCGTCCAGCTCACGATCGGCGCCTGGGAATGGGGAGCTTATCTCGGCGACAAAGCCGACGCGGGCGTCTCGGTCTATCTCCTCCCCTGGCGCCGGCTGCATCACACCCAGCTCGACATGCGGGCCAAGCTCGGCGGGGCCTATGTCCAATCCACGATCTGCGGCCTGGAAGCCCGGTCCCAGGGCTGCGACGAGGCGGCTTTCCTGAACCTCGAAGGCCGGATCGCCGAAGGGCCGGGGGAGAACATCTTCCTGGTCAAAAACGGCGCGCTCCGCACCAACGACCGGACGGAGTCCATCCTCGAAGGCATCACCCGGACGAGCGTCGTCGAGATCGCCCGCGATCTCGGCTTCAAGGTCGAGATCGGCCCCATGACCAAAGAGGAACTCCTGGCCGCCGACGAGCTTTTCTTCACCGGCACGGCCGTCGAGGTCGTTCCCATCGTCAAGGTCATCGACGGCTCGAACGGGTCGGCCTCGAAAAAGGAACATGCGATCGGAACCGGGGAGACCGGCCCCCTGACCCAAAAGATCCGCAAGACCTTCCTCGAGATCGTCCAGGGGCGCGTGCCCAAATACGAGAAGTGGCTGACGTATGTGAATGAGTGAGCCTTCCGTCCGATTCCGGGACCTCGTCCTCGCCGGCGTCCTCAGCTTACTCGCTTCGTGCTCCGGGACCGAACCCGATGCGCTCGGGTCCGCCTTTCTCCCCGCTCCCAACGATCCCCTTGTCCATTTCCTCGTCCTGGTGAAAACGGGTTCCGTCCACGATCCGTCGGGCAAGGACGGCCTCTGCCTGATGACCTGGGAGCTTCTGGCGAACGGAGGCACCCAAACGTCGACGGCGGCCGAGGTCGCCGCGCGGCTCGGACGGCTCGGGGCGAGGATCTCCGTAACCGTGGACAAGGAAGCGTCGGCCTTCAGCGCGGAGGTTTCCCGCGACGACCTCAACGCGTTCTACGCAACCTTCAAAGACCTTCTCCTCAGCCCCGGATTTCGGGCCGAGGACCTCGATCCTCTGAAGGCCGACCGCATTTTGAGGTTCGAGTACCCTTCCGATGAAGGGGATGTCCGGGCCTTCAGCCGGGCCGCCCTCGACCGCCTGATCTACGAAGGCCGTCCCTTCGGCCGCCCGTCGGCCGAAGCCGCCGGGGCGATCCCGGAGATCACGCCCGTCGACGCGCGCGTTTTCTACGCCCAGCATTTCGTCAAGGGGAACATCGTCATCGGCCTGGCCGGAGGCTATCCGTCCGGTTTCCCCGACCGGGTCCTCACGGATTTCAACCGGCTTCCCGGCGGTTTCACTCCCTCCCTCAAGCTCCCGGCTCCTCAGCGGCCGGCCGGCCCGGAAATCCTGATCGTGGAAATGCCGGGCGCGGTCACGGCCGTTTCCATGGGGAATCCGCTCGACCCCGGCATGACGCCCCAGGATGCCGCGGCCCTGAGGATCGCGGCCGTCGACCTCGGCGCGGATCCCAAAATCAGCCTGTCTCCGGACCGGTTCCGCCGGCAGAGGATCTTCCCCGTTCCGCTCGCCGCCGGCGAAGGGCTCGATCCGGTCGCGGCGATCGCCGCATCCCTGGATTCTTTCCGGGCGATGGTCAGCGGCGGGATTCCCGACGACCGCTTCGAGCTCACCCGGAAGTCGCTTTTCGACGAAACGCAGCTCGCGGCGGGGCATGCGGGCGACCGGCTTCGCGTCCGCGCGGCGGCGCTCGCTCCCGCGGAGGAATCCGAAGATCTCGCTCGCGAGCTGGAAATCCTGGTCGACATGAAGCGGGCCGACGTCGACCGGGCGGCGCGGAAATATCTCGATCCCGGGAGCATCCGGATCGCGGTCGTGACCGGCGACGCCGAGTCCGCTCGCCGCGTTCTCGCGGCCGCCGTCCCGGGAGCGAACATCCGCGTTTCCCCGGCAGCGGAGGTCTTCAAACCGTCGCCCCGCCTGAAAGACGAAGAATAAGTTCGATCGAAGCGAGGTCAACATGAGAGCGAGAAGGACGACGACGATCGGATGGGCCCTGGCGGCGGCGGGTCTCTTCGCCGCGGCGGCGGCGCTCGCCCCCGCCCAAGACATCCTGGGCAAGCTCGGCCAGCCGCAGAACTACGCGAGCAAGCGCGTTTCCTCGTTCGACCGTACGGGAGGCAACAAGGACTCCCTGACGATCAAGCCGGGGGACACGGCCGTCCTGGCCGAGATCGCCGGCCCGGGCGCGATCCATCACATCTGGGTCACGATCTCGGCCGAGGCGTTCTACGGCCGCAAGATCGTCCTCCGGATGTACTGGGACGGGGAGAAGAATCCTTCGGTCGAAGCCCCGATCGGCGATTTCTTCGGCGTCGGCCACGGCCTGAACCGGAACGTCTCTTCGCTCCCGATCGCGAACTCGTCCGAGGGCCGGGCGCGCAACTGTTATTGGTATATGCCCTTCCAGAAATCGGCCCGGATCACGGTGACGAACGAAGGCTCCCGCGAGATCCCGGCCTTCTATTATTACGTCGATTACCGGGAAATGAGCTGGATGGGCTCGGACACGCCCTATTTCCATGCCCAGTACCGCCAGGAAACGCCTTGCGAGCCCGGGAAGAGCTATCTTCTCCTGGACGCCGAGGGGCGCGGCCATTATGTCGGCTGCAATCTGAGCGTCCTCCAGAAGGCGATGGGCTGGTGGGGCGAGGGCGACGACATGATCTATGTCGACGGAGATAACACGCCGACGATGCAGGGGACGGGCTCGGAGGATTATTTTTCGGACGCCTGGGGCATGCGCGAGGGGCTGAATCTCTTCTACGGCTGCCCCCTCCAGGAGGAGGACTTCCAGGCCGGCTCGAAGGCGACGGTCTACCGCTTCCACATCCCCGACCCCATCCCGTTCAAGAAATCCATTCGGGTGATGATCGAGCACGGCCACGCCAACGACCGCGCGGACGATTACTCGTCCACGGCCTACTGGTATCAGGTCGAGCCGCACAAGGCCTTCCCGGCCTTTCCGGCCGTCGGGGCGCGGCTCCCGTTCGCCCTGGAGCCGCCGGCCGGGCTCGTCCTGCCGAAATGGGAAGTTGGGAAGCCGGCTCCCGGAGCGGCGGGCTCCGCGAGCGCGACCTTCGAGGACAAGGCGGCCCGGCTTTCGTTCAAAGCGGGGCGCCTGACGTCCATCCTGAGCTCGTATTACGGCCCGTCGGGAGTGCGCTATCCCGTCCTGACCACCGAAGGGGCCAAGCCGGGCAGCTTGAGCGAGCTCTCCTTCCCGGTCGTAACGGCCGAACGCTACAATATCGAGCTCCTCCTGCTCAAAGGACCGGCCATGGGCGACCTCAAAGTCGCCTCGGTCCGCTCCGGCGGGGCCGCCGTCAAGATCGAGCCGGCCTCGTTCAGCGGCTATGCCAAGGACAAGGAGTTCGCCGCGCTCGTCCTGAAGAGCGTCCCGCTCGCCGCCGGGACGGCGACGATCGTCTTCGAGACGACGGGCAAGGACGGGCAGGCCCAGGGCTCGGACCTGGGCCTCGTCGGTTTCGGACTCGCGCCCTCGGAGCGCAAGTTCATCAAGTCCTGGAATCTCATCGGCCCCTTCGACGCGCCGGATATGGACTCGCTCACGGTCGCCTATCCCCCGGAGAAGGAAACAGCGCTCGACAAGAAATACCCCGGCAAAGGCGGGGCTGAGGCCGCATGGAAAAAGGTCGAGACGCTTCCCTCCGGCTTTCTCAACCTGAACGAGCTCGTCAAGCCCAACGAACAGGTCGTCGTCTACGCTTTAGCCTACGTTTTTGCGCCCAAGGCGACGGCGACGAGCCTCCTCGCCGGGAGCGACGACGGGGTGCGGATCTGGATCAACGACGCTCCGGTCCACACCAATCCGGCCTACCGCGGGGCGTACCCTGACCAGGACCGAATCGCCGTGAGCCTCAAGGCCGGCTGGAACAAAGTCTTGGTTAAAGTACTGCAGGGCGCGGGAGGCTTCGGGCTCTACGTCCGGTTCGCGGACCCGGACGGCGTCCTGGTCTATGCCACGGAGCCCAAGAAATGAAAGCGCTTCCCTTCCCCTGGACCGCGGCGGAAAAAGCCCTCTTCAGGCGCCTGGACGCCCCGCTCGCGATCCAGGGCTGGCTGAACTCCATCCGCTACGATCCCGACCTCGGGACGCGCTCGCCGCGCTGGGTCATCCGGGAGGGGAAGGCCAATTGCTTCGAGGGAGCGATCTTCGCCGCGGCCGCCCTGCGGACGCTCGGACATCCGCCCCTGCTCGTGGACATGCGCTCGCACAACGACGACGATCACGTCCTCGCCGTCTTCAAGCAGAACGGCGCCTGGGGCTGCATCGCCAAGTCGAACTTCACCGTCCTGCGCTTCCGGGAACCGGTCTACCGGACGATCCGCGAGCTGATGATGTCGTTCTTCGATGTCTACTTCAATTCGATCGGCGAGAAGACGCTCCGGTCGTTCTCGGCCCCCTTCGATCTCTCCCGCTTCGACGCCCTGAGCTGGATGACCACGGACGACGGACATCAGCGATCTCGGCGACGCCCTCGACAGGGCCCGGCATTACCGGGTCCTGACCCGGGCCCAGATCCGGGACCTCACGATGACCGACCCGGATCTCGTCAAAGCCGGCCTGCTCGGGGCGAACCCTCAGGGGCTGTTCAAACCCAAAAAATAAGGATACTATCCGGGGAGAATCCCCGGTGCGCGGCATGAAAGCGAGCCTGGTTCGTCTCTTTATCCTCGCCCTTCCCCTGTCGGTTTTTGCCCAACAGCTCGCCCATGAGGCCGCCGTCGTCAATATCGAGGTCCCGGTCCGCGTCTTTCGGGGCGGCCGGTTCGTCGACACCCTGACCCTGGACGATTTCACGATCGAGGAGAACGGCGTCCCGCAAAAGCCCCTGGCGGCCTACCTCGTCCGGAAGACCGCGATCACCAGACGGGAGGAGCCGGAGAAGGGCTTCCGCCCCGCCATCGACAAGCGGCATTTCCTCCTTCTCTTCGAGCTGAACGACTATGTCCCGGAGCTCACCAAGGCTGTCGACGATTTCATCGGCCGGGTCATGACGCCCGCGGATTCGCTGATGGTCGTCACCCCCTTGAAATCCTACGACTTCAAGGAGGAAGCGTACGCCCGGCTACCGCAGGAGAAGATCGCCGCCCAGCTGAGATCGCTCCTCAAGCGGGACATCGGGAGCGTCTCTCTCGAGTACCGGGCTCTTTTGCGCGAGGTCAAGGACATCGGCCAGATGCCCGTTGAGGGCGATATTTTGAAAATCCTGTCACGTAACGTCACCCAACGCCTCCGCGACCTGAAAGCTCCCAACCTGCAAGGATTCCAGAGCGCTGCTGCGCATCTGAAAGCCCTCGAAGGCCAGAAATTCGTTTTCCTCTTCTATCAAAAGGAAACGATACCGCTCCCTGACCTCGACGATCTCGAAGTGTTTGAATACAGGACGAATGACGGGCTCAGCCTCGACATGATCCAGAAGGCTTTTTCCGACGCCTCGATCTCGATCCACTTCGTCTATCTCGCCAAGGGAATGGCGGACGTCGAAACGGGCGAACGCAAGACGATGGACAATCTCCTCGAGGCGTCGACGCCGCTCTTCCGCGCCTTCCGCGACCTGACGGTGACGACGGGAGGCATCATCGACGTCACGTCCAATGCCGAGGCGGGAATGAAGATGGCCGCTGACGCGTCGGAAAATTACTATCTTCTCTATTACGCCCCGGCGAATTACGCCAAAGACGGCACGTTCAAGGAGATCAAGGTCACGGTCCGAGGAAAGAGCCTGACGGTTTTCCATAGGGCCGGCTATATCGCGGATTAGGATCAGGAGAGGCGAACATGACCCGACCCGTCAAGCTTTTCATCCCCGGCCCTTGCGATATCGACGACGACGTCCTCGAAGTCATGGGCCAGCCGGTGCGGCGCTCCTATGGAGCCGAGTGGATGCCGGATATCGATGAGACGATCGGCCTGCTCAAAGGGATTTTCCGCACGACGGCCGACATGTTCATCGTCCCCGGGCCCGGCTCGGCCGCGCTCGACATGGCGATGGGGAGCCTGGCAACGCCGGGCGATAAGGTGATCGTCGGCCACAACGGCTTTTTCGGCGAGCGGCTGGCCTTCATCGCCGAATGCTGCGGCCTCGAAGTCATCCGATTCGGAGCGCCGGCGGGGAAGCCTCTCGACCCGGGAGACCTGGAGCAAACGCTGGCCGCGAATCCGGAGGCCATGGTTGTTGCCCTCGTCCATCACGAAACGACGACCACCGTCCTGAACCCGCTGCGCGAGATGGCGGCCCTCGTTCGGAAAGCGGGCCGCGTCCTCGTCGTCGACGCCGTCTCCTCCCTCGGCGGCGAGGAATTGCCCGTGGACGATTGGGGCATCGACGTCTGCGTCACGGCCTCGAACAAATGCCTCGAGGCGCCGCCGGGGCTCGCCCTCATCAGCGTCGGGCGGCGCGGCTGGGAGCTCGTCGACGAGCGGCAGAAAGCCGGCCACGGCTGGTACCTCGACCTCAACACCTGGCGCTGGTATCTGAAGAACTGGGGCAGCTGGCACCCGGCGCCGACGACGATGCCGACGAACCTCATCCTGGCCCTCCGGGCCAGCCTGCGCAAGATCGCGGCAGCCGGCCTGGACGCCCACATCGCCAAGCACAAGCGGGCTTGCCTCGCCGTCCGGGCGGGGCTGCGGAACCTCGGTTTCGAGATGTTCGTCCCGGACAAATGGGCCGCCACGACGGTGACCGGGGTCCTGCCGGGCAAGGGATTCGGGGCGAACGACCTCGTCCAGTGGCTTGCCGCGGAGCGAGGGATCTTCGTCGGAGGCGGGATCGGGGAGATGGCGGGCAAGATCTTTCGCGTCGGGCACTTGGGGAAGGCGACCACGAGGGAATATCTCGAGGATCTGCTGACTGGGGTGGAGGACTTCCTGGCCTCGAAAGGGATCGCATTCGCCAAGGGAGCGGGAATTTCGGCTCTCTGGTGAAGCGTTAACGGGGGCGCATCACCCCGGGTTTTCCACGAATCGGCGCAGGTTTCGCGGAGATGACCCCCTCTTTTCCGAGTATGGGCTGTTTTTCGGGGTGAAATCCGCCCCTTCGGACGAAAAGGGCGCTTTCGGCCCCCTGTTTCCCGCCTGAGAGAAGCGGACGGGGCTCCAAAAAGAAATTTTAAAAAAAGACTATTGCTTTTCCCAAAAAGTGTGGTATAATAGGTGCAAGTTTTAAAGCGGGGGAATCGAAAATCTTCAAAGTGTTGATTCCGTTGTGATTACGCGCTTTTTATAATCCGCAACTTTTTCCTTCCTGGCGCCGTATTTAATAATGGAATGCGAAAGACAGCGAACCTCCTTTTTTCCCCCTCCTTTTGCTCGGGAGTTTACGATACATTTCGCTAACCTCCCTCTTCCTTTCCTTCGAACGGCCTCTTCCCTTTTTGCACCGGGGGAAGAGGCCTACTTTTCGCTCCCGAATTGCCCTACGCTCGGAGAGTTTCCAGAACCGGTGACTTGACGAAGCAGGTCCAACGGAATAT
>CAWKFB010000003.1:0-63822 GCA_963848835.1 Candidatus Aminicenantota bacterium | reverse complement strand
GTTCGCCCCGCTCGTTTGCGGATTCAACCCGACCGACAGGTACGCCGCCCGCGACGTCGGGCGGATACTCGACACCTACCCGTTCTGGAAGGGCATCGGCGAGGTCCTGTGCCGCCACGACGACCTGACCAACATGACCAACGAGGAGACGGCCCGGGTCAACCACCCCGCCCTCTGGGATGTCTACGAGCTGTGCGCCTCGCGGGGCCTGCCCGTTCTCGTCCACCGAACAGCACGTCCGTCAGCATCCATGACGATTACGAGCATCTCGACGAGCTCGAGGAAATGCTCGAGCGATTCCCGGGGACGACGTTCGTCTGAGCCCATTGCGGGATCTCGCGGCGCGTCTCCCACAAGAGCTACCATATGATGGTCTCGTCCCTCCTCGACCGCTTCCCCCGCCTCTTTGTCGACATCTCCTGGGTCGTCTACGATGATGTGATCACCCTCGAGCTCGAGCCGAAGAAGCACTGGCTCGAGACGATCGAACGCCACGCCGACCGCTTCTGCCTGGGGAGCGATCTGTGCGGCCATTTCGAGAGCCTGGGGAAATGCCTGGCCCGGTATAACGGGCTTCTCCGCCGCCTGACCCCGAAGGCCCGGAAGCTCGTCGCCTCGGAAAACGCGGAGCGGCTCTGGTTTCGTCCCGGGCCGAAGCGGGCGGCGAGGCGCGCCCGGCCGTGATCCGCCTCGAAACCTGGGATCTTGTCCTCCTGGCGGTCGTCAGCCTTCAGGGTACGCTTCTCGCTTATCTTCCCCATCCGAAGTGGAAGGCGTTGATCATGACCCTTCCCATCCCGTTCACCCTGGCCTCCCTGGCCCTTGGCGCTCCAATCGACGCGACCCATGTCGTCGCCCTCAACCTCCTCCTGGCCTACACCCATGGAGTGCGCCTCGTCCACGACCGCCTCAAGCTCCCCATCCTCATCGCCATTTTCCTGTCCGCGGCGGGCTACGTGCTGGCCGGCGCGCTGCTCCGGCCGATCATCCCCCGGACCGCGGCCGCCTTCTGGACGGCTTGTGTCTTGACCCTCTTTGTCGCCGGGGCCGCCCACGCCCTGTTCCGCCTGCGCCGGGAAGCGGACCATCGCAGCCATCTTCCCGTTTGGATCAAGCTCCCCATCGTCGCCGGCGTCATCCTGGCCCTCATCCTCATGAAGCGGGTCCTGGGGGGATTCATGACCATGTTCCCCATGGTCGGGGTCGTCGCCTCCTACGAGGCCCGGACCTGCCTGGGCTCGGTCTGCGTCGCCCTTCCCGATTTCATGTTCGCCATGGTCCCGATGTTCGTCGCCGTCCGGCTCCTCCAGCCCGGCCTGGGGCTGGGGGCGGCGCTCGCCGTGGGCTGGGCCGTCTTCCTTCCGATGCTCACGCCGCTCATCCGCGATTTTTGGGGAGCGCAGGCATCCGGCCGGGCCTGAGTGCAGGACCGGACTTTAAAAAAATCCTTGACACGCCGCGCCGCCGGCGTATAATCGCGCCCATGTTTCGATTCGACTCGCGATCCGTCGTCGGCCGCATGGCGATGCCTTGCCCGGGCACGGGGCTGAAGAATCCGTGCCGGGCGGCTCGTTGAGCCTCATCCGTTCGACGTCCTCCCGCTGATTCTTCGCCCCGGGCCCGGGCTTGTCCCGCCGGCTCCGGACGCATCGCTTCCCATCAGCGAAAACATCACAAGGAGGATATTATGAGCGCTCATTTCGACACTCTCGCCATTCACGCCGGCCAGCCCAACGAGGAACGGACCGGCGCCGTCACGTTTCCGATCTTTCAGACTTCCACTTACGGCCAGCCCGAGCCGGGCGTGACCCGCGGCTTCAGCTACGGCCGGACCGACAATCCCACCCGCCGGGCCCTCGAGGAATGCATCGCCGCCCTGGAGGGCGGCGGCGCCGGCATCGCCTTCGGCAGCGGCCTCGCCGCGGCGTCGGCCTGTCTCCTTCTCCTGAAGAGCGGCGATCATGTCGTCGCCGGCCGCGACCTCTACGGCGGCGTCTATCGCTTGTTCACCAAGGTCTTCTCCAAGCTCGGGATCGGCGTCACCTTCGCCGACCTGACGGACCCGGCCGGGATCGAGGCGTCCTTCCGGCCCGAGACGAGGCTGCTCTGGCTCGAAAGCCCGTCGAATCCGCTGCTGCGGATCACGGATATCGCCGCCGCCTCCGCCCTGGCCCGGAAGCGCGGCGTCCGGGTCGTCGCGGACAATACGTTCGCCACGCCTTACCTCCAGCGGCCGCTCGACCTCGGGGCCGACATCGTGCTCCATTCCACGACCAAGTATCTCAACGGCCACTCCGACGTCATCGGCGGGCTCCTCGTGACGCGCGACCCAGGCCTGGCCGAGGAATTGCGCTTCCTGCAGAACGCGGTGGGCGCCGTGCCCGGTCCGCAGGATTGCTTCCTGGTCCTGCGCGGCGTCAAGACGCTGGGGGTCCGGATGGACCGGCATTGCCGCAACGCGGCCCGCGTGGCCGAGTTCCTCGCCGGCCATCACAAGGTCGAGCGCGTCCATTACCCGGGCCTTCCCGGGCACCCGGAGCACGAGATCGCCGCCCGGCAACAGACGTCGTTCGGGGCGATGGTGTCGCTCGAGCTGAAGACGGGAGCGGATGAAGCGAAACGATTCGCTACGCTGACCCGGATCTTCACCCTGGCCGAATCCCTTGGCTCGGTCAAGTCTCTCCTCTGCCATCCTCCGACGATGACGCACGCGAGCGTCGAGCCCGAGGTGAGGCGGCGGAACGGCATCTCCGACGGGCTCATCCGGCTGAGCGTCGGCATCGAAGACGTCGATGACCTGATCGCCGACCTCGACCAGGCCCTGGCCCGGGTGAAGGCCGATCGCTCTTCAGCGTGAAAGGATAGCGGCCCAGCCGCCGCCGGGAGCGAGCCTGATCGGGAGGCGGGGCGGCCGGGCGCGGGATCAGCGGCGCTTGGTCTTGATCCTGATGCCGATGACGCCCAAGACGACCGCGGCCGCGGCCAGCACGCCGGCGACGAACGCCATCATGTCCTTTACATAATCCTTCCGCGGAGACGAGTCAATCGGGATGGCACGAATCTTGGATTTCGCTCATTGGCGAAGGAACGAAGGCGGGTTGTTTCGTTCAGGGGCCGCTCGCGGGAGCGGCCCCTTTTTTCTTCCTCGGATGATCCCCAGGGGAGCCGTCGTCCGGTCAGGCCGGAAATTCCCGCCGTTTTTCCGATTCATTACGGACATCCTCCGCCTCGGGGAAGCGGGATTCAGAATCGACCCGGGCGAACGAAAGAATCAGCTTCGGACCGGATTGGCATCAATCTTGCAAAATATTGAATCTTTCGGATTCTATGGGCGGGATTGTCTTTAGGGAATCCGGGACTTCGGCAAATAGGGGGCCCGGTTAATTCCGGAAGAGGAATCCGAAAGGGATCAAAAAGGAGGTGCTCATGAAAAAGATCGTTCTCATCGCCCTGATCGCGTTTTCGGTCGGCGTCCTGACGGCTTTGCCGAAGCCGCAGCAGACGATGGCTAAAAAGGAAGGCCCGATGATGATGACGAAATCATCCATCGAATTGGGCATGGCCATGAGGAAGCTGTGGGAGGACCATATCACCTATACGCGGAATTTCATCATCAGCTCGCTGGCCGGGCTCGAAGACGCCGGGAAAGTCGCCGAGCGCCTCCTGAAGAATCAGGACGATATCGGCGACGCCATCAAGCCGGTCTACGGCGCCGCCGCCGGGACGAAGCTGTCCGCGCTCCTTCGGGATCATATCCTGATCGCGGCCGACGTGGTCAAGGCGGCCAAAGCGGGCGCGGCGGCCGATCTCGACACGGCCAGCAAGAAGTGGACTGCCAACGCCGACGAGATCGCCGTGTTCCTCAGCGGCGCCAATCCGAACTGGCCCCGCGCCGCGCTTGCGGACATGCTCCATAAGCATCTGGATTACACGACCCGGGAGGTCGTTTCCCGGCTGAAGAAGGATTGGGCCGGGGATATCGCGGCCTATGACCTCGGACACACGCATATGCTGATGTTCGCCGATATGCTGACCATGGGGATCGTCAAGCAGTTCCCCGACAAGTTCAAGTCCTGACGGAAGCGAGACGCGATGCCCAGGATCGCTTCGAATCTTTGGTTCGACAGCCAGGCCGAAGAGGCGGCGCGTCTCTATGCGTCGCTCTTCAAGGACTCCCGGATCGGGAGGAAGACGTATTACGGGAAAGCGGGATTCGAGATCCACGGCCAGCCCCAGGGCAAGCTCATGACCATCGAGTTCGAGCTCGAGGGGCAGCCGTTCGTCGCCCTGAACGGCGGGCCGGTCTTCAAGTTCACCCCCGCCGTTTCCTTCCTCATCGCCTGCGCGACGAAGGAGGAGGTCGACGCGACCTGGGAGAAGCTCTCTCCCGGCGGGACGGCCTTGATGGAGCTCGGCCCCTACCCGTTCAGCGAACGATACGGATGGATCCAGGACCGCTTCGGCCTCTCCTGGCAGGTCATGGCTTACGGCGACCGTCCCCTCGTCCAGAAGATCATCCCCACGCTCATGTTCACCGGCGGCGTCTGCGGCAGGGCGGAGGAAGCGATCCGGCATTATGTCTCGGTCTTTTCCGCGGCCAAGGTCGGCGCGATCGTCCGTTACGCGAAGGGCGAAGAGCCCGACAGGGAAGGGACGATCAAGCACGCCGCTTTCACGCTGGAGGGTCAGGAGCTCGCGGCCATGGACAGCGCCCGGAAGCACGATTTCGGGTTCAACGAGGCCGTCTCCTTCATCATCCGCTGCCGGGACCAGGCGGAGATCGATCGGTATTGGGACCGGCTCACCGCCGGCGGGGATCCGAACGCCCAAATCTGCGGCTGGCTCAAGGACAAGTTCGGCGTCTCCTGGCAGGTGACCCCGACGATCCTCGAGGAGATGCTCCAGGACCCGGACCCGGCCAAGGTGGCCCGCGTGACCGAGGCTTTCCTCAAGATGAAAAAGTTCGATATTGCCGGACTCGTCAAGGCGTTCCAGGGAACGTGACGATCCGGCGCCGCCGACCTGTTTTTTGAAAGGAGAGTACGAAAATCATGACCAAGCTCAATGCCTATCTCAATTTCGCCGGGAACGCCGAAGAAGCCTTCCGCTTCTACCGCTCCGTGCTCGGGGGGGAGTTTTCCTCCCTCGTCCGGTTCAAGGAGCTGCCCATGGAGGGCGTCACGCTCCCCAAGGCGGACGAAGACAAGATCATGCACATCGCTCTGCCTGTCGGGTCGGACATCCTCATGGCCAGCGACTCGCTCGAATCGATGGGGCAGAAGCTCTTTCCGGGCAACAACGTCTTCCTTTCGGTCCACCCGGACAGCAAGCAGGAGGCGGACCGGATCTTCAGCGGCCTTTCTGTGGGGGGGACGATCGAGATGCCGATCGCCAACCAGCCCTGGGGGGATTACTACGGCCACTTCCGGGACCGGTTCGGCATTCAGTGGATGGTGAATTACTCCTCTCCAAAGAAGCCGAAGGCCTGACGACCGGCCGGGATCGCTCCGTCATCCGCGGGCGCCGGCCGCGTTCCGCCTATCCGCGGATATTGATTTCTTTTTGATGGATGCCGGTCGCTCCGTCCGGATAAGGCTGGTTCGGTTCCGCGGCCTGGAGCTTCCCGGTTCCGTCGTAGGCCCGGACCCGGATCACGTGCTTTCCCGGAGGCGCCTTCCAGAAATACCGCCATTGGACCCAGGTCAGCGGGCTGAGGCCCGGTATCCGCAGCTCGGCCTCCTCCCAACCTCCCTCGTCCACCCGGATTTCCACCCGACGGATGCCCCGTTCGCCCGCGTAGGCGATCCCGCCGACCGGGATGCTCCCGCCTCCGGTTCCTACCGGGCCCGCGACATCGATTGCCGATGTCGTCTGGACCATCGCCGTCCGGCTCCAGCTTCGCTCGACCCAGTAGCCCGGGCCGGCGTGATCGATCGCTTCGATGCGCTTGATCCACTTGGGCTGTTTCATCCCGTAATGCCCGGGGATGAAGATCCGCAGGGGAAAGCCGTGCTCGATCGGAAGGGGCTCGCCGTTCATCTCATAGACGAGGAGCGTCCGGGCGTCGAGAGCCTCGCGGAGGGGAACGCTTTCATAGAAGCCGTCGGCCGATTCGATGAACAGCTCCTGGACGCCGGGCTTGAGGCCGGCTTCGTCAAGCAGGCGGGCGAAGGGAAGCCCGGTCCAGAAGCTTGTGCTGATGAGATCGCCGCCGATCGGGTTCGAGATGCAGGATAGGGTGATGGCCTGGGTCTGCCGGGGCCGTGAACGGATGTCTTCGAGGGACAGGATGAGCGGGCGCTCGACGAGGCCTCCGAACTCGAGCCGCCACGCTTCGCCGTCGACTTTGGGCGGTCGAAGGTTGATGTCGATCCTGTAGAAATCCGGGTTATTGGTCCATTCGGGCCGCGTCCCGGCCGCGGCCGGGATCCTCTTCTCGAGCTCGCCGGCCGGAGGGGAAGCCGCCGGTCCCGAGGTCTCGGCCGCCCTCTGAATCTCTTCCTGCTCGATCGCTGGGGCGGCGGCTTTCTTTTTTTTATTCACGAGGCTCACGCCGGCGGCCGTGACCATCACCGCAAAGGAGCCCGTCCCGACGAGCCGGAGGAAGCGCCTTCTCGAAATCGCCTCTTTCTCCGCCGCGGCCGCCCGATCGGACGCGGGTTGGATCATCCGGCCGAGAAGGATCCCACCGCCGAAGAGAAGGAAGATCAGCCAGAGGCTCGCCGCGGGGGGGCCGCTTTCCGGGAATCCCCGGGCCCATTCGACGAACATCGCGGACACGGCCATGACCGCTCCTCCCGCGGCTCCAGCCACCGGAGCGCGCTCCGGCCGGCGCCGGGCGATGATCCCGACGATGAGGCCGAAGACCGCCCATGTCCCCAGGAACTGGATCAAGGCCAGGCCTTGTTCGGCCAGCTTGGCCGTCGTGTCGGTCGGGCCCAGGCGGAGCATCCGGATCAGCCCGACCATGGTCTCGATGCCGAAGACGACGAGCCGGCCAGGCAGGACCCGGGTGATCCAATCGAAGAGATCGAAGGGGATGAAGGGCAGGCCGGCCAGCAGGTGCCCGAGGTCGGCGACGCCGATGACGGCCCCTCCGATCAGGACGCCAAAGAGCGCGGCTTTGAGGAGGCCCTTCTTTTTCATCGGGCGCGGCGTGGCCTTTTATTCGTGCGGCGTCGTCCGGAGGGGAGGCGTCACCAGGGCGTTGAAGAGGAGCTTGTAGGTGCCGTGCGTCTGGGCCCGGTTCTGCGTCCGGAACCCGATCAGGACGACCCGGCCTTGGCCGCAGCCGATCGTGGCCATGGCCGTCTTGCCGGCGATGGCTCTCTCTCCGTTCAGCCAGCCGCTCCGCTCGATGTCGCGCTCTGCGTAGCGGGCGACGATGTCGTTCCGGTCGTTGAAATCGGTGGCCAGCACATCGAAGGCCGGGCTGTAGTGGAACAGGACGAGCCCTTGGGCCGGCATGCCGTAGGCGAGAGGATGGGAGTTGTCGATCGCGACGCGGAGCGTCGATCCCGGGCAGAAGAAATCCTTCGGGCTCAATCCCTCGACGACGTTGCGGACCGGAAGCCCGAGCCGGGTGATGGCGAAGTCGGTCGCCCCGCCGAGGGCCACGAGCGTCCCGCCTTTGTCGGTGAAGTCCTTGATCGCCGCGACGCCGTCGGCGCCGAGCCCGCTCCGGTACTCGGGCGGGGTCGTGTCCGGCAGGGACGTGAACCCGGACCGCCCGCCGCGCCCGCCGCCGGCCTCCCCGGTGATGGCGCTCGTCGAGTCGTCGGCGAAGATGAAGACGTCGTAGCTGGCCCGGAGGTTCCCGGCCTTGATCTCGGCGTCATAGACGCTCTTGAATGGGAATCCCCATTGCTCGAACAGCCAGCGGGTCCAGCCTTCATCCATGTTCCCGCCGCGGTAGCGCTGGTACATCCCGATCCGCAGACGCTTGAGCTCGTGAACCCGCTTGGGCTCGGCCTGGAGCGGCCGGAAATCGACGCCCGTCGTTCCGGCGATCTCGCGGAGCGCCGCCTCCGGAGCGGACGCGGCGACGCAAAAATCCCCGGCCCGGAGGCCGTCGCCCGCCGCGTCGACGCGCTTCAGGGCGATGCCCTTGTCGAAAAGCATGTTCATGGCCTTGAAGGCGTCGTTGAGCCGTCCATCGATCACGGTGCCGGCCGGGCCGGGCGAGACCCGCCCGGCCGCGGCGATCGGCGCGGCGACGACCGAGAAATCGGCCCGGACCGCCTCGTCGAGAGGGTCCGCGGCGATCCCCATGAACTCGGCCAGGACATCCTGTCCCATGTCATAGGGGCGGATCGGCGTGCCGTCCTGCCGCCGGGTCCATTCGTTGTCCGGATAGTGCGTTTCACCCAGGAGATAGCGGACGAGGCCCATCTTCGGCTGGGCCAGGCTGACGTAGAATGACCCGGCTGGATAGGTCGCGCCTCCCGCAGCGGCGAAACCGGTCTTGGACCGCCGGACCTCGATCCCCTGGTTGAGCAGATAGTTGATGAGCTTGTTCAAGGTGAGCGGGTCATGCTGGGCCGCGGAGATCGCGTAGGCCGCCGGCTTGCCCGCCGCGCCGCGCTCCGTCTGCCGGGCGGCTTTGAGATAGGTGTTCCAGACGATGGTCTCGGCGTTGCGGGCCATGCAATCGAGGAGCGCCCAGGCGCCGACTTTCTGCCTCTCGACGATGCCCCGGAGCGTCCACCATCCGCCCAGCCAGGGATTGGGGAAGTTCATCTGGGGCTCCCTGGGATTCTCGAGGTTCCGCGCCCCGCCCGCGAGCTGGCTGGGATCGATGTAGAGCGGGGTGGCGGTGCGGGCGCTCGCCGATTCGGTGAGCATGCCCGTGATGTTGTGGAACGGGGTGATCCAATGGAAGCCGAAATGGCCCCAGCCCGAGTATTGGCCGTTGTTCATCACCCCGGAGAGGCCGGCCTCCTCGGCCTTGGCCGCCATCTCCCCGCCGTACCATTCCATCTCCCTCCAGACGAGCGGATCCGCCAGGGGCCGCACCGGCTCGGCGTAGGGCGGATAGAAGATGCGCGCCCCGTAGCTGCCCATGTGATGGAAATCGAAGTAGGCCGTCGGCTTCCAATCCGTGAACAGGATCCGGCCGACGTACCGGGACTCCTTCATGTTCATCGTCAGAGCGTCGCGGTTGTTGTCGTGGCCGATGTATTTGTTGTAGAGCCAGGGCAGTCCCGAGGCTTCGAAGGGTGTGCCGACGTACTTGTTGTACCAGTCGGTCACCATGATCTGGCCGTCGGGGTTGAAGGACGGGACGAGGAGGAAGACGACGTTGTCGAGGATGCGCCGCGTTTCTTCGTCGTTCCGCGCGAGGAGGTCGAAGGCGAGCTCGGGCGCCATCTGCGCCCCGCCGATCTCGGAGGCGTGCATGCTCATCGTCATGCAGACGAACGGTTTGCCCGCCGCGGCGATCTTCCGAATCTCGGCCTCGGGGATCCCGCGGGGATCGGCGAGCTTGAGATTGTTCCGGCGGAGCGTCTCGAGCGCCTTGTGATTCGCGGGCGAGGTGAGGACGACGAGAAGGAAGGGATTCCCCATCTCGGTCGGGCCCATGTCCACGACGGAGAGCTTGCCCGCGCTCTCCTTTTCCAGCAGCCGGTAGTACGCGACCAGCTTGTCCCAGCGGGCGATCTTCCGGTCCGCGCCCATCGGAAAGCCGAAGAACCGCTCCGGCGATGTCACCGAGGCCTGCGCCCCAGCCGCGGTCGTCCCGGGGCCGAGTGAATAGCCAGGGCGGTCGGTCATGAGCGACAGGGCGATAAACGCTCCCAGGACGATGATTCCTCCGCGTATCTTCTTCATGTTTTCCTCCCTGCGGGAAAATGAATGCCCAGGGCGGGATTCGAACCCGCACGGCCTTTGGGCCTCGACATTTTAAGTGTCGTGCGTCTGCCTATTCCGCCACCCGGGCTCTTCTTTGGATGGGCTTAAGACTCCCATCGTCAAAAATATCACCAAATCTCCATGCCCCGCAAGGGGCGAACGGATGCGCCCCTCGTTTTCATCGACGAGCCCGGCGCCGGAGGCCCTCCCGGGCGGGCTCAGCCGCCGCATCCGGCTTGCATTTGCCCGGGGATGGCTATTTAATATAGCTTCCCGATCGCCGGACGAAGGACACCGTCCATGAATCGATGCTCGAGAACGCTCTTTTTCCTGATCGCGGTCATGGGCTTTCTCGCGGCCGACATCCCGGCCCAGAAGAGCGTCCTACCCTCCGTCTATCAGAAGTGGCTGGAGGAAGAGGTCGTTCACATCATCACCCCCATGGAGCGCGATGTCTTCCTCAAGCTCCAGACCGACCGGGAGCGAGACCTCTTCATCGAAGCCTTCTGGAAGCACCGGGACCCGACGCCCCTCAGCCCGGAGAATGAGTTCAAGACGGAGCATTTCCGCCGCCTCAATCATGTCAACAGGTATTACAGCCGGACCTCGCCCACGCCCGGATGGCGGTCGGACCGCGGCCGGGTCTATATCATCCTCGGCGAGCCCAACGATATCCAAAGATTCGACAACAAAACCGGGCTCGTCCCCCTCGAGATCTGGTTTTACCAGAACAAGGAGAGCCTCGGGCTTCCCACGGGCTTCCATGTCGTCTTCTTTCAGCAGGGCGGGGCGGGGGACTACAAGCTTTACAGCCCGGCCAAGGACGGGCCCCTGGCCTTGATGACGAACTATCGCGGCGATCCGCTCGATTTCATGGCCGCGTACCGCAGCCTCATCGAGATCGAACCGACGGTGGCCGACGTCTCCATGTCCTTGATCCCCGGCGAATCCGCGGAAGGCTTGGCCCGGCCGTCTCTCGCCTCGGATATGCTCATCCAAAAAGTGGAGAATGCCTCCCGGGCCCAGGTCGACGAGCTGTACGCCAGGAAGTTCCTCCAGTACAAGGACATCGTCGAGGTCGAATACACGGCGAATTTCCTGGATTGCGCGACGTTGACCAAGGTCTCGCGGGAGCCCTCCGGCACGTATTTCGTCCATTACGCCGTCGAGCCGAAGCGCATTTCGGCCGAATCCGCGGACGGCCGGTACGCGATTTTCCTGAAGATCAACGGAACGGTGACGACGCTCGACGGGAAGATGGTCTTTCAGTTCGAGAAGCCGGTGAACCTGAACCTGGATGACAACCAGACGAAGACGGCGAACACCCAGCCTTTCGACCTCCTGGATATGTTTCCTCTCATCCCGGGCACGTACAAATTTTCGGTCCTGGTGAAGAACGAGGTCTCCAAGGAGTTCATGTCCTTCGAGGAGACCCTGCTGATCCCGGGCGAGGCGCCGGGCCTGCAGATGACCTCGCCCATCCTCGGATACGCGTCGGCCCGCGCCGAGGCGCCGCCGAAGACGCTCCGGCCGTTCCAAATCGGCCCGTTCCAGGTCATGGCCCAGCCGAACCGGACGTTCGCCCGGAAGGACGCGCTGGCCGTGGCTTTTCAGGTCTCCGGATTGAGCGAATCCCAAAAACGGTCGGGCCGGATCCGGTTTGCCTTCACCCGGAACGGTCAGCCGGCTCTCGAACGGGACCGTCCGCTCGCCGAGTGCCTCGATCTGCCCGACATCCTCGCCGAATTCCCCCTCGCGGATTTCGTTCCCGCCCATTACAACCTGAAGGTCTCCGTCGTCGCCGACGGACGCGAGCTCGTGGCCGGCGCCGAGGAGTTCGACGTCACCTTCCAGGCGGCCGTGCCGAGGCCCTGGTACTACACCAAGCGCCTCCCGGAAGCCTCCGATCCCGTCTACGCGTTGATCATCGGCAGCCAGCTCGTCAACGTCGGCCGCCTGGATGAAGCCAGGGGCTTCATCGAACGGGCCTTTCGGCAATCGCCGAACTCCGCGGAGGCGGCCCTTCTCCTCGCCCGGATCCATCTCGCCCAGGGCCGGCCGGAAGATGCTGTTCCGATCCTGGCCCCGTTCCTCGAGGCTTCCCAGACTCCGAAATACGAGATCTATGTTCTTGCCGGTCAGTCGCTCCTCCGGACCGGGGATTTCGCCCGCGCCCTCGGGATCTTCGATCGGGCCGTCTCTCACTTCGGCGTCAACGCCGGCCTGCTGAACGTGATCGGCGATTCCTACGCCGGGCTGGGCCGTCCCAAGGACGCCCAGGCGGTCTGGGAGAAATCGCTCGAGATCCATCCCAACCAGCCCGAAATCAAAAAAAAGCTGGACGGACTCAAGGAAAAGAAGTGAGACGCCGATAGGGGAAACGCGGTCCGGCCCGGCCGGGTCCGCAGTCGAGGAGGGATCATGCGCAAAACCAGCCTGTTCGTCGGAGGGTGGCTCGTCCTGATCGTTTGTTCCGGCGTCCCGCCGGCCGCCGCCCAGAGTCCATCGCCGGGGACGGAAGCCCTGCTCGGGAATTTCACCTATCGGAACCTCGGGCCGTTCCGGATGGGGGCGAGGCTCTCGGACTTCGCCGTCCCGGACACGCCCGCCCGCGCCCACCGCTCGACATATTACGTCTCCGCCTGGACCGGCGGCCTGTGGAAGACGACGAACAACGGGACGACCTTCGAACCGGTTTTCGACGGACAAACGAAGCTCGCCATCGGCGACGTCGCCCTGGCCCCGTCGAATCCGGACATCGTCTGGGTCGGGACCGGGGACGCCTTCTGTTCCCGGAGCTCCTACGCAGGGGACGGCGTCTACAAGTCGACGGATGCCGGGAAGACGTGGGCGAACATGGGCCTCCGCGATTCGCACCATATCGCCCGGATCCTCGTCCATCCGCGGAACCCCGATGTCGTCTACGTCGCGGCGATGGGCCACCTCTTCTCGGAGAACGCGGAGCGGGGCGTCTTCAAGACGACCGACGGCGGCCGGACCTGGTCGAAGGTCCTCTTCCGGGGCGAGAAGGTCGGGATCATCGACCTGGTCATGGACCCCAGGCGGCCCGAGGTCCTCTACGCCGCCGCCTACGACAAGCAGCGCCTTCCGTGGCAGTATGTCAACGGCGGGCCGGAAAGCGGGATCTACAAGACGAGTGACGGCGGCCGGTCCTGGACCCGGCTCGCCGGAGGGCTTCCCGGCGGGCGGGTCGGCCGGATCGGGCTGGATATCTATCCGAAGAACCCGGCGATCGTCTACGCCGTGGTCGAGAACGCCAACACCCGGCCGGCGACGGCCGCGGAGCTCGAACAGGACAAGGCCCGCGGAGGCGCGGCCCGCGAGCGCATGATCGGCGGTGAGCTATACCGGACAGACGACGGCGGCGCCCATTGGGTCAAGATGAACTCCGACCGGGACAACGTCAGCAGCAAGGGGCCGTATTACTTCAGCCAGATCCGGGTCGACCCGAACGACGACAAGAAGATCTTCATCACCGGCGTTTCCCTGGCCAACTCGACCGACGGCGGCCGGACCTGGAACGACATCGACTGGCCGCCGAAAAGACTCTTCGCCGCGATGTTCGGGGACGTCCGGACGCTCTGGATCGACCCCGAGGATTCGAGCCGGATCATCCTCGGGAGCGACGGCGGAGTGTTCGTCTCCTATGACGGGGGACGGACCTGCGACCACCGGGCCAACCTTCCGCTCGGGGAGAACTATACGGTCGCCGTGGACATGGAGGACCCGTACAACATCTACGCCGGGCTCCAGGACCACGAGCACTGGAAAGGGCCGTCCACCGGGCCGCACGGCCGTGGCGTCTCGCTCCTGGACTGGACGGCCCTGGGCGGCGGAGACGGGATGTTCTGCGTGCCGGATCCCACGGACAGCCGCTGGGTCTACACGACCCAGCAGTACGGGGGGCACACGCGCGTCGACCAGAAGCTCGGCGTCCGGACGATGATCGCCCCGGTCCGGGCGGCCGGCCTGCCGCCGTACCGGTTCATCTGGTGCACGCCCCTCCACATCTCCCCGCACAACAGCCGGATCCTCTACACCGGCGGCCAGGTCCTGCTCCGGTCGCTCGACCGCGGCGACCATTGGCAGGAGATCAGCCCCGACCTGAGCACGAACCCCGCGGACAAGATCCTCCCCTCGTCGGAGGGGGGAATCCCCGGCGGGATCCCGTTCTTCGCCATTTCTTCGATCTCCGAATCGCCGGTGATGCCCGGCCTCATCTGGGTCGGGACGAGCGACGGCAACGTCCAGCTCACCCGGAACGGAGGGGCGGACTGGACCGACCTGACCGGGGCGCTCGCCTCGGCCGGCGGGGCCAAGGACAGGTACGTCAGCCGGGTGGTCGCGTCACGATTCGCCGCCGGGACGGCCTACGTGGCCAAGAACGGATACAGGAACGACGACTTCCGGCCGTTCCTTTTCAAGACCGGGGATTTCGGCGCGACCTGGACATCGATCGCCGCCGGGCTGCCGAACGAGCCCGTCAACGTCGTCTTCGAGGACGTCCGGAACCCGGACCTGCTGTTTGTCGGGAACGACACCGGGGTTTTCGTCTCCCTCGACGCCGGGCGGGCCTGGTCGAAGATGAACAACAACATGCCCAACGTCCCGGTCCACGACCTCGTCGTCCATCCCCGCGAGAGCGACCTCGTCGTGGGTTCCTACGGCCGGGGCATCTTCGTCACGAACATCGCCCCGCTCGAGCAGCTGACGGACGCCGTCCGGGGCGAGGATGCTTATCTCTTCGAGATCGCCCCGGCCGCCGAGCACGTGAATTGGTCGTTCGGGGCCAACGACTATCTTTTCGGCGACGCGCATATCGTCACGCCCGACGAACCGGGCGGCGTCTCGATCTTCTACTACCTGAAGGCCGCCGCCCGGGGCCCGGTGAAGATCACCGTTTCGGATGCCTCCGGCCGGCCGCTTGCCTCCCTCGACGGCCCGGCGGAGGCCGGGATCCAAAAGGTCGTCTGGAACATGCGGGCCGGAGGGACGGGACGGGGCGGCCCCGGGCCGGGAGCCCGGCCGAGGGATGCCGTGAGCGCCTGGGTCCCGCCCGGCGACTACGCGGTCGTGCTCGAGGCCGGGGAGCAAAAAATGACCCGGAAAGCGAAGATCACGAAGACCACGGGCTGGTCCCTCGGTCCCTTCCCTCAGATCATCCGTTGAAACAAAGAAAAAGGGGGAGGAGGTTTGCCCTCCTCCCCCGGAAAAATTCGGGCTAAGCCTTAGAAGGCGTAGCGCACCGAAATCCGAAAGACTCTGGACAGGTTGCTGATGCTCGTGACGCGCTTGTAGGTCGAGCCCACCGCGTAGGTGCCCGTGGACACGTTGTTGTCCGTGGGCCGCCACGTCCCGCCGGGGTTCAGGGTGACGTTGACGAAGTAGTTGCCCAGCAGGTTGTAGATGTCGAGGTAAGCGGAAAGCGTGCCGAACTTGCCCAGCTTGAAGCCCTTTTCCAGCCGGAAGTCGAGGTTCTGGTAGGTGTAGTTCCGCCGGATGCCCTGCTCCTCGATGTTGACGGAGTAGGACGGGGCGCGGCTGCGGTCGATGCCGTTGTCGTTGGCCCAAGTGGTGGGGGCGAACACTTCCACGCTCCTCTGCCAGGGCGTGCCGGAATAGTAGTTGAAGTAGAACGAGGACAGGATCCCGTAGGGCAGCTGGAACGTGCCGTAGAGCTTGAGGATCAGGTCGCGGTCCTCTCCCGGCAGCCGGCCGTCCTGGTTGACGTACCAGTTGGCGTCGTTGCCCGGGGCGGCGTAGCCCCAGATGTTGTTGTAGTCGCCGGCGACATTTCCCCACGTCTTCGAGACCGTCACCGAGCCGCCGAGCTGCCAGCCGTTGGCGAAGCGCTTGTCGAAGACGAGGTCGAACCCGGAATACTTCCGGTAGGCGTCGGGGATGTTGGTCAGCATCCGGAGGAGCTGGGGCGCGCTGGACTTCAGGAAGTACATGGTGACCTTCTGGGCCGGGTACTGATCCTGGGCCGGAACCGTGGTCGTGAACGGGGCCCAGTAGCCGCTGTCGGGCTTGTAGAAGAACTGGCCGGAGTTGAAGTCGTACAGGGCGTCGTCGATGATGTTGTTCTTCTTCTTGTAGAGGTACTGCGCGCTGACCTTGAAGTTGGCGAAGAGCTCGTGATCGATGCCCAGGGTGATCTGGTCGTCATAGGAGCCCTTGATGTTCGGGTCGACCAGCCGGCTCCAGTATTCGCGCATCTTGGACAGGGGGCTCGTCGACCAGCTGCCCTTGTACCTGTCGATCCCGGCCTCGTCCGGCTTCCCGTTGCCGTTGTCGTCCCACCAGTCGAAGGTGTAGGAGCTCAAGCGGTTGGGGTTGTAGGGGACGATGAGCGAGGCGTAGAGCCAGTCGCTGTAGCGGCCGAGGCTCAGCTTGAGGGCCGTCTTCCCGTTGCCGAAGAGGTCGTAGGTCACGCCCAGGCGCGGAGAGATGATCGCCCACTGGGTGAACGGGTCGGCGCCGTCCTGCCGGACCTCGTCGTACAGGTTGACCCCGAACTCGGGATACATGGTCGCCTGGCCGACGGAGTAGGCGATCCCGGGGGCCTTTTCCCGGTAGACATCGGGGATCCAGCCGCGGGTGTTGTCGTAGCGGAGGCCGATGTTGATCGTCAGCCGGCTCTGGATCGTCCAGGAATCCTGGATGTAGCCGGACAGACGGAGGGCCCGGGACTTCGCCATCGAGTTTTCCCGGGTCGAGCCCATGACGTAAAGGGCGATCCGGCCGTCGCCGTGCAGCGGGTCGGGGCCGCTCAGGTTGTTGATGCCCCTCCAATAATAGGGACTGCCGTTGTACCAGTCTTGGACGATCGGCGTGCCCTGCCAATCGGACCAGTTGCAGGCGCCCAGATTGAACTCGAATCCCGCTTTGAATTCATGATCCCCGCCGAGGAAGTTGTCCTGGAAGCGGGTCAAGTGGAGCGAGGCTTGGGTGGACGGCCGTCCGATCCACTCGTTCGTCCGGTCGCCCGTCCCGAACCAATAGTTCGTGTACCGGTCGCGATTGTGCTGGACGAAGTTCAGATCCTCCCCGGACTGGGACGGGTTCGGGAGGAGGAGCATGGCCGAGACTTCGAGAAAGCCGAGCCGGGCTTCCACGAACGTGTCCTGGTTGAGGATATACGTCGCCGCGGCGAAGGCGTTGGTATACGACCACGGGCTGTCCGTATACGTGCAGTCATACGGCATGTAGAGTCCGCTCGCCCGGGTGTTGGCGTAGGCGGCGCGGTAGTTGCCGTTGGCCGTGATGCGCAGGTTCTTGGTCGGCTGGAAGGTCAGCTTGCCCATCGCCCCCCAGCTCCAGCCGTCCCGGGTGAAGTCCGTGTAGGCAAAGCCGAGCGGCGAGGTCCACGGCACGAATCCGCTCCGGTTGACTGAGGCGCCGTAGCGGCCGTTCGAGAAGAACCAGACCTTGTCCTTGATGATCGGGCCGCCGAAGCTTCCGGTCAGGTCATAGTTGTAGACGGCGACGGCGGGCAGGCCGAGTCCCAAGGCCCGAAGCTGGTCTTCGGGGACGACGGTGGTCGACCAGGGTTCGCGGTTATAAAACGCCTGGAAGAGCCCCGAAAATTTGTTTCCGCCCGACCGGGTCACGGCGTTGACGTAGCCGCCGGTCGCGATCCCGACCTCGGCCGGCATTCCGCCGGTCACGACCTCCACCTCTTCCATGATGTTGAAGTCGAGGTTGGTACCGCCCTGGGCGTTGTCCGGATCATTGGCGTAGAGCCCGTCGATGTGATAGATCGTGTTGGCCGCCGTCCCGCCCTTGACGCTGCTCGCGCTCACGACGCCCGGCGCCAGGGTGACGATCGACTCCAGGCTCCGGCCGATGGGCACATTCTGGAGGAGATCGGCCTTGAAGAACTTCGCCGTGGTGGAGACTTTCACGTCGATGACGGGCGACGGCGCCGTAACGCTCACTTCCTCGTTGATCGCGGAGGGGAGCATCTCGATGCTCAACGTGACGGTCGCGGCCAAGGCGACCCGGACGTCCTCGCGTTTGTACGCTTGGAAACCCTGAAGAGCGGCCGTCAGGGTGTAGGTCCCGACGCGCAGCAGGGACAGGCGGAACACGCCGAGTTCATTGGTCACGGTCGCTTCCGACCCCATGATGGACGCGCTCGTGACCGTGATCGCAACGCCGGGAAGCGGGACGCCGTCCTTGTCTTTGACGGTCCCGCGGATCGTGCCGGTGTCCTGGCTCGTGCCCTGCGCCGCGAGGAGGGGAGTCAGGGCCAAGCATAAGAGGAGAGTCAAAAGGATTTTAGAGGTTCGCATGATTCACTCCTTGTTTCATGAGACTCCGGATTCTTCTGTCCACACGGAATTCGGAAAATTACGGCATGTCGACCCCCTTTGGAATGGAAAACGGGCTTTTGCCCGGCCCAATTCCTTCAGCCAAGTTTTCAAGCGACACCCTTTAATCGCGATAAAATAACTTGACTCGCCTTAGCTCTGATATATTATGTATAGCATTTCACGGGAATGTCAAGGGCATTGATTGATTTTTTAAGCGGGCCGCGGCCGGTACCAATTCGCCGCGGAGCGACTCACATTTTCAAACTCATTCATCCGGCGGGTTCGACCGGCCACGAAACTGGAGGATTAATACCGCGCCATCTCGGTGACGACGGATCCGTACCAAGGAGGAAAACCATGGGCTTGAATCGCAGAGATTTCGTGAAGTTGACGGCCGGAGCGGCCGCCTCGGCCGGGTTGTTCGCGTCCTGCCGGGGAACCGGGAGCGGAGAAAAGTCCGCGGCGCCGGGAGCGGCGCCCGAGGCCCCGGCCGCGTCCCTCATTTCGAAAATGGTCCCGATCACGGACGCGGAGCGCCGGGCCCGGATCGAAAAGGCCCGCAGGCTGATGGCCGAAGCCAAGCTCGACGCCATCCTGCTCGAGGGCGGGTCGAGCCTGTTCTATTTCACGGGGGCGACCTGGAGCTTGAGCGAGCGGACCTTCGCCTGGGTCCTGCCGGCCAAGGGCGAGCCGGCTTGGGTATCGCCCAAGTTCGAAGAGGACCGGGCCCGGGAGCAGATCCGTTTCGGGACCGACATCAGGACCTGGGAGGAAGACGAGAGCCCTTACAAGCTGATCGCCGGCATCTTCGCCGACCGCGGGATCCGGGCCGGGACGATCGGCGTCGAGGAGAGGCTGAGGTTCTTCATCTTCGACGGCGTCCGGACCGAAGCCCCCGGCCTCAGGTATGTCAGCGCCGATCCGGTCACGATCGGCTGCCGGGTCGTCAAATCGCAGGCTGAGATCGCCCTGATGCAGCTCGCCAACGACATCACGATCGAAGCCTACCGGGCGACCGTCCCTCAGCTCGCCGAAGGCATGACCAAGGCCCAGTTCTCCGAGCGGGCGGCCGCGGCGTTCCGGGCCCTCGGCCACAGCGGAAACATCGGAGCCAACTTCGGGGAGGCGACCTCGCTTCCGCACGGCTCGGTCAAGCCCCGCCCGCTCAGGGAAGGGGACGTCGTCCTCATGGATGGGGGATGCGCCGTAGACGGCTACCGTTCCGATATCAGCCGGACCGTCGTCTTCGGCAAGCCGTCACAGCGGGTCCTCGACGTCTGGAACCTGGAGAAGAAAGCCCAGGACGCGGCGTTCAAGGCCGCCAAGCCCGGGGTCCCGTGCGAGGACGTGGACGCGGCCGCGCGCAAGATCATCGTCGACGCGGGCTACGGCCCGGGCTACAAGGTCCCGGGGCTGCCCCATCGGACAGGCCACGGGATCGGCCTCGACGGCCACGAGTGGATCAACCTTGTCCGCGGCAACAAGACGCCGATGCAGCCGGGGATGTGCTTCACCAACGAGCCGATGATCGTCATCCCCGGAGAGTTCGGAGTCCGGATCGAAGACGACATGCACATCACCGAGGACGGGGCGAAGTTCTTCTCCCAGCCCAGTCCGGCCATCGACCGACCGGTCGCTTGAGGAAGGAGTCCGACATGCGCAAGAAGCTCATCGCCTGCCTGACCGTCCTGACGCTCGCCGCGCCCGTCGCCGCCGCCGCGGCGGGCGCCCTGCCGTTCGACCTCTCCGAGTACGCCGCCCGCCGGGCCCGGTTCATGGCCCAGATCCCGGACGGGATCGCCGTCGTTTGGGGATCGCTCTCGGCGCCACAGCGGAACGATTTCCTCTATTTGACGGGAGTGAAGGTCCCCCGCGCCGTCCTGATCGTCGACGGCGTCCGCAAGGAAAGCCTGCTGTTCATGACGACGACGGAAAGCTATCTCAAAGGCGAGGGGATGAGCCCCGAGCTCGCCCGCGATGCCAAGGCCGCGACGGGGATCGAGCGGGTCTATCCGGCCGAGACATTCACTTCGACCCTGAATCGCCTCGGAACCCAGGCCAAGGTGATCTACACGCCCTTCCGGCCCGAGAACGCCGCTGTGGAAACCGCCTCGACGGGGGAGTGGGACGGACGGCTGAGCCGGGAGCTCCAGTTCGTCAAGCACCTTCGGGAGCGGTTCCCGCAGGCCGAGGTCCGGGACGTGCAACGAGAAGCTCTGGGATCTGCGGAGGATCAAGACCCCGGCCGAGGTCGAGGTTCAGCGCCGCGCCGGGAAGATCGGCGTCCAGGCCATGATCGAGGTCCTGAAGGCCGCCCGGCCGGGACAGATGGAATACGAGCTCAGCGCGCTCTTCGAGTATGCCTGCAAGCGGGAGGGCGCGCCCGAGCAGGCGTTCAATGTCATCATCAGCTCCGCGGAGAACCATCCCTATCTCCATTACGCCGCCCACAACCGGAAGCTCGCCAACGGCGATTTCGTCGTCTTCGACGCCGGGCCGAAGTTCGGGGATTACGACGTCGACATCACCATCTCCTTCCCCGTCAACGGCATCTTCTCGCCCCGCCAGCGCCAGGTCTACGAGGCCTGCCTCGAAGTGAGCCAGGCCTGTCTGTCCCTCTATAAGCCCGGCCTTTCGGGCTATGACATCGGAGAGAAGGCCAAGGACATCATCCGGGCCAAAGGCCTCGACCCGGCGTCCGGCGCATTCAAGGACCTTCGGTTCTTCCGCGAGGGCGGGATCACCCATTACGTGGGGCTGGCGACCCATGACGCGGGCGGGGCCGACCTGAACTACGGCGCGCCGCTCAAGCCGGGCCAGGTCTTTGCCTGCGACGTCTTCGCCGTCTGGCCGGCCGAGAACCTCGGCGTTCGGGTCGAAAATACGGTCCTGATCACGGAGTCGGGAAGCGAGAATCTCACGGCCGGCATTCCCCGCGAGATCGCCGAGATCGAGGCGCTGATGAAACAGAGCGCGGCGGGGCGGGCGGGGAAAAGATAATCGGGCGTTCGAGGCTTCGATCGATGTTTCAGGGAAACACTAGACGACAAGGAGGAAGGTGCATGAAAACGAGAATCGGGCGGATTTCTATCTTGATCCTATGGACGATGACGGTCCTGCCGGGCTTTCTTTCCTCCCAGGGAACGCCGGCCGATTACGAACGGGCCGCGAAGCTCAGGGACAAAGTCCAAGCCCTGGCTCTCGGCGTCGTCGATCGGTCCGGATGGATCGAAAAGACGTCCCGGTTCTGGTATCGCCGAACGGTCAAAGGCGGCGCGGAGTTCGTCGTCATGGACGCCGCGACCCTGGCCAAAAAACCGGCTTTCGATCATCAGAAGCTGGCCGCCGCCCTCTCCGCCGCGGCGGGGGAAAATACACGGCCTTGAGCCTGCCGTTCCAGGCCATCGCCTTCGTGGACAACGAGGCTGCCCTGGAGTTCGATGCGGGGAGCTTCAGGTGGCGCTGCACTCTGGCCGATTATGCCTGCAAAAATATCGGTCCGGCGTCAGCAGCCCGCCGCGGGGGCGGCGGAGGATCGCCGTTCGTCACTCCCCCGGCTCCGCCCCAAGAGCCTAAGGCCTCCCCCGACGGCAAATGGGAGGCGTTGGTCAAGAACTTCAACGTCTGGGTCCGGTCCAAGGACAAGAAAGCCGAGTTTCCGCTGAGCTGGGATGGGACCGAAGGCGATGCCTACCTCCTATCCTCCGTCGCCTGGTCGCCCGATTCGAAGAAGATCGCGGCTTACCGCGTTCGGCCGGGCTATCGCCGGGTTCTCCAATACGTGGAATCCTCTCCGGCCGATCAGCTCCAGCCCAAGTATTACACCTATGCTTATCCGAAGCCCGGCGACGCGATGGACGTCTGCACCGTGGCCCTTTTCCAGGTCGAGGCGAAAAAGCAATTCCTCGTCGATCCGTCCCTCATCCCGAACGGATTCTGGATCCAGGGCGTCGGGCCCAATCCGCGCCAGATGCCGGACGCGGCGTGGTGGAAGGACAGTCGGGCCTTCACCTTCGAGTACAACCGGCGCGGCCACCAGGTCTACCGGATCATCGAGGTCGACGCCGCGACGGGGAAAGCCCGCCCGCTCGTCGACGAGACGAACAAGACGTTCATCTCCTATTCTTACAAGAAGTACCGCTACGACGCCGGCGACGGCGCCGAGATCATCTGGATGTCCGAGCGGGACGGCTGGAACCATCTCTACCTCTACGACGGCCGGACCGGGACGGTCAAAAACCAGATCACTAAGGGAGAGTGGGTCGTCCGGGGGGTGGACAAGGTCGACGAGGCGGCCCGCCAGGTCTGGTTCCGGGCGGGCGGGATCGTCCCCGGCCAGGATCCCTACCTGATCCATTCCTGCCGGGTCAATTTCGACGGGACCGGCCTCGCCGTCCTGACCGAGGGGAACGGGAGCCACGCGGTCGCGTTCTCGGCCGACATGAAGTATTTCGTCGACACCTGGTCGCGGGTCGATCTCCCCCCCGTGACCGAGCTGCGCTCGACGGCCGAGCGGAAGCTTCTCGCGGTCGTGGAGAAAGCCGACGTCGCCGATCTGCTCAAGACCGGCTGGCGGATGCCCGAAGTCTTCGCCGCGAAAGCCCGCGACGGCAAGTCCGACGTCTGGGGCATTATCCTCCGGCCGACGAATTTCGACCCGAAGAAAAAATACCCGGTCATCGAGTACATCTACGCCGGCCCCCACGACTCCTTCGTCCCGAAACCGTTCTTCTCCTGGCACGCGATGCAGTCCCTCGCTGAGCTCGGGTTCATCGTCGCCCAGGTGGACGGGATGGGCACGAGCAACCGGTCCAAGGCCTTCCATGACGTCTGCTGGAAGGACATCGGCGACGCCGGCTTCCCCGACCGGATCCTCTGGCACAAGGCGATCGCGGCCAAGTACCCCTATTACGACATCAGCCGGGTCGGCATCTATGGGGGATCGGCCGGCGGGCAGAACTCGACCGGGGGCGTGCTCTTCCATCCCGAATTCTACAAGGTTGCCGTGTCCTTCGCCGGCTGCCACGACAACCGGATGGACAAGCTGTGGTGGAACGAGGCCTGGATGGGCTGGCCGCTCGGTCCCGAGTACGCGGCCTCATCCAACGTCGACAACGCCTCCCGGCTTCAGGGGAAGCTCCTCCTGATCGTCGGCGAGCTGGACACGAACGTGGACCCGGCCTCGACGATGCAGGTCGTCAACGCCCTGATCAAGGCGAACAAGATGTTCGACCTGCTGGTCATCCCGGGCGGGAGCCACGGCGCGGGCCGGTCGAGCGAAGTCCCGGAATATGGGGAGCGGAAGCGCAACGACTTCTTCGTCCATAACCTGCTGGGCGTCGAGCCGCCGGACTGGAACCAGGCGGCGGCGAAGAAATAGCGGGACCGGAACGGCGGCGGCGTCCAGATCCCTCGGACCCGCAGCCGGAGCGAAGTGAAGCGGGGGCCGGGCTTTCGCCCGGCCCCCGAAAGCTTATTTCTGGAGCGACGAAACGTCGTCGATGACCCACATGCCGCGCCCGTTCGTGGCGATGATGAGCATGTTGTCGCGCGGGTGGATCTGGAGGTCCCAGACCGGAGCGTTCGGCAGCCCGCCGCCGAGGTAATTCCAGGTTTTCGCCCCGTCCGTCGTGACGAAGACGCCCTGATCGGTGCCGCAGTAAAGGACATCCTTCTTCTTCGGATCTTCCCGGATGACATTGGTCGGGCCGCCGGGGATGTTGGCCGAGATGTTCACCCAAGTCTTTCCGTAGTCGGCGGACTTGAAGAGATAGGGAGCGAAATCATCGTCTTCCCGGCCGATCTGGGCGAGGTAGATCGTCGCCGCATCGTAGCTCGAGGCGACCATGTTCCAGACGTGCTTGTTGTAGGGCAGTCCGGCCGTGATCTCGGTCCAGGTCGCCCCGCCGTCCTTGGTCACGTGGACGCGGCCGTCGTCGGTCCCGACGTAGACCACGCCGAACTTGAACGGCGACTCGGCGATCGCGGTGATGGTCTGGTACGGGATCGCGTAGGGGAGCTTCCCTTCCCAGGCCGGATTGTTGTACGTCAGGTCCGGGCTGATCCTTTCCCAGGTGTCGCCCCTGTTCATCGAGCGAAAGAGGTACTGGAAGCCGCAGTAGAGGACCTGCGGATTGTGGGGAGAAAGCGCGAGGCCGGCGAGCCACTGGCCCCGATAGACGGGCTCGCCCTCGGGGGCCTTGGGATAGACTTCCTTGCTCGTCCATACTCCGTCCTTGTAAATCGATCTCTCGACCCGGCCGTAATAGCCCGAGGCGTATTCGGTTGTTGGGATCGGTCGGATCGACGGCGATCAAGGATCCTTCCCCCCCACGGGGCCGTTTCCCACCGGACGACCGATGGCCGGCGGCGCTGGCCCGGAGCCGGAGCGCCCAGAGGCGCGACGCCCAGACCGCGGAATGTCCCGAAATCCTGGACGGAACCATAAACCGTGAACGGTTTTTGCATGTCGACGGCGACGTTGTAGAACTGGGTCGCCGGGATGCCGGCCTGGAAGCTCCGCCAGTTCTTTCCGTAATCGTAGGAAGCGTAGGCCCCGCCGTCGTTGACGTTGATGAGGTAGTTCGAATCGGCCGGGTCGATCCAGAGGCCGTGATGATCGCCATGGACGCCCGTCCCGAGCCGCTCCCATGTCTTTCCGCTGTCGACGGAGCGGGACAAACCGAGGCCCATGAGATAGATGACGTCGGCGTTGTTGGGGTCGACCCGGATCTGGCCGAACACCCAGCCGTACGTCCCGCCGAAGCGCTCGAACATCTGGTTGGCCGGGCTCACCTTCCGCCAGTTCTCGCCCTGGTCGTCGGACCGATAGACTTCGGCGCCGACGATATCGGAGTAGGTCCTCAGCCGGCCGTACGAGTCGCGCTCGCCGGGCGGGGGCATGCGGGTGGGAATATGGTTATCGACGAAAGCGTAGACGACGTTGGGCTTGGTCCGGCAGAGCGTCAGCCCGATCCGGCCGATCTTTGTCTTGTCGGCGGGCAGGCCGGCGGTCACGGCTTTCCACGTCTTGCCCCCGTCGACGGTCTTGAAAAGCCCTTCGCCGCCCGGGGTCGGATCGCTCCAGCGCAGCCGGATCCGGTTGACCATCGAGGCGATCAGGACGTCGGGCTTCGTCGGGTCCATGACGATGTCGATGGCCCCGATCTTTTCGTTGATGTACAGGACCTTCTGCCAGGTCTTGCCGCCGTCGGTCGTCTTGAAAACGCCGCGGTCGGGGTTGGTCGTCCACTCGTGCCCGGTCGCGGCGACGTAGACGATGTCGGGGTTGGTCGGGTGGACCAGGATGCGGCCGATCGTCTGCGTCGCGGCGAGGCCCATATGGGTCCAGGTTTTCCCCGCGTCCGCGGACTTGTAGACGCCGATCCCGGCGATCGAGGCCCGGAAGTGGTTGGCCTCGCCCGTTCCGATCCAGACGATGTCCGGGTTCGATTCGGAGATGGCCAGGTCGCCGGTCGAAAGCGTCGGCAGCTCGTCGGCGATGGGCGTCCAAGAGACGCCGGCGTTGTCCGTCTTCCATACGCCGCCGGTCGCGGTGCCGACGTACATCGTCAGCCGGCTGCCTTTGGGGACTTCGACGTCCGTGCACCGGCCGCCGACGTCGAACGGGCCGATGTGACGCCACTTCAAGTCCTTCAGCGGCGTCTGGGTTTTCATCGCCTGGAACTCGGCGAACCATTTCAGGCGGACGGCCGGATCGGTGCTCTCGATTTTCTTGAGCGTCGCTTTGGCCGCGGGCGCGGGTTTCTGGGCGCCGGCCGCGACGAACATCGAAACGGCGAGAACGAAACAAAGCAGGAGACGGAAACGTCTAGAGAAGCTCATGAATTCCTCCTCCTTTGAATGTGAAAAATGGAAAACACGGCTCGCGCTTATTCCCGCTCCATGCTACTTATTTTATAAACTCAAGTCAAAGGGATCGGGGCTTCTTTGTCGCGATTTCGGCCCCCGGGCGCCCGCGGCGGGGGTTTCTAGCCGGCCAGCCCGAGCAATCGGGCCGCGTTGCCGCCGAGGATCGCGGCCTTCTCCGCCTCCGGAAGGTCCAGCCCGTGGATGCTGTCCACCATCTTCCTCAAGCTGCCGATCTGATGCGGATAATCGCTCCCGGCGAGAAGGTGATCGGTCCCGCGAAGGCGACGGCCAGCTTGAGGCGTTCGGGTCGAAGTTGACCGTGTCGAGATAGAACTTCTTCAGATACTCGCTCGGCGGCGGGAGATATGCTCGCGGCACTCCCTGAAGGCGACATATCCGCGATCCAGACGCTCGGCGAGATAGGGTATGGCGCCGCCCAGGTGGCACAGAACCCATGAGATCCTCGGAAATCTCTCCGCCACGCCGCTGAAAACGAGCTTGGCCGCGGCCAGTGTCGTGTCGAAGGTGAACCCCAGCAGCGGCATCAGCCAGATAGTCGGTCATTGCTTCCACGCCGACCGGGAACGTCGGGATGGATATAGAAGACCGCGTCCAGCGCATTGGCCGATTCGTACAGCGGCCAGAATCGGCGGTCGCTCAGACGCGACGCCATTGACGTTGCTGAAGAGCATGGCGCCGCGGAATCCGAGCTCGTCGAACGCCCGCTCGAAGCTCCTGGACCGAGGCATCGGGCGCGTTCAGCGGCAGGGTCGCCAGGGCCGCGAAGCTGCTTCCCCGAGCCCGCACGATTCCGGCCAAGCAATCGTTAACCATGCGCGCGAATTCGACCGCCCGGTCCGGTGATTCGACGTGGGTTCCGGGCGTGGTCAGGGTGAGAACCTGCATGTCACGCCCTGCGCGAGCCAGGACTTTGGCCCGATACTCGATGTCCCGATGGCCCGGAACGACGATGTTGTAGTCGCCGGGGTAATGAAGGAGGGGATTGCCGTCCTCGTCCATCGGTCACCTTGACCGTGCTGGATCCGGTCTCGACGGCCCGCCAGGTATTCCGGCGGATAGAAGTGGTTGTGAAAATCAACGATCATTGGCAGGGCGCTCCTTTTCGACGCGTGCTTTCCATTTTTTCCAGAAATAATACGCCGGAAGTCCAAACAGGACAAGGGAGAGCCCGACGAGACTCTGACGCGGACTGGAGATCGTCTGATGGACGACGATCACGAGACAGGACAGGGCGAACAGGATCGGGATCCACGGCCCGCGGATGAGCCGGTTGGACGGAGGGGTGATCCCCCGCCGGCGGAGGAGAAGGAGGCCGACGGCCAGAGCGCCGAAGAAAATCCACTCCGTGTACACGACGCGGGTGAACAGGGCGCGATAGCTCCCGGTCGCGACCAGGACGGACGACCAGACGGCCTGGAGAAGAATCGCCCCCGCGGGAGTGCCGAAGCGCGGGTGGATCCTCCCGAGCCAGGGAAAGAGCAGTCCATCCTGGGCCATGGCGAAATAGACGCGGGGTCCGCTGAGAATGATCCCCGCCAGCGCGCCGAAGGTCGAAAACACCACGATCGCGGACAGGAACGCCCCGCCGCCGGAACCGACCAGGGCGTCGGCCGCGTCGGCGGCGATTCGCGTCGAGGAGGCGACGTTGTCGAGCGGCAGGACGTACATGTAGACCGTGTTCAGGGCCACGTAGCCGCGGTGACGATACCGGTCCCGATCATCAGCGCCCGGGGGATCGTCCGTTCGGGGCGGTCCGTCTCGTCAGAGCTGTAGGTCACCATGTGCCAGCCGCCGAAAGCGAAAAGCCCCGCGACCAGGGCGAGGAGGAAACCGGTCCAGGAGATTCCCGGTGCCGGGCGTGCCCGCCGGAGACGAAATGATCGCGGCAGGCGGCTCGCCAAGTCCGAAGCCGACCGCGACGATGAAACCGATGAGGAGGATCTTGCCGGCCGTGAAAGCGACCTGGAGCGTGTTCCCCTGCCGGACGCCGATGAAGTTGACCGCCGAAATGACGGCGATCACGGAGACGGCGACCGCCTTGGCTCCGACCGGCCCCAGAGGGAAGAACATCGCCGAGTAGCGGGCGAAGACACCGCGACCGCGGCGATGATCCCGGAATGCATGCACCAGAACATGGCCCAGCCCCAGAGAAACCCGGCCGAAGGGGAGAAGGTCTCTTTCAGATAGATGTAAACCCCGCCCGTGCGCGTGAAGATCCGCGACATCTCGGCGCAGACCAGCGCGCCGCACACGGTCAAGAGCCCGGCGACGAGCCAGACGAAGAAGACCCCCGCCACGGACCCCACCTGTCCCGTGATCTCCGAGGGTTGGACGAAGATCGAGGCGCCGACGATGATCCCCACGACCATGGCCGTGGCGTGAGGAAGGCGGATGGCTTTGCGGAAAGGGCTTTCGAGGACCATGATCGCGGGCGGCTCCGGTCTTGGACTCGAGACGATATCATATCGCCTTTCGATCCGCCATGCCCCTCCTGATTTTCTTGACTTCGCTTCGCCTTGGGGATACATTCGGGCGCGAGCGCCGCGGGATCAAACGATGCGATTTCTCATGACCCGGATCCTTTTAGCCGCGACGATCTCTCTTTACCCGGGCTCATCCAAGCTCTTCGCCCCGCGCCCGGCCGGACCTTCCGCCTCGGGGCTCGTTCCCCTCACCGAGCTCGGATCGCGCGCCTATCTGGACCGTTTCCCCGGCGGCTTGTACGGCCTCGGATCGAACCAGATCCCGCCCGCCCATCTCGAAGCCGGTCTCGCCCGGGCCGCGGCGATCGGACCGCTCGACGCCGCCGGGCGTCCCGATCCCGAAGGCCGTGTCGTCCTCCTGTCCGTCGGCATGTCCAACACGACTCAGGAGTTCTGGGCGGCGAATCAGAGAGGCCCGACCGCGTCATGGTCGTTCGCCGGACAGGCCGCCGTCCACCCGCTCCTCAACCGATCGACCCTGGCCATCGTGGATGGAGCGATGGGCGGGCAGGCGGGCCCCGCGTGGATCAGCCCGTCCTCCCAGAACTATAACCGCGTCCGGGACGAGCAGCTCGCGCCTCTCGGCCTGACCGAGGCCCAGGTCCAGGCGATCTGGCTGAAGCAGGCGAATATCCAACCGACCGCCTCTCTGCCGGACTCCAATGCCGACGCTTACGCCCTGGAGCGGGCTCTCGCCGACACCGTCCGGGCCTGCAAAATCCGCTATCCGAACCTCAAGATCGTCTTCCTTTCCAGCCGCATCTACGCCGGCTACGCGACATCGAAGCTCAACCCCGAGCCCTATGCCTATGAATCCGCGTTTTCCGTTCAGGGACTGATCGCGGCGCAGGCCGATCAGATGGACCGCGGGGCGATCGATCCGGTCGCCGGCGACCTGGATTACGACAGAGGCGCCGCTCCCTGGCTCGTCTGGGGACCTTATCTCTGGGCGGACGGAACGACCCCGCGCCAGGACGGTCTGACCTGGCTTCAGGTCGATTTCGAGGGCGACGGCACCCACCCATCGAAATCCGGAGAGCAGAAGGTCGGAACCATGCTTCTCGATTTCCTGCTCCAGTCCCCGTTTTCGAGGACCTGGTTCCGGGATTACGTCCCCGGCGACATCGACGCGGACGGGATGGTTTCGAACTCGGACCTCTGGATCCTCTTCGGCAGCTGGATGAAGCCGGCCGGCCACCCGTCCTACGATCTCCGGGCCGATCTCGACGGCGACAACCGGGTCGACGCGAGGGACTTTCGGATCCTGACGGCACACTGGGGCGAGGGACGCGTGTCCCGAGGGACTTCCCGGAATCCGTAGAAAGGATAAAAAGGATGAATCGGATGCGAAAGACGATCTTAATCGCCCTCGGGCTCGGAAGCTTCGCCGCGCTGGCCTTGCTCGCCGCGTCCGGGACGCCCCAAGCCGCGCAAGCCCCGGCCCGGCCCTTCCGGGTCGCCGTGGCGACCTTCTCCCACGAGACGTGCACGTTCTGTCCGGACCCGACGACGGTCGCGGACTGGGAATTCTACGGCCCGCCGACCCGGGAGCGTGTTCCGCGACGGGGAGGGATACATCAGCGGCTTCAAGCGGATGACCGACGACCTCGGCGGGATCGAGCTCGTCGGGATCACGTCCCCGCGCGGCTCGCGCGGCGGCTCGTCGGGAAGCTGGCTGACCCGGGAATCCTTCGAGAAATACTCCGGCCTGATCGTCGAGGACCTCCGCAAGCTCGGCCCGTTCGACGGCGTTTTCCTGGCCCTCCACGGGGCCATGGCCGTCACCGGCATCCCCAAGCCCGAGGCGGAGCTCTGCCGCCGCGTCCGGGCCGTCGTCGGCAAGGCGCCGATCATGGTCACCCTCGACCTCCACGCCAACGAGGACCGGGAGCTTGCGGACGCGGCCGACGCCGTGTTCATCATCAAGCGCTATCCGCACTACGACACCGACCTCCAGGGCGAGCGGGCCGCCCGGGTCATGGCCCGGACGATCCGGGGCGACGTACAAGCCCGTCATGTCCGTCCGCAAGCCCAAGGTCATCACCCCGAGCGTTTTCCAGGGGACGGGAACCTCCCCGTCGATGGAGATCATGGAGCGGGCCCGCATCTGGGAAGAGGAATATCCCGGGACTTATGTCTCGGTCGCCTACGGCTTCGCCTACGCCGACGTCCCCGACGCCGGGGCCGTGGTCATGGTCGTCGCCGACGGGAACAAGGCCCTGGCCGACCGGATCGCCGACGACATGAGCGATTTCATCTGGCGGAAGCGGGAGGCGTTCGCGGGCAAGAAGATCCCCAAGGTCGAAGAAGGCGTGGCCCGGGCCATCGCCGCGGCGCGGGCGAAGCAAACCCCTGTCATCGTCGCCGATCACAGCGACCGGACCGGGGGCTCGACCTGGATCCTCGAAGAGCTCATCAAGCAGAAGGCCTCGCGCTTCTGCATCACGACGCTCCGGGACGAGAAAGCCCTGGCCGCCCTGAAAGGGAAGAAAGCGGGCGAGACGGTCACGCTCTCGCTCGGGGGGTATTCGGACAAGTACGCCGGACGTCCGGTGAAAGTCACGGGCGTCGATCGAAAAGCTCGCCGGCACGGAGAAGGACCCGACGGCCGTGCTGGCCCTCGGGAACGGGAACCGGGTGATCCTGACGCCCGTCCTGAACCAGGTCACGAGCCCGGCGATCTTCGAGCGACTGGGGATCCCGCTCGGCGAGGTCGACATCATCGTCCTCAAGTCGCGGGTCCACTTCCGCCGCGGGTTCGTGGACACGGGGATCGCCGGCGCGGTCATCGAAGTGGACGCCCCGGGCTGGGGCCCCGCCGACCTGAGCGAGCTCCCGTACCAGAACGTCCCGCGCGACCTCTACCCGCTGAGCCTGCTTAAGAAATAAGGCCGCCTCCGGGCCGCGGGCTCACCGGACGGCGATCACCGCGGGCTCGCCTTCCCGGGACGAGAGGGAAACCGCGGCGATCCCGTAGGTCGCGGTCTTCGTTCGATCCACACGCCGGATCTGGAATGTTCGTTCGTCCGGACCGACCTCGCCGAGAAGCGTTTTCCCTCCGCCCTCGAGCCGGTAGATCCGGTACCCGGCCACGTCCCCGTTCGCGGGGTTGTCCGCCCAGGAGAGCTTGTGGATCGTCTCGAGCTGGGAAAGGCTCCGGTTCGTCAGGACGGCCGCGGCGGCTTCGAGCGGCGGCTCGATCTTGGAAAACCGGGCGACCGCGACCCGGTTCACATCGAGAGTGATATGGCCGGGGTTCCGGCCGCCGGACATGTCGCCCGACCAGGATTTGAAATCGTAATATTCGTCAGGGACGGCCGTGATCGCCGCGTCCTGCCCCAAGCCGTAGGCGTGAACGCCGGGGGGCGGGTCCGTCGTCCCGCCCGCTCCGGCGACGATCCGGAGCCTCTTCTCGGGATTCCAGGCGTTGCCCAGGTCGCGCGTCATCGCCGTATAGCCGGCGCCGAGCTCCAGGCTCGGCTCGACCTCCGTCCCTTCGTGCCATTCGTTCCACGAAGTGACGAGAACCCAATCGGGCGTCCCGGAAGCCGCCGTCTCCCACCGAGCCCGGAAATACCCGCCGCCCTGCCTGTCCCGGAAGAACCAGGGCGAGCGGATGAGGGAGTCGTCGTAGCCGGGGACGACCGTGGCGGCGAACAGGACGCTTTTTCCCTTCGACCGGAGCGAGCCGAGAGCGGTCAGGTCGCGCAGGGAATCCGGATCGAGGGAGACGCCGCTGTAGCAATGCACGCCCTGGAAGAGGTCGAACAGAAAATCGAGCCGGCCGTCGCCGACGAAGAGGTCGTCCTCCAATCCGTCGGCCACCAGGAAGAACCGGAGCCCCTCGCCGCCCAGCCGGGACAGGATGCCGGCCCAGTCGTTCCGGCCGAACCTGAGGATGACCCGGCCGTAGATGAATATGACCGGCGCGCCGTCGACCTTGAGATAGCTTTCGCGCGGGCCGTATTCCCGGAGGATGTAAGCCAGGTCATTCGCGACCTCGTCCGGTGTGTCGGCGTTCTCGTAATAGGCCGAGACCGTGAAGTACTCCTCCTCCGCGACGGCGAGGAGCCTTTGCAGGGCCCGGTCCTCGAAGGAGCCGCGTCCCCACCACGACGAGGCGAAGCCGTCGATCCCGGCTTCGTGGGCTTCCCGGATGTGGCGGCGCAGGACGTCGGGATCGAAGGAATCATAATAGCCCGCGGCCGGGGTATGGGCCGAGCCGTATCGGGGCAGGCCGGGGATCCATTGATGCCAGACCCCGGACAGGCCGTTCGGCGTCCCGAACCAGGGATAATACGTCGCCAGGACGGACTTCTCGAATCGGCGGTACGTCATCGGGCCGCCTTCCCGGACCTTGTCGATCGGGATGGAGAATTCGCGCCGGTTGCGCGGATCGCCCGGATCGGGGACGCCCTCATGGACATAGGTGCCGATGACCTTGGCTTCCGGTCCGTTCCGGTTGGCGACAGTCACCGCGGCCGCGTTGATCCATCCTTTTTCGATGCCGAGGGTTAAGGTCGGGGATGTCACGCCGGCGAGGTCGATATAGGCGTCGAATTCCGCGGTCACCCGCGTCTCGTCGAAGACGCGCTTGGAAACGGAGAGCGCGGGACCTCTTTGGATCCACAGCTCCGGCGCCGTCGCGCCCTCGCGGAGCTCGCGGAGGAGGCCGCCGAGGGGAAGGCCCTTGAGGTCGACGGACGCCGAGTCCGAAGTCGTGGTCAGGACGATGGTGAGCCGGTGGATCTCCGCGGCCGGGGCCGGCCGGCCGAGGGCGAGAAGAAGGGCGATGCCGGCCAGCGAGCGGACCGTCCTTCCTGCCTTCATCATATCGGGATGATAGGGCCGGCCCGTTCCTCCGTCAAGCGCCGCGGCTTGACAGGCTTTCCGCGCCGAGAATATGATTTCCCGATATCGGCGGCGGAAAAGCCGGAAAGGAGCTGTCCTGATGCGAAAACACCAACACCTATGTGCGCTCGGTGCCGCCCTGGCGGTTGTCTTCCTGATCCTGCCTCTTCGGGCCACGAGCGAGATCATCGACTACGGAGACCTGGCCAAGATCAAGGCCGAGGGAATGCAGCGCTCGCAGGTCATGGAGCTCGCGAGCTGGCTCTCCGACGTCTATGCTCCGCGGCTCACGGGCTCGCCGATGATGACCAAGGCGGCCGAATGGGTCGTGGCCAAGATGAAGGAGTGGGGGCTGGCCAACGCCGCCATCGAGCCTTGGCCGAACCGCAACGGCTTCGAGCGCGGTTGGACGAACGACAAGTTCTATATGTCCGTGACCGCCCCCGAGCCGTTCCCCATCCCCGGGACTCCGAACGCCTGGACACCCGGCACGAACGGGCTCGTCAAGGGAGAAGCCGTGCTTGTCACGGCCGTCACCGCCGAAGATCTGGCCGCCTTCAAAGGCAAGCTCAAAGGCAAATGGGTCCTGACCGTCGCCGCGCCGGACGTGCCGGCGTATTGGACCCCCATCTCGAAGCGGTACACGCTTGATGAGCTGGCGGCGATGGAGCTCCAATCCGCTCCCGGCCTCGAGTTCGGGATCACGCCCCCCGGTGGCCAGCGCGGCGCACCGGCGGTCCCCACGCCCGCGCCGGCCAAGCCGGCGGCCGCTCCCGCCGCCGGCCAGCGGGCCGGACAGCCGGCTCCGGCCGCGCAGCCGCCCGCCGGCCCGCGCGGGGGCTTCGGCGCGGCCGGCGTCCGGAACGACTTCTTCCTCGCCGAGGGAGTGATCGGGACCCTGACCACGGCGCCGCGGGGGCACGGCATATACACGACCAGCGGCAACCGGGCCGCCGATCCCTCGAAAACGCTTCCGCTGATCGCGATCCCGGCCGAACAATACGGCCGCATCGTCCGGATGCTGGCGAAGAAGGTCCCGGTGACGATCGAGGCCGACATCAAGAACACATACTATCCGAACCCGCCGGTCTTCAATGTCGTCGGCGAGATCCCCGGCACGGACAAAGCCGACGAAGTCGTCCTCCTGGGCGGCCACTTCGATACCTGGCACGCCGCGACCGGGGCGACCGACGACGGCGTCGGCTCGGCCGCCATGCTCGAAGCCCTGCGCATCCTGAAGGCGACGGGCGTCAAGCTCCGCCGCACGGTCCGGGTCGGGCTATGGGGCGCCGAGGAGCAGGGGCTCATCGGCTCGCGCGAATACGTCGCCGCCCATTATGCCAGCCGGGCCCCGGCGCAGCCGGCCGCCCCCGGCGCCGCTCCCGCGGCGGGCGGGCAGAGGGCCGGCGCCGGCGCTCCGCCGGCAGCCGCGGGCGGGATGGGACAGCGCGGGGCGACGGGGCCTCTTCAAATGAAGCCCGATTACGACAAATTCTCGGTCTACCTCAATATCGACAACGGCACGGGCGCCTTGCGCGGCGTCTATCTCCAGGGCAACGCCGCCGCCGCTCCGATCTTCCGCGAATGGATGGAGCCGTTCCGCGACCTGGGCATGACGACCCTGACCATCCGGAACACCGGCGGCACCGACCACCAATCCTTCGATGCGGTCGGCCTGCCGGGGTTCCAGTTCATCCAGGACGAGATCGAGTACAGCCCCCTGACCCATCACACGAATATGGACACGTACGAACGGCTCCAGCCGAACGATGTGGTGAAGATGGCGACGATCGTGGCCGGGTTCGCCTATCTCGCGGCCAACAGCGAGGCGCGCTTCCCCCGCAAGCCGGCGGCGGCCGGAGCGGGCGGACAGAGGGGACGATAAGGGGAACGGAAGGACCGCGCCCTCAGGGCTTGACGGCGGTGACGTCCGCCCGGACATAGACGACGCCGGTTTCGCCCAGGATCCTCTGGAACTCGTCGGAGCCGAGCTCGTCGCGGATGGCCAGGCTGACCGGCTTGCCGAAGACGAGCTTGGCGTTGATCTCGTCGATGAGGGTGTTGAGGGTGATGTAGAGGCTCGCCGGGGCCTTCTCGGCGATGACGGCGATCCTGTCGTCGCGGATGGTGATCACCCGGACGCTCGGCATTGCCGCCGCCTTGAGGGTGAACCGCTTCAGCATCCGGTGCTTGCGGTTCTTGATGAAGCGGAAGACGAGAAGGCCGAAGAGGGCCGTGGTGATGATGGCCGAGAGGCTGATCTTGCCCATCGCGAGCAGGGCGATGAGGGCCCCGGCGCCGATGAAGAGGACGATCTCCTTGATCCCGAGCCGCCGGCTCGGCCGGAACCAGCCCGAGACCATCAGGGAGCCGCGAAGCCGGGCGAGCGGGGAATGGGTTCCCGTTTCGATCTCTTTTTTCAACCGCTTGAGGTCGTCGGCGAGGGCCGCGGCGTCCGGATAGCGCGCCTCCGGGTCCTTCCTGAGGCAGCGGCCGATCACGGCCTGGACCCCGGGCGGAAGGTTCTTGCGGACCTCGGTCACCGGCCGGGCTTCGTCGAAGACGATCGCGTGCATCGTGTCCATCGGGCTGACTCCGCGGAAGGGGAGCTCGCCCGCGACCATCTCGTAGAAGACGACGCCCAGGGAAAAAACGTCCGAGGATTGCCGGAGGGCCGTCCCGCGGGCCTGTTCGGGGCTCATGTAGGCGGCCGTCCCGACGATGGTCCCGATCATCGTCCGCGTCGCGGCGAAGCCCTGGCCCAAGGTCGCGGTCCGCGTCTGGACCTCCGGCCCGGGGACCCCGGAGCGTTCCTCCTCGCAGATCGAGCACGTCGCCAGCCCGAAATCCAGGAGCTTGGCGTGGCCGTTCGGCGTGACCATGATGTTGTCGGACTTGATGTCGCGGTGGATGATGTTCGAGCGGTGGGCGTGGCCCAGGCCCTCGGCGACCTGCAGGGCGATCTCGACCGCGCCCAGGAGGTCGAGCTCCTGGCGGGCCACGAGCTGGCGGATGGTCTTGCCCTCGACGAACTCCATGACGATATAGGTCGTCCCTTCGGACTCCCCGACGTCATAGACCTGGGCGATGGCGGGATGGGTCACCGCCGCGGCCGACCGGGCCTCCTGAAGGAACCTTCGCAGCCGGTCGGGATCCGTCGTCAGCTCGGGCTTGATCGTCTTGATCGCCACCGGCCGGTTCAAGCGCTCATCGACGGCCCGGTAGACGACGCCCATCCCGCCCGAGCCGATGACGGACTCGATCCGGTAATGGGCGAGGGTATGCCCGGATTCGAAGGTCCGTTCGGCCGTTTCCATGGCGGGTTGGTGTTTCGCGAGAACACCACTTTTTACCTTGGGCGGATGGGAAAGTCAACGCCTCCGGGGCCGCCCGGGGCCCGGGTCGGATCAGCCGGCGACGCGCTTCCAGAGCTTCAGGAAATTCCCCCCCATGATCTTCCGGACGTCCTCGTCGGAATACCCTCGCCGCTTCAGTCCCCGGGTGATGTTCCCGTAGTCCTGGGCGCCCCGGATGCCGCCGGGCGAAGGCGTCCGGGGATACATGTCCGCCCCCAGGCCGACATGGTCCACCCCGGCGATCTTGACCGCGTGGTCGATGTGGTTGAGGAGGTCTTCGATCGTCGGCCGCCCCTCGAGCGGCCAGTCCCGGCCCTCGCTGATATGATCGACGGCGATCCGGAGGTCCATGTCCTCGATCACGGGGACCTTGGCCAGGATCGGGCGGCTGACGGCCCGCAGCTCCTGGGTGGCCTTGGCGTACTCCTGGGAGAGGAAATTCAGCTCGAAGACGACGCCGATGATGCCGCCGTTCCCGGCCAGGGCCCGGAGCATGTCGTCGCTGACGTTGCGGCGGTGGGGGTTGATCGCCCGGCACCCGGAATGGGAGAGGATGATCGGGTCCTTGGTCGCTTCGATCACGTCATAGAACGTCTCGTCCGAGGCGTGGGAGACGTCGATGATCATCCCCAGGGCGTTCATTTCGGCGACGACGCGCCGGCCGAGGTCGTTGAGTCCGTTCCAGCGGACCTTGCCGGCGGCCGCGTCGGCCCAGCCGTGGCTGACGTTGTGGGTCAGGGTCATCGAGGAGACGCCCCGGTCGTGGAAGGTCCGGAGGAGATCGATCCGGTCCTCGATGGCGTGCCCCCCCTCGATCGAGAGGGGCAGGGCGATCTTCCCCGCGGCGGCGATGCGCTCGATGTCGGAGCCTGTCCGGGCGAGCTCCACGGCCGGGTCGTTCTTCTCGATGTTGCGGGTCATGGCCTCGAGGAGCTGGAAGGCCTGCCGGGCGGACTTGTCGGGGTAGGTGTAGTTCTGGATGAACAGGGAGACGACCTGGACGTCCATCCCGCCTTCCCTCATCCGGGGGATATCGACCTGGCCGCCAGGGAGCCGGTTGCCGATGTCCAAACCCTCATAGAGGACGCGGTAGGCCAGGTCGTTGTGGCAGTCCCAGACGAGCGCGTCGCGGTGGAGCTTCTCGATCGCGGGATCGGGGCGCTCCGAGATCCACGCCGGGACCTGGGCTATGTCCGTAATATCGCCTTCGCTAACCGAGGCAAGAGCATGAGGGTCGTGTTCGCTGCTGCGGAGGGATCGCCCATAAGCGAACATCAGGAGGGGGGGCCCCGCATAATTCGGGGGGGAACCAGAAGGGTTCCAACGTGAGCGTTGGGCGATTACGAAGCATCCTCCGGCCAGAACAAGAAATGCTCCGGCGAGAACAATAAGCTTCTTCTTCATCTCCGCCCCCTTTGTCCCGCTCCCGGCGCGAGAGGCCGGACTTAAGGCTTCCGGCCGCTCGCGACCTCGGCGGGGGTCAGGGAATCATAGCATTCGAAGGGGATGCCCACTTCCGCGGCGAACGCCTTGAGCTTTCCGAGGTGGTCGCCGCATGTGGTCATCGGATGGTTGGAATTCAGGTGCCATTCGATCCGGCCGCACAGCTTGATGTACCAATGCGGCCATTCCCCGTTGCAGCGCCGCGACCGCTCGCGCCATTGCTCGTCGGTGGGGACGTCGGTGACGCCGCGGCCGGCGGCCAGGTAAAGGCGGTGGTCCCGGTAGGAGACCCGGGCCCAGGTCACGGTCCCGGGGACGCGGACGACCACGGAGCTCGTCCCGCCGCCGTACTTGAAGTACATCGGCGTCTGCCGCTCGGACCACGCCCCTTCGAGGGAGTCGTGGCGGCCCCGGGCGAAATAGGGGGCCAGGGCGCCCGAGTTCACGAACCAGTACAGCCCTTCCTTTTCGTCCCAGTAGCGGAAATCGTTGAACCCGGCCGGCTCCCCGCCGTTGAGGAGCTTGAGGATCTGCATGGTCAGGGCCGCGCCGTCGTCGGCCTCGGTCGCGGCGACGACGGTCTGGCCGTCCGAGGAGGGCCGGAGCCGGTTGTTGAGGAGGCCGAGGCTGAGGTCCGTCGCCGGATAATGCTCGATCCAGTCGAGCTGGTCCTGGACTCCCAGGAAGTCCAGCCCGAAGCGGGCCTTGAGCTCGAGGAGGGCGAAATAGACCTTCATTTGGAAGAGGACCATGTCCCGGGTGAGGTTCCGGGCCGGATCGGTCCCGAACTCGAAGCGCATGCCCCGATCGAGGAGGAAGCGGAGAGCCTCGGCGGCCTTGGCCTCGGGGACGGCTTCGGCCATCTTGGCGAGCCGCAGGCCGTCGAAGCCTTCCCGGGCGATCCCGAACGTGGACAGGAAATCCGCGTCCGAGATCTTGTTCCACATCTGCATGGACCGCGGGCCGACGGCGCCGTAGATCATCCCGGACAAGGACGCCGCGGCCGACCGGGCCGCCGCCGCGTCGTCCTCCGTGACGGGCACGTCGATCGGCGTCGGGGAGGGGGGCGCGTAGGACCCGGAGCTCAGGAACGCCCCGATCGCCCCGGCGTAGGTCCCCGGCCGGTCGAAATGCTCGACGAAAAGGCGCGAGGTCCGGATCCCGACCTGGGCCATCCCCGCGACGGCGGCGAGGAGGCCGACCGCGCCGGGGAAATCGGGGATGGAGGAGCCGAGCATCAGCTTCGGCACGTCGTGCGGAAGCTGCCACATCGGGCTGACCGAAAAATCGGGGTAGGTCCAGCCGGCCATGAAATTGATGAACCGCTCCCCGCGGGCGCGCCTGACGACCTTCATCCCTTCGGCAACGCTCGAAACGAACTTGTCCGGGTTGAGGACGTTCGGCTCCCAGCCGGCGGCGCGGATGACCTTGACGAGCTCGGCGAGCTGGCCCTGGGCGATCGGCCAGACGGCCGCGTTCGGCGCGTCGCGGCTGTCGAGGGGCAAATAGATGTCAACGATGGGACTCATCGTCCTCTCCTCCTTCCTTACCCGTTTTGGGACATCATACGTTTCGGTCTGGACGGAAATCAAGGCTCTTTCAGCCACTCGCCGCCCGCGTCGATCGTCTGCGGCGTGAAGACGCGGGAGGACAGGGTGATCTCTTTCGGGACGGTCTGCCCGGCCAGGATCTTCAGGGCCGTTGTCGATCGCCTCGCGTCCCGCCGGTCGGGATACTCGAAGCTCGCGGTGAGGATGCCCTGCTTCACGTAGACCTGGCCCTCGTGGGGCAGGCCGTCGATCCCGACGAAGAGGATGTCCTTCTCGCGCCCGGCGGCCTGGGCGGCGAGGTACGCGCCGTGGGCGCCCGGGATCGTTGTGGGCGTAGACGAGGTCGATCTTCGGGAAGCGGGCCAGGGCCGACTCCATCTCCTGGCGCGCGTCGGGCTCGAGCCATTTCATGTCGGCCTCGAAGACGATCTCCAGACCGCTCCCGCGGATGCCCTCGCGGAAGCCCGAGTTGCGGTCCTGCCCGGGGGTCGAGGTCATCAGGCCCTTGAGCTCGACGACCTTCCCCTTCCCGCCCAGGCGCTCGACGATCCAGGCCCCGGCGGCCTTTCCGATCCGCTTGTTGTCCGCCCCGATGAAGCAGGTGTAGGCGTCGCCGAGGACGCGCGCGGTCGAGGACGATGACCGGGATGCCCTTGGCCACGGCGGCGGCCACGGGCGGGGTCAGCGGCGCGGCCTCCTTGGGCGAGACGATGATCAGGTCGACGCCGGCGCCGACGAACTCCTCGATCTGCGACCGCTGGCGCAGGGTGTCGTTCTGGGCGTCCTTGAAGACGACCTTGAGCTCGGGGTGCCCGGCCGCGGCGGCCTTGACGTCGGCGTTCATCTGGACGCGCCAGGGCTCGCCCAGGTTGCACTGGCTCATGCCGATCGTGAATTTCGCGGCCGCCGCGGGACCGCCGGCTTCCCCGGCCGGGGCGGCCGGCTTCTTCCCGCACGCGCCGCTGACGGCGACCGCTCCCGCGAGCGCCGCGACGGCAAGCGATTTCATGTTCATGATCCCTCCTTGGACCCGGGCCCCGGCCGTTTCACTTCCGGGCCCTCTGGAACAGCACGGCTCCGACGATGATCAGGCCGGTCAGCATCAGCCGGGTGGCTTCGCCGACGGCGTTGATGCTCAGGATCTTCTCCAGATAGCCGATGGTCATCGCCCCGATCAGGGTCAGCCCGATGCCGCCCCTTCCGCCCATCAGGTTGGTCCCGCCGATGACGACGATGGCGATCGCGGTCAGCTCGTAGGACCCGCCCGCTTCCGGGTCGCCCTGCTGCTCCTGGGCGGCCTGGCAGATGCCCGGCGACGGCGCACATGAGCCCCGAGAAGCTGTAGGCGAAGAGCTTGGTCCGGGCGACGGAAACCCCGGAGAGGCGGGCGGCCTCCTCGTTCCCTCCGACGGCGATGATGTGCCGGCCGAGGCGGAGCCTCGACAGGATGATCCAGCCGATGAGGACGCAGGCCAGGAAGATCAGAGTCACCACGGCGATGTTCTCGCCGAAGAGCTTGGAATTGAGGACGCGGAAGACCTCGGGGACCTCGCGGTACTGGAAGGTCCCGTCGGGCACCTGGACGGCCGTCGAGATCTTCCGGCCGCCCGAGATCCACTTGGCCAGGCCGCGGGCAAAGACCATCATGGCCAGGGTGGCGATGAACGGCTGGAGCTTGAACTTCGCGATCAGGCTCCCGGAGGCGAGCCCGCAGGCGGCCCCGGCGGCCAGGGCGGCGGGGACGGCCAGGAGCGGCGGCCAGCCGAGCTGGAGCGAGAGCAGGGAGAACAGGACGGCCGTGAAGCCGAGGATGCTGCCGACGGCGAGGTCGATCCCCGCGGCGAGGATGACGAGGGTCATCCCGCAGGCGAGGATGCCGAAGACCGAGATATGGCGGAGCATGTCCCGGTGGGTGTTCCAATGGAAGAACGTCCCATCGGCGTTGAACAGGGCGCCGAGAAGGAGGACGAAGACGAGAGCGGCCAGAGCGCGGAAGGCCGAGGACCGGAAGGCGCGCCGCAGGGGCGAGTCGGAGGGCAGGGCGGCGGGATTCGTCATGCGTTCCCTTCTTTTCCCAGGGCCGCGCGGACGACGCGCTCCTGCGTCGCGTCCGCGCGGTCGATGGAGGACAGGATCCGGCCCCGGTGCATGACCAGGATCCGGTCCGACATCGCCAGAAGCTCCGGAAGCTCCGATGTGATCAGGAGGATGCCCTTGCCCTCGGAGGTCCAGCGGTTCATCATCCGGTAGATCTCGTGCTTGGCCCCGACGTCGACGCCGATCGTCGGCTCGTCGAGGAGGAGGACCTTGGGCCGTGTCTCGAGCCACTTGGCGAAGACGACCTTCTGCTGGTTCCCGCCCGACAAGGTCCCGGTCTCCTGGTCGATCGAGCGGACGCGGATGTCGAAGTCCCGGACGTCGCCGGCCGCGGCCGCCCGCTCCCGGGCGTCCCGGATCCAGCCGCCCGGCGAGAACTCCGGGAGCGAGGCGAGGGTGATGTTGCGGGCGACGCTCATGCCCAGGACGAGGCCGGAAACCTTGCGGTCGTTCGTCATCAGGGCCAGGCCCCGCCGGATCGACGCGGCCGGCGAACGGGGCGTGAAGGCGCGGCCTTCGAGCGAGACCCGGCCGCGGACGACCGGTCCGTAGGCGCCGAAGAGGGCCCGGAAGAGCTCCGACTTTCCCGAGCCCTGCAGGCCGGCGAAGCCGACGATCTCGCCCTCGCGGAGGTCGAAGCTCGCCTGGTCCACGGCCCAGGCCTTAACGCCCGAGGGATCGGGGAGGCGGAGATCGCGGACCTCGAGAAGCGGCCGGCCCGGCCGGGATTCGCGGGGAGGGAAGTGCTGGCCGAGCTCGCGCCCGACCATCAAGGCCACGAGGCGGTCCGGAGGAAGGTCGGCCGCTCGCCGCCGTCCCGACGTTCCGGCCGTCCCGGAGGACGGTGATGCGGTCGGCGAGGCGGGTGATCTCGTCCATCCGGTGGGAGATGAAGACGATGGCGCAGCCCCGGTCGCGCAACCCCCGGACGATCTCGAAGAGCTGGGCCGTCTCGGAGTCGTTCAGGGCGCTCGTCGGCTCGTCCATGATGATGATGCGGGCCTCGAAGGCGAGGGCTTTGGCGATCTCGATCATCTGGCGGACCGAGACCGGGAATTCCGCCAACGGCTCGGCGAGGGGGAGGTCGAGTCCGAGACGGTCCAGGATGGCCCGCGTTTTCCTCCGCTCCGCGGCGAAGTCCGTCCCTCCCCCGGCGGCCGGGGATCTCCCGGCCGAGGAAGATGTTGTCGACGACGTTCATGGACAGGACGAGGGACGTGTCCTGATGGATGGCCGAGATCCCGCGCCGGGCGGCGTCGTGCGGCGAGCGGAATCGGACGGTCCGGCCTTCGAGCTTGATCTCCCCGTCGTACTGGGTGTGGACGCCGGCCAGGATCTTGATCAGCGTCGTCTTACCCGCTCCGTTCTCCCCGGCCAGGACATGGACTTCGCCCGGCTTGAGATCCCAGCTTACATTTTCGAGGACGGGGCCGGCCCCGAAGGATTTTCCGATCCCGTCCATGCGCAGAATGTCCATTGGCCAACCTTGACAGACTTGACAGACTTGACAAACCCAGTCAAGGGTTGTAATTATAGCAAAGAACAAATGATTGTGCCAAACGTTTGTTCTAGAAAAATAAAAAAATGAGCATCAAGCGCATCCAGCAGATGACGGGGTTTTCGTACTCGACCATCTCGCGAGTTTTGAACGGAAAGGCCCAGGAGTTCCGGATCTCGGACAAGACCCGGCAGGCCATCCTCAAGGCCGCCGAGGCCTTGAACTACCGGCCCAACATCCTGGCCCGGAGCCTCCGTCTGCGCAAGACGCATACGGTCGGGCTCATCGTCCCGGATATCCAGAACCCCTTCTTCGGGGAGCTGGCGTCGCGGATCGAAAAGCTGCTCCGCGAGCAGGGCTACAGCACGATCCTGTGCAATACGAACGAGATCCCGGAGAACGAGGAGTTCTATCTCAAGGTCCTCGTCGACCGCCAGGTCGACGGGATCATCATCGCCCCCATCCATACCAAGGAGTCGGGTCGCCTTATCGAGGAGATCCGGGCCGGGAACGCTCGATCGTCCTGATCGACCGCATCTTCGATGAAACCGACATCCCCTGGGTCACGAGCGAAACACGAGCGGCGGCCGAACACCTGACGAACGAGCTGATCGGGATCGGATTCAAGCGGATCGCCTTCCTCGGCGGCACCCCTGAAACCTACATCAACTCCATGCGTTTCGCCGGGTACCGCAAGGCCCTGGCCGGGCAGGCCTCTCCGCGGGACGAGCGGATCGCTATTTTTCGAGGGCTATTCCCCGGAGGCCGGGGAGCGGATGATGGACACGCCTCTCCGACGCGAGCCGACGCCGAGGCCGTCTTCTGCGTCAACAACCTCGTCTTCATCGGGGCGATGAAGACCGTCCAGAAGCACGAGACCGAGACCGGGCGGTCGATCATGATGGCCGCCTTCGACATCGACCGCTACTGCGAGATTTTCAAGAGGCCGCTCCTCTGCGCCAATCAGGACCAGGAGAAGCTGGCCTCCAACGCCGTCGCGCTGCTCGTTCAAGGCATACAGAACGCCATCGGACCGGACCGGCATCTCGTCGTCCCGATGTCCATCGGCCGGCACAGGATCCGTTGACGGAATCCGGACGCCCGGACGGAGGCCGAACCTCCTCGCCGGGATCGAGGAAGGCGCGCATGCGGAGAGCGATGATCTTCATTTTGGCCGCCGGGCTCGGATCCGCGGTCCTCGCCTCCGGGGGGGCCGGAAGCGCCGCTCCGCCCGTCCAAGCCGCGAGCGTCCCGAACATCCGCCAATTGTGGGAGCGCTGCCAGGAGACACTCATACCTTTTTCTTATAAGGTCCTCTCCGACCGGATCGTCGCCTCGGATACGGACCCGTCCAAGAAGCTGCGGCGGATGGAGGTCCGCTTCGCCAGCCAGACGGTCGGGCAATGGGAGCGCCGCATGACCCACACCGCGGTGGTGCACCTGCCGGCCGATCCGGCGCTCCTCGCCGCCCCGGCCCGGAAGGGAAAGGTCGTCATCATCGCCAACGCCTTCGGCGACGACTCGATCATCGACAACTACGGCGAGCCCATCGCCGCCCTGACCGGCTATCCGACCATGGTCCTCCCCATCCCGGGAGAGTACGACGGCCACGATGGGGAGAGCCCGTGGGTCTATTTCCTCCGCGCCCAGATGGCCGACACCAAGGACCCCGTCGACGCCCAGTATTTCCGGTTCGCCATCCCCTATATCACGGCCGTCGACGCCTTCGCCGCGATCCTGGGCGAGCCGAAGATCCGGGCGATCATCGGCGGCCACAGCAAGCGCGCGCCCGCCGCCTTCAACGCCGCGGCCATGGACCCCCAGAGGATCGCCGGGGTCGTCTACATGGGCATGGAGTCCACCTTCGCCGGCTATGCCGGCCAAATCCAGCAGCCCATCTCGCCGGTCGAAAGCCAGGCCTTCGTCGAGTGCCCCGTCCTGTATCTCGGGGCGACGAACGAGGACGGCTATGAGATGTTCAATATCACCCGGCTCCAGGCCCAGATGACTCGGCCGTGGACGGTCGAGGTCATCCCCAATTACCGCCACGCCACGAACTCCGAAATCCAGATCCTCGATTGGCGGATGTGGACCGCCCACATCTTCGAGGAGCGGCCGATGACGCGCATCAGCGGCCTCGCGTTCGAAGAAAACGCGGAGGGGACGGTCTTCCGCGCCCGGATCGATTCGCCGAACAAGATCATCCAGACCAAGGTCTGGTACGTGTACAACGACGACCCTCCCTTTTGGCGCGACCTGATGTGGTATCCCGTTTACCTCCGGAAAGCCGGAGACATCTACGAGGCCTTCCTTCCCGGCAAGCTCCCCGACGCCTGGTATGTCGAAGTCAAGGACCTAGCCGGGGGTGCGGTCGGGTACGTGAGCAGTACGCCCCAGGACATCACCCACAAGGAAACCAGGGAGCGCGTGTCGAGGGGATGGCGGTCGAGAAATTGGGAGCCCAGGCCCCGAACGATCAAGAAGAAGGAATAAGCCATGGGATCCTCGCGCAGTTCTTTCCGGACCCGGGCGGCGGCGGCGCTTGCCTTGGGAATCCTGATCGCTGGCCCTGGAGCGGCCGGCCGGGCGGGCGGCTCCGATCAGGGCGCGCCGGCCCCCGTGCCGACGCCCCGGCAGATCTGGGACCGCTTCCGGACGACGCTTCCGCCGCTCGACGCCAAGATCGAGAAGGACGAGATCATCCCCTCCGACACCGATCCCCGGATCAAGCTCCGCCGGATCGAAGTGAAGTTCACCTCCCAGGAGATCGACGGCAAGGCCTGGGGTCATCCCTGCGTCGTCTTCCTCCCGGCCGAGCGGAAGGTATATGACGCGGCGCGAAGGCGGGGCAAGGTCGTCATCGTCGGACAGCGGAGCTGGGACGGCCTGGCCACCGGCCCGTGGCGGGACCCGTTCCTCGGCAACTATGGCGAGCCGATCGCCGCCCGGACCGGCTATCCGACCATGATCCTCCCCGTCCCCGGCGAGTACGACGGGACCGGCGGGCAGGAGATCTCGATCGGTTTTCTCGGGGCGAAGTCCAAGGAAAGCCAGGACCCGGCCGACCACAACTTTTTCCGCTTGGCCGTTCCCTACGTCCGGGCGCTCGACGTGATGGCCGGGATCCTGAGGATCGATCCGCAGCGGATTCGGGCGGTCATCGGCGGCCACAGCAAGCGGGCGACGTCCGCCTATACGGCCGCCGCCATCGATCCCGACCGGATCGCCGGCGTCGTCTACATGGGGAACGAATCGACCTTCGACAATCTGGGCGAGCCGCCGTGGCGCTCGATCAGCCCGATCTTCAACCGCGCCTTCGTCAAGGCCGCGGTCCTCTACATCGGAGGGACGAACGAGGACGGCTACCGGATGTACAACATCAACCGCCTCCAGGAGATGATGGGGGGGGCCTGGACGATCGCAATGGTCCCCAACTACCGGCACGCGGACATGTCCGAGCACCATTTCCTGGACTGGCGGATGTGGGTCGCCCACGTTTTCGACGGCCGTCCTCTGACCGGGATCTCGGACTTCTCGTTCCGCGAGGTGGACGAGGGATTCACGTGGGGCGGACGATCGGTCGCGGCCGGGACGGTCTTCCGGGCGCGGATCTCTTCTCCGAACAAGCTCATCCAGGCCAAGGTCTGGTACGTTTACAACGACGATCCGCCGTACTGGCGGGACCTGGTCTGGTACCCCGAGTTCATGATCGACACGGGCGGCGGCGTCTATGAAGCCTACGTCTCGGGCAAGCTCCCCGACGCCTGGCTCGTCGAGGTCAAGGACACGGCCATGGGCGCGCCGGGATACCTGACCAGCCTGCCCCAGGACATCACGGGGCTCCCCACGGCGACGCGGACGTCCCGCGGCTCCCGCTCCCGGCAGTGGGAGCCGAAGAAGAAATAGACCGGAGGACCCACCGATGAAGGCACGCCCCCGCCTTAAGGCCGCCGTGATCGCGGCCTTCCTTTCCGCGGTCGGGACGTGGGCCGCGGAGCCCGCGCTTCCTTCGCGTCTGGCCGAGTTCGTCAGGCCCTTTTCCCTCGACACGCTCGGATTCGCTTCGCCGAGCCTTCGGGTCGAGGAGCAGGGCCCGGGGCTCTTCCGCGTCCGCCTGACCTTCGACCTCGAAACACCCGTCCGCCAGGACGATTGGAAGATCGCCGTCCGGCCCGCGTTCGCGCCGACTTTCCATTGGGCGCCCCACCTGACCCCGACCGACGCGTTCGTCATCGACCAGCACGCCTTCCGCTCGCCCGCCCTTGTCGCTGCCTCGCAGGACAAGGTCCTCGTCCTCGTTCCCGATCTGGACCTGCTCCTGCGCCCTCAGGCCGCCCGCTGGTACATGGACCTCGATGCTCCGGCGAACGCCCTGGTTTTGGGCCTAAGCGAGACCAAGGTCGAGCCGGGATTGTTCTTCTCCCGCGCGCCCAGCGCCTCCTATCCCGCCGGCCGTCATGAGGTCGGCTTCTATCTCTTCGTCTCCTCCGATCCCGCGGACATCCGCGATCCCTGGCGCAGACCGCTCGCTTTTCTCTGGGAGCATTGGGGGCGGAAGCTCTTCGAGTCCGGATCGCCCCTCGCCCCCGACCTGTCTCCTTATGTCCGCCGGACCTACGATTGGGCTTTCGGCACCTGGGCCGGGGCCGTCTGGCAGGAGTTCGATTGGAGCGGGAAGCATCTCGGCGCGCCCGTCTTCATCGTCAACCAGACCCAGAGTCCGAACTATCCGGGCCCGGTCAACGAGCGGGAGTTCCGCTCGATCTGGAACCAGGCCTGGTTCAGCTCGCTCCGCTCGGCCTCGGGACTGTTCCGCTACGCCCGAAGGACGGGGGACGAAAACCTCCGGACCAAGGCTCTCTTGACGAAGGAGCTCGCTCTGGCCGCGCCGATGACGGATGGGATCTTCCCCGCGGTCATCGCCACGGAGATGGAGACCGTCACGGTCGACGGGAAGCCCTTCAACAGGTCCAGGGGCTGGCCGACCGCCTTCTGGGGGAATTCCGACCGGAATCCCGTCAGCCGGCCGGCCGGCCGGCCGCGCATCCGCGACGTGCGCTCCGCCCCCTATCACATCCTGGACATGAGCATGACCGCGCTGTGGATGCTGCGCTGGTATGAGGAGCTCGAGAAGGACGGCCGCCTCCTCGACTATGCCCGGACTTACGCGGACCGGCTCCTCCGCCTCCAAGACGCCGAAGGCTATTTTCCCGCCTGGCTCGATGCCCGCACGTTCCAGCCTCTGGGAGTGCTCGACCGCTCTCCGGAAACCTCGCTATCCGTGACCTTCCTGCTCCGCCTGGCTGGGATCACCGGGGACGAGCGCTACCGGAAGGCCGCCCTGCGGGCGCTCGACGCGGTCGCCCGCGATATCGTGCCTTCCGGCCGCTGGGAGGATTTCGAGACGTACTGGTCGAGCTCGAGCTACGGCAGCGGCGATCTCGTCGGCTCGAAGATCGCCCGCAACGACATGTTCAAGCAGTGCAACTTCTCGATCTTCTGGACGGCCGAGGCGCTTTTCGACGCCTGGGAGGCGACTCGCGCGCGGGCCTATCTCGACCTCGGCCGGCGGACGCTCGACGAGCTCCTGATGACCCAGGCCTCCTGGCAGCCGCCGACCATGTACGTCCCCGTCCTGGGCGGATTCGGGGTCATGAACGCCGACGGCGAGTGGCTCGACGCCCGCCAGAGCCTCTTTGCCGAGATCATCCTCCGCTACGGCGTCGAGCTCAGCGAGGACGAGTACATCGAGCGAGGGCTGGCGGCGATGCGGGCCTCGTTCGTGATGATGTACTGCCCGGAAAATCCGGGAGTCAAGGCCCTCTGGGAGAAGACACATCCGTTCTTCGGCCCGGCGGACTACGGCTTCACCATGGAGAATTACGCCCACGGCGGCCGGACGAGTCCCGAGGGGCAGGGGATGGGCGTGTTCACGATCTATGACTGGGGGAACGGCGCGGCGGCCGAGGCCTGGAACCGCCTCCTCGACCGCTACGGAAGCGCCTTCCTGACCCGGACGAGGATCGGGGATGGAGGAAAATGATGAGAGCACGGAAATACTCAGCCGCGGTTCTGTCGGCAAGCCTGCTCGCGGCGACCCTGACCGCCCTCCCCCTGGCCGGTCCGACGACGGTTCTGCCGAGGATCCTCTCCTTCCGCGAACAGGTCGCCGCGGTCAACCGGACGACACTCCAGCGGCTGGAGCGCATCCTGCCCGCGGTCATGGACGAGGCCGGGTTCGACATGTGGATCATCGTCTCGAACGAGGACAACCTCGACCCCGTCTTTAAGACGATGATCCCCATGGATCTGTGGTGCCCGATCGTCCAGATCCTCGTCTTCTCCCATAAGCCGGGTCAGCCCGTCGAACGGCTGAACCTCTCCCGCACGGACATGAAGGGGTTCTTCAAGGACGCCTGGGACTGGCGGGCCTGGGACAGCGGGAAGAAAGAGAGCCAGTGGGACGCCCTGGCCCGGGTGGTCCGGGAGCGCGACCCGAAAACGATCGCCATCAACGAGTCCGAGGAGATCTGGGCCGCCGGCGGCCTGACCACGGCCCTCAAGGACCGGCTCGTTAAGACGGTCGGCCCCGCGTACTCCCAGCGCTTCCGCCCGGGCGTGGAGCTGGCGACGCTGTGGCTCGAAACCCTTCTCGACGAGGAGCTCGACCTCTACGAGCGGGCCGTTTCCATCGCCCACGCCCTGATCGCCGAGGCGTTCTCGGGCAAAGCGATCACGCCGGGCGTCACGACCACCGACGACCTCCTTTATTATTATAACCAGCGCGTCATCGACCTCGGGCTCAAGCTCTTCGCCTGGCCGACCTTCCGCATCCGCTACCGCGACCCTAAGGCCGTCGAGCGCTGGGGAGCGGCCGACGCCGTGATCCGCCCGGGCGACTACATCAGCGTGGACTGCGGGATCGAATACCTCAGGTATTTCACCGACCACACCGAATGGGCCTACGTCCTGCGCCCCGGAGAGACCGACGTCCCCGCGGGCGTCCAGGCCGTGCTGGCCGAAGCCAACCGGCTACAATCCGTCTATCTCGGAGAATTCAAGGAAGGCCGGACGGGGAACGAAATCCTGGCCGCCGCTCTGGCGGCGGCCCGGACGAAGGGGATCCCGGGCCCGAGGATCTACTCGCATTCCATCGGCTATTTCCTGCATGAGCCCGGCCCGCTCATCGGCCTGCCCTGGGAGCAGGTCGACACCGGCGTCCGCGGACGGGCGAAGCTCGTTCCGAACAGCACGTTCGTGGCCGAGCTGAGCGTCGCCGCTCCGGTCCCCGAATGGGGCGGCCGGGAGCTCCGGCTGGCCCTGGAAGAGGTCGCGGCCTTCACTCCGCGCGGGGCTTATGTCCTGGACGGCAGCCAAACCCGATTCCACCTCGTGAAATAGAATGCTCGACATCAGGAGGCACATGATGCGCTCGAACAGAAACCGATTAACGATCCTTCTCGCCGTCGTCGTCCTTCTCGCGGCCGGAACGGCCGGGGCGGCGGCACGCTCGCCGCTCATGGGCGAAAGCGAGAAAGCGTACGTCCTCGCTCCGGAGAACACCGAGGTCCGGGGGCTGGCTTTCGATGAGATCTCCCCTCTGGCCCCGCGCCTGTTCGTGCTCGACGCCTCGGGCAAGGTGTTCATCTATGGCGTCCCCCCGGACGCGGCGGCCGGCGAGCTCAAGCTCCTCGGGACGCTCGCGCTGCCCAAGCGCGCGGACGGCTCCGCCCTTCAAAGCCCGCGCGGGCTCGCTTATACCCGCTACGACAACAAGGACGCTTTCTATGTCATGAACTGGGTCAAGCCGGGCGGCGAGGCCGAGTCCGAGCTCTGGCGGTTCGGTCCGGCGGTCGAAAAACCCGCCCCGATCGACCTGTCGCTCTATCCGTACAAGATCGGGGACCGCGAAGTGCTCAGCCTCGCCCATGACAACGGGAAGCTGACGATTGCTTTCGACGGATCGGGGTACAAGGACCAGAACCTCCGCGTCCTGCGGGGGCTCATCCGGCTCGTCCAGGACCGGGCCTCCGGCGGGGTCCTCGATTTCGTCAAGCACCTCCCCGACGCCGGGACCCAGCCCTCTTATGGCCTGGCCTTCATGACCCTGGAGGGGGCTCACTATCTCTGGTCCACGATCGGGCGGACCTATCTGTACTGCGCCGACGCCGAAACCGGCCGGGGCCTGTTCCATTTCGACTGGCCCGACGTCCGGGGCGAGCGCCTGCCGGTTTCGGGATTGGCCTTCGGCGGCGGCTCCCTCTGGGTGCCCGAGGGGACGCGCGGCCCGGACCTCGTCCATCGGGTCAACGTGACCAAGAATGTCGACGCCACGGTCGAGGGGCCCAGGATCCTCCGCCATCTCCAGCTGGCGATCACGACGAACCCCGAAGCGGCCGGGACGGCGAACGCGGGCAAAGTCTATCACAACTATTCCCGGCCTTACGCCTATGCCCAGCTCGGCAACCAGGGGATCTGGCCCGAGACCGAGAAGTTCTCCGACACGTCCGGGGCTCCCAACGCCGTGGTCAAGACGATCACGATGGATCCGGCGGGCGACGCCTCCGTCCGGCAGACGATGGCCGTCGTCGAGTATCTCGACGCCCCGGCCCGTCCGTATTCTTCCAAATATGAGATCGACCTCTGGACGAACCCCGCGCGCTCTTATGTCTATCCGCATCTCGTCAACAAGGACAAGAAGGCTCTCAAGGGGACGGATTACCTGGCCGACGATCCGGTTCTCTACAACCTCACGGACAAGAAAACGTACCAGGAGTTCCTGGAACGGGTCGCCGAGCACATCCAGGCCAAGTACGGGGTTCCGGCCGACATGGACAACGCCTACTGGGCGGCCCGGAACATCGTCGAATACATCCAGGACAATTACTACTATCCCAGCCGGCCGAAGCGGGTCCCGGCGGCCGTCGACTACAACCGCGGCCATTACGACGCCAATCCCGGCAACCTGAAGATCGAGCTGTCGAACCATCCTTACGACAAGACGCAGATCATCGCCTGCTCCGGGACGAGCGTCATGGTCTCGGGCGCGCTCCGCTTCATCGGCATCGAGGCCCGCTGGCTGGGGACAGGGACCGCCCAGGCCCCTTCGACGTGGGACAAGAATGCCAACGGGTTCCTGGATCCGGGCGAATCGGCCACGGTAACGAGCGGCCATCGCTACGACCAGGTCTGGCTGGGAAGCCGCTACGGCTGGGTCTGCTTCGACGCCACGCCGACGCTGCCCGACGACCTCGATTTCGATCCCGCGCCTCCGCTCCAATCCCAGTGGCGGATCATGAATCGGGCCGGGGCCGGACACCTCAAGGACCAGCGGATCGTCTTCAACGTCGGCTCGACCCTCATCCGCGAGCTCTATCGCGACTTCGAATACGACGAGGAACGGCTCGTGGACAACGACTGCGGAGGCGATCAGCGCTACAACCTCCGGGGCCGGTTCGACAAGCCCGAGCTGTGGAAGGAATCCGGCAGCCGCCTCTCGGTCACGAACCTGTGCTCTATCCATAACGTCGCGACCGCGGGGGCGAAGCCGACGCTCACCGTGAGCTGGGCTCTCGAAGGCGCATGGGCCAAGGATCCCGGGGCGAAGCTGGCCGTCGTCCTCCAGCAGGTCGATCCCGCGGGGAAGAAGGTGAAGGAGGTCGCTGTCTTGAAAAAGGATATCGCTCCGACGGCCGGGAAAGCCGACGTCGATGTCAGCGGTTTCAATGGCAAGTCGTTCCGGATCGCCGTGCGGAAGGTCGGAGACCCGGAGACGGGGGGGCTTTCGGCTCTGTTCGACCTCGAATAATAAATAGGGAGAGACTTGACAAAGCTCGAAAATTGAAATAATCTTGGATAATCGATTGCGCCAAACGATTGCATAAAAATATTAAGGAGCGCGATTGGATAACGTCCTCCGCCCGTTTTCGACGAGCGACCATAATCCATTTCTATTTTTTAATCCTCGATCCTCGGGCGCGTGGATTTTCGAGCCGGACCCATCGGCCGGGGGAGGTGAGCATCGAGACGATCCAAAATCACGGCTTCGCAACGCTTTTCAGGCCCTTCGGCAATAGCATTCCATGGGAGGTCTAATGAGTCGCAACAAATGGTTTATGGTCGCATTTTTCTGCCTCGCGGTCCTCGCGACCGCCGCGGTCCTTCCCGCCCAGGTCACGACGGGAACGCTGCGAGGATTCGTCACGGACGACAAAGGGGAGATACTGCCCGGCGTCACCATCGAGATTTCGAGCCCGGCCATGATGACGCCGCGCTCGGCCGTCGCGGACGCCCGCGGCGGCTACCGGTTCCTTTATCTTCCGCCGGGCACGTACACCGTCTGCGCCAAGCTCCAGGGCTTCGAGACCTGCTGGATGCGCGGCGTTCCCGTCCAGGTCGGCAACACCTCGACGGCGGACATCCAGCTCAAGGTCGGGACCCTCGAAACCGAGATCCGGGTCACGGCCGAAGCGCCCCTCATCGACCTGGAGAAGAGCCAGAAGAACTACAACCTCCAGGTCGAGCTGCTGGAGACCGTTCCCCTCGCCCCCCGGGCGACCTACGTCGACGCTTTCTTCGTCCTGCCCGGCGTCGCGGGCTCATCGCTCAACTCGCCCCTCGTCAACGCCGGGGATGTCACCCACAACCTCGTCAACTCGACTTATTTCTGGTCCCAGCACAACCAGGACGACGGCTACGAGAACAAGATCCTCGTCGACGGCATGGAGATCAACGACTCCATGAGCGGGACATCGTACGCCAATTTCAACTACGAAGCCATCCAGGAGATCGACGTCAAGACGGCCGGCGCCGGAGCCGAATACGGCAACGCCCGGTCCTCCTTCATGAGCATCGTCACCAAGTCCGGCGGGAACACCTTCAACGGCTCCGTTTTCGCCCAGATCCAGCCGCAGTCGTTCAACTGGACGAACGTTCCCGGCGGCGCCGCGGCCAAGCGCAGCTACGTCATCCCCAACCTGACCTTGAGCGGCCCGATCATCAAGGACAAGCTCTGGTTCCTGGCCTCGTACAAGTACAACAACGAAAAGTCCCAGTACGCCGACACGATCGTGACCAAGGAGCTTTTCGCCACGACTAAGGGCCACATGCCCTACGTCAAGCTGACCTGGCAGCCCGCGGCCAAGCACACCCTGAGCGTCGTCTATCAGAACGACTATTCGACGATCGACGGCGGCGCCTACGGCAGCGCGGTCTACGGGACCGAAGCCACGGCCCAGCAGAACCGACAGGGCGGCCCGTTGTACTCCCTGACCTGGCGCTGGCTGATGTCCGACTCCCTTTACCTTAATTTCGTGGCCGGGTTCGCGACCAAGCCGCGCGACAACTGGTCCAGCACGGAAAGCCCCCGCTACATCTACACCGAGCGCAACCAGGGCGGGTCGACGCTGCTCGTGGACAAGGGCTACGGCGAGGACTACTATTCCACGCGCGACAACGCCCTTTTCACCGGCAGCGTGACGTACTACGCCGACAACCTCTTCAATTCCGGAGCCCACGAGCTCAAGTTCGGCGCGGACATCCGGCCTTACAACCACGTCACCCGGACGCGCAAGTACTGGATGGACGAGTTCGGCTTTTACCAGCGCCGGTACGGGCTGGATTACGCCAACTACGGCCTGTCCTCGCCCTACATCTACCGGGGCGACACGGTCAAATTCGCTCCGGGAACCCCCCAGGACCGCTACGACAACGAGGTCATCTGCTCGAGCGAGAACTTCTTCTTCCAGGACACCTGGGTCGTCAGCAAGAACCTGGCCATTTCGGCCGGCTTGCGCTTGGAGCACCAGCGGGAGAACATGTTCTACCGCGACGAGATCCCGGACTGGATGAGCGTGATCTACTCGGATATCCACAACAACATCGAGTTCGATGACTCTGGACTGGCCCCCCGCATCGGCCTCACCTACAACTGGGAGAAGATCGGCGTCTTCAAGTTCCACTTCGGCCGTTATTTCGAGTTCGTCGGGACGGGCGACTACAACAACTACGCCCGGACGAACGCCTTCGGCCAGTACCGGATGAGCACGGCCAACATCGGCAAGGGGCCGGAGTTCATGACCGTCTACAGCGATCCCCCGCTCGCCTACGCGCCCGATTTCAACAAGGACATGAAGGCGGAGTACAACGACGAGTTCACCATCTCCTTCGAGCGCGAGATCCTGAAGAACATGTCCTTCGATACGACGTTCATCTACCGGATGATCAACACCTCGTATATGGAGGACATCAACGCCGTCTTCACCAACGGCGCCTTCACGGGACGGGTCTTCCCCGACTTCGACACGATCTGGATGCGGACCTGGTACGGCGGGGACGAGCGGCGCTGGAAGTTCGATTACAAAGGCCTCCAGTTCAACATCAAGCGGAACTTCACCGGCCGGTGGGGGATGATGGCCAACTACTCCCTGATGTGGCGGAAGTACTACAAGCTGGCCTTCGACCCGACCGATCCCAAGCAGTTCATCTACTCCTCTCCGAGCGACCTCGATATGAACAACTATGGGATCAAGTGGGCCGTCCACCTCAGCGCCTTCTACCGCCTCCCCTGGGACTTCCTCCTCTCGACGTTCATCAGCGGGCAGGCCGGGATTTTCGTCGCCGACACGACCGGCGACTACGCCTGGGACGCGGTCGCTCCGACGATCAAGCTGGCGCCCGGCCACGACGGGACGACCCAGCGGACGGTTGCTGACATCGTCTGGCAGACCAAGAACAGCTACTTCGCCGGCAAAAAGTGGGGCGCCCAGGGCCGGACCACCGACCAGATCTGGTCCGTCAACGCCCGCCTGGCCAAGGGCTTCACGGTCGGCAAGTTCCGGGCCGAGATCGCCATCGACGTCTACAACCTGTTCAACTGGACCGGCTACTCGATGTTCGCCAATACGGACGTCCGGCGGAACTACGTCGATTCGTCCGGAGTGAACCAGTATCTTAGAGAGATCGGGCCGCAGAGCCCCCGGGCCGCGCAGCTGACGATCAAGATCGAGTACTGACGGAAGGGCTTCTGACCAAGCTTATCGGGCGGGTCATCGACGGCGTCGCCGGCGATGACCCGCCATTTTTCTAATCGGTCCGGTCCGGGCGGCGGAGTTCGCTCGAGCCCAACGGCCGCCGGATGAACTTCGAAGGAGAAAACATGTTCCACCGTCCGAACCGCGTCACCCTCTTCGTCCTGGCGGCGGTCGTCGCCGCCGGCCTGACCGCCTGCCAGAGCGGCCCGTCATCGGATAAGCCGGCGTCCCCGGCCGGGGCGCCGCGCACGGTCACGGCCGCGGAAGCCCAGGCCTGGGCCCAAAAAACGCTGGGAACCCTCTCTCTCGAGCGCAAGGCCGCCCAGATGATCTGCGCCGAGATCCGGGGCGAATTCATCTCCCTGGACGATCCGCGCTACCAGGGTTGGCTCGGTCTCGTCCGCGATCAGGGGATCGGGGCCGTCGTCCTCTACGGCGGAACGCCGCACGACACGGCCGCGCTCCTCAACCGGCTCCAGAAGGCCGCCGCCCTGCCCCTCCTCGTCTCCGCCGATTTCGAAGGCGGGCCGGGACAGCAGCTCATCGGGGCCACGGAATTCCCGGCCAACATGGCCCTCTCGGCGATCGGCTCCGAGGAAACCTCTTACGCCCTCGGGAAAGCCGGGGCGGCCGAAGGACGGGCCGTGGGCATCCATCTCACCTATTCCCCCGTCGTCGACATTCAGACCGACCCAAACAATCCCGTCCTCAGCGTCCGGTCCTTCGGAGGAGACCTCGACCTCCTCGGCCGGATGGCCGGGGCCTACATCCGGGGGTATCAGGAGAACGGGATGCTGGCCACGGCGAAGCATTTCCCCGGCCGGGGCGAGGTCACCCTCATCGCCGGGACGGAATATACGGTCAACACCAAGCCCGCCGACCGGGTCGAGGCCGAGGATTTCCTGGCCTTCAAGAAGGCCATCGACGCCGGCGTCGCCTACGTCATGAGCGAGCACATCTCCATCCCCTCCGTGACCGGCGGCTCCGACCTTCCGGCCAGCGTGGAGAAGAAGCTGGCCACGGACTGGTTGAAGGGGAAGCTCGGCTTCCAGGGGATTCTGACGACGGACGACATGTGGTACGAGAAGGTCGTCAAGCGGTTCGGCGCGGTCGAGTCCTGCCTCTTGGCCGTCGAGGCCGGGCATGACGCGATTCTCAAACCCGCCGATCCGGTCGCCACGATCCGCGGCCTGGTCGACGCGGTCAAGTCGGGCCGTATCCCCGAGGCCCGGATCGACGCCTCGGTCCTGAAGATCTTGGCCGCCAAAGCCCGGCTCGGTCTTCACCTCGAGCGGTTCGTCGATGAAAGCCAAGTCGCGGCCGTGGTCGGCCGAAAAGAGCACAAGGCCCTCCTTCAGAGGATCGCCGACGAATCCCTGACCCTGGTCAAGAACGACGGATTCTTCCCTTCGACGGCGGAGAAGCTCGGCGCGCTCGTCCACATCTCGATCCAGAGACGCGAGGTCGATCCGGCGCCGGCCCTCGTCGATGCCAAGATCAAGGCCGCCTTTCCCAAGACCCAGACCTTCCTCCTCGGCCCGACGACGTCGAAGGAGCGCTACGAAGCCGCCCGGAAAGCCGCCGGGACGGCGGGCACGGTCCTCATCTCATTGTTCAACGCCCGGACCGCCTATAAGGACAACGGACCTCTGCGGCCGGCCGACCTGGAATTCCTGAACGCGATCATCGCCGCGAAGCCCAAAGCGACGGTGGCCATGTCCTATGGGAATCCCTACCTGGCCGCCGGATTGAAAAACGCCGCCGCGTTCGCCGTCGGGTACGGCGAAGGTGGATTCGGCGGCAACCAGGTCGTCTATGCCGATTCCCTTATCCGCTTGCTCAAGGGCGAGATCAAGCCCGCCGGAAAGCTGCCCGTAAACGTCTCCGCCGATTTCCCTATGGGAACCGGCGTCCGCTACTGAAGCCCGGCCGGACCGCGCCCCTCGGCGGGGCGGCCGCCGGAAAAGGAGGCACCCTATGATGCGCCGCGTGCTTTGCGCCCTGCTCCTCGCCGGCAGCCTTTCCGCCCTGGCCCAGGACCAGCTGAGCGTCATCACCCGCAAGCAGCCCGGCCAGCGGATGAGGAATTCGAGCGGCCTCTTCGACCCCGAATCGAACGCCGACGCCTTCCACATCGACCCGGGCGAGACCGTCGTCCTCGCCGACCTGGCCGGCCCTGGGGAGATCCAGCATATCTGGTTCACGATCGGCGCCCAAGAGAGGCGGTATCCCCGGACGATGGTTTTCCGGGTCTACTGGGACGGTTCGGACATCCCCTCCGTCGAATCCCCCCTCGGGGACTTCTTCGCCGCGGGGAACGGGATGCGGGCCAACGTCAGCACCTTGCCGATCGAAGTGACCTCTTACGGCCGCGCCTTGAACTGCTATTGGAAGATGCCCTTCACCCGGAAGGCCCGCTTGACCATGACCAATGAAGGCGCCGAGGCCATCGGCTCCTGCTATTTCTACATCGATTGGGTCCGGCTCGATTCCCTGCCGGCCGAGACGCTGTACTTCCACGCCCGCTACAACCAGGAGTGGCCGGTCGCCCCGTTCACTCCCTACACGCTCCTCGATATCAAGGGAGACGGCCAGTATGTCGGAAGCGTCATCAGCCTCCATTGCGCGGTCGGGAGCTGGTTCGGAGAGTCCGACGACCATTTCTATATCGACGGCGAAGAAGAGCCGAGCCTCGTCGGGACGGGGTTCGAGGACTATTTCTCGGACGCCTGGAACCTGCGTCTTTACAGCAACCTGAACGCGGGGATCACGATCCGGGAATGGAACGGCGAGGACGCTCGGATTTCCGGGTACAAGTGGCATATCCAGGACCCGGTCATGTTTCGCAGCTCGCTCAAAGTCGACGTCGAGCGGCGAAGCTATGTCGCCGTGACCGATCCGAAAACGGGCCAGGTGGCGCCCGGGGATTTCAAATATCGGCCGGATTTCTGCTCCTCCGTCGCCTTCTGGTACCAGCGATCGATCGCCGCGCCGTGGAAGCCGTTCCCCAAGCTGGGAGAGCGGCTCATGCCCGAGATCTGGGTCGAGCCGCGGGAGATGGCCGCGCTGCCCGCCGCTCAGGCCGTCTTGAGGACCTCTCCGGGCCTCAAGCCCCAGTCCGCGGCCAACCGGACCGGTTGGCAAAAGCTCATGTTCTATATGTACAACGACAAGCCCGGAGCCTGGATCGAAATGCCCTTCGAGGTCAAGGAGGAAGGGCGGTACTCGATCTCGATCTTCCCGATCCTCTTCCGGGAGAACGGGATCTGGAAGGTCAGCCTCAAAGGGCCCGGGTTCGACAAAGTCCTCGACCCGAAATTCGACCTCTGGGATCCCTATCTCGCCTGGAAGGAAAATTATCCGGAGAACGAGGTCTTCGGGACGAACATCGAAAAGAAAATGGGCCTCTTCGATCTGAAGCCGGGGGATTATGCGTTCCGTTTCGAGTGCGTCGGAGCCCATCCCTTCTCGGTCGATCCCAAGACGGGGAAGAACGGCTACAGCCTCAGGCTCGACGGGATCTCGGTCCGCCGCCTCCCCTGGGGCGACATGGGCGAGTGGTATCGCGATTATCTGAAGAAGGAAGAAGCCCTCTTCGCCCGGACGAAGTTATGGCAATCGTCTCGGACTACCAGGCCGCTACGGTCCGGAAGTGGACGCTAACGGTCGCCGACTCGGTATCCGTCGTGCTCGACCATATCACAGTCGTGGGGCCGGTCCAGGTGAACGATAACTCCACCCAGGATTACGATTGCCGGGCGTCTCTACCAACGGCACGGACCAGCTTGTGGATGCGACCTGGTCGGAGAATTCGAGCTACGCGACGATAAATGGGACGGGGTTGCTGACGACAGGAGACGTTTCAAGCGACCAGCCCTGCCGGATCGTGGCGGAATATTCCGCGGGCGGGGTGACGAAAAGCGCCTACCTGGACATCACGATCAAGGATATTATCATCCAGGTGATCACGGTGACCTCCCCGAACGGCGGAGAGACGTGGGCTGCCGGCTCGACTCACGACGTTGCCTGGACGCGACGGACCTAACCGGGACGGTAACGATCGACCTCTATAAGGGCGGCGTCTACCAGAAGACCCTCGGTACGGCGGACCACACGGCGGGTACGTTTTCCTGGACGATCGCGGCCGACGAGACGCTCGCACAGACTACACGGTCCTCGTCTGGCAAGATCGGCCATTTCGGACGAATCGAACGCCAACTTCGCCATTACGAAGTCGCCGTGAGGAAAGATGACCTCCTCGGGACGTGGGACGAGACAAGGCGTCTACTACCGGGATTCCGACACCGGGACGTGGGTTTCGATGGCCTCGCCCGCCACGATGATCACGCGGGCGACCTCGACGACGACGGGACCGACGACCTGATCGGAATGTGGCCGAGCCAGGGGGGCGTCTGGATCAAGTACTCGAGCTCCGAAGGGTGGGTCCGGCTGTCCTCGACGGCCGTCCACATCACGTCCGGGGACATGAACGGGGACGGCCGGGACGATCTCCTGGGGACCTGGGACGGACAAGGAGTCTTCTACCGCGACTCGGCGACGGGTGTCTGGGTGCAGATGGCCTCTCCGGCCTCGATGATCGCCTCCGGAGACCTGGATAACGACGGGACGGACGACCTGATCGGGATCTGGCCGGGTCAGGGGGGAGTCTGGGTCAAGTACTCCTCGACGGGGGATGGGCGTTGATCGGCCCGACGGCGCAGCTGATATGGGGGCGGGGACATGAACGGGGACGGTCGGGACGAGCTTCTGGGGACCTGGGACGGCCAGGGAGTCTTACTACCGGAACTCGGAGACGGGCGCGTGGGTGCAGATGGCCTCGGAAGCGACGATGATAACTGCGGGGGACCTGGAAGGCGACGGGACGCATGATCTTTTGGGGCTCTGGCCGACGCAGGGAGGGATCTGGGTGAAGTACTCGTCGACCGGGGAATGGGAGCTTCTGTCCTCGACAGCGCAATACATCGCGGCGGGCCATCCAGGCCGGTTTCGGGATCTTCCGAGTCTGCGGCCGTGTGGCCCTGCCCCTGCCGATGGGCGGGACGGAGCCAGGGCCTGAGGCTGCCGTCCGGAAGAGGGACGAATCGAGCAAAGGCCCCGGCGGCCGGCGGTTCGTGTATCTTACAGAACCGAACCTGGTGCCGAGAGAGAAGGGCTCGTCAGGGCTGAACAGGATTCCGGGACCCGGGGAGCCGCAGTTCTTTCCCGAGAAACAAGCGAACCTATATCCAGAAGAACCCGGAAAAGAACAAACTTATAAAAAAGGTAGTAAGGAGAAATCCAAAAGAAAGGCCATTAAATAAGTTCGATTTTATGGCTTACTTGTGAGGCGACGGGCAGGGCTCGCCTGGAAAGAACGGTTTCGTAGGCGTCCTGAGTTCTGCTAATAAATTGGGGGGGTATGGTCAATGAGAATCCTAGAAGCGTCATTGGTTGGTACGATGGCATCTCTCCTCTCGAAGAGAACCATCTCATCAATCACTCGGCATTCAAAAAAGGGTTGGCGTTACGGATTGAAGATTATCATTGCTATCTTGATATCTGGGATCCCCAACACAGATTCAGCCGCTCAGAGCGGAAGACTCCAGCTAGATCAAGATGGGTCGATTGAGGCCGTAATACGGTCGTTGGCGGAAGGCTCAAGTGGCCAAACCCTGCCCAGCAGCTCTTCCAGGTCCTAGCCGTTCGAAAGAACGAGGCACTGCCGATAATCAAAGAAAGACTGAGAGCGGGAGATCTTTGGGAAAAGCTATTTCTGACCAAGTTCATCCAGTATAGCGTCTGGCCTGAGGTCTTTGCAGAATTAGTGGCAATTGCCGGGGATAGCCGCGAGCACTGGCTTCCAGACAAGGGGCCTTATATGCGCTGGGCGAGGTCGGCGATATAAAGGCAGGCCCAGAGATCTTGCCAATACTCACCGAAGCCAATTGCCCTGCGGGTGTTCAACAGGTAGCGATCTCAACGCTTGCTAGAATTGGTTATCAGAACGCCTCATCAGCAATAGGACTATTTACCGAGCACGAAAATGTCAGCATAAGATTATTTGCATATCGAGCTTTGGCTCAATTCGGAAAACCTGTAGACATTCAGTTCTTGTTTTTTTCGCTGAAGAGCCAAAATTTTGTCGTTCGTCAGGATGCCTGTCGAGCCCTGGCCGCTGTAGAAGGGGAAGATGCCGAGCCAGTATTGAAATCCGTCGCAGAGCGCGATAATAACGAATCTGTCCGAAGCGCCGCCCAAATCGGCCTGCTTGAGCGCTCTATCCGAAAACGCCCCGCAGCCGAAAAGCTAGAAATATTGAAAACAGCCCTTGGAAATGCCGAACGGCGCACAGAGACCTGGATAATCCGGACAATCGTAGAAGAATGCGGACCGGCCGGTCGAGGCTATATTAGAGGTCTGGCGCGACGTGACGATAGAATCGGCGAGCGAGCTGCAAGCTTTCTAATTGCAGAAGAGGGAATAGTATCGACAACTCCTCAGATTGAAGAGTCGGCCGATGAAGATCTGGGGATTCTCCATGCAAGCACCCCGACGCACCAAACAATCATGGAAAAGGCTGCTGGGCTCGCTGCGCCACCTGTCCTTACGGGAATACAACAAATAAGGCTGGAAGAAGGCGCGGTAGATGAAGACAAACATGTTGCTCTCGAAACAATCGAGCGTTCTAAAGCTCATTTTTATAACCCACTTACAGGGGAAGGGCTCCCGCTCTGCGATACCTCACTCCATCGAGCTTACACGATATGGAACGAACTAATGACGCCGTTTTTCGAGCAGGGATATCTAGAAGCGCAAGAGTCAGAAATTCCGCCACAATGGGGAGGAGCGTGGCAGCAACTCGGCCGTGTTTCTCATCTACTTCAAGATATGTCGTCTCCATTACATGTTTTAGGCATAGCCCATCCTTTTACCTGCGAGTTTGAGAATTATTGGGGGGGTGCCGATCAAGCATTACGGGATATCATTGACAGGTCAGGAGAGGGGCCTTTACACAGCGGCGCCCCCTTCCAGCTGAAGCGACGTCAAAGCTCGATGCTTTCTCCACAGAGCGGCTCCAATACCATTACAACAACAGTTGCCCTGAAAAAGGCAACGATGATGTGAGAGGATGGATGGAGGTATTGGCCTGGATCACATATTTCCGAACGACTTTTTGGGGCGAGGTTAATTTCGGCACCGGCGTCAGCGGACCGGCCTCGCTGCCGCAGACATTTGGCACATTCTTTACCGACGGCGAAGTAGCGGCTCAACCGAACGCCTTACATACGATGTTTAATGGAAACATCTGGTGGATAGTGGATGATCAAGAAAACTACTTCTCAATCGTAGACCAATTGGGAAATGTATTCTTCTTCATGAATTCAACCGAAGTCGACGATTGGAGCCCGTGCGGCAAAGACTGGGCGAA
>CAWKFB010000002.1:0-64164 GCA_963848835.1 Candidatus Aminicenantota bacterium | reverse complement strand
AGGAGGCAGTCCGGCTCGACGGGCTCGGAGAAGACGGATTCCTCGTCAAGACCGTCGGGGCCCGGATCGTCATCGCCGGAGGAGGAGACGCCGGAACCCTGCGCGGGGCGGCTTCGTTTCTCGAAGATCCGCTCGGCTGCCGGAAGCTCAGCAAGGACGCGACCCTGCGGCCGAAGAGCCCCCGCATCGCCATCCAGGCGCTCAACCGCCGCGAGGTCCCGGCGTTCGCTTACCGCGAGATCCTCATGCCGGACGCCTTCGACGACGATTACGCCGACTGGCACGGGATCGACAACCGGCGCGCCCGGGACAGGGATTGGGGGATGTGGGTCCACACGTTCCGGACGCTCGTCCCGCCCGAGCGCTATTTCCGGAGACATCCGGAATATTTCACTGAGCAGAACGGGATCCGCATCCCGGACGCCCAGCTCTGCCTGACGAATCCCGACGTCTTCAGGATCGTCGTTGCCGGGCTGCGGGAGAGGATGAAGGCGAAGCCCGAGGCCCGTTACTGGTCGGTCTCGCAAAACGACACGTACAGCCCCTGCCGCTGCCCGGCCTGCCGGGCTATGGATGAAAAATACGGCGGCCCGTCCGGGACGATCCTCGCCTTCGTCAACCGGGTGGCCCGCGAGTTCCCCGACAAGGTCATCTCGACCCTGGCCTACCAGTATTCGCGGCCGGCGCCGGCCGGGATCACCCCCGAGCCGAACGTCAACATCATGCTCTGCACGATCGAGTGCAACCGCAGCCGGCCGATCGAAACGGACCCGGCCAACGCCTCCTTCGTCAAGGACATCACGGACTGGAGCCGTCTGACCAAGAACATCATCCTCTGGGACTACGTGGTCCAGTTCCGGAACTACATCGATCCCTTCCCCAACCTGCGGGTCCTCGGGCCGAATCTCCGTTTTTTCCGGGCGAACGGGATCCGGATGATGTTCGAGCAGGGAAGCTCCTCGACGCGGAGCGAATTCCATGAGCTGAGGACCTATCTCCTCGCCAAGCTCCTCCGCGACCCCGACGCCGACGTCGCCGCGCTGACCGGGGATTTCCTGAAGGGATTCTACGGCCCGGCCGCTCCCTGGATCGGGAAATACATCGGGCTCCTCCACGATTCCCTCGACGCTTCCGGAGGAGACCTCGGGATCTACGGCTTCCCCTGGGACGGGTTCAGGACTTACCTTACGCCCCGGCTGATCGCGAAATACGAGAAGCTCTTCGCCCGGGCCGAGAAAGCCGTGGCCCGGCGTCCGGAATACCGCGACCGGGTCACGTTCGCCCGCCTTCCGCTCGATTTCGCCGTCCTCGAGATCGCCAAGCGGAATCCCGAGCCCCGGCTTTCGATCTTCCGGCGCGACGGCGAAACGCTGTTCGTGAACCCGGCGATGAAGCGAAGGCTCGAGGCCTTTGTCGCCCGCGCCAAAGCCGTCGGCGCCTCCCACCTGGACGAGATGGGGACGTCGCCGGCCGCCTACGGGGAAGAGATGGAGAAGTTCTTCTCCGAAGGGATGAGCCTCCACAGAGGATTCGGACGCCCCGTCCGGCTCACCGCCGGCCCGAGCCCCAAATACCCCGTCGGGGGCGCAGCGGCCCTCGCCGACGGCCTGCGCGGCACCGCGGATTATCATTGCAATTGGCTGGGCTTCGAGGGCGAGGAAATGGAGGCGGTCGTCGACCTCGGCCGGGACACGCCCGTCGCCTCGGTCTCGGTCCGTTTCCTCCAGGACACGAATGCCTGGATCTGGCTGCCCCACGCCGCGGAGTTTTCGCTCTCTTCGAACGGCGCCGACTTCGAACCCGTCGGCCTCGTCTTCCCCCGCTCTGACGTCAAGGCCGCGGGGACCGTCGTCGAGGATTTCCGCTACGCTTTCGAGCCGCGGAGCGCCCGGTATGTGAAGGTAAGGACGAAGAGCTTCCTCAAATGCCCCGATTGGCATAAGGGCGCGGGCGGGCCCGCCTGGGTTTTTGCCGACGAAATCGTGATAAATTGATCAGAAGCGGAGGAGGGCGGCGTCGAGGAGAGCCTTCTGGGCGAAGAGGTCGTTCTCAGGCCGGCCGCCGTTTGACGTCATCGGGCACTTGAAGTAGAACGACAGCCAGCCCTGGGAGCCGCTCCAGCCGGCGCGGTGGGCCCGCTCGGATAAGAGGATGAGGTCGAGCATGATCGGCGCGGCCAGGATGGAATCCCGCAGGAGCATGTTGATCTTGATCTGCATGGGATAGTCCATCCAGCCGAAGACGTCGACGGCGTCCCAGGACTCCTTGTCGTCGCCGCGGGGCGGATAATAATGGATCTTGACCTGGTGATCGAGGCCGCCGTAGAGCCCGGGGTCCTCTTCCGCGTCGAGGATGGAGCCGAGGACGCTGAGCTTGGATTCCTCCTTGGAGCGGAGGGAGCCGCGGTCCCGGAGGACCTCGCCGTCCCGGTTCCCCAGGATGTTCATGGAGAACCAGCCACTGACGCCGAGCCGGCGGTCGCGGAGGGCCGGGGCGAGGGCGGTCTTGAGAAGCGTCTGGCCGGTCTTGAAATCCTTGCCGCAGACGGGGAGATTCCTTTCCGCGGCCAGCTCCGACAGCGCGGGGCAGTCGACGGTCAGGTGCGGCGAGCCGTTGATGTGGGGCAGTCCCATGTCGAGCGCGGCGTACGCGTAGATCTGGCTCGGGCTGATCCCGGGATCGTTCCGCTTCAGTCCGGATTCGAAAGCCTTGAGGCCGGCATGGACGCGGCCGGCGGTCCGGTAGACTTCGGTCGAGCCGGCCCAGCACATCACCAGGCGGCTGAGGCGATGGCGCGTCCGGAACGCCCCGATGTCCTCCTTGACCAGGTCGGCCAGGTCCATCTTCGTCCGGCCTATCTTGATCCGGCGCGGCTCGAGATTCCGGACGAACTTGGGATCGAAGATGCCGGGCATCGGCGCGATGGCGGCAAGCTCTTCCCGGAGCGCGGCGATATGCTCGGGCCGGAGGACCCCCGCTTTCTCGGCCGCGGCGTCCGCCGCGTCCGGAACGATGTCCCAGGCGCCGAAGACGAGCCCGTCGAGAGGGACGAGGTCGAGGGCGTCCTTGATGAGCGGGAGTTGCCGCCGGCCCGCCGCAGGGCCGGGCATGCGGCCGAGCTGGGTCAGCGATCCTATAGGCCGGGCCAGGCCTTTCCGGGCGGCGAAGACGCCCGCCAGGAGCGTGGTCGTGACCGCGCCGAGGCCGGGGATGAGCACGCCGAGCCGTTCGGCTCGATCGGAACGACGGCCTCGAACGGGGAATGAGTAACGGCGCATGAATAGTCCCTATCATGGGGGATTATACAAGTCGTCGAGGGATTCTACAAATACCGGATCACCCCCAACACCGCGCTCCCGACGTATTTCGGGGGGAGGGTTCCGGAATAATCGCCGTTAGGGGGTGATACAAATTATAAGTCTTGAGTAATTCGGAAAACTCTCCGAGGCGAAGGGATCGCCCAACGCGAACATCAGGAGGGGGGGCCCGGCTAATTCGGGGGAACCGAAGAGGTTCCCGTGAGCGTGGGCGAAATCCCGGAGCGCCTCACACCTTCATGATATCTTGTTCTTTGGCCGCCGCGATTTCCTCGGTCTTCTTGGTGAATTCGTCGGTGAGCTTCTGGAGATCCTCGAGGCCCTTGAACTTGTCGTCCTCGGAGATCTCCTTCTCCTTCTCCAGCTCCTCGATGAACTCCTTAGTCTCGCGGCGCATGTTGCGCAGGGCGGTCTTCTCGTCCTCGAGCATCCTCTTGACCACTTTGACGATCTCCCGCCGGCGCTCCTCGTCCAGGGGCGGGATGGGGATCTTGAGGACCTTGCCGTCGTTGATCGGGTTGAGTCCGAGCCCGGCCGCCTTGATCGCCTTGTCGACGGCCTCGAGGAAGGAGGCGTCGTAGGTCTGGACGGTGATCAGGCTCGGGTCGGGGATGCCGATCTTGGCCATCTGGTTGACCGGAGTCGGGATCCCGTAGTAATCGACCTTGATGTCTTCGAAGATGCTCAGGTTGGCCCGCCCGGTCCGGAGCTTGCTGATGTCCTTGCGGAAATGGTCCAGGGAAGCCTTGAACTTCTTCTCGAGGTCGCGCAGGATGTCCTTGACCATGGAAGCCCCCTCAATAGACCTTGGTTCCGATGTCCTCGCCCAAGGCGGCCCGCTTGATGTTGCCGCGGCGGCGGAGGTTGAAGACGACGATCGGGAGGGTGTTGTCCTTGCACAGCGACACGGCCGTGGCGTCCATCACCCGGAGGCCGCGCTTGAGGACGTCCATATAGCGGATGGTCTTGAATCTCTTGGCCCCCGCGTTCGTCATGGGATCCGAGGTGTAGACCCCGTCGACCTTGGTCGCCTTGAGGATGACCTCGGCCTTGATCTCGAGGGCCCGGAGCGCGGCCGCGGTGTCCGTGGTGAAATATGGACTCCCCAGGCCGGCCGAGAAGATGACGATCCGGCCCTTTTCCAGGTGGCGGAGGGCCCGTCGCCGGATGAACGGCTCGGCCAGGGCCTTGATCTCGATGGCCGAAACGTGCCGGGTGACGATGCCCTGCTTCTCCAGGGCGTCCTGGAGGGCGATCCCGTTGATGACCGTGGCCAGGAGGCCCATCTGGTCGGCAGAGACCCGGTCGAGCCCTTCGGCCGTGCCTTCGCTTCCGCGGAAGATGTTCCCCCCGCCGATGACGATGGCGATCTGGACGCCGAGGTCGTAGACCTCCTTGATCTCCTTGGCGATCGCGGAGGTGGTGGCAAAGTCGATCCCGTGGGAGTCCTTGCCCAGGAGGGATTCGCCCGACAGCTTCAGCAGGATGCGCGCGTAAGCCGGCTTCGGGGCGGGCATGGCCGGCTTACTTTCCGATCTGGTACCGGACGAACCGGGAGACCTTGGTGTTCTCCTTGAACTTGGCGATGAACTGGACGACGAGGTCCTTGACCTTGATCTTGTCGTCCTTGATGTACGGCTGCTCGAGGAGGCAGACCTCCTCGTAGAACTTGCCCAGCTTCCCCTGGACGATCTTTTCGATGATCTCGGCGGGCTTCTTGGAGTCCTTGAGCTGCTCGCGGATGATGTCCTTTTCCTTCTCGACGGTCTCTTCGGGTATGTTCTCCGGAGCGACGTAGAGAGGGGCCGCGGCGGCGATGTGCATGGCGATGTTCTTGACGAGCTCCTTGAACTCCTCGTCGCGGGCGACGAAGTCCGTCTCGCAGTTGACCTCGACCAGGACGCCGATCTTGGCGTTGGAGTGGATGTAGGAGCCCACGGCGCCCTCGCAGGCGGCCCGCTCGGCCTTGTCCTTGGCCCGGGCGTAGCCCTTCTTGCGCAGGATCTCGATGGCCTTGTCCGTGTCCCCGCCGGCCTCTTCGAGGGCCTTCTTGCACTCCATCATGCCGATGCCCGTGCGCTCGCGGAGGTCCTTGACCATGGCCGCTGTGATTTCCATTGTTGTCTCCTTCACCCGCCGCCGGGCGCGATCAGTGCGTCTCTTCTTCGGTCGGGAGCTCGCCCTCGGCGGCCGCGGCCGAGGCGGCGGCCTTGCTCTCGAGCATGTCCCTGTCGATCCGGCTCTTCTTGCCCTCGAGGATGGCCTCGGCGATCTTGTTGGCGAAGAGCTCGATGGCCCGGACGGCGTCGTCGTTGCCGGGGATGGGATAGGTCAGGTTCTCGGGGTCCCCGTTCGTGTCGACGATGGCGATGATCGGGATGCCCATCTTCTGGGCCTCACAGAGGGCGATCGTCTCCTTGGAGGAGTCGATGACGAACATGGCCCCGGGAACTCCGTTGAGGTTCTTGATGCCGCCCAGGTTCTTGGACAGCTTCCGGTAGACCTTCTCCTGTCGGGACTGTTCCTTCTTGGACAGGAGGTCCCAGCGGCCGTCCTCGCGCATCTCCTCGAGCTCGGTCAGCTTGTCGATGCTGCCCCGGATGACCCGGAAGTTGGTCAGGAGGCCGCCCAGCCAGCGCTGGTTGACGTAGCTCGCCTCGCACTTGGTCGCCGCGTCCCGGACGATGTCCTGGGCCTGTTTCTTCGTCCCGACGAAGAGGATGGCCTTCCCCTCCTCGGCGACGGTCTTGGCGAACAGCAGGGCGTCCTTGAAGACCTTGATCGTCTTCTGCAGGTCGATGATGTAGATGCCGTTGCGCTGGCCGTAGATGAATTCCTTCATCTTCGGGTTCCAGCGCTTGGTCTGGTGGCCGAAATGGACCCCGGCTTCCAACAGTTCCTTCATTGTGACTTGGACCACGTCCGTTCTCCGTTCCGTTACCGTTTATGATACTGCGGGGCCTTGCGGGCGCCGAGCAGGCCGTACTTCTTGCGTTCCTTGATCCGCGCGTCGCGGGTCAGGAAGCCGGCCGCCTTGAGGGCCGGCCGGAGCTCGCGGTTGAACTCGAGGAGGGCCCGGGCGATGCCGAGCCGGACGGCCTCGGACTGGGCCCGCACCCCGCCGCCCTCGATGCGGAGGAAGATGTCGAACTTGTCGGCCGTCTCCGTCAGCATGAGCGGCTGCTTGATCGTCATCTTGTGGGAGACGAGGTTGAAATAGTCCTCGTACGACCGGACCCTCTTGTTGACGAACAGGGTGATCTCGCCCTTGCCCGTGCGCAGGAAGACCCTGGCGATGGCGCTCTTTCTCTTGCCCGTTCCGTAATACTGGATGAGACTCACGATTCCTCCTAAAACGCGTGGGGCCGGGGGTTCTGGGCCTGGTGGGGATGCTCGGGGCCGCGGTAGACCTTGAGCTTCTTATAGACGGCCCGGCCGAGCTTGTTCTTGGGGATCATCCCCCAGACGGCTTTCTTGATCACTTCCTCGGGCTTCTTGACCAGCATGTCGGCGAGGACCTGGGTCTTCAGCCCGCCCGGGTACTGGGAGTGGGAATAGTATTTCTTCTGGGCCGGTTTCCGCCCCGTGACGGCGACTTTTTCGGCGTTGATCACGATCACGAAGTCTCCCATGTCGAGGAAGGTGGAGAACTCCGGTTTGTTCTTTCCCCGGAGCAGGACCGCCACCTCGGTGGCCAGCCGGCCGAGGATCTTGCCCTCGGCGTCGATCAGCCACCAGTTCTTCGCGACCTCATCTTTTTTTGGGACAAAAGTCTTCATCGCATAACCTCAAAAAGAGAAAAAAGTTGTTAAACTTGGTCTCGGCTTAAGTCTAAGTTTAAGCGGTCCAATAACATACTAAAAACGGCTCCGAAAGTCAACCGGTCCCGGCCTTTTTTTATGAAACACCCTGGTGAGGGCCATCCCGAACAGAAATCCGCCGATATGGGCGAACCAGGCGACCCCTCCGCCCAATCCGATGTTTAATATCTGCATGACAAACCAGAGGCCGAGGATGAGGGCCGCCGGGACGGACACGACCTGGATGAAAACGAACAGAAAAACGAAGGTTTTGACCCGGGCCCGGGGAAAAAGGAGGAAGTAGGCGCCCAGGACGCCGGCAATGGCCCCGCTCGCGCCGATCATGGGAACCGTGGAGCCGGGGTTGAAGGCAACGTGGGTCAAGGACGCGCTCAGGCCGCAAAGGAGGTAGAAGATGACGAAGCGGAACCGGCCCAGGACGTCCTCCACGTTGTTCCCGAAGATCCAGAGATAGAGCATGTTCCCGGCCAGATGGAAGGGGCTGCCGTGAAGGAACATGTGGAGGAGGAGGGAGAGAGGCGGGGAGACGCGGACGACGGGGAAATCAGCGAGGGTCCGAAAATGGGAGATCTCGTAGGGGATGGCCCCCATCCGGAGGACATAGTATTCCAGCCCTTGGGACGAAAGAACCTGGAAGATGAAAACGGCGACGTTGATCGCGACCAGGGCCGCGGTCGCGGCCGGGAAGCGGGTCGTGGGATTCTCGTCCTTCAAGGGAATGAACAAGTTCTTAAGCTCCTCGGCGGCCGCAGCGGAAAAAAAATCCCCCTTTCCCGGACCGGGAAAGGGGGAAGGAAAACCGAATTCGGGTCCGCGGCGGACGTCACCCCGTCTTCTTGAGCTCCTTCTCGAGCTTCATCCGGTCGAGCTGGCGCTTGCGGGCTTCGTCCCACTTGTTGCCGTACTGCGTGGCGAGCTCCATGTAGCGGCTCTCCCGCTCGGGATAGAGCTTGGAAGTGACGTTGATGTAGAGGATCTTCATATAGGCATAGGATTCGGCCCAGTTGGGGTCGAGATCGATGGCCTTCTGGAGGTTCTTCTCGGCGTCGGCGGCGCAGACTTCCTTCTCCGCCTGGCTGAGGAAGTTCTGGAGCTGGAAGGCCTTCTGGAAGCGGTTGACGCCGATCGTGTAATAGACCTCGGCGCTCTCCGGCTCGAGGGATTGGCGCATCTTGATGTACTTCATAGCCTCGTCGAACTTGCCCTTGTACTCGCCGGCCGGCAGCTTGTCGAAGTAGTCGGCCATGTAGGCGTAGCCCTGGACGTTCTCGGGATCGGTTTCGATCCGCCGGAGGTACATCGCCTCGGCCTTGGCCTTCAGCTCCTTGTGCTCGCCGGCGTAGCGCTTGTAGAACTCGGCGACGATGTAATAGTTGTTCATGTTGCCGGGCTCGAGCTCGATGATCCGGAGGAACATCTGCTCGGCCTTCGCGACGTCGCGCATCCTGTCGTACATGTCGCCGAGGGAGTAGATGATCTGCTTGTTGTTCTTGTCGAGATCATAGGCCTTGGTCAAGGCGTCGAGGGCCTTGTCCCGCCGGTCGTTGTTCTCCGGGGTGTCCTTGCCCGGCTGGTAAAGGGCCTTATAGCTCTCCCCGAGGAACTGGTAAGCTTCCTTGATGTCGGGGTTGAACTTCAAGGTGGCCTCGTACTCGGCGATGGCCTTGGTGAACTTGTTGTCTCGGAACAGCTGGTTGGCCTTGGAAAAATGATAATTGGCCTGGAGCTTCTTGACGTTCAGCTTCGCGCAGCCGACGGATGAAAAGATGAGAACAAGCGCGATAGCTCCGATAAGAACGGGCGCGGTCCACTTGCGAGCCATTATGACCTCCTGAGACGACGGGTCCGGTCTATGGATTAAAGAATATTTATAGACGAAATCGAAATCAAAGTCAAACCTCACTCCGGGACCCTCCCGCGCTCACTTTGGAACCCGAGCGGGTTCCCCCCCGAGACGGGGCCCCCCTTCCTGATGTTCGCTTTGGGATGGTCCCTCCGTTCGTTTAGCTTTCTGGATTTGTCTATGCCCCGGCCCCGGCAAGGCGGCCGGGAAACCGTGCCCGCGAGCCTCCAGATGTCCTCGAGCCCTCCCCCATCGCGCCCCCAAATCCCAACGCTTTAGATCAACGAAGGGCTTTGGATATAAGTCGTGCGGCGAGTGGCGCTTCGGAGCCGGGATTTCGGGATGTCGCTCGATCCGCACCTCGCCCGGCTGCCTAGTCGATTTCCCAATAACTGCACCTAGAAATGGGCTATCCGAGGATGCAACTTGGATATAATGGCCGGCTTCAGGGCTGGAGCGGTGTGAACCCGGGGGGCGGAGATTTCGTCTATTATGATGCCCGTGCTATGATTCGGATAAGGGAAAAGAACATGCGCAGCCGAACATTCCTCGCCTTCGCCGTTTTCGCCGCCCTCGCCGTCGTGCTTGCGGCGGCCGGATATTCGATCCCGGTCCAGGGCTCGATCGAGACGATCGAGCAGACCTACCGGATGGACCCAGGCAAGCCCGCCGATCTCATCTTCAAGGACGTCGACGGCCTCCTCATTCTTCGCCCCTCGGCCGACGCTTCGATCTCGGTCAAGGTCCGCAAGGAAGCCCTGACCAAAGACGCCAAGCGGGCGGAGCGCCTTCTCCGCGAGACGGCCGTGGACCTCGCCCAGAGAGGCAATGAAGTCTCGGTCCGGATCCGCTATCCCCGCCTCCGGGGCATCTTCTTCTGGGTCAGCGACCTCGCCCGGATCAAAGTCGTCACCGAGATCGCCGTCCCCGCCGGGACGCGCGTCCGGGCCGAGCTCGTCGACGGCTCGGTCAACGGAGACGGAGTCCGGGCGGACGTGAAGCTCGATCTCACGGACGGCGACGTCCGGCTCGACGGCTTCTCCGGCCGGCTTGAGGCCGAAACCGTCGACGGCCGGATCGCGGTTTCGGGCGATATCCGCGGCCTGCGCCTTCGCACGGTCGACGGCGACGTTCGGGTCGAAGCCGCCCCCGGCTCGGCCCTCTCCGATCCCTGGTCGGTCCGGACCGTCGACGGCGATATCGAGCTCGCCCTTCCGCCCGGATTTGCCGCGGACCTTTCGGTCCAGGGCGGCCGGCTCGATACGCAGATCCCTCTCGAAGGATCCGGGCGAACGCGCGGCCGGAAGCTCACGGCCAGGATCGGAGGCGGAGGCTTTCCTCTCGAGCTCCGGACGGGAGACGGACGGATCCGCATCCGTTGATGGCGGGTGGGTTCCCCTCTTTTGAAAAGAGGGGCCAGGGGAGATTTTTAATCAAAAATCCCCCTTAATCCCCCTTTTTCAAAGGGGGACAACGTTCATACGCCTACACTAAAGCCTGAAGGATCACTTTTTCTTCTTCCCGGAGCGCATGATCAGGCGCACCGGGGTCCCTTCGAGCCCGAAGGCGTTCCGCATCTTCTGGATGTAGGATTTCTCGTAGCCTGGGGCGAAAACCGCCGGCGAGCTCGTGAACAGCACGAACGCCGGCGGCAGGATGCCCTTCTGCGTCCCGTACTTGACCGTGAAGCGGCGTCCCTTCGTCGAGATCGGCGGGAAATCCTCGTTCATGGATTCGATGAACTTGTTGAGCTTCCCCGTCGGGATCCACTTCTGGCCGCGCTGATAGACGTCCTCGGCCAGCTCGAGGATGCGGCTCACCCTCTTTCCCGTCAGGGCCGAGACCGTGACGAGCGGAGCATAGCTCACGAAATCCAGGCGGCTGAAGACGATCTCCCGGGCCTGGGCGAATGTGACCTGGTCTTCGGGAACGAGGTCCCACTTGTTGAGGACGATGATGAGGGGCTTGCCGGATTCGAGGGCGATCTTGGCCACGGCTGCGTCCTGGCGGGTGGGGAACTCATGGGCGTCGAGGACGAGGCAGAGGACGTCGGCGAAGGGGATGTTCTTCTTCGCCTTGATCACTCCGGCGCTCTCCCGGACGTCCGAAACCCGGCCGAGCTTGCGGATGCCGGCCGTGTCGACGAGAAGATAGGACTTCCCGCCGCGGCGGAGCAGGATGTCCGAGCTGTCGCGCGTCGTCCCCGGCAGCTCGCTGACGATGCAGCGGTCCTCGCCGCAGAGGCGGTTGGCCAGCGAGGATTTCCCGACGTTGATCCGGCCGATGATGGCGATCTTGAGCGGCTGGATGCTTTCGACCGGCGGGGCGACGGGCGGAGCGGAGGGTTCGGCAGCAACGGGCGGCGCGCCCGCGACGGCCTCGGCGATGGCCTCGGCCAGCCGCCCGATCCCGAGCTTGTGCTCGGCCGAAACGAAGAAGAGCCGGTCGGCGCCGAGCCGGTAATAGTCGCCCATGTCGTGCCGGTGGGCCTCGGTATCGACCTTGTTGACCGCGACGAGGAGCGGCCGGTCGAGCTTGCGGAGGTCGCGGTAGAGCTCTTCCTCCGCCGGCGTCAGGCCCATTTGGCCGTCGAGGACGAGGACGAGGGCGTCGGCCGTCCGGGCCGCTTCCCAGGCCGCCGCCTTGACCTTGACCGCGAGGGGCTCTCCCCCGCTGTCCGTGAATCCGCCGGTGTCGACGATCTCGAAAGCCGATGCGCCCGTCCCGCACGTCCCGCTGACCCGGTCGCGGGTCATGCCGGCCAGGGAGTGGACGAGGGCTTTCCTCCGGCCGATCAGCTTGTTGAAGAGCGTGGATTTCCCGGCGTTGGGAAAGCCGAGGATGACGACGCGGGCCATTCCGTTCAGCGTTTGACCGTCAGCTGATAATCGGGAAAATAGGCCCGGTCGAGGCACAAGTGCCCGGACAGCGTCTCGCGCTCCTCGCCGTCGATGAGCAGGAAGACCTTCTTGATCGCGGGAAAATTGAAGGCCAGGGTGTCGACGATGGAAAAAACGGTCGCCATTTCGGCGTCCGTGCCCGACGGATGCTTGTCGGCCAGCTCGCGGCTGAAGTCCGCGTAAGCGGTGCCGTCCCGGGTGATGAACAGGCGGGCGAGCCGGGTTTCCGGAGGGAGCGCCGCGACGAGTTCCCCGCGCGGCCCTTTGATCAGCTCCGCCAGCGCCGTTTCGGCTTCCCGGGCGGGGGCGGGGTCGGAGGGGATCTCCCGTTCCTCGGGGACCAGGAGTCCGTCCTCTTCGCGCGGGAAGAAGAGGGTCACGGTCTTCACGGCGCGCTCGGCGGCCGTGGAGGCTTCCGCGGCGGCCGGGGACGAGGCCACCGCCGCGCTCGTAAGGCTCTCGCGGGCGCCCATGCGCAGGAAGACGAAAACGAGCGCGGCGAGGACGACGAAAAGAGCGGCGGCGAGAAGGAGCTTGGGGCGGGCCATCGGGGCGCTACTTGATCGGATTCGAGCGCAGGTAGGTGGCCAAGCCGCGGAAGATCGCCTGGGCGACCTTGTCCTGGAATTCATCCTGGACAAGCTCCCGCTCCTCCTCGGGGCTGGAGATGAAAGCCACCTCGACCAGAACGGCGGGGCAGGCGACGCCTCTAAGGACCGAGAACGGGGCCTGCTTGATCCCGCGGTTCTCGATGCCGAGGGGCGGCTTGTTGAGCTCGTTCTGGATCTCCTGGGCCAGCCGGCCGCTCTGCTTGATGTAGGCGGACTGGGCCATGTCCCAGAGGATCATCTTGATGTCGTCCTGGCTGTCCGCGGCGATCCGGCCTTCGAGCTCGGATGAGTTGTTCTCGAGATAGGCGAGCTTGCGCGTCTCTTCGTCGGTCGCGTTCAGGCTCAGGAAGAATGTCTCCGCACCGTGCGCTTTTTTCCGGAAAGACCCGTTGGCATGGATGCTGATGAAAAGGGCGGCGTCGTTGTTGTTGGCGACGGCGGCCCGGTTCTCGAGCGAAACGTCGATGTTTTTGTCCCGGGTCAGGACGACGCGATCGTCGAGGCTCTTCTCGATCAGGTCCTGGAGCTTGAAGGCGAGGGCGAGGTTGATGTCCTTTTCCAGCGCGCCGAACTGGCCTTTCGCCCCGACATCGAGGCCGCCGTGTCCGGGGTCGATGACGATCGTCCTCTGCCGGCCCTGAGCTTGGGCCGAGGACGGCCCGAAGGCAAAGACGGAGGCCAGGAGCAGGAGGGCGGCCGAGGCGAGGACCAAGCCTCCCGCCCGTCGGTTCGCTGGCGCGTTCTTCATGTTCAAAATGGTGGAGGCGGCGGGAATCGAACCCGCGTCCGAAGACATTTGGCCGAAAGCATCTACATGCTTATTCCCTTCATTGATCTCGTCGCGCCGCTCCCGAAGGGAAAGGGCACCGCGCGACCAGCCTCGAAGAGGCTTCGCTCGCCGGGCTCAAGGCCGACCCGGGTCGCTATCCCGCTGATTCACGCTTCTCAAGCCCCGCAGGAGAGGACCTGAGAAACGGCATGCCTATCTCTTAGGCCGCGATGGGTAGTGTTTCTGCACTTACTTGTTTTCCACCGTTTTACGAGATACGTGGGATCTCGACATGCCGCTTTGGCCTCACTATCTCCGTCGAATCCGTTCGCCCCCATAACGTTAGTATGGTGCCTTGAGCCTCCATTATAGGGACGGGAGGACGGGAAGTCAATTTGCGAAGGCCTCTTGGGCCGGATAAAAAGGTTGAAAAAGGGGGCCTGACCGTCTATAATGAGTCCCCCAGCGGGGTCGTAGTTCAGCTGGTTAGAACGCCGGCCTGTCACGCCGGAGGTCGCGAGTTCGAGTCTCGTCGGCCCCGCCACCCCTTTCCCGCGCTGCCGTCGTTAAGTCCCCCTGATTCCCAGGGGGACCCCAGGGGGTTAATAGAATAAGACAGAGCTGGGGGCAGAGCGGGCTCTTCGCCGCCGGAGGCGGCGTCTTGTCTCTCTTCTTCCGCCGCTCTTTCCGTCGTTATTTGATGCCGGGGGCAGGGGGGTAGATATCACTAAGAAAATTCGAGGGCGGCCGGGGCGAGGCGCCGCAGGCGCATATGCTCCTCTTGCGTTGACGAATCCCTCCCTATTGTAGGGAGGGTAGGGTGGGTAAAATCAATACGGAAAGCTGTAAACGTCTCGGGCTCTTAGCCGCCGCCGAGCTTCTCGGAGGCGCTCTTCTCCCCGATTTTTCCTTTCCTCCTCCGATTATTTCTTTGCACCGCTAAAATTTCGTCGTTCGGGACAGGGGGATAGATATCATTAAGGAGATTGGGGGCCGGCTTTGGCAATCGCCGAAGATGAATGTTCTTTTCCGCATGAGCATTCCGCGTATTTTAAACGTCTATCGAGTGCTGTGCCGCACATTCAAAAGGAAAAGCCCATCAGGCTGACCGAGCATGCGAAAAGCTATCGATTCAAGCGCGGATTTTCAGAGTCCGAAATGATCGAAACGCTTCGATCTTCCCGATGGGCGCCTGCTCCCCAAGGCCGAATGGAGACGAGCAAAGAATTCGCTTTCGAAGATTGCTGGAACGGACGTTTCTATGCAAAGAAAATGGTCCGCCCCATCTTTGTCGAAGAAGAGGGCGAAATCGTTGTGATCACCGTCTATGTGTATTATTATTAGGAAGAAACACCATGAAAATCCGGTACGATCCTGAAGCCGACGCCCTGAGCATCGTTTTCCGCGATACGACCGTGACAACCCAGCATATCGCGGACGGGATCGCCGCCGATTACGACAAAGACGGCCTCTTGGCGGGGATTGAGGTCCTGGACGCGGGGAGGCGCCTCGGAGGGCGGGATACCTTGAAGAAAATCTCTATCGAGGGCATCGGGGCGTCATATCCCGCGATCCGAGAAGGCCGCTCGGGACCGTACAAAAAGAAATAATCGGCGGATTCTCGATCGCGCCTTCTGTGCTCACGAATCCCCCTGTTTGTCGTGGGGGGAGGTAGAAATCACTAAGAAAATTCGAAGGCGGCCGGGGCTGGCGCGTCCATTGTCCGAAGCCCCCTCCCCCGGCCGTGTATATCTTCTCCACGTGGCCGGAGAATGAATAGAAGTCTACCGCCGCGTTTGACTCCTTCCCTCCCTCGGAGTTATTCTTTGGCCCAGCGGGGGAAAACGGGCCATGACATGCCCAAAGAGTCATTCCGATCATCCTGAGAATGGGTTGTTTATTGATCACGCCTTTTTGATTTTTATTGAAGGGGGAACCGAATGACGAAACATGCTTGGACGGGAATTGTCTTCTTGGGGCTTCTGGTCGTCGCGGGAATGGCGGCGCAGGTCGTGCCGGTCGCGGTCTCGCCGGGCAGTGATCGAGGCGTGGCTGTGGTGGGCCAGGCCTGCCCGACGTTCAGCTGGACGGCGGTGGACTGGGCCTCGAGCTACCGCGTGGCGGTGTTCGAGGCGCTCGGCGTCCAGATCCCGAGCTACGAGGAGATGGCGACGGGGATGGTCCCGGCGCTGAGCAAGGAGATCGCGGGCAGGGCGCTGTCGTGGACGCCGTCGGCGGAAGAGCAGTTGAGCGCGGGAAGCCTCTATATCTGGTATGTCCAAGCGGCGGACTCTTCGGGACAGGGGTCATGGTCCAAGGGGAAACTGTTCATCGTCGAAGCCGGGATCGGGGCATCCGCTGTCGAGGGGAATTTGAGGAAGACGCTGGAAGAGAAAGGGGTGCGAGAGGACGTGATCACGGACGTCCTCAAAGAGACGAAGGTCGAAGGGCAAAGCGTATTGTCCGGGAAGACGGACTCCAGGCCGCAGGGCAAAGTCGGGCCCCTGGGCAGCGAAGGGCCGGAAAACACGTTCTATGGATTGGGGGCCGGGGCCTCAATCACATCCGGATTGTACGACACGTTCATCGGTCGTTATGCCGGCACCTCCAACACGACCGGCTACTACAATACCTTCCTCGGCGGACTCGCCGGATACTCCAACCTCACCGCAAATTGGAACACCTTCATCGGATATGCCACTGGATACGCCAACACCACCGGCCATGACAACATCTTCCTAGGACCTTTCTCCGGACGCTACAACACCGGCGGAAATTTCAACACCTTCCTCGGAAGCCAAGCCGGCTGCTACAACACCTTCGGCGATCACAACACGTTCATCGGATTTCTAGCCGGACAGGACAATACGACCGGAGAATACAACACCTTCCTCGGTTCTAGCGCGGGCGATGCCAACACGGACGGCAACGACAATAATTTCTTCGGATATAACGCGGGACACTCGAACACGACCGGAAGCGCCAACGCCTTCATCGGATATCAAGCCGGATATTCCAATACCACCGGCTATAGCAACAACTTCCTCGGCCTTGGCGCCGGCCGCGCAAACACCACCGGGAATTTCAACACCTATATTGGACATCAGGCCGGATATTATAATAGCGGAGGCGGCTATAACGTTTTTTTGGGTACGAGCGCCGGAGCCTACGAGACCGGCTCGAACAAGCTCTACATCGCCAATTCCAGCACCAGCACCCCTCTGGTTTATGGTGATTTTTCGACCGGGATTTTGGCCGTCAACGGCTTGCTGGGGATCGGGACGAAGTCCCCGAATTTTCCGATTGAGCTCAGGACGACGGGCCGGAACGCGGTATTCGTCATGCAGCGATCCGACGGCGGGGCGATGCAATTCTTCCAAGCCGCTTCGGACTACGGCCAGTTCGGGACGGGCAACGGATATCCGGTGAGGATTCTGGTCAACAGCCTGTGGAGGATGAGCCTGAACCTCGACGACAGCCTGACGATGTCGAACGGGGCTTCGTGCACGGCGGGGGGCGTGTGGACGAATGCATCGAGCCGCGAGTTGAAGGAGAATATCGAAGATCTCAGCGCCGCGGAGGCGGAGGAAGCCCTCCGGGGGCTGGTTCCTGTGAAATACAACTACAAGGCGGACGCGGAGGAGCGGCACGTGGGCTTCATTGCCGAGGACGTGCCGGAGCTGGTCGCGTCGAAGGACCGGAAAACGATGAGCCCGATGAACGTGGTGGGGGTGCTGACGAAGGTGGTTCAGGAGCAGCAGAAGACTTTATCAGAATATCGGAAGAGTCTTGCGGAGCAGCAGAAAACGATCTCGGAACTGAAGGATAAAGTATCAAAACTTGAGCGGAAGGGAACACGGGATAAATAACATTTTGAGCCGGCCCTGGGGGCTTGGAGGCCGAATGCCCGGTCTAAGGGGGCCGGGGGATAGAAACCAATAAGAAGTCCAGCCTGACCCGAAGCAGATCACGATTTCATCAACCGGTCGATCAGCGCTATCGTCTTGCCGTAAGAAGAACGAGAAGAGGTGTCTTCCGCGCTATCGTCAAGAAGCGGGTCGTAGTTATCCCGGCTCTGTTCCATTATTAATCTGACTCGAGACAAGACTTCGCCGCTCCCCGGCCGGGCGGCGACTTTCTCAATCAGGCGAAGGGATATCTCCCTGATGATGGCGGACTCTTCGAAATGCTCCCGAGCGCCGGAGCGTTTGAAACGCTCGATATGAGCCCATGCTTCGCCGCTGCGTCCGCCCCAGTATGTCGTCTTGACCGCCCTCTGGTAAAGGATCAGCTCGACCGCGGCGGCGCTCCTGTTGATGGGCGCTTGGGCGGCATAATGAAGCGGGGTATGGCCGAAATCATCCCTCGCGTTCACGTCCGCGCCTTCGGCGAGCAGCAGCTCGGCAATGTCCTTATCGCCCCGGCGAGCCGCATAGTGCAGAGGGGTCGCGTCCGATTCTGTCCTGGCGTCAACGTCCGCTTTCCCGCGCGCCGGCCGGGCCTTTTTACGGCGAGCGGCGGCGACGTCAAGCGGCGCCAGCTCAATAAGGCCCTCCGGGGCCGCCATCCGGCCTTCGCCGATGAGCAGCTCGACCATATCCCTTCGGCCCAGGAGCGCGGCACGGTGTAGCGGCGCCTCGTTATAACGGCCCGCGCCGTTTGCGTCGGCGCCTTGGGCGATGAGCAGCTTGACGACGTCTTTGAGGCCCTTTTCGACCGCAATGAGCAGCGGCGTATCGCCATCGTTCCCCTTTGCGTTCACATCGGCGCCCTGCGCCATGTATCTGAGCACTTCGTCGGGAAGACCTTTCCCTATCGCCTCTATCAGATACTCTTGCTTATTCTTCAATACGAGCATCGCGGACCTCGAGCCCCCCCGGTTTGACTTCGATCTTTTTCCGAGGCGATAGGTCTACGTCTTCTTACGAAACAAAGTCATCATCATCGTATAGCCAAAAACCATGAGAGCGATCACCGCAATCGTTATGGCGATGACCCCCAGCGCGCCCAAAGCTTCTTTGTGCGTCAAAAAAATCCAGCCTGTCAGGACGGCCAAGGGGAGCAGGAGGGAAACCGCGATGGGAATGCCTCCGAATTTTCGCAGGGGGACTCCCGCGGCGAAACCGGAAAAGACGCCGGCGAGCAGACTCAAGCCTGCCAGGATGATGGCCGGCAATTGCCCTTCGCCAACGAGCTTGACGATGATCGAGATGTTCGTATAGAGCAGCCAACCCACCAAAGCCGTGACGAGAAAACCAATCAGCCACAGCATCATCTTCTCTGAAAACGTAATGAGACTGGAACCGCAGCTGGGACAGGTCAAATAACCGTAAGATGCGGTTCCTTTGCACTTCGGGCAGATATCCCGCCTTGATCTTTCCTTGCCCCGGTTCATATTCACCTCGTTTAAAGATGAATACCTAATCTGGCCATACAATCCTCGATCCAAGGGGGAATTGTCAAGTCCAGGCTCCGGTTCCAGCGATCACCCGGACTCCTTCTCCAACCTCCGGACGATCCGCGCTGTGGGAGCGGCCGGGGCCATCCTCCCCTCTTTGACTCTCCCCTCCCCTGGTGCTATTCTCCGCTTCAGCACGGGATAATGATGATGCCGGCATATGCGTTATTACCGTAATCGATGAAGCGGAGAGAGATTCTGGCAACGGGCTTGAGCGCGGCCGCTCTTTCCTGCCTCGGCCGTGCCTGCAAGACCAAATCGGGATCGAAGCCCGACGGACCAACCGGTCCGGACGATCCCCAGCCCGTCTACAACTTGACCGATGGCCGTTCGTTCTATGACGATTTCGACGGCAGCGGAAACCTCCAGTCCCTAGACGGACAGCCCCTGGCGATCGCCGGCCAGCTCAACCCGAAGATCTGGGGAGCGGACTACGGCGTCGAGGTCATCGAAAATCCGTTCTCGAGCCCGTTGTTTTCCGTAGTCGACGAGAACGGCGAGAGGATCGATTTCGGGCGGCCGGACAAGTCCTCACGCCGGCTCTTTGTCATTGGGGCCGCGGACGCCCTCCTCGAAAGGCCGACCGGCCTACTTCCGATTGAAAAAGGCAAGATCTACGGCGTCGCGGAATCCATTCCCCTCGTTCCGCGGGGAAACGTCCTCAAAGTGACCAATCTCGTCATCTTTTCTCCGAAGTTCTTCATCAAGATCCGGCTCAACAATCCCGATATCCTGGATTTTCCCGATTTCAAGTCGTTCTCGGCGGACGCCCTGCTTTCGTCCGAATCCGCCAGCAACGGCAGCGGCGCCGGCCTGGATTTCCATACGACGATCCCCGAGCAGCCGCCGGGAAAAAGCTGGTGGACCCAGAGCCTGATCCGCCGGGGCTCCTCCGGAGACGGCTTTCTCTCAGGGCTTTACGTGAACTACAACACGGGCGAGACCGGCGACCTGAACATGGGTCCCGCCGAGCCCGACCGATGGTACAACCTGCGGGAGGATATCGTGACCCGCCAAGACGATGCGGCCCTGGCGGCGGACGAAATCCGGCTCGATTTCTTCGTCGACGGGGTTTTCCAGGGCTCCCTCTTCCCCCAGGATGGACCGATCCTCCTCGATTCCGAACGGACCGGAGTGGGACCGAACCGAAGCTTGGTCGTCTTCAACGGGGAAAATTCGCCGAGCGCCGTCGCCTATTTCGACAACGTCCAGGCCGTCTACAGGGACCGGATCGCCTGACCGCCGGCTCGCAACACTCCCGCCGCCATCAATTCCCCCTTTCGCCCGAAACGCCTCCCAATTTTCTTATTGATTTTGACCCTCCTGCCTCCCTTCCAAGAAGGGAGGGTTCGCCGGCGTTTCGGGAAAGGAACGGCAGGGGGATGAGCTTTTTTCCGTACCCGAGCGTCTATCGAGTGGAACGGCCGGATTGGCCATTGTTCCTCGGATGTAATATGATCGAAAGGACTTGCCGATGAGCGCTCTTCACTATGATCCCGCCGCCGATATTCTCCGGCTCGTTTTCCGCGAGACGACGGTCTTCCTGAGACGGCTCGCGGACGGCATCGCCGTCGATTACGACAAGGACGGCCGGCTGGCGGGGATCGAAATCACGGACGCCCTCCGCCGCCTCGGCGTCGACGTCCTTCGGAACGTCGTTCCCGGGGCGATCGGCCCGGCCCTGTCTTCGATCAAGGAGCACCCTCCTTCCCCCTACGGCGGCTCGGCGATGCTGATCATCTCGGAACCGATCCCGCTAACCGCACTTCTCGAGATGTCGAAAGACAGTTTCGACGGCCTTATCAAAGCCGTCGTCGATATCGAAAAAGGATTGATCGCTTTGAACGGCGATCTCCATTCCGACGAAGAATCCGCCCTGCTTGCCCTCGGATCTCGTCAGGAAGACCTATGGGGGATCAACATCCACCCCGGCCGACCTTGGCCGGATCGGATCGAATTCGATTCGATGATCAACGTCCGGCCCAATCTCGGGAACAGGACCCGAGGCGTGGACGATTCCGGCCTCCGCCGAAGGATCCTCGATATCGCGGCCAGGATGATCGCGGAATGAAGATCGTCTACCATCGAACCCTGACGCCCGAGCGGTGGAAGAACCTGTCCTTCGCCGAGCAGATGTCCAACGTCGGGAGCGAGGTCTTCCGGGCGATGAGATGGCGGCGGACGGACGACAAGCTCTTCCGCCTGTCCGTCGAGCGGGCGCTCGAGCTCCTGGACCTGACCATCGAGGTTTCCTCAGGGACGGGAGCGCGGCTTCGCGAGCTCACCCGTCTCCGCGAGGCCCTCGTCGATTTTTTTCTCTTCGATAATATTTTTGCGTCCACAGACCGGAGTTGGGAAACGTATTTCGGGGCCTTCGACATTGCCGCGAGCAAGGTCCGGGCTTCCCGGGTCTGAGACCTAAAACTTGACGCCGAAGCCCAAGCCGGCGGTCAGCCCCCCGATCTCGATGTCGAAATCGGCCGGCTTCATCTTGCAGAGGCTGTATTTCAGGCGGCCATCCAGAACGAACCGCTTGCCGATGACGTAAGAGACGCCGCCGAGGAGGCAAAAGCCGGCTTGGCTTTTCTTCACGCCGGGGAGCACTCCGCTTTTTTCGTCGTACATGTAATAGCCGACGCCGGCCCCGGCGTAAGGCGAAAGCGCCTTCGGAATGATCCGGTAAAGCACGCCGGCCTCGACGACGAGAATTTTCACATTCGTCGTTTCTTTCGTGACGGTGAACTTCCCCGTCTCGGCCCGGTAATTGCCTTCCAGCCAGCCGGCGATCCGATTCTTCCCGATCCTCAATTCGCCGCCAAAGATGAGGCCGTTCTTGTAGACGTCGGTGTAGGCGGAATCTGAGGCCATGAAAAATCCGGCGCGCAGCAGAAACATCGAGAAGGACACCGGGGCCTGTTCGGCCGCGGACGCCTGGGTCGCCGGAGCCGGTTGCTGGCCGGCCAGGAACGGGGACGCCGCCAGGAGGACGCACATCAGCGCGATGATTTTCATCGTCTTCGCTCCCTTACTGAATCGTGACCACAGCAGGCGCGCCCTCGCGGCCGTTCACGACGGCCGCAACCGAGTATGTACGGCTCCCCTTCCCCGCATTGCGCTGCTGATAGGTCGTCGCGTCGCCCCCCAGCTCAGCGAGCAGGGTGGTCGTAGATCCGCTTGTCACAAAGATCCGGTAATTCGAGATGGTCAATCCCGAATTATCCGGATTCGTTTGCCACGTGAGGGAGTTTATGTATTCGGCCTGAGCGAAATTGCGGTTCACGACCTGCTTTCCGGTCGCGATTGGAGCATGGATGTACCTGAAATTCGCTTGGACCGTCCGGTCGCCGTTCATGGTCACGGTCAGCGGGCTGGTCGTCCCTGACGCGTCTCCGCTCCATCCCGTGAAGATCGCATACGTGCCTGGAGTCGCCGAAACCTGGGCCGTGGCGCCGGGAGTGTAAGAATAGGTCCCCGGGACCGGATTGATAGCGCCATCCGAGCCCGCCCGTAGGGTGAGAACGAACTTGACGAATAGCTGAAGCGCCTTATCCACGCGGATCCGCGGGATCCCCTGGCTGTACGAATCGCAAACGCTCTTGATCGTGACGCCGGCCGTGCGCAGCCAGTACAAGCAATCGTTGACGGCCGCGCTCGCCATCGCCTGTTTGAGGACCGCCCAGGCCCCGGCGACATGGGGCGTCGCCATCGACGTGCCGTTCCAAGAGGCGTAGCTCGAGTCCGAGGCCCCCGTGGACGAATAAATCGAGCTCCCCGGGGCGAAAAGCCGCTGGAGCGTCGCGTTCCAGTTGTTGAAGGAGGATTCCGCGTCGGTGTTGGTGCTGGAGCCGACGGAGACCGCCGAGGAAATGCAGCCGGGCGAAGAGATGTAGCCGCAATAGCCGTTGTTCCCGGTCGCGATGGCCGTGGCGATTCCGGCAGCCCGAAGGTTGTCGATGGCCGCTTTACTCGAGTTGCTGTCGCAAAAATTGTTGTAGGCTCCGCCGCCGAGGCTCATGTTGACGGAGGAGATCCGGTAAGCCCCTCGGATCGAATAAATGTAATCCAACCCGGCCAGCTGGTCGGAGTTCCAGGACAGAACGCACGGGCTCGAGCTTCCGCAATCGCTGGCCGTGAATTTCGAGAAAACCTGAACGGCGATGATCCCGGCGTTCTTGGCCACTCCGGAGAGCGATCCGTAATTTCCCGTCGCGATCCCGGAAACGTGGGTGCCGTGATCATAGCCGTCATATTCGGACCCGTAATGAGTCGCAGAGCCAGGCCCGGTCTGGGTTGCGTTCCCGTTCGGGCAATCCCCCGCGCCCCCTGTGCCGTCCCGGCCAAGGGAGAAACAGGCTTCGACGATCGATTTCCCGGTGAAGAACTGATGGGTCTTACGGATTCCGGTGTCGAGGACGGCGACGTTCCAACCCGAGCCGGTGAATCCCCAGGTCCAGGCGGTCGTTGCCCCGACCAGGGGGGCTGTCCCATCCAAAGTCGGGCGGTCCGGGCCGGACTGCGGATCCGTCGTCCCCGTCTTCGCCCCGGCCGGATCGGGAACGGGATCATCCAGCTTGATCAAGGAGTTTTCCTCGATTCCGAGAACGAAGGGGGAGTTGTACAGGAGGTTCAGGGCCTGCGGGGAAACCTTGAGGGACACGAACGGGATGCTCCGGTACACGTTCGTGGTCTTGAATTCCGTCCCCTGCAGATCCGAAATGACCTTCCAGGCCGTCAGCTCGATCGCCTCCTTCAAGGCCTGGTCGGCGTCGGCCAGGTCCTTTTGGGCGGACGCGGCGACGTCCCCGGTTTGAAACCGGGTCGACATCGCGGTCATCTCGCCGATCCGCGGGACGTCGATCCGGACGATCACGTTGACTTTTCCCTCTCTCCAGGCGATCTGTTCGAGCCGGTCGAACGCGGTCCGGTCCTTTCGGCTCTGCGCCCATACGGGAGATGGAAACGCCGCGGCCAGGACGAGAACCAGGCCGAGCACGGAGAAGTGAAGGACCCAGCGCGATTTTTGGAAATTGAACATTCTCTCTCCCTTCCAGCGAGAATCCACCCTTATCGACTGGTCCTATTTTTATTCTTTCGGGAGCGGATGTCAAACGGCGGGATGGCGCCACGCGGGGGCGAAGGAAAGCCGGGAAACTAACGCGGCCCGGAGTCCTCTCCGATCAGGGACTTGAACTCCTCATCGCCGATCGTCTCGATCTCCAGAAGCCGCTTGGCGATCTTATCGACCGTCGCTTTCTTTGTCTCGATGAAGCCGACCACTTTTTCGTAGCGCTCCTTGATGATCCGGGTGATCTCCTCGTCGATGTACTGCTGGGTGGACTCGGAGTATTCCCGCTCGTCCGGGGATCGATTCCCCCGGGCATGAACAGCGGGGTCCGCGTCCGAAGGGCAGGACGACGTTCTTGAACTTTTCGCTCATCCCGTACTCGCTGATCATCTTCCGGGCGATGTCGGTCGCCCGGGTGATGTCGTTCGAGGCGCCGGTCGAGATCTCGCCGAAGAAGACCTGCTCGCTGGCCCGGCCGCCGAGGAGGACGTCGATCTTGCCGAGGAGCTCTTCCTCGGTCAGGAGGAAGCGGTCCTCGGTCGGGAGCTGGATCGTGTAGCCGAGCGACCCGATGCCGCGCGGGATGATCGAGATCTTGTGGACGGGATCCGCCCCCTTGGTGAAGGCGGCGACCAGGGCATGTCCCGTCTCATGGTAGGCGACGATACGTCCGCTCCTTCGGGTTGAGCAGCCGGTTCTTCTTCTCGAGTCCGGCGATGACCCGCTCGATGGCGTTGTCGAAATCCCCGGGCAGAACCCGGTCGCGGCCGGCGCGGACGGCGAGAAGCGCCGCCTCGTTGACGATGTTGGCCAGGTCGGCGCCGGTGAAGCCCGGCGTCCCCCGGGCGACCGTATCTCAGATTCACCGACGGCATCGAGCTTCACGTTCCGCGACATGGATCTTCAGGATCTCGACCCGGCCCTTGAGGTCGGGCCGGTCGACCAGACACCTGCCGGTCGAAGCGCCCGGGCCGGAGCAGGGCGGGATCGAGCATCTCGGGCCGGTTGGTCGCGGCGAGGATGATGACGCCGGTCCGGGAGTCGAAGCCGTCCATCTCGACGAGCAGCTGGTTCAGGGTCTGCTCGCGCTCGTCGTTCCCGCCGAGCGTGAATCCGCGGCTCTTGCCGATGGCGTCGAGCTCGTCGATGAAGACGAGGCAGGGGGCCTTTTCGCGGGCCTGCTTGAACAGGTCGCGGACCCGGGCCGCCCCGACGCCGACGAACATCTCCACGAACTCGGCCCCGCTGATCCTGAAAAAGGGGACCTTGGCCTCGCCGGCGACGGCGCGGGCCAGGAGCGTCTTGCCCGTCCCGGGCGGTCCGACGAGAAGGACGCCCTTGGGGATCCGTCCCGCCGATGGTCTCGTACTTCTTCGGATTCTTGAGGAAGTCCACGACCTCGACGAGCTCCGCCTTGGCCTCGTCGACGCCGGCGACGTCCTTGAACGTGACGCCCGTGTCGCCCTCGGCGACGAGCTTGGCCTTGTTCGCGCCGAACGACATCACGCCCTGGCCGGCGCTGCCGATCTTCTTGCTCATGAAATTCCAGAAAGCAGACCATCAGGACGATCGGCAGGACCCAGGACAGGAGGCCCGCCGAGCCAGGACCTGTTCGCGGCGGAGCCACGGCGTAGTATTCGATCCCCTTTCTTATCCATGAGCGGGATGAGGTCCGGAGTCGGTCGTCCGGACCGTCCGGAAGGTCTTCGGCGCTGCGGCCGGCTTCTGATCGCTGAACCGGGCCTTGGTCGTACGCGTCGAGCTGGGCCCGGGTCATGGAGAAGCCGGTCAGGTACTTCTCGCCGATCTCGACCCGGGGGATCTCCCGGACCCGATCTTCGCCTTGAAATCGCTGTAATCGATGGATTCGATCTTGGGCCGCAGGAACACGGTGTTGAGGAGAAAGAGGGCGATGAGCGTGAAGAGAAAGTACCAGAGGGAGAAGCGGAACTGCTTGCGGTCCAGGGGCTTGAACAGCGGGTCCGGTTTCTTGATGCCGGGGTCCGGCTTGGGCTTCCCATCGCGGGCTTGGAGAACTTCTTTTTCGTTTCCTTTGGCGGCCACAGGATCCTCCCAACATTTTCTGCCGATGCGACAACGCATTTAATGTAGGCTCCTGCCGGGGCGAAAGCAAGGGGCGGGAGCACGAGCGGCCCCTCGTGCCGCGGCGTTCGTTGAATTCGCGGGCCTCATCGTCTATCATGCCCTCGGCGGCGGGTGGCCCGCCCCCAATTTTTCCGCCGCCCGATGGAGGCTCACATGAATGCACGCGCCCGATCGCCGTTATTGCGTCTTCTCGCCGCCTTGGTCATCCTTCCCATCGCCCTCGCGGCGGCGGCGGACCAGACCGCGCCGAAGAAGATCGATCCCTGTTCCCTCCTGACCAAGGCCGAGATCCAGGAAGCCCTGGGCAAGCCGGTCAAGGACGGCAAGCTGAACACCAAAGCGAACCCGCTGGTCGGGCAGCCCTGCGAGTACGTCGTCGGGGATTACGGAGCGTTCAGCATCCTGGTCAAGACGACGGGACCGGGCGAGACGGCGGACAAGATCATGGCCGGGTTGGCGAAATCGGGGATGAAGACCGCCGACGCCCCGGGGATCGGGGACAAATCGTTCTTCGCCTTCCCCGGCTACGGGATGCTGCAGCTCAACACCTTCAAAGGGACGCAGTACGCGATCATGACCCTGCTCGTCCCCGGCCTTACCGAGGACGCCCAGAAAGCGCCGGCCGAGAAGCTGATGAAGCTCGTCCTGCCGAAGCTCTGATCGTCGGCCCGCGCCTCCAGGCCCGGACCGGTTATCTTTTTCTATCGACGCGGACGAGCTCGACCGCGACACCCTTCCCGGCGACGTCAAGCTCGGCCTGCCACGGATAATCCCAGCCGCCCGTCGCGGCGAGCGGCACCGGCTTCCCTTCCAAGCGGAGCTCATAGCTCGTCTGAAAAGGGGCGGACAACCGAAGGACCGTCTTGTGCGCGTCCGCCGTTCGGTTCTCGACCGTGAACGCGATCTTGTCGAGCTTCTTGTCCATGACGATCAGAGCTCCGGCCGCGAAGCCATCACGCTCGAGCTCGATTTTCAGCCGCCGGATGTCTTCGGGAAACGGAAGCGCCTCGTCCGGGATGACGACGTCGAACCTCCGCCGCAGGCCGTCCCGGGGCTCGACCTCGAGCACCGCTCCCCTTTCCGTCATCGCCCCGCCGTAAGCGAACCAGCCGAAGACGGGATCGCGGGTGACGATGGTCGCCGCCATCCTCAGAGCCCCGCCGTATCCCAGGTCGATCTCGCCGTCATAGCACCATGGCCCCCGCGGCACGGTCACGCCGCCGGGATAGCTCGAGCCCATCCAAGCGCCGCCGGCCTTGGCCGATTGGAACTGCCAGCCGGAGGCGCCGTCGTTCTCCGGACCGGGATACCAGAAGCCGTAGTCCGTCTCGTGCCGGCCCGTGTTCATCAGGCACCAGGAGCTGAGGTAGGACGCATAGCCCAGCCCGAGCCAATCGAACGGCCGCGGGGCGAAATTGAGGGCGTAATCGAGGACGCCCCAGCCGCCCATGGCCGCCATGTAGGAGACGCCGGGATCGCAGCCGAGAGTGTAATAAGCCGGGTTGAGCCAGCCCCGGACGACGAGGCCCGAGGCGAGCTGGCGGTCCATGAACGCCCGCGAATCCTCCCGCCGGACGAGAGGATGGGAGTACGATTTCTTCAATTTGACGTCGAACCACAGGTCCGCGTCCGGGGCCATGTCATGGGTCGCGCCGTACTTGGCCAGGGCGTAGCTCGATTCGAAGGCGGTCCGGTCGAAAGCGTATTCCGAGCGGAACGGATAGCGGTCATCATAGACGAAGTATTTGACCTTCTTCTCCCACTCGGCCCGCAGCCAGGCGGCCTGCGCGGGCGAGCCCTCCCGCTCGAGGGCGTCGATGAGGTCGAGGACGACGAGCTCGTTGTAGAGGCCCCATTTGTACGTTTCGTAATAGAGCGGGTAGATCTCGTAGGGATATGTGTAGAAGGCACGGGCCGTCTGCCAGGCGCGCTCGAGGTAGCCCGCGGCGCCGAGATAGGTCGACATCTCCGGATAGAGCTTGGCGATCTGATACATATGGAAGTAGAGCATGATGACGTGCGGGTAATCGTAGGACCGCCAGACATGCTCCTTGCCGAGGTCCGCTTTCGCCGTCGCGCCGTTGGCCAGAGAATCGGCGTAAGCTTTGCGCCGCTCCGGGTCGCGGTTGATGAACCAGTTCGGCGTTCCATAGATGCCGTAGGGATAGGGCCGCTCGTCATCGCGCCTCTGCAGCCCGCCCCAGACGAAATTCTTCAGGTAATATTCGAGCGATGCGATTTCCTTGCGGTCGGGGAAGACGACGTTCTTCGAGGCGATGAAGGGCGCCTTGGAGAGGCCCGGATCGTCGCAGGTCAGGGCATAGACCATGCGGTCGAGGAAGATATCGGGATCCTCGATCGTCCGCACTTTTTTGGCCGCCATGTCATAGGGCGCGTATACGCCGTTCCACCATTTCGAAGGATCGCGGACCTGCTGCCGCTCGACAAGGAAGCGAGCCCGCTTCTTGATGAGGGTCTCCATCGGCTCGGTGACGAAGAACTCGAGATACGTCTTGCGGCCGCCGTCGTGGACGATGGTCAGCAGGTTCTCGCCCAATTTTTCGAAGGCCGCTTCATAGAGAAGGGTCCCCGGGGCCGGGGACGCAAGGCTCCGAACCCTGGTTCGATCGGGGAACTCGGACCGGACCTCCTCGATCTTCGCCCGGGTGCGGAGGGAGAAGCGGGCGATCAGGTTCTCGGGGACGGTCATGCCCGGGACGACGCGGATGTCGAACAAGCCATCACGGTAAAGGAGGTCGCGGAGCTCTTCATAGCTTCCGGCCCATTGCATCCGGAACCCGTACGAAGCCCGGCTTCCCGGCCGGCCGGCCGGTGCGAGCGCGAGCGAGGTATGGGCCTGGCGCCACGTGCCGCGCGTCTCGGCTCCGCCCGTGCGGGCCGAATGGACGAAGGCCTGGATCCCGCCGCGGCCGCCGCCGGCCGAGTACTCGAGCTTCGTTCCCGGACGTACCGTGACCAGCAGGAAAGGCGGCGCGCCCGAGGCGCGGATGTAATAAAAGAACGAGCCGTGGCCGGAGATGAACTGATGGCGGAGGAATCCCCTCTCGAAGATCTGGGCAGGATCCTCGCCGGTCGGACCGACCGTCGGGATGCTGATGCCGAGGTCCCCGACCTCGACGGCCCCCGGGCCGGCCGCTTCGAGATCGATCGTCCAATCGAGGACGCGGCCGTCCGTCCGGTAGGTTTCGGTCACTTTGAGGGGTGCCGGCGTTCCGCCGCTTGTATATAAGGCCGTTCCCTTTTCGGGCGAAGCTTCCCAAATCGGCCCGCGCCCGGGGAGATCGATCCAATCCCCGGACGATCCGGCCGGGCGATAACGAAGGATGAGACCGAGCACGGCCGTTAGACCTCTTCCCGGGGCCGGGCCGCTGGCCTGAGCGCCGCCGGGACCGGCCGGAACGGCAACGGGCATCACCGTTGCGCCGAACGGATCATGGGGATGGGCCAGCGCGGAGACTCCGCGCTCGTCGCAGGAGAAACGGAAATCGCCTTTTTCAATGACGGCCTTCGGCGTGCCCCCTTGCCCCGCCTGCCCTTCGGCGGAAGGGGGCAGAAACGCTTGGGCCATCAAGAAAAAGGCCGTCGCGAGGATCATCGGTCCCTGCGCCGCTCTAGGTTTTCGGGCCCGCCGCGCCCTGGCCGCGGAGCAGCTTCTCGAAGCGGACGTTCCCTTTGAGCGGAGCGAAGCCGGGATCGATGGCCAGGAATCCCGGCGAAAGATAAGATGGCATCGAGAGCAACGGCTCGAGCCGGCCGAGAGCCTTTTCCGGCTCTCCGACCAGGATATAGATGCGCGCGAGGACGTGCTGGAGATACACCCCGTCGAGCGCGCTTCGCTCGAGGGGCTCCAGGGCGACGCCCCTCTCCCCTTCCCGGATGGCTTCGTCCTTCCGCCCCAGATAGGCTAGGGCGAGCCCGTGAAGGACGTACATCTGGCTGTCGTCGGGAGATTCGCCGACCTGTCTCCCGAAATCCCGTTCGGCTTCCCCGGCCAGACGGAGGGCCTGGTCCTTGTCGCCGCGGAGGGCGTAAGACTGGGCCAAGGCGATCGCCCAGGCCCCCCGGTTGTCGCCGAACATGGTCGGCGTCATCCGTTCGAGGAGATTCGTCTGGGCTTCGTCAAGCACCCAGACGAGGTCATAGAACATCGCCAGCGTCGAGACCAGGACGGCCGGCTCGACGTGCCGGCCCGCCTCGGCGACGACGGCCCGGGCCGAGGCGAGGTCCCCCCGCGCCAGGTGGGTCATCGCCTTTCGGATAACGAAGGAGACGTTTCCCGGCGCAAGGGCCAGGGCCTGATCGAAAGCTTCCAGAGCCTCCGGGTAACGCCTCAAATAAGCGAAAGCGATGCCGAGCCGGTTGGCGGCGCCGGGCGAACGGGAATCCAGGGAGCGGGCCTGTTCGAGATGGGCCAGGGCCTCCGGCCAGCGCCCGAGGTTCATCTCGGCCAGCGATGCTGCGACCACGAGCTTCGTATGATTCGGGGAAAAGGCCAGGCCCTTGCCGTACTCTTCCAGGGCCCTCTGCGGGTCCTTGCGGACGCCGCCGTAATAAAGGCCCAAGGCCAGGTGCGCCTCGGGCAGTCTGGGGGCCAACTCGAGCGCCTTCTCGGCCGCCTGGCGGGCCGCTTCCCCGAGGGCCGGCAGGGGCGTCGAGTTGAAGAACGCCAGGGTCCGCGCCCGGGAGAGCTGAGCCCAGGCCAGGGCGAAAGACGGATCGAGGGCGACGGCCTGTTCATACAGATTCGCGGCGCGGCGCAGGGTGCCGCCGTCGTTGACCTCCAGGTCGTTCGAGGTCTCTTGGCCGCGCAGGAAAGCGTCGTAAGCCGCGATGCTCGCGGTCGGCCGCTCGGACAAAGTTTCCTTCTCGCCCGCTTCGAGGGCGACCTTGAGGGCGCCGGCCACCTGACCGGCGATCTCGCCCTGGACCTTGAAGACGTCTTCGAGGACGGCATCGAAAGAATCCTGCCAGCGGGTGGTCGCGGGTCCCGAGCCGGCGACTTCCACGAGCTCAGGTACGACGCGGATGCGGCTCGCGCCCGCGGCGTTTTTCTGCCACCGGACCGTGCCCGTGAGAATGTATCCGACGCGGAGTTCGGAGGCGATCTCCTGAGCCGTCTTGCTGCTGCCCTTATAAGGGCTCACGCTGCTGCGGGCGATGACGGCCAGGCCGGGAAGCGCGGTGAGCTTGCTGCGCACTTCGTCGGTCACGCCGTCAGCGAAGTAGGCGTCCTCGGGGGAGCCCTGGTTTTCGAACGGCAGGACCGCGATGCGTTTGGGCCCCGCCGTCTTCGCCTGTCCGGAGCGGCGGGAGAGCCAGAGCCCGCCCGCGACGGCCAGTACGGCCAAGGCCAGCGCGGCCGCGGCCACCGGCCACCGGCGCCGCGAGGGATGTTCCACGACAGCGGCCGGGGGCCCCGCGCCGCGCGACAGCCGCCGCAGATCCGTCTTCATTTCCGCGGCACTCTGGTAGCGGAGAGAGGGATCCTTCTCCAGCGCCTTGGCCAGGATCCGCTCCAGGTCGAGAGGGACCTCCGGATTGATCCTCACCGGCGGCACCGGCGTCCCGTTCAAGATGGCGTCGCAGATCTCGATCGGATTCCCCCCCCGGAACGGCAGGGCGCCCGTGGCCATCTCGTAGAGGACGATCGCGAAGGAGAACAGATCGCTCCGGGCATCGACATCCCGGCCCCGCGCCTGCTCGGGCGACATATACATCACCGTCCCCATCGTCGTCCCGGGGGTCGTCAGGTCGGAACGGAACGAAAGGGTCCGGTCCGCGGGAGGCTCGGCGCACGTCGCGGAGTCCTTGCCCGTGGCGAGCTTGGCCAGGCCGAAGTCCAGGATCTTCGCTTCGCCGCGGTCGGTCACGAAGATATTGGCCGGCTTGATGTCCCGGTGGACGATCCCCTGGGCGTGGGCGGCTTCCAGGGCGTCGGCGATCTGAGCGCCGAGGTCGATCACGCGTTCCATCGGGAGAGGCCGGCCTTCGAGGACCGCTTTGAGACTCGCCCCCTTCATCAGCTCCATGACGAGGAACGGCTTGCCCTCCTCCACGCCGAAGTCGTGGACCGTGCAGATGTAGGGATGGTTGAGGAGGGAGGCGGCGCGCGCCTCGCGCTCGAAGCGATCGAGGGCCTCCTGGTTTCCGACCAGCTCCTCAGGGAGAAACTTGACCGCGACGCGCCGGCCGAGCCGGGTGTCCTCGGCTTCATAAACGACACCCATGCCGCCGCCGCCGAGCTTGGAGAGGATGCGGTAATGTGAGAACGTCCGCTCAATCATGATCGATCATGTCCGGGCGCGGGCTTTCACTTTTAGATTCGCCAAGGCGGGGGAATGATCCCGGCCCGCCTTCGCTTATTCTATCATTGAGAGGATCAGAAAATGCAATGATCCCCGGGCGCGACCTCACCACCTCCAGAGGTAGCTGACTTTGAAGAAGAGCCCGCGCTTGGTCTCCAGGAACCGGCTGGCGTCCTCGTATTCCGCCCCGTTCCAGCGGATGCGCTCGAAGGCCGAGCCGTAGCCGATATAGACGACCGTCCCGGGGATGTAAGTGAACGAGGCCAGCGTGTCCACGGTCAGCCGCTTGTGGTAGAAGTTGTACTCCACGATCGCCCGGAGGAAGAGGTACTTGTTCAGCTGAAAGGTGTTGAAGCTGCGGAGGATCGTGTAGTCGTAGATCTTGGATTTGTCCGAGCGCCGGTAGAAATCGGAGTAGGCAAGACTCAAGGAAAAATCGAATTGTTCGGTCGGCTGGAACTGGACGCTCGCCTGGGCGCGGTTCCCGTCGCCCTGATAAGGATCGTCGGGATCGTAATAGATTGAGCCCGAGCGCCGGAAGAAGACGCTGAAGAAGAATTTCTTGGTGAGCTGCGAATTGAGCTGGAAGCCGAATCCGCTCCGGCCAAATTCTCGGCCTTCGTAGACCTCCGAGGCCAGGATCGAATCGAGCCGGAACTGCGTCGAAGCCGGGAGCCGGAACCGCACGGTGAACATGTTGAAGGATTCGACCTTGTTCGAGTACGTGTCGAGGAGATGATAGCCCAGTAGAAGGGCTCGATGCGCTGGAAGAACTTGGATTTGGGATAGATCCTGTACATGCCGAAGGCGGCCAGCCGACGCAGCCCCGTCCGCTCGACGAAGCCGGTATCGACCTGGTAGTTCTGCGAAATGTCCTGGTAGCCGAGGTCGAGAGTGACCTTCCGGTCGTCGTGAACATATTGCAGGCCCAGGGCGTGACCGTTTGTCCCGCTCTCTCCGGGATTCTTGGAACGAAGCCGAACAGATGGAACGAAGCGACGTCCGTCGGGCTGAGCCGGATCCGCCCGTCGCCGCCGACGACGCGGTTGGGCCGCCCCGACATCGCGGGCGGTGTAGAAGCGCCGATGTAGGAATCCCCTTCAGGGCGTGCTTGAGCCGGAAGACGGAGAAATCGGGGTGCTCGTCCGTCCGCCGTCGGGCTGGTTGTCCCGGGCGTAGATCGCGGCGATCGTGTTCGTACGCCAGCTTTCCGCTCAGCTTGAAGCCGTAGCCCGGGTCGACGATCGTCCGGGTGTGGGACATGGCGATGAGCGGAGCGTCCTCGGTGTTCCCGGCAAACTGAAAAACCTCGTTGCCTTCGAGGAAGAAGGCGCTTCTCCGGATAATAGAGGGCGTAGCGGAGGTTGATGTCGACCTGCCGGCGTCGGACTCGACCTGGCTGAAGTCGGGATTGACCGCCGCGTCGAGGGTCAGGTCGTTGGTCAGGCCGACCTTGCCCGTCAGCCGAGGTCGGTCAGGTTCTCGTCGCGCTTCAGCCGGCCGTCCACGGCGGCCCGCTTGTCGCTGTAGGTGACGGCGGGCAGGATCTCGACGACGCGCTTGAATTTCAGCCCCCGTGACCGCGATGGGCTGGGTCTGGGCGATGATGCTGCCCTTGTCGGGAGAGATGGGCGGGGCGCTGGCCACTTCCGAGGTCCGGACGAACTGGCGGAAGAAGCCCAGCCGCACAGTGATCGTTTTTCCAGCGGAAAGCGGATGCTCTGGAGCGGGATGCGGTATTCGACCATGTAGCCCTCGCCGTCGCAGGCGCCCTTGCTGTACCAGACGAAGTCCTGCTCGCCGGAGACGTTGCCGTTGATGTCCATCATCCCGTCGCCCTGGATGCCCAGGGGATTGACGAGGAAGGCGTATCCGCTCTGCATGGTGTTGTAAGTGTCGAGGACGACGCCGACGAAATCGTCTTCGAACATGGCGTCGCGCTTGCAGAGCGAGGCCTTGATCTTGGAGGGGTCCGTGTCGTAGCCCCGGAAGGCGAAATAGAGGTTGTCCGCGTCGTAGAGAAAATATCCTTCCGATTTCTGGCTGGGGTCCTTCCCGTAATCCGGCTGGAAGGTCTTGAACTCGGTCATCTTGAACGCGCCGTCCCACTCGCCCGGGGAGAGGACGCCGTCGAGGACGGGCGGCTTTTTCGTCGCGGCGATGTCTTGGGTCGTCAGCCCGGCGAACAAGGGGGACGAAAGGAGGACGGCCGCGAGCAGGAATCCAAAAAGTCCGGTGTTTATGCGCTTTCTCATGTCGGCGGATCTTTCGAGCATGGGAATCGAAGCGCCCCAGCGCGCTTCCACAACTTAGGACGAAGAATTCGCCGAAAAGGTTTCCGGGGGGACTAAATAGCCCGGCGCAGCCAGTCCTTGAGGATGCCGGCTTGGAGGGGAGAAGGATCCGGGACGGGAGAGATCGCATATTCCATGTCGACGTTCCGCCACAGGACGATATCGGCGACGCTTTCCTGACTTCCGCGGGTGAATTTCAGCTTTACGCGGTCGCCCGACTTCTTCGCCCGCAGCGCGTCGCTCAGGACCTTGACCGCGGCTTTCGTCCCGTCCACTTCGAGGATCCGGTCGCCCGCGGCGAGCCCGGCCCCTTCCGCCGGCGAGCCCGGGGTGACGCCGGTCACGGTGATCGTCCCCTCGATCGTCCGGGTGTTGAGGCCGAGGTATCCGCCGGCCGCGTCCTTGGCCGTGCCCTCGATCTTCAACCCGGCGTAGGCGAGGTATTTCGCGTAGTCGACGTCCTTCGTCGTCGAGGCGTATTCAAAAACCTCGGCGAGCGGCCCGCCGGCCGCCCGCTCGCACTCCTCGCGGAACTCGGCGTCGGTGAACCCGCGCTTCTTCTCGAGGTCGTAGGTCCGGTAGAGCGAGCGCATGACGTCGTCGAGCGACCGGCTGTTCCCGCTCCCCTTCCGGATGGCCAGGTCGAGCATCATCCCAAGCATCGCCCCGTTGTCGTAATAGGAGATCGTCGTGTTCCGGTCCCCTCCGACCCCCGAAGTTCCCCAGGTCTGAAGGCTGGATTCGGCCGCCGATTGGAAGTGATGGCCCCAGCCGTTCTCGAACCGGGAGATGGCGCCGGCGAGCTTCGCGAGATACGCCTCGGCCGTCAGCAGGCCGCCGCGGACGAGGACGATGTCCTGGTAGTAGACGGTCAATCCCTCAGACACCCAGAGCATGTCCGTGAGGTTCTCCGTATCGTAATCGAAGGGGCCGAGGGCGATCGGACGGATCCTCTTGACGTTGAAGTGGTGGAAATATTCGTGGGCGACGTAGCTCAGCCAGCCGGGATAGCCCTTTGGGTCGGCGAGCCGCTCGCCGTTGAAGAAGATCGCCGCGGAGTTCGCATGCTCGATCCCGCCGTTGCCCCGACCGATGAGGAGGAACACGTAGCGCTTGTACGGGAGATCCCCGACGAGGCCGATCGAGGCTTCGACGACGCGCTTGAGGTCGGCCGCGATCCGCTCCCGGTCGACGGAATCGGCCACCCCGTCGAGGACGAGGGAATGCGGCACGCCCTGGACATCGAACATCCGGACCTCCTGGGTTCCGAGGAGGATCGGGCTGTCGAAGAGGGTGTCGAAATCGGGGGCGGAGAATTCGCCGGGCCGGCCGGGAACGGGGTCGAGGCCGGTGCCGATCTGGGTCCAAGCCGCCGGCAGCGCGACCGCCACGGTCACCGGGGTCTTGAGCCGCCCGTCCGGATAGAGGAACAGGCCGGGAGGGGCGATGAACGCCCGCGTTTCGTCCAGATAATTGTTGGCCGCGAAGGACGTGTTGCCGAAGACGTCGTAGTCCACGACGACCGCCGGCGCGCCGGCGGCGACGATCCGCCAGCCGTTCCGGGTGATCTTCTCCCAGGCGAGCGGCCGGCCCGATCCGTCCGCGGCCCGGAAATCGGAGACGAACCGCTGGTAATCCATGATCCGGTAGAAGCCCGGCATCCAAGCCGGCATCTTGAGGTCGAGGATCTCGCCGCCCAAGCCTTCCAGCCGGCAGGTCACGTGGAATATGTGGGAGGCGGGATTCGGCAGGGTGACGGAAAAGGACACGGCGGGGCCGGCCGGAAGGCCGAAAGCGAAGGACCCGGCCCAGGCGGCCAGGACGGCGCTGCTGATGACGAAGAGCGGACGGCGCGGTCGGTTCATGACGGCTCCTGCGGCGGCGGCCCGGCCGCCCGGTTCACATTTTTTCAAGGGCGGCGATCCGCTCCTCGATCGGAGGATGGGTGCTGAACATCCGGTTGACCGCCCCTTTGATGTCCTTGAGCGGATTGACGATGTAGAGATGGGCCGTGGCCTTGTTGGCCGCCTCGAGCGGCTCGGTGTCCGCGGCGATCTTGCGGAGAGCGGAGGCCAGGCCGGCCGGATAGCGGGTCAGCATCGCCCCGTCCGCGTCGGCGAGGAACTCGCGGCGGCGCGAGATGGCGAGCTGGAGGAGCTGGGCGATGATTGGAGAGAACGCCGCCAGGAGGAGGCCGACGACGGCCAGGATCGCGCCCGCGCCCTTGTCGCGGCTGCCGCCCCGCCGGCCCCCGCCCCACAGGACGCTCCGCAGCATCCAGTCGCTGAGGAGGGCGGCGACGCCGACCATGACCACGACGATCGTCTGGAGGCGGATGTCGAGGTTTTTGATGTGCGACATCTCGTGGGCGATGACGCCCTCGAGCTCGGCCCGGTTCATCTTTCCGAGCAGGCCGGTCGTGACGCAGATGACCGCGGTTCGGGGGTTGCGGCCCGTGGCGAAAGCGTTCGGGGCCGTATCGTCGATCACGTAGCAGCGCGGCATGGGGACGCCGGCGGCGATGGCCAGGCCCTCGACCGTGTTGACGAGATAGGGAAACTCCTCTTGGGTCGCCGGGCGGGCATGACTGATGGCCAGGACGACCTTGTCGCTTTGGTAATAGCTGATCAGGGCCAGGCCGCCGGCGAGGACGAAGGCAGCGACGATCCCGGCTTCTCCCAAGCCGACCAACGCGCCGAAAGCCGCGGCGAGGGCGAAAATGAACAGGACGAACAGGGAGACGACCAGCGCGGACTTGCGCTTGTTGGCCGCTATTTGCTCATACATGCTATACGCCCAAATCGAATCGGGCCAAGTGATGGATCAGGTCGGACACGTCAGAAAAAATCGGCGAGCAAAGGGATTGCCCATAAGCGAACATTGGGAGGGGGGCCCGGCTTCCGGGGGAACCGCAGAGGTTCCCGTGAGCGTTGGGCAATCCCGTAGCTCGCCCATCCTCAGAACTGTACCTTTACGGGTTCCTTGGCCGCGGGCTCCTCGATCTTGAAGAACTCCCGCTCCGTGAAATGGAACATGTTGGCGATGATGTTCGAGGGGAAGAGCTGCTGCTTCTGGTTGAAGCGCATGACCTGGTCGTTGTAGAACTGCCGGGCGTAGGCGATCTTGCTCTCCGTCCCGGAGAGCTCCTCCTGGAGCATCATGAAGTTCTGGTTGGCCTTGAGCTCGGGATAAGCCTCGGCGACGGCGAAGAGGGACTTCAGGGCGCCGGTGAGCTGGTTCTCGGCCGCGGCCTGGTCCTTGACGTTCGAGGCGTTGATGGCCCGGGACCGGGCGTCGGTCACGTTCTGGAAGACCTCGCGCTCGTGCTTGGCGTAGCCTTTGACCGTTTCGACGAGGTTGGGGATGAGGTCATAGCGGCGCTTGAGCTGGACGTCGACCTGGGCCCAGGCGTTGTCGACGCGGTTGCGCAGGCTGATCAGGCTGTTGTACATGCCGACGGCGATGACGGCCAGTCCGCCGACGATGATGAGGAAAACGAGGGCAGCACCCATGGGTTTCTCCTTTCCGGACGAGGCTTCCGGTGGAAAAAGGATAACCGGAGCGTGCCGAAAAAGCAAGCCGGACCGGGCCGCGGAAGGGCGAAAAAAGGCCGATTTCGCCGGAAATTTCCGATAGAAATAGTCGGTTCGCGCGCGTTGACAGGTCGGGGGATTGAAGGTATATTCCCTCTACTAGGCCTGCCCGCAGGCCTCAGCATTTCATACATCATAGGAGGTTCTATCGATGGCATCGCTCAAAGAAAAATTCATGACGAAGATCGGGCCCATGCGCGAGAGGGTCCAGAAGCTGAACAAAGAACACGGGAGCCTCATGGTCGATGACGTCAACATCGGCCAGATCATCGGCGGGATGCGCGACATCCGCTCGATGTGGTGGGTCATCTCCGACCTCGATCCGCAGGAAGGCATCCGCTTCCGCGGCCTGACCATCCCCGACCTCCAGGCGAAGCTGCCCAAGGCCCCGGGCGGGACCGAGCCCATGCCGGAAGGCATCTTCTACTTCCTGTTGACGGGCGAGCTGCCGACCTACGAGGACTGCGTCGCCATCACCGAAGAGTGGCGGACCCGAAGCGTCCTGCCGGCCCACCTGGTCAAGACCATGGAAGCGGTCCCGCCGGACACGCATCCGATGACTCAGTTCGGCCTGGCCATCCTGGCCCTCCAGCGCGACTCTAAGTTCGCGGCCAAGTACCGGGCCGGGATGCCCAAGGGCGACTACTGGGACCCGATGTTCGAAGACGTCATGGACTTGCTGGCCAAGCTGCCCGAGATCGCGGCCCGCATCTACCGCCGCGCCTACAAGGGCGGAAGCTACATCGCCCCCGATCCGAAGCTCGACTGGGCGGCCAACACGGCCCACATGCTCGGCATCGACAAGCCCGAGTTCTACGACCTCATGCGGCTGTACCTCGTCATCCATTGCGACCACGAGGGCGGCAACGTCTCGGCCCACACCTGCCATCTCGTCGGCTCGGCCCTCTCGGACGCCTACTACAGCATGTCGGCGGCCATGGACGGGCTGGCCGGACCGCTCCACGGCCTGGCCAACCAGGAGGTCCTGCGTTGGATCATGGACGTGATGAAGGATCTCGGCGGCGTCCCGACCAAGGAACAGCTCCACAAGTACCTCTGGGACACCCTGAAGTCCGGAAAGGTCATCCCCGGATACGGCCACGCCGTTCTCCGCAAGACCGACCCCCGGTACGTCGCCCAGCGCGAGTTCGCCCTCAAGCACCTGCCGGACTACGACATGTTCAAGGTCGTCAGCGACATCTATGAGGTCGCTCCCCCGATCCTGATCGAGCAGGGCAAGGCCAAGAACCCCTGGCCGAACGTCGACGCGCACTCCGGCGTCCTGCTTTACTACTACGGGATCACCGAGTACGACATCTACACGGTGTTCTTCGGCGTGTCCCGGGCCATGGGCATCCTGGCTCAGCTCATCTGGAGCCGGGCCCTCGGCCTCGCCATTGAGCGGCCGAAGTCGGTCCTCATCGAATGGCTGGAGGAGCAGGCGAAGAAGGCCCCGGCGCCGCCGAAGTAAGCGCGCCTTTTCTCTGGTTTTTCCGCAAGGGCGGGTCCTCCCGGGCCCGCCCTTTTTTTATATTCCGGCTCTTCAGGCTTATCGATGGGTTCCCTTCTTTGAGGCTACAGGTGCCAACTCTTTTGATTTATTTGGGCGGGGCCACAAGTCCTGCCCAAGGAGGGTCAGCGAAGCGCCGAGGGGGCGCCAGCCCCCTGGAAGCATTCCGTTCCTAAAAATTGGGAAATAAAAGGAACGGAATGCACATCGGGGTCAGGAGAGATTTGTAAATCATAACCCGAAAATCCCCCTCAATCCCCCTTTTCCAAAGGGGGATAAGTGCCACGTCCCCTAATTAAACAATTACATCTTCGAGAGGCGGAAGAGCTTCATCAGGTCCATGATATCGCCCGCGGTGAACGAAACCGTGTGCTCGTCCTTGCGGACCGCGCCCGGGATCCAGGACGCCTTCTGGGCCCCGGCCTCGTCGGCGAAGGCGACGTCGAGCGTGTAGGGCGGGTTATATTTCAGCGGCTTGAAATCCTTGAGGCGCTTGAGCGCCGCCATCGTCTTCTCGCGGATCATCTGCCGCGCCTTGGACGGATGGAGCATGATCGCCGCGCTCGCGATCGCCTCCTTCACCACGACCGTCTCGATGTCCCCGAAGAGCTCCTTGCACTGTTTCGCGATCTGTTGATCGCCCGAGACGAGGACGACGGGAACGCCGAAATAGCCGGCCATGAGCCCGTTGATGCCGGCTTCCGGCATCTTCTTCCCGTTGATGATGACGTCGAGGAGCTTCGTCGTCATGGTGTGCTTGAGCACGGCGTCGGGCGTGCTGGCCCGGGCATGGTAGCCGATGAAAATGACGGCGTCGTACGTCTTGTCGATCCCCTCCATCATGCTCAGCGGCCCGTAGGTCCAATCGCGGAGGAGCCGGGCCCGCGGGTCAAGCATCTCGGGCAGGATGTTCCGGCCCGAGTCGTGGGCGTCGCGGACGAGGATCTCGGTCGCCCCCGCGGCGATCGCGCCTTCGATCGCGGCGTTCGTCTCCTGAGTCATGAAGGAGCGGAACATCCCGTAATCCGGCCCGCCCTGCGACGTCTCGTCCCAGTTGACGACTCCACAAACGCCCTCGAAATCCACGGAGATGAAAACCTTGAGGCCGGGCGCCTTGGCCGCGGCTTGCCCGGACGCCGTCCCGGCGCAGAGCGTCAGGATGGCGCGGCGCAAATCCATAACGGGAAATATCTTCGTTATTTTCATTGCTCCTCCTAAAAAGGAGCATCTGCGTCCGAATATATGCCCCGCCTCCGAGCCTGTCAAATTCGGGGGACAGTATACGTAACTCCCGAATTCGGGCTCGTTTTCCGGCGAAAAATTAAGGAGTTACGTATACTGTCCCCCGATTTAGAACCGGCCCGTTGACATTCCGAAATCGAGACCCCATAATTTGAAACAGAACGGTAGAAATTCCTCTATCGGGGATTTACCTTGAATCAGGGAATTCGCCATTACGGTCGACCGGGGCACTCATCATGCTGCTTTTCTGCGGGGCGGCGATTTCTTTCGCGGGACGTTCGATCGTCTCGCTTCAGCGGTATGACATCGCCAGCGGGGAGATGACAATTGGTTCGCTGCGGCCTGGCGCTTGATCTGGCGTTGGGCGTCGGACCGGCCACCGAGAATATCTTCAAGTATCCGTATTCGGTCGCCGTCGACGATAACGGTCGCATTTTCGTAGCCGACCGAGGGAACAAGAGAATCCAGGTCTTCGACGCGGAGGGCGAGTTCCTGGCGACGATCGGCGGGCCCAAGAATCAGATCACGAAACTATCATATCCGAAAGCCTTGGCCGTCGATGCTTCCGGACGGCTGTACATCGGCGAATCCGGCATGCGCCAACCTTGGTTGATCTGCCTGACGAAAGAACTCGTCTTGGAGCGGAAAATCAAAATTCCGTACGGCGCGAACCAGATCGGATTCCTCGACGGAAAAATCGCGATCGCGACGAAGGACAGACGCTCCAATGCGAACGTTTATCTCGCGGACCCGGACGGCAAGACGCTCGCAACCGTCGATGACATTGATCCCGCGGAAATGCTCTGGAGGAGTCGCGTCAATGCGGTCATAGATCCTATCCGTGGAATCAACCTGGCCAATGAATTCATACCGAGAGTGCGGCGCTATTCAAAAAGCGGGCAGCTCATACAAGCCTTCGACTATCAAGTCCAGCCCTTCAACTATGAAGAACCCAATTCGGACGGCTTCCTGGATTCGGGCGAAAACACCCTCGGAAAGCCGCTTTGCTACGATATCGCCATCGCTCCAGACGGATTGATTTATTTGCTGGTTTCCAAGGATTTCGCCAAAAACGAATCATGCAACCTGTTTCAATTCGATCCTTCCGGGAAGCGGATTGGTATCACGAGCCTTTCTTTCCTCAGCAGCCGACTCCTGATCGATAAAAAGGGGAACTTCTATTTCCTGAGCCAGATGGAGACGGGATTTCTTTACCGTTACCGGCCTGTCCCGAACAAGGGGGAGCGATGAAGCCCGGAAAATTTCGACTCATCAAATGCGTTATCGGCTCGGCCTTAATGACCCTCCTCGCCGCCGCCGTCAGCCGCCCCGAGAGCAAAGCCCCCGTGGAGCCCCGACGGCAAGAACCTCGCCTTTCTCGCCTCGCGCGGCACGGACGAAGAAAAAAAACGCGGCGCGCAGGTTTGGCTCCTCGACATGCGCGGCGGCGAAGCTCGGAAGCTGACCGACGTCAAGGGCGGCGTGGGCGACTATACCTGGTCCCCCGACGGCGCGCGCATCGTCTTTGTCAAGAGTGACGACGATCCCGTCGCGGAGCCCGAGAAGCTCGAGGGCTGGAAGCGCAAGACCGCTCCGCCCATCGTCCTCGACCGCTATCACTTCAAGCAGGACCGCGAGGGTTATCTCAACCGCATTCCCTCCCGCATCTGGCTCTTCGACGTCGCCGCGGGGAAGGCCGAACCGCTGACCACCGGCGCGGCGAGCGAGAGCAGCCCGGCATGGTCGCCGGACGGGACGCGAATCGCCTTCGTCTCGGACCGCAGTCCCGATCCCGACCGCACCGACGACGCGAATATCTTCGTGATCGAGGCCAAGGCCGGCGCCGCACCGCGGCAGCTCACGACCTTCATCGGTCCAGACGGCGGGCGGCCGTCCTGGAGCCCGGACGGGAAATGGATCGCCTACACCCAGGGCGACGAGCCCCGCTTCTCCGCCTACGAGCTCAGCAAGCTCGCCGTCGTTCCGGCGGACGGCGGGCCGGCCCGTCTCCTGACCGAGAAGCTCGACCGCGGCGTCTCCGGGCCGTTCCTCTGGTCTCCGGACGGGAAATTCCTCACTTTCCTCGTCTCCGACGACCGGGTCGTTTACGCCGCCCGCACTTCCGCCGCGGGCGGCGGTTCCGTAGAGCTGATTGACCCCGGGCCGCGGAACGGTCTCGAGCCTCTCCCCCGGCCCGGACGGCGCATTCGCCCTGCTTGCGGGCACGGCATCCCGGCCGGCCGAGATCCACGCTCTCGAAGCGGGCTCCCTCCGGCCGCTGACGCATGTGAATGACGCGCTCTTCGCCGAGCTTGCCCTCGCCACGACGGAGGACTTCACCTCTAAAAGCAAGGACGGTACCATCGTCAATGGACTGATCGTCAAGCCGGCCTCTTTTTCAGCCGGACAAAAATATCCAACCCTCCTCTACATCCACGGCGGACCGAACGGTCAGGACCAGCACTCCTTCAGCTTCGACCGCGAGTTCTTTGCCGCAAACGGCTATGTCGTCCTGGCGGTCAACTATCGCGGAAGCTCGGGCCGCGGGAGCGCATACCAGAAGGCCATCTACGCCGACTGGGGCCATTACGAGGTCATGGACCTCCTCGGCGCCGTCGACCAGGCCATCGCCTCGGGCATCGCCGATCCCGCCCGCCTCGTCATAGGGGGATGGAGCTACGGCGGCATCCTGACCGATTACACGATCGCCGCTGACCCGCGGTTCAAGGCCGCCGTAAGCGGAGCCGGGAGCGCTCTCCAGCTCTCGATGTACGGAAGCGACCAATACATCTCGCAGTACGAGAAGGAGGTCGGCCCGCCCTGGAAATCGCGCGACCAGTGGATTAAGCTCTCTTACCCGTTCTTCCAGGCCGACCGGATCAAGACGCCGACGCTCTTCATGGGCGGCGAGAAGGATTTCAACGTCCCGATCATCGGGAGCGAGCAGATGTACCAGGCCTTGAAAAGCCTCGGGGTCGAGACGCAGCTCGTCATTTATCCCGGGCAGTTCCACGGCCTCACGACGCCGAGCTACCAGCGCGACCGCCTCGAGCGCTTCCTCGCCTGGTACGACAAATTCCTCGGCCTCACCCGCAAATAATTCGGGGGACAGTATACGTAATTCCCGAATTCAGGAATTAAGGTGCCGGTCAACTTACGAGGGCGCGGAATATCCGGTCTGCTACGACATCGCCGTCGATTCCGGAGGATTCCAGTATCTTCTGGTCGCCCGGGATCACGCCCAGTCCGAGCTCTGCGCCCTGTGGAGGATCGATCCTGAAAACAAGAAGGTCGAATCGGCGCCTCTGCCCTTCTGGTGCAGCCGGATCTTCATCGACCGGTTCGACCAATTTTATTTCTTCGGCTCTTCGGACGCTCCGTACGTCAACCGCTGCCGCGCCGAGCGTCGTCTTCCATTCGTTTATCGAAACCGATTTCTCCTTTCGATTCTTTGGAATTAAGATGGCTGGCACCTCAATTCCGGCCCGTTGATTCGCGGCAAATAATTAGGGAATTACGTATACTGTCCCCCTAATTTTTGACTTCGATCCCGTGGCCTGGAATACCATGGACGAGGGTTCAAACCCGCATTCATTCGCGCCGGGGAGACACATCATGAAAACATACAAGATCGGACTTGTCGGCTGCGGGACCGTCGGCCAGGGATTCATGGACATCCTCGTCCGCAAGGCCGCCGCCCTCAAGAAGCAATACGGCTTCGAGGCCAAGATCGTCGCCATCGCCGACATGCACAAAGGCAACCTGATCGCGCCCCAGGGGATCGACCTCAAGAAAACCCTCGCCGCCCTCGCCGCAGGCAAGACGCTCCACGCCGTCGACCCCAAAACGGCCAAATACGACGGCTGGAAAGCCGTGGACGTCATCGCCGCGACGAAGGCCGACATCATCGCCGAGCTGACCTTCACCGACATCAAGACGGGCGAGCCGGCGACGAGCCACATCCGCAAGGCCCTCGAGACCGGCAAGCACGTCGTCACCTCCAACAAGGGCCCGGCCGCCCTCCATTACGCCGAGCTCAAGGCCCTCGCCGGCCGCAAGAAGCTCCAATTCCGGATCGAGGGCACCGTCATGAGCGGCACCCCCGTCTTCACCCTGTGCGAGCGGGGCTTCGCCGGGAACGCGATCCGGGAGGTCCAGGGGATCCTCAACGGGACGACGAACTTCATCCTGACCAAGATGGAGCTCGAGAACATGGACTACACCGACGCCCTGGCCCTGGCCCAGAAGCTCGGATACGCCGAGGCCGATCCGACGGCCGACGTGGGCGGGTTCGACGCCCTGGCCAAGGTCGTCATCCTCTCGAACGTCCTCCTCGGCGGCCGGCTCAAGCCCTCCTCGATCACGCCCGAGGGCATCACCGGCATCACCAAGGACATGGTTATGGCCGCCAAGGCCGAGGGCTTCCGCTATAAGCTGGTCGGTTTCACCCGCCGCGAAGGGGGCAAGATCACGGCCGGCGTCTCCCCCCGGAAGCTCCCCCTTTCCGACCCCCTGACCGGGGTCATGGGGGCCAAGAACGCCCTGACTTTCGACCTCGATCTCCTGGGCCCCGTGACCATCCAGGGGGCCGGGGCGGGCAGGACCGAGACGGGCCACGCCATCCTCCAGGACGTGCTTGCCATCCATCACGATTTGCGATAGGATCGGACCTAAGGTTCACGGGGAAGCACAAACCCTCAATCATGCGTTCTCGGACGCAAATCCCGAAAAAATCCGGCGTCCGTCTGCATTGTCCTTATCATCCTTGAGCGGAGGAATCATGGACGTCAAGCACTACAGCCCGGGAGTCATGCGCTACGTCGAGGAGGCCGCGCGCCTCTCGGCCGAGCGCGAAGCGCAGATGGCGCTGATCAAGACCTGGAAGTTCGACACGATCGCCGTCCACGGGCTCTACTCCCTCGAAGAAGCCTACCGGCGCAACCAGGGCGCCCTCATCGAACCCCTTTATCTCTCGACCTCGCAATCCTACCGGGACGCGGATGAGCTCGAGGCGGCCCTCGCCTACCTCATCCCGACCTGGTGCTACACCCGGATCGCCAATCCGACGACCTATTATCTCGAGTGGGCCCTCGCCCTCCTCGAAGGGTATCGGACCGGCTCGGACACTTCCTGCTGCCTCACCGCTTCGGGGATGGGCGCCATCTCCATGGCCGTGGACCCGTTCCTCGTCAGACTGAAGGACGGCGCGAAGGCCAATTTCGTCTCCTGCGTCCAGGTCTACGGCGGGACCTTCCAGCTCTTCAACCTGCGCAAGGCCCAGGACCTCGGGAACGAGGTCCGCTGGGTCCTCCATCCCGAGGACGTCGACGACTGGAAATCCCATATCGACGAGAACACGCGCTTCCTCTACATGGAAGCGCCGTCGAACCCGCAGCAGTCGTTCTGCGACCTGAAGGCCGTGGCCGACCTCGCCCACTCCTGGGGGATCCCCTTCATCGTCGACGCGACGTGCGCGACGCCGGCCCTCGTCCGGCCGATCGCCCATGGGGTCGACATCGTCGTCCACTCCTTGACCAAGTCGATCACCTCCGGAGGCATGGCCATCGGCGGGGCGCTCATCAGCCGCAAGCCGATCACGACGAAGATCGTGAACGACCATCCCCTCTTCAAGGACAGCTTCGCCGAGTACGTCAAGTTCCTCCCCTGCCGCGACAACGGGCCGTCCGCCTCGCCCGTCAACGCCATGTTCGCCCTGAACGACCTCCGGACGCTCCGCTCCCGGATGGACCTCGTCAGCGCGAACTGCCAGATCGTGGCCGAGTGGCTGCGCAAGCACCCCAAGGTCTACCAGGTCGATTATCTCGGCCTGCCCGAAGACCGGCTCCACGGGCTGGCCAAGCGGTTCATGACCCTCGTCGACTCGAACGACGGGACGGGGCGGGAAGTCAACCGTTTCGGCCACCTCATGAGCTTCCGCGTCGACGGCCCGCCCGAGAACGCCCGCAAGGTCTTCGACAAGTTCCGGATGATCTACCGGGCGACCGACCTCGGACGGATCAAGAGCGTGGCCACGATCCCGGCCATCTCGACCCACCAGCAGCAGGGCGAGGAAGCGCGGCGGCTGGCCGACGTCCCGCCCCAGCTCATCCGGCTGTGCGTCGGCGGGGAGGACCCGTCCGATGTCATCGCCGACCTCGAGCAGGCCCTCCGGGCCATTTGAGTTCGCCCCGCCCTTGGGGTAAAATCGCCGCGTGGAACAGATCCGCATCTGCGGTGCGCACGACTTCCGGCTGAAGGGCCAGGTCCGGGTCGGGGGCTCCAAGAACGCCGTCCTGCCGGCCATCGCCGCCTCCCTCCTCACCGACGGCGAGGTCACGCTCAAGAACGTCCCGCTGGTGAAGGACGTCTACTCGATGCTCAACCTCATGCGGGAGCTGGGCTCGGCGAGCGAGCTCAAGAAAAACGTCCTGTCCCTCCAAACCCGCAAGATCCTGTCCGAAGAGGCGTCCTACGAGCTCGTCCGGGTCATGCGCGCGTCCTTCCTCGTCCTCGGCCCGCTCGTCGCCCGCTTCGGCCGGGCGGTCGTCGCCCTCCCGGGCGGCTGCGCCATCGGGTCGCGGCCGATCGACCTCCACATCGCCGGCCTGCAGAAGATGGGGGCGACGATCACCCTCGAGCACGGCTACGTCAAGGCCGAGGCGCCCCGCCTCCTCGGCGCGGACATCCATTTCGAGAAGCAAACCGTTGGCGGGACGGAAAACCTGGTCATGGCCGCGGCGCTGGCCAAGGGCGAGACCGTCCTCCGCAACTGCGCCCGGGAGCCCGAGGTCGGCTGCCTGTGCGAGCTCCTGGTCAAGATGGGGGCGAAGATCGACGGGATCGGCGAGTCCGTCATCCGGATCACCGGCGTGGACGAGCTCGGCGGGGCCAGCCACGAGATCATCCCCGACCGGATCGAGGCCGGGACGTTCATGGTCGCCGCGGCCCTGACCCAGGGCGACCTCGTCCTTCTCGGCATGAATCCCGGCCACATGCCGACCATCATCGAGAAGCTGCGCTATTCGGGAGCGGCCATCGAGATCCTCGGCCGCGATTCCCTGCGCGTCCTGGGGAGCCCGGAGATCCTCCCCCAGGACATCACCACGTCGCCCTTCCCCGGCTTCCCGACCGACATGCAGGCCCAGTTCATGGTCCTCATGACCCAGGCCTCGGGCACTTCGATCATCACCGAAACGATCTTCGACCGCCGCTTCCTCCACGTCAACGAGCTCGTCCGTCTGGGGGCCCTCATCGAGGTCTCCGGGGACAAGGCCATCGTCCACGGGCCCACCCCCCTCTCGGGGGCCGAGGTGACCGCCACCGACCTGCGGGCGTCAGCCTCCCTTCTCCTGGCCGGCCTCGTCGCCTCCGGAGAGACGGTCGTCAACGACATCGAGCATATCGACCGCGGCTACGAGGCCATCGAGCAGAAGCTCGGCGCCCTCGGGGCCCGGATCGAGCGCGTCAAGAGCGAGGACGCGGTCCGCGCGTGAGGTGATCCATGGACGATTGCCTGTTCTGCAAGATCGCGGCAAGGGAGATCCCGGCCAAGATCGTCTACGAGGACGACCGGGTCGTCGCCTTCGACGACATCCGGCCGCAGGCCCCGACCCACACGCTCATCATCCCCCGGGAGCATTTCGCTTCGCTCAACGATCTCCCCGCGGACCGGGGCGCGCTCCTTTCCGACTGCCTCTTCGCCGCCCGCAGGATCGCCGCGGACAGGGGGATCGCTCCCTCCGGATACCGGATCGTCCTCAACACGGCCCGCGATTCCGGGCAGGAAGTGTTCCATATCCATTTCCATCTGTTGGGGGGAAGGAGAATGACATGGCCGCCGGGATGACCTCTCCGCTCGAGATCACGTTCCTCGGACACGCCGCCGTCCGGCTTCGCGGAAGCCGGATCGTTTACATCGACCCGTTCCTGACCGGGAATCCGCTGCGCCGAGCATGACCGCCGACAAGGTCACGTCCGCCGACGTCATCGGCGTCACGCACGACCACGACGATCACCTGGGCGACGCCTTCGACATCTCCAACCGGACGGGCGCGACCATCGTGGCCATCCACGAGCTGGCCGTGGAAGCCCAGGCCCGCGGCCTCAGCGCCGTCGGGATGAACATCGGCGGGACGGTCGAGGTCAAAGGGGTGCGCGTGCACATGGTCCCGGCCCTCCATTCGGCCGCCCGGGGCCACTCCGCCGGGCTCATCTTCGACATCGACGGGAAGCGCATCTACCACGCCGGGGACACCGGCCTGACCGCCGACATGAAGATCATCGGGGAGTATTTTCAGCCCGACCTGGCCTTCCTGCCGATCGGCGACTGCTTCACCATGGGACCCATCTCGGCTTCCCGCGCCGTCGAATTCATCCGGGCGAAGAAGGTCGTCCCGATCCACTACGGAACCTTCCCCGCCATCAACGCGGATCCCCAGGAATTCAAGCGGCTCGTGGGGGGGATCGCCGAAGTCATCATCCTCAAGCCGGGCGACACCATCGCGCCATGGCCTACCTGATCGACGGGAACAACCTTCTCGGCTGCCTCTTCCCCGGCTGGCACCGCGATCCTGAGAACAAGCTCAAGCTCGTCCGCCGGCTGATCGCCTTCCATAGGACCAAGCGCTCGCGGGTCATCCTCGTCTTCGACGGCGCCCCCGTCCCCGACCCCGACGAGATGGCCCTCCCGGACGAGCGGTTTTCAATCCTTTACCCCGAACGGGGCGGCTCGGCCGACGCGATCATCTCCGAATTCCTCGACCGCGGCGGCGACAAGCGCCATCTCACCGTCGTCAGCTCCGACCGGGGGGTCCGGACGGCCGCCCGTCTGGCCGGGGCGCGCTCGCTGACCTGCCGCGAATTCGCCGGCGAACTCAACCGGACGCTCCGCGAGCGGCGGGCGGAGCGGGAGCTGGATAAAAAAGAAGCCCCGCCGACCGCCCTCGAGACGCGGCTGTGGGCCCAGGTCTTCAAAGACAGGAAATGAAGGGACTTTACGGAACGTAAAGCAACTTGACGCTAAAAAAATTCAAAGCGACGCGCCGGCCGCCGGAAGAGCGACAACCTCTTCCTCGAGGTCGATGCCGAAAGCGTCCTTGACCCTCTTTTTGAGGAGCGAAGCCAGGGCGAGGACGTCCCGGGCGGTGGCGTCTCCGGCGTTGTAGATGAAATTCGCGTGACCGGCATAGACGGCCGCCCCGCCGATCCGCGCTTCCTTGGCCCCCACCTGTTCCAAGAGCCGTCCGGCCGCCTGTCGCGTTCCATCGGGAAGCGTCGGATTCTTGAAAAAGCTCCCCGCATAGGCCATGTCCCGGGGCGGATGTTTTTCCGCTCTCAAAGCGAGGCACCCGTCGATGCGGGAACGGATCGTCGCCTGGTTTCCCGGGCTCAAATTGAAGACCGCCTCGAGAATGGTCCGGCGGCCGGATTTCAAGGCGGAATGGCGATAGGCAAAGCCGAGGTCCGCGGAAGATGCCCGGTGTTCGGCGTCCCCGGGGCCGAGGAGGAGAGCGTCGTCGAGGAATTCGCCCGTGCTTCGGCCGAATGCGCCGGCGTTCCCGTAGACGGCGCCGCCGACCGACCCGGGAATGCCGGCCAGAAACTCGATCCCTTCCATCCCGGCGTCGGCGGCGAAACGCACCAACTCCCCCAGCGGGGTCCCGGACTCGGCCCGGATGCGCGGGCCCGCGGGATCGAGGACCAGGCCGCGCGACGCGTTCCGGATGATGAGGCCGCGAAAGCCGGCGTCGTCGAAGAGGATGTTGAACCCCCCGCCGATGACGTAAGCGGGCAGGCAGCATTCGCGGGCCGCGCCGAGGCAGGCGCGCAGCTCGTCCCGGCTGCCCGCCTGGAAAAAGAAATCGGCGGGTCCGCCGATCCGGAAATTCGAATAGTCGCGGAGAGGGACGTCCCGGCGCGGACCGCGCCCCGCCATCTGGGCCAGGATCCCTGGAAATTCGATCGCGCCGGGCATTTCGCCCTGATTCTAGAGCATCTTCGTCTCGAAATCCAATTCCGGGATCGCCGGGGCTCCCGGGGGAGAGGATCCGGGGGCACGCCGGTTTCCCCGGCGATGAAACCGGCTCGTTCCTCGGCTCGCTCTTCCCAGCCTGCAGCTGGGAATCCATGCCCGCTCGCCTCGGTATGTCCCCCGGATCCTCTCCCCCTCGCGCCCCGAAATCCGAAGAACTTCCGCCTCCTCCACTTATCGGCCAAGTCGCTCCGCGTCGTTCAAGCGCTCCTCTCGGGAATTTTGGCGGGCATCATCCGGGACTCGGAAAAGCTCTCCAGGGGGAGGCGAGGTGCGGTCTCGCTCGGCGGGAAATCCTGACGCTCTGCCTGTCACTCGAGTCCCTAAGAGGGCTTCGGAATCGCCCATCGCTCACGTTGGAACCCTTCTGGTTCCCCCCCGAATTAGGCGGGGCCCCCCCTCCTGATGTTCGCTCACGGGCGATCCCTTCGCCCGTTTGATTTTTCCAGATACGCCGGTCGACGAAAAAATCGTGCCGCTTCGTTTGGCGCGCGGCCCCGCTGCGCGGGGCTACCGGTCGGAGCTCGGGACGCAGAGTTGGGATTTCCTGATGTCGCTCGAACCGCACTTCGCGGGGGGAACCGGTACGGGTTCCCTTGTGAGCGTGGGGCAAATCCGAAAAACGTAGCTTGGCGAGAAGGTTCCCCCATGGCGAACATCAGGAAGGGGGCCCGCGCCTCGCGCAGGGGAACCCGCTCGGGTTCCCTTGTGAGCTATGGGGGACCTTCGAGCCTCCTTTGGCACGACTATTGCATGTGTTCAACAGGCGGAGAGACTTGAGCATAGCCCGCTCAACCGCCCGGAAGTGTCGGCAGGTTGACATGTTACGGGGGGTGGGCTATGATTCTAGAAATTTTTTTGAGAGGTATCGCATGAGAAAGACCTTCCTGACGATTTTCGCGATCGCTTTCGCCCTTTCCGGCCTGGTCCAGGCCCAGAGCGAGTGCGATACGCTTTACATCAAGGCCATGCAGGCCAACGCCCCGGCCGAAAGGGCCAAGCTCCTCAAGGATTTTCTCGCTTCCTGCAGCGGCAAGGGGAGCCAGTATGAGGGTTTCGCCAACGCCTTTCTCTGCACCGGGCAGTTCCCCAAGACCGACCAGGAAGCCCTCTCTTACGGCGAAAAGGCGCTCTCCCTCGGCGGCCTGGATGAGGCCATCAAGAGCGAGGTCATCATGACCCTCGCCGCGGTCTTCAACAAGACGGGCAATATCGAGAAGACCAAGACCTACGCCCAGCAGCTCATCCAAGTCGGCACGGAGGGCAAGGCCAAGCAGCCGGAAGGCGCCGGCTGGAACAAGCTGATCGGGATCGGGCATTTCCTCCTCGGCCAGGCCAAACAGAAGTCCAACGACGTCGCCGGGGCCCTCGAATCCTACCAGTCGGCCTACAGCCTCCTCAACGACACCGCCATCCTCGTCGAAGTGAAAAAGATGGGCAAGGGCTTCATGGACGCCAAGAAGTACGCCGAGGCCGAGAAGGTCTACCGCTACCTCGCGGGGACGGGGAAGGACCCGGACAGCATCCGGATCGTCGCCGACATCCTGGCCCAGACGGGCCGCAAGGGCGAGGCGCTCCAGATGTTCAAGGACATGTACGCCAAGAAAAAGACGGGCGACATGGCCAATAACATCGGCATCCTGCTGGCCCAGGAGACCAAGACGAACCCCGCCGTGATCCCGGAAGCCGTCAACTACCTCCTCGAAGCAAGCCTCCTCCTCCAGAACCAGGGCCAGGCCCAGAAAGCCCGCACCCTGGCCGAAGGACTCTTCATGAGCCAGGACAAGGAATGGAACAACCGGGTCAAGGAGATTCAGGAGAGCCAGAAGCTGATCGACGATTGGACCAAGACGATCAACACGAAATTCGGCGACAAGAGCGAAGAGGAGTTGACGTCGGACGAGCGGCGCGAGTACCGCAAGATCAACGAGGCTCTGGACAAGGAAAAGAAGCGCGTCGAGGCCATCCAGGCCCAGCAGAAAGCGACCATGGCCCGGCTGGAGACCCTTCTCGCCCAGGCCAAGCAGAGGGTCGGAAGGTAAATCGCTTCGGGATCGCCCAGCGCTCACGCATTGATACGGGGCTCCCGGGGAAGAAGGTCCGGCGGCACGCCGGTTTCCCCGGCGATGAAACCGGCTCGTTCCTCGGCTCGCTCTTCCCGGCCTGCGGCCGGGAATCCGTGCCCGCTCGCCTCGGTATGTCCCCCGGACCCTCTTCCCCTCGCGCCCCGAAGGTTTTAATTTTAGGCGATCCTAGCGTTCCTTATCACAAATGCCCGCGATCTCTCGGCTTTAGTCAATCACTGGCCAGCGTGGGCAAGGGTTTTTTTTTAGCCGGATTCCCGATACAATGAACCCGGAAACGGAGAACCGACGCCTCCATGCCTGAGAAGATCCCGCCCCTGGAGAAGGCCGCGGCCCGCGTCCGGCGCCTCCGGACCGAGATCCTCCATCACGAGAAGAAATACTACGTCGAGAGCGATCCGCAGATCTCCGACACCGAGTTCGACGCCCTGGTCAAGGAGCTCCAGGCCCTCGAAACGGCCTATCCGGGCCTGATCACGCCCGATTCCCCGACCCAGCGCGTCGGGGGGGAACCCCTCGACGGCTTCGCCACCGTCCGCCATGCGACGCCGATGATGAGCATCGACAACGTCTACACGGCCGGGGAATTCGAAGAGTTCGACGACCGGGTCCGCAAGCTCCTCCCCGGCCGGGAGATCGCCTACATGGGCGAGCTCAAGATCGACGGCCTGGGCATCTCGATCGTTTACCGCGACGGGGCCATCGTCCGGGCCGTCACCCGGGGGGACGGCCTCCAGGGCGACGACGTGACGGCCAACGTCAAGACGATCCGGACCCTGCCGCTCCGGATCGGCGAGAGCGGGGAAGTCGAAGTCCGGGGCGAGATCTACCTGCCCTTCGCCTCTTTCGAGGCGATCAACCGCGACCGCGAACAGGCAGGGGAGCCGCTTTTCGCCAACCCGCGGAACGCCGCGGCCGGCTCGATCCGGCAGCTCGACCCGCGCGTGGTCGCGGAGCGGAAGCTCGACATCTTCCTCTACGCCCTCACCCGGAACGGCGAAGAAGAGCCGACGCAGCACGAGACCCTGGCCCGGCTCAAGGCGCTCGGGTTCAAGACGAACCCGCACGTCGCGGCTGTGCCGGTCGCGGCGAGGACGTCTTCGCCTACTGGCGGATGTGGACGGAGAAGCGGGACACGCTCGACTACGACGTCGACGGCGTCGTCCTCAAGGTCGACGACGCGGCGGCCCGGCGCGAGCTCGGCGTCACGGCCAAGTTCCCGCGCTGGGCGATCTCGTTCAAATTCCCCGCCCGCCAGGCCACGACCCGGCTCAACGACATCATCGTCCAGGTCGGGAGGACGGGCTCGCTCACGCCGGTGGCCGTCCTCGAGCCGGTCCGGCTGTCGGGCACCGTCATCAGCCGGGCGACGCTCCACAACGAGGACGAGATCCGCCGCAAGGACATCCGCATCGGAGACCGCGTCCTGATCGAGCGCAGCGGCGACGTCATCCCCAAGGTCGTCGGCCCGATGAAGGAAAAAAGAACGGGTCGGGAGCGCGAGTTCGTCATGCCCGACCGCTGCCCGGTCTGCCGGAGCAAGATCTTCCGTCCCGAGGGCGAAGCCGTCGCCCGCTGCGAAAATCCCTCCTGCCCCGCCCGCGTCCGGGAATCCCTCCTCCATTTCGCCGGCCGCCGGGCGATGAACATCCAGGGCTTGGGCGAGGCGCTGGTCGATCAGCTCCTGGCGGCGAGGCTCGTCCGATCGATCCCGGACCTCTACGGCCTGCGGGCCGCCGGCCTCGCCGCCCTCGAGCGCATGGGGGAGAAAAGCGCGGCCAATCTGATGGAGGAGATCGAGCGATCCAAGGCCAACGACCCGGCCCGCCTGCTCTTCGGCCTTGGCCTCCGGCACGTCGGGGAAAAGCTGGCCCGGACGATCGCCGGGCGATTCGCCGACCTCCGGGACCTATCCCGGGCGACAGAGGAGGACCTCCTCGCCATCGAAGACGTCGGCCCCGTCGTGGCCGAGAGCATCGTCTTCTTCTTCAAACAGCCGGAGAGCCTCGAGCTGCTGCGGCGTCTGGCCGGGGCCGGAGTCAACATGGTTTCGGCCCGGAGCGAGCCCGCCCCGGGCGGGGCGCTCGCCGGGCGCGTCTTCGTCCTGACGGGAACGCTCTCCCGTCTCAGCCGCGACGAAGCCAAGGCCCGCATCGAACGGCTGGGCGGATCGGTGACGGATTCGGTCTCGAACCGGACGACCGATCTCGTCGTCGGGGCCGAGCCCGGTTCGAAGCTCGATAAGGCCCGGAAGCTCGGGACGCGGGTGCTCGGCGAGGAGGAGTTCCTCGCCCTCGTGGGCGGATGAGAGCGGCGGCCGGGGGGCCGCTTATTTTTTTTTCGATCCGAACAGGTCCTTGGACAGGATCCCTTTCAGGCCTCTCTGCCCCGGTTTGGATCCGCCCATCGCCTTCAGCTCCTGGCGGGCCACGGCGTGATCCGCGTCGGCTTCCACGGCCCGCTCGAACTGCTTTTTCGCCCGGGCCAGCAGGCCTTCCTTTTTATAGAGGAGACCGAGTCCGACGAGCGCTTCCGGGTTCCACGACTCGAGCTCGATGGCTTTGAGAAAGCTCCGCTCCGCCTTTTTCCTCAGGGCGGGGATGCGCGATTGGGCCATGGCCAGGAGGAGAAAGTAATCCCCTTTGTCGTCCTTGAACCGGACCGCCTCCTCGAGAAGGCTGATGGCCTCCTCGTACCGGCCGCTGTTGTAGAGCGTCTTGGCCTGGCGGAACTGCGTCTCGGCTCCCTTCGAGCCGCTTCCGGCGGCGGCCGCGGCGGAGGGCTTGCCCGCCGGCTTCGCCGCCGGCTCGGTCTTGGACGCCTTGGCCACGAGATTGTGGTAGGCTTTGGTGATCCCGTCGAATACGGAGGCGACGAGCGCCTTGTGCTCGGCGGAGAGGCTCCGCCCGAAGAGGTCGGGATGGAACTTCCGGGCCAGCCGGAAATACGACTTCTTGATCTCGTCCTCGCCCGCGTCCGAACGGACCTCGAGAATGCGGTAATCCTCCAGTCCGGCCATCTGGGCGTGCACCTGGGCGGCTTCGGCCAGCCGGGCATTGAGGTCCGCGGGCGACTCGGACGGAGCCTCCGCTCCCACGACCGACCGGGGAACGTTCTGGAGATCGACCAGGTCGAGGCCGAAGAGGAGGAAGACGATCTTGCGGAGCTTGGCGGGACCGCCGGAGTATGAAGCTCCCAGCTCGTCGACGTCCTTTTCGCCGTCGACGAGGCCGTAGACGGAACGCTCCTCGGCCGACAAGAGAGGGAGGCTCTTCTCGCTGGACCGGACGGGGATCTTGGCCGCGACGTAATTCCCGAGCTCCTCGTCCGCTTCCATTTCCCGGATGCCCCGGGCGATGAGGTCGACCAGGCTCATCTTCTGCTGGAGTCCGCCTTCGAAGAAGCGGTCTCGGTCGCGGAAGATGATCTCGGCGCCGAAGATCGGGAAAACGCTCAGGGTCGCCACGGTCATCTGCTGGACGAGCCCCTCGTAGAGGTCCTGGCGGGTGATGAGCTTCTTCTGGACGAGCGTCTCGCCGAGCATGGAATCCGGCTGGATCAGCCCGGGGATCGAATCGTACGTCGGACGCGAGATCTTGCCCATGGCCAGGAGGACTTCGCCCAGCCGCTCGCCGAGGACGTTGGTCTTGATGAAGATGAGATTGCCGTCCTGGAAATAGAAATGCTTCTGGATGTCTCCCCGGAAGAAGCTCAGGTGTCCCGTCTTCCCGCCGAGAGAGATGTCCTTCAGAAACGTGGCGATGTGCATCTCGGTTAGGGCGTATTTTATCCCAAATGCCCCCGTCCCACAACATTAGGGACCTTCATCGACTTTTGCCATCAACGACGAAAAAATATTAATTCCGAAAAGATCGTTAGCGGAGGGATTGCCCCTAAGCGAACATCAGGAGGGAGGACCCGCGCCTCGCGCGGGGGGAACCCGCTCGGGTTCCCCTTGTGAGCGGGGGGCAATCCCGGAGCTCCGTTGAACGCCTCCGGGAAATGTGCTACTTTGGCGCCATGAAGATCGCCCTCGCCCAGATCGCTCCGCGGCTCGGCGACACAGCCCGGAATCTGGACGCCCATCTCGATCTCCTGGCCCGGGCGCGGAAGGCCGGGGCGGAGCTCGTCGTCTTTCCCGAGCTCAGCCTGACCGGGTATCGTCTGCGCGACCTGACCGAATCGGTCGCGGCCGATCCGGTCCGGGACAAAGCGGTCCGGTCCCTCGTCCGGGCGAGCCGGGAGACGGCCGTCGTCTTCGGGTTCGTGGAGGAGAAGCCGGCCGAGAAAGGGCTGTTCTACAATTCCGCCGCCTTCGCTGCGGGCGGACGCATCCTCCATATCCACCGCAAGGTCTTCCTCCCGACGTTCGGGATGTTCGAGGAGGCGCGCTTTTTCTCCCCCGGCCGGAACGTCCGCGCCTTCGACACGCCCTGGGGCCGGATGGGGCTCCTGATCTGCCGGGATTTCCTCCACTTCAACACGAGCTATCTCCTCTACGCCGACGGCGCCGAGACTATGATCGTCATCAGCGCCGCGCCCGGACGGGGATCGGCCGGGGCCAAGGGCTTCGCCTCCAGCCGGATGTGGGAGCTCATGGGCGAGGCGATGAGCCGCTTCGCCCAGATGCACGTCGTCTACGTCAACCGGGTCGGCTTCGAGGACGGGATCGTCTTCGCCGGCGGCTCCTTCGTCAAGGACCCGATGGGCGAGCCGGTGGGACGGGCGGCGGTCCTCGACCCGGACTTCCTCGTCCTGGACATCGACCCCGGCCGCGTCCGCGCGGCCCGCAAGAATTGGCCGTTCAAGCGCGACGACAAGCCCGAAGTGACCCTCGCCGCCCTGGAGAAGATCGTCCATGGATATGGCGATTGACGCCGCTTTCACGGTCAAGATCCTGACCCGTTTCATCAGCGAAGAGCTGGGCAAAAAGGGATTCCGCCGCGGAATCCTCGGGCTGTCGGGCGGGCTCGACTCGGCCGTATGCGCGACGCTGGCCGCCCGGGCCCTCGGGCCGAAGAACGTCCTCGGGCTGATGATGCCGTACGGCGACGCGTTCGGGCGCGACGTCCGGGACGCCCGGGCGGTCGGCTCCGGGCTCGGCATCCGGACCGAGCTCATCGACATCAAGCCGATGGTCGACGCCTATTTCGAGCGGTATCCGACCGACAGCCGCGTCCTCAAGGGCAACAAGATGGCCCGGGAGCGGATGTCGATCCTATATGACCGCTCCGCCCGCGAGCGCGCCCTGATCCTGGGCACAAGCAACAAGACCGAGCTCCTCATCGGCTATGGGACGATCCACGGCGACACCGCCTGCGCGATCAATCCGTTGGGCGATCTCTACAAGACGCAAGTGCGCGCGCTGGCCCGCTATCTCAAGGTCCCGGCTCGGATCCGGACCAAGGCCCCGACCGCGGGATTGTGGGCCGGCCAGACCGACGAGGGAGAGATCGGCCTGACCTACGCCGAGATCGACGAGGTCCTGCTCCATCTCGTGGACGGGCGGGAATCGGCCGCCGAGGTCGTCGCCCGGGGCATCCCCAAAGCCCGCGTCGAACGGATCGAGGCGATGATCCGGGCTTCCGAGTTCAAGCGGCAAATGCCTCCCATCGCCAAGATCGCGCCGCGCACCGTCGGGTACGATTTTCTGTATCCCTACGACCGGGAAAAATGACTCCCGGGACGCTGTTCGTCGTCGCGACCCCGATCGGCAACCTCGAGGACATCACCTTCCGGGCCGTCCGCGTCCTGAAGGAGGTCGACCTCATCGCCTGCGAGGACACCCGCCAGGCCCTCAAGCTCCTCAACCGCTACGAGATCCGCAAGGAGCTCCTGAGCTTCCACGAGCCCCGGGAGCGGGAGCGGCTCCCCCGCCTCATGGAGCGGCTGCGCCTCGGCCGGGACGTCGCCCTGATCTCGGACGCGGGAACGCCGGCCATCTCCGATCCGGGATTCCGCCTGGTCCGCGAAGCGGTCCGGGAGGGGATCCGGGTCGTGCCGATCCCCGGTCCGTCGGCGGTCGCCGCGGCCCTTTGCGCGGGTGGTCTTCCGACCCACCGGTTCCTGTTCCTGGGCTTTCCCCCGCCGAAGAAGGAAGCGGCCCGCAAAAAGCTCGCCGCCGTCCGGGACGAGGAAGGGACGCTTGTTTTTTATCTCCCGGGCAGAAAGCTCATCGAATTCTGCGGCCTTATCGGGGAAACTCTGGGGGAGCGGGCGCTCGTCGTGGCTAGGGAAATGACAAAAATCCACGAGGAATTCGTCCGCGGAAATCGGCAAGAAATCGTGCAATATTTTGAAAATAAACAAATTAAAGGAGAGCTCACGGTGCTGGTAGAGGGGAAAACCCGATAATATTCAAAAATATTTGTATATTCCTTGACAATAATAGACTCATTTTTTATATTTTATCCGTTCTGACGATTCGTTAGGAGGCATGGAATGGCTATCATCCGATGGGACCCTTTCCGGGATATGACGACCTTGCGGGAAAAGATGAACCGGCTCTTCGAGGACGCTTTTCCCGGCCGTGGCGAGGACAAAGAGATCGTTTCCAGCTCTTGGGCGCCCGCCGTCGACATCTACGAAAACGAGAACGAGCTCATCCTGACCGCGGAGATCCCCGGCATCGACGAAAAGGACATCGAGATCAAGATCGAGGACAACACCTTGACCCTGAAGGGCGAGCGCAAGTTCGAAAAGGAGACCAAGGAGGAGAACTACCACCGGATCGAGCGTTCATACGGATCGTTCTACCGGGCCTTCACCCTCCCCAGCTCGGTCGACACCGACAAGGTCGAGGCCGTCCATGAGAACGGCGTCCTGAAGATCACGATGCCGAAGCGCCAGGAGCTCAAGCCCAAGACCGTCCATATCGTCAAGTCGACGACGGCGGAAAAATCCAAGAAATGAGGCCGGCCCAACTTAGGCCTGGGCGATGGTGACCGCCCGGATCTCCTTCGCCCCCGCGGCGGCCAGGACGGCCGCGCACTCGCGAAGCGTCGAACCGGTGGTATAGACGTCGTCCACGAGCAGCACCGTGCGCCCGCGGACGCGCTCGGGACGGGCCGCCCTGTAAGCGCCGCGCACGCTCGTCCGGCGGCCGGCGCGTTCGAGCGACGTCTGCGGGGGCGCGTTCCGGACCTTCCTCAAGACCCCCGTCTCGACCGGGATCCCCCGGAGCTTCCCCAGCTCCCGGGCGAGGACGCCGGCTCGGTTGAACCCGCGCTCCCGGGCCCGCCGGGCGTGGAGCGGAACGGGGACGATGAGGTCGAGCCCGTTCCAGAGCGCATCGTTCTTCTTCTCGGACTCGTGGACGAAGCGGCCCAGGTCGCGGCCGAGCGGCCGGAATTTCCGGTACTTGAAAAGGAGGATGGCGTCTTTGAGCCGCCCGTGGTATTTCGCCGCGGAGCGCTGAAGGGCGAACGCCGGAGGATCGGTCAGGCAATCCCCGCAAAGATGCGGATCCCCCGCCCCGTCATAGAACCGGCCGCAGCGCGGACAGGCCGGCAGGCGGCTGGGAACGATCTCGGCCAGGCAGGTCCGGCAAAGAACCTTCTCCTCGGGCTCGTCGAGCAGACTCCCGCACGTCTTGCAGCGCGTCGGGAAGAGGGCCAGCTCGAAAAGCTTGGCCCAGCGTCCGAGAGATGTTCGCGGCGGCCCGTTCAGGCCGTCTCGGACTCGCTCTTTTCCTCGCATTCGATGCAGAGCGGCGTCCAGGGCAGGGCGGCCAGCCGCTTCTTGCTGATCTCCTTCTGGCAGACCAGACACCCTCCGAAGTCCCCCTTGGTGATGCGCTTGAGCGCGGCGTCGATCTGGAAGAGCTGGTCGCGCTCGGCGTCGGACAAGCTGAGAAGGAATTCCTTGGTGTAGGAGCTTTCGGCCTTGTCGGCGAGGTCCTGGGCGACGTCCGTCTCGACCGTCTTGCTTTCGTTGCGGAACTCAGAGAGCTTCCGGACGAGCTCGTTGCGGCGCGCCTCGAGCTTTTTCCGGATGGCGTCGATCTCTGCCTTCTTCATGCGACCCGCCTTACTTGGCATACTGTCTTCCTTTCATGATCGAGACGGCCCGATAGATCTGCTCCGTCAGGACGACGCGGGCGAGCTCGTGGGAGAACGTCATCCGCGACAGCGACAGCCGCGCGTCCGCTCGCTCCAGGATCCGGCCGTGCGTTCCCAGGAAACCGCCGACGATGAACGCGATCGCCCGCTCCGTACCGGCGGCCCGCCGGGCCAGCCAGACGGCCAAATCTTCCGAAGTCATCTCTCTCCCGTCGCTGGAGAGGCAGACAATATAATCATCTTTAAAGTGTTTTTCAAGCCCCCGCGCCTCGATATCCAGGATCCGGTCCTTGAACCGCTCGTCGATGCCCCGGGCCTCCGCGGTCTCGATGATCTCGCACGGGATCAGCCCTCCGATCCGTTTGATGTTTTCCGCGATCATCTCGCGGCAGGGCGCCTGGCGGGTCTTTCCGGGCCAAAGGAACCGGAGCTTCATGGAGGGGGGGCCGGAGCCGCCTTCAGTAGGCGAGCCGGGGGACGTCGCCCCACAGCTTCTCGAGGGCGTAATAAGCCCGGGCCGGCCGGGAGAAGACGTGGACGACGAAGAATCCGTAATCGAGAAGGATCCACTCGCCGTGCGCCTCGCCCTCGATCCCGAGGGGCCGGAGGCCGGTTTTCTTCAGCTCATGCTCGATCGCGCCGGCGACGGCGCCGTTCTGCCGGGCCGAAAGGCCGTGCATGACGATGAAAAAATCGGTGAAAGCGAAGACCTCGCGCAGGTCGAGGACAAGGATGTCCTCGGCCTTCTTGTCCTGGGCGGCCTTGACCGCGACCTTGATCTCGGGGGGGAGGGTCCGCTTCGTGGTTTTTTTGGGCTTGGGCGTGTCCATGCTCGTCCTTACAGATAAAGCTTGTGCTCGCGGATATATCGGACCGCCGGGGCGGGCACCATCCCGGCGATCGGCCGTCCGTCGCGGACCCGGCTTCGGATCTCCGTGGCCGAGACCGCCAGAGCGTCAATCGGGAGAAGGAAGATCCGGAACCGGGAGAACCATTCCTCCCGGATCCGCTCGGTCCGGCCGACGGCGCGGATCCGGTCCGCGTATGCCGCGCCCGGGGCCGTGCGGGCCCGGGCCAGGCTCACGCCCGGACGGGTCATGACGATGAAGAGGCTTTCGTCGAGGAGGCTCCGCCATTCCTTCCAGGTCTTGATCTCGAGGAACGCGTCCGTGCCGACGATGAAGAAAATCCGGGTTCGGGGATGGAGCTTCCGGAGCTTCCGGAGCGTCCGGATGGAATACGACCGGCTCCTCCCGCCCGGATCTCGAGAGGACTGGCGACGAAGCGCGCCCGCCCGCGCAGGGCGAGGCCGACCATGGCCATCCGGTCGCGCGCCGGGGCCATTCCGGGACGGGCTTTGTGGGGGAGGGATGTTGGACGGAACGAACAGGAGCCGGGACAAGCCGAAGCGCCTGCCGACGGCCCAAGTGGCCTTGAGATGGCCGTTGTGCACGGGATCGAACGTCCCGCCGAAGACCCCGATCCGCTCCGGCCGCTTCATGGCGCTCCGCCGGATCCGGGCTCGGCCTTCTGCCGCTCCACGGCATCGGCCATGGCCTTGACGAGCTTCCCGAGGCCTTCGCCCTTGACCGCGGCAACGGCGAAGAACGGAAGCCCCTTCGCCGCAGCGAGCTTCCGGACCGGCGGCGAGTCTCTTCGTATCGTCCCCGAGGAGATCGACCTTGTTCGCGACGAGGATCTGGGCCCGCCGGGCGACCGACGAGTTGAAGGCTTCGATACCCCGCATGACCACTTCGAAATCTTCGACGGGATCGCGGCCGGTGTAGGGCGAGACGTCGATGATGTGGACGAGGAGCTTCGTCCGCTCGATGTGCTTGAGGAAGCGGACGCCCAGCCCGTGGCCGAGGTGGGCGCCCGCGATGAGGCCGGGGATATCGGCGACGATGAAGCTTCGGGTCCCGCCGAGGTCCACGACCCCGAGGTTGGGGATGAGCGTCGTGAAGGGATAGTCGGCGATGAGGGGCCGGGCCGCGGAGATCTTCGAGATGAGGGTCGATTTGCCGACGTTGGGGAAGCCGACGAGGCCGACGTCGGCGATCAGCTTGATCGAGGAAAAGCTCTTTCTCCTCGCCCGGGGCGCCTTTCTGGGATTCCCGGGGCGCCTGGTGCGTCGACGTGGCGTAGGAGGCGTTGCCGCGGCCGCCCTTGCCGCCCTTGGCCACGCGGAAGCGCTCGCCGTGAAGGATAAAATCGTGGACGATCTCTCCGGTGGCGATATCCTTGACCACGGTCCCGACCGGGACGGTGAGGTCGAGGTCGGCGCCCTGCTTGCCCTGGCGGTTGCTCCCCTCCCCGTGGGCCCCGTGGCGGGCTTTGTTGATCGGGTGGAAGCGGAAAAAGGCGAGGGAATTCAGACCTTCATCGGCCGTGAATATGTGGCCGCCGTTCCCCGCCGCGGCCCCCGTCGGGACCGCCCCGCGGAACGCCGGCCTCTCTCCGGAAGCTGACGCAGCCGTTGCCGCCCTTGCCCGCGTGGAGAAAGACCTTGACCTGATCGATGAACAAGGGCGATTAGGCGGGAATGATCGAAACGAACGTTCCGCGTGTGCCCCTGGAATCGAACTTGACCTTGCCGGCGATCTTGGCGAAGAGGGTGTCGTCCTTGCCGCGCCCGACGTTCGGGCCGGGCTTGAACGGGGTCCCCCGCTGGCGGACGAGGATCGAACCGGCCTTGACCGATTCTCCGCCGTATTCCTTCACGCCCAGCCGCTTGGAAATGGGCCGTTGCGGCCGTTTCGCGCGCTCCCGCTTGCTTTTTTATGTGCCATCGGAAATCTCCTTATTTCCCCGTCTTCTTCGCCTTGGCCTTAGCCTTGGGCTTGGCCGCCGGCTTCTCCGCCTTCGCCGCTTTGGCCGCCTTCTTGGGCTTGGCTTCGGGCGCGGGCGCGGGAGCCGGCGCGGCCTTCTTCACCGCTTTCGGCTTGGGGCCCGGTTTCACCGCCGTCTTTGAGGCGATGGGCGCGACCGCCGCGCCGAGATCCTCGGCCGAGATGCTCGACTTGTCGGCGTAGATCTTGATGATCGCGACCTTGGTCAGGGACTGACGGTGGCCGCGGGTCCGCCGGTACTGCTTGCGGCGGATCTTCTTGAAAACGATGATCTTGTCGTCCCTGT
>CAWKFB010000001.1:0-78141 GCA_963848835.1 Candidatus Aminicenantota bacterium | reverse complement strand
ATTGAATCTCTGCGCCGGACGCATCCATTTCCCGATAAGGAACAAAGGTCAGCCAGCGAAGCTCACGGTTCGGCCCGAGGAGCGGGAAAAACCTCTCCGGCCTGTAGGCAACCAAAGCCTTCGACAAGGATTGGGTCAGATCAAGCACTCGTTGCTGAAGGTTATCGTATCCCTCCCAAAAAACCGAAACCAGATTCCCGGCGCCGTCATTCATCAAGATCTCGTTTCCCGTCGTGCGCGGCCCCAAAGCATTCGCCCCGCCGGGAGCCGTCTGTCCCTCATCCCCTCCGATGAGATCGGGCTTCCCGTCTCCGTTCAGGTCCACGACCCGTAGACTGTGATGCGAATTCCTCCGGGTCACTTGATAATTCCACAGCCGCGATTCCGTCTCGTCCGAAAATCCCGCCGCCGTCCCGCGGACGATGTTGATGATCGAATGATTTGGGGCGTAGTCGGTATCGTTGATCCCGCTCCAGATCATCGATGGCATGACGAAGTCCTGAAACCCGTCCGCGTCCAGATCGACAACCCGGATGCAAATGTTGTGGGATTTCATGTCGCCCCAAGTGCTGAAAGCATGGGCGAATCGCGGATCCCGATGAAAGAAGGGCGTCATGAATTGCGTTTGGACGGCGCTGACAAGGTTGCCGTCGCTGCCCCAATTCAGGTTCGATAACTCAACGACGTTTTTAAGAGTCAAGCCTCCGTTGTTAACAAGCCAATTCGCATCGCCATTAATGATCGTAGACACTCCGGTTTTATGGAAATCTCCCGCGGACGCGGAGGTTCCGCCGATATTAACGATCGTCTTGGGGGCCGTGCTGGTCAGATGCAGCTTCAAGCCGGTGCCGGTGTTTTCATAATAGACTGCGTCCGACAGTCCGCCTCCGGTCCCGGGATATGTCGGCAGGATGATATCGGGGCGTCCGTCACGGTTGATATCGACGAAATCGCCCATATGCGAACAGATCTTTTCGACCGTCGAAGTTTTCACGAATGTTCCGCCGGCCTGCTGGAGAGCCATCACCGACGGCACGGTGATACAGGGAGAATCCGTGAATCCGGGGAAAAAAACGTCATTCCTTCCGTCGCCGTTGAAGTCGTAGATCGCGGGAAGAGTGGTTCCGGGGACATTCTCTATGCCGAGATCTCTTCCCTCCCTCATCTGGTAGCCATTCGCTGTGCTCAGGAGGAAAAAAACTTGCGCCGGCGGATTGGAGCCGCCCGTGGTCCAGCCGGCAATGATCAGATCTTCCTTCCCGTCGCCGTTGATATCGCCGTTCCCGGTGAACCGAATGGTCGAAAAACCGTTGCCCCAAACATTCGCGTTCGAAGTCACTCCGAGCCGGGTGATCGTCATCCGGCCGGGATCCAAGAGAACGCTCGTGGGCATGGGATGGAGCTTGAGGTCGAGCGTCCATGGTCCCGAATAAATGAGGGTCGCGGAAACAGTTTGTTCGGTCCTCAAACCCAACGAATTTGTCGCGCCGACCTTGAACGTTACGATCTCGTCTTTGTCGACCTTCGGTGTAACGAAGGAACAATGATATCCGGGTTTGAAGATTTGGGAGACCAGGGGACCCGCGGTCTGCTGGAAATCATAGGTCAAATTACCGCCGTGGGGATCGGTCGCGTATACATAGATGTGCCCTGAGCATCCTTCGTACATATCTGCGAAAGATACGGTCGCGATCACGGGAGGCCTGGCCCCGATGGGGATGATTACCGACGCGGACTCGGAGGCCGTTCCGGCGGAATTCGTCACGATGCACGTCAGGACGAGGTTCTCCAGTGATTCCGCTTGAGGGCCTGTCTTTGCCGGAGAAGCGGCGTTCGCCCGGAAGGTGATCTGGACCGTTCCGCTTCCCGCCGTGATCGTTCCCCCCGAGATCGTCCAGCCATAGTTGCAGCCCGTTTGGGAGGGAACAGAGGCCGTGGAGGTCTGCCCGGGGGCGATGGCCGTGGGCGCGGTGATCACGGGTGTGATGGGAGGGTTGACGACCGTAACCGAAGTCGTCTTCGTGGCGGAGCCGCCATCCCCCTTGACCGTCAGCGTGTATGTCGTGTCCGCCAAGGGAGAGATCGTTACGGCTTGTCCGCTCGAGGCGGCCCCCACACCCTGGTCAACGGTCCCGCTGCCGTTACTAAAGACGGCGGAGAGCGTCGTGCTCGTCCCTAAAGTGATCGGACTCTTGGCGGCGGAAAAGCTCGAGATCGTTGGAGGAACCGGCTTGCAGGATCCGGCAGCCAAACACGTGACCGCGGCTAAAGCCAAATATGACTTTGATTTCATCTGATCCCCCCAGATAAATTTCTGGAAAAAGATTATGCGTTTTCATCAGCCGAAGTCAAGTGCTTGAACTTCCCACCGTGCGGGGCATAAAATGTCCTCATCATGGAAAACATCTCGATCTGCGGGTTGGATTGCTCCACATGCCCGGCCTACATCGCCCGCATCATGGATGATTGGGGCCTCCGCGAGGCGACGGCGAGGGAATGGTCGAAAGCCTACGGCTTCGAGTGCAAGCCGGAAATGATCGACTGCGTCGGCTGCACGACCGTCGACGGCGTCCACATCGGACATTGCTATGAATGCGCGATGCGCAAGTGCGGCCAAGGACGCGGCGCGGCCAATTGCGCCGTCTGCGACGCGTTCGACGGCTGCGCTCAGATCGGCGATTTCATCGCCAAGGTCCCGCACGTCAAGGCCAACCTGGAAAAGATCCGGACCGCCCGGAAGAGCTGAGGCTTTGGACGGCCGGATCGAAGCTGAAAGGCCCCGCCCGAAAAGGGCGCCTATTTCTTGAGAAGATGCTCCTGGACTCTCAACGAAATTTCGCGGGCCGTCATCTTGTCCGCGCCTTCCACCCCGATGATCCGCCCGGCGAGCCGGTCCTTTTCCAGCCTCGATTTCAATTCTTTCTTGGCCTCGCCCGGACCGAGGATCAGGATGGATTCGGCGTCGCGAATCCGCGAAACCACGGCTTCGTAATAGATCTTGAGGTGTCCCGTCAGCGCTTGCTGGCGCCGGTCGTCCGCGGGAACCTCGATCGGTTCATAAGGTCCCTTGAGGGGGGAATCCCCGGCCCGCCGTAGCTGTTTTTCCACGTTTGATGTGATCGTTACGGTCTTTTCTCCCTTGTCCGTCAGGGCGACGATCATCGCCTTCCGATGGTCAATCCATACACCCACTGGCGCTTTCATCGATTACTCCTTCACCGATTTCGATCTCTCGAGACGCGCTGCTATTTTACTCCAGAACCCGGCCCCGTGTCTCCGGGATCCAAATCCAGCTGAGGGCGGCCGGGATGAAAGCGTCCGAAACGAGGAGGAACGCCGTGGCGACTCGGCCTCGGATCGCCGATCACTCGAGCGCCCGGCCGCGCGTCTCGGGGATGACGGTCCACATCGCCGCCGCGGCGACGAACGCGGCCGCCGCGAGCAGGAACGCGGTCCCGAACCCCCGCTCCTCCGCCAGCGTCCCGATGGCGAGCGGGGCGATCGCCGAGACGACCCGGCCGATGTTGTAAGTGAATCCCTGGAGCGTGGCCCGGACCCCGGTCGGGTAGAGCTCGGCCGTCAGGGCCCCGAATCCCGAAAAATAGCCCGTTCCGAAGAAGGCGACGAACGGGCCGAGGAAGAAGAGGACGAGAGGGCCGCGGACGTTGGCGTAGAGGACGATGAAAGCCGCCGCGGCGAGCAGATAGACGACGTAGGTCTTCTTCCGGCCGACGGCGTCGCAGATGTATCCGAAGGTGAGGTATCCGAGCCACATCCCGAATTGCATGAAGAAGACGAGCGAGGAGGTCATCCAGGGGCTGAGGCCGATCCCGCCCTGGCCTTGGGAGAGGGAAAGGTAGCCCGGGATCCAGGTGTTGAAGCCCCACCAGGCGAAGAGGGTGAACGCATTCATCACGGTGACCGCGGCCGTGATGCCCAGCAGCGGCCCCCGGAGAACGCCGCGGAGCCGGCCTTTCGTCCGCGCCGGGGCCGCGGCCTTGTGCTCCCTCCAGATCGCGGGCTCTTCGACCTTTTTCTGGATCCAGAAGATGAGCAGGGCGGGGAGGACGCCGATGAAGAAGACGGCCCGCCATCCTCCGAGCGGCAGGACGACGGCGGTCACGAGCGCGGCGAGGGCGTAGCCGACGGCCCAGAAGCTTTGGACGAAGCCCATGGCCTTGCCCCGGTGCTCGGCCGGCCAGGTCTCGGTCACGAGGGCCGCCCCGCTCGACCATTCTCCGCCCATGCCTAAGCCGAGGAAAATCCGGAACACGGCCAGCATCGGGACGGTCGAGGCGAGGCCGCAGGCCGCGGTGAACACGGAATAGATCAGGACGCTGGCCCGGAGCGACCAGGTCCGGCCGCGCTTGTCGGCCAGGACGCCGAAGAGAACGCCCCCGGCCGCCGAGGCGAGCAGGGTGAGCGAGCTCATCAGCCCGGCTGTCGCTTTGCCCATGCCCAGGTCCTTCATCATATGAGCGAGGACGAGGGCGTAGATCATCACGTCGAAGGAATCGAGCATCCAGCCGAGGGAGGCGGCGAGCAGGGCCCGGCGCGACGGCCGCGGCGCATCCTTCAGCCAGCCGAAGAGACCGCCCGTCGAGGTCAAATTACTTCTTCACCTCTGCCGGCTTGAGCCCGTACTGCTCGATCAGCATCCGGAGGTACCACTCGGGGAAAGGTAGGGGGTTCCGCTTCCGCGTCTTGGCGTCGTAGATCCAGAGCTTGTTGAACTTGACGAGCAGATCGTCGCCCATCTTCCACCAGGCGGCCGTAACCGCGGCGGCGTTGTCCATGCAGTAGTCGTTGAGGTACTTGGCAGCGTCCGCCGGGCTCTTGGCATAGAGGTCCATGGCGATCTTGTCGACGATCGGGGTCCGGTCGATCGCCGTCGTCTCCCAGCGGGTCTGAGCCGCCCGGACGTCCTTGATGGCCTCGGAATAGATCACTTGGGCATGGAAGTCGGCATAGTCGAAGGCCCAGCGGGTCGAATCGCGGTTGAACTCCCAGTGGTCGCCGATCTCGAAGCCGCGCGGTATCTCGGTCATGCCGTTGTAGAGGGGCATGAAACAGGAAGTGTCTTGGTGCCCCCAGGCCAGCCAGACGATGCCGCCGACCGGGTCGGGATACCAGGAGCGGGCCTGGGTGACGGTGACATATTCGGCCCGGTTGACGCTGATGATGCGCGAGGTGTTGTACTTCTGGCCGTCGACGGTGAAGCCGTAGGGCAGGAAGTTGGGGTTGCCGAACGGGCCGCCCTGCAGGCCGCGGGCGGGATCGAACGGCGTTCCTTCACAGCGGTCGCGGAGGATGGCCAGGACGTCCTTGAGGCCGAGCTTCTTGTCCGGCTTGACCGAGACGGGGAAGTCCATGTTGGGCGTCTGGGGGCCGAGGTTGAGGGACGGCGCGACCAGGTTGTAGAACCGCCACATCCGGACGCGCGAGCCGCCCGAGGCCAGGGCGCTCGTCTCGTTCGGCGAATAGGCCCGCTTCCAGCTGAAGGGCTTGCCGTTCTTGGGGTCGTACAGCTTCTGCTCTACGGCGAAGGAGACGACGTTGGGCGAGGCCAGGAACATGTCCTTGTTATTGACGTCGATCTCTCCGATCCGCGACTCGTTGGGGCAGACCGAAACGTGGTCGTCGGGGATGCGCTGAGCGCACCAGACCGCGCCCGGCTTGGCGCTTGCGGGCGTCCACAGCGGGCCGACGGGCATGATTTCGAACAGCCAGACCTCCTTCGGATCGGCCACGGCCAGCATCTCGCCCGAGTCGGTGAACCCGTAGCCGTATTTCTCGGCCAGCGAGCCCATGACCTGGATGGCCTCGCGGGCGGTCCCGCCCCGCTCCATGGCCAGGAGCGTCAGCATGGTGATGTCGAACTTGGGCGTGGCGGTCGTGTTCTCGATCTTGGCCACGTTGCCCAGGGTCGACTCGCCGATCGAGACCTGCTTGTCGTTCATGTAGCCGAAATCGCCGTGGATGTAGCCGTAGGTGTGGGCCGGCTGAGGGATCTCCAGACCGGTATCATTGTCGCCGACGCGGTCCCACTTCAGGCCCAGGCGGGGATCCATGGCGTCGAACTGGCCGATATGGTAGATCTTCCGCACATCGCCGGGCTTGTGGTCGGCGGCCGGGATGCGGCGGAAGGTCCAGTCGCAGCTCCCGCAATCGCAGGTGTGCGTCGTCATGACCGAGCCGTCGGTCGAAGCCAGACGTCCGACCATGACGACGGTACAGGCCTCGAGCCGCGGATCGACGTCGCCGCAGGTCGGGCAGATCGCGGGGGAGACGGCCTTTTCCTGCGAGACGCCGGGGCCGCTGAAGATCGTCCCGCCGGCCAAGGCCAGCAAAGCCGCGAACATGAAAAGGGAAAGGGCGGTTCTCTTATTCATGGGGTTACCTCTAGGGCAACTATAGCGGATAGAATCGGAGGAATTCAATCCCCGGGCGACGGGCGCCTCTCTTCCGTCAGCGCACCCGGACCGGAAGGACGAGGTGGGACGGGTGGGCCTTGGATCGGAAGACGCGCTGGGTCGCCGGCCGGTAGTCCGAGGCCTTGGCCAGGAAGATGTTCTCGACGAAGGTCTGCGGATTACGGTCGATCAGAGGGAACCACGTGCTTTGCACCTGGACCATGATCTTATGACCCTTGAGAAAGCGGTGGTCGGCCCCGTGGAGGTCGATGGTGAAGTCCGTGACGCGGTCCGGGACGAGAGCCTCGGGTTTCTCGAAGCTCGACCGGAACCGGCCGCGGAAGACCTCGTTGGCGATCATCAGCTGGTAGCCGCTCATGGCCGGCTCGGCCGCGTTATCCGAGGGATAGGCGTCGATCAGCTTGACGATCCAATCGCTGTCGGTCCCGCTCGTCGAGGCGAAGAGCTGGGCAACGATCCGGCCGGTGACGGTGACGTCATCGGCGAGGGGCTCGGTCTCCCAGCTCAGGACGTCCGGCCGCAGATGAACGAACCGCTGGTCGCCGACGAGCCACGTCCTCCAGCCCGAGCCGCGCGGGTCGTACGTCGCTTCGATCGGCCGCGGCCGGTAGGGCACGGGCCGGGCGGGATCGGAGACGTAGCTGTCGAAAGCCCGATCTTCCTCGCCGCCGGGCGCGTCAAAGGACAACCGTCCGTCCTCCCGGAAATAAATGTTGCGGTCCTCGGTGAGCTTCCGGGGCGGCCATTCATCATAGACCTGCCAGGCGTTGGCGCCCGTTTCGAAGGTGATCGCCTCGGGAACGTTCCAGCCGCTCTTGTCCTTCAAGTAATGGGCGAAGAACGGGGCCTGGATCCTCTCCCGGAAATACTCGGACGTGTTGGCGCCGAACTTGATCGGCCCCAGGGAGCTCCCGTCGGTCCGCATCCAGCCCCCGTGGTTCCATGGGCCGGAGACGAAGAAGCTGACTTCGCCTCGGTCCAGGGGCTCGAGTGTATCGTAGATTTTCTGCGGTCCGTAAAAATCCTCCTGATCCCACCAGCCGGCCACGTGAAGCGCCGGGACTGTCGCCCGGACGAGGTACGGGGCCATGGCCTGCTTCTGCCAGAAGGCGTCATAATTCGGGTGGGCGACGTAATCATTCCAGGTCGGGATCTTCCCGAGGAGGTATTTCTCGTTCACGACCGACAGCGGGCCGAGCCGCAGGTACCACTCGTAGGTGTCGTAGGCGTCGAACTGGAAAGCGGCGTTTTCCTTGGAGGTTTCCATCCTGGCCGCGTATTCGAAGCCATAGCTCAGCCGGAAGGCCCCGTTGTGGTGAAAATCATCGCCCAGATACATGTCCGCGGGCGAGGCTTGGGGCGAGACGGCCTTCACCGCCGGGTGCGGGTCGAGCATGGCCATGGCCGTCAGCCAGCCGCCGTAGGAGATCCCCATCAGGCCGGCCCGGCCGTTGTGGCCGGAGACGTTTTTAAGCAGCCAATCGACGGTGTCATAGGCGTCCGTGCTTTCGTCGATCGCGCGCCGATCGCGCTTGTCGCGGGGCGGCCGCTGCATGACGAACTGTCCCTCGGATTTGAACCGGCCGCGGATGTCCTGGTACACGAAAATGTAGCCCTCGGCGACGAGCTCCTTGAAGGACACCGCCGCCAACGGCTGGGAGGAGGAAGGCGCCCCGTAGGGCGTCCGCATGATCAGGAAGGGCAGCGGCCCCGCGGCCCCTTTCGGAGCGAAGATGACGGTGTTGAGCTTCACGCCGTCCCGCATCGGGACCATGACCCGCGTTTCCGTGAACGCGGGTCCGGCGGCGGGGACTTGACCGGTCGTCCCTGCCCGCGAGACGAGGGCGAGCACGGCCGCGGCGGCGAAGAGGAAGAAGGATGTTTTCGCTTTCGGCAAGACGCGTTTCATGGCAGGCTCCTGATGGGAGGTCGTGAGGGGAATGATAGTTCCCCGCCGGATCGGCGTCAATGGCCGGTGCCGGAAGGCGAAGGAAACGGATATCGAGTTCGTTCCCTTGATATTTTCACCGGTGTATTTTAAAGTCAGCGGGAGATCCTGTGACAGACAAGAAAAGATCCCGCGGCCGCGGACTTCTCCGCACGGCGGCGATATATGCCAGCACGTCGTTGACCGTCCTGGGAGCCGTCAACCTTTTCAGCCTGCACTACGGATTCTCCTTCAAGCTCTTCGACTCGCTTCTCACCATCCTGCTCTGCGGGCTCCCGGCCGCCCTTCTCTTCACCTGGCGGCATGTCCTTCCCGGCCGGCAGAGGTTCCTCAAGACGGAGATCGCCGCCTATGCCGCCCTGGCCGTCCTGGCCGGATTCGCGGTGCTCAAGATCTCCGGTTTGCCCGGCCCGTTCCGGTTCTCGCCGTCGACGCGCTCGGTCGCCGTCCTTCCCTTTAAAAATCTCGGCGATGACAAGACGGACGAATCCTTCAGCGACGGGGTCACGGAAGACATCATCACCCAGCTGGCCAGGATCTCGGACCTGAAGGTCATCTCCCGGACCTCGATCATGGCCTATAAGGACACGACCAAGAACCTGCCGCTGATCGGAAAGGAGCTGGGCGTCAGCTTCATCCTCGAGGGCAGCGTCCGGAGGGACGGCGAGCGGGTCCGGATCGTCGGCCAATTGATCGACGCCGCTCGGGACGAGCATCTCTGGGCGGACACATACGACCGCCCCATGACCGATATCCTCGCCGTCCAGGGCGAGGTAGCTCAGCGGATCGCCCAGGACCTCCGGGCCCGGCTCACGCCGGGCGAGAAGGAACGCCTGAAGAAGAAGGCGAAGGTCGACCCCGAAGCTTACGCTTTTTATTCGCGGGGCCGGGAGTATTACTACAGGTACTCGGCCGCGGACAACGAGCAGGCCATCGCCCTGTTTCGCAAGGCGACCGTGATCGATCCCCAGTTCGCCCCGGCCTGGGCCGGCTTGGGAGACGCGTTCGCCATGGGCTGGCGCTACGGCGGGCCGGATGGGTCTCTCGACACCGCCGCCGAAATGAGCCGAAAAGCCCTGGCCCTCGATCCGGATCTCGCCGAAGGACACAAGGCTCTGGGACTGGCATTGGAATCCAAAGGCGACATCGCGGCCGGGCTGGAATCCTATTATAAGGCGGTCGCTCTCAACCCCAACTATGCCCCGGTCGTGGCGAACATCGGTTCCATCAACGCGGCCATGGGCCGGTTCGACGAAGCGGTCAAATGGCTGCGGAAAAGCGTCGAGCTTCAGCCGGGGACCGCCCGGTTCATCGCCCAGGTCGGCCTCCAGTATTTCAACCTGGGTATGGACGAGCCGGCCCGGACCTGGCTCGGGCGCTCCCTCGAGTTCCAGCCCGGCTATATCTTTCCGGAAATGGTCCTGGCTTCGATCCCCCTTTATGCCGGGAATACGGACGAAGCCCGCGAACGCATCGCGAAGATCCTGGCGGCCCATCCCGGCGAACCGAACGCCCTGAACATCGCCGGCGATGCGGAGCTCCTGGCCGGGCGTTATGCCGAAGCGCGTCCCTTCTACGCGGACCTCATCAAGGCTACCTCGCCGGTCGGCTCTCCCGGCAATAAGCTCGCCTTCGTCCTTTTGAGGACCGGAGATCGCGCGGGCGCCGAAAAAATGCTCGACGCGAGCCTGGCCGGCTGCCTGGAAAATCCGGATTTGAAGAATCCCTGGTCACCCTTCCGGTTCTACATCGCCGAAGCTTACGCGATCCGAGGGAAGGCGGCGGAAGCCCTGGACGGACTGGAGAAAGCCGTCGCAGGCGGCTATGCGGACCGCTGGCTGTTCATCGATCCTTTACTCGAGAGCGTCCGCTCCGATCCCCGCTTCGCCAAAGCCGAAGCCCGGCTCAAGGAGCGCCTGGCGGCCATGAGGGACAACGTCGTGAAGCTGGGCCTGGACCGCTAGCCCGATCCGCGTTACGATTTTCCGGCTCAGAATCCCGGATCCGTTATCTTCCGTTCAACCCACGTCCCGTACTTGGCCAGCTGGGCCTTGATTTCGGAGCTCTTGCCGACGACGACGAGGACGAAGTCGTCCGCGGGAAGGAGCTTCGCCGCCGCGGCTTTGGCCAGATCGCCCGTCACGGCCTGGATGCCGGCCAGGTACTTGTCGTAGTAGTCGAAGCCGAGCCCATAGAAGGCCAGCCGGACATAAGCGTTCGCCTTGCTCGCGTTCGTTTCGAGCGTCGGCGGGAATTGGCCGAGCAGGTAATTGCGGGCGCTTTCGATCTCCTCCGGAGCGAACCCGCCGCGGGCCTTCTTCAGCAGGTCGAAGACGATGTCGAGCATCTCGCCGATCTTGTCGTTCTTGGTGTAGGAGTTGGCCATGAAGACGCCGCCGGTGCGCCAGGTCTGGATGTTCGAGCCCGCGCCGTAGGTCAGGCCGCGCTTGATCCGGAGCTCGGTCGAGAGCCAGGATGTGAAGCGTCCGCCGAAGAGGGTGTTCATCACCGAGGCCTGGGGCGTGACGGGATCGCCGAGCTTGTACCCCGGCGCGCCAAGGATCCAGTACGCCTGCGTCGCGTCGGGCTTGTCGACGAGGATGAGCTTCTTGCCCTTGGGCCCGGCGAGCGGCGGGATCGGAGCCGTGGGAGCCGCGGCGCCCTGGGCTTTCCATTGGCCGATCGTCGAATTGAGCAGCTCGAGGACGGCGGCCTTCTCGATGCCGCCAACGACGGCGGAGACGCTCTTTTCGGGACGGTAGAACTTCTGGTAGTACGACTTGATGTCGGCCAGGGTCATAGCCTGGAGCGAGGCTTCCGTCCCGTTGGCCAGATGGCCGAGGGGATGGGAGCCGAAATATGCCTTGGTGAAATAGGCCCGAACGGCGGGGCCCGGGCTGTCCTTGAGGGCCGAGATGCCGTCGAGTCGGGTCTTGCGCTCTTTCTCGAACTCGTCGCTCTTGAACGCCGGGTTCATCAAACAATCCGCGGCGATGGCCATGAGCTTCGGGAAGTGCTCGGCCAGGCTCTCGGCGGTCAGGCCGGCGAACTCGTCGCCGGCGGAGATATCGAGCCGGGCGCCCAGGAAGTCGATGGCTTCGGCCACGGCTTCGGCGGTCATGGCCGCCGTTCCTTTCATCAGCAGGTCGGCGGTCAGGTTGGCCGCGCCTTCGAGGGCGGCGGGTTCGTTGCCCAGGCCCGCGCCCGGGATCCACATCCTGAAGCTGACAAGCGGAAGCTCCGCGTTCTTGTGATAATAGACCGTGATCCCGTTCTTGAGGGTGAGCTTTTCGGGCGCGGGCAGGCGGTTCGCCGCCGCGGCCGGCAGCGTCAGGGCGCCGAGGAGGACGGCGACGCAGAGGATGCGGAGGATGCGGTTCACTTTTCACCTCCCTGGGGAATGAGCTTTCCGACGGTCCGGTTGTTCTCGGTCAGGTATTTCGCCGCCACGGCCTTGACCTGGTCGAGCGTCACCTTGGCGTAGAGGTCCATCTCGCCGAAGAGATACTCGTAGGAGCCATGGAGGATCTCGGCTTGGCCGAGGCCCCCGGCCTTGCCGTTGATCGACTGCATTCCGAAGTAGAATCCGCTCTTGATCGTGTTCTGGGCTTTTTGGAATTCCCGCTCGGTGATGCCGCCGGTCTTGACCTTCTCGATCTCCTCGAGGATGACGGCTTCGAGCTTGTCGAGGTCGGCGCCGGGGCGCGGCTTGGGCTCGATGATGAAGAGGAGGGGATCGATGCTCTCCTGCGTCCCCCCGGAAACCGAAAGGGCGAGCTGCTCGTCCCGGACCAGCCGTTTGTAGAGCCGGCTGCTCTCGCCGTTGAGCAGGACGAGATCGAGGATCGCGAGCGGCGGGAAGTCGGGCGACGCTCCGCTCGGGGCGTGGAAGACCATCTGGAACGAGGGGGCCTGGGCCTCCTTCTTGACGACGACGTCCTTCGGCCCCATCTGGGGCGGCTCGACGGTCGAGACCGCGGGCGGCGGCGGCCCGGCCGGGATGCCGCTGTAATATTTCCGGATGAGCGCGAGCGCCTGGACCGGCTCGAAGTCGCCGACGAGGATGAGGACGGCGTTGTTGGGCGCGTAGAAGGTCTTGTAGTAGGCCATGATGTCGTCGCGCTTCCAGCTCAGGATGTCGCTCATCCAGCCGATGACGTCCCAGTGGTAGGGATGGGCCATGATCGCCGTCGCCCGGACGTTTTCGGACAGGATGGCGTCGTTGCTGTTCTCGACCCCCATCCTCCGCTCCGAGGCGATGACGCCGCGCTCGGACTCGAGGACCTGCGGGTCGAGGAGGAGCCCCTGCATCCGGTCGGCCTCCATCTCGATCATCGTCTCGAGGGCCGCGGCCGGGAACCAGTCCGTGTACCCGGTCATGTCGTCGCTCGTGAAGGCGTTGTTCGCCCCTCCGGCGAACTCCATCCGGCGGTCGAACTCGCCCGGCCCGACTTTGGGCGATCCGTTGAACATCATGTGCTCGATGAAGTGGGAGACGCCCGTCAGCCCCGGCCGCTCGTTCCGCGAGCCGACGCGGAAGAAGGTGTAGAGGGCGACGTTCGGGATTTCGTGGTCCTCGAGAAAGAGGATCTTCAGCCCGTTGTCGAGCTTGTGAACCTTGACGTCTTCCTTGCGGAATTGGGCGCTGCCGAGGACGGCGAGGACGCAGACGGCCGCGAGAAGGGCGGGGAATCTCTTAGGCATGAGTGACCTCCACGGAAAGGATCTAAAAATTACTCTACCAGAGCGGCCGGGGACGGTCAAACGCCGTTCCGGGGGCGGCGGGGCGTGACTTTATCCTTCGGAGTCGTATAATGATCCACATGACCGGAGCGATCCGATCGGAAGGCGATGAAGGAGGATGAGATGAAGCTGAACCAGCGCACCCCGACGCTCGCGATCCTGATCCTGGCCCTCGCCTTTTCGGGAGGGATGAATGTTTTCGGCCAGACGGCCGAGAAATCATACGGCGGCTTCCACATCTCCGCGATGGGTTTCCAGAACGCCTTCGCCGGGCACTTCGACGGCGACCATTTCTTCGAATCGGGCGGCGCCCTCTACATCGTCCCCAAGATGAAGACGAGCCTGGGCTACGGCGTCGGCATCGGCGCCCGGCGCGGGGATTTGGATTCCACGTTTTATTACGGGCAATCGACCCATGACTATACCTATCCGCTCGTGGATCCCGCCCGGGCGAAGTACTCATTCATCGGCATCGACACGAAGTACTTCCTGATCCCGCGCGGCGTCATCCAGCCCTTCATCGGGATGGAGTTCGCCTTCACCTGGCTCAAGGTCGAGAACGGCTCGATCATGGAAACCGCGCCCTTCCGGAGCGCGGACAACACGTTCAGCGGGCTGACGATCGGCGCGGGCGGAGGCCTGGCGTTCTATCCGATCCCGATGATCGGGTTCTACGGGGCGGCGGTGTTCAGCTGGGAGACGTTCGGCAACATGAAGGGGATCGGCGGCGACCGCCAGAAGCTCGATAAGCTCGATTCGCTGAACTTCAACCTGAGGTTCGGCCTGACGATCCGCTTCCTTCGCTCGTCCGATTGAGGACAACGCCCCCCGGGGCCGGGCCCCGGGGGACGGAACGAACGCGCTTCAGGCCGGCGGCGCGGCCGGTTTTTCCAGCTGGTTCAGCTTGCTGTGCTTTTGTCCGTACGTGAAGAAGACGACCAGGCCGAGGGCGAGCCAGATGATGAGCCGGAGCCAGGTGTCGAAGGGCAGGCTGGCCATCAGCCCGAGCGAGACGATGACGCCCATGATCGGGACGAAGGGCACCAACGGCGTCTTGAAGGGCCGGTGCAGGTCGGGTTTGCGAACCCTCAGGATCCAGACGCCGGCGCAGACGATGACGAAGGCGAGAAGCGTTCCGATCGAGACGAGCTCGCCGAGGATGCCGATCGGCAGGAGCGCCGCGCAGAGAGCGACGAAAATGCCGACGATGATCGACGAAACATAGGGCGTCCGGAACTTCGGATGGATCTTGCCCGCCCATTTGGGCAGCAGCCCGTCGTGGGCCATGGTGAAGAAGACCCGGGACTGGCCGAGGAGCATGACCAGCATGACCGTGGCCAGGCCGAAGATGGCCCCCGTTTTGACCAGATACCCGCCCCACTTGATGCCCGTGGCGTCGATGCCCACGGCGACGGGGTCGGAGACGTTGAGGCTGGTGTAGGGGACGATGGCCGTCAGGAGGCCGGCGACCAGGATATAAAGGACCGTGCAGATGGCCAGGGAGCCCATGATCCCGATCGGCATGTCCTTCTTCGGGTTCTTGGCTTCCTGAGCCGCGGTCGAGACGGCGTCGAACCCGATGTAAGCGAAGAAGATGACGCTGGCCGCCCGGGCGATTCCCGACAATCCGTATTCGCCGAAGCTCCCGAGATTCTTGGGGATGAAGGGCTTCCAGTTGACCGCGATCGTCGTGCTCGGGTGCTTGAGGACATAGATGCCCGCGATACCGATGAAGACGAAGACGATGGCGAGCTTGACGATGACGATGGCCGAGTTGAAGTTGGCCGATTCCTTGATCCCGATGATGAGGACGACCGTGACCAGGGCGATCGCGATGAAGGCGACGAGGTTGAAGAGGGCGCCCTGCTGCGGCAGGGTCGAGGGATCGACGCCCGAAGCGAGGAGGGTGTCCTTGACCCGGTCGAGGTGCTCCCAATTCCCGTCCACCAGGACGAGCTTGGTCCCGGGAGCGGCCGTCAACCGGGCGGGGAGGTGGATCCCCAGGTCGTTGAGCAGGCTGAGAAAATAGCCGCTCCACCCGGAGGCGACGGTCGCCGCGCCGAAAGCGTATTCCAGGATGAGGTCCCAGCCGATGATCCAGGCGAAGAGCTCGCCCAGGGTGGCGTATCCGTAGGTGTACGCGGAGCCGGCGATCGGGATGAGGGCGGCAAATTCGGCGTAACACAATCCGGCGAAGAGGCAGGCAATTCCCGCCACGACGAAGGAGAGCATGATGGCGGGCCCGGCGTACTTGGCCGCGGCCGCTCCGGTCAGGACGAAGATCCCGGCGCCGATGATGGCCCCGATGCCCAGGGTGATGAGATTGAGCCCGCTGAGGGCGCGCTTGAGGGTGTGCTCGCCGGTGGCGCTCGCCTCCGAGAGGAGCATCTCCAGGGGTTTGGTCCGAAGCAGTTTTGACATTCACGCCTCCAACCGAGATTAATGCGGTGACGCGTTCGGCCTACCAACATACTAAAATCGCTGTTGCAGTGCAAGTTAAGCTCCGGGATTGCCCCTCGCTCACGGGAACCTCTGCGGTTCCCCCGGAAGCCGGGTCCCCCTCCCAATGTTCGCTCCGGGGCAATCCCTCCGCCGGGAGAATCTTTCAGAATTGCTCGACGCTCGAAGGGATGAGCGAATTTGGATTTAGGTACGCAGGAAACGGGCGATCGAGCTCAGGCTGCCGAGGAAGCCGACGAGCCCCCCTCCGCCGACGAGGGCGAGGGACTGGCCGAGCGATAGGAACCGGAAACCAATGAGCTCCTGGAGGGCGCCGAGGGTCTGCCCGGCGGCGGCCGGAAAGAGTCGGACGAGGAGGAAGACGAGCCCGATCGAGAGCAGCCCCCCGGCCGCGCCGAGGATCGTCCCTTCGAGGAGGAACGGGACGCGGACGAAGGTGTTGGTCGCGCCGACGAGCCGGAGGATCTCGATCTCGGAGCCGCGGGCGATGACGATGAGCTTGATGACGTTCGAGATGATGAAGAAAGCGGCCAGGACGAGGATCCCGCCGAAGAAGAATCCGACGGCCTCGGCCACCCGCCCGAGCGAAGCGATCTTGTCCGCCCAGTCCCGGTTGAACTGGACATCGGCCACGGCGGGATTCCGCTTGATCCCCCCGATGAACGCCAGGATCGTCTCCGCCGGCGTCGCCGGGTCCTTGAACGCGACCTCGATCGAAGCGGGGAAGGGGTTCAGGCCGAGGTTGAGGATGATGTCCTTGAGGTCGGGGAAATCCCGGAGGAATCGTGCCGAGGCCTCATCGGGCTCGACGACGCGCGCGCTTCGGACGAGAGGCGAGCGCCGGATCTCCTCCTCGACCGGCCGGCGCTCGGCGGCCGGGACGCCCTCCCCGAGATAAAAGATGACGGCCAGGTTCTGGGCCATGGCCCGGCTCTTCTCCCGGAGGTTGTTCGACAGGCAGAGGAAGACGCCCAGGATGACGAACGACAGGCAGATGATGGTCAGCGAGATGGCGTGGCGGGCCTTGAAATGCCAGAGGTTGCGGGCGGCCTCCCGGACGAAATAGCGGGGCTTGCGCAGGATCACCGCGTCTCTCTCCCGAGGAGCTTGCCTTCGTGGAGGGCCAGCACCCGGCCGCCGAAGCGCCGGAGGAGCTCCTTGTCGTGCGTGCACAGGACGACGGTCGTGCCCTGCTTGTTGATCTCCCGGAAAAGGCCGAAGATCTCATGGGCCAGGTCGGGATCGAGGTTTCCCGTCGGCTCGTCGGCCAGGAGGATCCGTGGGTTGTTGACGATGGCCCGGGCGATGGCGACGCGCTGCTGCTCGCCGTAGGACAGCGAGGCCGCCTCGTCCCAGATCTTGTTCTGGAGGCTGACCATCCGCAGGGCGATGAAGACCTTGCGCTTCATGTCCCGGACGGGTGTCCCGAGGACCTGGAGGGCGATCGCGACATTGTCGAAGACCCGCTTGTGGAAGAGGAGCCGGAAATCCTGGAAGACGATCCCCATCTGGCGGCGGATCGTGTAGATCCGGTGGTTGGGCAGCTTGAGGACGTTCTTCCCGGCGATGATGATCTGGCCCTCGGTCGGGACGACTTCCCGGTACATGACCTTGAGGAGGGTCGATTTGCCCGAGCCACTCGGCCCGGTGATGAAGCAGAACTCGCCCTTCTTCACCGACAGGGAGACGTCGGACAGGGCCCAGAGCGGCTTTTGGTACTGCTTCCAGACATGGAAGAGCTCGATCATCGGCGACGATTATATCAGAAACCGGAAGGCGGCAGGAGAAAGGAGGAGAGGGACGCGCCGTCAGCGGGCGAAGAGGTACATCAGCCAGCCGAAGGCGATCGCGCCGCCGGCCATGAGGAGGAACATGAGGAGCCCGTAGCGGAGCCGGGCCTTCTTCTCGTTCCGGCGGAGGAGGGACAGGACGAGGGCGACGAAGGCGGCGTACAGGATCATCGAGACGAAGTGGCTGCGGAGGATCATGGCTTCTTCCCCGCGGCGATGTCGAACGCGTCCAGGGCGATGAGGAAGTTGAGAAGCCCGGCCCCGGCGATATAGGCCGTCCCGTACTCGAAGGTCACGTCCTTGAGGGTGCCCAGGCCGATGGGCAGGAAGCGGGACAGGATGTAGACGAGCCCGTTCCCGATGTCGGCGAAGAAGGCCAGGATGGTCAGGGGATTCTCGGTCTGGAAGGGGTAGATCTTGCCGCCCATCCACAGCCCGAGCCCGGTCATGGCCAGGATGGAGACGAAAAAGATCGCCGCCCGGCCGTATTTCTTCTGGACGGCGTGACCCAGGCCGGGAACGAACCAGCCGAGGGCCAGGAAAAGAACGCCTTTAATGGTCATGGTGAAAAAGCATCTTAATGAAAATAGGGCCTCAAATCAAGCGCCGCAGGACGCCGAGATTTCCGGGCCGCCCAGATTGTGCTAAATTGGGCCTTCGGGGCGGGCCCGGGCCGTGAGGTGCCTTGATGCTGATCGAAGACCTGAGGAAACGGAAGGGAAGGGCGCTGCACTTCACCCTCCTCGATCCGGACCGGCAAACACCCGAGGAGGCGGGGCGCCTCGCCGCCACCTGCCGGGACTTCGGAACCGACGCGATCATGGTCGGCGGTTCCGGACGGTTCCGGGCCGGCCGGCTCGAGCGGACCGTCGCAGCCGTCAAGTCCGGGGCCGGCCTGCCGACAATCCTGTTCCCGGGCTCCTCCCTGGATGTGACCCCCGCGGCGGACGGCATTTTCTTCATGTCGCTCCTCAACGCCGATCATCCGCGCTTCCTCATCCGCGAGCAGGCGAAAGCGGCGGAGGCGATCGCCCGCTCGGGCCTTGAGGCGATCTCGATGGGATACATCGTCGTCAGCACGAGCCGGAGGATGACGAGCGTCGAAAAGAGGACGGCGCGCGACAGGATCGGAACGAACGGCGTCGGTAAAGCCGTCGCATATGCCCTGGCCGGGCGCCTCCTCGGGATGAGCTGTCTCTATCTCGAGGCCGGCTCGGGCGCCGATGCTTCCGTTCCGCCCGGAATGGTCGCCGCGGTCAAGGTCCGGACCGGAATTCCCCTCCTCGTCGGCGGGGGGATCCGGACTCCCGCCCGGGCCGGCCGGCTCGTCGCCGCGGGCGCGGACGTGATCGTGACGGGGACGATCGTCGAGCGGGATCTCTCGCGCCTCCGCGACATCATCTTGGCGATCCACAAGCGGTCCGGATGAGGCCCCGTCGTTTGGTCGCCGCCTGGGCCGAGCTCATCCGGTGGAAGAACGGCGTTCTCGCCGCCGCGTCCGTCCTCGCCGCGGCGTTCGTCGCGACGGGAAGCTCTCCGTTCCGCGGCCCGATCCTGATCGGCGCGGCGGTCGTCCTGGCCGTCCTGGGGGCGGGGAACGCGCTCAACGATTATTTCGACGAGGAGATCGACCGCCGGAACGCGCCTGGCCGGCCCATCCCGTCGGGACGGATCTCTCCCGCGGCCGCGATCGCGGCGTCGATCGCTCTCTTCGCCGCCGGAAACGCCGCCGCCGTCTTTTTCCTTCCGGCCCGGTCGCTTCCTTACCCGATCGCGAACACCGTCCTCCTGGCCCTCTACGGCCGCTATTCGAAGCGGATCGCCGCCCTGCCGAACCTGGCCGTGGCCTGGATTTCGGCCTCCGTCTTTCTTTTCACCGGCTCGATCCTCGGGGCCCGGAGCGCGAGCCTCTACGTCCTGGCGGCGGGAGCGTTCCTGACGACGCTCTCGCGGGAGATCTTCAAGGACATCGAAGACGTTCCGGGGGATTCGCTCGTTTCCGCCCGCACGCTGCCCCTCGCCCTCGGGCCCCGCGCCGCGGCGACACTCGCCCGCGCGCCGCTCGTCCCGGCCGCGGGATTCCTCATCCTGCCCCCCGCGGCAGGATGGACCCATGCGGTTTATGCCGTCTTTGGGGTCCCCGCCCTCGCCGCCCTTGCGGCGGGCTTTTTTCTCCAGCCGTCCCGGGCCCAGCGCTCCCTCAAATTGGCGATGGCCCTCATCCTCGCCGCCTTCGTCGCGGGATCGCTTTAAGTCAGGAGCGAAGATATTTGATCACGAGCGGGGACAGGTGCGGGAGCTTCCGTAGGGCGCGGGCGGCGAAGGCGCCGAACCGGGCGTTCTTCAGCTGGGTCAGAATCTCAGGCGAGAGGATCGCGGCCACCCTGTCGAGGTCCCCGTCCGTCAAGCCGTCGGCGAAGCGCTGCAGCTTGAGGAGCTTCCGGAGCTTCCGGCCGTGCTCCTTCTCCCACCGGGACGGATACGCCCGCAGGGACCGCGCGCTCAGATCGTCCGCCCGGAAAGCCGCCACGGCGGCTTCGGCGGCCATTTTGCCCGAAAGCATGGCCAGCTTGATGCCGCTGCCGGTGATCGGATTGACCATGTGCCCGGCGTCGCCGACGACCATCAGGCCGTCCGTGACGAGGGGCGCCGCGAGAGGCCGAACGGGAACCCCTCCGCAGTTGATCTCCAGGGCTTGGGCCCGTCCGAAGATCTCGGGGCGGCCGGCGAGGAAATCGTCCAGGTAATTCCGGGCCGTCCGGCCCCGGGCGAGGCGCATCTTGATCCCGACGCCGACGTTGGCCGTTCCCCCGCCTTTCGGGAAGACCCAGGCGTATCCGCCCGGGGCGATCCCGGCGCCATAATAGAGGTGGATCTCGGAGGGGTCCACGGCGTCGAGTCCGGCCATTTCGTATTGGACGCAGCTCATCATACTGGCGGGCCGGGCCGCCGAAGGGATCCCGGCCGAGCGGGCGATCTTGCTTTCGACGCCGTCCGCCGCGACGACGAGCCGCGCGGCGACGATCCGGCGCCGGCCCATGTGTTCGACCACGACCCCGCGGACGCGCCCGTCTTTGCGGACGACCGCGCGGGCGGTTGTCTTGATCATCGTTCGGGCCCCGGCCCGGACGGCGTCGCGGAGGAGGTGCTTGTCGAAGACCTTCCGCTCCAGGATCAACCCGTGCTCCCGTTCGTCGCCAAGCGGCCAGGCGACGCAGGCTCCGCCGGGCGCATGGAGCACGGCCCGGCCGATCCGGGCGGCCGTCCAACGCGGGTCGATCGCCACCCCAACCTCGGACAGCGTGCCCGGGCCGATCCCTTCGGCGCAGCGTTTCGGCGCGCCCGCTTCCTGCCTCTTTTCGACGACGAGAACGTCGAGGCCGGCCTCGGCCATGAACTTCGCGCAGATGCTTCCGGCGGGACCCGCGCCTACGACGACCGCGTCGGCCGTCTTCCCGGCTTCTCCCGCTTCGGACGCGCGCCGGCGGCCTTCCGGGAACGACAGCGCGGCGACGGGACAGAAATCGACGCACAGACCGCAGCTGTCGCAGGCCTGGGCGTCGATATGAAGAGCGGTTTCCTCGAGGGTCAGGGCGTCCGCGGGGCAGAGGCCGACGCAGCCGCCGCAGACGCAGCAAACCTCGGGGTCGAGGCGGGGCGGGGAGGCCGATCGGGAGGGAGTCATGACGATTCCAGGCGTCCGTATAGCACATGTGTCAGGGAAGGGTCAATCCGCAAGGAATCCGGGTATAATGCCTCCATGCCGGAGCTGCCCGAGGTCGAAACGATCGCCGCAGGGCTGCGCTTGCGGGCCGTCGGGCTCGTCATCGACGACATCGCGCTGTTCCTTCCGAAGCTCCTGCGCGGCGGGACGGAGGCGGACCTTGCCGAATTCCGAGGCCGGAAAATCACGGAGGTCGGCCGAAGAGGCAAGCACCTCATCATTTCCTGCCGGGGAGGCCGCTCCCTCGTCTTCCATCTGAAGATGACCGGGCAGTTTCTCTGGGGGGATTCCGGGTCCGGGCGCGATAAGCACACCCATCTCTCCCTCCGCTTCCGGAACGATCCCCGCGAGCTTCGCTTCCGCGACATCCGCAAATTCGGCTTCCTCCGCTGCCTGGAGGGCGATCCGGCCGTCGTCTGTCCCGAGCTCCGGCGCCTCGGGCCCGAGCCTTTCGAGATCGGCCGGGACGAGTTCGCCCGCCGGATCGCCGCCCGCCGGGGCCGGCTGAAGAGCCTGCTCCTCGACCAGTCGTTCCTCGCGGGGATCGGGAACATCTATGCCGACGAGATCCTTCATCGCTCGCGGCTTCATCCGCTGAAGCGGGCCGACCGCCTCACGGCCGCGGAGTCCGGAAAGCTATGGTCGGCGACGCGGGCGATCCTCAGCCGGGCGGTCGCGGCCGGAGGGTCCTCCATCCGCGACTATAAAGATGATGCGGGCGCCGAGGGCGGCTTCCAGCTCGCCCATCGCGTCTACGGCAGGGCCGGCCGCCCCTGCCGGCGCTGCGGCGCCGCCGTCGTCCGCATCATCGTGGGGGGCCGGGCGACCTTCTACTGCCCGGGCTGTCAACGGCGGACGCCCCTTCGGCGAAATTGACTTCGCCTCTCGATTCGCTATAATTTGAAAAGCCCGGCGCGTTCATCGCCGGAGCGGCGCCCAAGCTCCGAGGACATCGAGGGAGGATATCGCGTGATCAAAGACGATCCCCCGGCCGGGACGTTCGGCTCGCTCGCGGCCGTCCTGGATTTCGCCATCCGACAGGAAATCGAGGCCGCGGAGGCCTACGGCCGGCTGGCCGAGAACAGCCGGCTGGCCGCGGCCAAAGCCCTCCTTCTCGATATGCGGCGGGAGGAGAAGAAGCACGAGGAGATCCTCCGCGACCTGGCGGGGGGGCGTCTCGTGCCGCTCTTCCATCAGCCCGTCCCCGACCTCATGATCAGCGATTACGTCTGCGAGGAGCCCGTCGACGCGGACAGCGGGATCCAGGACCTCCTCATCCTCGCGGCGAAGAAGGAGGCCAAGGCGGCCGCCCTCTACACGGAGCTCCGCGCCCGGGTCACCGACCCCGAACACCGGCGCCTCTTCGACTTCCTCATCCAGGAGGAGCGGGAGCACAAGCTCCGCCTCGAGCAGGAATACGAGCGGCACGTTCTCGAAGAGGATTGAAAGGAGACGATGATGGACCGATATGAGTGCACGGCCTGCGGCTACATCTATGATCCGAACACCGGCGACCCGGACAACGGGATCCCTCCCGGGACCGCGTTCGAGAGCCTGCCGGAGGACTGGGTCTGCCCCCAGTGCGGAGTGAGCAAGGATTACTTCCAGAAGATCGGCTGACGGATCCGGTCCCACGGTCCGCTCATGAAGATCGTCATCGCCGGCAACGGACTGGCCGGAACGCTGGCCGCCAAGGCCCTCCGGGAGCAGGATGACCGTTCGGAGATCGTCCTCCTGGCCGCCGAACGGCATCTGTACTATCCCCGGCCCAATCTGATCGAATTCGTCGCCGGGACCCTGCCTCTCAACCGCCTGTTCGCCTTCCCCGAGAAGTGGTACGGCGATCACCGGATCGAGGTGCGTTTGTCGACGCCGGCCGTCCGCCTGCTTCCCGCGGAGCGAAAGGTCGAGATCGCCACGGGCGAGCGGATCGACTATGACGCGCTTCTGCTCGCGACCGGAGCGTCCTCCTTCCTTCCTCCCCTGGCCGGGACCGACCGGAAAGGCGTCTTCACCCTGCGAACGCTCGACGACGCCCACCGCATCCTCGAGCATCTCTCCGGCCATCCCCGGGTCGCCGTGCTCGGCGGCGGCCTGCTCGGCCTCGAGATCGCCCGGGCCCTGCGGCTGCGGGGGGCCGAAGTCGAGATCGTCGAGTTCTTCCCCGCCCTTCTGCCCCGCCAGCTCGACGCCCGCGGGAGCGAGATCCTCAAGGCCGCCGTCGAACGCCTGGGCATCCGCATCCGGCTCGGCCGGACCACCGAGGGCATCCTCGGCGAGGAGGAAGCCGGCGGCCTGCGGTTCCGGGGAGGGGAGGAGATGCCCGCGGATATGGTCATCGTCGCCGCGGGCGTCCGGCCGAACCTGGAGCTCGCCCGGGAAGCGGGCCTCACAACCGACCGCGGCGTCCTGGTCGACGACTATCTCCAGACCTCGACGACCGGGATCTATGCCGCCGGGGACGGGGTCCAGCACCAAGGCCGCATCTATGGGATCATTCCGGCGTCTTTCGAGCAGGCCCGGATCGCCGCCGCCAATATCCTGGGCCGGCCCGCGGCCTACGGCGGAACGATGCCTTCGAACACGCTCAAAGTGGCCGGGATCCATCTCTCGACCGTGGGGCGGATCCAGGCGGGGACCGAAGAAGGCGAGGAGATCAACTTCGAAGACCCGGAGCGGGGCATCTACAAGAAGATCGTCCTCGAGCGGGGCCGGGCCGTGGGCGCGATCTGGCTGGGGACCAAATCCGGGATTGCCGGGATCACCCGGGCCGTCCATCAGAACGCGGACGTCCGGAAATGGAAGAAGGACCTGCTGAATGAAGAGTTCGATTTCACCCTGATATGAGAAGAGCCGCCGCCTTCCTCCTGGCCCTGCTCTCCCTCGCGGCTTTCCTGCCGGCTGAAGTGGGCGTTGGGGGCTACTTCTCGCTCGATTTCCTGCGCGGCCAGGCGGGGAGCGCCGCCCCGCACGCGAGCTTCGAGAACATCCAGGCCGGCCTGATCCTGTCCGGCACCTGGTCGAAGCGCCTGGGCTATGCCTTGGAGGTTCGGTCGAAGGAGAACATGCGCTTCGAGATCGAGCAGGCCTGGGCCGGGATCGTCTGGTCCGAAGCTCTTCAGGTCAAGGCGGGCCTCTTCCTCGTCCCCTTCGGCCGCTTCAACGCGGCCGGACGCCCCTTCGAGACGCCCCTCGCTCACGCCCCCTTTCCCGTCGGCGCCGCTTTCCCCTCGTCCTGGCGGGAGCTCGGGGCGATGGCCGAGGGTAAAAGCGGATTCCTCAGCTACGCGGGCTGGATCGGCAACGGCCTGGCCGAAGGCCGCGATCTCGCTTCCGGCCAGCAGTTCCGGGACAACAACTCCGACAAGGCCTGGGGCGGGCGGCTGGGCTTCGCCCTCAGCGCCGCGCTCGAGGTCGGCGGGTCCTTCACCACCGGCAAGGTCGACGCCGCGGGCGAGCGCAGGCTGACGATGAAAGGGGCCGACGCGGTCTGGACCAACGGAAGGCTCCAGCTCTCCGCCGAATACTGCCGGTCCGAGATCGCCAATCCCGCGCCCACCGCGAAGGGGACGGCCGAGGGATGGTTCGTTCTCGGGACGTACGACTTCGGAGGCGTCCGTCCCGTCGTGAGCTACCAGAAGCTCTCCTATGCGGACGCGTTCCACGGGCCGGGATTCGCCGGTCCGGCCGAGCCCGGACTCGGCCTCTCCGAGGAACGGCGGGTCTGGACGGTCGGATTGACGGCCGCCCTGAGCGCGGGCCTCGTCCTCAAGGCCCAATACGAATTCAACCGCGAGCCGCGGCTCGAGCTGAAGAACGACATCTTCCGGGCTCAGGTCGCCGCCCGCTTCTGACGGGAGAGACATGGCCAACATCGTCGTTCTCGGCGCGCAATGGGGGGACGAAGGCAAGGGCAAGATCGTCGACCTTCTCACGCCCGCTTTCGGGGTCGTCGCCCGGTACCAGGGCGGTCACAACGCGGGGCATACGGTCGTCGTCCGGGGCCGGAAGACCGTCCTCCATCTCATCCCTTCGGGGATCCTGCACCCCGGCGTCCTCTGCGTCATCGGCAACGGGGTCGTGCTGGACCCCCAGGCGTTCCTGGACGAGCTGGCCTCCCTCAAGGCCGTGACCGAAGTCGACGAGCGGAACATCGTGATCAGCCGCGGCGCCCATCTCATCCTTCCGTATCATGCCCGGGTCGAGCGCTGGTGCGAGGAATCGCGCGGCGAGAAGAAGATCGGCACGACCTGCCGCGGCATCGGGCCCGCCTATGAGGACAAGGCCGCCCGGCGGGGCATCCGCGCCGGCGACCTCCTCGACCTCGGCGTCCTGGGCGAGAGGATCCGGGAGAACGTCGCGGAGAAAAACCTCTTTTTCCGGAGCCGCGGCCTGGCGGAGATGGACGCCGAAGATCTGTACGCGCGGTTCGCCCGGTACGCCGAAGCGCTCGGCCCGCGCATCGCCGACGCGTCGAAGATCCTGGACGACCGTTTCCGGGCCGGGGTTCCCGTCCTGTTCGAAGGGGCCCAGGGTGTCCTGCTCGACCTCGACCACGGGACGTATCCCTTCGTCACCTCCTCGAGCTCCACGGCGGGCGGGGTCTGCACCGGCCTGGGGATCGGGCCTTCGCGGATCGACGCCGTGCTGGGGGTCGTCAAAGCCTACGCCACGCGCGTCGGGGAAGGGCCGTTCCCGACCGAGATCCCGGGCCCGGAGGCCGATCGGATCCGGACCCGGGGCGACGAGTTCGGGGCCACGACGGGCCGGCCCCGGCGCTGCGGCTGGTTCGACGCCGTGGCCGCGGCCTATGCCTGCCGGATCAACGGCATCTCCAAGCTCATCATGACCAAGCCCGACGTCCTGGACGGCTTCTCCGAGGTCCGCGTCTGCACCGGCTATGCCTATCGCGGCTCCGTGCTCACGGATTTTCCGACCGAGCCGTGGATCCTCGAAAAGATCTCGCCCCGGTTCGTCTCCGTGCCCGGCTGGAGCGAGCCGGTGCACCGGATCACGGAATTCGAAGCCCTGCCCGCCGCGTTCCGCGATTACCTTCGCCGGATCGAGGACTGGGTCGGGGCCGAGATCGCCCTCGTCTCGACCGGCGTCGAAAGGCGGGAGACCGCCTTCCGCGACGAAGCCCTGGCCGGCCTCGTCGACCTTCCGACCGTCCGGGCCCGGCTCGAAACCTGAGGGCGGAGCAGCCGGCGGGAATATTGCATTTATTTTTTTTTCATGGTATAGGGGAGAGCGCCGGTGGAACGTCCATACAGGACGGGAGGGAACATGAAACGCTTTTCGATCGGCTTGCTGGTCCTTCTGTTCGTCGTGACGGCCGGGCTCCTTGCCCAGGAAGTGACCGTCATCAAGGTCAAGGTCCAATCCGCGAACGTCCGGTCCGAACCGGACATGAACGCGGCTGTGGTCCGGCAGGTCAAGCTCGGCACGCTGCTCGAATCCCGCCAAAAAGTCGGCGATTGGTTCGAGGTGACGATCACGGACGAGCGGGGCACCTCCATGTCCGGCTTCATCAACGCCACGGTCGTCGACATCGTCGGCGGCGGGGCCAAGCCCGGCGGACAGACCGGCGGCCAGCAGGTCGAGGTGAAGAAGCCGGCGGAGGGCGCCCCGACGATCATCGTGCAACAGCAGGTCCAGCAAGGCCAGACCAACACCCAGACCAACACCCAGACCCAGGCCAACGCCGGCGGCTCAGGCGCGGGCGGGTTCAAGGTCATGGGCGGGCTCGGCCTGGCCAACATAAACGTCAAATTCCCGGCCGGCACGGATCCACAGGACAAGACGCTTTTCGACAAGTACAAGCAGTCCAAGATGGGAATCGCCGGCGGTATCGGCCTCGCCATGGGCTCGCGGATCGGCTTCGAATTCGACGTCCTTTACCTGCAAAAGGGCGTCCGGTTCAAAGGTACGGATACCTCGAGCGGCGAATCGGTCACTTTCGATGCGAAGATCAATTTTAACATGATCAGCGTTCCGGTCCTCCTCCGGTTCAACATTCTGGACTCGCCGACCGCGCCGGCGCTCTATGTCCTGGGCGGCGGCGAGATCGCTTACATCCTCGACGGCAAGACCGATTACACGGTCACGCAGGCCGGGCAGACTCAGACCGGGTCCGAGAAGATCGAAAAGGAAAACTTGAATTCGATTGATTACGGCGCGGTTCTTGGGGCCGGCGTCGGCTTGAACCTCGGGGGCATGCAGTTCTTCGTCGAGGGCCGGTACCATCTTGGGATGGCGAACATCTTCAAGTCCGCCCAGGGGACGGAGGTGCCCGAGGCGGATTATAAGGCGACGACGACGCTCATGCTGCTCATGGCCGGGTTCAAGTTCTGATCCGTTTCGGATTCTGAGCGGGGTTCCCGGACGCCGGGACCCTCGAGCGAAAAGGATGACTGATGTTGATCTCCGCCTCCACCAAGCTTGACGATCTCCTCCGCGCCTATCCGTTCCTCCGCGAGCACCTGACCGCGCTCTCGCCGAAGTTCGCCAAGCTGAACAACCCGATCCTCCGCCGGACGATCGGGAAGCTGGCGACCGTCGGCCAGGCCGCGTCGATGGCGGACCTTCCCGCCGAGGAGCTCCTGAAATCGGTCGCCGCCAAGATCACCGAGGTCACGGGCGACTGCGTCGACCTCCCCGCCGCGGGCGGAACGCCCCCCGACCGGACCGTCCGCGACAAGGAGGCCCGGCTCGAGATCCTCAAGGACATCATCCGCGACCTCCACGCCGGCGAGGACATCGAACGGCTCCGCCGGCGGTTCGCCGACCTGGTCAAGGACCTCGGCCCGACCGAAATCCCCGAGATGGAGCAGAGGCTGATCGATGAAGGCATGCCCGCGTCCGAGGTCAAGCGCCTCTGCGACGTCCATGTCCAGGTCTTCCAGGAATCGCTGGCCGGCCGGAGCGCTCCCGAGACGATCCCGGGACATCCGCTCCACACCCTTGCCGCCGAAAACCGGGCCCTCGAGGGGATCCTCGAAGCTCTCCGAAAGACGGGCATGGAGCTCAAGCTCTCGGAGGAGGGCTTCACCCCCGGATTGCGGGACCGGATGCTCCGCGCCCTCGCCCGCCTCGCCGAGATCGAAAAACACTACCTGAAGAAGGAGAACCAGCTCTTTCCCCTCCTCGAGGAGAAGGGCGTCAGCGGGCCGAGCAAGGTCATGTGGGCCATCCATGACGACGTCCGGGCCGACCTCAAGGAGCTGCGCTCCCACGTCGAAGCGGGCCGGGCCCGGGAGTCGGCCGCCCTCGCCCTCCAGGCGGCGACCGTGATCGGGGACATGATCACCAAAGAGGAGAAGATCCTCTTCCCGATGACCGTCGAAACCCTGGATGATCGGGATTGGGCCCGGGTCAAGCACGGCGAGGAAGCCGTCGGCTACGCCTGGATCGTCCCGGGGACGGAGTGGAAGCCGGCCGTCGACGACGCCGCGCCGATCTCCCGTCCGGCCGCCCGGTACGGAACGGCGGCCGAGGCCCTCCTCGCCCTCGACACGGGCCGGATGTCTGCGGAGATGGTCAACCTCGTCCTGCGCCATCTTCCCCTCGACCTGAGCGTCATCGACGCCGACGACACGGTCCTCTATTATTCGGAGTCGCCCGAGCGGTTCTTCCCCCGCAGCCCCGGCGTGATCGGCCGGAAGGTCCAGAACTGCCATCCCCCCGCGAGCGTCCACGTCGTCGAGCGGATTCTGGCCGGGTTCAAGGACGGCTCGCGCGACGTCGCGGAGTTCTGGATCCGCTCGAAGGGACGCCTCATCCATATCCGCTACATCGCCGTCCGCGACGCGGCCGGCGCCTACCGTGGGTGCCTCGAGCTCGGCCAGGACGTGACCGGGATCCAAGGCCTTCAGGGCGAGAAACGGCTGCTCGATTGGGATTGAGCGCCGGTTTCGCTATAATAGCGGAGCGCGAAAGGAGATACCCATGGCCGTAAAAGTGAAAGCGAAAGCCAAAGCGAAGAAGGCCGTCCGGCCGGTCAAGAAAGCGGCGAAGAAAGCCTCGCCGAAGCCGAAAGCGCCGGCGCTCGAATGCGGCGTGTGCGGTTACCGGGTCATCGTCGATGAAGCCTGCGGCTGCGCCGAGGAGCACGTGCTCATCTGCTGCGGGCAGCCGATGGTGAAGGCTTAAGGCCGCTTCGCGCTCACATTAGGAAGCGAGCTCCCGGGGGGAGGATCCTCGGGCACGCCGGCTTCCCCAGCGAGGAAGCCGGCTCTCCTTCCGGCTCGCTCTTCCCAGCCTGCGGCTGGGAAACCGTGCCCGCTCGCCTCCAGATGTCCCTCGGACCCTCCCCCCTCGCGCTCGCAATTTATTCTAACTGGCAATCCCGTCGTTCCTGCAGGAGGGACACTTACCTGCGGTCCCCTCCGAGTCGTAGGAGGGGCTGGGGAAGTAGATAATAATGATAGAAGTCTTAAAGGTGTCCCGGTCTTTTCGGTTCCTGCAGGAGGGATGTTTTCCTGCGTTGTGGGCGCTCGAGCCTCGAAAGAGCGGGGATCCGTTCGCTGACGAGTATTTCGGAATTGCCCGGCTGATTCCGGGGAATTTATTCCTTTAAAACAGCCGTGGAATCTGCTAATATACCAATACTATCAATTTGGTAGATTTTTGAATCCCGGAGCTGATGGATGAAAGAAAATCAGGGTTTCACCGACAATGCCATGCGCATCCTGAAGGCGCGCTACTTCATGAAGAACGAGAAGGGCGAGTTCCTGGACAAGACGCCCTCCGACCTCTTCGGGCGCGTCGCCCGTTACGTCGCCACGGCCGAGCGCAGCGCCGCCGACCGAAAGGCCTGGGGCAAGACGTTCTTCGAAGCCATGATGAACCGGGATTTCCTTCCCAACAGCCCGACCCTGACCGGGGCGGGCCGGGGGATGTGCCTGAGCGCCTGCTTCGTCCTCCCGGTCGAGGATTCGATGGAGTCCATCTTCGACACGGTCCGCAACGCCGCCCTTGTCCACAAGGAGGGCGGGGGGACGGGCTTCGATTTCAGCCGTCTCCGGCCGAGCGGGAGCTTCGTCCAGCGGACGCAGGGCGTCGCCTCGGGGCCGGTTTCGTTCCTCAAAGTCATCGACGCCGCGACCGAGGCCGTCAAGCAGGGCGGGACGCGGCGCGGGGCCAACATGGGCATCCTCCGGGCCGACCACCCCGACATCGAGTCGTTCATCCTGATGAAGAAGGACGGCAAGAGCGTCGCCAACTTCAACATCTCCGTCGCCGCCACCGACGCTTTCATGGACGCGGTCAAGAAGGGGACGTCCTACGTCATCCACGATCCGTACCGGAAGCGGGCCGTGGACCGGAAGGACGCCCGCAAGGTCTTCCGGATGATCGTCGAATCGGCCTGGGCCATCGGCGACCCGGGGCTCATCTTCATCGACCGGATCAACGAGAGCAACCCGACCGCCGGGCTCGGCCCGATCGACGCGACGAACCCCTGCGGCGAGCAGCCCCTCCATGCCTACGAGTCCTGCAACCTCGGCTCGATCAACGTGGCCGAACTTCTTCGCCCCGGAGCGGAAGGACCTCTTCGACTGGGACCGTTTCGCCGCGGCCGTCGGCACGGCCGTCCGGTTCCTCGACGACGTCATCGACGTCAACCGCTTCCCGCTGCCCGAGATCGAGCGGATGTCGAAGGGCAACCGGCGGATCGGGCTCGGCATCATGGGCTGGGCCGACCTGCTGATCATGATGCGGATCCGGTACGACGCGGCCGAGGCCTTCGCCTTCGCCGACAGACTGGCCGCCTTCCTCCGGGCGAAGGCGACTGAGGCCTCGCGCGCGCTGGCGGTCCGGCGCGGCAGCTTCCCCAACATCGCCAAGTCCGTCTTCAGGGGCCAGAAGATGCGGAACGCGACGGTCTTCACGATCGCCCCGACCGGGACGATCTCCCGGATCGCCGGCTGCTCCTCGTCGATCGAGCCCGTCTTCGCCTTCGAGTTCACCTCGCACATCATCGACTCGACGATCAAGGACGTCCATCCGCTGTGCCGCGAATGGAAGGACAAGCATCCCGGCCAGCCCCTTCCGGACTCCTTCGTCACCGCCCACGACATCCCGCCCGAAGGCCACATCCGGATGCAGGCCGCCTTCCAGAAGCATGTCGACAACTCCGTCTCGAAGACGATCAACCTGCCCCACGCCGCCTCGCTCAAGGACGTCGAGCAGGCTTATCTCCTGGCTTTCGAGCTGGGGACCAAGGGCATCACCATCTACCGGGACGGCTGCCGCGAGGAGCAGGTCCTGATGAAGGCCGGACAGGAGAAGCGCCTGCCCCAGGAGCGGCCGGACACGCTCTCCTCGGTCACGGACAAGATCAAGACGGGCTTCGGCAACCTCTACGTCACGATCACCTTCTTCAATCAGAAGCCCTTCGAGGTCTTCACCAGCATCGGCAAGAGCGGCTATTCGACCATGGCCGACGCGGAAGCCATCGGCCGGCTCGTCTCTCTCGCCCTGCGCAGCGGCGTTGACCCGCTCGAGGTCGTCACCCAGCTCAAGGGCATCGGCGGGTCCGATCCCATCTTCACCGAGGGCGGGCTCGTGACCTCCATCCCCGACGCCATCGCCAAGGTCCTCGAGCGCCACTTCGGGGCGGGGAAGCACTCCGCCCGCGACCCGTATCGGTCGGCCTGCCGGCAGTGCGGGGCGACGCTTCCGGACGACAAGTGCCCGACGTGCCCGAATTGCGGCTGGAGCAAGTGCTCCTAGTGATGCGGGACAAGGGGAGGGAGGCGATGTCTCATCCTATAGGAATGGTAGTGATTAGGCTGGTGAAACACCGGGCATTCCATTATAATAGATGTCGCTTTTCGCGAAGGAGTCTCCCATGAAAGAAAAAGTCCTTGCCGCTCTCGATAAGATCCGTCCGTCCCTGAAAATGGACGGCGGGGACGTCGAGCTTGTCGACGTCGGCCCCGACGGGGTCGTCAAGGTCAAGCTGACCGGCGCCTGCGGAGGCTGCCCGATGTCCCAGCTGACCCTGAAGATGGGGATCGAGCGCATCCTGAAGAAAGAGGTCCCCGAGGTCAAGGAAGTCGTGGCCCTCTGACGAACGTCCGGGCCGCCGGGCCCTCCCGCGGTCCGGGTTCCGCGACAGCCATGAAACGGGTCTATCTCGATCACATCGCGGCGACCCCCCTCGCCCCCGGCGTCCTGGAAGCCATGCTTCCGTTCCTCGGAGAGAGGTTCGGGAACGCCCAGAGTCTCCATTCCGACGGCCAATCGGCGGCCGAAGCGGTCGAAGAGGCGCGCGCCTCGGTCGCCCGGCTCGTCCATGCGGCTCCGGCCGAGATCATTTTCACTTCGAGCGGCTCTGAAGCCAACAACCTCGCCGTCAAAGGCCTGGCCCTGGCCCAGCGGTCGAAGGGGAACCGCGTCATCCTCTCCGCCGTCGAGCATCCCTCCGTCCTGAACGCGGCCAAGGGCCTCGAACGGCTCGGCTTCGCCGTGACCCTCGTCCCCGTTGACGGGACGGCCGCCGTGGACGCGGGCGCCGTGGCCGAGGCGATGACCAAGGACACGGTCCTCGTCTCGGTCATGCTCGCCAACGCCGAGGTCGGGACGATCGAGCCCCTGGCCGAGATCGCCAAAGTCGCCAAAGGCGGGGGCGTCCTCGTCCACACCGACGCGGTCGCCGCCGTCGGCAATATCCCCGTCGACGTCCGGGCCCTTGGTGTCGACGCCCTCAGCCTGGCCGGGGACCAATTCGCCGGGCCGAAGGGCGCCGCGGCCCTCTACCTCAGGAAGGGGGTCCGTCCCGTCCCGCTCATCGACGGCGGTGTGCAGGAATCGGGCCGGCGGGCCGGGACCGAGAACGTCCCCGCCATCGTCGGGATGGGCAAAGCCGCCGAACTGGCCCTCGCCGGCCTCCCGGGCTGGGGCGAGCGGTCGGCGAAGCTCCGCGACCGTCTCCTCGACGAGCTCCCGGCCCGCGTCCAACGCGTCCGCGTCAGCGGCGACCGGACCCGCCGGCTTCCGCATCAGGCCAGCTTCCTGGTCGAGTTCGTCGAGGGGGAGGCGATGCTCCTCCACCTGGATATGAAGGGGATCGCCGTCTCGAGCGGCTCGGCCTGTTCGTCCAAGTCGCTGAAGGCCTCCCATGTCCTGCTGGCCATGGGCATCGACCACGCCACGGCCCAGGGCTCGGTCGTCTTCAGCCTGATCGATGCGACGACCGCGGACGACATCGAATACGTCCTCGACGCCTTCCCTCCGATCATCGACCGGCTGCGGAAGATGTCGCCGCTTTACACCCAGTTCCTCAAGGAGAGCGCCCGATGATCTACTCCGATAAAGTCATGGACCATTTTTCCAACCCCCGGAACGTGGGCGTCCTCGCCGACGCCGACGGCGTCGGCCAGGTCGGGAACCCCGTCTGCGGAGACATGATGACCTTCTATATCAAGGTCAAGGACGGGCGCCTCAGCGACATCAGGTTCCAGACTTTCGGCTGCGGGGCGGCCATCGCGGTCTCGAGCATGGTTTCCGAGATGGCTACGGGCAAGACCCTGGCCGAGGCCATGGCCATCACGAACGAGAAGGTGGCCGAGGAGCTCGGCGGCCTGCCCAAGAACAAGCTCCATTGCTCGAACCTCGGCGCCGACGCCCTCCACGCCGCGATCAAGGACTACGAGGACAAGGCCGCCGGCCGGAAAGAAGACGCCGGGCCGACCGTCGCCGGCGAGGAAGAGCACGAAGAGGAGTGCTGCTGCCCGTACTGCGAAGGGCCGCTCGAGGGGATGGAGGCCGCCTGCCATCACTGCGAGATCGACCTCGTCGAGTGCGAAGCCTGCGGCAAATACACGAACAAGAACGACGCCGCCTGCGTCAATTGCGGGGCGCCGATCGCCCCTCCGGCGACTGGAAAATGACCCCGGATCCCGGACGCCGCGAGCTCGAAGACGAGATCCGGGCCCTCAAGGCGGCCCGGAACGCGATCATCCTCGCCCACAACTACCAGATCGGCGAGGTCCAGGACGCCGCCGATTTCGTCGGCGACTCCCTCGAGCTGAGCATCAAGGCGGCCGGCGTCCGGGAGAGCGTCATCGTCTTCTGCGGCGTCCATTTCATGGCCGAGACGGCCGTCATCCTGTCCCCGGACAAGACCGTCCTCCTGCCCGACGCCGGGGCCGGCTGCCCCATGGCCAACATGATCACGGCCGAGGACGTCGTCGCCTGGAAGGCGAAGTTTCCCGGCCGGCCGGTGGTCAGCTACGTCAACACGTCGGCCGCGGTCAAGGCCGAATCCGACATCTGCTGCACCTCTTCCAACGCCGTCCGCGTCGTCGAGAGCCTGCCCGATCCCGAGGTCCTCTTCGCCCCCGACCGGAACCTGGCCGCCTATGTCGCCCGGTTCACGGCCAAGCGGATCATTCCCTGGGACGGCTGGTGCCATGTCCACCAGGGGATCCTGCCCCGCCACATCCGCGACGCCCGGGCCGTCCATCCGCGGGCCGAAGTGTGGGCCCATCCGGAGTGCCGTCCCGAGGTCATCGACCTGGCCGATAAGGTCCTCTCCACGGGCAAGATGGTCGCCGAGGCGCGGAAGCTCGGCGCCGGCGAAGCCATCATCGCCACGGAGTCCGGGATCATCTACCGCCTGGAAAAGGAGAATCCGGCCGCCCGGTTCTATGCCGCCCACGCCGTGGCGATCTGCCCGAACATGAAGAAGACTAATCTTCGCAACGTCCGCGAAGCCTTGGACCGGATGGTCCACCGCGTCGTCGTCCCCCCCGCGATCGCCGACCGCGCCCGCGGGGCCATCGAGCGCATGATCCAGATTTGAGGAGAACCGTCATGACCATCGACCCGCGCAAGAAAGTTCCGGAGATCATGGGCATCGCCGTCCGGGCCGAGATGGACGCGGCGGCGATCTACCGCGGCCTCTTCGGCCGGGTGAAGAACGAGGTCCTCAGGCAGAAACTCGACTTCCTGGCCCGGGAAGAGGACCGGCACAAGGCCCTCCTCGAGAGGCTCTTCAGAGACAAGTTCCCCGGCCAGGCGCTCCGCATCCCCGCGGCGGGCCGGCCGGCCCAGGGTGTTCCCGCCGTCGAGGACATGGCTGTCCTCGACCTCTTCAAGCTCGCTATGGGCAAGGAAAAAGAGGCCGAGGAGTTTTATAAGGACGCCAAGGCGCGGATCGACGATCCCGCGGCGAAGAGGATGCTCGAATACCTCAGCCGGGTCGAGCGCGGCCACTACTTCATGATCAAGTCCGAGATCGACCTGCTCCAGGTCTTCCCCGATTCCTACGACGTCGAGGAGGCCAACATCGGCCAGGACCTCTTTCATATCGGGGGCTAGTTGTGCGTCTCGCAAATTCCGTTGCCAAATGAAAGGCGAGTGGGACGCACAACATCCGGGGGAGTTTGAGGGGGGATGGATTGATCCCCCCTCAGGGGGTCAGCGGAGCGGAGCGAAGCGCCGAGGGGGGAGCTTGACTCCCCCCTGGAAGTGTCCCGTCTCCGAGGAAGATAAACGCAAGGAAATTATGAGACGGGACACTTGGCCGGCCGTCCCGTCCGGAGGAGTCATGGAATCCGCCAAGATCCGCATCCCAAAGATCATCCGCGTCCTGGAGCGAGCGTTTCCCGGAAGCCATACCATGCTGGCCTTCGAGACGCCCATCCAGATCCTGGTGGCGACCATCCTCTCGGCCCAGTGCACCGATGAGCGGGTCAACAAGGTCACGCCAGGGCTGTTCAGGAAATACCCCTCGATCCAGGCCTTCGCCGCCGCCTCCCAAAGCGAGCTCGAGCAGGACGTCCGGTCGACCGGATTCTTCCGCCACAAGGCCCGGAACATCATCGGCGCCGCGAAGAAGATCGTCTCGGATTTCGGCGGCCGCGTCCCGGATACCATGGAGGATCTCGTCACCCTTCCCGGGGTCGCCCGGAAGACGGCGAACATCGTCCTGTCCTCGGTCTTCGGCAAAGCCGAGGGTATCGCCGTCGACACCCACGTCCGGCGCCTTTCGCAGCGGCTGGGCCTGAGCCGGGAAGAGGACCCGGACAAGATCGAACAGGACCTCGTCGTCCTCGTCCCGAAGAAGCATTGGATCGACTTCAACTATCTGCTCGTGAACCACGGCCGGGCCGTCTGCCGCGCCCGCAAGCCGGAATGCGGGATCTGCAAGGTCTGCAAGCTCTGCCCGTCCTGCGGCAAGGTCTGAGGCCGGCGGCGGGAATTTCGGGGAGGCGGGAATCCGCCCCGAGGTGAGAACATGATCCGCGAAGCGTCGCTTTATCGAAAGCTTGAGGACGGCCTCGCCGCCTGCGATCTGTGCGCCCACCGCTGCCGGATCCGGCCGGGCGCCTTCGGCGTCTGCCAGGTCCGGGAGAACCGCGACGGGACGCTCGTGACCCACGCCTACGGAGAGGTCATCGCCGCCCATGTCGACCCGATCGAGAAGAAGCCGTTCTACCACTTCCTGCCGGGAACGCGGTCGTTCTCGATCGCGACCGCGGGCTGCAACTTCCGCTGCAGCTTCTGCCAGAACTGGCAGATCTCGCAGGCTTCGAAGGCGGCCTCCCCGGCCGGCCGTGGGGAAGCGGCCGAGCCGGCCGAGATCGTCCGGGCCGCCCGGCAGAGCGGCTGCCGGAGCATCTCCTATACGTACACCGAGCCGACGATCTTCTTCGAATACGCCCGGGATATAGCGGTCCTGGCCCGGGCCGAGGGGCTGGCCAACACGTTCGTCACGAACGGGTTCATGACCGCCGAGGCCCTCGAAGCGGCCCGCCCCTGGCTCGACGCGGCCAACGTCGACCTCAAGTCCTTCCGCGACGAAACGTACAAGAAAACCTGCGGCGGGCGCCTCGGGCCCGTCCTCGAGACGATCCGCCGGATGCGCGAAGCGGGGATCTGGGTCGAGGTCACGACCCTGGTCGTCCCCGGCCTCAACGACGCCGACGACGAGCTCAAGGGCATCGCCGGATTCCTGGCCGGCGTGGACCGGGACATCCCCTGGCACATCAGCCGTTTCCACCCCGATTATAAGTACACGACCGCCCCTCCGACGCCCCAGGAGACGCTCGATCGGGCGGTCCGCCGGGGCCAGGCCGCCGGCCTCCGCTACGTCTACGTCGGGAACATCGACGATCCGAACACGATCACGTACTGCCCGGGCTGCCGGAAAGAGGTGGTCGGGAGGCGCGGCTTCTCGGTCACGTTCGACCGGACGATCGAAGGCCGCTGCCCGGAATGCGGGACGGCGATCGCGGGAAAGTTCTGATCCGTGGATCGCTACCGGCTCCTCGCCCATCCGGCCGACGGCAAGTTCCGCGCCTTCGGGAGCACGCTCGAGGAGGCGTTCGCCAACGCCGCCCTCGCCGTCGCCGGCCAGATGTGGGATTGGAAGATCGTCCGGCCCGCGATCGAGATTCCGGTCGTCATCGTAGGCCGCGACCTTCCTCAGCTCCTGGGGAAATACCTCGAAGAGGTCCTTTTCCTCTTCGACACGCGGCGGTTCGTTCTCGCCGCGGTCGACGGCCTGGAGATCGAAGAGACCGCTTCCGGTTACAAGCTCGCCGCGGTCTTTCGGGGCGAGACGTTGACCGATCGGATCGAGCTCTTCGGCGAGGTCAAGGCCGTTACCTACAACGACATGAAGATCGAGCGGTCTTGCGACCGTTGGACGGTCCAGGTCGTGGTGGACATGTAGGAGCGGGAGGATGGAGCTCGTCCGCATCGACGATCAGACATGGGAGATCCCCAAGCAGGGCGCGATGCGCGTGCCGGGCATCATCTACGCTTCGCCCAAGCTCCTGGCTTCCGTCCGCGCCGATAAGACGCTCGAACAGGCGCGCAACGTCGCTTGCCTGCCCGGGATCGTGAAAGCGTCTTACGTCATGCCGGACGGCCACCAGGGCTACGGGTTCCCGATCGGCGGCGTGGCCGCTTTCGATCCGGACGAGGGCGTCATCTCGCCGGGCGGGGTCGGGTACGACATCAACTGCGGCGTCCGCCTCCTTCGCTCGGACTTCACGGAAGAGGACGTTTCGGCCAGGCGCCGGGAGCTCCTGGCCGCGATCTTCGAGGATGTCCCGGCCGGGGCGGGAAAAGAGGGCATCACCCGGCTCAGCCGCTCCGTCCTCAAGGACATCCTGGCCCGGGGAGCGGAATGGGCCGTCGAGAACGGGTACGGGACGTCCGACGACCTCGAGATGACCGAGGAGCGCGGCCGGATGCGGACCGCGTCCGCCGAGACGGTTTCGGAGCGGGCCCTCGAGCGTGGGCTTCCCCAGCTCGGCACGCTCGGTTCGGGCAATCATTTTCTCGAAATCCAGAAGGTCGAGACGATCTTCGACGCGGCAGCGGCCCGGGTCTTCGGGATCGACCGCCCCGGACGGATCACGGTCATGATCCATTGCGGAAGCCGCGGGCTCGGCCACCAGGTCGCCTCCGATTTCATCCGGACGATGGAGGATGCTTTCGGCGTGGACGGATTGCCGGACCGGGAGCTCGTCGCGGCGCCCGTGCGGTCTCTCCTCGGACGGGAGTACTACGCCGCCATGTCGGCCGCGGTCAATTTCGCCTTCGCCAACCGGCAGATGATCGCCCACTGGGTCCGGGACGTGTTCGGGAAGGTCCTGGGCCGCTCGGCCGGGATGAACCAGGTTTACGATGTCTGCCATAACGTGGCCAAGATCGAACGGCACGCCGTCGGAGGACGGGACAAGGACCTCTGCGTCCATCGCAAGGGCGCGACGCGAAGCTTCGGTCCCGGCCGGCCGGAGATCCCCAAAGCCTACAGGGATGTCGGACAGCCCGTCATCATCCCGGGGAGCATGGGCACGGCGTCCTACATCCTGGCCGGGACGCGGAAAGCCGAGGAGCTGAGCTTCGGCTCGACCGCCCATGGCGCCGGACGGGTCATGTCGCGGCACGAGGCGCTCCGCCGCTTCCGCGGCGAGAAGATCCGCGACGACCTGGCCCGGCGGGGGATCGAGCTCCGCTCGACGAGCTGGAAGGGCGTCGCCGAGGAGGCGTCCGAAGCGTACAAGGACGTGGACGAGGTCGTCCGGGTCAGCCAGGACGCCGGCCTCGGCCGGCTCGTCGCCCGGCTCGTTCCGATCGGAGTCATGAAGGGTTGAGGCAGCGATGAGGGTCGTTCTGGCCGGATACAATCTCGATAAGGATGTCATCGACGCTCTCCGAAAAGCCGCGCCCGGCCGCGGCGACGTTACGCCCGAGACTCTTTCCGCCGCTTACGCCCGGATCTCCCGCGATCCGCGCCCGGTGGACGAATTGCGCCGGGTCGCCCGCGCGGAAGTGGAGAAGGCCCGGCGCTCGAACCGGACGATCATCTTCGGGATGGGCCACCACTCGGTCGCCGAGCACGCCGTCTTCAACTTCGACGTTGTCGGCGTGAGCCGGCTGGCCATCGAGGAGATCGAGCGCTTCCGGCTTTCTTCTTATACCGAGAAGTCCCAGCGCTACATCCTCCTTGGAAACGATTTCGTCCTTCCGGACGAGATCATCAAGGCGGGGGAGGAGAACCTCTTTCGGAGGACCATCCGGGCTCAGAACCGGCTCTATCACGTCCTCAATAAGAAGCTTCGCCCGTATGTCTTCGCCCGGTATCCCTCCCTGGCCGCGGATCCCCGCAAGCGCGCCCTCCTCGAGGGCTGGGTCCTGGAGGACGCCCGGTACGCCGTGGGCCTGGCGACCGAGGGCCAGCTCGGGTTGACCGTGAACGCCCGGAACCTCGAGCTCATGATCCGCCGCTTCGGCGCCAGCCCGCGGGCGGAGGTCCGGGAGCTCGGGCGGCGCTTTTATAATCTGGCCCGGAAGGTTGCTCCCTCGATCGTCCTTTTCACGGAGCCGAGCGATTTCGACGCGCTGACCTACGGCGGGATCCGGGCCGAGGCCGGGCCGCCGCCTCCGCGCCGGCGGCGGGCGGGACGCGCGGCCGTCTCGGTCGTCGCGGCGGATCCCGGCGGCGACGACCGGATCCTGGCCGCGCTTCTGCATTCCGTCTGGGGTCGCCCCGCCGCTGAATGCAAGGCCGCCGTCCGCCGGCTCTCCTCGGAGCGGAAAAAGGAGCTCATGAAGCGGGCGTTCGCCCATATGGAGTTCTATGATTTCCCCCCGCGCGAGTTTGAGCACGCCGCCCTGACCTTCGAGCTCGTCGTCTCGGCGTCCTGCTTCGCCCAGCTCAAGCGCCATCGCATGGCCACCTTGACGGCGCAGGAATACGATCCCGCGCTCGGCGTCACTGTGCCGGAGTCGATCGACGCCGTCGGCGCGGGGGAAGCCTTCCGGGAGATCGCGGACCAGACCGCCAGGGCGTACGCCCGGCTGAAAAAGCGGGCGGGAAGCGCGGCGGCCTATGTCCTGATGAACGCCCACCGGCGGCGCGTCCTCCTCCGCCTCAACCTCCGCGAGCTTTATCACATCTCACGACTCCGCGAGGACGCCGCGGCCCAATGGGAGATCCGCGCCGTCGCGGCGAAGATGTCCGCCGCGGCCCGCCGGCGGATGCCCCTGGCCGGGATGCTCCTGGGCGGGAAGGATTCCTATCCCGCCCGCTATGAGAAGGTCTTCGGCCGCGCCCCAAAGGCCGTTCCGCCCGCGATCCTCAAGTGATGCTCCGGGAGCCGGATGGCGGCGGCATTGAACCCGCGCCGGCTTTTATGGTAAGACACGGGAAGCGGTTTTTACCGGCTGCGAGAAAAATGATCATGAACCGAACGACCCACCGGCTCTGAACGGCGCGCAAGGGACCGGGCCGGTCCCTTCCGCAGCGGCGGCGCGCCCTCGCCTAGAGGCTTCTCCTCGGACCGGGCGTCCCCGCCGCCCGGCGTCGATCGAAGGAGAAGCGCATGAAAAAATCGGGAATAAACCTCGGAGACGTGCAGAACGTCTACGCGGGGAGCGAGGGCCGGCTCTGGGAGCTCGTCATGGGCGAGCAGATCCACGCCGGCGGATTCGTTTCATCCATGGACCTTGCCCGCCGGGCCGGGATCCGGCCCGGGATGAAAGGCGTCGACCTCTGCAGCGCCCTGGGCGCCGGCTGCCGCTTCCTCGTCGCGCATTTCCAGGCCATCATGTGCGGCGTCGACGCCACGCCCCGGATGGTCGAGGAGGCGCGGATCCGGGCGCCCTTCGAAACCTGGGGCATCGAGTTCAAGCTGGCCGACGTCCTGGCCGTCCCGTATCCCGACGACGCGTTCGACTTCGTCTGGGGCGAGGACGCCTGGTGTTACGTCACGGACAAGCCCCGGCTGATCGCCGAAGCGGCCCGCCTCCTGAAGCGGGGCGGGGCGATCGCCTTCACCGACTGGATCGAGGGCTCCGCCGGCCTGACGGACACGGAGGCGGCGCGCTTCAACGCGTTTATGAAGTTCCCGGACATGTCCTCGCTTTCGGGCTACCGTTCCCTTCTCGAGACGAACGGCTTTGAAGTGAAGGAAGCGGAAAAAATCGAGTTCGCCAAATACGTCGACCTGTACATGGCGATGCTGACCGAGCAGCTGACGTTCGACGCCCTGCGCATCCTCGGGGGCGATATGAAGGTCTTTCAGGGCCTGGGAGCCGAGATGGCGGACATGAGGGCGAAGGTCCACGCCGGCAAGATCGGGCGGGGCCGCTTCATCGGGGTCAAGAAATAGGCGGAGGCATCTTGTCGCTCATCCGCGATCGTCTCGACCGGGCCCTTCGGGAGCGGGGGCCGGGCCTCCGCACGGTCGGCTCCTCCATCCCCCGGGAGCTCCCGGACGCTTACGGCCTCGCGGCTTCGCTGATGCTCCCTCCCGGGACGGTCGAGAGCGAATCGCGGGGCGAAGTCTTGTCGGGTCCGGGATTCTGCTCCTGGTGCAAATCGGCCCTGGGATCCTCCGAGTCCGACTCCCTCTGGATCGGCGGAGCGACGTGTGATCAGATGCGCCGCTGCCTCGAGCTCGCCGGCCGCAAGTCCGGCTCGCCGCCGGCGGTCATCCATGTTCCGAAGACGCGGACGGCCGAGGCCGAGGCTTTTTATCTCGGCGAGCTCGGGTGGCTTGCCGCGGATCTGGAGAAGCGGGCGGGCCGGCGGCCCTCGGACCGCGAGCTTCGCTTCGTCATCGAGACGCACAACGAAAAAAGAAGGCTCATGCGGGAGGCCCGGCCGAAGCTGAGGGGAGGGGATTTCCTCAGTCTCGTCCTCCTCGACGGGCTTCTCGCGGCCGCGGACATGATCGATCTGCTGAAGCGGGGCATCCCCGCCTCATTCCCGAGCGAGGGCGTTCCGGTCATGCTTGCCGGGAGCCCCTCCGCTCCGGCCGACATTCGCTGGCTGGACATCCTGGAATCGCTGGGGCTGACGGTCGTCGCCGACGCGACCAGCACCGGCGACCGGTCCATCGATTTCGACGTCGCCGCGGGCGGCGATCCGCTGATGGACCTGGCCCGGGCGTACGCCGGCAAGCCTCCCTGCGCCTGGGCCCGGCCTAACGACGCCTTCTATGACTATGCCGCCTCCCTGGTCCGCCGGCGCGGCGCCCGCGCCGTCCTTTGGCGGTCCTGGCGGGGATGCGATATCTGGAGCCTCGAGGCGCCCCGGGCCGTCCGGAAACTTGGTCTCCCGCTCCTGGCCCTCGACATGACCTTCGGCGATATCGACTCGGCCCGGATCCGGACCCGGGTCGAAGCCTTTGCGGAGGAGCTGCGATGAGCGCTCCTCCGGCGGCCGCCAAAATCGGATTCGCTGAATGGTCCCGGCTGTTCGCCGGCGAAGCGGGCCGGCGGCCCGACGGCACCCGCCTCCAAGCCCCCCGCTGCTTCACCGAGCTCGATGGCGACCGTCGTCTCAAGAGTCTTCAGTTCGACAATTCGCCGGCGGCTTTCCGGCTGTGGTCGTTCCTTTTGTCCGAGAACGACCGCCTGGCCGAGGCCCGCCGGGCGGGGCGGAAGATCATCGGGGCGATGAAGGACCTCGGCACGGTCCCGGTCATCGCCTACGCTTCGTCCCGGGCCGTCGCCTTCTATCCCGACGGGGCGTGGTGGATCCCCTGCCTGATGGAGATGTCGGAAGGATTGCTCCGCATCGCCGATGCCGCCGGGTTCGGGGAGGAGGTCTGCCCCGTCCGGGCGAGCCTGGCCGCCATGATCAACGGCGCCCATTTCCCGCGCCCGGACCTCCTCATCGGCGCCGTCGGCGCCTGCTGCGACGACATGTCCTGCGTCATGCAGCGCCTGGCCGACCTGGGGATCCCCCTGGCCTGGTGGGAGCTGCCGTATCGCCGCGACGGGGTGACGCCGGAGCTCGTCGCTTTCACGGCCGGCCAGATCGGCCTCGTCCGGTCGGCCATCGAGGCGGCCGTCGGCGAGCCCATCACGGATGACATGCTTCGGGCGTCTATCCGCCGGGCGAACCGCGTGCGGCGGACGCTCGGCCGGATCCGCGACCTTGTCTATGGCGCGGACGCCCCTGCCCTTGCCCGCGCTCGAGACGCAGATCTCGGAGATGCTCGCCCTCCATTTCTGCTCGGACCCGGAGGTATGCCAGTCCGTCCTGGAGGATATTCTGGCCGCCGTCGAGCGGCGGATCGCGGACGGGGAAAGCGTCCTTCCCGCGGGGCTCGTCCGCGTCGTCTGGGTCAACCCCGTCGCCGACCTGCGGGCGATGAACATCCTCGAGGAATCGGGCGGCCGGCTGTGCGGGACGGAATACCTCTTCCGCCACGCGCTCGATCCCCATCCCCGAGGACCTGCCCGCCGATGCAGGCGCTGGCGCGAAGCGCGCCCTGGCGATCCGATGGTCGGCCCGGCGGAGCGACCGGCCGACGCATCTGTCCGACGAAGCCGTCCGCTACGGGGCGGAAGGCGGTCGTCGTTTGCGCGGATACCCGGGCGCGAGCCACTGCGCCTTCGAAGGGACCGTCATCCGCCAGGACGATCCGCGGGCGCTCGGCCTGCCGGTCGCTCGAGATCGAGGTGCCGCCCTTGATCGCGACGCGTCGCTCGGCCGCTGCGATACCGGCTTCGAGGCGTTCTGTCGAGACGATTCGCCCACGGAGAGCCCATGCCTGACCTGACCCTCGTGCCGGAATCGACAGCCGCGCGGCCGAGGCCGATCATGTTCGCTCCGGCTGAATCCCGGATCGTTTCCACGATCGCCTCGGCGCGACGCCGCGACAAGGCGTGGACCACGGTGACCCTGACGTCCGAGTCCTTCCTGAGGACGTTCGGCCGATCGCGCCCTCGCGCGGATGTCGGCCGCGTGATCGCGACCGGCTACGGACGCGGCAAGCCGTCCTGCGCCGACGACCACGATCACCGAGATCACCTGCCACGCCGTGCGGCGTCGCGCGACCTGCTGCCCGAGGCGCGGACCATCGTCGAGATCGGCGGGCAGGACAGCAAGCTGATCCGCCTCGACGGCGACGGCACCGTGCGAGGACTTCGCCATGAACGACCGCTGCGCGGCCGGGACCGGCCGATTCCTCGAAGTCGTCGCCCGGATCCTCGGCGTGGACGTCCGGCGGCCTGGCCGCGCTCGCCGCCGGGCTCGCGCCGGCCGACGATCAGCAGCATGTGCGTCGTCTTCGCCGAGACCGAGATCGATCGGCCTGCTCGCCGGCGGCGCGGCGCCCGAGGACATCGTCGCGGGCATTCATCGGGCCATCGCCCGGCGCGTCGCCGGCCTGGTCGAACGACTCGGCCCGCGGCCTCCGATCGTCTTCACCGGCGGCGTCGCCCTGAATCCGGCCATGTCGGCGGCGCTCGGCGAGGAGCTTCGCGAACGGCTGATCGTACCGGCGGACCCGCTCGTCACCGGGGCCTTCGGCGCGGCCGTCCTGGCCGCCCGGTCCATGGGCTTCCACGGCAAGCGGGCGACCGTCCGGGTCGCCGCCCCGAGCGCGGCCGCCGCGGCGCCGCCGCCCGGGCCGCTCGGCGGCGTGACGAGCGTCCTCCTCCACCGGATCCCGGTTCTCGAGCGCTTCGACCGGATGGTCGCGAACGCGATCGAATACGCTAGCGAAGAGAAAACGAAGGGCCGGAAGATCGTCTCGATCTTCTGCGAATACACGCCCCGCGAGCTCATCCTGGCCGCGGGCGCGGTCCCGGTCTGCGCCTGCGGGGGAAGCCACGAGATGGCCCTCGCGGGCGAGAGGGAGCTTCCGGCGAACCTCTGCCCGCTCATCAAGTCGAGCTACGGGTTCGCCCTGGAGAAAGAGAACCCCCTCTTCGAGATGAGCGATCTCGTCGTGGCCGAGACGACCTGCGACGGGAAAAAGAAGATGTTCGAGCTCCTCGGAGATCTCAAGCCGCTCTACGTCCTGGAGCTGCCCCAGAAGCCGGCGGGGTCCGAAGGTTTTGCCCTCTGGATGGCGGAGCTCCGCCGGCTCGTGAGCCGGCTCGAGGATCTCACCGGGATCCGGGTGACCGGGGAGCGCCTGAGAGAAGCGATCCGGCTCATGAACCGAGAGCGGCGGCTGCGGCGCGAGCTCGCCCGCTTCGCCGGACGGGGGCTGACCGGCCGGGAGGTCCTCGACGCCAAGAGCCTGATCTCGGGCATCCCCGAGGACCTGGCGGCTTATGACGAGATCATCGGCCAAGCGGGCGCGGCCGGGCTCGAAAGGGTGAGCCGTCCGGCGATCCTCATGACCGGAGTCCCGATGCCCCACGGCGCGGAAAAGGTCATCGATCTCGTCGAGGCGGCGGGTGCGGTCGTCATCGCCCAGGAAAGCTGCACCGGCCTCAAGCCGCTCTATGAAGACGTCGCCGAAGACGGCGATCCGCTCGAAGCCGTCGCCCGCAAATACCTCCATCTCCCGTGCTCGTGCATGACCGTGAACGACGGCCGCCTCGACCTTCTCGACGACCTCGTCGCCGAGTTCCGGCCCGACGGGATCGTCGACCTTGTCTGGCAGGCCTGCCTGACCTACGACGTCGAGAGCGTTCGGGTCCGGCGGCACGTGGAGCGAAAGCACGGGCTCCCGGTGCTGAAGATCGTGACCGATTATGCGCCTTCGGACAGCCAGCAGCTGAGGCTCAGGATCGAGGCCTTCGTGGCGATGCTTAAAGAGAGGGGAGGGGCGAAAACAGCGGTCAATCCGCGATGACTCGGTGGATCTTCTTCTTGCCGGCCTTGAGGAGCATCCCGTTCGGGCCGATGTCCTTCAGGGTCAGCATCCGCTCCAGGCTGTCGATCCGCTCGTCGTTGACGTAGAGACCGCCCTGCTTGATGAGCCGCTTGGCTTCGCCCCGCGACGGGGTCAGGCCGACCTCGGTGAAGAGCTCGGCGGGAGCGATGCCGGCTTCGAGCCGGGCCCGGGAAAGGGTCGCGGTTGGAAGCGATTCGATGTCCTTCTCGCCTATGAAGCCGAACGCAGCGGCCGAGGCCGCTTGCGCTTCGCGGGCGGCATCATCGCCATGAGTCAGTTTCGTGGCTTCTAAGGCGAGGATGCGTTTGGCTTCGTTGATCTCCGCGCCGCCGAGCTTCTCCAGCCGTCCGATCTCGTCGAGCGGCAGGAGCGTGAACAGCTTCAGGAAGCGGCCGACGTCCCGGTCGTCCGTGTTGACCCAGTACTGGAAATAATCGTAGGGGTTGAAGAGGTTCGCATCCAGCCAGACTGCGCCCTTGGCCGTCTTCCCCATCTTGGCCCCGGAAGCCGTTTCGAGGAGGGGGAAGGTCATGGCCTCGGCCTGGCCGCCTTCGACGCGGCGGATGAGGTCTACGCCGGCGAGGATGTTCCCCCATTGGTCGTCTCCGCCCATCTGGAGGGTACAGTCATAAGTTCGATAGAGAGTCAAATAATCATAGGCCTGGAGGAGCTGGTAGTTGAACTCGATGAACGACAGGCCTTTTTCCAGCCGCAGCTTGTAGGCTTCCGAGGCGAGCATCCGGTTGACGCTGAAGTGACGGCCGATCTCGCGGAGGAACGTGACGTAGTTGAGCGGGAGGAGCCAGTCGGCGTTGTCCACGGCCAGGGCGCCGTCGCCGTCGAAACGGAGGTAACGGTCGAGCTGGGCCTTGATCTCGACCCCGTAGGAGCGGATGGCCTGCTCGGCGAGCATCTGGCGCATCTCGGTCTTGCCGCTCGGATCGCCGACCATGGTCGTCCCGCCGCCGATGACGGCGATGGCCCGGTGGCCGGCCCGGCGCAAATGGACCATGGCCATGATCGGGACGAGCGAGCCGGCGTGGAGGCTTGGGGCGGTGCAGTCGTAGCCGATGTAGAACGTCACCCGCTTTTCGGCGAACATCTTCGCCACCGCGGCCTCGTCCGAGACCTGGGTGATGAACCCGCGGGCTTTGAGCTCGTCGAACACGCCGCTCATGCAGGATTGTCCTTGATGTAGACGCGGCGGCCGCGAACCTCGACCCGGCCGTCGAAGTAGAACTTGACCGCCTCCGGATAGATCTTGTGCTCCTCGACGAGAATCCGGGCGGCGAGCGTTTCCTCCGTGTCGTCCTGGAGGACGGGTACGGCGGCCTGGAGGATGATCGGGCCCATGTCCACCTCGGCGGCGACGAAATGGACCGTGCAGCCGGAGAAGCGGACGCCCCAGTCGATGGCCCGCTGCTGAACATGGAGGCCGGGGAAGGCGGGGAGGAGCGCCGGGTGGATGTTCATGATCCGGTGCTTATACAGGTCGCACAGTCCCGGGGTCAGGAGCTTCATGTATCCGGCGAGGCAGATGAGGTCGATGTCGCGCTTGCGCGCTTCCCTGGCGATCTCGGCGTCGTATTCTTCTTTAATAGGATAGAGCTTTGGGTTGAGGTAGAGGGCCTCCAGCCCGTCCTTACGCGCGGCCAGAATCCCGGGCGCCTCTTCCTTGTTCGAAAAGACGAGGCCGATCTCGGCGTTGATCCGGCCGGCATCGACCGCGTCGCGGATGGCTATGAAGTTCGATCCCCGGCCGGAGAGGAGGACCATGAGCCGCCCCTTTTTCTTCGGGCTGAAGAAGACGTCTTCCGGCATGGCGGTCCTTTCCTCAATCCTGATGGAACCGGCGCGGGATGGCGTCCATCCAAACGGCCCGGGCATCCCGGACGGGGACGTTGACGATCTCGCGGCCATTCCGGCTGATCCGCAGGGAGGGCCCTCCGACCCGGCCGATGACGGCCGCCGGGACGCCGAGATCACGGCCGAGCTCGAGGAGGTCGTCGAGGCGCTCCGGCTTGACCGTGACGAGGATGCGGGAGGGCGCTTCGCCGAAGAGGGCGGCGTCGGCGCGGAGCTCGCCGCCGACTTCGATCGAGCAGCCGAGCCCGCCGGGTGAATGGAAGGCGCACTCGGCCGCGGCGACGGCCAGCCCGCCTTCCGAAAGGTCGTGGGCGGACTCGAGCCATCCGGCCTCGGCGGCGCGCAGGCAGGCTTCCTGCGCGGCCTTCTCCACGCCCAAGTCGAAGGCGGGGACCGGTCCGGCCGCCGAGCCGTGGACGACCTTGAGATATTCGGACGCGCCCAGCTCGTCCGTGCTCCGGCCGAGCAGGACGACGGCGTCCCCTTCGGAGCGGAACCCGGGCCGGACGGCCTTGTCGATGTCCGGGATCACGCCGACGATGCCGAGCACGGGCGTCGGGTAGATCGAGACGCCCTCGGTGTCGTTGTAGAAGCTGACGTTCCCGCCCGTGACCGGGATCTCGAACGCCCGGCAGGCTTCGGCGATGCCCTCGATGACGTCCACGAACTGCCCCATGACCTCGGGCTTTTCGGGGTTCCCGAAGTTGAGGCAATTGGTCACGCCGATCGGACGGGCGCCGACGCAGGCGAGGTTGCGGCAGGCCTCGGCCACGGCCAGCATCCCGCCCGTCCGCGGGGAGAGCTGCGTCTGGAGCGAATTCCCGTCCAGGGTCATGGCCAGGGCTTTCTTCGAGCCCTTGATCCGGAGGACCGCAGCGTCCGCGCCCGGAAGGAAAACCGAGTTGATCAGGACCATGTGGTCGTATTGACGGTAGACCCATCGCTTGTTGGCGATGGTGGGGGAGTCGAGAAGATCGAAGAGGACCTTCCCGGGAACGGCCGGCTCCGGGACCTCGGGGAGGGCCGGGGCGGCGGCCGGAACGGGCGCGGACGCCCACGGCCTCTTATACATCGGACACAGGTCGACGACGGCGTTGACCGGGATGTCGACCACGATCTCGCCGTGGAAGCGGCACTTCAGCTGCCCGTCCGCGGTGACCTTCCCGACCTCGACCGCATCGAGGTCCCATTTGGCGAAGACCTCGCGGACCGCCTTGACTTGGTCCGGCTTCGCCGCGATGAGCATCCGCTCCTGCGATTCGGACAACAGGATTTCGTAGGGCGTCATGCCCTTCTCGCGCTGGGGGACGCGATCGAGGTCGATGTCGACACCCTGGCCGGACTTGGCCGGCATCTCGGTCGTCGAGCAGGTCAACCCGGCCGCGCCCATGTCCTGGATGCCGACGATGAGATCGCGGTCCATGACCTCGAGGCAGGCCTCGAGGAGGAGCTTCTCCTTGAACGGGTCGCCGACCTGGACGTTGGGACGCTTGTGTTCCGTATCCTCGCCGAACTCCTGGGAGGCCATCGAGGCGCCGTGGATGCCGTCGCGGCCGGTCTTGGCCCCGACATAGAGGATGGCGTTCCCGACGCTCTCGGTCCGGGCGTAGAAAATCTTGTCCTTGTCGGCCAGGCCGAGGCAGAAGACGTTGACGAGCGGGTTGAGCGCGTAGCACTCGTCGAACCCGACCTCGCCCCCGACGGTCGGAACGCCGATGGAGTTGCCGTAGGAGGAGATGCCCGAGACGACGCCCTCCATGATCGAGCGGTTCTTGGCCGAGCTCAGGGGGCCGAAGCGGAGCGAGTCGAGGATAGCGATCGGGCGCGCGCCCATGGTGAAGATGTCGCGGAGGATCCCGCCGACGCCCGTCGCGGCGCCCTGGAACGGCTCGATGAAGGAGGGATGGTTGTGGGACTCGATCTTGAAGACGACCACCTGGCCGTCGCCGATGTCGAGGATGCCGGCGTTCTCGCCCGGCCCCTGGACGACGGCCTTTCCTTTCGTCGGGAGCTTCTTGAGGTGGACCTTGGAGCTCTTGTAGCTGCAGTGCTCGGACCACATGGCCGAGAAGATGCCGAGCTCGGTCAGGTTCGGCTCGCGGCCGACGAGGCCGACGATGAGCTCGTATTCCTCGGGCGTGATGTTGTGCTGGCTGAGGATTTTGGGGTCGATCATGCGGTCTGACATCCCGGCCAGGATGGAATCGAAGATGAACCGGCCGTCCGTGCTGCCGAGCAGGGCCTCGGAGGCGCGCTCGGGATGGGGCATCATGCCCAGGACGTTGCCCTGGGCGTTCATGAGGCCGGCGATCGAGTTGAGCGAGCCGTTGACGTTCGCGGCTTCGGTCAGCCGGCCTTCGTCATCCGCAGTAGCGGAAGACGACCTGGCCGTTCCTCTCGATCTCGGCCAGCTTCTCGGGCGGCGCGTAGTAGTTGCCGTCGAAATGGGCGATGGGGATGCTGAGGACCTGGCCCTTTGCCGCCCGGTTGGGTGAAGCGGGTCCCGGCGTTCTCGACCCGGATCGTGACGTGCCGGCAAAGGAACTTGAGGTGCTTGTTCCGGAGCATGGCTCCCGGGCAGGAGGCCGAGCTCGAGGAGGACCTGGAAGCCGTTGCAGATGCCCAGGACGAGTCCGCCCTTCCCGGCGAATTCGACGACTTCGCCCATGAGCGGGGAGAACCGGGCGATCGCCCCGGCCCGAAGGTAGTCGCCGTAGGAGAACCCGCCGGGGAGGATGACGCAGTCGACGCCCTTGAGGTCGTGGTCCTTATGCCAGAGCCAGACCGTCGGCTGGCCGAGGACGTCCTGAACAGACGTGGAAGGCGTCGGCGTCGCAGTTCGAACCGGGGAAGACGACGACTCCGAACTTCACGGCCCTCATCCCTCGAGGATCTGCCAGGTGAACTTCTCGATGATCGGGTTGGCCAGGACCTTGTCCGAGATCTCGGGGACGAGCTTCTCGGCCTCCGGCCCGGCCGACGCCGGCGAGGTCGATCTCGAAGACCTTGCCCTGCCGGACGTCCTGGACGGCCCCATATCCGAGCGTGTGCAGGGCGTTCATCACGGTCTGGCCCTGCGGGTCGAGGACGCTGTCCTTGAAGGAGACGAGGATTCTAACTTTCATGGCCGAGGACCCTTTCGAAGATATAGTCGATCTTGCCCAGATAGGGCTTGATGTCGAAGCAGGCCTCGATCTCCTCCGCCGTCAGGCGGGCCCGGATGTCGGGATCGGCGCAGACGAGGGTTTTGAAATCGAGGCCCTCGTTCCAGGCCTTGAGGCGTGTTGCGCTGGACGAGCTCGTAGGCCTCGTCGCGGACCATGCCCTTCCGGGTCAGGGCCAGGAGGACCATCTGGGAGAAGATCGAGGCCCGCGGGTCGCCTGGATGTTCCGGCGCATGTTCTTCGGCAGGACCACCCAGTGCTTGATGATGTCGATGGCCTCGGTCAGCATGAAGTCGGTCAGGATGAAGGAGTCGGGCAGGATGATCCGCTCGGCCGAGGAGTGGGAGATGTCCCGCTCGTGCCAGAGGGGGATGTTCTCCAGGGCGACCTGGACGTTGCCCCGGACGAGACGGGCCATGCCCGAAAGCCGCTCGCAGCGGACGGGATTCTTCTTGTGGGGCATCGAGGACGAGCCCTTCTGGCCCTTGGTGAACGGCTCCTCGAGCTCGAGGACCTCGCTCCGCTGGAGATGCCGGATCTCGAGGGCGAATTTCTCGAGCGTCGTGGCGATGAGGGCCAGCGTGCGCGACGACTTCGGCGTGCCGGTCGCGCTGGAGGACCTGGGTCGAGACCGGGGCGGGCTTCGAGGCCGAGCCTGCTTCAGGGCCGTCGACTTCGACCCTCGGGTCGAGGTGGATGTAGGTCCCGACCGAGCCGGAGATCCGGCCGACGCCGATGACCTCGAGGGCCCGGTCGACCCGGTCGAGGTGGCGCTTGATCTCCTCGTACCAGACGAGGAGCTTGAAGCCGAAGGTGACCGGCTCGGCGTGGATGCCGTGCGTCCGGCCCATGCAGACCGTCTTCTTGTGCTTGAGGGCCTCGCGGCGGAGGACCTTCTTGAGCTCGACGAGGCGCCCGCGGATCCTGAGGAGCGACTCGCGGATGATGAGGGAGAGAGCCGTGTCGACGACGTCGTAGGAGGTCAGGCCCATGTGGATGAAACGGCTGTCCGGGCCGACGTTTTCGGCGACCGAGGAGAGGAAGGCGATGATGTCGTGCTTGACGACCTTCTCGATCTCGTCGATCCGCGCGGCGTCGAAGTCCGCCTTGGCCTTGATCGTCTTGAGGGCCGCGGCCGGGATCTTCCCCAGCTTGGCCCAGGCTTCGCAGACGGCGATCTCGACGTCGAGCCAGCGTCCGGTAGCTTGTTCGTCTCGGTCCAGATGGCGCCCATTTCGGGATTGGTGTAGCGTTCGATCATCGGAGAGACCTTCCCTCGATAGGATAAAGGAGACGCCCATCATATCAATCTTGCCTTAAGCGGTCAACGGGACGATCAGCCAAGGAATTGCTATAATCCTTGTCTAATTCCATGAATGAGACGATGCGCGGACGCACGGAAGAAGCCCTCATCGAAGGGGCGAAAAAGGGAGACCTGGACGCCTTCGCCGAGCTCGTCCGGCGGGCGCAGCCGAAGGTTTACGCCGTGATCATAGGGATGACCGGGAACCACCAGGACGCCGACGACCTGATGCAGGAGACGTTCCTCGCCGCCTACCGTGCCCTGCCGCGCTTCGGCGGCCGGTCGAGCTTCACGACCTGGGCTTACCGGATCGCGGTCAATCGGGCGATCAATCATTTAAAGAAGAAGGGCCGCGAAAAGGGCCGGACGAGCCTGGACGCAAACGCCCCCCTTCCGGATCGGGCGGGTGGCGACCCGCCGTCCCCGGAAGGGGAGTCCCTCCGGACCGAGCTCCGGGACAGGATCGACGGGGCGATCGCGGCGCTTCCGCCGATCTTCCGGGCGGCCTTCACTCTGGTCGCGATCCAGGGAATGTCGCACGGCGAGGCGGCCGCGATCCTCGGCTGTTCGGAGAACACGGTCTCCTGGAGGATGTTCAAATCGAGGAAAATGCTCCAGGAGAGGCTGAAAGGCGAGATTTGACAAGGAGCCCAAGATGAGATGCCGAAGGGTCCAACGCTCGATCTCGGACCAGATCGACGGGTGTCTGGCCCCGGGACGGCGGCGCCGCCTGGAAAAACACCTGGAGGCTTGCCCGTCCTGCCGTGAATACCAGGAGGGACTGCTCCGTCTGGAATCGGCGAGCGCCCGGACCATCCGACCGGCCGTTCCTCCCGGATACTGGGAGGATTCTCTCCTTCGCCTGAGGGAGGCGCTCGCCTCCGTTCCGTCCGGATCGGAGCCGGCGGAATCGCGGGCCCGGTCGTTCTTCCATCCCGCTCCCCGCTGGACTTGGGCGGCCGCGCCGGCGCTCCTTGTGATCGCGGCGGCTGTCTATCTTGCCGTCATCGTCCCCTCCGGCGGGCCCTTGGAAAGCTTCCCCCTGAGCCAGGAGGAGTGGGCCGGCAGGCTCGCTGCCTTGGTCGAGACTAACGAAGCCCTGGAGGCGGATTTCTCCGCCCTTATCCAAGCCGCCATCGTGGACGATTCGGAGGAGCCGGACGGGGACATCCGGCGCCTTCTGTACGCCGAGAGCCATTTTTTAGATGGATTGTCCGAGGACGAGCTTCGGAAGCTCGAAACGCATATCGCTTCGGAATTGAAGATCTAGGAGGGCAGTTATGAATAAAAAATCTTTTTCCATAATCATTTTTGTGTGTTTTGCTCTGAATCTGGCCCTGGCCGGAGAAGCCCTGGCCCAGATGCGGGGGCAGGGGATGGGAGGCGGGATGGGGCAGAGGGGCGGCCGGGTGCGGGAGAATCTGGCGACCCTCCGGCTGATCCGGATGACCCAGGCGCTCGATCTGACGGAGGAACAGACTTCACGTATTTATCCTTTTATCAACAAGATAGAGAAAGGAAAAGCTGGCCATCCAGCGTCCGATGACGGCTGACATCCAGGAGTTGCGGCGGCTCATCGGCCTGGGTATCGCCCCTGAGACGGAGATCGTCCCCCTGGTCGGGCGGATCCGGGCCGCCCAGGAGCGCGTCAGAGGGCTCGATGCGGAATCGGAGGCGTTCCTCGAAAAAGGCCTCACTCCGCTCCAGCGGGGAAAATACGTCCTTTTCCAGATCGATTTCTACCGCGCCCTCGAACAGGCCGTCTCCGACCTCAGGCCGCAGAGAGGGGCGCCTCCGGCGATAAAAAAATGAAAATTTTCTTGACATGCCTCTGATATTTTTGTAGGATAGCCGACGCCGCTTCTATTGTTTTCCGGCTGGTTTAGCTGTTACGCGCTTTAAAATTAACAGGTTGTGGGAAAAAAGCCCGCCTTAAGGCGTTCTTTTTTTCATGCTTCTCATCCTGGAGGGTGGTCTATTCTTGTTTATGGCGAACGGCCGAGATGCCAGCGTAGCTCAGTTGGTAGAGCGGCTGATTTGTAATCAGCGGGTCAGGGGTTCAAGTCCCTTCGCTGGCTTTGCTGAGACGTTCACCATATACCATGGGACTGTCGGGCAGGTACCCAAGTGGCTAAAAGGGACGGGCTGTAAACCCGTTGCGGAAACGCTTCGAAGGTTCGAATCCTTCCCTGCCCATTTGACGCGGGAATAGCTCAGTTGGTAGAGCGGCGGCCTTCCAAGCCGTCTGTCGCGGGTTCGAATCCCGTTTCCCGCTTAGATTCGGAAGAGCCGTGGGAAGCCCACGTAGCTCAGTTGGTAGAGCACGTCCTTGGTAAGGACGGGGTCACCAGTTCAACTCTGGTCGTGGGCTCGGAACACTTGATAAGCGCCAACCATAAAGGAGGACAGGATGGCAAAGGCGAAGTTTGAGCGGACGAAGCCGCACGTGAACGTGGGGACGATCGGGCACATCGATCACGGGAAGACGACGCTGACGTCGGCGATCACGAAGGTCCTGGCGACGAAGGGATTGGCGACGGCCAAGAGCTACGACGACGTGGCGAAGGCGGACGCGAAGATGTTCCGCCGGGACGCGACGAAGATCCTGACGGTGGCGCTGTCGCACGTGGAATACGAGTCGGAGACGCGGCACTACGCGCACATCGACTGCCCGGGCCATGCCGACTACATCAAGAACATGATCTCCGGGGCGGCGCAGATGGACGGGGCGGTGCTGGTGGTGTCGGCGGCGGACGGGCCGATGCCGCAGACGCGGGAGCACATCCTGCTGGCCTACCAGGTGAACGTGCCGGCGATCGTGGTGTTCATGAACAAGACGGACCTGGTGGACGATCCGGAGATCCTGGACCTTGTGGAGCTTGAGGTGCGGGACCTTCTGACGAAGTACAAGTTCCCCGGGGACAAGGTGCCGGTCGTCCGGGGGTCGGCGACGAAGGCGATGGCGGACCCGACGGGGGAAGCGGCCAAGCCGATCTGGGAGCTGGTGAAGGCGCTGGACACGGCGATCCCGGAGCCTCTGCGGGAAGTGGACAAGCCGTTCCTGATGAGCGTTGAAGACGTGTTTTCGATCACGGGTCGCGGGACCGTCGTCACGGGCCGGGTGGACCGGGGAGTGGTGAAGGTCGGCGACGAGATCGAGATCGTGGGCTTCGGCGAGACGCGGAAGACGGTTGTGACTGGGGTGGAGATGTTCCGCAAGCTTCTCGACCAGGCGCAGGCGGGGGACAACATCGGCTGCCTGCTGCGGGGGATCGGGAAGACGGAGGTGGAGCGGGGTCAGGTCCTGGCGAAGCCGGGATCGATCACGCCGCACCGGAAGTTCAGGGGGACGATCTACGCCCTGTCGAAGGAGGAGGGGGGGCGGCACACGCCGTTCTTCACGGGCTACCGGCCGCAGTTCTTCTTCCGGACGACGGACGTGACGGGGGACGCGAAGCTGCCGGAGGGCGTGGAGATGGTGATGCCGGGGGACAACGTGACCATGGAAATGTCGCTGATCACGGACGTGGCGATGGAGAAAGGGCAGCGCTTCGCCATCCGCGAGGGCGGCCGGACGGTCGGCGCCGGAACCATCACCGAGATCATCGAGTAAAGAAAATGGTGACAGGCTCCCAATTCCCTTGGAATTCGGTGCCTGTCACCGATTTCACGGGATAGAGAGCGATAGTCAGAAAGAAACGCGATGCGAGAAATCATTCAACTGAGTTGTTCCGTGTGCAAGCGGCGGAACTATTCGAACACCCGGAACAAGAAGAAGCACACGGACCGGCTGGAGATCAAGAAGTTCTGCCCGTTCTGCCGGAAGCACACGTTGCACAAGGAAGTCAAGTAGGGACGGGCCGTCCCGGTTCCCAGGACAGGTGAGTAGCTCAATTGGTTAGAGCAGCGGTCTCCAAAACCGCAGGTTGCGGGTTCGAGTCCTGCCTCACCTGCCAGCCTCCCGACCGGCCCCGGCCGGGCGCGGGGAGGCGATAATCTGTCTTAAGGACGTCGAAGAAGATGAGCGAAAAAATCAGATGGTATAAGCGTTTTTGGGCGTTCTTGAAGGAGGTCCGGGCGGAGCTCCGGAAGGTCACCTGGCCCTCCCGGAGCGAGGTCGTGAACACCACTATCGTCGTCATCATCTCGATCGTCTTCTTCGGGTTCTTCCTCTTCTTCATGGACATCCTGTTCGGGTGGCTGATCTCTCAGCTCAAGAACGTCCTGTCGTGAGCGAACCCATGGCCAAGAACTGGTACGTCGTCCACACCTATTCCGGGTTCGAGAAGTTCGTCGCCGAATCCATCCGGCAGCGGGCGCTCGAGATGGGCATCGAGGACCAGATCGGGAAGATCATCATCCCGACCGAGGACGTCATCGAGATCAAGGCGGGCAAGAAGGTCGTCTCGACCAAGCGGTCCTACCCCGGGTACATCCTCGTCGAGATGGAGATGAGCGAGGAGAACTGGCTCGTCATCCGCGAGACGCCCAAGGTGACGGGATTCGTCGGCTCGGGCCGGAAGCCCTCCGCCCTCAGCGCCAGCGAGGTCAGCCAGATCGTCGAGCACATGGAGACGACCTCGGAGAAGCCGAAGCCCAAGCATTCCTTCGAGAAGGGCGAGGCGGTCCGGATCATCGACGGGCCGTTCTTCAACTTCAACGGGCTCGTCGAGGAGGTCAACCACGAGCGGAGCACGCTCAAGGTCCTGGTGACGATCTTCGGCCGCTCGACGCCCGTCGAGCTCGAGTTTCTCCAAGTGGAAAAGATATAGGAGGATTTCATGTCGAAAGAAGTTGTGGCCCGGATCAAGCTGCAGCTCGTCGCGGGCCAGGCGAGCCCCGCCCCCCCCGTCGGCACCGCTCTGGGCCCCCAGGGCGTCAACATCATGCTCTTCGTCCGGGAGTTCAACGAGCGGACGAGCAAGCTCGAGGAAGGCATGGTCGTCCCGGTGCTCCTGACGGTCTTCAAGGACAAGAGCTTCACCTTCATCCTGAAGACGCCCCCCGCGTCCTACCTGCTCAAGAAGGCGGCCGGGATCGCCAAGGGGTCGGGAACGCCGAACAAGGAGAAGGTCGGCCAGGTCACGGAAAAGCAGATCGAGGACATCGCCCGGGTCAAGCTCCCGGACCTGAACGCCAACGACCTCGAGGCGGCGAAGCGGATCGTCGCGGGAACGGCCAAGAACATGGGATTGGAGATCATCGGTGGCTAAACGCGGAAAAAACTACCTCAAGGTCCGGGCCCTCAAGGACAAGCCGGAGTACTCGGTCGAGGACGCCGTCGGCCTGGTCAAGAAGGCCCACTTCGCCAAGTTCGACGAGGCCGTGGACATCGCCATGCGCCTCGGGGTGAACCCCAAGCAGTCCGACCAGATGGTCCGGGGCACGATCGTCCTGCCCCACGGCACGGGCAAGACCAAGAAGATCTGCGTCCTGGCCACGGGCGAGAAGATCAAGGAGGCCGAGGCGGCCGGGGCCGACTACGCCGGCGGGGAAGATCTCATCGAGAAGATCGCCGGCGGCTGGATCGACTTCGACATCGTCATCGCCACCCCCGACATCATGCGCGGGGTGGGCAAGCTCGGCCGGATCCTCGGGACCAAGGGCCTGATGCCCAACCCGAAGTCGGGCACGGTCACCTTCGACATCAAGAAGGCCGTCGAGGAGACCAAGGCGGGCAAGGTCGAGTTCCGCATCGACAAGACGAGCATCATCCACTCGACCGTCGGGAAGGTCTCCTTCCCCGAGGCGAAGCTCGTCGAGAACGTCAAGACGTTCATCGCCGCGGTCGTCCACGCCAAGCCGTCGACGGCCAAGGGCAAGTTCGTCCGGAGCATGTCGCTGAGCTCCACGATGGGCCCCGCCTTCAAGATCAGCGAAGACATCCTGGAGAAATAAAGGAGCACGGACCCATGAAACGGGAAGCCAAGGAAACGCGCGTCCGCGACCTGGACGGGACTCCTGAAGGCGAACGACACCTTCATCCTGTTCGATTACAAGAAGATGTCGGTCGCCCAGTCCGTCGTCCTGAGGAAGACCCTGCGGAAGCAGGCCTCCGGGATGAAGATGGTCAAGAACCGGCTCGCCCTCCGGTCGCTCAAGGCCGAGTTCCCCGACGCCCTGCGGGGGGCCTTCCGCCAGCCCACGGCCATGGCCTACACGGCCGACGACCCCATCAAGCTGGCCAAGACGATCAAGGACTTCTCCGTCCAGAACAAGGTCCTGACCGTCAAGGGCGGCGTCCTCCAGGGCCAGTGCGTTCGCCGCCGAGCGGTTCGAGGAGATCACCAAGCTCTCCGGCCGGACCGAGCTCCTGGGCCGGGTCGGGGCGATGATGGCCGCCCCGCTCGCCGGATTCCTGCGCGTCTTCCGGGCGCCCTTGGGCAACCTGGGGGTCCTGATGACGCAGCTCAATGATAAAAAACAGGCTTAAGAGATCAGGAAAGGAGATCACGATCATGTCCAAGCTGACCAAGGAAGAATTCTTCGGCCACCTCGACGGGCTGACCGTCCTGGAGCTGGCGGACTACATCAAGGAGTTCGAGACCCGCTACGGCATCAGCGCCGCCGCCGCCATGCCCGCCGCCGCCGCCGCCGCGGCCCCCGCGGCCGAAGCCAAGGCCGAGGAGAAGACCGAGTTCACCCTCGTCCTGAAGGGCGCCGGGGAGAAGAAGATCAACGTCATCAAGGTCGTCCGCGAGATCACCAACCTCGGGCTGAAGGAAGCCAAGGACCTCGTCGACGGCGCCCCGAAGCCGGTCAAGGAAGGGCTGTCCAAGGCCGACGCCGAGGCGATGAAGAAGAAGTTCGAGGAAGTCGGAGCGCAAGTCGAGCTTCAGTAATCGCGACGAAGGGACGTCCGCTGACGACCACGTTCGCGAAGTGGGGAACCGGGGGGCGGGGCACCCGTCCGTCCGGCCCCGGTTTCGGCGAGAGGGAGAAGGTGCGCCGCCGTCGGACCCGGTCCGCCGGGGGACGCGCCGAAGGAGTCGAAGAGAGCGCCCATGACCAAAGAACCGCGTCATCATTACCGTAACAGGATCGACTTCTCGAAGATCCGGTCGATCTTCCCGATGCCCGATCTCCTGGCCATCCAGACCCAGTCCTACGGCGAGTTCCTCCAGATGGACCTCCTCCCGGAGGAGCGCAAGGACACCGGCCTGCAGGCCGCCTTCAAGGACGTCTTCCCCATCTCCGATTTCAAGGAGACCACCCAGCTCGACTTCATCAACTACTCGATCGGGACGTGGGAGTGCAAGTGCGGCCGGCTGAAGGGCGTCGAGCACGCCCGGTCGAAGTGCACGAGCTGCGGCACCCTCCTCCCCGTCGAGATCGAGCTGACGGAAAAGGAAGTCTGCCCCTACTGCAGCGCCTCCCGGAAGATCGACGTCCCGCTGTGCGACCACTGCGGCGACCGGGTCGGGCTGAAGATGAAGTATACGCCCAACGAGTGCCTCCAGAAGGGCTACACCTACTCCGTCCCGCTCCGGCTCAAGGTCCGGCTCATCTCCTGGGAGAAGGACGCCGTGACCAAGGCCAAGCGGCTGAAACACATCAAGGAGCAGGAGGTCTATTTCGGGGACATCCCGCTCATGACCGAGAAGGGGACGTTCATCTTCAACGGCATCGAGCGCGTCATCGTCAGCCAGCTCCAGCGCTCTCCCGGGGTCTTCTTTCGCCAGGGCGAGGCCAAGGGCTTCTTCATCGCCAAGATCATCCCTTACCGGGGCGCCTGGGTCGAGTTCGAGTACGACGTCAAGAACAACCTCTACGTCCGGCTCGACCGGAAGAAGAAGTTCCTGGCCACGGTCTTCCTCCGGGCCCTCGGCTTCGGCACGGACGAGGACATCCTCCGGATCTTCCACAAAGTCTACAAGGTCACGCCCGAGAGCGGGAAGCTCGCCTGGGACCTGGCCCCGGGCCTCGTCGGCCGGACGCTCGCCGAGGACATCGACGATCCCAAGGGCAAGGGCGTCCTCTTCCACGCCAAGAAGAAGATCACCGAGGAGATCTACGCCAAGCTCAAGGACCTCGGGATCGCCCGGGTCGCCGTCGACCGCAAGGACCTCCTGGGCGCCTACGCCGTGAGCGGGCTCAAGGGCAAGGTCAAGGGGAACGAGGAGATCGGCGACACCGCCCTCGACCTCCTCATCGGGAAGAACGAGCCGTTCGAGGTCTTCTTCCCCATGGAGGACGAGGCCGGGCCCCTCGTCGTCAACACCCTCAAGAAGGACCTCAAGAAGGACTCGAACGCGGCCCTGGCCGAGATCTACCGCAAGCTCCGGCCCGGCGAGCCGCACACGATGGACAGCGCCCAGAACCTGTTCAAGAACCTCTTCTTCAACCCCCAGAAGTACAACTTCAGCCGGATCGGCCGGCTGAAGTACAACATCAAGCTCGGGCTGGACACGCCGCTCGAGGACAAGACGCTCGCCCCGAAGGACTACGTCGAGGTCCTCAACTACCTCTTCCGCCTCCGCCGCGGCGAGGGCGCCGTGGACGACATCGACCACCTGGGCAACCGCCGCGTCCGGTCGATCGGCGAGCTCGTCGAGAACGCCTTCCGCATCGGCCTGACCCGCATGGAGCGGACGATCAAGGAGAAGATGACGGTCACGGCCGACCTGGCCTCGGCCATGCCCCAGGACCTGATCAACTCCAAGCCCGTCATCGCCGCCCTCAAGGAGTTCTTCGGCAGCTCCCAGCTCTCCCAGTTCATGGACCAGATCAACAGCTTGGCCGAGGTGACCCACAAGCGGCGCCTGAGCGCCCTCGGCCCGGGCGGGCTGAGCCGCGAGCGGGCCGGGTTCGAGGTCCGCGACATCCAGAACTCCCACTACGGCCGGATCTGCCCGGTTGAGACGCCGGAAGGCCCGAACATCGGGCTGATCTCCTCGCTGAGCTCCTTCGCCCGGGTCAACGACTACGGGTTCATCGAGTCGCCCTACCGCCAGGTGCGCAAGGGCCGGATCATCGACTACGTCCGGATCACCCATCCCGGCGACAGCGACTACAAGATCGGCGACACCGTCGAGGAAGACGAGATGGAGAAGACCCTCGCCTCGCTCAAGAGGAAGGGGGCCAAGGTCATGCCCGTCACGGAGCCGTACTGCTTCTACATGACCGCCTGGGAGGAGGAGAAGCACATCATCGCCCAGGCCAACACGGCCGTCGACGAGAAGGGCCATTTCACGAGCGACATCGTCAGCGCCCGGCAGGCGGGGAACTCCCGGCTCCTGCCCAAGGAGCAGATCGACTACATCGACGTCTCGCCCAAGCAGCTCGTCTCCCTGTCCGCGGCCCTCGTCCCGTTCCTCGAGCACGACGACGCGAACCGGGCCCTGATGGGCTCGAACATGCAGCGGCAGGCCGTCCCGCTCCTGCGCCCCGAGGCGCCGCGGATCGGGACCGGCATCGAGGACATCGTCGCCGAGGGTTCGGGCGACGTCGTCATCTGCCGCCGGGCGGGGGTCGTCGAGTTCGTCGACGCCGAGCGCATCCTGATCAAGGCCGACACGAAGGACTCGACCAAGAATTATGAGGTCAACACCGACCTCTATCTCCTGACCAAGTTCCTCCGGACCAACCAGAACACCTGCCTCAGCCAGCGGCCGATCGTCCGCAAGGGCGACCACGTCCAGGCCGGGCAGGTCCTCGCCGACAGCTCCTGCACCGACCTCGGGGAGCTCAGCCTGGGGCGGAACGTCCTGTGCGCCTTCATGCCCTGGCGGGGCTACAACTTCGAGGACGCCATCATCGTCAGCGAGAAGCTGATCAAGAACGACATCTTCACCTCCCTCCACATCGTCGAGGAGACGATCGAGGCCCGCGACACGAAGCTCGGGCCCGAGGAGATCACCCGGGACATCCCCAACGTCCCGGACGTCGTCCTCCGCAACCTGGACGAGAACGGCATCTGCCGCATCGGCGCCCACGTCAAGTCGGGCGACGTGCTCGTGGGCAAGGTCGCCCCCAAGGGCGAGACCCAGCTCTCGCCCGAGGAGAAGCTCCTCAAGGCGATCTTCGGCGAGAAGGCCCTCGACGTCAAGGACGCCTCGCTCTACTGCTCCCCCGGGGTCGAGGGGACGGTCATCGACGTCCGCATCTTCTCCCGGCGCGGGTCGGAGAAGGGGAACCGGGCCAAGCTCATCGAGAAGGATGAGATCGCCCGGATGAAGCGGAATCTCGACGACGAGATCACGATCCTCGAGAACGAGCGGTGGCGGAAGGTCAAGGTCCTCCTCAAGGGCGCGGCCCTGGACAAGGACCAGAAGGCCGCCGCCCTGTCGCTCGAGAAGGGCCAGAAGCTGACCGAAAAGCTCCTCGAGGAGATCGGCCCAGACGAAGTCGGGAAGCTCAAGATCGAGGCCGACGAGGACCGCGACGAGCGGATCCGGGACATCGAGAAGAAGGTCCGCCGGCAGATCGAGGCCCTCAAGTCCATCTTCAAGGACAAGATCGACACGCTCAAGAAGGGCGACGAGCTCGCCCCGGGCGTCATCCAGGCCATCAAGGTCTTCATCGCCATGAAGCGGAAGATGTCGGTCGGCGACAAGGTCTCCGGCCGGCACGGCAACAAAGGGATCATCGCCAAGATCGTCCCCGAGGAGGACATGCCGCGCCTCCCCGACGGCACGCCGGTCGAGATCGTCCTCAACCCCCTGGGGGTCCCCTCCCGGATGAACGTCGGCCAGATCCTCGAAACCCACGCCGGCTGGGCCGCCGACAAGCTCGGGATGTGGATCTCCACCCCCGTCTTCGACGGCTGCACCGAGCGGGAGATCAAGGAGCTGCTCAAGAAGGCCGGGCTGCCCGTGACGGGCAAGACGCCGCTCTACGACGGAATCACCGGCGAGTTCCTCGACCAGGAGGTCACCGTCGGCAACATCTATATGATGAAGCTCTACCACCTGGTCGACGACAAGATCCACGCCCGGTCGACCGGACCGTACTCGCTCATCACCCAGCAGCCGCTGGGCGGCAAGGCCCAGTTCGGCGGCCAGCGCTTCGGCGAGATGGAGGTCTGGGCCCTGGAGGCCTACGGGGCGGCCTACACGCTCCAGGAGCTCCTGACCGTCAAGTCCGACGACGTCGAAGGCCGGGCCAAGATCTACGAGGCCATCGTCAAGGGCGACCTCGAATTCACCCCGGGCCTCCCCGAGTCGGTCAACGTCCTCATCCGCGAGCTGCAGAGCCTCTGCCTCAACGTCGAGCTCGAGCGGGCGGAGAAAGAGGACGGGACGAAGCCCTGGGGCATCGAGACCCCGGCCCGCAAAGGAGAATGAGGATGGAACTCAAGCAAGCGATCGGCGGCAAGCCGCGCCAGGATTTCGACCGCGTCCGGATCTCCATCGCCTCGCCCGAGAAGATCAAGAGCTGGTCGTGGGGCGAGGTGACCAAGCCGGAGACGATCAACTACCGGACCTTCAAGCCGGAGCGGGACGGGCTGTTCTGCGCCAAGATCTTCGGCCCGATCAACGACTACGAGTGCCTGTGCGGCAAATACAAGCGGATGAAGTACCGCGGGATCATCTGCGAGCGCTGCGGCGTCGAGGTGACCAAATCCAAGGTCCGCCGCGAGCGGATGGGCCACATCCAGCTGGCCTCGCCCGTCGCCCACATCTGGTTCTTCAAGTCCCCGCCCAGCCGGATCGGGCTCGTCCTCGACCTCTCGATCAAGGACCTGGAGAAGGTCCTCTACTTCGAGTCGACCATCGTCATCAACCCGGGCGACACGCCCCTCAAGGAGAAGCAGCTCCTCAACGAGGACGAATACAAGGAGGCCCGGGAGAAGTACGGCGACAAGTTCGACTCCTCGATCGGGGCCGAGGCGATCAAGATCCTCCTCGAGCGGATCGACATCAAGAAGGAGGCCGACCGCCTGCGCAAGGCGATGAAGAAGGAGACCTCCCAGCAGCGCCGGCTCCGCTACGCCAAGCGGCTGCGGGTCTTCAAGGCCCTGAAGAAGTCGGCCAACCGCCCGGAGTGGATGATCCTGGACGTCATCCCGGTCATCCCGCCGGACCTCCGGCCCCTCGTCCGGCTCGACGGCGGGCGCTTCGCCACCTCCGACCTCAACGACCTCTACCGCCGGGTCATCAACCGCAACAACCGGCTGAAGAAGCTCATCGAGCTCCGCGCCCCCGAGCTCATCATCCGCAACGAGAAGCGGATGCTCCAGGAGGCGGTGGACGCCCTGTTCGACAACGGCAAGCGCGGCCGGGTCCATCTCGGGGCCAACCGCCGCCCGCTCAAGTCGCTGAGCGAGGCGCTCCGGGGCAAGCAGGGCCGCTTCCGCCAGAACCTCCTCGGCAAGCGGGTCGACTACTCCGGCCGCTCGGTCATCGTCGTCGGTCCCGAGCTCAAGCTCAACCAGTGCGGGCTGCCGAAGAAGATGGCCCTCGAGCTCTTCAAGCCCTTCATCTTCCACAAGCTGGAAAAAGAGGGCCTCGTCCCGAGCGTCAAGGTCGCCCGGGAGTGGCACGAGCAGGAGCGGCCCGAGGTCTGGGACTTCCTCGAGGAAGTGGTCAAGGAGCATCCCATCCTCCTCAACCGCGCCCCCACCCTCCACCGCCTGGGCATCCAGGCCTTCGAGCCCATCCTCGTCGAGGGCAAGGCCATCCAGATCCATCCCCTGGTCTGCGCCGCGTTCAACGCCGACTTCGACGGCGACCAGATGGCGGTCCACGTCCCGCTCTCCGTCGAAGCCCAGGTCGAGGCCTCGACCCTCATGCTCTCGACCAACAACATCCTCTCGCCCTCGCACGGCCGGCCGCTGACCATCCCCAGCCAGGACATGGTCCTGGGCTGCTACTACGTCAGCCTGGCCAAGAAGGGGCTCAAGGGCGAAGGCCGGATCTTCGGCAACTCCGAGGACGTCCTCCTCGCCTTCGAGCAGAAGAACGTCCAGCTCCAGAGCCAGATCAAGCTGCGGATGAACGGCCCGTTCATGAACCTGACCGCCTACTACGACGACCAGGCCGTCCTGATGTGCCCGATCGTCAACCTGAAGAACGGGCTGATCGACACGACGCCGGGCCGGATCATCTTCAACTCCGCCCTGCCCAAGGGCATGCCCTTCATCAACGGCACGTTCAAGAAGAAGGGCGTCGAGAACCTCGTCTTCTATATTTATCTCAAGTTCGGGCTGGCCTTGACCGTCGAGACCCTGGACAAGCTCAAGGAGCTCGGGTTCATCCACGCCACCCAGGCCGGCTTCTCCCTGGGGATTGACGACTTCGTCATCCCGCCGACCAAGGCCGCACTCGTGGACAAGGCCCAGAAGAGCGTCCAGGAGATCGAGAAGCTCTACCTCGACGGGACGATCTCGGCCCGCGAGCGGTTCAACAACGTCATCAACATCTGGAGCGCGACGACGGACGAGGTCTCGGCGGCGATGATCGGCGAGATGAAGCGGATCAGCTTCGAGACCCCGAACCTGAACCCGCTGTTCGTCATGGCCGACTCCGGATCGCGCGGCAACAAGCAGCAGATCCGGCAGCTGGCCGGGATGCGCGGCCTGATGTCCAAGCCCTCGGGCGAGATCATCGAGACGCCCATCGTCTCGAACCTCCGCGAAGGGCTGAACGTCCTCCAGTACTTCCTCTCGACCCACGGCGCGCGCAAGGGCCTGGCCGACACGGCCCTCAAGACGGCCAACTCCGGCTACCTGACCCGCAAGCTCGTCGACGTGGCCCAGGAGGTCATCATCGAGCAGCACGATTGCGGGACGCTCAAGGGCGTCAACATCACGGCCATCGTCGAGAACGGCGAGATCGTCGAGCCGTTCATCGACCGGGTCGTGGGCCGGACCTCCCTCGAGCGGGTCGTCCACCCCGACACCGGCAAGCCCATCGTCGAGACCAACCAGGAAATCACCGATCAGGTCGCCCAGGAGCTCCAGAACGTCGGCATCGAGAAAGTCAGGATCCGCTCCCTCCTCACCTGCGAGGCCAAGCGGGGGGTCTGCCAGCTCTGCTACGGCCGGAACATGGCTTCGGGCTTCCTCGTCGAGCTCGGCGAGGCGGTCGGCATCGTCGCCGCCCAGTCGATCGGCGAGCCCGGCACCCAGCTGACCATGCGGACGTTCCACGTCGGCGGCATCGCCATGGGCAAGGGCGAGCAGTCGCGCCTCGAGGCCAAAACGGACGGCCGCCTCCGCTTCAACGACGTCCGGACCGTCGAGAGCAAGGACAAGAACCTCATCGTCGTCAACCGGACGGCCACCGTCGCCGTCATGGACTACCGCGACCGCGAGGTCGAGCACTATCAGGTCCCCTACGGGGCCAAGGTCCTCGTCCGGGACGGCCAGGACGTCAAAGCCCGCCAGGTGTTCGCCGAATGGGATCCCTTCAACACCCTCATCCTGACCGAGGAATCGGGGATCATCGACTTCCAGGACGTCGTCCGGAAGGTGACGATGGAGGACGCCCAGGATGAGGTCACCGGGCTGATGAGCCAGGTCATCATCGAGCCCAAGGACGAGAAGATGCAGCCGCGGATCGAAGTCATCGACGCGGCCCGCAAGGCCAAGGACAAGCACGGCAAGGAGATCCCGCTCCTGCTGAAGAAGTACTTCCTGCCCTCGGGGGCCCACCTCGAGGTCAAGAACGGGGACCGCGTCCACGCCGGAGACATCCTGGCCAAAATTCCGCGGGAGCAGGCCAAGACCAAGGACATCACGGGCGGCCTGCCCCGGGCCGAGGAGCTCTTCGAGGCCCGCCGGCCCAAGACGCCCGCCGTCATCGCCGAGATCGACGGCATCGTCCAGTTCGGCGGCCTGCTCCGGGGCTACCGGAAGCTGACCGTCCGGAGCGACCGGGGCGTGGAGAAGGAATACATGATCCCCAAGGGCGCCCACATCAGCGTCGGGGAAGGGGAGCGCGTCCGGGCGGGCACGCCGCTCATGGACGGGCCGGTCAATCCCCACGACATCCTCCGCGTCCTGGGGGAGAAGGAGCTGGCCGAGTACCTCCTCCGGGAGATCCAGGAGGTCTACCGCCTCCAGGGCGTCCCGATCAACGACAAGCACATCGAGACGATCATCCGCCAGATGCTCCGCTGGGTCAAAGTCGAGGAGGTCGGGGACACCGAGTTCCTCGTCGACGAGCAGGTCGACAAGTTCGTCTTCCAGGAGGAGAACCTCAAGGTCATCAAGAAGGGCAGCAAGCCGGCCAAGGCCCGGCCGCTGCTCCTCGGGATCACCAAGAGCGCCCTGAGCACGGACAGCTTCATCGCCGCCGCCTCCTTCCAGGAGACGACCCGGGTCCTGACCGAGGCCGCCATCTACGGCAAGGTCGACACGCTCCGCAGCCTCAAGGAGAACATCATCATGGGCCGGCTCATCCCGGCCGGGACGGGCTACAAGTTCTACCGCGACGTCGAGCTCCGGGAGACCCCGGTGACCGAAGCGGAGAAGGAGACCGAGGCGATCCGGCTCCCCGACTGAGGGGGCCGGATTCCGGGGAAAAAATCTTGACAGACGGCACGGATTTTGCTACACTCCGAATATTCGTTCCGAGTAGACTATTTCTTCGGAGTGAGTAAACCATAATTTCGCATTGAAGGAGCCGATTTCTTGCCTACCGTCAATCAGCTGATCCGCAAAGGCCGGACGTTCAAGAAGGACAAGAGCAAATCGCCGGCGCTCGAAGACTGCCCGCAGAAGCGGGGGGTCTGCACGCGCGTCTTCACGACCACGCCCAAGAAACCGAACTCCGCCCTGAGAAAGGTCGCCCGGGTCCGCCTGACCAACAACATCGAGGTCACGGGGTACATCCCCGGCGTCGGGCACAACCTTCAGGAGCACTCCATCGTGCTCGTCCGCGGCGGCCGGGTCAAGGACCTTCCCGGCGTCCGCTACCACATCATCCGCGGCACGCTCGACAGCGAGGGCGTGGTCAACCGGAACCAGAGCCGCTCCAAATACGGGACCAAGCGGCCCAAGGAGCGGAAGGTCGCTTCCTAAGAGCGCCCGGAGAGTCCGATGCCAAGACGCGGAATCATCAAGAAGAAGAAGCTTCCGGGCGACCAGAAGTACAACTCCACCCTGATCACGAAGTTCATCAACACCTTCATGAAGGAAGGCAAGCGGAGCACGGCCGAGCGGGCCGTCTACGCGACCCTGGACGCCATCCAGCAGAAGACGAAGGAAGACCCGCTCAAGGTCTTCGAGAAGGCCGTGGACAACGTCCGCCCCGTCCTCGAGACGAAGTCCCGCCGCGTCGGCGGGGCGACCTACCAGGTCCCGATCGAGGTCGAATCCGGCCGGTCGATCGCGGTCGGCGTCCGCTGGCTGATCCACTACGCCCAGGAGCGGGGCGGCCGGAGCATGGTCGAAAAGCTGTCCTCGGAGATCCTGGACGCGGTCGCCAACAAGGGCGGCGCGGTCAAGAAGCGCGAAGATACCCACAAGATGGCGGAAGCGAACCGCGCTTTCGCTCATTACCGGTGGTGATCTTATAAATGGACGTCCTCCCGGTTTCCGGAGCAGGGGCCCGACAGAGCACGATGGAGCGAAGGCGTGACGCGATCCGACCCGATCGAACGGCTGCGCAACATCGGCATCATGGCCCACATCGACGCCGGGAAGACGACCACGACGGAGCGTATCCTCTACTACACCGGCATCACCTACAAGATAGGCGAGGTCGACGAGGGTACGGCTGTGATGGATTGGATGGCTCAAGAGCAGGAACGTGGCATAACGATCACCTCTGCCGCCACCACCTGTTACTGGAACAACCATCGAATCAACATCATCGACACGCCCGGGCACGTTGATTTTACGGCCGAAGTCGAACGGTCGCTGAGAGTGCTCGACGGAGCGGTGGTGCTCCTGTGCGGAGTCGGTGGAGTCGAGCCCCAATCCGAGACGGTCTGGCGGCAGGCGGACAAGTATCGGGTTCCGCGGATCGTGTTCATCAACAAGATGGACCGCGTCGGCGTGGACCCCGAGCGGGCCGTGGATCAAATCCGGTCCCGGCTCCATGCCCAGCCTTTGCCCATCCAGCTCCCCCTCGGCCGAGAGGAGTCTTTTCGCGGAGTCGTCGACCTGGTGAACATGAAAGAATATGACTGGGGCACGGACCTGATCGGGGCGTCGTTCGCCGTGAGCGGCGTCGCGCCCGAGCGCGAGGCCGAAGTCCGCTCGAAGCGGACGGAGCTCGTGGAGAGGCTCGCCGACGCGGACGAGCGGATCATGGAGCTCTACCTCGAGGGGGCCGATGTCCCGGCCGAGGAGCTCAAGGCGGCCATCCGCCGGGCGACCATCGCCGGTAAGGCTGTTCCCGTCCTCTACGGCGCCTCCTTCCGGAACAAGGGCGTCCATCCCCTCCTCGACGCGATCGTCGACTACCTGCCCGCCCCGACCGACATCCCGCCCGTGACCGGCCATCATCCCCGGACCCACCTCCCCGAGACGCGCCGGCCCTCCGACGAGGAGCCGTTCGCCGCCCTCGTCTTCAAGCTCCAGAATGATCCGTTCATGGGCACGCTGGCCTTCTTCCGGGTCTATTCGGGCAAGGCCCACGCCGGGTCCGTCTTTTACAACTCGGTCAAGGACGAGGAGGAGCGGATCAACCGCTTCCTCGAGATGCACGCCAACAAGCGCAAGGAAGTCAAAGAGATCTTCACCGGGGACATCTGCGCCATGGGGACGCTGAAGAGCCTCTCCACCGGCGACACCCTCTGCGCCAAGAACCGGCCGGTCGTCCTCGAGTCGATCCTGTTCCCCGAGCCGGTCATCCAGGTCACGGTCGAGCCCCGGAGCAAGATCGACCACCAGAAGCTCAAGTCCGCCCTGGCCAAGCTGGCCAAGGAGGACCCGACCATCCGGATCTCCGTCGACCCCCAGACGGGCCAGACCCTCGTCTACGGGATGGGCGAGCTCCACATCGAGATCGCCCTGGACCGGTTGTCCCGGGAGTTCGGCGTCGCCGCCAACACCGGCAAGCCCCAGGTGGCCTACCGGGAGACGATCCTCAAGCCGGCCGCGGGCGACGGCGAGTTCGTCCGGACGCTCGGCGGCAAGGGCCAGTTCGGCCGCTGCCGGCTCGCCCTCGAACCGCTCCCCCGGGGGGCGGGCTTCGAGTTCGTCGACAAGACCCGGTCCGGGGAGCTCCCCGACGAGCTCGTCGCCGCGGTCGAGGACGGGGTCCGCGAATCGCTCGACTTCGGGGCCCTGGCCGGATTCCCCATGACCGACCTCCGGGCCGAGCTCCTGACGGCGGCGTACGACGAGGCTGAATCGACGCCCGTCGCCTTCAAGATCGCGGCCACGATGGCCTTCAAAGCCGCGGCCGCGAAAGCGGTCCCCGTCCTGCTCGAGCCGGTCATGAGCCTCGAGGTCGTCTCTCCGGACGACTACCTGGGCGACATCGTCGGCGACCTCAACGCCCGGCGGGGCCGGATCGAGGGTATGGAGATGCGGGTCGGCTCGCGGGTGATCAACGCCAAGGCCCCGCTGGCCGAGATGTTCGGCTACGCGACCGTCCTGCGGACCCTGACCCAGGGCCGCGGGGTGTTCTCGATGGAATTCTGCGCATACGAGACCGTTCCCCTCCAGATCATGGAGGGCATCATCGCCCGGATCGAAGGGCGGACGACCGGAACGGGAGTGTCATAGGAGGCACACATGGCAAAGGCGAAGTTTGAGCGGACGAAGCCGCACGTGAACGTGGGGACGATCGGGCACATCGATCACGGGAAGACGACGCTGACGTCGGCGATCACGAAGGTCCTGGCGACGAAGGGATTGGCGACGGCCAAGAGCTACGACGACGTGGCGAAGGCGGACGCGAAGATGTTCCGCCGGGACGCGACGAAGATCCTGACGGTGGCGCTGTCGCACGTGGAATACGAGTCGGAGACGCGGCACTACGCGCACATCGACTGCCCGGGCCATGCCGACTACATCAAGAACATGATCTCCGGGGCGGCGCAGATGGACGGGGCGGTGCTGGTGGTGTCGGCGGCGGACGGGCCGATGCCGCAGACGCGGGAGCACATCCTGCTGGCCTACCAGGTGAACGTGCCGGCGATCGTGGTGTTCATGAACAAGACGGACCTGGTGGACGATCCGGAGATCCTGGACCTTGTGGAGCTTGAGGTGCGGGACCTTCTGACGAAATACAAGTTCCCCGGGGACAAGGTGCCGGTCGTCCGGGGGTCGGCGACGAAGGCGATGGCGGACCCGACGGGGGAAGCGGCCAAGCCGATCTGGGAGCTGGTGAAGGCGCTGGACACGGCGATCCCGGAGCCTCTGCGGGAAGTGGACAAGCCGTTCCTGATGAGCGTTGAAGACGTGTTTTCGATCACGGGTCGCGGGACCGTCGTCACGGGCCGGGTGGACCGGGGAGTGGTGAAGGTCGGCGACGAGATCGAGATCGTGGGCTTCGGCGAGACGCGGAAGACGGTTGTGACTGGGGTGGAGATGTTCCGCAAGCTTCTCGACCAGGCGCAGGCGGGGGACAACATCGGCTGCCTGCTGCGGGGGATCGGGAAGACGGAGGTGGAGCGGGGTCAGGTCCTGGCGAAGCCGGGATCGATCACGCCGCACCGGAAGTTCAGGGGGACGATCTACGCCCTGTCGAAGGAGGAGGGGGGGCGGCACACGCCGTTCTTCACGGGCTACCGGCCGCAGTTCTTCTTCCGGACGACGGACGTGACGGGGGACGCGAAGCTGCCGGAGGGCGTGGAGATGGTGATGCCGGGGGACAACGTGACCATGGAAGTGTCGCTGATCACGGACGTGGCGATGGAGAAAGGGCAGCGCTTCGCCATCCGCGAGGGCGGCCGGACGGTCGGCGCCGGAACCATCACCGAGATCATCGAATAGGATCGGAAAGGAAACCACCGTGTCGCAGCGGGAAGCCCGAAACGGGAGCATGGGGAACTCGCGGCCTGTCGGCGAGATTGCCATGGCGTTCCCACGCCCCGCCGCGGCGCGGATGTCGGAGACGGGAATCGTCTGAAGCGAGGAAAAGATGGAAAAAATTCGCATCCGGCTGAAATCGTTCGACCATCGTCTGCTCGATCAGTCGGTCAAGGACATCGTCATCAAGGCCAAGAGGACGGGGGCCAGCATTTCGGGGCCGATCCCGCTCCCGACGCGGATCCACCGGACCTGCGTCCTCCGCTCGCCGCACGTGGACAAGAAGTCCCGCGAGCACTTCGAGATGCGCGTCCACAAGCGCCTCATCGACATCAGCGAGTACAACAACGAGACGATCGAGGAGCTCCAGAAGCTCGACCTGCCCGCCGGCATCGACGTCGAGATCCAGGCCTACGGGACGGGAGGAGAGTGACATGCTCCGCGGTTTGATCGGGAAGAAGATCGGCATGACCCAGGGGTTCGACGCGGCCGGCAACGCCGTCCCGCTGACGGTCATCCAGGCCGGCCCCTGCACGGTCATCCAGAAGAAGACCGAGGAGCGCGACGGCTACGCCGCCCTCCAGGTCGGGCTGGTCGAGGCCGACCGGAAGGTCAAGCCCCTCAAGGCCCGGGACGGCCATTTCAAGAAGTCCGGCTCCCCGGCCGTCCGCATCCTCCGCGAGTTCGCATATGAGGGGGAAGCGCGGGAAGGCGACCAGTTCTTCGTCGACATGTTCGAGGCCGGCGAGATCGTCCATGTCATCGGGACGAGCAAGGGCAAGGGATTCCAGGGCGTCGTCAAGCGCCACCATTTCCGCGGCGGCGCGGACACCCACGGCTCGATGTTCCACCGGGCGCCCGGGTCGATCGGGGCTTCCTCCTATCCCTCGCGCGTCGTCCGCGGTCTGCGGATGGGCGGCCGGATGGGCCACGCCCGGACGACGGTCCGGAACCTCAAGGTCTTCCAGACGGACAAGGAGCATAACCTCCTCGTCCTCGTCGGGGCCGTCCCGGGACCCAACGGCGGCTATCTGCTCATCCACAAGGCCTGACGGGAAGAGGATCGATCATGGACAAAGCGCAAGTCATCAATCGGAACGGGCAGGCCGTCGGCACGGTCGAGCTGCCCGCGTCCGTCTTCGGCTACCCCGTCAAGGGCCACCTCATCTATGAGGCGGTCGTGAGCACCCAGGCCAACCAGCGGCGCGGCACGGCCGCGACGAAGACCCGGGCCCAGGTCAGCGGGTCGAACCGCAAGCCCTGGCGGCAGAAGGGCACCGGCCGGGCCCGGGCGGGCGCGACGCGCTCGCCCCTCTGGCGGCACGGCGGGACGACCTTCGGCCCGCAACCCAAGAGCTTCGCCACCGCCCTCCCCAAAGAAGCGCGGAAGAACGCCTTCCGCTCGGCCCTGGCGGCCAAGCGGGCGGACGGGCGGATCCTGATCGTCGACGACCTGAGCTCTGGCCTCGGCCAAGACCAAGGACGCCGCCGCCCTCCTCAAGGGGCTCAACGTCGTCTCGGCCCTGGTCGTCGACGCCGCGACGAACGCCTCCCTGTTCGCGGCCCTGCGCAACGTGCCGCGGACGAAGGCCATGGCCTGGGAGCGCCTGGGGACGCACGACCTCCTGACCTACGACTGGCTGGTCATCAGCCAGGCGGCCTTCACCTCCCTGATGGAGAAAATCCAGTGAGCGCAGATCCCACCAAGATCATCCTCCGGCCGGTCATCACCGAGAAGGCCACCATCCTCAAGGAGAAGTTCCGTGAGGTCTGCTTCGAGGTCCCCCCGACGGCCAATAAATCCGAGATCAAGAAGGCCGTCGAGACCCTCTTCAAGGTCAAGGTCGAATCCGTCCGGACCCAGGCCAAGCACGGCAAGGAGCGCCGGGTCGGCCGGGGATCGGGCCGGACCAAGAACTGGAAGAGGGCCATCGTCCGGCTCAAGCCGGGCGAGAAGATGATCGAGTACTTCGAGGCGGTATAACATGGGCATCAAGACCTACAGACCACGAACGGCCGGCCTGCGCCACCGGACCGGGCTGACCTACGAGGAGCTGTCCGGCGACAAGCCGCACAAGGCGCTCCTCGTCCGCCTGACCCGCTCGGGCGGCCGGAACAACAAGGGCCACCTGTCGATGCGCAACCGCGGCGGCGGCTTCCGGAAGATGTACCGGATCATCGACTACCGCCGGGACAAGCTCGACATCCCGGGCGTCGTCGAGACGACCGAGTACGACCCCAACCGCTCGGCCTTCATCTCCCTGGTCAAGTACCGGGACGGCGAACGGCGCTACGTCCTGACCCCGCTCGACCTCAAGGTCGGGCAGTCCATCGTCTCCTCGGACCAGGTCGTCGACATCGTCCCGGGTAACGCCACCCTGCTGCGGAACCTTCCCCTGGGCACGATCGTCCACAACGTCGAGCTGCAGCGGGGGAAGGGCGGCCAGATCGTCCGGACGGCCGGGGCCGGGGCCCAGATCCTGGCCAAGGAGGGCGAGTTCGCCCAGCTCCGCCTGCCCTCGTCCGAGATCCGGAAGGTCCATCTCTTCTGCCGGGCGACGATCGGCCAGATCGGCAACCTCGACCACCAGAACGTCCAGATCGGGAAAGCCGGCCGGTCGCGCTGGGCGGGAATCAAGCCCCACGTCCGGGGCACGGCCATGAACCCCGTCGACCATCCGCACGGCGGCGGCGAGGGCAAGGCCAAGGGTGGCCGCCATCCGGTCAGCCCGGAAGGCATCCCGACCAAAGGCTTCAAGACCCGCAAGAACAAACGGACGCGCGTCTTCGTCGTCCGGAGAAGGAGTAAATAACCATGGGACGCTCACTCGCCAAAGGCCCGTTCATCGATGCGCCCCTGGCCGCGAAGATCAAGGCCCTGGAAACGCAGGGAGAGAAGCGCAAGGTCATCAAGACCTGGTCGCGCCGGTCGACGATCCTGCCGGAGATGGTGGGTTTGACCATCGCCGTCCACAACGGGCGGAAGTTCATCCCCGTCTTCGTCACGGAGAACATGGTCGGCCACCGGCTCGGGGAGTTCTCCCCGACCCGGACGTTCAAGGGACACACCTCCAAGGCCGCCAAAGCGGTGAAGGTGGCGAAGTAACATGGACGCCCCGACCTTCCTCTCCCACGCCGCGACGCGGCACGTCCGGGTCTCGGCCCAGAAGTGCCGCCTCGTCGCCGACCTCGTCCGCGACCGCTTCGTGGGCGAGGCGCTGACGATCCTCCATTTCAACCCGAAGAAGAAGGCCAGCCTGATCGTCGAGAAGACGCTCCGCTCGGCCATCGCCAACGCCCAGCAGAAGTCGCCGAACGTCGACGTCGACACGCTCTTCGTGGCCAAGATCCACGTCGACGAGGGTCCGTCCTGGAAGCGGATCCGGCCGGCCGCCGATGGGGCGGGCCTTCCGCATCCTGAAGCGGACGAGCCACGTCCACGTCTATCTCGACGAGAGAAAGGGAGCTGATCGTGGGACAGAAAACGCATCCGCACGGATTCCGCCTGGGATTCAACAAGAACTGGAGCTCGCGCTGGTTCGCCAAGTCCAAGGAGTACGCCCGGCTCATCCACGAGGACCTGGCCATGAAAAAGGCGGTCAAGGCCAAGTACGCCCACGCCGGCATCGCCGAGGTGGCCATCGAGCGGGTCGGGCCGAAGATCCGGGTCATCATCCACACCGCCCGGCCGGGGATCATCATCGGCCGCGGGGGCAAGGAGATCGAGAGCCTCAAGGGCTTCCTCGAGGGCATCGCCAAGCGCGACGTCTACGTCGACATCCGCGAGGTCGACAAGCCGGAGCTGACGGCCATCCTCGTCGGGGAGGGCATCGCCGTCCAGCTCGAGAAGCGGATCGCCTACCGCCGGGCCATGCGCAAGGCCGTCGAGATGGCCATCGAAGATGGGCGCCAAGGGGATCAAGGTCATGTGCGCGGGCCGTCTCGGGGGGGTCGAAATCGCCCGGTCGGAATGGTACCTCCGGGGCCAGCTCCCGCTCCAGACGCTCCGGGCCGACATCGACTACGGTTTCACCGAGGCCTTCACGACCTACGGCCAGATCGGGATCAAGGTCTGGATCTACCGGTCCGACGTCGAAAAAGCGAAGATGACCTCGCAGACGGCGGAGGTTGAGGAGATCTGACCATGTTGATGCCGAAAAAAGTCAAATTCCGCAAGAGCCAGCGCGGCCGGATGCGCGGGAAAGCCCACCGGGGCAGCACCCTGTCGTTCGGCGAGTACGGGCTCCAGGCCCTCGAGCCGTGCTGGCTGACCGCGCGCCAGCTCGAGGCCGGCCGGATCACCATCACGCGCTTCATCAAGAGGCGGGGCAAGCTCTGGCTCCGGTCCTTCCCCTGGAAGCCGGTCACCAAGAAGCCGACCGAGGTCCGGATGGGCAAGGGCAAGGGCGACCCGGAGTTCTGGGTCGACGTCATCCGCCCCGGCCGGATCCTCTACGAGCTCGAGGGCGTGCCCGAGGACGTGGCCAAGGAAGCCATGCGCCTCGCCTCCCACAAGCTGCCGATCAAGACCCGGCTCATCAGCCAGGAGAATCGAGAACTCCGATGAAACCCGCAGAACTGAGAGAACTGGACGTCGACGAGCTTCGCCGCAAGCAGGCCGAGCTCAAGGATCAGCTCTTCAAGCTGCGCTTCCAGCACGAGGTGGGGCAGGTCGATAATTCCGCCAAGCTGGATCGTCCGGCGCGACCTCGCCCGGATTAAGACGATCATCCGCAAGATGAAGGCCGGAGACCTGAAGACGCGATGGAACCGAAAGCCCACCAAAACGAAAGACAACCAAGATCGGAGTAGTCGTCGGCAAGAAGATGACAAAGACCGTCACCGTCAAGGTCGAGCGGCAGCTCCGCCATCCCCTTTACAAAAAGATCATCAAACAACAGAAGACGTTCCTCGCCCACGACGAATACGAGAAGTGCAAGCTCGGCGACGTCGTGCGGATCGTCGAGACTCGGCCGATCAGCAAGCGCAAGCGCTGGCGGGTCGTCGAGATTGTCGGCCTCCGCGGCCGCCGAGGTCGAGGATACTCCCGGGGAAGTGAAGCCATGATCCAACAGTACACGATGCTCAGGGTCGCGGACAATTCCGGGGCCCGCCGGATCCGCGCCATCACGCCCCTCGGCGGCGGCGTGGGTCTCGTCTGCTCGATCGGGGACATCATCTCGGCCACCGTCCGGGAGGCCGAGCCCGAGAGCAAGGTCCCCAAGGGGAAGGTCGTCCGGGCGGTCGTCGTCCGGGCCCGCAAGGAGGTCCGCCGCAAGGACGGCTCCTATATCCGGTTCGACGACAACGCCGCCGTCATCATCGACAAGGCCGGCGAGCCCGTCGGGACGCGGGTCTTCGGCCCGGTCGGCCGCGAGCTCCGGGAGAAGAAGTTCATGAAGATCGTCTCCCTCGCCCCGGAGGTGCTGTGATGGGCGCCCCGGTCATCCGGAAGAACGACATCGTCGTCGTCCGGCAGGGCAAGGACAAGGGCAAGACGGGCAAGGTCCTCATCGTCGACACGGACAAGGGCCGGGCCGTCGTCGAGCGGCTCAACTTCGTCAAGCAGTTCGTCCCGCCCGACCCCGTCGAAGAACGTGCAGGGCGGGATCATGGAGAAGGAAGCCTCCATGCCGCTGTCGCGCCCTGATGCTGTGGTGCGGCGAATGCGGCCAGGGCGTCCAGGGCGCCGACGAAGCGCCTCGAGGACGGGACGAAGTC